>NZ_JBEZZH010000003.1:275316-537837 GCF_040639075.1 Kribbella sp. NPDC023972 | reverse complement strand
CGGCGTCTCGCTCGGCGTCTCCGACGGCGTCTCGCTCGGCGTCTCCGACGGCGTCTCGCTCGGCGTCTCCGACGGCGTCTCGCTCGGCGTCTCCGACGGCGTCTCGCTCGGCGTCTCCGCCGGCGTCTCGCTCGGCGTCTCGGACGGGGTCGGCGTGGTCGTCAGCTTGGCGACGCAGAAGTTGACGCCGCTGATGTCGTAGTACTTCTGGTTGCTCGAATTCACCGGCGCGTGCAGGCCTGCGCCCGCGATGGTCCCGTTCGGTCGGTAGTTGTAGTAGTTCACCGCCGGACCGCCCTTGACCAGAACGGCCAGCACGGTGCCGCCCACGGCGGTGAAGGCAACCACCTGGCCGCCGGTCTGGTCACCGGGGTGGTCCGGGTCGTCCGCCGTCAGGATGCGCACGGTCCAGGTGACCGTCACGCCGTCCGCGGTCTTCGTACCAGGGGTCGGCTTGAACTTGATCTCGGTCGAACCCGGGATCAGACTTTCGCAGGTCGGGTTGCCGTTGATGACGTCGCCGCCGGCCGAGGCCGAAGGAGCCATCGCGAGGGTTGCGCCGCCCAGCACGAGCGCCAGCGCGCCGACTCCTCCGCGCAGCGCGACCGCACGTGAGCTCTTCGATCCCGCGCGCGGGTCCACCGATGTGTCGTTCACAATCTCCCCATTCCGAGCCCGGTCGGTATGACCGGTACCGTCGTCGTGGTCCAACCGGAAGTCAGATCCCCGGCCTGGACCAGGCGGCGAGGCAAGCACTCTGTGTCACAAATGATCGTCGACACGCCGTGGTTCGTCACAGCGGGTGAACGGGTGACAGAAGCGATCGTTCAACCGACACGGAGCAGCGTTCGTACGACGTGCGTCGTACGAACGGATGACAGGCTTCAGCCGAGAGCGGCGTGCAGGCGAAGTGCGACCTGCAGATCCAGTGCGCGGTCCGGTTGCTGCCAACCGTCGCCGAGGAGCGCGCTGATGCGATCCAGGCGCTGCTGGACCGTGTTGGGGTGGATGTGCAACGCGGTAGCTGCGCGCGTCGGACTCTGACCCGCGGCGAAGTACGCCTGCAGCGTGCCGACCAGATCAGTCCCCCGCTGAGCGTCGTACTGCAGGACCGACCCGAGCACATGCTCCACATGCGCCCGTACGTCGACCTCCCCCGCACCGACCAATCCGGCGACGCCCAGGTCGTCCGGCGTCGCGGACTCGCCACCGCGGCCCAGGCGCACCATGGTCGTCGTTAGGCGGGCCGCCTGCCGGTGCGCCTCGACCAGTGGTGCGCCCCAGGCCACCGGACCGGTCACAGCGATGGTCACTCCGGTGCGCTTCGCCACGTCGGCAAGGCCACGTGCAGCGGAGACTGGGTCTGGTGCAGCGAGCAACAGTACGAGGTCGCCGGCGTACGGACCTGACAGGACGAGCCGGCTCTCCAACGGCGCAGGCATCCGAGCACGTACGGCGGAATGGTCGCCACGGCAGACGGCTACCACTAAGTGGTCATGACGACGGCTCGGTGAGAGCAGGCGGAGGCGGTCGGTCAGTGCCCGCGCATCAGCGTTGCCACTGAGTACGTCGGACAGGAGGTCGGCCTGGGCGCGCTGCGCCTGCTCCGCGGCCTGACGGCGGAAGAGAAGGACCAGGGCGGTGACCACGGCGGCTCGTTCGACGATGCGCTGGTCCGCGCCGGACAGGTCGTCGACACCCCCGATCACCAAGGCACCCAGGCGTTCGCGTTTCGCGGTCGCGGCGACGACCCAGCAGTCGCCGATGCGGGTCAGCCGGCCGGACTCGGACTCCTGCCACGGTACGGCGGAGCGGTCGGGTGAACCGGCGACGGCCAGTTCGTTGCCGACAGCATCGACCAGGACGACCCACACGTCGAGGAGCTCGGCCAGCGCGGCGGCGATCGCGTCGACGTCACCACCGGACAGGACGATGTCGGCGAACCGGTCGTGTGCGGCGGCCGCGTGCTCGGTCCCGGCGTGGGCCTCGGAGAGCTGGTCGAGCGCGGCCGCGGTCTCGGCGGCCGCGCGTACCTGGACGATCGTCACGGCCGCAAGCGCCGCGAGAGAACCAAGCAGCGACACCTCCTCGCGGCTGAACGGCCGGCGAGTCCGGTTGGAGGCGAACAGTACGCCGACGAACGCTCCGTCGACGATGAGCGGCGTACCGAGGATGGCGACGAGTCCTTCCTCCCCGACCGCGTGGTCGATGTGGGAGGTGTGGCGGAAACGCTGGTCAGCGGGGTAGTCGGCGGTCCAGTAGGGCTTGTGGGTCTCCGCGACCAGACCGCCGAGTCCCGCGCCCAGGGGGAGCCGCACCTGTTGGAAGGCCGCCGACACGGAGCCGTCCGTTGCCCGCATGTACGTGTCGCCGCGTGCCTCGTCGTACAAGGTCAGATAGGCCACGTCCGCGCCGAGCAGAGTGCGGGCGCGGTGGACGATGGTGTCCAGTACGCCGCCCGGGTCGCGGGCCGACGCGAGCTCGCGGGCGACGTCGACCAGGGCGGACAGCTCCGCCTCACGCTTCTTGCTGGCGTCGATGCCGGCCCGGATCCGCAGGGCGAGGTCCCGGGCGACGGCGTCCTCCCCCGCCGCCCGGGCCAGCTCGCTGCCTGGCGCACCCTCGGCCAGCAGCCGCAGCAACTCCTCCACGTTCGCGATGATGCCACCTAGACGGTGGTCAGGTCCCGCTTGCGTGTCTCGGAGTACGACGTGACGGCGATGACGGAGATGACTGCGCAGGCTGCGACGTACACGGCGATCGCATAGCCGGAGTCGTACGCCTTGAGCAGTGCCACCGCGATGAACGGTGCCAGGCCGCCCGCGATGATCGACGCGAGCTGGTAGCCCACCGAGACACCGGAGTAGCGGACCCGGGTACCGAACAGCTCGGTGAAGAACGATGCCTGCGGCCCGTACATCGCACCGTGCAGCACGAGTCCGACCGTCACAGCCAGTGTGGCGAGGACGAAGTTCTTCGTGTCGACCAGTGCGACGAAGACGAAGGCCCACACGCCGACGCCGAAGGCACCGATCAGGTACACCGGCTTCCGACCGATCCGGTCGGACAGGGCACCCCACAGCGGGATGGCGCAGAAGTGCACGGCCGCACCGATCAGTACGGCGTTCAGCGCGAACGACTTGCCCAAGCCCAGTTGTTCCTTCGCGTACGTCGCGATCACGATGGTGAAGATGTAGTAGCTGACGTTCTCCGCCATCCGTGCACCCATAGCCGTCAGCACCTCCCGCGGGTAGCGGGTGATCACCTCGAGCAGCGGCAGCTTGTCAGTGGGCTCCTGCTTCGCCCGCGCCTCCTTGAACACCGGCGACTCCTCGATCCGCAGCCGCACCCACAGGCCGACCAGCACCAGTACGGCGGACAGCAGGAACGGAATGCGCCAGCCCCACGAGTTGAAGGCGGAGTCCGACTGGAAGGCAGCCAGTCCGGCCAGTACGCCGTTGGCGATCAGCTGTCCCGCAGGAGCACCAGCCTGCGGCCAGGACGCCCAGAAGCCGCGTCGTGCCGGATCACCATGCTCCGACACGATCAGTACGGCACCACCCCACTCTCCACCGAGCGCGAAGCCCTGGATGAGCCGCAGCACGGTGAGAAGGATCGGAGCGAGTGCACCGACCTGTGCGTACGTCGGCAACAGGCCGATGGCGAACGTGGCGACGCCCATCATCAGCAGGGAGAGCACCAGCAGGTTCTTACGGCCAAGGCGGTCACCGAAGTGGCCGAACACCACTCCACCGATCGGACGGGCGAAGAACCCGACCGCGAAGGTGGCGAAGCTCAGCAGGGTGCCGGTGAGCTCCTCCCCCTTGGGGAAGAACAGTTCGCCGAACACCACCGACGCGGCCACGCCGTACAGGAAGAAGTCGTACCACTCGACGGTCGTGCCGACGAGACTCGCGCCGACCACCCGGACGATCGGCGTACGGGTTTGGACCGGTTGTGTTGCTGTCATGACGGGCTCTCCTGAGCTGCTTAGTGGGCGGTCCAGCCGCCGTCGAGTACGAACGAGCTCCCCGTGATGGAGGCGGAGGCGGGACCGCACAGCATCGCGACCAGCTCCGCCACTTCGTCCGGCTCGATCAGCCGCTTCACCGCGACCGGTTCGAGCATGACTTTCTCCAGCACCTCTGACTCGGTCAGACCGTGGGAGGCCGCCTGGTCCGCGAGCTGTGCGGTGACGAGCGGCGTACGGACGTAGGCCGGGTTCACACAGTTGCTGGTCACGCCGTGGGCCGCACCCTCCAGTGCGACCACCTTGCTGAGTCCCTCCAGTCCGTGCTTGGCAGCGACGTACGCCGCCTTGAACGGGCTGGCCCGGAGTCCGTGGACCGAGCTGATGTTGACCACTCGGCCCCAGCCGGCGCCGTACATGTGTGGAAGGGTCTGACGGATCAGACGGAACGGCGACTCGAGCATGAGCCGCACCATGTAGCTGAACCGCTCCGGCGGGAACTGCTCGACCGGTGCGACCTGCTGGACACCCACGTTGTTCACCAGGATGTCCACATCCGTGGGCAGGTCCGACAGCCGCTCCAGGTCGGCCAGATCGGCGACAACGTGCTCCACGCGTTCGAGCGCTTCGAGTCCGGCGGCGTCGTAGTCGACTGCGATGACGTGGACGCCGTCAGCCGTCAGGCGCCGGGCGCACGCGGCTCCGATACCGGACGCAGCTCCGGTGACAAGGGCACGACGTCGGGTAGCCATGCCGGAGACTCTAGGAATCCGGTCAGACCCCAGCCATGGGGTGACGACACATAAGTCTTCGAGAGGTTATGTGTGAACGGACTACCGGCGACCGGGCAGCGGAACCTTCGACCAGTCCGTGTCGGACGCGAGGTAGAAGCCCGGGTAGGACGGCTGGTTGTACGACGTGTTCTGCCGCGCGACCTGGGCCCGGTACTGAGGATCGTGCATCAGCGTGTACATCTTGCGGTCCGTGACCTCGGTGCTGAGATAGATCCGGATCGCGCTGCTGTCCGCCGTACGCACCAGCAGCTCCTCACGCCAATCGCCGAACACGTCCGCGACCAGTGACGGGTTGCCCTTCGTGCCGTTGTTCGTCAGCGTGCCGGTGGCTGTCAGGAGGGTGCCACGCTGCCAGTCCTTGATCGTCGGCGTGACGGTTCCGGATCCGTCGACGATCTGCGTGGTCATGTTCGCGGCCCACCGGATGCTCTGATTCGTGCCCGGTTGGGCGGTGCCAAGCGCGTCGCCGTCCGCCGTACGCAGGCGCATCGCCCACGTCTCCAGGCCCGGTTCACTCGGCACGATGTCGCCGATCATGCCGCGCCCGGTATCCCGGCCGGAGTACTCGCCGTAGATCACCTGACCGGTCTTCGCGTCTCGCAAGGCATACCCGTACGGCGCGAACGTCCCGCCCTCGTGCACGGTGAAGATCTCGAGACCAGGACGCTGCGGATCGATGTCGGTCACGTGCATCGCGTCGCCGTGCCCGAGCCGCGCGACCGCGCCAGGGTCGGCACTCCCCGGCGGCAGGACGTCGGCGGAACTGTAGAGCACGCTGCCGTCGTCGTCGATCGTCGCCGAGCCGTAGACGATCTCCTGCTTGCCGTCGCCGTCGACATCCGAGGCGCTGAGCGAGTGGAACCCCTGGGTCGTGATGGAGCCATACTCGGGATCGGTTCCGTCGCGCCCGTGCGGGCCGTCGTTGAACGGGTTCGTCATCGGCGTCCAGCCGCTGTCCACGAACCACCGCGTGGTGATCCGCCGGCCGTTCCAGTCGTACGCCGCCAGCGTCGTACGCGTGTAGTAGCCGCGGGCAAAGACCGCGGAAGGGCGGGAACCGTCCAGATAGGCGACGCCTGCCAGGAAGCGGTCGACCCGGTTGCCCGGCTCGATCCGCGCCATCGCGTAGTCACCCCACCGGAGCCCGTCATCGGTCCGACCGGGCTGGTAGCGGACGGTCTCGAGCTCCCTGCCGGTCTGCCCCTCGAAGACAGTGAGGTACTCCGGACCACTCAGGATGAAGCCTTCAAAGGAGCGCAACTGGTTGCGGGTGCTGCGGCTTGGTGCGTAGACATCCATGAAGTAGTCGACGAGCGCGGACGCGTCGGCGCGGGACAGCGGGTACTCGTACCGCGGCTCGATGCCGAAGGCCGCTTCGAGGGTCGCGGGCCACTGACCGGCGACCACCTCAGGTTGCCGATCCCATCGCTGGAACAGGTCGACCAGGTGTTCGGAGTAGTCGGCCGAGCTGACCCGGTAATCGTCTTGGTGGGAGTAGCCGGCCCGGCGATCCGCCGCGGGCATCGTGATGTAGCGCTCGGACTTCACCCGTCCGTCGCGGTGGTAGGTGATCACCTTGGTGCCGGGCGCGGTCTTGAGCATCAGCTCCGACCGGCCGTCGCCGTCGAAGTCGTAGACGAGGAACTGGGTGTAGTGCGCGCCCGCCCTGATGTTCACGCCGAGGTCGAGGCGATAGAGCAACGTGCCGTCGGCTTCGTACGTGTCGAGGTAGACGTTGCCGGTGTAGCCGACCTGGGACACGTCCTTGGCGTTCGACGGGTTCCACAGGACGACGTACTCGTACTGTCCGTCGCCGTCCACGTCGCCGACACTCATGTCGTTCGCCGAGTAGGTGTACGCCTCGCCCTTGGGCGTCACGCCATCGGCCGGCTTGCGCAGCGGCAGCTCCGTGTAACCGGCGGTCCAGGGCGACACCGCGTCGCTGCGGTGGATCTCGTGACCGTTGACCACCGAGACGACCCGGTACTGCGAACTCTGTGCACCTGATTTGTCCAGATAGTTGGTGCTGTCGGTGACGGTCGCGATCCGCTTGCCGTCGCGATAGACGTTGAAGTCGGCGCCGGTCAGCCCGTGGTCGCCGGCGCCGGTGGCCTCCCTGCCGAGCAGTCGCCAGCTGAGGAACACGCCTTCGGTCGTTGTCGTCGCGACCAGGCCGCGATCGAGGCGTTCCAGCCGTGGCCGGCTCTGCGCACCCTCGGTCGGCGCGGGTCCGGCCGACGCGTACGTCGTACCGCAGAGGGCTGTCACGGTGGCGAGAACAACGGCGGCGAGGCGCCGCCGCGGCGAGCTGGACAAGGCGGACATGGCGGATCCTTGGCGAGCGAGGGCGGATGGCAAACGCTTTCCCAGCACCGTAGGGGCGCATGAGCGAGCTGTCGAGGAATCTGTCCGCTACCGGTCGCGGCAACCTGTCACCCAAGAGACATCTATTGAAGCCACCTGTGCTGATACCTCGAACTATGGTTGAAACATGGTCGATATCGAGCAGCCGAAGAAGAAGGCCGCCGGCGTCCCCGCGGTGCTCTCGTCGTTCAAGTTCGGTTTTCGCGAGATGGGCCCGGTCCGGACCGGCAAGGTCTTCCTGAAGATGAACCAGGACGGCGGCTTCGACTGCCCGTCCTGCGCCTGGCCGGATCCGGACCACAAGCGCAAGCATGCCGCCGAGTTCTGCGAGAACGGCGCCAAGGCGGTCGCCTGGGAGGCCACCCGCAAACGGGTGCCGCGGGACTTCTTCGCCACGCACTCGATCGACCAGCTGAACCAGATCTCCGAGTTCGAGCTCGGCAAGCTCGGCCGGCTCACCGAGCCGCTGCTGCTCCGGTCCGGCGCCACCCACTACGAGCCGGTCGGCTGGGAGGAGGCGTTCCAGGTCGTCGCCCGGCATCTCAAGGCACTCGACGACCCGAACGACGCCGTCTTCTACACCTCGGGCCGGACCAGCAACGAGGCCGCCTTCCTCTACCAGCTCTTCGTCCGTGCCTACGGGACGAACAACCTGCCCGACTGTTCGAACATGTGCCACGAGTCTTCGGGTACGGCGCTGTCGCGGGTGATCGGCAGCGGCAAGGGCGCGGTCACGCTGGAGATGCTGGAGCAGGCCGAGCTGATCGTCGTCGTCGGCCAGAACCCGGGCACCAACGCGCCCCGGATGCTCAGCCACCTGGAGATCGCGAAGCGCAACGGCGCCGACATCGTCTCGGTCAACCCGCTGCCCGAGCCGGGCCTGATGAACTTCAAGAACCCGCAACGCGCGCGCGGCTGGGTCGGCAAGGGTACGCCGCTGGCCGACCAGCACCTGCAGATCCGGATCGGCGGCGACCAGGCGCTGTTCCTTGCCGTCGGCCACCTTCTGCTCGCGGCGGAGGCGGACAACCCGGGGACCGTACTGGACAAGTCGTTCATCGAGTCGCACACCAGCGGGTTCGAGCTCTACGCGAAGCACAACGCCGAGCTCGACTGGGCGGCGGTCGAGCTGGCCACCGGACTGCGCCGTACCGAGATCGAGGAGTTCGTCCAGCGATTCATCAAGTCCAAGGCGACGGTGATCTGCTGGGCGATGGGGCTGACCCAGCACCGCGAGGCGGTCGCGACGATCAGCGAGATCGCCAACGTGCTGCTCCTGCAGGGAAACATCGGCAAGCCCGGCGCCGGTCCGTGCCCGGTGCGCGGCCACTCGAACGTCCAGGGCGACCGCAGTATGGGTATCTGGGAGAAGATGCCGGACGCGTTCCTGGACCGGCTCGACCACGAGTTCGCGTTCACGTCGCCGCGCGAGCACGGTGTCGACGCGGCCGCGACGGTGAAGCGGTTGCGGGACGGGACGGTCCGGGTGTTCATGGCAATGGGTGGGAACTTCGCCTCCGCGACGCCCGACACCGAGGTCGTGCATCGCGGGTTGCGCCAGTGCGATCTGACCGTGCACGTGGCGACCAAGCTCAATCGGTCTCACACCGTCACGGGTCGCGAGGCGCTGATCCTGCCGACTCTCGGGCGGACCGATCACGACCACACCGCGGCGGGTCCGCAGTCGGTGACGGTTGAGGACTCGCAGGGCGCGGTCCACCTGTCCACCGGCAACCTGATTCCGCCGGCGCCGGAGATGAAGTCGGAGATCGGGATCATCTGCGGGCTGGCGCAGGGCGTCGTACCGACGGTGGGAGAGATCCCGTGGGCGGACTTCGCCGACGACTACAGCCTGGTCCGGCAGCGGATCGGGCGGGTCGCCGACGGGTACGAGGACTTCGAGGAGCGGTTGCGGGCGCATCAGGGCGGGTTCCTGCTGGCGCATGCGGCGCGGGATCGGCGTGAGTTCCGGACCTCCGACGCGAAGGCGCAGTTCACCGCGAACGATCTGAGTTGGCTGCCGACCGCGCCGGGCCGGCTGCTGTTGCAGACGATGCGCAGCCACGACCAGTTCAACACGACGATCTACGGGCTGGAGGATCGCTACCGCGGCGTGCACGGGACTCGCGAGGTCGTCTTCGTGAACCCCGACGACCTGGCCGAGCTGGGGTTGAAGGATGGGGCGTACGTCGACATCGTGAGCGAATTCGAGGGTGTCGAGCGACGGGCGTCGGGGTTCCGGCTGGTCTCGTTCCCGACCGCGCGTGGATGCGTGGCGGCGTACTACCCGGAGACGAACGTCCTGATGTCCGCCGACGACCTGGCCAAGGGCAGCAACACCCCGGTCGCCAAGGGCCTGACGGTCAGGCTGGAGCCAGTCTCGTCCTGAACCACTTTTGAAGCGCGGCCAGTACGACAGCTACCGCGGCACTGGTCAGCCACAGACCCTTGGGGCCTGCCGATTCGAGCAGCCGGGTCACGGTCAGGGGGGCGATCGCGGTGGCGATACCCCAGCTGAGGCCGAAGACGGCGAGGTAGCGGCCCCGGGCGTGGTCCGGTGCGAGACCCGAAGCCAGGGTGAGGTAGCGGGTCAGGAGGAACATCTCGCCAAGGCTCCAGAGCACTGTGGCCGCGAGGAACACGGTGAGGCTCGACGCCCACGCGGTCACTGCCAGGCCTGCGGCCAGCAGAACGTAGCCGATCGTCATCGCCCGGAAATCATCGAGGTGCTGCACGCGGAGCAGCCGCTGGGCGACGATCATGGTGACCGCGGACACAGCGAGGACGAAACCCGCGCCTGACTTCGGCAGTCCCTGTTCGAGCAGGCTGAGCGGTAGCCCGATCACCAACTGCATGGCGAGGGTGGCGAAGACTGTG
Organism: Kribbella sp. NPDC023972; assembly: GCF_040639075.1. Lineage (NCBI taxonomy): Bacteria > Bacillati > Actinomycetota > Actinomycetes > Propionibacteriales > Kribbellaceae > Kribbella > Kribbella sp. NPDC023972. The sequence continues at coordinate 527,832 of NZ_JBEZZH010000003.1, read as the reverse complement.
CCGCCGGCCAACAGGAGCAGCAGCCGGCGGTCGCGCCAGACTCTTGTCTTCGCCTCCTTCTCGGGGCGTACGTCGGCTGGGAGTGCGCGGGCGACGAGGATCGCACAGGCGAGGCAACTGGCGGCGTCGGCGGCGAACAACCAGCGCAAGTCCCAGTGACTGAGAGCGGCTGCGAGGAGGCCGGCCAGCACGCCGGCCGCAGCCATCGCGGCGCCGAGCAGCCCGTACGCCGCCGGTCGATCGGCCGGCGTGGTCACGTCGGCGATCGTCGCCTGGCTGGGTGGTTCGTAGATCTCGAAGACCAGGCCGAGCAGCAAAGTCGCGACGATCGCGGACCAGAGCTGGGCGGAGACGGCGATCCAGGTCTGCGCGACGGCACACCCGGTCAGACCGAGCACGATCGTGCGCCGCCGCCCGAGCCGATCGGCCAGCTGACCGCCGAGCAACCGCGACGGAATCGTCGCCGCCCCGAACAGCGCCAGAATCAACCCGGTCTGACTCAGCGACGCCCCGAACTCCAGGGTGAGTACCACTCCGAGAAACGGAAGCGTGAACGCACCGATCCGGTTGACCGCTCGGGCAACCACCAAGATCCACACCACCGGGGCGAGCCCTCGCCACGGTGAAGTCAGACCACGTCCTGCCGCGACGCGAGATGTGGTGCCCACCGGGCCTCCTCCTCCTGCGTGACTGTCTAAGGCGTTATGGTTAGTCACGCCTGGTCGACTGTACGGAGAGAATCTGTGACTGGTCAAGTGTCATTTGATAGTCATGCGCGGACTGTGCTGGCCGCTGCGGTGGAGTACGTGAACCGGTTGACGCCCGGGTACTCCGGCGGCTCCGCGTTCGCTGCGCCTGCTGATGAGACTCGAGCTGTCGCGGACGCGTTGGCTGCCATCGGGCACCCGCAGGACGTCGTACCGGCGGGTGATGCGCGGCGGCTCGCGGAGCTCGCGGGGCGGATGCGGATCGTGTTCGAAGCGGCTCAGGCGGGGGACTTCGACCGGGCCGCGACGGAGGTCAACGCGCTGCTCGTCGACACCAATGCGCGACCCCAGCTGGACCGCGGCAAGGACCGGCCCTGGAGTCTGCATTTCCACGGACCGAACGACGAACTGGCCAACGGCTGGGCCGCCGGTTGTGCGGCCGGTCTCGCGATCGCAATCGGTAGCGACCTCGCCGGCCGCCTGGGCGTCTGCGCGGCCCTCAACTGCGACCGCGTCTTCGTCGACGTCTCCCGCAACGGCCAACGCCGCTTCTGCTCACCCCAGTGCCAAAGCCGCGTCAAAGCCGCCGCCCACCGCGCCCGCCAACACGTACCCACCACCTGACCCGGCACCCACTACCTCTCCCGCGGGCGCCAGACAACTCGTCGAACGCCGGCGTCGGTTATCTGGTCGATGGAAAGGTTGCGATGACGACCCTGTTCCGGCCGGCTTGCTTCGCCTCGTAAAGGCACCTGTCGGCGAGGCTGACGACGGCCTCGACCGACTCACCGGGACCGAGCGCGCAGCCTCCACTCACCGTCATGCTGATCTCCTTGCCATCGGCAACCACGGGGTCGAACGCCGTGATGAAGCGAATCCGCTCGGCCACCTCGCGCGCGCCGGCGAGATCGGTGCGTGGCAGGACGACCAGGAACTTCTCGCCAGCCCACCGCCCCGCGATGTCGCCGGCCCGCAGCACGGCGCGCAGACGTTCGGCGAACGTGCGCAGTACCTGGTCACCGGCCGGATCGCCGTAGGCGTCGTTGATGCGTTTGAAGTGGTCGATGTCGAGAAGCAGCAGGGAGATGAGCTGGTGGTGACGGCTGGCGTCGCTGTGCAGCCGGACGAGTTCTTCGTCGAGATGCCGGCGATTGTACAGGCCGGTGAGCTCGTCGGTGCGGCTCATCCGGTCCAGGTCGGCATTGCGCTGCCGGAGCTCGTCCTGCAACTTCTTGATCTGGATCGCCGAGCCGACGCGGGCGAGCAGTTCGGCGGGTTCGAACGGCTTCTTCAGGTAGTCATGGGCGCCCCCGCGCCGTCCCGCGACGATGACATCCTCCACGCTGGCGCGGCTGGTGAGGAACACGACCGGGATGTGCTTGAGCTCGGCGTTGCTGTTGAGCTCGGCAAGCACCTGGTACCCGTCGAGGCCGGGCATCTCGATGTCGAACAGGACGACGTCGGGAGGCTCTTGCCGGCAGGCCTCCAGCGCGGTGAGGCCGTCGCCGGCTTCGGCGACCCGGTATCCTTCCTCCTCGAGGATGTCACGAGCCACGGCTCGGATCAGGGCCGATTCGTCCGCGATGAGTACCGCCGCTGATGTCATGGTCGTCCTTCCACCCTCGCTGGTCACCGCGCCTGTGGGCGCTGCTTGGAGTCGAGCAGTCTGACCAGCTCGGCCGGTGCATACCCCTCGGCGCCGGCACGCTGTCCGCCGGATCCGCCACATTAAGGACGCTGTGCGCCGCGGCGTGCGCGTGTTGCGCCGATCTCTCATCACCGGCGGCCCTCCAGTGCCAGGCCCAGGTGTAGCTGCTCGACGGGTCGTGCAGCACGAGATAGGCGTATCGACCAATCAAGGCTCGCGCACTCAGCTATCAGTCACTACTTATTTACAGAAGGTCACATCAGACGGCGCGAATGTCAACTGTCACCTGCCGTCCTCTTCTCCAAGATCTGCGCGCCCCGGACCACGCACGCTATCCACGCGTCATCACCCCTCCACCCAACTGCCTTGTGCAGAGAACCAAGATCGGTTGGCTAATTGCAGGTTCCGAGCGGCGGGAAGGCCGAGCGCTCCACCCGGACGCGGGTGGAGCGCTTGGCGTCGTCCTGGATCTGTCAGCCGACCGGGGTGAGCTCGCGCTCCTCCTCGACCGGGGCGGCCGGGGCCGCGTGCTTGGCGGGGCGGCCGCGGAGCCACTTCGGGGCCCACCAGTTGGCGTTGCCGAGCAGGATCATCATGCTCGGCAGCACGACCGCCCGGATGATCGTCGCGTCGATCAGGATCGCGACGGCCAGGCCGACGCCCAACTGCTTCATGTCCAGCGTGCTCAGCGTGGCGAACACCGCGAAGACACCGATCATGACCGCGGCCGCGCTGGTGACCACACCCGCCGAGCCGGTGATGCCTTCGGCAACGGCTTGCTTCGTCGGTACGCCGCGGAGCACCGCCTCGCGGATCCGGCTGACCACGAACACGTGGTAGTCCATCGACAGACCGAACAGCACCACGAAGAGGAACAGCGGCAACCACGAGACCACCGAACCGTTCGAGCGGAAGTCGAGGATGCCTTCGGCCCAGGTGTTCTGGAACACCGCCGTCACCACTCCGTACGCCGCTCCCGCGCTGAGCACGTTCAGGAAGATCGCGGTGAGCGCGACCACCACGGACCGGAACGTCACCATCATCACGATCATCGTCAGCAGCAGCACGAACCCGATCACCAGCGGCAGCTTCGACTTGGTGTGGGCCGCGTAGTCGACGTCCGCGGCCACGAAGCCACCGACGGCGTACTCGACTCCTGGCACCTTGCCGACGGTCTCCGGCATCAGCTCCGTGCGGAGCTTGGTCAGTGAGTCGCGGGCCTCCTGGCTACCACCCTCGTACGGCGTGGCGACCTCGAGCACGGTGACCGTGCCGTCCTTGGAGACGCGCGGCTCCTCCAGCCCGTCCTGTGCGAACAGCTTGTCGCTCTGCGTCCGCTGGACCAGGTCGGCCAGCGCGGCCTTCACCGCCGGCTGCTGGTTGGCCGGCGCGCGTACGGCGACCTCGTGGCTGGTGCCCGTACTCGGGAAGGCCGCGGTGAGCCGGTCGTACGCCTTCATCACCGCGGTGTCGCGCGGGAGGTCCTCGGTGCCCGGGAACTTCAGCGTCATCCCCAGCGCGGGCGCGGCGACCGCGAGCAGCGCGGTGACGGAGACCAGCAGGGTGGCGATCGGGTGCTTGAGCGCCGGCTTCAGCACAGCCGGCCAGAACCGCGGCTGCGCCTTGCTCGCGGTCAGCCGCCAGATGAACGGGATCCGCGGCCGGTCCACCCAGCGACCGAGCTTCGCCAGTACGGCGGGGAGCACAGTGAGCGAGCCGACGACGGCCACCGCGACGACCAGGATCGGGCCGACCGCGAAGGACGAGAACACCGCGTCCCGGGCCAGGAACAACCCGGCCATCGAGATGATCACCGCCGTACCGGAGACGACCACGGCGTGACCCGACGTGGCCGCGGCGATCTCGACCGCGTCGACGTGACCGCGGCCCTTGGCGCGTTCCTCACGTTCACGGCGCAGGTAGAAGAGCGAGTAGTCGACGCCGACCGCCATACCGATCAGCAGGATGACGCTGTTCACCGCGTCGACCGCGGGGACGAACTGTGATGCCGCGGCGGACAGGCCGATCGCGGCGACGACGGCGGACAGCGCGAGCAGCAGCGGGACCGAGGCCGCGATCAGTGCGCCGAAGGCGATCAAGAGGATCGCCAGGGTCACCGGCAGGCTGAACATCTCCGCGCGTTTGAAGTCCTTGCCGAGTGTCTCGTCCAGAGCCTTGCCGATGGACAGGCCGCCGACCTCCTCGATCCTGAGGTTCGGATACTGCTGCTGGACCTGGGCTGTGGTGTCGAGCAGCGGCTGTACGCGGTTGTCATCGGTGCCGTCCTTCAGGGTGACCCTGACGATCAGGGCGTCTTTGTTCGGCGCGGGCATTGGCTGGGCGACCTCCGCGACCCCACCGAGGGCGCGCATTCGCTGGATCACCACACCGGCCGCCTTGTTGGCCTCGGCCTGGTCGAGCGCCCCGGACGGCGATGTGATCAGCACCCTCTCCACGTCCGGGTCGGCGAAGTTGCCGGACTTGACGATGTTGTCCGCCCGGGTCACCTCGCCGATGTCGCCGTCCCCGTCGGACTCCTTCGTGCCGGTCACGGAGCCGAGTGCGAAACAGGCGATCACGACGACCACCCACATCGCGATCGCTCGCCACGGATGGGTGGCACTCCATCGCGCCATCCGCACCGTGATCTGTCCCCTGGCCATACCTTCCCTACCCCTCTGCGCCCCCTCTGGCGCCCCACACCCAGCGCTGCCTGGCGCGGCACTGGCTACGGGTCAAAAGCCTGGTCGCAGGAGGGTGGTCACCACCATGCAGGAAGCCACCGAGTTCACCCTGAGGAAAACCCCACCCCTCCCCTGCGGCTTTCCACACCTTCCCGGGGTGCGGCCGGGGCCGCTGCCGCAGCGTGACCGGGAGGGTGCAGACCGCGAGGTCCCGAGTGAAGGAAGTTGGTCATTGGAATGCGCTTGCCGACAGCACGGACATCACACTCGATGGCCGCCGGCACGGTGGCTTCACTGCCGCCGGCACGGTGCCTTCACTGCCGCCGGCACGGTGGCTTCAGTGGTGGCGGAGTGGGGTCAGAAGTCCTCGAGGTTGAGGCTGGAGGCGGCCGAGATGCCCTCCAGATAGCCTTCGGCGCGTTCGGCCTTGGGGTAGCGGTGGACCAGGGCCCAGAAGGCGGCGTTGTGGGACGGCTCGATCAGATGGGCCAGCTCGTGGATCAGCACATAGTCGACGACCCAGCCCGGCATCGACTGCAATCGGGTGGACAGCCGGATCGAGCGGTCCGCCGGAGTGCAGGAGCCCCACCGTCTGTTTTGGTTCGAAACCCACCTGACTGACGCAGGTTCGGGCACTTCTGGCAGGTGGCGACACGCGAGTTCGTGTGCTCTGGCCAACAATTTTTCGTCCGACACGCGAGATCGGCTGCGCTGCTTGTCGAGTCGCGCCAGCATGGTCTCGACCCAGCGCGCCTCCTCCGCGGCGGACAGCCGGTCGGGCATCAGGACGACGACCCGCTCCCCGTCCCGGTAGGCGCTGACGGTCCGCTTGCGCCGCTTGCTGCGGCGGATATCCACATACGGCGGGATCGGGCGCGGTGGAGAGTCGGCCATGGGTCAGAAATGTACCCCCCGAATCCGACAACTTTCTTGCGTCCACATCCTGTGGATCGACGTTTACGCAGGTCAGCCGCCTGATCTTGGGCCGGCCGACTCCGGTTGTTCACATCCCGTTCCCCCATCCATCCACAGCGCCCGGCGGCGAGCCCCACAGGTTGCACACAGGGTTATCCACAGGGGTGGACAACATGCCCTTGCGCGTGCCCGGCGAGCCTCCTAGCGTCGAGGTCAGCAGGCTCCCGGACCGTCTCCGGGGCCGTTCGGAGGGGAAGCCGAGCGGTTCCGAAGGCGGACACCCGGGAGCCTGCTCTGTGCTGCCGGGCGGCTCGAAAAAGGCTTTCCCTGGGTCGTCCGAGCGGCACGCGGGCCGGGAGGTGCGCTTGAGCGTGCGCCTGGCTGCCGTAGGGTGAATCCCGACTGGGCCGAACGGCCTACGGCAGGACGGTCTGCCGTTAGCATCCACGACTGCCTGGGGTGCGAACCCCGGGCTGGTATTCAGAGCAAGGAGAGGGCCCTCATGGCAGAGACCTGGAGCGGCGAGTTCTACTGCGTCAAGTGCAAGGCCAAGCGCACCGCCGACGGCGAGGTCAAGGTCAACGACAAGGGCACGCGCATGGCAAAGGCCAAGTGCCCCGAGTGCGGTACGAACCTGAACCGGATCCTCGGCAAGGCCTGACGCACCAAAGTCGTGGGGCGGTGGTGGACCCAGCCGGGTCCACCACCGCCCTTCGTCGTCCCGCGTGGGCTGTGAGCGGCTCGGCGACGTATCCGGGAGACCTGCGGGTGCCCCGGGCGGGCTCGGGCTTGGGTGACCCGACAGAATGGGAGAGTGTCGGACCTCCCCCGCAAGGCGCTGAGCCGGACCGCGAAGCTCGCCAGCCTGCCGCTTGGTGCCGCCGGCCGGGCGACGGTCGGGCTCGGTAAGCGAATCGGCGGTGCGCCGGCCGAGACCGTGATCGCCGAGTTCCAGCGCCGGACCGCCGACCAGTTGTTCGCCGTCCTCGGTGAGCTCAAGGGCGGCGCGATGAAGTTCGGGCAGATGCTCAGCCTGATGGAGTCCGCGATGCCGGAGGAGCTCGCGGCGCCGTACCGGGCGACGCTGACCAAGCTGCAGGACTCCGCCCCGCCGATGCCGGCCTCGACCGTGCACACGATCCTGTCGCGGGAGCTGGGCCGGCGGTGGCGGGACCGGTTCGAGGAGTTCGACGATCTGCCCGCGGCCGCCGCGTCGATCGGCCAGGTGCACCGCGGCACGTTGAAGGACGGCCGCGAGGTCGCGGTCAAGCTGCAGTACCCGGGTGCCGCCGAGGCGCTGCGGGCCGACCTGCGCCAGCTCGGCCGGTTCGCGCGGACCTTCGGCACGCTGGTCCCCGGCCTCGACATGAAGCCGCTGGTCGCCGAGTTGCAGGAGCGGATCGGCGAGGAGCTCGACTACGACCGCGAGGCGCAGGCCCAGCAGCAGTACGCCGACGCCTTCAGGGACCACCCGGAGTTCGTCGTCCCACGGGTCATCAAGCACTCCCCGAGTGTCATCGTGTCGGAGTGGATCGAGGGCCGGCCGCTGTCGTCGATCATCACCGACGGCACCAAGCAGGAGCGCGACGAGATCGGCCTGAAGTACGTCCGGTTCATGTTCAGCGGGCCGAAGCTCGCCGGGCTGCTGCACTCCGATCCGCATCCTGGCAACTTCCGGGTGATGGCGGACGGCCGGCTCGGCGTGGTCGACTTCGGCCTCTGCGCCCGGCTGCCGGACGGTCTGCCGCCCGCGATCGGGCGGCTGCTGACCATCTCGCTCAAGGGCGACGGGGTCGCGGTCCGCGACGGGCTCCGGGCCGAGGGGTTCATCAAGCCCCGGATGGAGATCGATCCGGACCAGCTGATGGACTATCTGGCGCCGTTCGCGGAGCCGGCCCGGGTGGAGACGTTCCAGTTCAGCCGCGCCTGGATGCGAGCGCAGGCGAACCGGACCAGTGACTTCCGCAGCCCCAGCGCGGGGCTGGCGCTGAAGCTCAACCTCCCGCCGTCCTACCTGCTCATCCACCGCGTCTGGATCGGCGGGGTCGCCGTACTTTCGCAGCTCGAGGCCGAGGCGCCGTTCAGCTCGGTGCTGGACGAGTTCCTACCGGGCTTCACCCGCGCCTAGAGCGGGCTCAGAGCGGAGCGTGCGGGCCAGCAGGATGCTCACGACTGTTAGCGCGATCGCTGTGATCCCAGCAGCCGCGTGAAACCCGCTGGTGAAGGCGTCACGCGCTGCGTCGATTACGGCGGACGGCGCCTCAGCCAGTGAGCTACCACCCTGGCCGTCCATCTGGCTGCGGTACGTCGCGGTGACCACACTGCCCAGTACGGCGATGCCCAGCGAGTACCCGAACTCGTTGCCTGTCTGAGTGAGCGCACCGGCCGCTCCAGCCTTTTCCGGCGGCACGGACCCAATCACCAGATTCGTGCCCAGTGTCACCAGCGGTGCGGCACCCACACACTCCACTGCGAAGGCAATGACCAGTACGACGGTAGACGTCGCCTGACTCATCACTGCCATTCCGACAACCGTGAACGCGATGCCACCGGGAATCAGCACGCCCGGACGGATCCGGCGGGCCAGCTGCGGCGCCAACTGGAAGGCCACAGTGGATGTGATCATGCCCGGGACCAGCGCGATGCCTGCGGTCAGCGGGGTCATGCCCTGCACCAGCTGGAAGTACTGGGCGACGAACACCATCACACCGCCCGACAGCATCGAGTACATCATCATGCTGCCCAACGTCACGGTGAAGGTCCGCCGAGTGAACAGCCGTACGTCGACCAGCGGGTCCACGAGCCGCCGCTGCCGCCGTACGAAGACCCAACCGAACCCGGCACCCACGAGTAGTCCGCCGACAGCCGTCGTACTCACGCCGTGGGAGGCGGAGTGCTTCAGCCCGTGGATCGCCGGCAGGATCGCGGCCAGCGACAGCAGCACACTGGGTACGTCGATCCGCCCAGCCTCCTCGTTGCGGTACTCCGGCAGCAGAAAGGGCCCGACCGCCAGCAGCACAGCCATCGCCGGTACGCCGATGAGGAACGCCGAGCCCCACCAGAAGTGATCCAGCAGCACACCGCCGACAACCGGACCGACAACCGCACCGACGGTGAAGCAGCCGGCCCACACACCCAGCGCAGACGCCCGCTGCCGCGGGTCCGGGAACAGCGTGGAGATCAGTGATAGCGTGCACGGCGCGATCGCTGCCCCCGCGATCCCCAGCACCGCCCGGGCTCCGATCAGCATCTCCGGACTCGTGGAGTACGCCGCGACGACCGAAGCCGCACCGAACACGGCAGCAGCGGCCAGGAGCAGACGGCGGCGGCCGATCCGGTCCCCGAGGCTCCCCATGGTGATCATGAGGCCGGCCACCATGAACCCGTACACGTCGAGGATCCACAACTGCTGGCTCCCGGTCGCGCCGAGCGCCTCGGTCACCGCCGGCACGGCCAGCAGCATCACGAACAGATCCAACGCCACGAGCAGCGTGGCGAGGCACAGTACGCCCAGCCCGATCCACTGCCGACGAGTGGTCGTCGCGGCCGCGCTCTTGGTGACTGTCATCGATCCGTCCTTCCGCTGGAGTAACTGCCTTCACTCCTGCGTCGGACGGCTCACCGCCGGATCGACATCCGGTCCGGCCTTCTTTTCAGTAGTAGACGCCGTTTCTCACCAGTAGACGGAGTCCAGCTTCCCCTCGATGTTGCGGACGTTCTCCCGAGTGCAGCGGTCGCAGTACAGCAGCGTCCGGCCGTTCTCCACCGAGGTCAACCAGGTCAGCGGCGCTTCCTCGGTCTCCGCCTGCCGACCACACAACGAACAGGTAGCTCTGATCACGCGCATCAGTGTGCACCTCCCCCAGACCGGTACCCCCGTGACCCCGGCTCTAGGCTCTCAGCATGCGGTGGCGGATCCATGGTGAGGAAGAGGCGTGGTCCAGTCCGTGGCTGAGCGTACGGCGGCTGGATGTGGAGCAGCCGGACGGCGGCCGGGTCGACTACCACGCGATCCGGCTGAGCGACGTGGCCGCGGCTGTGGTGACCGACGCGGCGGCGTGCGTGCTGCTGATGTGGCGGCACCGCTTCCTGACCGACACCTGGGGCTGGGAGCTGCCGATGGGCATCGTCGAGCCCGGCGAGTCCCCGGCTGAAGCGGCGGCCCGCGAGGTCGAGGAGGAGACAGGCTGGCGGCCGGGCCCGCTGACCGGGCTGATCCGCTCCCAGCCCGGCGCCGGCATCATCGACTCGACCCATCATGTGTTCCGTACGACGTCCGCGTCGTACGTCGGTCCGCCGGTCGAGCGCAACGAGTCGGACCGGATCGAGTGGATCCCGCTGGCCGACGTACCCGGCATGATCACGCGGCACGAGATCGTCAGCGGCATCACGCTGCTCGGCCTCCAGCAGACGCTGCTCACGCCCTGAGCCGCGCGTCCTCGAGCAACCCGCGACGGTAACTCAGCCGCTCGCGCGACAACCGCTCACGAACGGCCAGCAGCTCCGGGTGTGCACGTCGGGTGCCAGCGGACATGCCGGGCGCATGTCGGGTGGTGGTGGACATGCCGGAGGGGCGGCACGTCGGGTGCCGCCCCTCCGGAGTTCAGCTGGTCAGGCTGGGGTCCGGGCCGGCCCGGGTGGGCCGGCCGGTCGGACCTGGTTTTGGTGGATCAGACCAACCGGGCGAGTGCGAGGCGCGCGCGTGCGCTGGCCCTCTCCGCTCGCCGGCTGGCCCGCTCGGCCTGCTTCTGCGCCCGCTCGATCTGCTGAGCCAAGCGGAAGAGCCGGGTCTGCTCTGCGTCGTTCAATTTGGAACGACAATGAGCACGGGCGAGATCTTCGTGAAGTAAATGCATGTCAGTTCTCCGGTGTGAAATCTGGTTCGTCATGGTCTTGGAGTCTCGATTCGGATCTGGATCGTCAGGCCGCGGTCACGGTGTCACTCTTACGTGGACGCCCACGGGGCCGCTTGCGCGGAACCACCACACCCTGGACGAACAGCTCGCCGCCCCACACTCCCCACGGCTCGGAACGCTCGAGCGCTCCGGCCAGGCACTCGGCCTTCAGCGGGCAAGTGGTGCAAAGAGACTTGGCGTACTCGACGTCCGCCGGCGATTCGGCGAAGAAGAGTTCTGGCGCGTAGGACCGACAGGGCAGGTCCTGCGACGAGGCCACCTCGGTGAAGACATCGAGGAAGCTCACGCTCATTCCGGTCACCTCCCAGTGACTTGGTGCTGATCTCTTGTCGTCGGTGACGGTCAACGGTTGATGACCGCCAAAATCAGGGACAAACAAAAGGGCCGCGGGACCCTTTTCGGGTTCCGCGGCCTTGGAGGTGCCGGCTCTGACGTCTGTCAGACCGGTGGACTCCATGCTCGAGAACCCGAACCGCCGTGCTTCACATCGCCGACAGCTCCGCCCTTGAACTGGACAGCGCCGGAAGCCATGAGCACAACGGTCGCGCCGTGCAGGCGCGGCGAGGCACCCTGAATCAGGGCGCACGGCAGCGCGGCAGCGAGGCTGAACGGCTTCTTGACCGTGTTGGTGTTCATTCCAGGGCACCTCCTCTCGTTGTGGCGAAGCGGGCGGTTAGCTCGATCGCTATGGTGGTTTGAAGTTTTCGGCCAGGCTTCGACCGCAGAAAGAACAGTACGCCGTCCCCCGCGGAGCCCGCAAACTATTTAACGCCAGTTCGCGAAGTTGGCCGGAAGTTGCCGCCGCGGTGGCCGGAACTGGCTGCCACGACAGCCCTGCTCTGCAAAATCAGACGCCGTCAGCACGCTCCGGGACGTCATCCGCACGCTCCGGGATCGTTGCCTCTGTCACCTAAATGCCACGTCTGCCAGGAGCAGAACACGGCACGCCCTCAACCATGCGCCCCGCACCGTGTGCCTGGCAACAGATTTCCTCGTACGGCCGTGAACGCTGCCTCTTCGGGCAAGTCGTACGGCGGGACGCCGGCTGCCGCCGCTGACGCGTGTGGATAGCTCAGGTTGTTGCCTGAGCCCGGCGGGTGAGCGGGCGGACGGATGAGCGGCTGAGCGGGTCCGTGGCTAAGCAGGGCGAGCAGTGCGCGGCGCCAGGTGTTGAGGGCGACGACAACCAGCGGGTCCGGTCCTGCCGACCGGGGAGAGTTTTGCGCCCGATCCGGGGCAAAACCCTCCCCAGTCCACCACCGGTCCCACGCAACACAGCGACGGAACACCACCCACCCCCACGAGCAGAACAGCCGTTATTGCCTGTGACTGGTGGCCCGCCACTGAGGTCGCTGGGTGGCTTGGCGGAGGTGGCTGGTGGCCCGCCACCGCAGCTGGTGGCTGGGCCGCGGCGTGCGGTTGGGGGTCAGCGGGTGCAGAGGTTCAGGATGGGGGTGGCGTACTTGGTGATCTTGGTGTGGCCGATGCCGGGGATTCGGCGGAGGGATTGTTCGTCGGTGGGGCGGGTCTCGGCGATCGCGGTCAGGGTCGCGTCGGTGAGGATGACGAAGGCCGGCATGCGTTCGGCCGCCGCCTGCTCGGTGCGCCAGGCGATCAGGGCGTCGTACAACTCCTGGTCGATGGAGGACGGGCAGTCCTCGCAGCGGCCGAGTTTGCGGGCGCCGGGGTCGAGGAGGCCGCGGCCGCAGACTCGGCACTTCGGGATGGGGCGGCCGGCCCGGGACGAACGCTCGGCTCGGTCCGAGGCGGGCTCCGAGGCGGCGGGACGCGGCGTACGTACGCCGATGGGGTCGAGGAAGCGGGTCGGGCCGCGCTGACCACGGCCGCCCGGGGAGCGTGAGGTGGACCAGCTGATGAAGAGCTGCCGCTTCGCCCGCGTCACACCGACGTAGAACAGCCGCCGCTCCTCCTCCACCTGCGCGGGCGTCTGGGCGTAGCTGATCGGCAGCGTTCCCTCGTGCGCGCCCACGATGAAGACGGAGTCCCACTCCAGCCCCTTGGCCGCGTGCAGCGTCGCGAGCGTGACGCCCTCGGCCAGCGGCGCATGCTGGATCGACGCCCGCCGATCCAGCTCGGCCATCAGGTCGGCCAACCGCGCCGATGGGTTCGCCGCGGCGAAGTCCGAGGTCATCGTCACCAGCGCGCTCAGCGACTCCCACCGATCCCGCACCGCTCCGGTCCCGGTCGGCGGCTCCGGTGTCCACCCTGCCCCGCCCAGTACGCCGGTCACCACCTCGACCAGATCGTCGGACACGTCCCCGGCCTTCGCCTGACCCCGCAGCAGTACGGCGGCCTGCCTGATCTCGGCCCGCTCGAAGAACCGCTCCGCGCCCTTCAGCACGGTCGGGATCTTCCGCTCGGCCAGCGCCTGCTCGAAGTTCTCCGACTGCGCGTTCGTCCGGAACAGTACGGCGATGTCCCGCAGCGCGGTCCCCTCGTCCTGCAGCCGCGCGACCGCCCGCGCCACCGCATCCGCCTCCGCGACTTCGTCGGAGTACTCGCGATACACCGGAGCCGGACCGGCGTCGCGCTGCGACCGCAGCGTCACCCGGCCGGGCAGACCTGACGGACCGGCCGCGTCGAGGATCTTGTTCGCGACGTCGACGATCTGTGGCGTCGACCGGTAGTCGCGCACCAGCTTGATCACCGTCGCCGACGGATGCCGGGAGGCGAAGCGAACCAGGTTCTCCGGCTCGGCGCCGGCCCAGGAGTAGATGGTCTGCGCCGGGTCACCGACGACGCAGACGTCCTCGCGGCCACCGAGCCACAGGTCGAGCAGGCTCTGCTGCAGCGGGCTGACGTCCTGGTACTCGTCGACGACGAACGTCCGGTACTGCCGCCGGATCTCGGCCGCCACCCGCTCGTCCTCGGCGAGCAACGCGACCGCACACAACAGCACGTCCTCGAGGTCGATCCGCCCACGCTCGAGCTTCACGTCCTCGTACGCCGCGAACACGCGAGCGATCGTGGCCGGGTCGAAGGCCGCCAGCGTCCGGCCCGACCGAGGAGCCAAGCGTGCATAGTCGTCCGGCCGGACGTTGCTCACCTTCGCCCACTCGACCTCACCGGCCAGGTCGCGCAGCGCGGGCGTGTCCACCCGGACCCGGCACCGCGACGCCGCCTCGGTCAGCAGCGGGAACTTGCGGTCCACGATCGGTGGCAGCTCCCCGCCGTACACCTTGGGCCAGAACCACCTCGCCTGCCGGAGGGCGGCGGAGTGGAAGGTGCGCGCCTGCACGCCCTCGACGCCGAGCTGGGCGAGCCGGCCGCGCATCTCCCCCGCGGCCCGCTGGGTGAACGTCACCGCGAGCACGCGCAGCGGGTCGAACGTCGCGGTCCGCACGCCGTACGCGATCCGGTGCGTGATCGCCCGCGTCTTGCCGGTACCCGCGCCGGCCATCACCACGACCGGCCCGTTCAGCGAGGTCGCGACCGCCCGCTGCTCAGGGTCGAGCGCCTCCAGAAGCGCGTCCGCCGAGAGCGTGGACGCGGGGTGTGTGAGATCGCTCACGGACGGGGACATTCGGGAAGAGCACCACCTGCGGCATGGTTCGGATACGTCGAGAGCAACCCTAGACGGGTGGCCGGACAGAAACCGCGCCCAACTGCAGAAGGAGTCAAGCCGATGGCGGCTTTCACGATGTACTCGACACCTTGGTGTGGCTACTGCCATCGCCTCAAGGGCCAGCTGAAGCGCGCCGGGATCGAGTTCACCGAGGTCGACATCGAGCAGGTCCCGGAGGCCGCGAAGGTGGTCGAGAAGCTCAACAACGGCAACCAGACGGTGCCGACGGTGGTCTTCCCGGACGGCACCGCGATGACCAACCCGTCCCTCGCCCAGGTCGCCGAGAAGCTGGCCGCCTAGGCGGTGTCTGACGGTTCAGCGCCGCGCAGTAGGCGGGGAACCGTCAGACACCGCCTAGTCCCTCGTCCCGTACGGCGCCGAGCCCCGAGGGCCGGCGCCGTTTTGTGCTGCCCAAAACCGGTCTAGACTCATAGGCCGCGAGTTATGGACATTACGGTCATGACCGTTATACCTTCCTGGGAACCACGCCGCAGGGAGCTCGCCCATGATTCCGCGCCGCCCTTTCTCTCAGGTCTTGTCCCGCGCCGCCGCCGTCCTGGCCGTCACGCTCGGTCTGCTGGCCACCGGCGGTCTGACCGCCACCGCGGCCCCGGATCCGAAGCGGCCCGATCCCTTCCCGTCGGAGACCGGCCCGATCAGGCCGGACGACGCCCGGATCGGTATCGCCGCCGAGGACCCGGTCCGGGATCTCGGTGCGCCGATCAGCTCGCTCACCGTGATGGAGGGCGCCGTCGGCCGGACGCCGGACGGCCGCGACGTCGTGTACGCCGTACCCGCCGGTGAGAACGCCCTTCTCAACGTCGTCGACCTGCACAGTCGTCAGCTCCTGCGGACAGTCCCACTCCAGGGCGCCGCCGGCGCGTGGGCGATCACAGTGGCGAGCGACGGCAGCCTGTACGTCGGCACCTACCCGAACGCGCACCTGTACCGCTACGACCCGGGCACGGGCACCGTCACCGACCTGGGCCAGCCGATTCCCGGCGAGGCCGTGATCTACGGCCTCACCGCGGACCAGAACGGCAACGTCTACGCCGGGACGTACCCGACCGCCCATGCCTTCAAGTACGACCCCTCGAACGGCGAGGTCACGGACTACGGCTCACTCGACCCGGTGCAGCAGTACGCGCGGTCGACGGTGTACGACCCGGACCACAACAAGCTGTTCGTCGGCATCTCCACCCCCAACGCGCGGCTGCTCCGCATCGACGTGGAGACCCGTGAGGTCGAGGACATCACTCCACCCGGCACGACCGCCAAGGACTTCATCGACCTCGACTACGCGGGTGGCCGGGTGTTCGCCAACGCCAGTAGCCGACTGGTCGTGGTCGACGCAGTCACCGGTGAGCAGGTCAAGTTCACCGACGCCACTACGGGCAGTCTGGTGATGGACTACCCGATCGCTGCACGTGGCGTGTCCGCGGCCGGTCCAGGTGGCGTGTACTTCACCAACAACACCCTGGATCTCATTCACTACGACCTGGACACCAATACGGTCGCCTCCACGTCCGTCCGGCTCACGCGGGGTGCCTCGATCGGGTACGGCTGGGTCACCGACAACGGTCAGCAGGTGCTGTACGGCCTGGCCGGCAACTACTCCGGTGGAACCTTCCGCTACGACCCGCAGGCCAAAACGCTCGCGCAGTGGAGCTCACCGTTCAAGTACGTCCCGGTGGCGCTCATGCACACCATCGCGGACCCCGCGACCGGCAAGGTCTTCGTCAACGCCTTCCTCAACGGCTCGACCTCGATCTACGACCCAGCCACCGGCAAGTCGACTGTCACCACCCGGCAAGGCCAGGTCGAAGGCTGGGCGTGGGACAACACCGGCAAGCTGTACGTCGGGGTCTACCCGTATGGCAGGTTGTCGCTCTGGGATCCGAATGCTCCCGCGAGCCCGACGAACCCGAAGGAGCTCTTCAGCCTCGTCGACAGCCACCACCAGAACAGGCCTGTCTCGGTGGTGCCGGCCGGCAAGAGCGTCTATGTAGGCACCACACCCGCGTACGGCGAGTACGGCGGCGCTCTCACGGTGTACGACGTACCCACCGGAGCCTTCACCGTCTACCGCAACCTGGTGCCCGACCAGACCATCTCCTCGCTGCTGCCCGTCGGGGCTGGACTGTGGGCCGGCTCCAGCATCGAGGGTGGTCAAGGCACTGAGCCGGTCGCGACAGAGGCCCACCTCGTCAAGGTCGACCCGTCCAACGGCGCTGTGCTCGCCGACGTCGTACCCGTGCCTGGCGCGGCCAGCATCAACGAGCTGATCGTCGGACCGGACGGCAACCTGTGGGGCCTGGCGGACGGCATCGTGTTCGTGGCCAACCCGACGACAGGCGCCGTACTGCGCCAGATCCCGGTCTTCAGCGGCCGGACCGGAGCTAACGACGGCGCCCTGTCGTGGCGAGACGGCTACCTGTACGGCGTGGCAGGAGGACGACTGTTCGTGGTGGACAGCCTCGGCGGGGTGTCAACGATGCTGCGCGACCACGGCCTCAACCGGCTCACCCAGACGCCGGACGGCACGTACTACACGCTGCTGCGACCGGACGGCTGGACGAACCCGACCAACCTGGCCTCATACACCCCACCGGCCGACCCGTG
Organism: Kribbella sp. NPDC023972; assembly: GCF_040639075.1. Taxonomy (NCBI): domain Bacteria; kingdom Bacillati; phylum Actinomycetota; class Actinomycetes; order Propionibacteriales; family Kribbellaceae; genus Kribbella; species Kribbella sp. NPDC023972. Next base: position 510,754 of record NZ_JBEZZH010000003.1, on the reverse strand, counting down.
TCCGCAGTCGGACCTCCGGGCGACGGTGTGGACCGGGAACATCAACAGCCACGTGGTGAACCGGCATGTCGAGTACGGCTGCACGCTCACCGACGTACTGCCGGATGCCGAGGCGGACTGGCCCAGCCACGGTGCCTATGTCCATGCGGTCGACAAGAAGGTCGAGGAACTCGAGCGAGCCGGAACGGTGGAGCGCTGGGAAGGACTCCTCATCCGCGTCGCCGCCGCCCGGTCCGACGTCGGCCGGTGATCACCAGCTACCGCTGAGCTCCTCGCCGTACCAACCTTCGATCAGGCGGCGGGAGATGGAGATGTTGCCGGGGAGGGCCATCGTGCCGGCGTCGACCAGCGCACGCAGGTCCTCCCTGGTGAACCACCGGGCCTCGGCGATCTCGTCGGCGTCCACCTCGATGTCGGTGCTCACCGCCTTCGCGTAGAACCCGAGCATCAGGCTGGACGGCAACGGCCACGGCTGGCTGCCGGCGTACTCGACCTCCGCCCCCACGACCACACCGGTCTCCTCGAGGACCTCACGGCGTACGGCAGCCTCGAGCGACTCACCCGGCTCGACGAAGCCGGCCAGGGTCGAGTAGCGGCCCTCCGGCCAGGCCTCGTTGCGGCCGAGCAGGGCACGGTCCTGGTCGTCCGTGACCAGCACGATGATCGCCGGGTCGCTCCGCGGGAAGTGCGACAGACCGCACGCCGGGCACTGCCGGACGTGCCCGGCATCGATCACTACGGTGTGCTCGCCGCAGTTCGCACAGTGCGTGTGTATGCCGTGCCAGTTCGACAGGCCGACCACGTGGACCGCCATACCGGCCTCGCGGTCGTTCAGTACGGCGCCCAACTCCCGGAGGCCGGCGTACGACTCGTCCGGCTCAGTGTCGACGAGTACGGCGAACACAGCGCGACCGTCAGCCGTTTGACCCGCACCCGACTCGCGGTCGATGCCTAGCAGCACCCGCACGCCGTCCGGCGCTTCGGACGGGGACACCAGCCTCAGTGCGGTGCGCTCGGCGGTCACCTGCAGTTTGTCACCGGCCACCACGGCCACCTGGGTGTCCGGCGCGGCCCACGCCTTGTCCAGCCACTCCTCGTCACGTCGGCGGTCGGCAGCGCGGTCCAGAACGGACCGGGACAGGGCTAAGGAACCTGGAGCGATGGAGTAGGCCACATACCTCAACATATCCCGGCACCGTGAGAGCATCCCCGCATGAGTATTCACATCGCCGCCGAGAAGGGGCAGATCGCACCGCGGGTGCTGTTCCCCGGGGACCCACTGCGGGCCAAGTGGATCGCCGAGACCTACCTGTCCGACGTGATCTGCTACACCGAGATCCGGAACATGTTCGGATTCACCGGCACCTACAAAGGTGAGCGCATCTCCGTCCAGGGCTCCGGTATGGGCCAGCCGTCCGCTTCCATCTACGCGAACGAGCTGTTCGCGGAGTACGACGTACAGACCCTGATCCGGGTCGGTACCTGCGGCGCGCTGACCGAGGCGGTCCGGGTGCGCGACGTGATCGTGGCGATGTCCGCGAGCACCGACTCGCAGATGAACCGGCTCCGCTTCCACGGCATCGACTACGCCCCCACGGCCGACTACCAGCTGCTGCGGGCCGCGGTGGACGCGGCTGAGGCGGCCGGGCTGAACGTGCACGTCGGCCAGGTGTTCTCCGGCGACCTGTTCTACAACGACCGCCCCGATCTGGTCGCGCAGACCGCGGCGTACGGCGTACTGGGCATCGAGATGGAGGCTGCCGCGCTGTACACGCTGGCGGCGAAGTTCGGCCGCCGGGCGCTCGGCATCATGACGGTGTCGGACCACCTGATCACCAAGGAAGAGACCACCGCCGAGGAGCGGCAGACGACCTTCTCCGAGATGATCACCATCGCCCTCGACGCCGCGATCGAGGTGGCGGTCTGAAGCGCCACAAAGGCACAGTCACCGCCCTGTCCGTGCTGACCCTCCTCACCGGCTGCTCCAGCTCTCCTGACCAGGCTGAGAGCAGTACGACGACCAGTTCGGCACCAACCGTGTTGGCGCCGATCAAGGCGACCCAGGTGGTCGCCGGACTGTCCAGTGCCGGCTACAAGTGCAGCAACGACGGTGCGTACGCCATCTGCACGTCGGGAGCCGCGTCGGTCTGGGTACTCACCGGAGACCACCCGCGGCCGCCGGTGGTGTCGCTGCACTCGGCCGGTGCGGTGGAGACCGCGTCGGCCGAGATCGCCAAGGTGTTGCCACAGGCACTGGAGATCGCCCACATCAACCAGGGCAAGGAGATCGCCGACTGGTTCGGCCAGCAGAAGGGCAAGACGACAGCCCAACTGACCTCAGGCGACTGGCTGGTCGACTATTCAGCCGAGGTCGACACGGACGAACCCGGTGCCCACCTGACGCTCACCGACAAGCTCTGCACGACGAACTGTCAGGCGGAGTGAGTCAACCGTCCCCCAGCAGGCGCTGAAGCAGCTGGACCAGCCCGTCGCGCCTGCGCAGGTAGCGCCTCTCGGAACCGTCGTCGAGCACCAACTCGACGGCGGTTCCTCGCACTCACGAGCCTGCGGACGACGTCGCAGCGGCCGACACGACGACCGCCGTAGTGACCGCGGCCTGCATCTCGGCGACGGCCTTCTTCACCGCGTCCGCCGCCCAGTCCGACTCGGCAATCTCCTTGGCCCGCCGCTTGAGCGCCTTCTTGTCGACTGCGTCGGTGACGACCTTCGGTACGACGTTCAGCGCGCTCAGCAATGCGATCAGCGCACTGGTCCGCTGATCCGGCGTTGTACCGACGTTCAGCACGCTCGCCAACGCGGACCGCACCTCCGCCTCGTGGCGCGCGTCCGCTGCCGGCCAGCGGGTCGCCGGGAAGATGCCGAGCACTTTGCCCTCGTCCGCCGTCAGCACACCGCGCTCGGCGAGCCTGGCGAGCAGTTGGTCGCGCAGCTTCTTCGAGAGCCTGACGATCTGGTCCGTGGGCCGCTTACCTGGCTTGCCTGCTATATAGGCCAGACGCTCGTCCAGGATGGCGTCACCCGTCGGACTGGCGTCCAGCACCTTCAGGCGACCGTGCTTGACCTCCTCACCCTCACCGGCGATGCCCAGCTTCCCGAGCACGCTCAGCTCGATCAGCACTGCTCCGGCCAGCGCGTAGTCCAGGCCTGGCGCGCCGGTGATCGGCTTCCCGCGCTCGTCGTCGTACAGCAGCAGCAACAGGTCTTCGGCGATCAACATGCCTCCAACGTAGGCAAGCATGAGTTCACCGCACATCAGCCGCGCGCCTTACCTGCCGCATCCGCCGGGATACGGACCCCTGTCGCTGCCGGGTTGGCTATCTAGTAAGGTAAGGCTTAGCTAACAGGTTCGCCCACCTCGAAAGCAGACCGCCATGACCAGAGCACTGCCCGAGCCGATCTACCGGCGCTTCTTCGCCGGGATCGGCGCCCTCAGCCTCCGGCCGTTCGACCTGACCAAGGACGTGACCACCCTGCACGGCTGGGTCACCCAGCCCTACGCGCGGTACTGGGGCCTGCTGAACGCCTCCGTCGAGGACGTCCACGCGGAGTACCTCCGGATCGAGAACAGCGGACACCACCGCGCCTTCCTCGGCGAGCACGACGGCCGGCCCGCATTCCTGATGGAGCGCTACGAACCGGCGGACGACGCCGTCGGTACGACGTACGACGTCGCGCCGGGCGACATCGGCATGCACGTGCTGGTCGCACCGCCGCAGGTCCGGATCCCGGGGTTCACCGGCGCGATCTTCGAGACGATCCTGGACAGTCTGTTCAGCGACCCGCTGGTCGACCGGGTCGTGGTCGAGCCGGACGTCCGCAACACCAAGATCCAGGCGCTGAACGAGCGGATGGGGTTCCGCAAGCACAGCGTCGTGGACCTGCCGGACAAGCAGGCCTGGCTGAGCTTCTGCACCCGCGACCAGTACGCCGAGGCGACGCGGATGAACGAGGCGGGCTGACATGACGACCGATCACCTCAACCCGGAAGCCTGGGCCGTCGCCAACCGCGCGCTGGTCCGCAAGGCGCTGGCCGAGTTCAGCCACGAGCGCATCCTCGAACCGGTTGCCACTGACAACGGTTACGAGGTGGCCAGTGGGACCAGCCGGTACACGTTCACCGCCCGGCTGTACCCGTTGAACCACTGGGAGATCGACGCCGCCAGCATCCGGCGCGACGGCGATCGACCGGTGGACGCGCTCGACTTCATCACCGAGTTCCACCAGCAGCTCGGCATCGGCGCCGAGATGCTGCCGGTGTACCTCGAGGAGATCAGCAGCACACTCGCCAGTGCGGCGTACAAACTCTCCAAACCCGATCTGACCGCGGCCGACCTGGTGACCGCCGACTTCCAGACCATCGAGTCCGCGATGACCGAGGGGCACCCGTGCTTCGTCGCGAACAACGGCCGGCTCGGCTTCGGCGTCACCGACTACCGCGTCTTCGCACCGGAGACCGGACAACCGGTCCGGCTGACCTGGATCGCTGCCCGCAGGGACCGGGCGACGATCTCGCACAGTACGACGATCACGTACGACGAACTGCTGCGGGCCGAGCTGGGCGACGACGTACTGCGCCGGTTCGCCGCGGAGATCGTTGCCGTAGGCGCCGATCCGGACGACTACGTCTACCTGCCGGTGCATCCGTGGCAGTGGGAGAACAAGACGTCGATCACGTTCGCGGCCGACATCGCGCAGCGGCACATCATCCATGTCGGGTCGAGTGACGACGACTACCAGCCGCAGCAGTCGATCCGGACGTTCTTCAACCTGTCCGACCCGGCCCGCAACTACGTCAAGACGGCGTTGTCGGTGCTGAACATGGGCTTCATGCGCGGGCTGTCGCCGACGTACATGGCCGCGACGCCGGCGATCAACGACTGGGTGTACGGCCTGGTCGAGAACGACGTCGTACTGAAGCGGTACGGGTTCTCGGTACTGCGGGAGATCGCAGCCGCCGGCTACCATAATCGGTACTACGAGGCCGCGACGGAGAAGACGTCGCCGTACCGGAAGATGCTGTCGGCTCTGTGGCGGGAGAGCCCGGTGCCGGGCCTGTCCTCGGGTGAGCGGCTCGCGACGATGGCGAGTCTGCTGCACGTCGATCGGCACGGCTCGTCGCTGGCCTCGGCGTTGATCCGCGCCTCGGGGCTCGAGCCGGCGCAGTGGTTGCGTTCATACGTCGACGCGTACCTGATCCCGGTGCTGCACTGCTTCTACGCCTACGAGCTGGCCTACATGCCGCACGGCGAGAACCTGATCCTGGTACTGCGGGACGCCGTACCGACGCGGGTGATCATGAAGGACATCGCCGAGGAGATCGCGGTGATGAACCCGGAGACGCCGGTGCCACCGGAGGCCGAGCGGGTCCGGGCCGACGTACCGGACGACGAGAAGCTGCTGTGCGTCTTCACCGACGTCTTCGACAGCATCTTCCGCTTCCTCTCGCCGCTGTTGGATCGGGAGGGGCTGCTGACGCCGGCCGAGTTCTGGTCGGTGGTCGGCGACGCGGTGCGGGACTACCAGGCCGCGACACCGGAGCTGGCCTCGGCGTTCGCGAAGTACGACCTGTTCGCGCCGTCGTTCGCGTTGTCGTGCTTGAACCGGCTGCAACTGAAGAACAACCAGCAGATGGTGGACCTGACGGACATCGCCGGGTCGCTGCAGTACGTGGGCACGCTGGACAACCCGCTCGTCACGGAAGCGGCCGGTACGGCAGCAACTGGCTGACCAGTGTGCTGCCGACCTGCGTGCGGTGACGGAGCGTCGACGTACGTTCGATTCCGGCAAAGCATGGGCCGGTGCGCGGTCACGCAATGTCGTAGATCAGTTACGATCTCCCTGCCGCGTCGAACAGCACCGGAGTGGAGTAGGGAGCCATCGATGGCCGACAACGAAGTACCTGCCATGTACGAGCGACTCAAGCTGGACCGGCCGCACGGCGCCCGCGTCTACGACTACTTCCTCGGCGGCAAGGACAACTTCGAGATCGACCGGCAGGCGGCCGAGCATCTCCTGCAGGCGTTCCCGGGCTTCCGCACCGCGGCGCTGTCGAACCGGATGTGGATGCACCGCTCCGCCCGCTACGTGGCCGAGCAGGGCATCACGCAGTTCCTGGACGTCGGCACCGGCATCCCGACCAGCCCCAACCTGCATGAGGTCGTGCAGGACATCGTGCCCGAGGCGCGGGTCGTCTACGTGGACAACGACCCCATCGTGCTGGCCCACTCGCGGGCCCTGCTGAGCAGCCGGCCGGAAGGGAAGACGGCGTACCTCGAAGCCGACGTGACCGACCCGGAGGCGATCCTCGACTCGGCGGAGGTCAAGAGCACGCTGGACCTGAGCAAGCCGGTCGCCCTCAGCCTCGTCGGCGTGTTCCACTACCTGCCCGACGCACTCAAGCCGTACGACCTGGTCAAGCGGCTGGTCGAGCCGCTCGCGTCAGGGTCGTACCTGATCTTCTCGCACTGCACACCGGACTTCGCTCCCGACCTGTGGGAGCGGGCGATCCAGGTCTACAAGGCCGACGGCGGTGACGCGCAGGTCCGCAGCAAGGAGGAGGTCACCCGGTTCTTCGACGGCCTCGAGCTGGTCGAGCCAGGTGTGTCCGCCCCGTTCCGCTGGCACCCCGACGAGGAGACCAACCGCCTGGTCGAGAAGGGCGAGTTCACCGACGTCATGTGCAGCCTCTGGGTCGGCGTAGCCCGCAAGCCCTGATTTCTCGGTTCGCCTTGCGCTGTGGATAACTCGCGCGGCGATCGCTCACCTTCCGTCACGCTGGTGAGGTGACCAGCGAACACGTTGTCGACGTACGGCGAGACGGCCGCAGATACGAGGTGGTGGACGGGCGCCTGCTGGTAACCGGCGCCCAGCCACCCGCCCACCACGCGGCCGTCGTAGCGCTGATGATCCACCTCAAACAAGCCTGCCCACCCAACCTCCTGGTCGCCGTAGGCTCCCTCGACTTCCGCCCCACCCGAGCCATCTCCCTACGCCCAGACCTCCTCGTCTGCCGCCGCCAAGACGCCGGCCCCCACCTCCTCCAGGCCTCACCCCTCCTGGCAGTCGAGGTCCTCTCCCCCTCCACCCGCACCACCGACGTAGTCCTCAAACGCACCCTCTACGAACAACACGCCATCCCCTCCTACTGGCTCCTGGACCCCACCCACCACGAACTCACCATCCTCGAGCTGACCGACTCCGGCTACACCTGCCAAGCGGTCCTCCAAGCCGAAGAAACCTTCCACACCACCAAGCCTTTCCCCATCGCCCTCACACCGGGCGAGCTGACGGGATGAGGCGGGAATCTGCGGGCAGGCTGGGGCGGCTACTCATCTGCCCTCCTTCATCGGTTCTGACCGATGCATGCTCAGGCCATGAAGCCGATCGAATCAGGTGCGTTCACGACCGCAGACCTTGAATTGTTGCCCGACGATGGCATGCGGTACGAGTTGGTCGACGGGGTACTCCTGGTGACGCCAACGTCATCGCGGATTCACCAGCGCACTCTCGGACAGCTGTGTCTGCGACTGGGGCCTGCTTGCCCTGAGGATCTCGAGGTCTTTCCCGGACCGCTCGCGTTCCGGCCCACGAGCCGGCTGGTCCTGCTGCCTGACCTGCTGGTCGTCCGCTGCGACGACGCCGCGCGCCGATGGATCGAGGAGCCGTTGCTGCTCGCCGTAGAGATCCTCGCGCCGGCAACACGCACGAGTGACCAACTACTCAAGCGGAAGCTGTACGAGGAGACCCGCGTTGCGTCCTACTGGATGCTCAGTCCACAGGACGCCACCCTGACGGTTCTCGAGTTGGAGGACGGACTGTACGTCGAGCGGGCCGTGGTGTGTGGGGACGAGGCCTTCGAGGCGGAGGTTCCGTTTCCGGTGAAGGTTGTTCCTGCTGAGGTCATCCGTTGAGGAGGGTGGCTAGTTGTTGTTTTCCGGGGAGGTTTTCGGGGTGGATGATGTCGCCGGTGCGGACGTAGTAGAAGGCGGCGGTTACGTGGTGCAGGGGGATGCCTTGGAGCTCTGCCCAGGCGATTCGGTAGATGGCTAGCTGGAGGGGGTCGGCGGTTTCGGAGCGGCTGGTTTTCCAGTCGATGACTTCGTAGCCTCGGGAGCCGTCAGGGCGGACGACCTGGTAGACGGCGTCGATGCGGCCGCGGACGACGCGGCCGGCGATGGCGAGGGCGAACGGGGCCTCGATCTCGTACGGGGTGGTTTCGCCGTAGGGGCCGGTGCGGAAGGCGTCCATCAGCTCGGTGAGGTCGGTGTCGTCGACGATGTCCTCGTCCGCGGCACCGGGCAGGTCGTCGGGATCGAGCAGCAACTGCTGGCCGAAGTAGCTCTCGACCCAGGCGTGGAAGCGGGTGCCGAAACGCGCCGCCCGGTTGGGTTTGCGCGGCATCGGCCGGGCCAGCTCCGACGCCAGGCCGTCCGGGTCCTTCGCCAGTCGCATCACCTGGGTCGCCGACAACGCGGTCGGCAGCGCCACGTCGTACGCCTTCCGGCTCCGGCTTTCTCTTGCCTCGGACAACAATCGCTCGATCTCCGAGTCCCAGCGCGCGACCGTCGCCTGCTCGTCCAGCAGCAGCGACTCCTCCGCCTCCAGCGACGGTCCTTCGGCACGTGCCTGCTGCACCAGCGCCACCGCGTCCAGCCGTCGCCGATACGCCTCCACGTCGTACGGCGCCGGCCACGGTGCCTGGGTCTGCTCGGCGAGCTCCGGGTTCTCCTCGGACAGCTCCGGTTGATCGGCCCACGCGACGACCCGATCGCCGGCGTGCTTCTTCAGCAGTTCCAGGTAGGACGAGGGTCCGCGCGGGCGCTTCTGCGTCGGACCCCACCAGTGACCGGTCGCGACCAGGATCTCCTTCGCGCGAGTGAAAGCGACGTACCCGAGCCGGCGTTCCTCCAGCGCGTTCACGTCCTTGCACTCGTCCGCGAACGCCTTCAGCCCGGCGTTGGACAGGTCGTGGAAGTCTGGCAACGTGTCGGCGTCACCGCGCAGCGGCCACGGCAGCACCTTCGCGTTCGTGGTCCACTTGTCCCGGCCGCGGTCCGACGGGAACACCTTGTTCACCAGGGTCGGCACGAAGACGATCGGCCACTCCAGGCCCTTCGACCGGTGCGTGGTCAGCAGCTTCACCGAGTCGGCCTCACTCGGCACGGCGAGGTCGAGGCCGGCGGCGTACTCCTCCTCGGCGGCCAGATAGGCCAGCAGTCCGTCGAGCGAACCGTCCGACTCGGTGGACACAAAGTTGCCGACGGCATCCAAGAACGCGGCCAGGTGATCGCGGCGGCCGGAGTCGATGTGGTCCGGCGTCGCGGTCAGCTCGACGTCCAGGCCGATCGTGCTGATCACCCGGCGGACCAGGTCGAGCAGCGGCTCCCCCGCGTGAGCACGCAGCTCGCGCAGCTCGGCCGACAGCTCCTTGAAGCGGACCAGCGCCTCGGGCGAATAGCCCCACGCGTCCGGCGAACCGGGATCGTCGACCGCCTCGGCCAGTGAGATCACCTCGGTCGAATCCATCCCGGCGACGGCGGCATCCAGAGCCGCGACCAGGTCGTCGGCGGCCGGACGGGCACCCGCGTCGGCGAGCGCGCGGGCGCGGTTTGCCAGCAGGGCGAGGTCGCGGTGCCCAATCCGGTAGCGCGGACCGGTGAGGATCCGCAGCATCGCGGCGTTGGCGGTCAGGTCGTTCACGGCCTGCAGCGTCGCGACGACGTCGACGACCTCGGGCAGCGCGAGGAGCCCGCCGAGGCCGACCACCTCGACCGGAACCTTGCGCGCGATCAGAGCCTCGTGGACCGCGCTGAGGTCGACGTTCGTCCGCATCAGGATGCCGATGTCCTTCCACCGGCGGTTCGGCGTCCGGTGCGCGGCGACGATCGCGTCCGCGACCCATTCGATCTCCTGCGAGCGCGTCTCGAACAGGCCGACCGTGATCGCGCCTTCCGGAGCGTCGGCGGGGGCTTCGAGCGGGATCACACCGGGGTGCTGCTCGTAGAGCTCGGCCGCGTGCTGGTTGGCGGCGGCGAGGATGCGGCTGCCGCAGCGACGATTGACACTCAGCACGTAGCGGCGGGCCGGCGTACCGTCCGTGTTGGGGAAATGCTCCGGGAACTCGTCCAGGTTGGCGACCGATGCGCCACGCCAGCCGTAGATCGCCTGGCACGGATCGCCGACCGCGGTCACCGGGTGGCCTCGGCCGTCCGGCCCGGCGAACAACGCGGTCAGCATCCGGCGCTGCGACACCGAGGTGTCCTGATACTCGTCCAGCAGCACGACCTTGTACCGCGCCCGCTCGACGACCGCGACCTCCGGGCACTCCTCCGCGAGCCGCGCCCCCAGCGCCATCTGGTCCGCGAAGTCGACGACGCCCCGCTCGGCCTTGTACGCCTGGTACTCCTCGACCAGCTGCAGGATCTCAGCGCGCTTCAGCGCGGTCTCCGCGAGTTTGCGGACCTCGACCGTCTGCTTCCGCGCGGCCGCGACTTCCCGCCGTACCGCCTCGTCGTGCTCGCGTACGTCGTCCGCCCGCAGCAGGTGGTCCGCGAGCTCACCGTCGAGCGAGAGCAGACTGTTGACCAGCGTCGGTACGTGGTGTGACGCGTGCCGGATCGGCCCGGCCGACCGCCGTACGACGCGACCCGCCAACTGGTATCGGGTCGCGTCGGCGAGGACGCGGGCGTCGGGCTCGAGACCGAGACGCAGTCCGTGCTCGGCGATCAACGTGCCGGCGAACGCGTGATATGTCGACACGACCGGCTCGCCGGGCTCATCCTGCTCCCAGTTCGGGACGTTGCTGCGCAGGTGCGCGGCCAGGATCGGATGCTGGTCCTTCGGCAGCGTCGACCCGAGTACGCCGGCCTTCGTCAGGTCGTCGCGGATCCGCACCTCCAGCTCGTTGGCGGCCTTCTTCGTGAACGTCAGCCCGAGCACTTCCTCCGGCTTCACCTGTCCGGTGCAGATCAGCCACACCACCCGGGCCGCCATCGCCGTCGTCTTCCCCGACCCGGCCCCCGCCACGATCACCCCAGGCGCCAACGGAGCCGCAATCGCCGCCAACTGCTGATCACTGAACGGGATCCCCAGCAGATCCACCAACTCCGCGGTCGACTTCAGCTGAGCCCGCATCACCAGCGCTCCTCTCCGACGTTGCTGGGGGTTTGAACAGGAAGTCGGGGCTCGAGGCCGGTTATTTCCTGTGTTCGGTCGCCAAAGGGTTTTCTCACCCACGGCAGTGCGCACGGGACGAGGCTGGAAGCGTGCATCAGACGATTTCCCGGCCTTCGGGCTGGATGGGGCAGAGGGCGCGGGCTTCGCAGCGGGTGCAACCGTCGTTGCGTTTGGCAACGAACTCTTCGGAGCGGACCATCGCCTCGGCGTCCTCGACGGCTTCGTCGAGCCAGGTGCGGCCGTCGTCGCCGGCCTCCAGCGGCCCTTGGTGCTGCACCTTGGGGAAGCCGCTCTCGTCGTGGCGGAGCTGGACCAGCTCGGCGCCGCCGGCCACGGCATCCTCGCCGAGCTTCTTCAGCTGCCGGGACGCGATCGCGCGTTGGTAGATCGCGAGCTGCACGTGCCGCTGCAGCGCAGGCCTGGTCGGGATCGAGCGCCCGGTCTTGAGGTCGACCACCCGGATCGTTCCTTCGGAGTCCTCCTCGATCCGGTCCATCCGGCCTTTCACCCGGACGGCGGGCTTGTCGGCGTCCGGCAGCAGGACGTCGAAGTCGACCTCGGTCCCGATCAGCCGCCGATCCGGCCGGCCCTGATGCCAGGCGATGAACCGTCGCAACGCGTCCTCGGCCTCGACCCGCTCCCGGTCCGAGATCCAGGTCGACTCGAACTCCAGCTGTGTCCACACCTTGTCGAGCCACCCGTTGAGCTCGTCCACGCTCGGCGGCAGCTTCCCGGTCGCGACAGCGTCGGCCAACGTGTGCAACACCATGCCGAACCCGATGGCCGACGTACTGGGTGTCTCGCCGCCCGCCCGCCGCTGCAGGAACCACCGCAGCGGACAGTCCACGATCGTCGTCAGCGCACTCCCCGACATCGGCACCGGCAGATCCGGATCAGCGATCGGCCGCTCCGAGCGAGTCCGCTCCCGCACACCCCACCACCGCGACGGATCCGCCGTCGGCACCAACGGCTGCTCGCGATCGTCCACCGCATCCGCCAGGAGCGCCAACCGATCGGCCGCCACCCGCTTCAGCGCGGGCGACGACGAAGGATCCGCCAGCACACAGCGCAGATCCGCGACCAGACCGGCCAACGACAACGGCCGCCGCGGCCGCCCCGCCACCAGCTTCAAAGGAATGTCCAGCTCGGCCAGGAATCGCGACGGCTGATCCCCGTCCGCCTCCGGCGCTTGCACCGCCGTCACGATCAGCCGCTCCCGCGCCCGGGTGATTGCGACGTAGAACAGCCGTCGTTCCTCGGCCAGCAGCGCGCCCGCCGACAACGGATCGACCAGACCGTCCGGCCCGAGCCGGTCCGGCTCCAGCAACGATCCTCGCCGCCGCAGATCCGGCCACTGCCCTTCTTGCACACTCGCCACCACGACGAGCCGCCACTGCAGGCCCTTCGACCGGTGCGCGGTCATCAGCTGTACGCCGGCCTCGCGATACGTGCCGTCGAACCGGTTGTCCGCCGCGATGTCCAGCGACTCCAGCTCACTGAGGAAGGCCGACACGCCCTTGAACCCGACCTGCTCCTCGGCCCGGCTCGCCGCGTCGAACAACGCGCACAGCGAGTCGAGATCCCGGTTCGCGGCGCGCGCCGGCTCGCCGCCGGAGTTCGCCTGGCCGCGGAGCCGCCGCAACCACGGCGAGTCCGACCACAGCGACCACATCACCTCGTCCGGCGCGGCGCCCGCGGTCACGATATTCCTTGCCTTCAGCAACCGTTCACCGAGGGCGGCGAACCGCGCCTCGGCCGGTGACGCCTGCTCGTCGAGCAGCAGCGGGTTCATCAGCGCGTCCTGCAGCAGCTCGTCCGACGACCGGGGCAACCGCTGGCCGCCCGCGGCCTCACGATCCCGCCGCCGCAGCACCCGGGCCAACCGCCGCAACTGCCCCGCATCCATCGCCCCCAACGGCGACAACGCCAGCGCCCGGACGACGTCGACGGTCAGCGTGGACGGATCCGCGACGGCCCGCAAGGCCAGCAGCATCGGACGTACGGCGGGCTCACGTGACAACGGGAGCTCGTCGCCGGCCACGTCGACCGGGATCCCCGCAGCGGCCAGCGCCCGGCGCAACGGCGGGATCGAGCGACTGCCCGATCGCACCAGCACCGCCATCTCGTGCCAGCCGACACCATCCTGCACATGCGCCCGCCGGAGCAGATCCGCGATGTGCTCGAGCTCGGCCCCGCTGGTGGAGTACAGGTTGGCCTCGACCTTGCCGGCGCCGTAGACACAACCACTCGCATCCGGGTTGCGGAACCGCTCGAAGGTGTCGCGATCCAACGTCCCCGGGACACCCAGCCGGCTGACCACATTGCGTGAGACCCGCTGGAGCGTCGTACCGAACCGTCGCGTCGTGCCGAGCGCGATCTGGGCCGCTTCGGCGCCATCCGCCGTACGGAACTCGTCGGTGAAGCGGAGCAGGCCGCGGACGTCGGCGCCACGAAAGGTGTAGATGGACTGGTCCGGGTCGCCGACGACGACCAGGTCGCCGCCGTTGCCCGCGATCGCCTGCAGCAACTGGGTCTGGCCGGGATCGGTGTCCTGGTACTCGTCGACGAAGACGGCCTTGAACTCGGTGCGCAGCTTGGCCTGGACCTGCGGCTGCTGAGCCAGGATCACCGCGCGATGGATCAGCTCGGAGTAGTCCAGCACCTGCTCGTGGTCGAGGATCTGCAGGTACTCCTCGAAGAAGTCGCCGACCGCGACCCACTCGGCCCGGTCCGCGGAGCGCCCGATCGCGGACAGGTCCTCCGGGTCGAGCCCGAGCTGGCGGGCCTTGCCGATCACCGCCTGCACCTCGTCGGTGAAACCGCGCGTCTTCAGCGCCGGATGCAAACTGCTCGGCCAGTGCACCGCACCGACCTCGCGACTGCCCGACAGAGCCTCACTCAACCGCAACGACTGCTCGGGCCCGGAGGGAAGCCGCAGAGGTACGTCGAACGCGTCGGCCGGAGTGAACCGTCGAAGCAACGCGTAGCAAAAGGAATGGAACGTCATCGACGGCATCACTCGCGTCGTCCGCCCGAGCCGGCCGGTGATGCGGTCGCGCAACTCGGTCGCCGCCTTGCGCCCGAACGTCAGCACCAGCACCTCGTCCGGACTCAGCCCGCGATTGCAGACCCGATCGACAACCGCCTCGACCAGCGTCGTCGTCTTCCCCGTCCCCGGCCCGGCCAGCACCAGCAAAGGTCCGCCGGGATGATCCACGACCGCCTGCTGATCCGCGTCCAGGACAGGAGCATCCGAGCTGCGCTCCTCTGCCCGGACCAACCGGTACCGGGATCCCTGTCTGCTGACCACCGCCACATCCCATCAGACCCCACCGACAATCTCTGACGGCACACACCGCGCATCCCGAACCTCACCGGAGTGCGGACAACTTCGAGCAACTTTCGTGCATCAAGTGGTTCGAAGGCCGGCCACCTCAACGGCGGGTATTCATCGGCGGTGCGGAGGTCCGGGGCGGGGCCGCCGCACCGCCGGTCGTCTTGCTACTCGACCGGTTCCCAGCGCACCTGGCGCAGGTCGACCCGGCCGTTCGTGACGCGTACGCCGTCCGAGCGGAGCCGGTGGAGTTGTTCGTCACCCACCTCGTCGGCGGGCACGCCACTGGCCCGGATCACCCGCCACCACGGCACACCGGCGCCGTACTCGCGCATGATCGCGCCGACCTGGCGCGGCCCGCCTTGGCCGACGTACTCGGCGATGTCGCCGTACGTCGCGACGCTGCCCGGCGGGATCGACTCCACGGCACGCAGTACCGCCTCGACGTACTCCTCCCTGTCCACGGGCCCAAACTTAGCGGGACCGCTCAGGCGAGTAGTGCCAGCGCCTTCGCGAGCGGCTCGACGACGGACGGCGGAGCGTCGAGCGGGAGGTTCATCACGACCAGGTCCACGCCGGCTTCGCCGTACGCCGCCGCCTGGGCAACGGCCGCGTCGAGAGACTGGTCCGGCTCGATCCGGACATTGACCGAGCAGGTGATCTCGTTCACGTCGCGGCCGATGTCCTCACAGTGCTGGACCAGGACGTCCTTGAGCGGCTTCCAGTCCTCCGGGCCGGGCACGATCACGTTCCAGTGCTGTGCCCAGCGGGCGACCGCGCGCAGCGTCCGCTTCGGGCCTTTGCCGCCGATCGTGATCGGTGGGTGCGGGGTCTGCACGGCCTTCGGCTCGCAGTACGCGTCGGTGAGCTTGACGTACTTGCCGTCGAAGTTCGCCACCTTCTCGGTGAGCAGCGCGATCATCGCCTGCACCCCCTCGTCGAACCGGTCGAAGCGCTCCTTCAACGGGTACAGCTCGATGCCGTACGCGGTGGTCTCCATCTCGTTCCAGCCCGCGCCGACGCCGAGCTCGAGCCGGCCGTTCGAGATGATGTCGGTGGTCGCGGCCATGTTCGCGAGTACGGCGGGATGCCGGTAGATCATCCCGGTCACCTGGCAGCCGACCCGGATCCGCTTCGTCGCCTGGGCCAGCGCGGCCAGTGTGGTCCAGGCCTCGAGGTTCGGGCCGGCCATGTCGCCGCTCAGCGGGTAGAAGTGGTCCCAGTGCCACGCGGACTCGAAGATCTCGAAGTCGTCCGCGGCGATCCACACGTCCCGCAGCTGCTGCCAGGTAGTGTGCTCCGGCCTCGTCTTGATCGCGAACCGCATCCCGACCTCCTACTGCTTCGTGGTGGCACTCAGTAATCGTTTGCCGGTTCCGACCTTACTCGTCAGCCGCCGCACATCGGATGGACCGGGCGGCCTTCCTGGAACGCGGTCACGAGGGCGAAGACCTCGAAGATCACCGCGGCGGTCGCGGTCGCGAAAAGGATGAGCGCGATGGGCTGCCGGCTGTGCCTGAACCAGCGCACCCGCAGGAAGAGCGCGATCGCGCCGACCGCCAGCCCGGCGAAGCCCAGCACGTACGCCGTCGTCGGCAACGGGATCGAACCGTCGCAACTGTCCTGCCGTCGGCGGATCAGCTCGGCCTGGGCGTTGGTGGTGATCGTGGACAGCAGCACCCCGACGACCACCAGCCCCAGCACCACGCCCTGTCGGCGCCGGTCACCGACGGGCGGCTCCGCCACGATCGGACCTCAGTCGAGCCCGAGCCGAGCCCGCACCTCGGGACGTCGCAGCGGCGGCACGGTCTGTGGCGGGTTCCGGCGCTCCGGCATCTCGGCCAGCAACTGCTCGGTGATCCGCGCGATCTCGGTCGCGGCCCGCTCGATCGGCTCCCGGGTGGTCGAGCTCAGCGAGCCGACGCCGGTCACCTTGCGGACGTACTGCAACGCGGCCGCGTAGATCTCCTCAGAGGTCGCGGCCGGCTCGAGCCCTCGGAGAACGGTGATGTTTCTGCACATGCCAAGACACTACGTGCCCGAGCGGACAATCCAACCGAAACCTACGAGGTATTGACTTACCTAATACCTTTAGGTTTCCCTCAATCTATGAGCGAGCGGAGCGAGGTCATCATCAAACACTGCGCACCTCGTGTCTCATCCGCGCCCGGAGCGAAGCGAGCACGTGGATGAGCACAACCGGACTGGACCGCAGGACTCGTCGGCGCCAGGAGACGATCGAGGAGATCCTCGAGGTCGCCATCGCGCTGATGGAGACCGAGGGCGTCGCGGCGCTCAGCCTGTCCGCGGTGGCGCGGCGTCTCGGTATGCAGCCGCCGTCGCTGTACCAGTACTTCCCGTCCAAGATGGCGATCTACGACGCGCTCTTCCAGCGCGGCAACGAACAGCTGCGCGACGCGTACCGGAGCGCCTACGAGGCGGCCGACACCGACGATCCGCTCGAGCTCGGCCTGATCGCCGCCACCGCGTTCTGCCGCTGGTGCCTGGAGCACCAGGTGTACTCCCAGCTGCTGTTCTGGCGGACGATTCCCGGCTTCGAGCCCAGCCCGGAAGCGTTCGCCCCGGCAGCGGAGTCGATGCAGGAACTCCGCGACCATCTGCAGTTGATGGTGGACGCCGGGCACCTCCGCCCGGAGGTGGCCGGCGAGGAAGGTGTCGCGCTCTACACCTCGCTGATCGCCGGCCTGCTCTCGCAGCAGATCGCGAACGAGCCGGACGCCTCCTTCGAGGAAGGACGGTTCATCCGGCTGCTGCCCGTCGTACTCGAGATGTTCTATCAGCGGTACGCACCAACCAGGGGGTAAGTCATGACCGCAGTACTCGCGGGGGAAATCGGTCGCGCCGGACGGGAACGGTGCCGGGCGCACCGGGACGCGGAGATCCAGGCGTGGCACGACCTGTTGGCGTCACTCGAGGGGTCCGAGTGGCATCGCCGTACGGTCTGCGACGAATGGGATGTCGCGGACATCGCCGGGCATCTGATCGGCCAGGCGGAGGACGTGATCAAGCCGTGGTCGTTCCCGCGGCGGTTCCGCAAGGCCAGGCGGGTCTATCCGGACAAGCCCCGGTTCGACGCGCACATGATGGTGCAGGCCGACGAGCACCGCGGTACGCCGCCGGCCGAGCTGCGGGCGTTGTTCGACCGGGTGTGGGCAAAGGCGACGCGGCGCATCTCCCGCAATCCCGAGCTGATCCGGCGGGTGACGATGGAGGTGGAGGGCCTCCCGATGGCCCTCGGCTATATCTGGGACATCCTGCTGGCGCGGGACCTGTGGATGCATCGCGACGACGTGTGCCAGGCAGTCGGGCGGCCGTTCGACGCCGGGCCGTACGCCGAGGAGATCATCGCGCAGGTGGTGTACGACGTGGACACGTTGCCGTTCTGGGGTGAGCGGCCGGCCGTCGTACTGGAGCTCACGGGCCAGGGCGGCGGGACCTACCGGCTGGGGAGGGACGAGCCGGTCGGCCGCGCCGCCGTCGATGCCGTCAGCTACATGCGAACCCTCTCCGGCCGCGACGACAACCCATCCGTCTCCGGAGACCCGCTCGCTGTGGAAGCCGTCGCCACCTGCCGCATGCCGTTCTGAACATGACCGAGGGCTGGAGCACACGCTCCAGCCCTCAGCTCACCGCAGGCGCGGCGTTGGTCAGTAGGCCGGCTGGCTCGGGTCGATCTGGTCGACCCAGGCGACGACTCCGCCACCCACGTGGACGGCGTCGGCGAACCCGGCGCCCTTGGCGATGGCGAGGACCTCGGCGGAGCGGACGCCGGACTTGCAGTGGAAGACCAACTGCTTGTCCTGCGGCAGCTTCTCCAGCGCGGCACCGGTCTGGAACTCCGCCTTCGGGATCAGCACGGAGCCCGGGATCCGGTTGATCTCGTACTCGTTCGGCTCGCGGACGTCGATCAGCTCGAAGTCCTTCTCGCCGTTGTCCTTCAGTTTGATCCACTCGCTCAACTGCTTCACCGAGATGGTCGAACCGACGGCCGCGTCGGCCGCCTCCTCGGTCAGCGCGCCGCAGAAGCTCTCGTAGTCGATCAGCTCGGTGACGGTCGGGTTCTCACCGCAGATCGCGCAGTTCGGGTCCTTGCGGACCTTCAGGGTGCGCCAGTTCAGATCGAGCGCCTCGTAGATGTTCAGCCGGCCGAGCGACGGGTCGCCGATCCCGGTGAGCAGCTTGATCGCCTCGGTCACCTGCGCGGCGCCGACGGACGCGCACAGCACGCCCAGTACGCCGCCCTCGGCGCAGGACGGGACCATGCCCGGTGGCGGCGGCTCGGGGTAGAGGCAGCGGTAGCACGGCCCGTGCTCGGCCCAGAAGACGCTGACCTGGCCGTCGAAACGGAAGATCGAGCCCCAGACGTACGGCTTGCCGAGCAGCACCGCAGCGTCGTTCACCAGGTACCGGGTGGCGAAGTTGTCGGTGCCGTCGACGATCAGGTCGTACTGCTCGAAGATCTGGAACACGTTGTCGTTGTCGAGGCGTTCCTCGTGCAGGACGACGTTCGTGTACGGGTTGGCCTCGAGGATCGACTCCTTGGCCGACTGCGCCTTGGACTTCCCGATGTCGGACTGGCCGTGGATGATCTGGCGCTGCAGGTTCGACTCGTCGACGGTGTCGAACTCGACGATGCCGAGCGTGCCGACCCCCGCCGCGGCCAGGTAGAGCAGCGCCGGGCTGCCCAGGCCGCCGGCGCCGATCACCAGCACCTTGGAGTTCTTCAGCCGCTTCTGCCCGGCCATCCCGACCTCGGGGATGATCAGGTGCCGCGAATACCGGCGAACCTCGTCGATGGTCAGCTCGTCGGCCGGTTCGACCAGCGGTGGCAATGACACGTGTCGGCTCCTCGTGAACGATGTCGGTCAGGCTCTCCGGTTTTCAACCATCCTTCCCTCCTCCATGTTCCCGCACATTTCCAGCCACCCCCGCCGGGGTCCGCATCCCGGGATCGGCGTCTCGGCAATGAGACGTGGACCTCCAGGCCCTCACAACCGCGATCCGGTGAGCGCCTTTACGCTCAGCACTCCCGCCCAGCTGCGATTGATGTGGCCTGGAGGTCCGCCCCGGCCTACCTGCCGGTGTGGTGACCGCGGCGAGCGGTGGCGCTCCCGGACGTCCGCAGCCGCAGGTCCTGCTCCGAGTCCACCGCGCCCTGCGCTGTCTCGGCCGTCTGGGCCGGCTCCGGGCGCAGCCGGGTGACCCGATCGATCGAGGTCCGGTCGAGCTGGCTCTTGGCCGAGTCGAGGAGCCCTGGCGCCGACACCGACGTCCGCGCAGTGTGCCAGAGGTCTTCGCCCGTGCCCGACGCGTTGTCGGCCAGGACGAACTCGTCCAGGTAGGACGCGCCGTTGCCGAGATTCCCCATGGCTCCGCTCACAAGCTGCAACTGTTGGTTGACGTCGTCCCGCAGTCTCTCGAGTTCGTCGTCGTTGAAGGCGAACGAGGTGTTGAGCGGCGCCCGGTCGTGCGACTCTGCGGCCACCCTGGCCTCCTCGATCGCCCCCAAGGCATCGTTCAGGTGCGTGACGGCAGGCTTGATGTTCTCCTGTCCACGCAGCACGGCAGCCTTCAGGGCGGAAGCCGCGTCGACGAAGCGCTGCTTGCCCTCGGGACTGCTGTGCCGGTCGCGGGCCAGACGCAGGAAGTCGTTGCCCTCTTCCACGCCCGGCACGTCGATCTGCTCCAGTGCCTTGCTCGCAGCCTTGAGGGAGGCTCCGGCCTTGTGCACCGCCCGGACGGCCGTCTGCCGGTACTCCGCGGCCTCGGCCCGCTTCTGCTCGATCCATGCCTCCGACCACTCGGCGGGCTCTTCCGTACGCTCTGGTTCCTCGTCCGTGCGCTGTGGCTCCTCTTCTGTGCCTTGTGGTTCGGCAGCGGCCGGGTCCACGGCGGCACCGGCGGACGGCTCAGCTGCCGCCGGTTCGGTCGGCGCGCGGCTGACGGGATCACTGCTACGGGGCACGCGCGGCAGCCGTTGCCCGACACCGGCGAACACCCGGCCGATGGTCGCCTGGAGTTCTTCGAGGTCCCTATCGTCCTGCGCCAAAGACTCCACCTACTCGATCGGTGATGTGAGACGTTGTATCGCTGCCCGCCTGGCACTGTAGGTGCCAGGCGGCTCATCGGCGTGGAGAGCGGTCCTCAGTCGTTGTCGGTGATCGTGGCCTTGGCCGTGACCGGGAGCTTGATGTCGGCCCCGTCGACCGCCTGGACGTCGACGGTGAAGGTCTCGGCGGGCTCCTTCGCCTTGTCGTCGACGATCCGGACGGCCAGCTCACCGGCCGTCTTCCCCGGCTCGACGTACCCGTCGATCCCGCGCTCCGGCGGGTTCGTCCCGTCGTCGTACTCGCTGAGGTAGTCCTTCCGGATCACCGCGGTCCCGTCCTTCAGGACACCGGAGATGTTGACCAACTTGTCGCTCGGCGCGGACAGCTTCACTCCGAACCGCAGCGTGCCCGCATTCTCCCCGGCTCGCGCGTTCCCGACCGTCAGCGTCGGTGTGGCGTCGTCGTCGATCACCAGCCCGTGCCCGAACGACTGGTTCAGCAACCCTTCCCGGGGCGCCGACAACACCAGGCTGAACGGCAGGTCGTAGCTGTCCCGCGTGTTGGCCACGACCGGCACGCTCACCTTCTGCCGCACCTGCCCTGGCTTGAACACGAGCTGCCGGGTCACGTCCCCGACGGCAGTCCCCAGGTCCCCGTTCGTCTCGACGTACACGCTGACCGGACGGATGCTCGGCCGCGACAGCGTCACCCAGAAGTCCATCGACGTCGTACCTTTGTCGCCCTCCTTGACCGTCACGCTCGACGCCGACAGCTGCGGGAGGAGCCGGGCAGGAGCCGACAGCCCGACCCCAGGCGACGAGAACGCGACATCACTCACGTACGCCGACCCGCGCGCGACCCGATCAGTCCGCAGCTCGACAGCACGCACGTCCCGCAGGTCCACGCCCTTCAGCGACTCCAGTGGCATCCGCACCGTCCGCAGCAGGTTCTTCGGCAGCCCACTGTCGTTACGCCCCGGCATCCGCACCAGCGCATCACTGACAGCAGACACCGATACGACCGCCGCCCGGCCCCGGCCGTCGACCACACGGACACTCAGATCAGTCCGAGGCGTACCAGCCGGGTCCGGCGCCGCACGGAACGACAACGCGGCATAGCGCCGTACGTCGCGCTGCCAAGCGGGCAGGTTGAGTCGCAGTACGCCGTCCGTCCCGGTCCAGCTCAGCTTGGTCACCGCAGTGGTCGGTGTGCGAGCGGCGTACCAGGCTGCACCCCAGTGCGGGGCGTTGGCCCAGTCGTTACTCGTCATACACGTCGGAGTCGCGGCCATCCGACCGGACGCCTCAGTCACACCGGCACACACCTCAGCAGACGCCTTGCCAGTAACCGCACCAGCCGGCAGAGCCTTGTCAAGCGCGTTCACATCCCGTCGCGACGCCAAGGGCGCCTGCGACACCACTCGTACGACGGCCCGCCCGGCCGAGGCCGCCCGAGCGTCAGAACCGTCGAACTGCGGCAGGAACTGAGTCTCGCGACCCATCTGCAACCGGAAGAACCCCGCGATGTACGCCGTACCGACCGCCTGCTGCTCCTTGGCGGACAACCGGCCCGCGTACTTCGCACCACACGGCGCCTCCTTCTCCTCACCGAACCAGTCGTCGCTCGACGGCGCCTCGGACTGCCCAGGAGTCCACTCGGTGTTGAAGAAGTTGTGGTTCGCGCCGAGCACGGTCACGGTCGACCGGGGTGCGGTGTCGCCGGTGACGGAGTAGCGAGTGTCGTCGTAGAACTTCTGACCCTGCAGGTCGGAGACGTCACCGTCGCAGTACGGCAACAGCACGCTCATCGCGACACCCGGCACGGTGGCACGGGCGAAGTCGGTCGGCGCGAGCGGCAGGACGGCGCGGATGCCGTACTGCCCGCCGCGGTCGGCGTTGAGCACGGCGGCCCGGGCGACGCCCTCGCCACCACGCGAGTGGCCCATCAACCCGATGTTCTGCAGGTTCACCTTGCCGACGAACTGACGGCCGAACGGCCCACCACCGATCGTCGACCACTTCTTCCACAACGCCAGGTGATCAAGGATCAACTCGGCCCGCGCCTGTGCACCCGAGTCGTAGACGTCACCGTCGTACGCGTTCACGGCGTTCGCGCTGATCGACACGACCTGGTAGCCGTTGCTGGCCAGCGCCTTGGCCGGGTCGTCGTACCCGCGGAAGCTCGGCACCGGCTTCGCGCCGGCCGGGCACGGCCACGGCTTGTCCGACGGGGTGACGTCGTCGCCGTAGCAGTACTGGTGACGACCATGCAGGAAGAGCACCAGCGGCCGCGGCCCCACCGCACCGCGCGGCGTGTAGACCTTGCCGCGCAGCTCGGACTCTTGCTTGAGGCCGGGTAGATAGATAGCTTCGTCACCGAGGTCGTACTCGGCTGTGCCGACCTGATACTTGCCCAGCGCACCGGGGTCGTCCTTCAGCAACGGCCCTTGTCGCGCTTTCAGCCAGTCGGCATCGGTCGGCCCGGGCGCCTGGCTCCGGTTGTTGCCGGCGCTCTTCCCGAGGTCACCCGACCAGATCAGCCGTACGTCGCGCGCCTTCAGCACGGCCGGATCGGTACTGACCAGGGTCAGCGTCCGTAGGTCAGGCGACTGCCTGGCCACTCCGATCGGTACGCCGTCAACGGCCAGCAGCGGCAGCGACGCGCGCATCGGCGCCGGCGCGTTCAGGCGCAAGGTCAGCCGGTAGCCGCCCGCGACCGGTTTCACATCCCAATTGTTGCCTTTAGCAACTGATGATGGCGGAAGTGACGGTGTGGCGGCATTCGCGTGCAGCGCCCCCACACCCAGCAGTGCGACCATCCCCAGCGACAGGCTTCTGACAAGTCCGCCCATTACCCGCACAGTGGTCCTCTCGTTCGACGAACACGGTGTTCGTCCGACTCCATGAGCGAGAGGAAAGTTGATCCGACCAGCCGCTCAACCGTGTCTCAGTCCGGGCACAGCTGTGACTCGATCAACCGATCAGCTGACGGAACGCGCGCTCCACCTGTTCGGGATGTTCCATCTGGGCGACGTGACCCGACTGCGGGATGTAGAGCAACCGCGCGTCCCGGAAGCTGCGCTGGGCCTTGGTCCGGATCCGGGCGTCGACCAGTCGGTCCTTGCCGCCGTAGATCAGCAGCACGGGGCACTCGACGCGCGCCGCGTCCACCCACAGCGACCGCCGTGGCGGCGCCAGATAGGACCGCAGGATGCTCCGGGCGCCGTCAACTGTCGCCTGCATCCCCCACGGGTCCGTGTCGCGGCGGCGCAATTCCGCCTCGTACGCCGCCCGCAGCTCGGGCGACACCGATCGCGGGTCACCGAACACCATCGCCAAGGACGCCCGGAACCGCCGGTCGAACGGCAGCCGCCGAGTCCGCTCCAGCACAACCCGGCCGAGCCGGGGTGTGGCGACCGCGGCGAACCACAGGGCGGTGGCGGAGGCCCGCGGATGCGGCAGCGCGGGAGAGATCAGGGTCAGTGAGGCGACCAAGTCGGGCCGGCGTGCGGCCAGTGCCACCGACGACGCTCCACCCATGGAGTTGCCGAACAGGTGCACCGGCTGGTCGGTCTCACGCTCGATCAGCTCGATCAGTACGTCGACCTGCTCCTCGATCCCCGCGGCTCCGGCCAACGGCGTACGCCCGAAGCCGGGAAGGTCCGGCGCCATGCCGCGGACGGTGTCGTTGAGCAGCAGTCCCAGCGAGGTCCAGTTCAGCGACGACCCGCCGAGGCCGTGCACGAACAGCGCCGGCGGCAGGTCCGCCGCCGCGCCTGGGACGTCTCTGACCAGGAGATCAACCCCCGCGACCGGCACTCGCCGCGCCGGCCATTCCTGCGCACCCAACGGCACGACGTTGCCGGTTACTGCCGCGTAACTCTCCACGAATCCCATGGTAAGACCGCAGCCGCGACGTTAGGAGAGGTCTCGGGTGGAGACTGGGACGCATGGCAGCCGCACCGAAGCAACTGACGACCGAGGTCGACGGGCAGACGATGAAGCTCACCAACCTTGGGAAGGTGCTGTACCCGCAGACGGGCTTCACCAAGGCCGAGGTGATCGACTACTACCACCAGGTCGCCGAACTGTTGCTGCCACACCTGTCCGACCGTCCGCTGACCCGTAAGCGGTGGCCTGACGGCACGGAGGCGGCGTACTTCTTCGAGAAGAACGCACCCCGCGGTACGCCGTCCTGGGTGCGGACGGTGACGCTGCCGACCCCCGGGAGCTCGACCGGGAGGGACGAGGCCGACTTCGTGGTGGCCGACGACGTCCAGACGGTGGTGTGGCTGGCCAACCTCGCCGCACTCGAGTTGCACGTGCCGCAGTGGCGGATCAGTCTGTCCGACCAGGGCAGGGACCCACAGGCCGACCTGATCGTGTTCGACCTCGACCCGGGGCCCGGAGCCACCATCGTCGAGTGCTGCGACGTGGCACTCGCATTGCGCGAGCTGCTGAGCCACTTCGGGCTGGAGGGCTGGCCGAAGACGTCAGGTAACAAGGGCATGCACCTTTACGTGCCGATCGAGCCGGCGTCGTCGAAGAAGACCAGTGCGTTCGCCAAACAGCTCGCGGAGCAGCTCGCCGAGGCGTTGCCGGAGAACGTGACCGCCAACATGACCAAAGCGCTCCGACCTGGCAAGGTGTTCATCGACTGGAGTCAGAATGCGAGCGCGAAGACCACACTGGCGCCGTACTCACTGCGCGGAGCCGAGGAGCCGCGGGTGTCCACCCCGATCGACTGGGACGAGGTAGCTTCGGCCACCGCACCGGAGGAGCTCCGCTTCCTGCCACACGAGGTGCTCGCCCGGATCGAGGAGTACGGCGACGTCCTGGAAGGCATGTACGACGACCCGAAGCCGCTACCGTCGTAATCGTCGTACCAGCTGTAACCGTTCGTGACCGTCGTTGACCGAGAGGAGAGTCAGTCGCATGACCAGCGAGACCGACTATGAGGGTCCCGGCATCGGCAGCGTCCCTGACGACGCCCCCGAGGCCGACGTACTGGAGCAACGCCAGAGTTCGACCGTGGTGGACGACGAGACCGAGGAGACCGGCGTACCGATCGAGGCCGACCCGGCTGACGTGGACGACCAGCGCCGCGAGATCGGCGACGCCGACGAGGACGACTACCGCTGAGCCGCCCGGCGCGGGACACCGGCCACGGGTCGGAGCAGTACGCCGGAACGGTGGTGAGTACCACGATGGAACACCGAACGGTGGGGAAGCTACTGGCCGGAAGGACTGCTGGGTAGGATTCGGGGAACGACCCGGCGGTCGAGCCCGCGCCGCCGGTGCCGCACCATCGAAGGAGCCGACGTGTCGACGACACCCGAGACCGCGCCGAAGCGCGGCAGCCGCCTGCCGCGGCTGGCCCGCCGTGCGCAACTGCTCGAGGCGGCCCAGGAGGTCTTCGTCGCGAACGGCTACCACGCCGCCGCGATGGACGACATCGCCGACCGCGCCGGCGTCTCGAAGCCGGTCCTCTACCAGCACTTCCCCGGCAAGCTGGAGCTGTACCTGGCGCTGCTGGACACCTCCTGTGATGCAATCATCGCCTCGGTCCGGGACGCGCTGAAGTCGACCGACGACAACAAGCAGCGGGTCACCGCCACCATGCACGCGTTCTACGACTACGTGGCGAACGCGCAGGGAGCGTTCCGGCTGGTGTTCGAGTCGGACCTGACCAACGAGCCGGCCGTCCGCGAGCGGGTCGACCGGGTCACCCACGCCTGCGCCGAGGCGGTGTCCGAGGTGATCAGCGCCGACGCGGGGCTGAACCGTGAGCAGTCGATGGTACTGGCGGTCAGCCTGGTCGGCATGGCGCAGGTCAGCGCCCGCTTCTGGCTGGCCGCGGACAACCCGTCGCTGCCCCAGGAGCACGCCGCCGACCTGGTCGCGTCACTGGCCTGGCGTGGCATCGGCGGCTTCCCCCGCACGGAGAGCTGACGCCGTACGGCGACGGCCCGCGTCCCGGCGTCCGCCGTACTCGCGAGGTTCTGCTCTGGGCGGACGGGTGAGAGCTGACGGCGCGCAGCGGATAGGCTCGAACCGTCACCGGCGAGAGCCGCCGGTCGGAACGTGCCCGGAGGGTTTCGTGGAGGTCAAGATCGGCGTGCAGCACGCCAATCGTGAGTTGGTGCTGGAGAGCGAGCAGAGCCCGGACGAGGTGCAGCAGGCCGTGGCCGACGCGCTGAGCGGCAGCTCGGCGCTGTTGCAGCTGACCGACGACAAGGGCCGCCGGGTGATCGTGCCCGCGGACCGGCTCGCGTACGTCGAGATCGGTGAGGTGTCGATCCGAAAGGTCGGCTTCGGCGCGATCTGACCGAAGCCCTCCTGACGCTGAGTTGCAATCCGGCGGCGACTAAACCGCAACACGTTTGGGCAGGTCGGCGACCGGCAACCGTTCGGGTGCGGCGAGACAATCGTCACGCCGCGTGGACGCGGTCGTCACAAGAAGGAGCCAGCGTCATGGAAATCATCGGTGTGATCGTGGCCGGTATCATCATCGGCCTGCTCGGCAAGTTCGTCGCCCCCGGCGACAGGGACAACATCCCGTTGTGGCTCACCGTGCTGTGCGGTATCGGCGGGGTCCTGATCGGTTACTACGTGGCCGCGGCGCTCGGCGTCGAGGCCACCAGCGGGATCGACTGGATCCGGTGGGTCGTCAGCATCATCGTCGCCGCGGTACTCGTCGTCATTGCCGCCATGGTCACCGGACGAGGCAAGGCCCGCTCCGTCTGATCCTCGCCTTCCCCGACCGGCCGCATCCTCTGGTGTGGCCGGTCGGCGTCGTCTAGGGACCCAGGCGACCGAAGGCTGGCGCGGAGACCTAGGCCTGAAGGCCGAGGGCGGCCGTGCGGGCGTGCTCTCGTTTGTCACGGGGCACCGGACAGGGGGAAGGTAGGCATCCCTCAAGGAGGAACCGTGTACTGGGTCTGGATGATCATCGTCAGCCTCATCGCGGGCATCATCTTCGGGCCGCTGGCCCGGCTGGTGCTCCCCGGCAAGCAGAACATCAGCCTCGTCTGGACCATCCTGGGCGGCGGCATCGGCGCCTTCCTCGGTGGTCTGATCGCCTACTTCCTCGGCGTCAAGGACACCAGCGGGCCGGACTGGATCCAGTACCTGATCCAGATCGTCTGCGCCGCGATCGTCATCGCGGTCATCTCCGCCCGCAACACCGGGTCGAGAACCACCGCCTGACCGAGCAACTCACCGGCCGCTGACCCCCTGGGGTGTGGCGGCCGTTGCCATTTCCCTGGCTGACCCAGCAGATTGGGGGTTCAGCACCCGGATTCAGGGTGGCAAACCCACCAAGTGCTGGGTCAGCCAGGGAAATGGGAGCTCAGGGCTGGAGGCCCAGGGCGGTCATGCGGGCGGTGTGGGCCTCGGTCAGGCGGGTGAGCATGCGGCCGATCGCGGCCAGGTCGAGGCCGGGGCGGTCGACGCTGCCGGCCAGCAGTGCGGCCAGGGAGTCGCGGTCGGCGGCGATCCGTTGCGCCTGGCTCAGCGCCTCGCCGACCAGGCGGCGTCCCCACAGCGCCAGCCGGCCGCCGAGTTTCGGGTCCTCCTCGATCGCGGCCCGGACCCGGTCCACCACGAACTCGGCCTGCCCGGAGTCGGCGAACACCTCGAGCACCAGGGCCCGGGTCTCCGCGTCCACGAACGACGCGATCTCGCGGTAGAAGTCGTTCGCCAGGCCGTCCCCGACGTACGCCTTGACCAGGCCCTCCAGCCAGTCCGACGGCGCGGTGTGGTCGTGGAACGCCGTCAGCGGCGTCACGAACGGCGCCATCGCCTCCATCGGGTCCACACCGAGCGCGACCAGCCGGTCCCGCAGTTGCTGGAAGTGCTGGAACTCGGTCGTCGCCAGCGCGGCCAGCTCCGCCTTGTCGTTCAGCGTCGGCGCCAGTTTGGCGTCCTCGGCCATCCGCTCGAACGCGGTCAGCTCGCCGTACGCGAGAACTCCCAGCAGATCCACCGCCGCGGCCCGGTAGGCGGGATCATCAAAGGCCGTCTGCTCCATGCCCGGCACCTTATCTGCCCCCGGCTCCGCGTGGCGTAAAGCACACTCCCCTGCTCCGACGAGGGTCGGGTGGAGCGGCGGAAGGCACACGAAGCGGCGTTGACAGGTCTAGGGTGCGTCTCCCAGTTCCCTGCAGTAGCGAGCAGGTGCTCGGCGGAGTGCAGCGCAAGGCGGAGGGCGAGGCTCGGAGTGGGGTTCTCCGTGCCTCGCCCTCCAACGCCGCGATGTGCCCGCCGAGTGCCGCGCAGCACGCAGGGAACTGGGAGACGTGCCCTAGCGGTTACACTGGTGGGCGATTCGCCGGTGACGCGCCCAGATGGGCAAGCTGGTGCGAGGTGCTTGCACAGTGTCCCCGCGCCTCACGACGGGGCTGAAGAGCCCCAGGCGCCCGGCCACTGATGCAACTGTCCGTACAAGCATGTGAGAGGCGATCAGCCTGACCACCTTCCGAGAGCTCGGGGTGCTGCCCGAGATCTGTGACGCGCTCGACCGCGTCAACATCGTGGAGCCGTTTCCGATCCAGGAAATGACGCTCCCCGTCGCCCTGATGGGCACCGACCTGATCGGCCAGGCCCGGACCGGGACCGGCAAGACGCTCGGCTTCGGCATCCCGCTGCTGCAGCGCACCATCTCCCCTGGCGAGCCGGACTACGAAGAGCTCGCCGCGCCCGGCAAGCCGCAGGCGCTGGTCGTCACCCCCACCCGTGAGCTGACCATCCAGGTCGCCAAGGACCTGCAGACCGCGTCCACCGTCCGCACCGTCCGGGTCCTGACCGTGTACGGCGGGGTGGCGTACGAGCCGCAGCTGGACGCGCTGAAGAAGGGCGTCGACGTCGTCGTCGGCACCCCCGGACGCCTGCTGGACCTGGCGAACCGCGGCGTGCTCGACCTCAGCCACATCAAGGTGCTGGTGCTGGACGAGGCCGACGAGATGCTCGACCTCGGTTTCCTGCCCGACGTGGAACGCATTCTGCGCAAGACCCCCGAGCTGCGCCAGACGATGTTGTTCTCGGCAACGATGCCGTCGGCCGTGATCGCGCTGGCCCGCACCCACATGCGGCACCCGCTGAACATCCGGGCGGAGTCGCACGAGGACACGCAGATGGTGCCGACCACGGCCCAGTTCGTCTACCGCGCGCACGACCTGGACAAGCCCGAGGTGGTGGCCCGGATCCTGCAGGCCGAGGACCGCGGCCGGGTGATGATCTTCTGCAAGACCAAGCGCGAGGCGTCCCGGCTGACCGACGATCTGCAGGACCGCGGTTTCCAGGCGGCCGCGATCCACGGTGACCTGAACCAGCAGGCCCGCGAGCGGGCGCTGATGCGGTTCCGCGGTGACAAGATCGACGTACTGATCTGCACCGACGTGGCGGCCCGCGGCATCGACGTCGAGGGTGTCACCCACGTCATCAACAACACCTGCCCCGAGGACGAGAAGGCCTACATCCACCGGATCGGCCGGACCGGCCGGGCGGGGGCCAGCGGGATCGCGATCACCTTCGTCGACTGGGCGGACGTGACCCGGTGGAAGACGATCAACAAGGCGCTCGACCTGCCGTACGACGAGCCGCAGGAGATCTACTCGACGTCGACGGAGCTGTACCACGACCTGGGCATCCCGAGCGAGGCGAAGGGCCGGATCAAGCCGGCCCGGGAGCCACACGAGGACAAGCCGGCGGGGCGTCGTACCGAGCGGGCCGGCGAGCGTAGTAGCGAGCGTGGCGGCGAGGAGAGCGGCGAGCGTACGACGCGGAAGCGGAACCGGAGCCGGAAGCGTTTGCGGTCCGGACAGGTGGTGGAGGTGAAGTCCGAGGCCGACGTCACCGCGAAGACGCAGGTGCCGCCGACCGAGGAGTCCTCGACCGAGGCCGCCGAGGCACCCCGCGAACGCAAGCCCCGCAAGCGCACCCGCACCCGCAAGGCCACGGAGCCCGCCATTGAGTCGGCTGCCGCGAAGCCGACCGCTGCTGAGCCGACCGCGGCCGAGCCGGCCGCTGCTGAGTCGGTGACTGCCGAGGTGGTTGTGGACGAGGCGGCCGAGAAGCCGGCCAAGCGCACCCGGACCCGGAAGTCCGCAGAGCCCACCGCTGCTGAGCCGGCGACTGCCGAGGCTGTGGTGGACGAGCCGACTGAGAAGCCGGCCAAGCGCACCTGGACCCGGAAGTCCGCAGAGCCCACCGCTGCTGAGCCGGCGACCGCCGAGGCCGTGGTGGACGAGCCGACTGAGAAGCCGGCCAAGCGCACTCGGACCCGGAAGTCCGCGGAGCCCACCGCTACTGAGCCGGCGACCGCCGAGGCCGTGGTGGACGAGCCGGCAGACAAGCCGGCCAAGCGCCGAACCCGAAAGTCCGCGGAGCCCACTGCGGAGGCGCCTGCCGAGGAAGCCACGACCGGTGAGGCAGCTGACGCGCCGGTCAAGCGGACGCGGACCCGGGCTCGCAAGGCCGCGGAGTCGAAGACGGCTGAAAGCGATGCGCCGGCCGCGCCGGCGCCGGGGACCAGCCCGACGGTCCCGTTGTTCACCGCTCCGGAGTGATCTGCCCGTCGCCCGACCGTGGCTGAACAGTGATCTGAACCTGCAACACCCTGCCCCTCGGTTGCCGTCCTAGCGGTAACCACGAGAGAGGGGCATGGGTGATGAGGCGGATCAAGACTGCCGCGGCCGGGGTGGCGTTGCTGGGGATGGTGCTGCTGGCGGGGTGCTCGAGTGGCGGCGACGACAGCGTGTCGGGAGCGGCCGCACCGGCCGACCGGCAGGATGCCGGCTCCGGTGAGGCGTCCAAGGGCAAGGAGAGCGGGAGCGCACCGCAGGCGCAGGACAAGCCGGGCGCCGAGCCGACGTTGACGCGGGCGATCATCAAGACCGGATCGCTGACTATCGAGGCCGAGGACGTGGACGCCCAGCGGCAGAAGGCGATCACGGTCATCACCGGCCTGAAGGGACAGGTCGCCTCCGAGGACACCGGTAGCGACCACGGGGGCAAGATCACCCGGGCGAATCTCGTCCTGAAGGTGCCGACCGCGTCGTACGAGACCGCGATCCAGCGGCTGTCCGAGCTCGGCAAGCGGATGCAGATCCACCAGGAGTCCAGTGATGTCACCGAGCAGGTCGTCGACGTGGAGAGCCGGATCGCCTCTCAGCGCGCCAGCCTGGAACGGATGCGTACCCTGCTCGCCAAGGCGAACACGATCGGCGAGATCGTCTCGGTGGAGACCGAGCTGACCCGGCGCGAGGCCGACCTGGAATCCCTGCTGGCGAAGCAGAAGAACCTCGCCCTGCAGACCGAGCTCGCCACGCTCGCGCTCACGTTGACCGCGAAGGGCGAGGCGCCGCCGGTTCCCCAGGACCCGGAGCGCGGGTTCATGGCGGGGCTCAAGGGCGGCTGGGGCGCCTTCGCCGCCACGTTCGTCGTGCTGGCCACGGTCCTCGGCGCGGTGTTGCCGTTCCTGGTCCTGCTCGCTCTGATCGTCGTACCGCTGTACCGGTACCGGCACCGGCTGCGCCGTCAGCCGGCGCTCGCTCCCGCGCAGACTCCGGACAACAGGCAGTAGATCAGAGCAACGCGCCGGCCAGCGCCCGGTACGCCTTCGCACCGGGCGAGGCCGGCGACGTGCTCAGGATGGTCTCGCCGATCGCCGGCGCCTCCGCGAACCGGATCGACTTCGGGATGGCCGGCTCCAGCACGTCCAGCGAATAGGTGTCGGCGATCGTCTCCAGCACCGTCCGGGCGTGCGTCGTACGCCCGTCGTACAGGGTCGGCAGGACGCCGAGCACGTTGAGACCGGGGTTCGTCAGCCGCTGGACGTCGTGGACCGTGTCGAGTAGTTGCCCTACGCCACGATGTGCCAACGTCTCGCACTGCAGGGGAATCAGTACGTCGGACGCCGCGGACAGCCCGTTCACCGTGAGCAGACCGAGCGTCGGCGGGCAGTCGACGATGATCCAGTCGTACGACGCTCGCAGCGGGCGTAAGGCGGTCCGCAACATCTGCTCCGGGCCGCTCTCCCGGGCCAGCTGCACCTCCGCCGTCGCCAGCTCGATCGTGGCCGGCAGCAGATCCGGCCCGCCCTCGAACTCGACCAGCACGTCGCGGGCCTGCACACCACCGAGCAGGACCTGATGGATCGACTTGTCCAGGTCCTCGGGGTCGATCCCGAGCGAGAACGTCAGACAGGCCTGTGGGTCCAGGTCGACGACCAGCACCCGTTGACCGCGCTCCGCCAGGGCAGCGCCGAGCGTCGCGACCGTGGTCGTCTTGGCCACGCCGCCTTTCTGGTTGGCAACCGCCATCGTGCGAGGCACCCGGCCATTGTGCCGTACCCCGGAACGCCGGAACGCACCCCGGGGGGTGTTGACCTCAACTATGCTTCAACTTTCACCATGATGGGCATGACCGGAACGACACTGTGCCCCGATCCGCCGACCCCCGACTGCGATGACGACACCCGCGCCGGCGTTACCCCCGCGGCCGATCCTGTCCCGCTCCGCGCCGGCCGCCGGGAGTGGCTCGGGCTGGCCGTGCTCGCCCTGCCGACCATCCTGATCGGCCTGGATGGGACTGTGCTGCACCTCGCGGCGCCAGTCGTGAGCACCGACCTGGCTCCCAGTTCGTCCCAGTTGCTCTGGATCATCGACGTCTACGGCTTCGTGGTGGCCGGTCTACTCGTCACGATGGGCACGGTCGGCGACCGGATCGGCCGCCGCCGGCTGCTGATGATCGGCGCCGCCGGGTTCCTGGCCGCGTCGGTCCTGGCCGCGTTCGCGACCAGTCCCGAGCTGCTGATCGCCGCTCGCGCGCTGCTCGGCCTGGCCGGTGCCACCTTGATGCCCTCGACGTTGTCACTGCTCAGCAACATGTTCCGCGATCCTCATCAGCGCCGGCTGGCGATCGCGATCTGGATGACCAACTTCATGATCGGTGGCATGGCCGGACCGCTGATCGGCGGCGTACTGCTCGACCATTTCTGGTAGGGTTCGGTGTTCCTGATCGGCGTACCGCCGCTGATCGTGTTGCTGGTGGCTGGTCCGATCCTGCTGCCGGAGTTCCGGAACGTGCGGGCCGGCCGGGTCGACCTGCTCAGCGTCGCGCTCTCCACCGGGGCGATCGTCACGGTCGTGTACGCCATCAAGGAGACCGCGAAGAGCGGGCCGCACCTGGGCAGCTTGGGCATCGCGCTCGTCGGTGTCGTCCTGGGCTGGGTCTTCGCGCGGCGACAACTGGTGCTCGCGGACCCGCTGATCGATCTGCGGCTGTTCCGGCGGGCCACGTTCAGCGCGTCGCTCGGAGCGCAGATGTTCGGGTTGTTCGTGCTCGCGGCGATGCAGTTCCTGACGGTTCAGTACTTCCAGCTCGTGCTCGGCATGTCCCCGCTCGAGGCCGGGCTGTGGATGCTGCCGATGATGGTCACCGGGATCATCGGTACGCTCGGCGCGCCGTGGGTCGTCCGCCACCTCAGGTCCGGTACGGCGATGACCCTCGGCTTCGCGGCCGCCGTACCAGGGCTCGCGCTGATGGCCATCGCCGGGCGCTTGCCAGTCGTGATCGGCCTGGCAATCGTCAGTCTGGGCATCCAGGTGGTCCTTGCTCTGACGTACGACGTTGTGGTGAGCAGTGCACCGCCGGAGCGAGCGGGTGTCGCGTCTGGGATGGGTGAGACCGGCACGGAGCTCGGCATCGCTCTTGGGATCGCCATCGGGGGCAGCATCGTCACCGCTGTCTACCGCGCTGGTGTACCAGAGTCCGCAGGCGACACGCTGGGTGGTGCGGTTGCGGCTGCTGAGCAATTGCCTGGCCCGGTCGCGCAGGAGCTGTTGTCGGTCGCTCGTGACGCCTACACGAACGGTGTTCAGCTGGCAGTCGTGGTCAGCGCCGCGATCGTGGTTCTGCTCGGGGTGGCCACGGCCACACTGGTTCGGACGGACTGAGCGGATACCCTCTTTACTTGTGAGTACGCCGCGTTCGCTGACGTTGCCCGACGGGGTTCGCCCTGCGATCCTCGAGACCGACCGTGGGTCCTTCGCGACCCTGATGGCCGTGCCCGACATCGGTACGCCGCTGGGGACGGTGCTGCTCGTGCCGGGATGGACCGGCAGCAAGGAGGACTTCACCCCGCTGGTGGACCACCTGTGCCGCTACGGCTGGCGTACGGTCGCGGTGGACCAGCGCGGCCAGTACGAGACCCCGGGCCCAGCCGACCCGGCGGCATACACGCTGGCAGAGCTCGGCGCCGACGTGGTCGCGATGAGCAAGGCACTCGGCGGCTACAGCCAGCTGGTCGGGCATTCGTTCGGTGGCCTGGTGGCGCGCGAGGCGGTGCTCACCGATCCGTCGGTGTTCTCGACGATCAGCCTGCTGTGCTCCGGTCCGGCGGCGTTCACCGACGAGGTGACGCTGCAGGGCCTGCAGATGCTCGCGTACGGGCTGGACAACCTGCCGATCGAGCAGGTGTACGACCTGAAGCTGCAGCACGAGAGCACCGGCCCGCGGTACGTCGCACCACCCGAGGAGATCGCGGCCTTCCTCCGCAAGCGCTTCACCGGCAACGTCCCGGTCAGCCTGGCGGAGATCACCCGGCGGCTGATTGACGCGCAGGACAAGACCGATCAGCTGGCGAAGTCCGGCGTACGCGCCCAAGTACTGTACGGCGAAGGTGACGACGGCTGGCCGATCGAGGTGCAGCGCGCCATGGCCGAGGCCCTGGGTGTGGAGCCCCAGGTCATCCCCGAGGCGTTCCACTCCCCCGCCATCGAGCAGCCGGCCGCCACGGCAGGGCTACTGGTGAGGTTCTTCCACGACCGCTGAGCTACTTGACCGGTCGGACCGCTGGCGCGACCTCCACCATGTCCAGGCCCACCGGGGTGAGCGCGGCTTTCACCTGCTCGGTGTAGGCGAGCAGCTGGACCAGGACACGGCCGCCGTCCAGCCCCGAACCGCCGGACATGGTGATGCCGAGCTCCCGTTGGCTCATCAGGTCGCCCACCTGCTGGTTGACCCGGTCGGTGTCGGTGCGGCTCAGCAGGACCGGGGCCACGCACAGGTTGCCCTCATACACCTTCTCGAAGGCTGTCCGGAAGGCTTCCAGGTCACCGTGGGCGACGCCGACCATCATCACGACCGGCGCACCCCGGGACGAGCCGTTCGGGTAGTACGTGACCGGGCCGTAGATCTGGTCCGCGCGCGCGGCCAGGAAATCCACCACCGCGGGCGAGTTGATATTGCTCGGCTTCGATACCCAGCCACCGGCCGGCGGCGGGCACGGCAGGGGCGCGAGCGGCTTGCTCACCGGTACGACGGGTGCCTTCTGCTCCTGCACGTCGATGGAGCGGTCACCCCAGAGCCCGATCACCGCGGCGCGGCCGGTGCGAACACCCTTGATCATCTTCGGGTCGGTGAGGCGGTCGAGGTTCACGCCCTTCAGCGTGACCGCGAGAGTGTCCGGACAGCTGGGCGCCGGTTCCTTGCCGGGCGGGTAGCCGATGGCCGGCTTGGCCAGCGGCGGGCAGAACACCGGAGCCTTCCCCGGTACGGCGATCACGTCGCCGCTGACCTGGACCTTGTCACCGGGGCGGATCAGCAGGTCGTCGTTCGACGACCCGGACTGCACGGTCCGCGCTTCCGGTTGATTGCTTTGAGCAACCGACTGGCTCGGTCCGGCAGTGGGCTCCGGACCACCCTCGGGCAGCACGGTGAGCGCGGCGGCGGCGATCGCGGCAACGCTCGCGGCGGCCAGCGCCGGCACCCAGGCGCGGTTGCGGCGGCCGCCGAGCATCCGTTCCAGGTCGGGTTCGGGAGCTGACGGCTGGTCCGCGCGCCACCGCACGCCGGCCCTGGTCAGCAGGTCGTCGACCTCGTCGGTCGGGTTCATTCGCTGATCTCCAGAAGGGTGCGCAGGCGAGCCCGCGCATCGGACAGGGTGGACTTGACGGTGCCTTCGGAGCAGCCCATCACCGCGGCCGTGTCGGCGACCGACAGGTCCGCGAAGTAGTAACAGTCCACCGCGAGGCGTTGCCGTGCCGACAAGGTGGCGAGCGCGTGGTCGACGTCCATCCGGGCATCCAGATCCGGCCGCGACACCGGACCGTCGTGGTAGTCCAGCTCCCCGACCGGCCGCAACCGCCGGGCCGCCTTCCGGGCCTGGTCCGCGGTGATCGCGAGCAGCCAGGCCGACGCGGTCCCCCGGCTTGCGTCGTACTGACTCCGCTTGGACCACGCCCGCGCGAGCGCCTCCTGCACGATGTCGTCCCGGTCCGCGCCCATCGCGAGCCGCCCCGCCAGCCGAGCCATCGCCGGCAGATGCGGCCGCACCCACTCCACGAACCCGGACCCATCCGCAGGCGGACCCACCTCCACCACCACCGCCGGCTCATCCGTCATCGTCGGCATACCCTGTCTACCCCCGAATCCCACTTCCGGTTGGGTCCCTACCCGACTTCCAACGACCCCGCCCACTCCAAGTCACACCCCCACCCCGATCCGTAACCTCCCCGAGTTATCCACAAATCCCCAAAACCCACCCCGAACCCCCTCCCCCACTCACTACGGTCAAAGAACCAACCGACCTGGGGAGAACACATGCCACCCGCTCCGGACCGCCCACCCGAGCCCTCCGCCCTCCACGAAGCCTTCGAACGCAACGGCCCTCTCGACTGGGGCGAGAACTCCCTCTCGACAGCCGATATCGCGCACCTCCACGGGACCGACGCCGCCTGGAGGAGCCTCTGGCTTCTCGAACGAGCTGCCATCGTCGAGCCGAACGTGACCGCGCAGTTCTTGGAGTCCCTGCCCCCGACCGCTTCGGCCCACGAACTGGCGAAACGGGTGAAATCGCCGGTGTCGCTCGCTCGCAAGATCCGGGACTGGTCGGAGGCCGAGAGGCGCTTCCCGATCGACGACGTGCTGCGGTACACGGTGCTGACAGAGACGCCAGCCGACTTGGTAGCCGCAGCTCGTCACACCGTTGACGAGCTCGGCGACCATGGATGGCGGGTGACCTATGCGATGCAGTCATATACCGACGGCTCGCGGTACAAGGGCATACACGCGTACCTGGCCTCACCGGAGATAGCTCAGGCTGAAGTTCAGTTCCATTCGGTAGCGTCTGCAAAGGTCAAGGAGCTGACGACCCGCTGGTACGAAATCGAGCGCAGTGCCACGGCCACCCCGGAGGAGCGCGCAGCCGCGCGGCAGCGGTGCGTCGACCTGTCTGGGACACTCCGACCGCCCGAGGGGATCAGCGACCTGAAAATGCTTGGCGGTAAACGGGTCGCGGTCAAGAACTACAGTGACTCCAGAGATCCGGTGGACCAGCGGGGAACTCTTTCTGCCAGCACTACACGGCGGGCAGCACACCCGACAGCACTCGACAAGCATGATGGGATCGCGCGATGAAGCTCTATCTGGTGAAGGAAGGAGAGCGCCGGGTCTGGGTGGCGGCGTTGGCGCACGAGACGATGTACGCGTACGTCGCCAATACGGGCAAGTTTCACGACAACAATGCTTTGCGCAACGACTTCTACATGGAGCGCTGGTTCACGTACGAGGAAATCGGCCCGTCCGAGGCGCGTCGGTTGATCGACGATGGGGTCGGTCGGCTTGATGAGCGTTCCGACGCTCTCGAGCGATGGCGGGCCGATCCCAACCCCCTCGACCCAGCCGACGTGCTCTCGATCGCGGCCGGGTACAACCGCTGATGACGCGGTTGTATTTGGTGAAGGATGGGGAACGGGAGCTGTGGGTGGCGGCGTTGGTGGACGAGGATGTCTGGACCTACGTGGTGAACACAGGGAAGTTCCACCGCAACGAAGGTGCGCGACATGACTTCTACTTCTTGAATGAGTTGGAGTACGTCGACATCGGGATCGCCGAGGCGCAGCGGCTGATCCGGGCCAGGGTGGGGACGGTGGACGAGCAGGAGTTTCCGGACTCGGCCCGACGGTGGCGGGAGGACGAGCACGCGATGGACTCGGAGGTCGTCTTCGCCTCCATGGCCGCTGATCTCGGTTAGCTGGGGGTTGGGGTGTAGAGCTGGGTTATGACTGATTCGATGGTGGGTTCGGCGAGGGTCAGGTCGACCAGGGGGTAGTTGGCGGCTATGTGGGAGAGGAGTGGGGCGGCTTTGGTGGTGGTGGGGAAGGTCAGGTGCTGGCGGGGGCCGTTGACTTTCACCACGGTGGCGCCGGGGACTTCGATGGGTGGTAGCGAGGTGGCGAGGTCGACGACGAGGGTGCGGGGTGCGGATTGGCTGGCTTTGAGGCGGTCGAGGGTGCCGTCGAAGATCTGGTGACCGTGGTCGATGACCATCACCCGTGAACACAGCGCCTCGATGTCGTCGAGGTCGTGGGTGGTGAGGATGACGGTGGTACGGCGTTCCGCGTTGACCTGGGCGAGGAATTCGCGCAGCCGGGCCTTGCTGATCACGTCGAGGCCGATCGTCGGCTCGTCCAGGTAGACGATCTCCGGGTCGTGCAGCAGGGCGGCCGCGATGTCGCCACGCATGCGTTGACCCAACGACAGTTGGCGGACCGGTACGTCGAGCAGATCGCCGAGGTCGAGCAGTTCCACGAACGTCGCCAGGTTCTCCGCGTGCCGTGCTCGGGGTACGTCGTACATCTTCTGCAGTACGGCGAACGAGTCCTTCAACGGAAGGTCCCACCACAGCGTGGTGCGCTGGCCGAAGACCACGCCGATCCGTTTGGCCAGCTTGAGCCGGTGGCGCGACGGATCGACGCCCGCGACCCGGATCGAGCCGCCGCTCGGCACCAGGATGCCGGTGAGCATCTTGATCGTGGTCGACTTCCCGGCGCCGTTCGGGCCGATGTAGCCGACCACCTCGCCCGGCTCGACCGTGAACGACAGACCGTCCACGGCGCGGACCTCGCGGCGGGTACGGCGTAATCCGGTCCGCGACGTCACGGTGAAGGCGCGGGACACGTTGTCCAGCTCGATGACTGCCACTGCTCAGCTCCCTGTGCTGCGGTAACGACGGAGACCGGCCCGCCAGGCCAGTGACGCCAGCGCGACCATCGCGACGGCGACCACCGGGGACAGCAGGCCGATCCAGGACGGCAACCCCAACGGGGCCGGTTTACCCAGCACGTAGAGCACCGGGT
This sequence comes from Kribbella sp. NPDC023972, assembly GCF_040639075.1. Lineage (NCBI taxonomy): Bacteria > Bacillati > Actinomycetota > Actinomycetes > Propionibacteriales > Kribbellaceae > Kribbella > Kribbella sp. NPDC023972. The sequence goes on along the minus strand of NZ_JBEZZH010000003.1, from coordinate 471,012 downwards.
AGTAGTTGACGAAGGCAAGCGGTACGACGAACGTGACGGCGCGGACGATGTCCTTGCCGAACACCGACAACGGGTACTGCGTCAGCGTCTGACCGCCGTACGTGAAGGCACTGGCCAGCTCGGCGGAGTCGATTGCGAGGAACTGGAACGCCGCGCCGAGGACGAAGATCGCGGCGAAGATGATCGACCCGGTCACCATCGACAGGGCCAGCATGATGCCCTTGGCAATCGTCCAGTCGACATTGACGTTGCCGAGAGCAAACACCAGCACGACACCGGCCTGCAGCGGCCGGCCGAGCCGGCGGAGCGCGAACCCGTCCGCGGCGGTCTGGATGAAGGCCGGCACCGGGCGGATCAGGTAGACGTCCAGCGAGCCTTCGCGGATGCGCTGCCCGACCCGCTCGATCGAGCCGGTGAACAGGTCGGCCAGACCGAGCGTCATCGAAGCTGTTGCGTAGAGCAACGCCATCTCCCCGAGAGTGAATCCGCCGAACGCGTTGATATGGCTGAACATCAGCACGATCGCGGCGAAGTCCGTCACCGTGACCAGCATCGTGCTCACCAGCATCAGCACGAACGACGCCGGGTAGGCCAACGCCGACCGAACCCACATCGCCACCAGCATCCAGTACTGCGCCGGGGCCTGGCGGAGCCGCTCAACCACCGTTGATCACCACCTTCCGGGTCGCCAGGGTCGTGGCCAGCTGAGCGATCAGCAGCAGCACCAGGATCCAGCCGAGCTGGAACACCAGCGCGGACCCGATCCCGCCCGGGTTGCGGCCGAGCCAGATGTCGATCGGCACCTGCAGCGTCGCGGCCCACGGCGTCGCCCGGGCGAACTCGCCGATCCAGCCGGGGAACACCACCAGGGGGAGGATCGTGCCGGAGAAGAACAACGACAGCACCAGCGCGAGTGCCTCCATGCCCCGCGAGTCGGTGATCCAGAACCCGGACAGGGCGACCAGATACCGGATGCCGAAGCTCACCAGGATGCCGAGCGTCAACCCGGCCACGACCGCCAGCCAGGTGATCACACCGGAAGGAAACCTGAGGTCGAAGATCAACGCGCCGACCAGCAGCGGCGCACCGCCGCGGACGATCAGCTGGAACATCGCCCGCCCGAAGTCGACCGACAGCCACCACAGCAGCAGATGGGTCGGCCGGTACAGGTCGACCGCGATCGCGCCGCTGCGGACCCGCTCGCCCAGCTCGATCGTGGTAGTGGCGCCGAAGATCCCGATCGGCATCAGCAACCCCTGCTGCAACCACACGAACGTCAGCGCGTCAGGTACGTCGTACCCGCCGAGACCGGGCCGCTCGTTCCACAGGGTCAGGTAGACACCGCACAGGATGAACCCGAACACGGTGTTGGTGAACGCGCCGGACGCGGTGGCGATCCGGTACGTCGAGAACCGGCGGAACGACCGTACGCCGATCGCCCAGTAGACGCCCACGGCAACCTCCTCATCACGTGCCCAGAGGTGGTGTCCGATCGGTCCAGCGGCACGCGGAACTGCCCCGGACCTGAAAAGACCCGGGGGTTCGGACACCACTGTGACAGGCATGGCTGGCCCACGCCGTTATCAAGGAAAGGATCGGACAGTACGCCGCGCGGCCCTCAACCGTCAACTGGATTTCTTCCATGCGCCGAGCCGCGGGAGGCGGAGAAGCGCACGTGATGGGGGTGGGAACTGTTCCGCTGGTGCTGGGAGGGTCATCCCCGATCCGAGCAGAAACTCCCAGAACACCCGGCTGCGCTGACGCGCAGGCTCAGCCGGCGTCCTCCGTCGGAATGGGCGCGCTGTCGTCGAGGCCGGACCAGGGGTCGCGGGGTGGGGCGACGCGGCGGCCTTGGGGGCAGATCCGGACGAAGTCGCACCAGCCGCACAGCGGCGAGGGCTCGGGTGGGAACGCCTCGTCCGCCTCGGCCGGGGTGAGGCCTTCGTGCCAGCGGGCCTCGGCGGCGGCCGCGTCATCGGCGATGGACTCGGCCCGGCGTTGGTGGCGGGCCAGGGAGGCGTCGTCGTGGTCCGCGGCCGCGACCGTGTTGGTGGGCAGGTGGTGCAGCTCGACGCGGGTACAGGGCTTGTGCAGCATTCGCCGGGCGCCAAGCACGTACAGCGCCATCGCCAGCGACGACCGCGCGTCCGCCGACGTCAGCGGGCGGCGTCCGGTCTTGTAGTCGACGATGGCGAGCTCGGTCCCGCCGGTCCCCTCACGGGCCGGCCGCTCGTCGATCCGGTCCACCCGGCCGCGCAGGGACGCGCGGTCGGTCGTGAAGGCGACCGTGCGCTCCACTCCGCGTGGCTGGTAGTACGGATCGGAGTCCCGCAAATAGCCCAGCACCATCGAGGTCGACCGCTCGCGCCAGTCGATCGACTGCAGTTCGTCCCGGAAGCCCTCGCTCCGCCAGCTGGACCGCATCTTGGCGACCACCTCGTCCGGCGTACGGCGGGAGGTCGGCCACCGACCGAAGAAGTCGGCGAGCACCTCGTGGACGACGGCGCCGACCGTGGTGTGCGCCCAGGGCGGGCCCTTCGGCGGCCGCGGCGTCTCGAGGTACGTGTAGCGGTACTTCCGCTTGCAGTCGGCGAAGGTGAGCAGTTTGGTCGGGGTCGCGACGAACAACCGCGTCGGCATCCCGGGCAGCAGGTCATCCATGTCACCCCGCCTTGATGAAGTCGGTGACCGCGTCCGCGACCAGCTGTACGGCGATCGCACTCAGCAGCAGACCGGCGATCCGGGTGACCAGGAGTACGCCGTTCTCGCCCAGGATCCGCATGATCACGCCGGAGAACCGCAGCGTCAGCCACATCACCAGGTGGATCAGGATGATGCCGACCGAGATCGCGACCACGTCCGGCAGCGACCCCTCCGCGCGCTGCACGAACACCATCGTGGCGACGATCGCGCCCGGCCCGGCGAGCAACGGCGTACCCAGCGGGACGAAGGCGATGTTCACGTTCTTGGTCTGGACCGGATCCTCGGCGGTGTCGGTCAGCAGCTGCAACGCGATCAGCAGGAGCAGCAGGCCGCCCGCGGCCTGCAGGGCCGGCAGCGTGATGCCGAGGTTGTGCAGGATCTGCTGGCCGAACGCGGCGAACACGACGATCACGCCGAACGCGACCAGCACCGCCTGCCACGCGGCCTTCTTCCGGACCGCGCGGGACTGGCCCGCGGTCAGCGAGATGAAGACCGGGACCGTGCCCGGCGGGTCCATGATCACGAACAGCGTGACGACGACCTCGCTGAGCAACCCCAGGTTGATGACACTGTTCACGGCAGGTAGGCCTCGGGCACCGTCGCGCCGACAGCCGCCGCGGCGTTGACCTTCGCGACCTCGAGCAGCCGCTCGAACTGCTCCGGCTCGGTGGAGTTCACGCCCAGGTCGTGGTCGATCTTGCCGACGCCGTGGTGATCGCTCGAGCCGGTGTAGATGATGCCGAGGTCGCGGGCGATCCCGCGCAGCGCCGTCCGGGACGCGTCGGAGTGGTCCTGATGCTCGACCTCGATCCCGGCGAGGCCGTGGTCCTCGACCAGGCGGGCGATGGTGTCGGCGGTCATCACCTTGTAGCTGGACCGGCCCCAGGGGTGCGCGATGATCGGTACGCCGCCGGCCTCGCGGACCAGGTCGATCGCGCGGCCGGGCTCGATCGCGTAGTGCGACACGTGCCCCGGTTTGCCGTCGGCAAGGAACCGGTCGAAGGCCTCGCCGCGGTTGGCGACCGTCCCGTTGGCGACCAGCGCGTCGGCCACGTGCGGCCGCCCGACGGACGGCGTACCGGTCGCCTGGGCGAGGACCTCGTCGACGGTCAGCGGCACGCCGAGGCCGTTCAGCCGGGCCACGATCGAGGGAATCCGGTCGGTGCGGCCGTCACGGACGATCCGCAGCTCCTCGGCCAGTGCCGGGTAGGACGGATCGGGCAGGTACCCGAGCAGGTGGACGCTGATGCCGTTGAGCTTGCAGGAGATCTCCAGGCCCGGGACGAAGCCGATGCCGAGCTCCTCCGCGGCGCGCCGCCCGTCGGCCCACCCGTCGGCCGTGTCGTGATCCGTGAGCGCGATCACGTCCAGGCCGGCCCGCTTGGCCTGCGCCAGCAGGACGTCCACCGGGTCGGTGCCGTCCGAGCGGTTCGAATGGGTGTGCAGGTCGATACGCACGAGCGGGGCCGGATCCCTTCCATGGACAACTGTCACGGCCGATGCTATCCGCGTCCGCCCCCAGAACCGGCCGGTTGTCCCCAGACAGGCCCACAGCCTCCTCGTGGCTCGCGCCCCGGCGGAAGCCTTATCGTGTGGTGGCATGGATGCGCACCGCGTCGACTGCGTCGGGGCTCTCGTGTACGACGACCAGCACCGGCTGCTCGTGGTCCGGAGAGCCAACGAGCCCGGGCGAGGCCTGTGGTCGATCCCCGGCGGGCGGGTCGAGCCGGGTGAGGACGACCCGGCCGCGGTGGCGCGGGAAGTCGCGGAGGAAACCGGTCTGACCGTCGAGGTCGGCGACCTCGTCGGCGAGGTCGAACGCGACGGCCCGAAGGGCATGCTCTACGTGATCCGCGACTACGAGGCGACGGCCGTGAGCGGCAGCCTCACGCCGGGTGACGACGCGTCCGACGCGAAGTTCGTCACCCGCGCGGAGTTCCTGACCCTGCCGACCACCACGCTCCTGGCCTCGACGCTGGAGCAGTGGAACGCCCTCCCGGGGTAGCTATGCGCGAGATCGAGGAGAACGCTGCCGAACTGCTGATGGCGATGGGCGCCGCGGGTGGTGGAGTGCAGCGAGACGACGGCACGGTGCGATGGACGATCGGCGGATCACCGATCGACTATCACAACGCGGTGGTGGCGGCCGATCTGACGGCTGACAAGGTCGACAGCACCATTACCGAGTCACTGGAGTTGATGCGGCAGCGCGACGTACCCGGCAGCTGGCATGTCGGTCCGTCGATGCGACCGGCTAATATCGGCCAGCGTTTGATCGAGGCCGGCTTCAGGTACGACGGCAGCGAGCCCGGGATGGCCGTGAAGTTGTCCGAGCTGCGACGGCCCAGCGTCGTACCCGGGCTCGAGATCACTCGTGTGCGCAACGACGACGACCTCGCGATCTGGGCGGCGACGCTCGGCGGAGGTTTCGGCGAAGGGGAGCGGGAGGCGCGCTGGGTCGGGTCCGTCTACCGCAAGCTCGGGTACGGCGATCCCTGGCGGCACTACCTGGGATGGCTGGATGGCCAGCCGGTGGCAACGACCACCGTCTACCTCGCCGCCGGGGTGGCGGGGGTGTACTTCGTGATGACCATCCCAGAAGCACGTCGCCGCGGCATCGGTGCGGCGATCACGTACGCCGCGCTCAGAGAGGCCGGCGATGTCGAGTACGGCGTACTCGGCTCGTCGCCCGCCGGACGATCGGTGTACGCCGGGCTCGGGTTCCGCGAGTACTGCAGGATCGAGCTATTCGTTGTTCCAGCGGTGGATCGCGGGTGAGCCTCGGTCCCAGCCGAGCACGGAGACGGTGGCGGTGTTGAGGACGAAGTGACGACCCTCGGTGACGTCGAGCTCGAGCCAGCGGGCGGTGAGCGCGCGCAGGGCGTGTGAGTGACCGAAGACGAGCACGTCACCGGGTACGGCGGCGATGCGGGCGTTGACGCGGTCGAGCCGGGCGGCGATCTGGGCGGGGGTTTCGCCGTTGGGTACCGGATTGGCCCAGACCGTCCAGCCTGGCACGGTCTCGCGGATCTCCGCGGTGGTGATGCCTTCGTAGTCCCCGTAGTCCCATTCGACCAGGTCTTCGTCCACCTCGGCCTCCGGGAAGCCGGCGAGTTCCGCCGTACGACGGGCCCGTTCCCGCGGTGAGGTCAGCACCAGCTCGAAGGTCTCGTCGGCCAGCCGCGCTTTCAGCGACGCCGCCACGCGCTCACCTTCCGCGGTCAGCGGGAGGTCGGTGGTCGACGTGTGCCGGCCCGACCTGCTCCACTCGGTCTCGCCATGCCGGATCAGGAACAGCTGGTCCTGTCGCTCGTGTGTGGTCACGCCTTCATCCTCGCAAAAAACGAACCGCATCGTCACAGACGACACCCGACCTCTTGACCAACCACCCCGGACAGGGCAGGGTCGAAAACTGTAAGCGCTTCCACTATGACCCCCGAGGAGCGAGCAGTGCCCTCCGGACCCACCGGCCGGCCGGCGACGATCTACGACGTCGCGGCCTTGGCGAAGCTGTCCATCGCGACGGTTTCGCGTGTGCTGCAAGGAACCGGACCGGTGTCGGAGAAGGCCCGGATCAGGGTCGACGAGGCCGCCCGAGAGCTCAACTACGTACCGTTGCGCGCCGCGCGAAGCCTCGCGGTGCAACGACATGAGGCGCATGGACTCGTGCTGCCCGACCTGGCCGGACCGTTCTACGGCGACCTGCTGATGGGGTACGAGCGCTGGGCCGGCGAACACGGCCAGAGCGTCATCATCACGGTCACCCACGGACATCCGGACCCGCGCCGCAGCATCCGTGACCTGGCCAGCCGGGTCGACGGCATCGTCGCCCACGCGGACGCGGTGGAGCTGTCGCTGATCCAGGACCTGCGCCGCGCCAACGTGCCGGTCGTGCTGATCGCTCATCCGCCGGTCACCGGCTGCGACTCGATCCGCAGCGAGAGCCTGCTGAGCGCGGAGCAACTCACCGGGAGACTACTCGACAGTGGCCGTAGGCAACTGCTCTTCGTCGGTGACCCGGACACCCCGTACGACGCGACGGCCCGCTACGAAGGCTTCACCAACGCGCACCGCCAGCGCGGCCTGTCCGCGCCGGATCCGGCCCGGGTGCGGCTGACCGAGGCCGCCGGCGCCCAGTTCGCCCAGCAGTTGCTGCAGGAGAAGAAGTTGCCGCAAGCACTTGTCTGTGGCAACGACGAGGTCGCGTTGGCGGTGCTGAAGGTCTTGCGGACGGCGGGTGTCGGCGTACCGGACGATGTCGCCGTCACCGGGTGGGACGACGTGATGGCAGCCCGGTACGTGACACCGGGACTGACCACCGTGCGGCAGCCGATCGCCGAACTGGGCCGGCTCGCCGCCCAACGACTGAACGAGCGGGTGACCGGTGAACGGACCCGCGCTCGCAACGACGTACTGGCAACACAGCTCGTGCTGCGGGACAGCTGCGGCACGGTACCGCCTGACCGGGGCGGTGGGGTGGGCGGCGAATGAGACAGCTGCAGAAGTATCCGAGTGAGGAGACACAGATGATCACCCACAGCATCCGCCGCCGACTGGTGATCGGCAGCGCTGCGATGACGGCCATGGCCCTGGCGTTGGCAGGGTGCGGCAGGTCGGAGGACACCCCCAGCGGGGGTTCACAGGCAACGACGACGGTCAGCGAAGGACCTGCCACCGGCAACCTGACCGTCTGGGCGATGGGCACCGAGGGCGAGAACCTGCCCAAGCTGATGCAGCAGTTCCAGCAGGCCAACCCGGGCGTGAAGGTCTCTGTCACACCAATCCCGTGGGATGCCGCGCACAACAAGTTCACCACCGCGATCACCGCGCAGACGCTGCCGGACGCCGCGATGGTCGGCACCACCTGGATGGGCGAGTTCGCCGACCTCGGCGCACTCGACCCGACCCCACAGGGCTTCGACAACGAGGGCTTCTATCCCGGCGCGCTGGACACGACCAAGGTCGGCGACACGCAGTACGGCGTTCCCTGGTACGTCGAGACCCGGTTGGTGTACTACCGCAAGGATCTGGCCGCGAAGGCCGGTTTCAGTACGCCGCCGACGGACTGGGACGGCCTGAAGGCGATGGCCAAGGCGATGAAGGAGAAGGCCGGCGCCAAGTACGGGATCAACCTGCAGCCGGGCGGTACCGGGTCCTGGCAGACGGTGATGCCGTTCGCCTGGTCGGCGGGCGCGGAGATCACCAATGACGAGCAGACCGAGTTCACCTTCGACACGCCGGAGACGCAGGAAGGGCTGAAGTACTACCAGAGCTTCTTCACCGAGAAGCTGGCCGGGACCGACCTGCCGCCGAACCAGACCGAGGCGCAGTTCGTCAGCGGCCAGGTGCCGATGTTCATCTCCGGGCCGTGGATGGCCGGGTCGGTGGCAAAGCTCGGCGGTGACGCGATCAAGCCGAATATCGGTGTCTTCGAGATCCCCAAGAACAAGACCTCCACGTCGTTCGTCGGTGGTTCGAACTTCGTCGTGTTCAAGAACTCGAAGAACAAGGACAGCGCCTGGAAGCTGGTCAAGTTCTTGTCCGACCCGAAGACACAGGCCAGCTGGTTCAAGATGTCGTCCGACCTGCCCGCGGTGAAGAGCGCGTGGGAGGACCCGAGCATCGCGTCCGACCCGCTGCTGCCGGTGTTCGGCAAGCAGCTCGAGTCCGCCAAGGCGCCGCCGGCGATCGTGAACTGGGAACAGGTCGCGACCGTGTTCGACACCGAGGTGGAGAAGATGGCCAAGTCCGGCCAGTCCCCCGCCGACACAGCCAAAGCCATCCAGACCCAGGCCACGTCGATCGGCACAGGTAGCTGATCGCCGATGAGTCAGAAGACAGCTCCCGCCGGGACGCCGCGTGTCCCGGCGGGAGGGTCCCCGCGGGTGAGTGGCGCCGGGTCGCCGCGGCGCCGCCGGCTGCATCATCAGACGGCTGCCGCGTGGATTCTGGTGCTGCCGTTTGCGGTGTTGTTTCTGGCGTTCACGGCGGGGCCGGTGCTGGGGTCGCTGCTGACGAGTTTCACCGATATGCGGCAGCGGGATCTGCGGACGCCGTTCGCGGTGAACGGGGTCGGTTTCGACAACTACGTCCGGGCCTTTCAGGACGAGACGTTCCGGAAGGCCGCGTTCAACACCGCGTACTTCGTCGTTCTCGGCGTACCGCTGACCCTGCTGGTCGCGCTGGCCGCCGCGGTGCTGCTGGACCGCGGGCTGAAGAGGTTCCAGGGCCTGTTCAAGGTCGGCTACTACCTTCCGGTGGTGACGTCGATCGTCGCGATCGCGGTGATCTGGCGGTTCGTGCTGGCCCCGGACGCCGGCCTGCTGAACACCGTGCTCGGCTGGTTCGGCATCGACGGCCCGAACTGGCTGGCGTCGAAGACGTGGGCGATGCCGTCGCTGATCGCGATGGCCGTCTGGCGGAACTTCGGCTCCGCGATGATCATCTTCCTGGCCGGCCTGCAGGGCATCCCGCAGTCCGTCGAGGAGGCCGGCCAGATCGACGGTGCGGGCCCCTGGCAACGGTTCCGGTACCTGATCCTGCCGTTGCTGCGGCTGACCATCCTGTTCAACTGCGTGACGACCGGTATCGGTTACCTGCAGTTCTTCGAGGAGCCGTTCGTGATGACCGACGGCGGTCCGCTGAACAGCACCCTGTCGGTGTCGATGTACACCTACGAGCAGTTCGGCTTCGGCAACTACGGGCTGGCCACGTCGATGGCCTACCTGCTGTTCGTCGTGATCGCGGTCGTCACGTTCATCCAGTTCCGGTTGCTGAGGGAGAAGTGATGCGCCGTACCTGGTGGATCTACCTGATCGGCGTGCTCGGCCTGGTCGCCGTCGCGGCGCCGTTCGTCTGGATGCTGCTCGGCAGCTTCAAGAGCCAGGGCGAGCTGCTCCGGGTCCCGCCGACCTGGTGGCCCGACCAGCCGACCAGCCAGAACTACGTGGACCTGTTCAACAAGGAGAGCTTCCCGCGCTACTTCCTCAACTCGACGATCGTCGCGCTGGTGGTGACGGCCGGGAACCTGGCCTTCTGCTCGATGATCGGCTACGCCCTGGCCAAGCTGCGGTTCACCGGCCGCAACGCCCTGTTCGTGCTGGTGATGGCCACCTTGATGATCCCCGGCATGGTCACCTTCGTGCCGCTGTTCGTCCTGGTCACCAACGCCGGGCTGGCGAACAGCTACCCCGGCCTGATCCTGCCGTTCCTGGTCTCGCCGTTCGGGGTGTTCCTGATGCGGCAGTTCTTCCTCGGCCTGCCGGACGACCTGATGGACGCCGGCCGGGTGGACGGCAGCAGTGAGCTGGGCATCTTCGCCCGGATCATGCTGCCGCTGACCAAGCCGGCCCTGGCCACGCTCGGCATCCTGACCTTCCTCGGTTCCTGGAACAACTTCCTCTGGCCGCTGGTGATCGCCCAGACCCAGGACAAGTACACCCTTCCCGTCGCCCTGGCGCTGTACTCGAAAGGCCAGAACGCGCAGAACTACGGCCTGTTGATGGCCGGCGCGGTCGTGGTCGTCATACCCGTGCTGGTGATGTTCCTGATCTTCCAGCGCCACGTCACCAAGGGCATCGCCGTCACCGGCATCAAGTAGACCCCTTTCTCTGGAGACAAGATGACCGCCAACATCAGTCGCCGCACCCTGCTCACCGCCGCCGGTTCCGCCGCTCTCATCGGGACCACGGCCAGTACGACGTACGCCGGAGCAGTGTCGAACTCTCAGGCTGACCCTGCCGCGCTGCTGAAGGGCAACTGGCAGCCCAGCCGGGCCGACCGCGCCTTGGTCGGCCGCTGGGCCCGGGACACCTGGCGCAGCCTGGTCGCGATGACCGACGAGAGGACCGGACTGCCCGCCGACAACATCGGCGCGTCCGTCACGGACCCGGTCCGCAGCCGCTACACCTCACCCACCAACATCGGCGGCTACCTGTGGAGCACAGTCGTCGCCCGCCACCTCGGCATCATCTCGCCCGCCGAGTCCCTGCAACGGATCACCCAGACCCTGACCACGATGTCGAAGGTCGACCACCACGACCCGAGCGGCATGTACTTCAACTGGTACGACGAGTCGACCGGCGAGGTGCTGTACACGGACCCGGACGGGACCAAGCCGATCACGCCGTTCGTGTCGAGTGTCGACAACGGCTGGTTCGCCGCCGCGCTGATGGTGGTCCGCAACGCCGAACCACGAGCCCGCTCGCTCGCGGAATCCCTGCTGGGCAAGATGAACTTCGCCTTCTACTACAACCCCGCGGCCCGCCCCGGCGGCCTGATGCGCGGTGGTTTCTTCGAGACCCCGCCGCCGGACGAGGAGACCGACAAGGCCAACCACGCCGGCGTCGGGCCGGACGTGTACTACCGCAAGTTCCACTACGACACCTGCAACACCGAGGCGCGGATCGCGCCGTACATCGGATTCGCGCTCGGTCAGGTTCCGCACACGCAGTACTTCGCCACCTACCGGACCTTCCCGGACTCGTGTGACTGGTCCTGGGTGGAGCAGCGGCCCAAGGGCGTGCACCGGACCTACCTCGGCCTCGACGTGTTCGAGGGCACCTACTCGTACCGCGGGATGCGGCTGGTGCCGTCGTGGGGCGGCGACATGTTCGAGTCGCTGATGCCCGACCTGTTCGTGCCCGAGTCGGCCTGGGCACCGCGCAGCTGGGGTGTCAACCACCCGCTCACCGTCCGGGCGCACATCGAGCACGGACTCGACGACGCCAAGTACGGCTACTGGGGATTCTCACCCGCCTCCAACCCTCGCGGTGGGTACTCCGTGTACGGCGTCGACGCGATCGGGATGGACCCGGGCGGCTACCCGTCCGACCTGGAGGCGACGAACTATGACGCCGGCTTCGAGGGCTGCCGGGAAGGCACCAACCCGAACCCGGCCTTCGGCGACGGCGTGGTCACCCCGCACGCGGCCTTCCTCGCGATGCAGTACGCGCCGCGGCAGGCGATCGACAACCTGCGCCGGATCGAGACGGACCTGAAGGCGTACGCCGGTGGTGGCTTCTACGACTCGGTCGCGGTGAAGTCCGGCCTGATCGCCAAGCGGTACCTGTCCCTCGACCAGGCGATGGTGATGGGCGCCATCGGCAACGTCTTCGCCAACGACGTGATCCGGCGGAACTTCGCCTCCCGGCAGGTCGAACGGCGGATCCGCCCCCTGATCGCGATGGAGCGGTTCGAGTCCGGCCTCGAGTGACGGGAAAGAGACACTTCATGCAGCACGACGCCAAAGCTGAGTGGGATGCGCGGATCGCGATCCGGAGCGACGAGGAGCGGGAGTTCAGCTTCCCGGACCTCGACCCGCCCAAGGAGGTCACCGCGGTCGGCGGGGTCGGTCAGGTGACCGTCGACTGGACGCCGGTCGAGGGAGCGGTGGGGTACCTGATCCTGCGCGGGACGGGTGAGCACGGACCGTTCGAGCCGGTCGACCACCACAGCGGTGACGTCCTGTCGGTCCCGGCGCCGCCGTACGTCGACACCACCTGCACGCCGGGGACGCCGTACCGGTACGCCGTCGCGAGCGTCCCCGAAGTGACCGTGACCGGGCGCGCGAGTGCCGCTGCGGGCGCCGTTCCGTTGGTTGCCGACGGCACGGTTCCGGTGGTGTCGGTGACCGTCGATGCGGTGGCCGAGGGCACCGAGCTGGCGAAGCCGTGGGTGCCGATGATCGGCAGCGAAAGGCTCAGCCAACTACTCTGCACCGACCTCAGCGGCGGCTGGGAGATCGGCGCCGAGCTGGAGCAGGCACTGCGCCGGATGCATGACGAGATCGGGGTACGGAGCGTCCGGGCCCATGCGATCTTCCATGACGACACCCGGGTCTACACCGAGGTCGACGGCGTGCCGTCGTACGACTTCTCGGTCGTGGACGCGATCTACGACAAGCTGCTCGGGATCGGGCTGCGGCCGGTGGTCGAGCTCGGGTTCATGCCGCGCGACCTGGCCAGTGACCCGTCGAAGACCGTGTTCGCGTACGGCGCGATCATCTCGCCGCCGAAGTCGTACGAACGCTGGTATCACCTGGTCCGCGCACTCGTACGGCACCTCGTCGATCGGTACGGCCTCGACGAGGTGCTCGGCTGGGACTTCGAGGTCTGGAACGAGGCCAACCTGGAAGTCTTCTGGTCCGGCACCAAGGCCGAGTGGCTCCACCTGTACGACGCGACCGCGGCGGCGGTGAAGTCCGTCGACGAGCGACTCGCCATCGGTGGTCCGTCGTCGGCCGCGGCCGGATGGGTCGACGACCTGCTCGCGCATGCGGCCACGAGCGGCGTACCGGTGGACTTCGTGTCGACGCACACCTACGGGAGTCCGCCGCTCGACGTCCGGGCGTCGCTGGATCGGCACGGGTTCAGCGACGCGCGCATCCTGTGGACCGAGTGGGGTGTGACACCGACGCACTTCAACCCGATCAACGACTCGGTGTTCTCCGGTGTGTTCCTGCTGCGCGGGATGCGGTCGGCGGCCGGACGGGTGGACGCATTGGCGTACTGGGTCGCGTCGGACCACTTCGAGGAACTGGGGCGCCCGCCCCGCTTCCTGCACGGCGGTTTCGGCCTGCAAACCGTTGGTGGGCTGGCGAAACCGCGCTACCACGCGATGAGCCTGCTGAGCCGGCTCGGGCCGGTCGAGTTGCCGGTGACGCTGACCGGTGATGGCGCCGGGAGTCTGGTGGAGGCCTGGGCGTCGCGTGATCGCGACCGGATCGCCGTACTGCTGTGGAATCTCACCCTCGACCAGACGAAAGCCGACGGTGCTCCGGAACTGTCCAGGACGGTCCACGTCGAACTGCCCGGCGTGGATCCGTCCTGGCAGGCCACGGCGACGACGCTCGGCATCGGGGCCGGCGATCTGGCCACGGCCGCGGCCGAGCTCGGGATCGGCGACTGGCCCACTGATGACGAACTCGCGGAGCTGGCCGAGCGCAGCCGGCTGGTCAGTACTCCGCTGGAGTGGAGCGGCTCGGGACTCGAGTTGACCCTGCCGATGCCTTCGGCCGTACTGCTGGACCTAGTGCGATCCGGGCCCGGTAGGGGGCCGGCGCAGGCTGTCGATGATCCGTCCCACTGACGGACCTCGAGCACCCGGGTCAGGGCGAGCGCCTCGTCGGTGACCCGCACACACACCTCCTCACAGGTCGGCGCAGGCATCCGACGTCCGATGCGCACACATCGGATGTCTAGGGCGGGATCTCCACGCTCAGTTCGGAGCGATCGTCCTGAATTAAGGACATGAACTGTTGACTCAGTCAAGACAACGACATATAGATCGGACGAATCAGTTCGTTCTTCGAGGTATCAGTTTCCCCTGGATGTCAGGATGAACCGAACACCGGCGGCTGGGTGGCCGATGAATCTCTACTACTCCGAGGAGTGCTGACATGACCGACGCGCCTCCAGCGTCCTCCGTCGAGAAGTTCCGCGACTGGCGGTTCGGCCTGTTCGTCCACTGGGGCCTGTACGCGCTGCCGGCTCGGCACGAGTGGGTGAAGAACCACGAGCGGCTGACCGACGAGGACTACCAGCCGTACTTCGACCACTTCGAGCCCGACCTCTACGATCCCCGGAAATGGGCCCGCGCCGCGCGTGAGGCCGGCATGAAGTACGCCGTACTGACGACGAAGCACCACGAAGGCTTCTGCCTGTGGGACTCGGCGGTGTCCGACTACACGGTCGCGAACACGCCGTGGGGCAAGGACCTGGTCGGACCGTTCGTCGAGGCGTGCCGGGCCGAGGGGCTGGGTGTCGGGTTCTACCACTCGCTGATCGACTGGCACCACCCCGAGTTCCCGATCGACCTCGTCCACCCGCAACGCGACGACGAGGAGGCGATCGCCAAGGCGGCCGGCCGCGACATCCAGGTGTACGCCGACTACCTGCACGCGCAGACGCGCGAACTGCTGACCGACTACGGTCCGATCGACATCATGTGGTTCGACTTCTCCTACCCGGGCCGCAAGTACCCCGACGGCCGCGACGGGCATGGCAAGGGCAAGGACGACTGGCGGTCCGAGGAACTGATGGCGATGGTCCGGGAGCTGCAGCCGGACATCCTGATCAACGACCGGCTGGACATCCCGGGCGACTTCGTCACCCCGGAGCAGTACCAGCCGGACGGCCCGATGATGCGCGACGGGCAGCCGGTGCTGTGGGAGGCGTGCCAGACGCTGAACGGCAGCTGGGGTTACGACCGGGACAACCTGGACTGGAAGTCGCCCGAGCTGCTGGTGAAGATGCTGGTCGACTCGGTCTCCAAGGACGGCAACCTGCTGCTCAACGTCGGCCCGACCGGGCGAGGCGAGTTCGACCCGCGGGCGCTGGCCACGCTGAGTTCGATCGGCGAGTGGATGAGGCTGCACGAGCGGTCCGTGCGCGGTGCGCGGCCGAGCGAGTTCACCGCACCCCCGGACTGCCGGTACACGCAGAAGGGTGACCGGCTCTACCTGCACCTGTTCTCGTGGCCGATGGGCCACGTGCATCTGCCTGGCCTGGGCGGGAAGGTGAAGTACGCCCAGTTGCTGAACGACGCGTCGGAGATCCAGCGGATCGCCAACGACCCGCACCAGACGGCCCAGAACACCACGATGGGTGGCGTCTCGTCCGACGTACTGACCCTGAAGCTGCCGATCCAGCGGCCCGACGTACTGGTCCCGGTGATCGAGATCTTCCTCTAGACGATCGGTCCGCGGTTGGCGAGCGGCCCGCCCCGGGTAACACCCCTCCCCGGGCAGGCCGCTCGCCTGTCCCCATTTGATGGGTTGACCCAGCAGATGGCGGGTTTTGCACCCGGATTCCGGCTGGCAAACCCACCGTTTGGTGGGTCAGCCAGGGAAATGGGGGTTGGGTCAGTCGCGCTCGATCGGGGTGGGGCGGCCGGGTTGTTCGCCGCCGCGGGACTCGAGGTAGTTGTTCTTGGGGACCATGACCTTGCGGCGGAACAGGCAGACGACGGTGCCGTCCTGCTTGTAGCCCTTGGTCTCGACGTACACCACGCCGCGGTCGTCCTTCGACTTCGACTCCCACTTGTCCAGCACCACGGTCTCGCCGTAGATGGTGTCGCCGTGGAAGGTGGGCGCGACGTGCCGGAGCGACTCGATCTCCAGGTTGGCGATCGCCTTGCCGCTCACGTCCGGTACCGACATGCCGAGCAGGATCGAGTAGATGTAGTTGCCCACCACAACGTTCTTGCCGAACTGGGTGGTCTCCACCGCGTAGTTCGCGTCCAGGTGCAGCGGGTGGTGGTTCATGGTGAGCAGGCAGAACAGGTGGTCGTCGTACTCGGTCACCGTCTTGCCCGGCCAGTGCTTGTAGACCGCCCCGACCTCGAACTCCTCGTAACTGCGCCCGAACTGCATCTCTCGGCTCCTTGTCAGGTGTCCCCGGGGGCCATGCTGCCGAAAGATGACGTGACTGGGCAGTAGCCCGCGCGTGGCCTAGCTCTCAACCGGGCGAGATCTTCATCACCCGGGCCGGTCAGTCGTGCGGCTGCTGGAGAGGTGCCTGCTGCTGCACGTGCTGCTCGGGGATGCGCGGGCTGACCTCACCCTTGAGGGCGAGCTTGGCCAGGTGGTTGCGGGCCTCCTCGGCGTACTTGAAGTCGCAGAGGACGTCGTACGTCGTCGCGACCACCGCGGTGCGGGAGGTGAAGTCGCGCCGGCCGGCCGACTGTGCGTACCCCAGGCCGCCGAACACCAGGCCGAAGAATGCGCCGAGCACCACACCAGTCAGCACAGTGGCGATCCAGTTGCCGGTGGTGAACAGCCCCAGCAGCAGACCCACGAACAGGCCGAACCAGGCACCGCTGGCCAGCCCGGCGGTCAGCGCCTTGCCCCAGGTGAGCCGGCCGGTGATCTTCTCCACCTGGCGGAGGTTGTTGCCGACGATGGTCGTGTGCTCGACCGGGAACTTCTCGTCCGAGAGGTAGTCGACAGCTCGCTGCGCCTCCCGGTAGGTGTCATAGGTCCCGATTGTCAGGCCGGTCGGCCGGGGGTCCATCGAGGGCATGCCCTGCGTGGTCATCGTCGTTCCTCTCCACGTGCTTCCACCCCCATCATTGCCGACGCCTGGTTACGGAGCCTTGATAGCCTCGCCGGTGATGACCGGGCGACGGTGGGACATGGGCGCAACACGCCGGATGGGACGCGTCTTCGCCCGGCGTACTCCGGGGGTTCCGGACCCGGTGGACCTGGTCGCCAGCGGCAGGCTTGACGGTGCTCTGGTCGACTGGGCGTTCTACCGCGACGGCCGCCGCGACCGGAAGGTGGACTCCTACACCGAGGCGCTCAGCCGCGCCCGGCGCGGTCAGGGGTTCGTCTGGATCGGCCTGTTCCAGCCGAACGAGCGGCAACTGGCCGTCATCGGTGCGGAGTTCGGCCTGCACCCACTGGCGCTGGAGGATGCCACCGAGGCGCACCAGCGCCCCAAGCTCGAGCGGTACGACGACACTCTGTTCGCCGTACTCAAGACCGTCACCTACGTCCCCCATGGGGATCTGACCGCCACCAGCGAGGTGGTGGCGACCGGTGAGGTGATGGTGTTCTGCGGGGCCGGGTTCGTCGTCACGGTCCGGCATGGCGATCACAGCGAGCTGACCGGCCTGCGGCAGCGGCTGGAGCAGGAGCCGGAGCGGCTGGCCACCGGTCCGGGCGCCGTCCTGCACGCGATCGCCGACCATGTGGTGGACCACTACCTGGAGGTCGCGGGCGCGGTCCAGGCCGACATCGACCTGATCGAGACCGAGATGTTCAGCCCGCGCGGCTGGCGGAACATCGACCGGGTCTACCAGCTCAAACGCGAGGTGCTGGAGCTGAAGCGGGCGGTGGCACCGCTGACCGGGCCGATGCGGTCGCTGTCGACGCTGCGGCATCCGCTGATCAGTGACGAGACCCGGAACTACTTTCGTGACGTCGACGACCACCTGCTGCGGGTGAAGGAGCAGGTGGTCTCGTTCGACGAGCTGCTCAGCTCGATCCTGCAGGCCGGCCTGGCCCAGGTGCAGGTGTCCGAGAACGAGGACATGCGGCGGATCTCGTCCTGGGTGGCGATCCTGGCGGTGCCGACGATGATCGCCGGGATCTACGGGATGAACTTCGACTACATGCCGGAGCTGCGCCTGAAGTACGGGTACTTCGTCGTACTCGGCCTGATGGCCACTGCGTGCACGGTGCTGTACCGGCTGTTCAAGCGCAACCACTGGCTCTGAAGGCTGCGCTGGCAACCTTGTGCCATGGCCGCCACTGCCGACCCTTTGGAATGTTCAAAAGGTTGTGCGGCATTTGAGCGGCTTGGTTGAATTCGGCCATCGCTTTCGGTCAGCGACCCGCCACATTCTGCGACCGCCCGTCGGCATCGGGGATGTCGTGACGACCAGGCATCACCAGGGAGGGCCCGCCGTGCTTCGGATTCATTTCACGCCGCGCGATCTCGCCCGTGTCACGGTCGCCGCCACTCCAGCGCCGCTGTGGGAGGTGCTGCTCAGCCTGCACATGCTGCAACAGTCCGACGGCCGGCTGATCTTCGAGGACTGGCGCCGGCACGTCCGGGCCAAGGTCGCGCCGGACCAGATGCGCCTGCTGCTGGAGCTGACGCCGCCCAAGGGCTACTCCCCCGACTTCCTCACCCCGGCGGGGGCGGCTCCGGATTTCGAGACCGCGCTGGAGCTGACACTGGCGACACCGCGCCAGGAGATCCGTCACCAGCTGGGGCTGCTGAGCAAGGACCGCCCGATGTCGCCGTGGACCCGGGAGCTCGCGCAGGGCGATCGGGCCTCGCTGCACAAGCTCGGCCGGGCCATCCGGACCTACCACGCGGCCGCGATCGCGCCGTACTGGAAGTCGATCGGGACACATGTGTCGGCCGACCACGCGCATCGCGGCGAAGCCCTGTCCCGGCATGGGGTGGACCGGCTGCTGTCCACGCTGCACCCGCGGGTGAAGTGGGTGGCGCCGGTGCTGCAGGTGCTGGACATGCACGACCGTGATCTCTACCTGCAGGGGCGCGGGATCGAGTTGCAGCCGTCGGCGTTCTGCTGGCAGGTGCCGACCAAGCTGCGCGACCCGGAGCTGAAGCCGATCCTGGTGTACCCGATCCACCACGCGCCCGGCATCCTGCGGCAGCAGTCGACGGACGCGATCCCGTCGAGTGACCCGCTCAGCTCCCTGCTCGGCTCGACCCGCGCCGCCGCGCTGGAGGCCACCGTCGAGGGTTGTACGACGACCGAGCTGGCGAGACGCTGCAAGATCTCACCGGCCGCCGCCAGCCATCAGGCGACGGTCCTGCGAGAAGCCGGGCTGATCACCACCCGCCGGGCCGGCGCATCCGTCCGCCACGAGATCACCCAGCTCGGTATCTGGCTGCTGGCCGGTCACGGCTCCGGCGCCTTGGGCCGGCCCCAGCCCCGTCTCACCGCATAGCCCCTGCCCCGCCGCGTGCTTGGGCCGACCGGCACCGCCCCGCCTGTCGACCCAGCACGCCGGCCGGCTGTCCGGCGCCGTACCGGGAATCGATCAGGTCAGAGCTTGTAGTCCTCCAGGAGGCGGCGGCCGATGATCATCCGCTGGATGTCCGCCGTCCCCTCGCCGATCAGCAGCATCGGCGCCTCCCGGTAGAGCCGCTCGATCTCGTACTCCTTGGAGAACCCGTACCCGCCGTGGATCCGGAACGAGTCCTCCACGACCTGGTGGCAGTACTCGCTGGCCAGGTACTTCGCCACGCCGGCCTCGAAGTCGTTGCGGGAGCCGGCGTCCTTCTTCCGCGCCGCCTTCACCATCAGCTCGTGCGCGGCCTCGACCTTGACCGCCATGTCGGCGAGCCGGAACAGCACCGCCTGGTGCTCGGCGATCTTCTTGCCGAACGTCTCCCGCTGCTGCGCGTACGCGATGCCCAGCTCGAACGCGCGCCGGGCCACCCCGCAGCCGCGGGCGGCCACGTTCACCCGGCCGACCTCGACTCCGTCCATCATCTGGTAGAAGCCCTTGCCCGGTACGCCGCCGAGGATCTGGCCGGCGTCGATCCGGTAGCCGTCGAAGACCAGCTCGGTGGTGTCGACGCCCTTGTAACCCATCTTCTCGATCTTGCCCGGCACGCTGAGGCCCTTGTCCACCTCGCCGAACCCGGGCTCCTTCTCGACCAGGAACGTGGTCATGTTCTTGTAGACCGAGTCCTGCCCTTCGTCGGTCTTCACCAGTACGGCGACCAGGTTCGACGAGCCGCCGTTGGTCAGCCACATCTTCTGGCCGTTGATCGTGTATGCGTCCGCCCCTTCGGCCGACACAGTCTTGACCGCCTTGGTCTTGATCGCGGCCACATCCGAACCGCAGCCCGGCTCGGACATCGAGAACGCGCCGCGCACCTCACCGGTCGCCATCCGCGGCAGGTACTTCTGCTTCTGCTCATCGGTGCCGTGCTGGAGCAGCATGTACGCGACGATGAAATGGGTGTTGATGATGCCGGACACGCTCATCCAGCCGCGGGCGATCTCCTCGACGCACAGGGCGTAGGTGAGCAGCGACTCACCCAGGCCGCCGTACTCCTCGGGAATCATCAGGCCGAACAGGCCGAGCTCCTTGAGACCCTCGACGATCTCGGCCGGGTACTCGTCGCGGTGCTCCAGCTCGGTGGCGACCGGGAGGATCTCCGACTCGACGAACGCGCGGACCGTCTTCAGGATCTCTTCCTGGATGTCGGTCAGCCCGTCGGTCTGCTGCAACCTGCTCATCGTCGGCTCCTTGGGTGTCGGTGCGCCTTACCCGCGAGTATCGCGTTCTCAGCATCCCCGCACGAGGGTGACACCCGCTGTGACACCGGCCACCCGGAGGAGGTCGGATGGCTCACTCCGGCACGACCGGCGCCGCTACTCCCCCGAATTCCGTTCCCCGTCGCCGTCGCCGTTGCCCTCACCGTCCGGTCGCGGGAGGACCTGGCTGACCGCAGCGAACAGCCCGGCGATCTGCGGGGTCGCCTGCCAGCGGTTGTTCTGCTGCGCCTCGGCCAGCCGCTTCCGGGCGTCGTAGAAGTTCTTGGCGGCCGACTCGGTGTCGCCGCGGTCCACAGCCTCCGCGGCGCGGTCCAGGTCGTTCGCGGCCTCTCGCGGAGCTTTGCTCCGGGCCCCCTGCTGGGTCTGCCGCACCTGCGCGGCCAGTGTCCGCAACGTCTGCACCAGCGCGCCCTGCGGGTTCTGTTGCTGCGTCTGCTGCGGGCTCGGCTTGGGGGTCGGCTTCTTCGACGGAGTCCTGGAGGGTGTGGGCGTCGTCTTCGGCGCGCTGGACGCCTTGGCCGCCGGCGCCGACGGCGTTCCGCCGGCAGCGGCCGGCGGGTCCGTGGTCACGCTCTCCCGCAACATCAGTCCGCCGACGACAGCGGCCAGGACCACTGCCATGGCCACGAGCACCTTCGCGAACGGGAAACCCTTCGGCGGCGCCCGGTGCGTTCCGGTGGCGGCCGGCTCCTCCTGCCAGGTGCCGACCTCGAGCACGTCGTCCTTGGCTGGGAGCAACGGAAGCACCTGCGTGGCGGGGGCCGCAGCCAGCAGGGCCGTCACGGCGGCAGCCGACGATGGGCGGTCCCCCGGGTTCTTGGCCAGCAGTTGCAGGACCAGGTTGGCCAGTGCCGGCTCCACGTCTGCCCGGTTGATCGGCTCCGGGGCCACGTCCAGGTGCTGGCGCATCACCGACTCCACGTTCGGCCCGGTGAAGGGCGGCGTTCCGGTGAGGAGCTCGTAGAGGACGCAGCCGAACGCGTACCAGTCGCTAGCAGGGGTGGCAGGCTCACCACGGACCTGCTCCGGCGAGACGTACGACGCCGTGCCCAGGAGCACACCGACACCGGTGGTCTCCGTACCGGCGCCTTTCGCGATGCCGAAGTCGGTCATCTTGAGCGTGCCGTCGGCCGCGAGCATCAGATTGCCCGGCTTGACGTCCCGGTGGACGATGCCGGCCGCGTGGGCGGCGTCGAGGGCACGCGCTCCCTGGGTGGCGATGTCGGCGACCAGCTTGCCGCTCGGCAGACCCCCACTGCGCATCAACTGCGACAGGTCCGGGCCGGACACGAGTTCCATCACCAGGAACACGTGCCCGTCCGCGGTGCCGACGTCGTACGTCGCGACCACGTTCGGGTGCATCAGCCGCGCAGCCGCCTGCGCCTCGGCGCGGAACCGCTCGACCGCGTCCATCGGGTCGCCCTCGAGCCGCCGGAGCAGCTTCACCGCGACCTGCCGGGCCAGCACGGTGTCTTCGGCCTGCCACACCTCACCCGCGCCGCCTCTGCCCAGCAGGGTCAGCAGCCGGTAACGCCCTGCCAGTACCTCGCCGTTCACACACACACACCTTCCGCAGCGGACCGCAACACCTTAGGCGGGGCACGCGTTTGAGAGCGAGTTCTGGCCCGAAACCTTGAAGAAGCTCTGCACAGAGCGATCGGGGTACTACGGTGAGCAGCATGAAGCGATCAATCACCGCCCTGATCGCGGCCACTCTGGTCGCGACGACGCTCACGACCACCACCGCGTCGGCCGCACCGGCCGGTCACTCGAAGCCGGTGGTGAAGTGCGAGTTCACGCCCACGCCGGAGAACCCGGCCGCCAAGCCGGTCCGGATCCCGTCCCCGGTCGCCCGCGCGAAGGGCACGGTCGACGTGTACTTCGTGACCAACTACGGACCGTTCGTGGTCCGGATGGACCGGGCCAACGCGCCGTGCGGCGTGCACAACTTCGTGCACCTGGTGAAGAGCCGGTTCTACGACTTCACCCAGTGCTTCCGGCTGACCAACTCCGCCCGGCTCGGCGTCCTGCAGTGCGGCGACATCTACCGGCAGGAGGAGGGCGGCCCGGGGTACAAGTTCCCCGACGAGGTCACCGGCAAGGAGACCTACCCTCGCGGCACCGTTGCCTACGGCAACCAGGGACCGGGGACGAACGGCAGTGAGTTCTTCGTCGTCCACTCACACGCCAACATCGCCCCGAACTACACCGTCCTCGGCCAGGTGATCGCCGGGATGTCCACCTTCGACCGGATGGTCGCGGCCGGTATCGCCGACCCCGACCAGGACGGCCCGCCGGCGAAGCCCATCCACATCTACAAAGTCTGGAGCCACTGAGAAGAGGGCATTTCGGCACCCTCGGCGCTAGCGTGAGGGGGTGGGCGCCGCGCCGACCTTCGGAGTTGGCGCGGCGTACCCGCCGACAGCGCCCGGCGACGACAAGGAGGTCCGGGATGACGGTGCAGCTAGGGGTGATCGGGCAGATCGCCCGCCCGGTCAGTGACATCCCGACCGCGGTCGAGTTCTACGGCAAGGTGCTCGGGCTTCCGCATCTCTACACGTTCGGGAACCTGGCGTTCTTCGACTGTGGCGGGATCCGGTTGTTCCTGAGCGCGACCGAGCGGCCTGCCGATCCGTCGATCCTGTACTTCAAGGTCGACGACATCCAGGTCGCGTACGACGAACTGCGCGAGCGCGGCGTGGAGTTCGAGGATGCGCCGCAGCTGATCCACCGCCATGACGACGGGGTCGAGGAGTGGATGGCGTTCTTCCCCGACCCCGACGGCCACCTGCTCGCGATCATGGCGCAGGTACTGCCTGACACCGCCTAGTCGGCGGGCGGCTGCCAGACATCCGTGCGGGTCATGCCGGCGGCGCGGCCCTTGGCGGAGATGACCAGGGCCATCTTGCGGGAGGCCTCGTCGATCATCTCGTCGCCGAGCATCACCGCGCCGCGGGCACCGCCGGCCGCCGAGGTGTAGTGGTCGTAGGCGTCGAGAATGTTCTCGGCGTGGTCGTAGTCCTCCTGGCGCGGCGAGTAGACCTCGTTCGCGGCGGCGATCTGGTCCGGGTGCAGCACCCACTTGCCGTCGAAGCCGAGCGCGGCCGACCGGCCGGCGACCCGGCGGAACCCGTCGACGTCCTTGATCTGCAGGTACGGCCCGTCGATGGCCTGCTTCCCGTGCGCCCGGGCGGCCATCAGGATCTGCATCAGGATGTAGTGGTAGGCGTCGCCGACGTCGTACCCGGGCGGCTGCTCGCCGACCACCAGCGACTTCATGTTGATCGACGCCATGAAGTCGGCCGGGCCGAAGATGATCGTCTCCACCCGCGGCGACGCCTGGGCGATCGCGTTCACGTTGGTCAGGCCGAGCGCGTTCTCGATCTGGGCCTCGATCCCGATCCGGCCGGGCTCCAGGCCGTGCACCTTCTCCAACTGGGTGAGCAGCAGATCGAGCGCGACCACCTGCTCGGCGGTCTGCACCTTCGGCAGCATGATGCAGTCGAGGTTCGCGCCCGCGCCCGAGACCACCTCGATCACGTCGGCGTACGTCCACTCGGTGGTCCAGTCGTTCACCCGGACCACGCGGAGCTTGGTCCCCCAGCCGCCCTCGTTGAGCGCGGCGACGATGTTCTTGCGCGCGTCCACCTTGGCGATCGGCGCGACGGAGTCCTCCAGGTCGAGGAACACCTGGTCGGCGTCCAGGCCCTTCGCCTTGGCCAGGAACCGCGGGTTCGACCCCGGGGTAGCCAGACAAGACCGCCTACTACGCAGTGCTTGAGGCCTTCCCCGTCCCGCCCCGGTCACCTGCTCCGCCATCACCGCGTCCTCTCCTCGGGTTACCCGCCGGTCACCGGCAGCGTACGGCGAATCCGCCGCCGCTCCGGTGACCCGGCTCACTTCCCCTCCGAGTGTGGCCCGATTCACCGTGCGGTGAGGCCGTACGCGCGCTTGATCGTCTGCTTGATCGTGTTGCCGGCCGCGTCCACGCCTTCGGTGCGCAGACTCACCGCACCCGTGGTGCTCTGCAGCCGAGGGTGCTTGAGTACGGCGGTGTACTCGCTGCGGCCGGACTTCTTTGTCTGGACCTGGTACGTCGTACTGCCGCCGGACACAGCGCTGGACGTGCTGGCCCGTCGTCGGGAGCGGGAACTGGCCGACGCCCGCCGGAAGATGGTGGAGCTGACGGTCCGGTTCCACGGCAGTACGGCGCGCCGCGAGCCCGCGGACCTGATGGAGGTGCTGCACGGCGAGCACGAGATCGCCCAGGGCATGACCAGGTTGTTGCTCAGTGCCCGTAACGAGGTCTGTGGCTGGGACGCGCCGCCGTACCGGGACGACCCGAACCAGGTGAACCAGCTCGAGCTGGACCAGCTGAAGCGCGGTGTCACCTTCCGGGTGGTGTACGACCGCCGCGGTTCCGTGGACAGGCCCGGTCGGCTGGCCGCACTCATCCAGGGCATCGCGGACGGAGAGCAGGCCCGGGTGGGCGACGTACCGCTCAAGCTGACCGTCAGCGACGCACCTATGGCCTTCGTCCCTTTCGACGTACGGGCGACCAGACACCAGACCGCGCTGCTGATCCACGACCCCGTGATGGTGGCCGGGCTGGCCGCACTGTTCGAGCTGTACTGGGACAGGGCCGTGCCGCTGGCGACGTACGACGGCCAGCCCACTGTCGACCGGCCGACACCCGAGGAGCGGGATCTGCTGGCGCTGCTGATGTCCGGCTTCACCGACCTCGAGATGGCCGCTCACCTCGGTTGGAGCGAGCGGACCGTCCGCAAGCACATCGACGGCATGTGCACCGGTTGAACGCCGATACTCGCTTCCAGGCCGGCTATCAGGCCGTACTGCGTGGCTGGCTGGAGCATCGTGGGTGACCTGACCGCACTCGGCTCTCCCCGGCAGAGGAGGCGACGTACTGCGCTCTGGTCGGTCAGCCGCCCAGCAAAGCTCGACCGGGCCAGGAAGCCGCACTGCAGAGCCTGCTTGCCAAGGGACTGGTCAGCGCCGTTGACGGCCTGTACGTCGCGGTCGCTCCGGACATCGCCTTGGAGGTCCTGCTGCTCGACCAGGAGCGACTCCTGCGCGACGCCCGCATGCGCATCGATCAACTCACCGCGGACTACCGCAACCACACCGGCGCGCCCACCGCCACACTGTTGGAGCTGGTCACCGGTGCTGGTGCGGTCCAGCAACGGATTGTGCAGGTCCAGCAGGCAGCACGGACCGAGTTGCGCCGGCTGGTGAAGGCACCGTACGGCGCTCCCCCGGCACATCGTGCCGACTGCAGGACCGTGTACGAGAGCGCCGTACTCGATGCTTCTGGCAACGAGACAGCCAGAGTGCTGCCGTCGGTGCCGATCCAGCTCTACCTGGCTGACGACCGGCTGGCGCTGGTACTACTGGCTCCCGACTCCGCTGTGATCCTGCAGCCGTGTGGATTGTTCGATGCGTACGCCGAGCTGTTCGAGCGACTGTGGGAGCGGGCTCTGCCGGTCGAGTCGACCGACCACGACAGGCTCGTCGCACTGCTGCTCGCCGGGCTCACCGACCAGGCGATCGCCCGCCAGCTCGGGGTGAGCGCCCGTACGGCCCAGCGGAAGATCGCCGCGCTGATGCAGGAGCTGGGTGCACGCACCCGCTTCCAGGCGGGCGCGCAGGCCGCTATCCGTGAGCTCGGTGTGACACCCTTGGAACCGTGACCATGGACGACGCTGCGGACGCTACTGCTGAAATCGCCGGTGTCATGAAGAAGGCCGGCCTGGTCTGGTTGTCGTGGAACGGCGGCCGACCGGCTCCAGCCTGGTTCGCCACGGTCGACGGGCAGTACGTCGTACTGGCGGATGCGGCCGATGGTGCGGAGCAGCCACTCCCCGGACTGGCCACGGCAGGTGCTGCCGAGGTCGTCGTACCGGCCAAGCCGGCTACCAACAGGCTGGCGAGCTGGAAGGCGACAGTACGACGGCTGGAGCCCGGGAGTGAGGAGTGGACCGCAGCGGCCCAGGTACTGCGGACAGAGCGGCTGAACGCGGCCGAGCTCGACACCCAGCTCGAGCGGTGGAAGACCGAGGCTGACCTGCTCGTCCTGGAGCCCACTGGTGAGATCACCGAGCGATCCGGCCAGTACGACGACCGCCCGCGAGCCGAATCACCGGTCGGGACACCTGCCACGACCAGAGGGAAACCCCCGATCACCCTGCACCGTCGCATCCGCCGGCGACCGCGCCTGAGCTGAGAGTCCCCGTCCGCGGGTTAGCCTTCGAACATGAACGAGCATCGCGAGTTCATCATCAGGCACAGGCTGTCTCGTGTCTCATCCGCGCCCGGAGCGAAGCGAGGACGTGGATGAGCACATCACCGTCGCGCGTGTATGTGGCCCGGCTGGCTGGTCTCCCCCTGTACGACCCGAACGGAGACCAGGTCGGCAAGGTCCGCGACGTCGTGGTGATGCTGCGGCAGGGCACCCAGCCACCGCGGGTGCTCGGGCTGGTGGTGGAGGTGTTCACCCGGCGGCGCATCTTCCTGCCGATGACTCGGGTGACGTCTGTGGACGCCGGGCATGTGATCACCACCGGCCTGGTGAACATGCGCCGGTTCCAGCAGCGGGCGACCGAGGTGCTGGTACTCGGCGAGATGCTGGACCGCACGGTCACCATCCGGGAGACCGGTGCGACCGCAGTCGTGTTCGACATGGCCATGGAGCAGTGGCGGACGCGTGACTGGGTGCTCTCGAAGGTAGCGGTCCGGGAAGGCGCCAAACGCTTCCGGAGGCGCGGTCAGTCGCATGTCCTCGACTGGACCGACGTGAGCGGCTTCGCCCAGGTCGAGGAGGGTCAGGGCGCGACCCACATCCTGGCCGCGTTCGAGTCGATGAAGGCGGCCGACCTGGCCGGCGTGCTGCATGACCTGTCCCCCAAGCGGCGCAAGGAGATCGCGGCCGCGCTGAACGACGAGCGGCTGGCCGACGTACTGGAGGAACTGCCCGAGGACGACCAGGTGGAGATCCTGGCCGGTCTGGACACCGAGCGGGCCGCGGACGTGCTCGAGGAGATGTCTCCGGACGACGCGGCCGACCTGATCGCCGAGCTGCCGACCGACACGGCCGAGCGGCTGCTGACCCTGATGGAGCCCGAGGAGGCAGAGGACGTACGGCGCCTGCTGACGTACGAGGAGCGCACGGCCGGTGGGCTGATGACCTCGGAGCCGGTGATCCTCCCAGCGGACGCGACCGTGGCCGACGCCCTGGCCCACGTGCGGAACGCGGAGCTCAGTCCGGCGCTGGCCGCGATGATCTACGTCTGCCGTCCACCGCTGGAAACCCCCACCGGGCGGTTCATCGGTGTCGGCCACATCCAGCGGCTGCTGCGGGAACCGCCATCGGAGCTGGTGTCCGCCGTACTGGACACCGATCTCGACGGGCTGCGGCCCGACGACAGCCTGCACACGGTCAGCAAGTACCTCGCCACCTACAACCTGGTGGCCGCGCCGGTGCTCGACGACGAGGGCCGGCTGCTCGGAGCGGTGACCGTCGACGACGTCCTCGACCACCTGCTCCCGGAAGACTGGCGCGAGTCCGAACAGCAGGAGGTGGACCGCCATGCCCCGTGACGACCGCAGCACCGACGACCGCCGACTGCTCCGCAGTACCGCCCGGCTGGACGTGCCGCGCGACGCCCGCCGTACCTTCATGCTGCGTCCCACGTACGACGCGGACGCGTTCGGACGGCTGTCCGAGCGGATCGCCCGCTTCCTCGGCACCGGGCGGTTCCTGGTCTACATGACCGCGACGATCCTGTTCTGGGTCGCCTGGAACATCTTCGCGCCGCAGGACCTGCGTTTCGACGAGTACCCGTTCATCTTCCTCACCCTCGCGCTCAGCCTGCAGGCGTCCTACGCGGCTCCCCTCATCCTGCTGGCGCAGAACCGGCAGGAAGCGCGCGACCGCGTGCAGTACGAACGCGACCGCGACGTCGACGCGCGCAGCCGCGCGGACATGGAGTTCCTGGCCCGGGAGATGGCGTCGCTGCGGATGGCCGTCGGCGAGGTCGCCACCCGCGACTTCCTCCGCTCCGAACTGCGCTCCCTGCTCGCCGACCTGGACACCCGCGAGGACGACCGGGTCTGAGCGCTTCCACACCGAGCTAGGCTCGCTAGCAGGTGAGGAAGGGACCGATGCCGTGAAGAGTCGCTTCAAGCCCGACCGCGGGCTGACCAACCGGATGGTGGTCACGAGTTTCCTGCTCGGCCTGCTGTACGTCGCTTTCGTCGCACTGCTGATCGCGTTGACGAAGAGCGCCGTACTGGCCGTCGTGATCGCGGGCGGCCTGCTGTTCGTGCAGTACTGGTTCTCCGACCGGATCGCGCTGTACGCGATGCGCGGCCGGATCGTCAGCCCCGAGGAGGCGCCGCAGCTGCACGGCGCGATCGACCGGCTGTGCGCGCTGGCGGACATGCCCAAGCCGAAGGTCGCCATCGCCGACGTCGACCTGCCGAACGCGTTCGCGACCGGCCGCAACCCGGACAAGGCGGTCGTCTGCGTGACCACCGGGATCCTGCGCCGGCTGGACACCGACGAGCTCGAAGGCGTGCTCGCCCATGAGCTGTCCCACGTGGCCCACCGGGACGTGGCGGTGATGACGATCGCGTCGTTCCTCGGCGTACTCGCCGGACTGATCACCCGGTTCGGCCTGTACGGCGGTCTGGGCGGTGGCGGCCGGCGGGACCAGAACACCGCGATGGTGGTGCTCACCATCGTGCTGGTGTCCGCGGCCGTGTACGCGATCTCGTTCCTGCTGACCCGGGCCTTGTCGCGCTACCGCGAGCTGGCCGCCGACCGGGCTGCCGCGATGCTGACCGGCCGACCGTCGGCGCTGGCCTCCGCGCTGACCAAGATCAGCGGCGACATCGCCCGGATCCCGTCCCGCGACCTGCGCCAGGCCGAGGCGTTCAACGCGTTCTTCTTCGCCCCGGCGGCGGCCGGCGGCTTCAGCCTCTCCTCGCTGTTCTCCACCCACCCGCCGCTCGAGCAGCGACTCGACCGGCTCGGGATGCTGTCCCGCGAGCTGGGCGAGCAAGCTTAGAGCCATGGGCCTTCTTGACATCCTGCTCGGCCGGAGCAAAGCCGTCCCGCCGAACCTCGACCAGCTCTTCTCGCTGCCCTCGGCCGCGATCACCCTGGACACCGCGGCCGGATACCGGCCGACCGGCAGTGGTTCGGTCTGTTTCAAGGCGGCGGAGGGCGGTGGGTTCTCGACGCTGCGCGCGGAGGTCGACAAGTTGCTCGCCCTCGACAACGGCAAGTTCACCAGCCACACCGACTCGTACGGCTTCACCTGGCTGGTCCGGCAGACGTCCCCCGACGACGTCGAAGGGCTCGTCACCGACCTGCACGCGGTCAACACCTCGCTGGTCGACGCGGGCTTCGGCTCCGCGCTGCTGTGCACGCTGGTCGCGTTCACCAACGGCACCAGGTCACTGGGCCTCGTCTACCTGTACAAACGCGGTTCCTGGTACCCGTTCGTCCCGGTCGGGACGGACCGCCGCGACAACGCCACCGAACTCCAGATCAAGTCCGTCATCGGCACCGACCTGAACTTCGAGCCCGACCTGAGCCGCTGGTTCCCCGTCTACGGCGCCCCCGGCCTCTAACCCTCCGGGACAACCCCCCACAGGAAGGGATATCCCCGGACTTCGGGGGTTGCCCCTTCAAATTCCCAATGGGCAACCCCCCACCCGAGCAGGCAACCCCCGACCCGAGTGGGCAACCCCTGGACTGAGGGGTCATCCCCCGAGTTCGGGGGTTGCCCGTTCGGATTCTCGATGGGCAACCCCTCAGTTGAGGGGGCAAGCCTGGGAGTAAGGGTTGCCTTGCCGGACCTAGGTCACACGGACCGTGGTCGGTGGGGTTAGGTGGAGCACGTAGCCTTGGGGTATGCCTCCTACTGCTGATCAGGTCACCGCGGCGCTCGGTGGTGTGCTGGATCCGGAGATCAAGAAGCCGATCACGGAGCTCGGCATGGTCGAGTCCGTCGTCGTTCGTGACGACGGCGTGGTCGCGGTCCGGATCCTGCTGACCGTCGCGGGCTGTCCGATGAAGGACACGCTGCGGCGCGACACCACGGCCGCGGTCAGCAAACTCGACGGCGTCACCGGGGTCGAGATCGACCTCGGGGTGATGTCGGCCGAGCAGCGGGCCGCCCTGCAGACGCAGTTGCGCGGCGGGGTGGCGGAGAAGGAGATCCCGTTCTCCCGGCCGGACTCGCTGACCAAGGTGTTCGCGATCGCGTCCGGCAAGGGCGGTGTCGGCAAGTCGTCGGTGACGGTGAACCTCGCGGTCGCGATGGCCCGGCAGGGGCTGTCGGTCGGCGTCCTGGACGCGGACATCTACGGTCACTCGGTGCCAGCCATGCTCGGCGTTGCGGACGAGCGGCCGACCGCGGTGGACGACATGATCATGCCAGTGCCCGCGCACGGCCTGAAGGTGATCTCGATCGGCATGCTGAAGCCGAAGCGCGACCAGGTGGTCGCCTGGCGCGGGCCGATCCTGGACCGCGCGCTGGTGCAGATGCTCGCCGACGTGTACTGGGGCGACCTCGACGTCCTGCTGCTCGACCTGCCGCCCGGCACCGGGGACATCGCGATCTCGGTCGGCCAGCGGCTGACCAGCGCCGAGGTGATCGTGGTGACGACACCGCAGGAGGCCGCCGCCGAGGTGGCCGAGCGCGCCGGGACGATGGCGCAGATGGTGCACCAGCGAGTCGCCGGCGTGGTCGAGAACATGTCATTCCTGCCGTGCCCGCACTGCGGTCCGGAGCACCGGATCGAGATCTTCGGCACCGGCGGCGGGACGCGGGTGGCGGAGACGCTGTCCGCCCGGCTCGGGTACAACATCCCTCTGCTGGGCGAGATCCCGCTGGACGAGCGGCTGCGCAGCGGCGGCGACCTGGGCAACCCGCTGACTGCGGCGGCCCCGGACGCTCCGGCGGCGCAGGTCCTCGACCAGATCGCAGCCAAGCTCGGCGGACGCCCACGTGGCCTCCTCGGCCGCCAGCTCGGCCTCTCCCCCGTCGGCCGCTGACCGCCCTCCTGGTGTTGACTTGGCCGGGTGCCGATCCCTGCTGAACACCCGGTCCTGACCGACGGCGTCGTGACGCTGCGCGCTCCGCGGCCTGACGACGTCCACGGACAAATCGAACGCCACCGCGAGAAGCGTGGGTTCGACGAGCACGACGCGCGCCGCTGGATCGGCTACGGGATCACCGAAGCCTGGAAGACCGGCGAGCGGCTCGTGTTCGTGATCGAGTATCAGGGCCGGTACGCCGGTACTGCCGCACTCAAACCCGATGCCGACGGCACCGCGCGGCTGCACTACGGCCTGTCGCCATGGGCTCGTGGCGCCGGCGTGATGAGCCGGGCGGTGCGGATGCTGCTGGAGTTCGGGTTCGAGACGTGTGGCTTTCACGTCATCCACTGGTGGGCGCGGGTCGGGAACTGGCCGTCGCGGCGGGTGGCGTGGGCCACCGGGTTCCGGTTGGGCGAGACGATCCCTGGGCTGGCCGAGGAAGACGGCCGGCGGGTCGACGCCTGGACGGGGTGGATCGGGCCGTCGGATCCCCGCAAGCCTCGTACGCCGTGGTTCCTGCCACCGGTGCTGGAGACGCCACGGTTAAGGCTGCGCAGCTGGCGCGAGGACGAGATCCCGCGCATCATCACGGGCCGGACGAACCAGGCGACGGCTCACTTCCTGCCGTTCGTACCCCAGCCGTTCACCGCCGAGGACGCGCGCTTCTGGCTCAAAGACCTGGCCGAGCAGGCGGCAACCGGCCGGCGCATCAACTGGTGTCTGGCGGACGCTGAAACCGACCAGGGCCTCGGCAACCTCACCCTGTTCAACATCGACCGCGACGCGGTGCGCGCCGCCGAACTCGGCTACTGGGCCCACCCCGATGCCCAGGGCCGCGGCGTGATGACCGAGGCGATCGAGCGAGTGGCACGCTGGTACTTCGCCCCCGAGGCCGAGGGCGGACTGACCGGCCGCAAGCTGCTGATCCGCACCGCTGCCAGCAACACAGCCGCCCGCCGCGTCGCTGAAAAGGCAGGCTTCCAACTGGCCGGCACCGAACGCGAGGCCTTCCGCCTGGCGACCCACCTGGACGACAAGGTCACCTACGACCTGCTCGCCACAGACTTCTCCAGCTGAGAGTCAGGTCGACTCTGGGTCGAAGGGGGCTCGCTGGCCGGCGGGGAGGCGTTGGGGGGTGTCGGAGAAGTCGGGAGTGCTGAGGGGCTTGTCGTCGAAGTCGTCGGTGCCCTCGAGCAGGTGCTTGCGGACGAAGTTGCGCGGATTCAGGTCCTGGATGTCGAGGTCGGCGAACTCCGGGCCGAGCTCGTTGCGCAGGTCGTTCTGCGCGTTGGTGACCATCTGGCGGACCTGGCGCAGCAGCCGGCCCGCCGTCCGGGCGAACTCCGGCAGCCGATCCGGGCCGAAGACGAGCACGGCGACGATCCCGATCACCACCAGCTCGAGTGGCCCGATGCCGAACATGTCCCCACCTCTCTGCACGTCGTCTGCGACGGCGACCAGCGTAGCCGCACCTTGGTGACACCGCCTGCCGGGTCAGCCGAATCCGGACAGGTCCCGGTGTCTCGTCGTACCCGGGAAGTCAGCCGGTCTGCTGGCCGAGGGTGACGGTGGCCTGGCGGGCCTTGCCGCCGCGCTCGTAGACGAGCCGGACGTTCTCACCCGGCTGGTGGGTGCGGATCGCCACGATCAGCTCCTCGGCGCTGACGACCACCTGGTTGTTGATCGAGGTGATCACGTCACCGATGCGCAGCCCCGCGCGTAACGCCGGGGATCCGGCGTCCACCCGGCTCACCCGGGCGCCACCCTCGAACTGCATGTCGACCTGCGCGCCGATCACCGGGTACGTCGCCTGCCCGGTGGCGATCAGTTGTTGCGCGGTCCTCCGGGCCTGGTCGATCGGGATCGCGAACCCGAGCCCGATGTTGCCGCTCTGGCCCTCGGAGGTACCGCGGACGGTGGCGATCGCGGAGTTCACGCCGATCACCCGCGCGTTCATGTCGACCAGCGGTCCGCCGGAGTTCCCCGGGTTGATCGCGGCGTCGGTCTGCAACGCGCTGATGAACGACTCCTGGCCCGGTTCGTCGCCGTCGGTGGAGACGGGGCGATTCTTGGCCGAGATGATGCCCGAGGTGACCGTGCCGGCGAGGCCCAGTGGGGAACCGATCGCGACGACGTCCTGCCCGACGATCGCGACGTCGGAGCGGCCGAACTGGACCGACGGCGCGTCCAGGCCGACGACCTGGACGACGGCCAGGTCGTACACCGGTGAGCTGCCGACCAGCCGTGCGGTCGACGTCTTGCCCTTCTCGGTGACGATCTGGATCGATCCACCCTTGGCCGCGGCGGAGACGACGTGGTTGTTGGTCAGGATGTGGCCGGCGTTGTCGATGACGAAACCGGAGCCGGTCGCGTTCGTGTTGTCGGAACCCTCGACCTTCAGCTGGACGACGCTCGGCAGCAGGGTCGCGGCGACCGCGGAGACCGAGCCGCTGCGGATCTTCGGGTCCGCACCGGTGCCGACCGGTGGGCCGGGCTGCTCGGCGACCGGGCGGTTGTCGTCCAGCGCGACGATGGTCGCGGCCGCGCCGGCGCCGGCGATCAACCCGATGACGAGGGCCACGGCGGCCGCGATGGAGATGATCCGGTTGCTCTTCGGCGGCGGGGCCGGCGTGTACGCGCGGGCCTGCTGGTGGTGCCAGTCCATCGGCGGGGGCGGCGTGTACGCCGGCTGGTACGTCGGACGCTGGGTCGGCCAGGCCTGACCCGGGTACACCGGCCGGAAGCCCGGCTCCTGCGCCTGCGGCCGCCCGAAGCTCCGCTGCGTCACCGACCGCTGGTTGGCCGTCGGCCCGTGCGTCTGCCGGTACGCCGCATTCTCGCCGGGCGAGGGCAGCGGCGCACTCCCCCCGTCCACCGAAGGCGGCACCAGCGCGGTCAACGGAGCGTCGGCGCCGTTCGGAGAGGGGCCGCCGGCCGCGGTGGGCGAGCTCGACGTGCCGAGCGGGTCGGCCGAGGTCGTCGTACCAGCAGTGTCGGCCGGGAGAACGCGGGTGGGTTCCGCGCTGGGGGTCGGTACTGTCGGCTCGGCGTCGTCGCTGGTCACGGTGCCCGCCTCACGTCGTCGTGGTCATCGATCGGCGGCCGCCGCCCGGGTCGCGGGAGGGACTACCGGATTCGATTATCCCAGCTTCCCCGAAAGCGCACCCATCGGAGTGAGCCACGTCGCGATTTTCGCCAGCCCGGCGCCCACCCGCTGAACCGCGGTGAGCTTGACCGGTACGTCGTGCGGGAACGAGCGGACCACCTGGCCGAGCATGTCCGGGGGCAGGTCGCCGATCAGCGTGTAGACGATCCCGTCCGAGGACCAGACGACGTACGACGGCATCCCGTAGCGCAGGTAGACGCCCGGAGTCTCGGTGGTGCTGAACCCGGCGACCGCGGCCGGATCGAGCGCTCCACGCTGCTCGAAGAGCGAGACATTGAACAGCCCGTCGGAGTACGAGAACTGCAGCGACCCGTTGGCCGTGTCCTTGTGGACGTCGTACAGCTTGAGCGAAGCGGGCAACTCCGGCGCACAGACCCAGCCCTCTGAGCGCAACCCGCCGACCTTGCCGAGCCCCAGCGACTCGACCCCGCTCGGCGCCATCGGCGGGAGGTGCCCGAGGAACTCGGACTCCTCGATCTCCAGCTCGGTGAACACCGTGGCGCGGACCATCGTCTTGCCGTCCACACTGAAAAGCTGCCGCTGCAGCAGCAGTCCGGTCGCCTTGTCGATCCAGAATCGAGCCGCCAGCGTCTGGTCGTCCCGCAACGCCTCCACCAGTACGGCGGCCCGCCCGATGGTGTCCGTGCAGCACTTGTAGACGAGCTGGTACGTCGCCCGCAGCAACGTCAGCGGCCCACCGTCGACAGCGGCGCCCGCGTTCGTCGCGCGCTGCACGAACGCCTTCGCACCGGGTGACGACGAGGAGCCGACCACACTGATCTCGGAGCCTTGGGAGGCCGCGTGGACGACGTCCAGCATTGCCGAGCTCGCGCCCTGTGGTCCCCACGAGGTGATGATCTGCGTGCCGTGGTACGAGACGGTGTCGGGAGCCGCTGCGGCGCGCGCCAGCCAGCTGATCGCCAACGGTGAGTCCTCACGCGAGGCGGTGGGTGGCGCCGCGACAGCGGGTGCGGGCAGGCCGAAGCCGATCAGTGCGGTGCTGACCAGTACGGCGAGCCGGGACAGGCTCACGGGTCAACGTCCTGTCAGGGCCACCGGCTGCAGCGTCGGGCTCAGCCCTGCATACCCAGCCCCGTTGTATGCGTTCAGCAGCGCCACCGGGTCGGTGAACGGCGTGCCACTCGTCGTGGTCGCGTGGTCGGACGAGAAGCTCGCCACCGGCGGCTGCAGCCTCGGCGGCTGCTCCTCCCGAGCCGGATCGCCCACGATGAACGCCGTACCCAGCAGCGACGCGACGGCCGCTGCAGATCCAGCAGCCCCGAGTACGCCGGTCCGCCGCCGCGAACGCGTGGTCCGGGGAGCACCAGGACGAGTGGCACCTGTGCGGGCGGCAGGGAAGACGGACCGCTGTGGAAAGAGCGAGACAGCCGGTGTCAGCACCGGACGGATCTCCTCACGCGGCTCCGGCGAGAACGACGAGACTCCCATCAGCCGCTGCATCAAGTCGGTGGATGGCTCCGGAGACTCCAGGGCCGCCATCCGGGCCTTGAGCCGGCGCTGAGCGTCCACCTCGGCCCGGCACGTGTCACAACCGACCAGGTGGCTCAGAACCTTGTCCCGCGAGTCGTGGTCCAGGGCGCCGTCGACGACCGCGCTGAGCTTGTCCAGAGGGTGCTGCAGCGTCACCGGAACTCACCTCCGGCGCCGAGCCCGTCCGTGGGCGGACCGCCGACCCGCGTCTGCCCCGACCGCGGCGCGCGGTGCTCGAGGTGCTTGCGCAGCATCGAGCGGCCCCGGTGGATCCGGCTCCGCACCGTCCCGAGCTTCACTTCCAGCACGTCGGCGATCTCGTCGTACGTCATGCCCTCGATGTCGCAGAGCACCACGGCGGCGCGGAAGTCCTCCGGCAACGCGTCCAGCGCGTCCTGCACGTCGTGGTCGAACTGATCGGAGTCCAGCTTCTCGGCCGGGCCGACGCCCTTGGCCGGCAGCCGGTCGTGTGCGTCCTCCGGCAGCCCGTCGAACCGGATCCGCTGCTTGCGCCGGGCGCCGTCCAGGAACAGGTTCGTGGTGATCCGGTACAGCCAGCCCTCGAACGTGCCGGGGGTGTACGACGACAGCGAGCGGAAGACCCGGACGAAGACCTCCTGGGTCAGGTCCTCGGCGTCGTGCTTGTTCCCGGTCAGCCGGTACGCGAGCCGGTAGACGCGGGCGGAATGGGTCCGGACGATCTCGTCCCAGGACGGCAGCGCGTCCGGAACCGGCTGGAGCGCAGGCGCCACGGAGGTGTTGGCCGGCTTCACCGCAACGCCTCCCTGGGTCCTCTCGGCAATGAGCGTGAAGGCCATGGTGCCGC
Source organism: Kribbella sp. NPDC023972 (assembly GCF_040639075.1). Classification (NCBI taxonomy): domain Bacteria; kingdom Bacillati; phylum Actinomycetota; class Actinomycetes; order Propionibacteriales; family Kribbellaceae; genus Kribbella; species Kribbella sp. NPDC023972. The sequence continues at coordinate 433,926 of NZ_JBEZZH010000003.1, read as the reverse complement.
GGTCACCGTCCTCTGCGCACGTCGGGAACACCCGGGTTCAACCCTGAGATGCTGGTACGACGGCTCAACGCGGCGCCCCGGCCGGAAGTTCCCGGCCCGGTTGCCGGTCACAGCCTTCCAAGGACCAGACGCGTCGGCGACCACTTTTGTTGCAGCCCTACTTCTCCTCGATCACCGCGATGGGGTCGCCGTCACGGACGACCTCCCCCTCGACGACCTTCAGCTCGACGATGGTGCCGGCCACCTCGGCCAGCACCGGGATCTCCATCTTCATCGACTCCAGGATGACGAGGGTGTCGTCCGCCCCGACCGAGTCCCCGGCCCTGGCGGTGACCTTCAGCACATTCGCCACCAGTTCGGCCACCACGGTGTGACTCAAGTGCGCTCCTCAGTCCTGGATGTCTGCCTCGATCCTAGGCGGTCGGTTCCCGGCCTGCCGGGCGCGGTACGACGCGACCCGGGTGCGACTGGAGCAGGTCGGCGAGCAGAACCGCCGCGGCCGTCGCTCTGCCGCGTTCACGAACACACGCTCACAGTCGGCCGCCGCACACGTACCGATCGCCTCGAACCCGTGCCCAGCGGCGAAACCCGCCAGCCCGAGCGCGGCGGTCGCGGCCAGCCACTGACCCCACGTCGCACCCGGCTTGGCCACATGCAGGTGCCACGGCGATCCGTCGTGATCGGACAGATACGGGCGTACGGCGTACTCCGCCAGCAACTCGTTCAGGATCCGCGCGGCCTCGGCCGGGCCGGCGTGGAACACCGGCCGGAGCCGCTCCCGAACGGCTCGCACCTCGGCCAGGTCGCCCCCGTCCAGCGTGATCGGCTCGGACTCCCCGTGCTCGAGCAGGAACGTCCGGACGTCGCCGGGCTCCTTCAGTTGCTCGGGGTCGAGAGTCCGGGTGTTGACCAGATCCACCGCGAGCCGCACCAGCCGGTCCGGTGTCTGAATCTCCACGCCTCTCCTTCCGTAACGTATTTGATAGCGTAACGCGTAACATCCAATTTTGCGTTACAGGAGGTCTCGCGTGCCCAGCTACTACCTGGCAGCGACCCTCGCCAGGCTTGCCGACGAGATGGTCGCGTTCACGCTCGTCCTGCTCGTGTTGGAACGCACTGACAGTCCCACACTTGCGGGCGTCACCGGAGCCGCCTACGCCCTGCCTGCCGTAGTCACCGGGCCACTACTCGGTACTTGGCTCGACAGGACGCCGTACCGCCGGACCGCGCTCGCAGCCAATCAGGCCGTATTGGCCGTGGTCATGCTCAGCCTGCTGGCAGTGGTCGGCCACAGCGCGCACTGGATGACCCCAGCGCTCGCAGCCGTTGCCGGAGCGACTCTCCCGATGGTGAGCGGTGGTTTCACGAGCATGCTGCCCAGCCTGGTCCCGCAGGCACGGTTGGCTCGGGCCAACTCGTTGGAGGCGGCCAGCTTCGGCGCGGCGACCATCACCGGTCCAGCAGCCGCGGCCACGATCGCTGCGGTTGTGTCCGTGGAAGCCGCTACGCTGGTCATCGTCGTCGCAGCAGCCCTCAGCATCGTCGCCATCACCCGGCTGCCCGCTCTCCCGCCCGCACTGACCCAGCACGAGCCGTTCATGGCCTCCGTCGTCGGCGGCCTGACTCATCTGCTCCGCACGCCGCCACTCCGGGCTTCCACTGTCACGACCACGCTGCTCATGGGTGCTTCCGGCGTACTGCTGATCACCCTGCCACTGCACATGGCCGCGGTAGGCATGCCGAGGTCCGCAGCCGGTTACCTCTGGACCGCGCTGGAGATCGGCAGCGTCGCCACGGCTCTCCTACTCGGACGCCTCCAGACCCGCTGGCGGCCCGAGTACGTCGTCATCGTCACCGCAGCCGCCTCCGGCCTCGCCATGACGACCTGGCCGCTGGCCACGAGTTTCGTAGTCCTCCTGCTCCTCGCTGCCGCAACCGGACTGGTCGAGGGACCGATGCTGCCCGCCATGTTTGCTGCTCGTCAGCAGTACAGCCCCGAGTCTCTTCAGGGCCGAGTCAGCACCACAGCCGCCAGCCTCCGGGTAGGCGCCTCAGCACTGGGCCAGGCCACTGCGGGCCTCCTGGTCCCGGCTCTGGGCACTCACAACGCCCTCCTCGCTGTAGCCCTGACACTCATCGCCGCCGCGGGCCTGGGCCGCCTCGCTGCGCTCTCCAGGAATGTCCCTACGCATGCAAACGCCGCTTGACGCCTGGGTGCACGGCTGGGCCATCTCCCGCGCCACCGCCGCCCGCTGGGGCGGACGCTCAGCGCACCCGTTACCGACGCGGTCAGTCGAGGATGACGGAGCGGGTCAGGCTGCGGGGCTGGTCCGGGTTGAGGCCGAGGGCCAACGCCTTGGCGACGGCGACGCGCTGGGCCACCACCAGGGAGGCCATCGAGTCGAGGTCGGGGTGGTGGACGACCGTGGCGCCGGTGGCGGCGACATCGTGGAGCAGGCCGGCCGGCGGCTCACCGAACACCCAGACGCCGCGGCCGGGCTCAGCGATGGCGATCGGGCCGTGCCGGTAGTCCATCGCCGGATAGGCCTCGGTCCACGCTGACGCGGCCTCACGCTGCTTCAGTGCCGCCTCGTGGGCCAGGCCGACGGTCCAGCGCGTACCGACGTACGTGACCTGCTCCAGCTTCGCGAGCTCGTCCACGTCGACGGTAAGCGCGGTCTCCGCATCGGCAGCCGCCTGCTGGAGGTCCTCCCCCAGTGACGCCCGCAGCAGCGCCAGAGTGGTCGTCGCGAAGCGCGTCTGGACAACGGACTGCTCGTCGGCGAAGTCCAGCAGGATGGTGTGGTCGGCCAGCTCGCTGATCGGCGAGCCCGGGGTCGCGGTGATCGCCACAGTCGGCAGGTCGGTCGCCCGGATCAGGTCCAGCACCTCGGTCGTCGTACCGGACCGGCTGATCACCACCACGACGTCGTACGAACGTCCGGCCGGGAACTCCGAGCCCGCGAACGCGTCGGTCTCGCCCTGGCCGTTGTCCTCGCGCAGAGCGGCGTACGCCATCGCCATGAACCATGACGTGCCACAGCCGACCGCCGCGACCCGTTGACCGGGCTTCGGCAATGCGCCACCGTACTGCGCGAAACCGTCCGAGACCTGCCGCCAGAGGTCTGGCTGAGTGGCGATCTCAGTGCTCACGTAAGGCGTGTTGGTCATGTCGTCTCCGCACTTGTCATGGTCGAAACTGCTCAAAACGTGATCGAATGGTCCAACCGGCCGCCATCCGGCTGACCGATTGTGTGAAGGAGGAGCCCCGGGTGAAGCGTTATGAACGCCTGAACACCTTGCTCGAGTCGCTCGCCGAGAAGGGCGCCATCGACGTCGACGAGCTCGCCGAGCAGTTGCACGTGTCCGCGGCGACGATCCGGCGCGACCTGGACCACCTGGGCAAGCAGCAACTCCTCACCCGGACCCGCGGCGGCGCGGTCGCCAACGCGGTCTCCTACGATCTCCCGCTGCGCTACAAGACTGCTCGTTTCGCCTCGGAGAAGCAGCGGATCGCGCAGGCCGCGGCCACCCTGGTCCGGCGCGGCATGGTGATCGGGATGAACGGCGGCACCACCATCTCCGAGGTGGCGCGCACGCTGGCCACCCGGCCGGAGCTGTCCGCCGAGCACGGCGAGCCCGCGTTCACGCTCGTCACCAACGCGCTGAACATCGCCAACGAGCTGATCGTCCGGCCGCACGTGAAGATGGTGCTCACCGGCGGCGTCGCCCGGCCGCAGTCCTACGAGATGATCGGCCCGCTGTCGCACCGGATCCTGGCCGACCTGTCGCTGGACATCGCGTTCATCGGCGTCGACGGGATCGACGAGACCGGCGCCACCGCCCACCACGAGGGTGAGGCGAACATCAACCAGCTGATCGTCAGCCGGGCCGCCAAGGTGGTCGTGGTCGCCGACTCGTCCAAGCTGGGCCAGCGCGCCTTCGCCCGGATCTGCGAGCTGAGCGAGATCGACACGCTCGTCACCGACGCCCAGGCCGACGAGTCCCAACTGGCCGTCTTCAAGGAAGCCGGCATCGACGTCATCCGGTCCTGAGCCGGTACGACGTAGGTCTGCCTGACGCCGCATTTGTGCCGTACCTCCGCTCCGGGGACGAGTTTGCCTGCTGCGGTCGATCATATCTGACTCAAGGCGCAGAGTTATGAGCAAGAGTGCGCAGTCTCCGCGCGGGAGACACCGAAACCGAACCTTGTGCCGCTAGGCTTCGGGTCAGGATGAGTAGCGCAGCGCCAGCACAATGGGCAGAACACTCCGCAGAGCTTCGGGAGGGCATCATCGCCACCGGCATCGACCCGACGTCCTGGGCGTACGCCGAGGACTACACCGGTGAGGACGAAGTCGTCACCGGTGCACGGGCGAGCGCCCAGGACAGCGGCGTCGCCGCGATCGGGCCCGGCACGGCCGCCGCGCTGAGCCTGCTCGCCGCCAGCGTCGGCGCCAAGGCGGTCGTCGAGATCGGCACCGGCACCGGTGTGTCCGGGCTGGCGCTGCTGCGCGGCATGCGCACCGACGGCACCCTCACCACGGTCGATATCGACGCGGAGAACCAGCGACTGGCCCGCAAGACGTTCCTTGACGCCGGCGTCCCGTCGAACCGGTTCCGCCTGATCGCCGGCGCCGGACTGGACGTGGTCACCCGGCTCACCGACGGCCACTACGACCTGGTCTTCTGCGACGCCGACCGGCGCGAGAACACGGCGTACCTGCATGAAGCCCTCCGACTGCTCCGCCCCGGCGGTGTGGTCGCCTTCGCCGGCATCCTGACCGGCGGCCGCGTCGCCGACCCGGCCCACCGCGACCCCGACACCACCGCCCTGCGAGACCTCATCCGCGCCGTCCGCGACGACGACGACCTGGTCTCCGCCCTCCTCCCCACCTCCGAAGGCCTCCTCACCGCCGCCAAGCGCCTCGGCTGACCGCTCCTACGCCGGGTTGTGCCAGGGGCGAGGGTCGTCCCGCAGCAGCGAGTAGACCAGCACGTCTCCGATGGCCATCGTGCTCTCGACCGGCAGTCACACGCCAGCGCTTGGGACGCGCCGGCCACGGATCGGCTGTACCCGGAATCGTCGACCAGGCGGTCCTGAACTGGTGTGATGGGCCGTCAGGTCTGGTGGCCGGTCAGGCGGGTCAGTTCGGCGGTGAGGTCGTGCCAGGCGTCGGTCAGGGGGTCGATGAGTTCGTAGTGGCCGGCGCCCTCGACGCGGATGAAGCGGGCGGTGGGGTGGGCGGTGAAGTACGACTCGGTGATGGTGATGGGGACCCGGGTGTCGGCGGTGCCGTGGATGACGGAGACCGGAGCGATCGAGGGTGGGAGGTGGACCGGGTCGAGGTCGTTGCGGACGCCGCTGCCGATGAAGTCCTGTACTGCGCCGTCGTCCAGGCCCATCCGGTCGGCCATCAGCAGGTCGGCGACCGGGGCCAGCGCGATCACGCCGCGCAGGCGGACCGGGTTGAGCGTCGCGGCTGCCCACAGCACGAGCTGGCCGCCGGCGGAGTGCCCCACCAGCACGTAGCCGGCGTGGACGTCGACCAGGCCGGGCAGGCTGTCGAGCGCCGTACGGATGTCTGACGTGGTGACGTCGGGATCGCCCGGCTCCCGGCGGTACTCCAGGGACAGCACCGGCCAGCCGAGGTCGGAGAGCGCCTCACCGAGCGGCCGGGCATGCATCCGGTCGTACTCCGGCCGCCAGAAACCGCCGTGCACGTAGACGACCAGCGGGCGGTACTCCTTGGCGTGCCAGTAGTCGATCACCTGGTCGGGGTGGTCGCCGTACCGCAACTCCTCATCGGGGTCCCGCGCTTCGCGTGACAGAACCGATCGGTCTTCACTCATCAGACCTCCCGAGATAACGCAGGGCGTTCGTCGACAACAGCTTGTGCTGCTGGTCCGCGGTCAGGAAGCCGGCTTTCCGTACCACCTCCCCGACCGGCCGTTCACCCAGTGGATAGGGATAGTCACTGCCGACCAGAACGCGGTCTTCCCCCACGGTATCCACAAGAAGCCGCAATGGCGCTGATTCGAACACCACTGTGTCGACGAAGAACCGATCCAGATAGTGCGACGGTGGGTGCTCCGAGCAACCACGCACGATGTCGCCGCGCCGGTGCCAGGCGTTCTCCACCCGGCCCAGCCAGAACGCGAAACTCCCGCCCCCGTGGGCGAAACAGATCCTCAGGTACGGCGGCAGCGCGTCGAAGGCACCGCCCAGGATCATGGCCAGCAGCGACAAATGGGTCTCGGCCGGCATGCCGGTCAGCCAGCGGGCCATCCAGCGGTCGAGTCGCGGGCCGCCCGGCATGTCCCACGGGTGCACCAGAACCGGCGTACCGGTCTCGGCGCAGTGGTTGAGAAAGGCAACGATCCCGGCATCGTCGAGATCCTTGTCACCGACGTGGTTGCCGATCTCGACCCCCACATGCCCGGCCGCCAGACACCGGTCCAGCTCGACGCAGGCCGCGTCCGGGTCCTGCAGCGGGACCTGGCAGAACGGGACGAAACGGTTGTCACCGGCAAGCGTCTCCAGGGTGAGGTCGTTGAAGATCCGGGACACCTTGACCGCCTGGTCGGCCGGCCGGTCGTAGGCGAAGAACACCGGCGTCGGCGAGACCACCTGGAGTTCGATGCCGTCGGCATCCATATCGGAGCGCCGGACAGCCGGATCCCACGTCTGCGAGCCGATCGGACGGAACTCCGAATCCCCCACCATGATCATGGCGGACCGCTCGGAGTCGATCCGCAGCCACGGCCACTCCGACCCGCCGCACACTACCGAAAGATCCGGCCACCCCTTCGGCACCAGGTGCGTGTGAACATCAACAGCCATCAGCCTTTACCGCGGTGCAGGGTGCCGCACTTCGGGCAGGTGCGGGCTTCTTCGCTTTCGTAGAAGGCCTTGAAGACCGGTGGCAGGTCGGCGACGATGTCGTTCACCTGCAACTCCACCTCGTGCACGATCGCGTTGCAGCTCTCGCAGTACCAGCGGAACTTCTCCAGCGTGCCCTGCTCCCGGACCCGCTCGATCACCAGGCCGATCGAGTCCGCGTCGCGCTGCGGTGAGTGCGGCATGTTCCGCGGCAGCACCCACATCTCGCCCTCGTTGATGTCCACCCGGGCCGGGCCGTCGTCGGTCATCAGGTCGACGTGCATGGTGCCCTTGATCTGGTAGAAGAACTCCTCGTACGGATCGACGTGGAAGTCGGTGCGCTGGTTCGGCCCGCCGACCACCATGGTGATGAAGTCGTCACCGGTCGGGAACATCTGCTTGTTGCCGACCGGCGGTTTCAGCAGGTGCTTGTTCTCCTCGATCCACTGCGGAAAGTTCGTCGACTCCAGGTTGACCATCACACTCACCTCTCCGTTGAAGCGCGCGGACTGCGTCTGTCAGGGATGGCGGCGACCGCCTGTATTTCGATCAGCAGCTGGGGATGTGGCAACTGATGGACCGCGACGGTGGTCCGGGCCGGCCCGGACTCGTCGAAGAATTCGCCATACACCTCGTTGTACCCCCCGAAGTCGTTCATCGACACCAGGTACGTCGTCACGCTGACCAGGTCCTCGAGCCCGGCGCCGACCGCGCCCAGGATGTCCCGGATGTTCTCCAGTACGGCGCGCGTCTGCTCGCGGATGTCGAGCGACACCGTCCCGAACTCGTCCACCGACGCACCGGCGATCGAGTTGTCCGGCCGCCGGCTCGACGTACCCGACACATAGGCGAACCCGTGAGCGACCTTCACATGCGGAAACCGCCCCCGCGGCACCGCCTTCCCCGCCACCACCTTCGCGTCAGCCACGGGAACACCTTGCCGCACAGCCCGGCACCCGCCAAGTACCTGCGGCGCGGCACACCGGTTTCACCGGCCGCGCCGGTACGGCTCCGATAACATCGGACGCTCGCGGAGTGGGAGCGACGGAAGGCCGGGGGCTGAAGGTGACCGAGAACGACGTCTCCCTGCAGGACCTGATCCGGATCCGGCAGGCCGGAGACTTCGTCGGACGGGCCGAGCCGCTGCGCCTCTTCGAGCAGAACCTGGCCCTGCCGCTGGACGACCCGCGACGCCGGTTCATCTTCACGCTGTACGGCGACGCCGGCATCGGCAAGACGTCGCTCGTCCGCCAGTGGCAACGGGTCGCCCGCAGCCGTGACTACGTCACCGGGTACGTCGACGAGGCGGCGCTGGACGTACCGTCGGCGATCGACCTGCTCGCCCGCAGCCTGGCGGACTGCGATGCCGAGTGCCCGAACTTCACCGGCAAGCTGACGCAGTACCACAAGCACCGGCACGCGGTGGACTCCGCGCCGGACGCGCCGTCAGGGATCTCATCGCTGCTGACCAGGTCCGCGGTGCGGATCGGGTTGCGCGCGGCCGAGGAGATCCCGCTGGTCGGTGCGCTCACCGGCGAGATCGACAAGGACGAGGCCGCGCTGCAAGCCGATCAGGCTCGGGCCTTCCTGGCCCGCAGATTCGCCAAGCATCAGGACGTCGAGCTGCTGTTGTCGCCGGTGGACGTGCTCACCGCCGCGTTCGTGACCGATCTGCAGGCGATCGGGAAGCGCCGGCCGATCGCGCTGTTCGTCGACACGTTCGAGCGGACCGGGCGGTTTCTCAACGACTGGCTGCTGGAACTGCTGGCCGGCCGGCATGGCAACCTGCCGCCGAACATCATCCTCGCGATCTCCGGCCAGCGCCCGCTGGACGCCAACCTCTGGGCCGATTACCTGGGCATCCGGACAGATGTCGGGCTCGAGGTGTTCACCGCCGCCGAGGCGCGTCAACTGCTCGCGACGCGCGGGATCGACGACAACCCGACCGTGGACGTGATCCTGGAACTGTCCGGCTGCCTGCCGGTCCTGGTCGCCACGCTGGCGGAGTCGTCGGCCACGCACGGGACGGCCGAGCTCGGTGATCCGAGCGAGACCGCGGTCGACCGGTTCCTGAAGTGGGAGCCGGATCGGAAGCGGCGCGCAACCGCGCTGTCCGGCGCGTTGCCACGTCGACTGGACCGTGAGGTCCTGGCCGTCACGGGCGGGACCGACGACGACTTCGACTGGCTCCGACGTCTGCCGTTCGTCGTGAGCCAGACCGACGGCTACCGCTACCACGACGTCGTACGAACTCCCATGCTGCGCTCGATCCGCCGGGAGGCGCCGAACGACTGGACCACCCGCCACCACGCCTTGACCGCCTACTACCGGACTCGCCGGGAAGAGCTCGATCTCCAGGACCGCAACGGCTGGAAGGACAGCCGCTGGCGCGACCTCAAGCTGGAGGAGGAGTATCACAAGCTCTGTGCCGTGGGTACGCCGTCACTGCCCAGTGCATTGTTCGGCCTCATCGACGGCTACGGCCGCACCAGCGACACCGCCGCCAAGTGGGCGCAGATGATCACCCAGGCCGGCCAGGACGCAGGCCTGCCCGACGTCCAGAGCCGTGGCGAGCAGCTGACGACGTGGCTCCAGGGCGGCCCGACCGACGAACTCCTGCTGCTGTCCAGCCTCGCCGGAGATCCGTCCCTCGACGATGCCCACCGGGCTGCTGCCCTGGCCGAACGTAGCCAGGTGCACGAACGGCTCGGCGACTACGCAGCCGCCCTGAAGGATCTCGACAAGGCGGACTCGCTCCGCCCTGACGTCCACTGGATCATCGGCTGGCGCGGCGGCGTCCACTACGAGATGCGCAACTACGACCAGGCCCTCGCGGACCTCGACCGCGCCATCGAGCTCGACCCCGGCTACGAATGGGCCATCAGCACCCGCAGCGGGGTCCACCAGGACCTGAGGCAGTACGACGCCGCCCTCGAGGACATCAACCGCGCGGTGGAGATCGATCCGGCCGATGCCTGGTACCTCACGGGCCGCGGTTCCATCCACCACGAACTCGGACGCTACGCCGACGCGCTGGCGGACTACGACCGGGCGCTGGAGCTGAAGCCGGGCGACGCGTGGTTCCTGACGTCGCGCGCCGCCGTCCTTCAGGATCTCAAGAAGTACCCCGAGGCACTCGCCGATCTCGGCCGCGCGCTCGAGGTCGACCCGCAGTACACCTGGGCACTGGCGGAACGAGCCAACCTCTACCGGATGCTGAAGCGCTACCCCGAGGCACTCGCCGACGTCGACCGCGCGCTCGAGAACGATCCGCGGTACACCTGGGCTCTGACCGTTCGCGCGATGATCCATACCGCGACCGACGACCTTCCGCGGGCGCTGGCGGACCTGTCGAGCCTGCTCGCCGACGATCCCGACAACCCCTACCTTCTCGGTCGGCGCGGGGACGTCTACCGGCTCGCGGAGCGGTTCGACGAGGCGTTGCACGATCTGGATCGCGCAGTCGAGCTGGACCCCGACGACGCGTGGACCCTCGGAACGCGCGGACAGGTCCACCAGGCGCTGGGCAGGAGCACCGAAGCGCTCGCGGACCTCGACCGCGCGATCGAGCTCGAACCCACGGCCGGGTGGACCCTGGTGCACCGGGCCCAGCTCAGGCAGGACGCCGGCCGGCTCGACGAAGCGGCCGCCGACCTCGATCGCGCGATCGAACTGGACCCGTCGTCGGCCCTCGCGCTCGCCACCCGCGGAGCGGTGCACCACGATTCCGGGGATCTCGGCCGGGCCCTTGCGGACTTCGACCAGGCCGTCGGCCTCGACCCCGGCTACGCCTACCCGCTGGCCCGCCGGGCAGAGATCCACAGTCTTGACGGCCGGTACACCCAAGCCCTCGCGGACCTGGACCGTGCGATCGAATCCGTGCCGGACTACGCCTGGGCCATCGCCCAGCGCGCGATCCTGCACGAGCGGCTCGGCGATCACACCGCCGCCCGGCTCGACCACGATCGCGCCGTCGAACTGGACCCGCAGAACACCTGGATTCGCGGCATCCGGGCCGAGTTCTTCCGCCGGATCGGCCGCTACCAGGCGGCCATCGCCGATTTCTCCGGCATCATCGAGGAGGAGCCCGACGACCCTTGGCCCTGGATCGGCCGGGGTGAGACCTATCAGGCGATGGGAGACGACCAGGCGGCGTTCGCGGACTTCGAGCGCGTCGGTGAGATCGATCCCGGCGACGACTGGTGCCTGTACCGGCGTGCGCTGACGTTCCTGCGGCAGGGGCAGGCGGCTGAGGCGGAGAGCTTGCTGAGAACGGCGATCTCACGGGTGGACGGTTATCCGGTCGACATCAGCCGCCGCCCGCGCGACGCGTTCAACCGAGCGGTCTACCTGACCGCTCTCGGAGAGCAGGACGCCGCACGTGAGCAGTTCGGGAACCTCCTGGCGGCCGGGCCGCTCGCGGAGCTGGTCCGGGAGGCGATCGGAGATCTCACCGAGCTGAGCACGGCGATCGGACCGGAGCGCGTCGCCGACGTTCGGAGTCTGTTGACCGACTACTGGGCGACGCTCGAGCACTGACGTCAGGTCAGTTCCACGCAGACGTTGGTGGGTTCGGAGTAGAAGTCGAGGGAGTGGCGGCCGCCTTCGCGGCCGACGCCGGAGAGCTTCATGCCGCCGAAGGGGGTGCGCAGGTCGCGCAGGAACCAGGTGTTGATCCAGACGAGGCCAACCTCCAGTGCGGCGCCCGCCCGGTGCGCGCGGCCGACGTCGCGGGTCCAGACGGTTCCCGCGAGCCCATAGTCGGATCCGTTGGCCAGTGCGTACGCCTCCTCCTCGGTGTCGAAGGGGGCGAGATGGCAGATCGGCCCGAAGATCTCCTCGGTGTTCGTCCGGGCGTCCGGCGGCAGGCCAGTGACCACGGTCGGTTGCACGTAGCAACCACCGTCCCGGGCATCACCAAAGCTCGGTACGCCGCCACCGGTCAGAACCTGTGCGCCTTCGGCCCGGGCCAGGTCGTAGTACGAGAGCACCTTGTCGCGGTGCTGTTTCGAGATCAGCGGCATGTTCATCGTCGCCTCGTCGGAGGGCCAGCCGTAGGTCAGCTCGGAGGCACGCTGGGCCAGGCGAGTGCAGAACTCGTCGAACACAGGCCGTTCGACGTACAGCCGCTCGGTGCAGAGGCAGACCTGGCCGCCGTTGGTGAAGACGGACCGGACCGAGCCCTCGACCGCGGCGTCGAGATCCGCATCGGCGAAGATCAGCCCGGCGTTCTTCCCGCCCAGCTCGAACGACACCGATTTCACCCGGTCCGCGGCCACCTTGGCGATCGCCGTACCGGTCGCGGACTCGCCGGTGAAGGTGATCGCGTCGACTCCTGGATGCCGGGTCAGGTACTCCCCCGCCGACGACGGCCCGAACCCGTGCACCAGGTTGAACACCCCGGCGGGTACGCCGGCGTCGGCCATTACCTCGGCCAGCACGGTCGCCGACGCGGGTGTCTCCTCGGACGGTTTGACCACCACAGCGTTGCCGCAGGCGAGCGCCGGCGCGACCTTCCAGGTGAGCAGCAGCAACGGCAGGTTCCAGGGCACGATGATCGCGACCACACCGACGGGCTTGCGTACGGCGTAGTTCAGCGCGCGGCGGCCGTCCGGCAACACGGTCGTGTACGACTCGGTCGGTACGGTCGTGGCAAAGTCGGCGAAGGCCCGGAAGTTCGCCGCGCCACGGGGAATGTCGAGCGTCCGGGCCTGGCTGATCGACTTGCCGGTGTCCCCGACCTCGGCCGCGACCAGGTCGGCGAAGCGACGCTCGAGCCCGTCCGCGACCCGCCGCAGTACGACCGCCCGCTCCTGCTCGCTCATCCGTCCCCACGGACCACGCAACGCGGCACGAGCCGCCTGCACGGCAGCGTCCACGGTCGCTTCGGACGCCTCGCAGACGTCGAAGATCTGCTCGCCGGTGACCGGGCTGAGTTTGGCGAACGTCGACCCGCCCGCCACGAACTCGCCGCCGACGAAGTTCCTCAACAGGCCGACGGAGCTTGGCTGGCCGGTCAGGAGTTCCGGCGACCACAGACTCATCGCCGCCTCCTGCCTGCCAGCCCGACGAGCAGGCCCGCCACGACCGCCGCTCCCGCCCCCAGCACCTGCTGCTGACGCCGTACCCGCCGCTGGACTTCGGCGTACGGCGTGGTGGAGAACGACACGAGCTCGTAGCGCGAGAAGTACCTGCCCGGGAAGGCCCGCTCAAGGGTGTGCTCGATCCGCTTGGTCAGCCGGAACACCGGGGATGCCACCTTGTCCCGCATCTCGACGAAGTTCGCCAGCGCCATCTCCGCGATCGCCTCGGTGTTCTCCCGCCGGCGCGCCTCGAACAGCGGTAGTGCCCGGGCCCACGAACCGCCGGTGTCGTCGAGGGAGCGATCCAGCTCGACCACGTCCTCGAAGGCACAGTTCGCGCCCTGGCCGTAGAACGGGACGATCGCGTGGGCGGCGTCACCGATCAGCGCCGTTCGCCCGTGTGCCTGCCACGGCAGGGTGTGCACCGTGCCGAGCACGCCGACCGGGTTGTTCAGATAGTCGTCCACCAGGTTCGGTGCCAGCGGCAACAGATCCGGGTAGTGCCCGGCGAAGTGCCGCTCGATCTCGGTAGGTGAGGTCAGGGCGTCGAAGGAGCCGGAGGGCCAGAACAGCGTGCAGGTGAACGACCGGTCCGGATTCGGCAGCGCGATCATCATCGACGTACCGCGTGGCCAGATGTGCAGCGCGCCCGGATCCAGCGCGTACTGCCCCTCGGCGGCCGGGATCGACAGCTCCTTGTACCCGTAGTCGAGGAAGTCGACGTCCTCGGCCACGATGCCCTCGGCAAGCAACTGTTCGCGCACCGCCGAGCCGGCGCCGTCGGCACCGAGGACCACATCGGCCTCGGCCGAGACCTTTCCGGACGGCGTCGCGAACACCATCCGCCCGGCGGCCGAGTCGAGCTCCACCAGCCTGTGCTCGAACAGCACGGACACGCCGGGCGCATCCGACGCAGCGGACAGCAGCGCGTTGTTCAGCGCACCGCGGCTGATCGAGTTGATCGCCCGGTCGCCGCCGGCCGAGTAGGCCTGGAAGTCCAGCGGGCCTTCGACGGGATGGATCATCCGTCCCCTCATCGGCAGCGCGTCCGCCATCACCTGGTCGACCAGCCCGATCCGCCGCAACGCGTCCAGCCCGCGCTCGGAGATCGCCAGGTTGATCGACCGGCCGCGTTCGGCCGGCCCGGTCCGCGGATCCGGCCGGCGCTCGTACAGCGTGACCTCCAGCCCGCGCCGGGCCAGGAAACAGGCGAGCAGGCTGCCGGTCAGCCCTGCCCCGACGATCGCGATCTTCACGCCGGCACCACCTCGGTCAGTGCCGACGCCGCGCGCCAGCAGTCGTGGTACGTCGAGTACAGCGGCACCGGAGCCAGTCGCAGTACGTCGGGCTCACGGGCGTCCGCGATCACGCCGTACTCGAAGCGGAGCCGCCTCGCCAGCTCACCGGCCCGCAGCGTGCCCGCGATCCGCAGCGACAACTGCGCGCCGCGCCGGTCGGGATCGGCCGGCGTGATGATGCGCCCGACCTTCACCTCGGCCAGCAATTTCTCCAGGTACGCCGTCAGTCGCAGACTGCGTTCGCGCAGCACATCCATGCCGATCCGGTCGAAGATCTCCAGCGACGTACGGACCGGGCTCATCGAGAAGATCGGTGGATTCGAGACCTGCCAGGCGTCGGCGGACGCGGGCGGGCGCGGTTCCGGCGCCATTTCGAACCGTGTCGACGCCTCGGTGCTCCACCAGCCTTCGAAGCGCGGCAGCTCACCACCGAGGTGCCGCTCGTGCACGAAGGCACCGGCCAGCGCACCCGGTCCGGCGTTCAGGTACTTGTACGAGCACCAGGCGGCGAAGTCCACACCCCAGTCGTGCAACGACAGGGGCACGTTCCCGGCCGCGTGAGCAAGGTCCCAGCCGACGACCGCTCCGGCCGCGTGACCGGCCTCGGTGATCGTCGGGATGTCCATCAGCTCGCCGGTCAGGTAGTTCACCCCGCCGAGCAGGACGAGGGCCACATCGCCACCCAGTTGCTCGACGACGTCCGCCGTACGCAGGCAGTCCTCACCGGGTCGGGGCCGGAGGCGGATGATCGCGTCCTCAGCGTCGTACCCGTGGAAGCGGGCCTGCGAACGCACCGCGTAGCTGTCGGACGGGAAGGCCGAGTCCTCGATCACGATCCGGTGCCGCGACCGGGTCGGGCGGTAGAACGAGACCATCAGCAGGTGCAGGTTGACCGTCAGCGAGTTCATCACCACGGTCTCGGTCGGCAGTGCACCGACCAGACGGGCGGCCGGGCCGGTCAGCAGCTCGTGGTACGGCAGCCACGGCCGGCCGGCCTCGAGGTGTCCCTCGACCCCGAGCGCGGCCCAGGCGTCCAGATCCTCGAGGAGCTCCGTCCTGGTCGCCTTCGGGCGCAGGCCGAGCGAGTTGCCGGCGAAGTACGCGACCTCGGGACAGTCGCCGCCCTGGGCCGGCGGTACGTCGAACAGGTCCCGGTGCCCGGGGTCCGCGGCATCGAGTTTCAGCGCCTCCTCCTCCAGCGCGGTCACGCCTCGGCGACCTGGCCCTTCGTCCGGGCGGGCTCGATCACCTGACCCTTGCCGAGGACGGTCACGCCGCCCTTGGACACGGTGAACCCGCGCTCGCGGTCGTAATCGGGGTCGACGCCGATCTCGACGCCGTCCGGGACGACCACGTTCTTGTCCAGGATGACGTTCCGCAGTACGGCGTTCGCGCCGATCTTGCAGTTGTCCATGATCACCGAGCGTTCGATCGTCGCACCCGAGCTGACGATGACGTTGGCGCCGATCACGGAATGGTCCACGCAGGCGCCGGAGACGATCGAACCCTGGCAGATGATCGACTCGCCGACGGTCGCGTTGTCGGTGAACTTCGCGCCCGGCAGCTGCGGGTGCGAGGTGAAGATGGGCCAGTCGGAGTTGTAGAGGTTGAACACCGGCTGGATCGAGACCAGATCCATGTGCGCCTCGTGGTAGGAGTCCAGCGATCCGACATCGCGCCAGTAGGAGCGGTCCCGATCCAGCGCACCCGGTACGTCGTTCTCCTTGAAGTCGTAGACGCCGGCCTTGCCCTCGGCAACCAGCAGCGGGACGATGTCACCGCCCATGTCGTGCCGCGACGACGGGTTGGCCGCGTCCCGGCGCAGCGCGTCCACCAGGACGTCGGCGCTGAACACGTAGTTGCCCATCGACGCGAACGTCTCGTCCGGCGAGTCCGGCAGCCCGGGCGGATCGGCCGGCTTCTCCAGGAAGTCCTCGATGACGTGGCCGTCCGCACCGGTCTTGATCACGCCGAACTCGGTGGCCTCCACCCGCGGCACCCGGATCCCGGCCACCGTGACGCCGTTCCCGCGCTCGAGATGCGCCGCCACCATCTGGGAGGCGTCCATCCGGTACACGTGGTCGGCGCCGAACACCACGATGATGTCGGGCCTGAAGTCGTCGATCAGGTTCATCGACTGGTAGATCGCGTCCGCGCTGCCCTGGTACCACTGCGGCCCGAGCCGCTGCTGGGCAGGCACGCAACTGACGAAGTTGCCCAACAGGGTGGACATCCGCCAGGTGATGGTCACGTGCCGGTCCAGCGAGTGCGACTTGTACTGGGTCAGCACGAACAGGTTGCGATACCCGGCGTTGACCAGGTTGGACAGGACGAAATCGATCAGGCGATAACTGCCCCCGAACGGCACGGCCGGTTTGGCCCGGTCCGCCGTCAGCGGCATCAACCGCTTCCCTTCGCCGCCGGCCAGCACGATTCCGAGAACTTTGGGTGCCTTCGCCATGTCCGCACCTTAGTCCTCGAAGCCTCGTCGCATAAGACGCTTGCGAGTGTCGCCACACTGAGTGCATGCCGATCCTCACCGAACCCACCGTTTCCGTGCACCGTTCGTTCCTCGCCGCGTGGGACGAGATGGGGCCGGACGACGGGCACTGGATGGGGGTTCACGCCTACGCGGGCGGCGAGCAGGAGTGGTCGCGCGAGCAGGCCGAGGATCCGGCCGAGTTCGCCCGGCTGGTCGAGGCGCTCAAGGCCGACGCCCGGCCGGAGTCGGTGATGCCGCCGGACATCGTGCACCAGACCATGCTCTGGTTCGTCGACGGCATCGAGTGGCTCGGCCGGCTGGCGATCCGGCACCGGCTCACCCCGGCCCTGCTGGAGCTCGGCGGCCACATCGGGTACGTCGTACGCCCGTCGGCCCGGCGCCGGGGCTACGCGAGCGAGATGCTGGCCCAGTCCCTCCCGATCGCGGCCGGCCTCGGCATCGACCCGGCCCTGCTCACCTGCGACACCGACAACATCCCGTCCCGCCGCGTGATCCAGGCCGCCGGCGGCGAACTGGAGGACGAACGACACGGAAAGCTCCGCTTCTGGGTACCGACACGGACGTCGTGATGTCCTGGAGCATGTCTGCCGGCCCCGCGCAGTCGCGAGCAGGTGCTCGGTGCGGTAGCTCGGTGTGCTGGAGTGAAGGCCTCGATGTGGTTTCCATCGTGGCCTTTGCTCCAGTGCGGCGAGATGCCGTGCCGAGTGCCGCGCAGCACGCGCGGGGCCGGTAGACATGCTCTAGGGTCGGGCTCATGAAGGTCGCCATCTTGACGCGTGAGTTTCCTCCGGACGTGTACGGCGGGGCGGGGGTGCACGTGGATTTCCTGGTCCGCGAGCTGCGCCGCCTGCTCGACGTGGACGTGCACTGCATGGGCGAGCCACGCCACGGCGCGACCGCCCATTCCGAGGACGACCCGCGCCTGCCGCAGGCAAACGCGGCCCTGCGCATCCTCTCCACCGACCTCACCATGACCGCCGCGGTCGGTGACGCGCAGCTCGTGCACTCCCACACCTGGTACGCCAACATGGCCGGCCACTGGGCCAAGCTCCTGTACGGCGTACCGCACGTGGTGACCGCGCACTCGCTGGAGCCGCGCCGGCCGTGGAAGGCCGAGCAGCTCGGCGGCGGTTACCGGCTGTCCAGCTGGGCCGAGCGTACGGCGTACGAGGAGGCCGACGGCGTGGTCGCGGTCAGTCGCGGGATGCGGGACGACGTACTGGACTGTTATCCGGCGATCGACCCGGACAAGGTGCACGTGATCTCGAACGGGATCGACGCCGACTTCTACCGCCCGGACCCGGCGACCCACGTGCTGGAGCGGCTCGGGGTCGACCTGAACCGGCCGTACGTGACGTTCGTGGGCCGGATCACCCGGCAGAAGGGCGTCCCGCACCTGCTCCGGGCCGGTCTGCGGCTGGACCCGTCGGTCCAGCTGGTGCTGCTGGCCGGCGCCGCCGACACGGTCGAGCTGAAGGCGGAGACGGACGCGCTGATCGACGACCTGAAGGCGGCCCGCGACGGCGTCTTCGTGGTCTCCGAGATGCTGCCGCGCGAGGACGTCCGGCAGGTGCTGACCCATGCGCTCGCCTTCTGCTGCCCGTCGGTCTACGAGCCGCTCGGCATCGTCAACCTGGAGGCGATGGCGTGCGAGACGGCGGTCGTCGCGAGCGCGGTCGGCGGCATCCCCGAGGTCGTCGACGACGGCGTCACCGGCACGCTGGTTCCGTACGACGAGAACGACATCGACGCGTTCGAACGCGGGCTGGCCGCAGGGATCAACGAGCTGGTCGACAACCCGGCGAAGGCCGCCGCGATGGGGAAGGCAGGCCGCGAGCGCGCCGTCTCCCAGTTCGGCTGGGACGCCGTCGCCGACCGCACCATCCAGCTCTACACCTCCCTGCTCGGCTAGGCCGATCCGTCCGCTCTGGTCGCCCTGTCCTGAGCGCTTTCGCGGGCTAGTCCGTTGGCTGGTTGCTCCGCTCCGGCACCTCCTCGCTGGACGCGGTGAGGCTGCCCAGCAGGGCGAGCAGCTCGGCGTCGCGGGTGCCTGGGGTGGCGTGGTAGACGACCAGCGTCATGGTGTCGGTGCCGCCGATGGTGAGTTTGTTCTTCTGCAGCTCGATGTCGCCGACCTGCGGATGGGTGAGCAGGCTCGTCCGCCCGCGCCTCGGCCGCACGTCGTGGCGGGCCCACAGCTGCCGGAAGCGTTCGCTGCGGACCGACAGGTCACCGACCAGTTCGACGAGTCGCGGATCGTCCACGTCCGCCCCGAGTTCTGCCCGCAGTACGGCGACGCCTTCCTCGGTCAGGTCCTCCCAGTCCCGGTGCAGAGCCCGCTCCGCCGGGTCGAGGAGGATCGAGGACAGCAGGTTCATCCCCACCCGCAGGCTCGGCTTGATGGCCTGCCCGAGGGCGTTGACCGCCAGCACGTCGGTGTACTTGTTCTGCACGTACGCCGGATGATCCGTCCAGCTGTGGATCAGCTCGAGGATGCTCGGCGGCACCTGCTCGACCTTCGGCCGCTGGCGGGACTTCGGGACAGCCCGTGGACGCTCCTGGGCGAGCCCGATCAGGTACGCCGTGGCGTCCTGGTCAAGTCGCAGTACGTCGGCCAACGCGTCGAGCACCTGGACCGACGGGTTGCGGTCCCGCCCCTGCTCCAGCCGCAAGTAGTAATCCGCGCTGATGCCGGCCAGCATCGCGACCTCCTCGCGCCGCAGCCCCGGCACCCGCCGCAGCCCGATGCTGCGGATCCCGACGTCCTCCGGCTGGACCTGCTCGCGCCTGGCCCGGAGGAACTCACCGAGCGCGTTCGTGCTCTCCATGCCTTCCACCGTAGCCGCGGCCGCGGGGCGGTGACTGGGTCTGTCACTCCCAGGATCAGCAGGGCTCTCCCAGGCCTGCCGGGCCAGCGGAACAGTGGACGTCATGACAGCCAAAACCATCACCCTCGGCGGCGACCTCACCATCACCCGGATGGGGTACGGCGCCATGCAACTCGCGGGCCCGGGTGTCTTCGGACCGCCCAGGGATCGTGACCAGGCAATCGCCGTACTGCGGGAAGCCGTGGCACTGGGCATCACCCATATCGACACCAGCGACTTCTACGGCCCCACCGTCGTCAACGAACTGATCAAGGAAGCGCTCCACCCGTATCCGGAGGACCTGGTGCTGGTCACCAAGGTCGGCGCCCGGCGCGGCGACGACGCGAGCTGGATCCCGGCGCTCGAGCCGGACGAGCTCAAGGCCCAGGTCCACCAGAACCTCGACCACCTCGGCCGGGACGTCCTCGACGTCGTCAACCTGCGAGCCGCGGAACACGGCGGCAGCGAGGACTCGATCGAGAAGTCCTTCACCGCACTCGCCGAACTGCAGCAGGAAGGCCTGATCCGCCACCTCGGTCTAAGCGCCGTCACGATCCCGCAGATCCGCGAGGCCCAGGCCATTGCCCCGGTCGTCACCGTCCAGAACCTCTACAACCTGGTGCAGCGCGACGGCGACGACGTGGTCGACTTCTGCGCCACCGAGAACATCGCCTTCGCCTCCTTCTTCCCCCTCGGCGGCTTCACCCCACTGCAGTCCGAGACCCTGGCCAAGGTTGCCAGCCGCCTGAACGCCACCCCACAACAGGTCGCTCTGGCCTGGCTCCTCCAACGCTCCGCAACCAGCATCGTCATCCCGGGGACGTCGTCACTCGCCCACCTCCGAGAGAACACCGCAGCCGCCGATCTGCTCCTCCCCGACGAGGCAATCACGGAGCTCAACTCGATCGCGGCCTAGCCAGTGCTGACTCGATGCCAAACCCGTCGACCGTTCCTGCTCTCAGTCGCCTACCAGGCCGTCCCAGGACCAGCGTGGGATCGACAAGCCGGCCGGGACATCGGCTGCGGATCCGTGGTACTTCGACATCGCGACCGTCGTCGCCCAACTGAAGTAGTCATGCAGCACCCCGCGCAGCTTGTCGTCTG
Organism: Kribbella sp. NPDC023972; assembly: GCF_040639075.1. Classification (NCBI taxonomy): domain Bacteria; kingdom Bacillati; phylum Actinomycetota; class Actinomycetes; order Propionibacteriales; family Kribbellaceae; genus Kribbella; species Kribbella sp. NPDC023972. The sequence goes on along the minus strand of NZ_JBEZZH010000003.1, from coordinate 413,188 downwards.
CGGCAAGATCCGTATCGATCAAGGCCTGGTCGAAGCAGGCGATGGCGCGACGATCCATCTCCTCATGCGGCCCGTTCCCACTGTGCATCCGGACGACGTACGACTCATCTCCGTAGATCTCGGAGTACACCGCCGGCCCACCCAGCGCCTCACCCCAGTACGCCGCCAACCGCTCCGTGTGATCCGCCCGAAACCCATGACTGAACGCGTGACTCACCACCTCGTCCGCCATCACCCGCTCATGCCAGGCCCGAGCCAGCCGCAGCACCCCTGCGGCCCCACCAACAGCCTCAAAAACCGTCCCCATCCCCCAACCCTCTCAGCCCAACCACCTCACGGCATAGCGTTTCACCCGGGTGGAGGTGGGTCTCGGCGAGCGTTCAGCCGCGGAGGACGGCCAGCCGTTGTTCCAGTGCGGCTCCGCATCGGCAGTCGCGGTCCTCGCACAGCAAAGCCGCCGGATCGGCCACGATGAGTCGGGTCGCGCAGCTCAGCACGTCTTCCACCGCGATCAGCCGAGCCCGGCAGTCGCCTATCCGCACCTCAGCCGTGACCGGGCGCAACTCCGGTTCGATCTCGTCGAATGTGTGGCTCGCGCCCGACACATTGGGCAGCTCTGCCCATGCCTGAGGTGCCACCTTGGCGTACCGATAGAAGCGCGACCGCCCCAGACGCTGTTCAGCCAGGTGAATCGTCGTATTCGACGTGTGCCCGACGCCGAGCAGCAGGACGTGCCCACCGAGCTCAGCAAGAGCATCAATCGGCCCGAGAGGCCATTCAAGCCGTTGCGCCTCGATCAACTGTCGCGCGTGCGTACCAACCGCCAGGAAAGAGAACAACGGATGCGTACTGCGCTCATGCGCAAACCCCAGCCGCATGACCTCGGCAATTCGTCCAAGCCACGGGTCGACAGGCAGGTCCGGTGTGAACGGGACCGCGTTCTCGAGCTCCTCGTCAAAGGCTGCCCAACTCGCTGCGTTGTAGTAGGTGTTCTGCGGCCGAACCAAACCCGGAGGAGCAGGCACCCCCGTCTGTTCCCACGTCCCCGAGACCATCATCACCGTCCCACAGGTCCCGAGCAGCGCACGACAGACGGCCTCAGGCCCGCCCTCAACCCGCCCGAACGACCGCAAGGACGCATGCACGAGCACCGACGACGTCGAGTCCAGCCCGAGCGAACCGAGGCCCTCGGCAATCTCAGCTTCCGTAACAACCCCAGTCATGGCACAGCGATAGAACCATTGGTGGAGATGTGAAGTCCACCGACTTTCTCTCGCCGGGCGAATAGATCCTCCCGGTGGTGTACCAATCGCCCACCTCGAATCCCCCCGATCGCAGGTTCAGGCGACACCACGGTGCCTTCGCTGAATGGACGCGTGGGACGGACTGGCCGGGCCCGTGCGGTTTAGCTGATTCCGGCAGTGGGGGATTCTGAGGTCAGCCAGGTGGTGAGGAGGCGGGCGCCGGCGCCGGTGGCGCCGTGGGTGTATTCGAAGCGGTCGGCCGGGGATTCCGCGATGGACGACAGGTCCAAATGGGCCCAGGGGATGCCCCCGGCGAAGGCCTTCAGGAAGAGGGCGGCGGTGATCGAGCCGGGGCCTTTGGAGCTGTTGACGGAGTCGGCGATCGGGGTCGCGATCAATTCCTGGTACTCGGCGGGCAGCGGCATCCGCCACAGTTCCTCGCCCGACACGCGGCCGGCGTCGGCCAGGTTGTCCGCGAGGGCGTCGTCGGTGGCGAACAGGCCGCCGTACAACATCGAGCCGAGGGAGACCTTGATCGCGCCGGTGAGGGTGGCGACGTCGACGATGACGTCGGGCTGGAGTTCCTTGGCCGCGTACGCGATCCCGTCGGCGAGGACGAGCCGGCCTTCGGCGTCGGTGTTCTTGACCTCGGTGGTGCGGCCGCCGTAGTGCCGGATCACGTCGTCGGGACGGTACGCCGTACCGGACGGCATGTTCTCCGCAGCGCAGACCAGTCCGGTCACGCGAACCTGCGCGCCGAGCTCGCGGAGCGCGGACATGGTGGCGATGACGGACCCGCCACCGGTCATGTCGCGCTTCATCGACACCATGCTTTCGCGCGGCTTCAGCGACAGCCCACCGGTGTCGAAGGTGATGCCTTTGCCGACCAGTACGACGTACGGCGTGTCGTCGCCGGCGCCGTCCGGGACATAGTCGAGCCGGATGAAGCGCGGCGGCCGCGCCGAACCCTTGCCGACGGCCAGGATGCCGCCGAACCCGTCCGCGGCCAGTCGCTTCTCGTCCCAGACCGTCACCTCGAGACCGGACGCGGCGGCCAGTTCGGTCGCCCGCGCGGCCAGCCAGGCCGGGTCCTTCTCGTTCGACGGTGTGGTGGCGAACTGGCGCGCCAGCCAGCCGGTCCGCCCGAGCACCACGCCGCGGTCCAGCACGGCCTGCCGGTCGGCGTCGGACCCGTCGGTCAGCGTCACCCGGGCGACCACCGGCTTACCCGGGTCGACCGTCTTCAGGGTGTAACTGAACGATCCCAGGACGACGCCTTCCGCGAGCGCCTGCAGGGTCGCGTCATCGATGCCATCGGCAACCACCGTGGTGAGCTCGTCCTTGCCGCGGCCGAATCTTGCGATCGCCGCTCCGGCGTGTCGCAGGTCCTTGGCGCTGCCGTCGCCCGCCCCGACCAGGAGGATCTCGGTCACTTCACCGGTCAGCAAGGGGTACGCCGCGGTCGCACCGGCGGTCGGGCTGAAGCCGGTCGCCTGCTGTGCCTCCAGCAGCCGGCCGAGGTCGACGCCGAGCCGCTCCCCGGCGTCCTTCGCGGCGGCGGGCAGGCCGCTGTCGGCGACCACGATCACCCAGGTGGGGGCGCCGTGCACCGGCAGACCGGGCTGCCAGGCCACGGCCGGAAAGGTGGGGAACGCGAACTTGCTGCTGCGGCGAGCCACTAGGAGGACCTCACTGTTTGATCAAAAGTTGCGGAGAAAGCGCCCGGCCCAACCGTAACGACCCCGGCCGGTGCCACCAAAGGCACCCACCGGGGTCGCGTAGATATGGAGGAGTGCGGGGGCACCCCGGGAGGATCCGCTCAGCCGACGACGGCCTTGAGCGCGTTGCCGAGCTCGGTCGCTTCGTCGGCGTTCAGCTCGACGACGAGCCGGCCGCCGCCCTCGAGCGGAACCCGCATCACGATCCCCCGCCCCTCCTTGGTGACCTCGAGCGGACCATCGCCCGTCCGCGGCTTCATCGCCGCCATGCGCGCACCCCTTCCCAGTGTCGGTGTTGAGCGACGACACCGCACTGGTACCGTCTCCGGCGCGTGCGGTGATGCGCCGTCGGCGCGTATCGCAGTGTGTATCAGAACCCATTATTCCCGATCACAGGCCAGAGCCGTGCACCATACGGCAGACTCAGGCACGTGCACGCCCGTTCAGCCCTCTTCGACCTGTACGGCGACCACCTGCGCGCGCGAGGTGGTCGAGCCCCGGTCGCGGCCCTGGTCCGGCTCCTCGCCCCGCTCGGCGTCCACCCTCCGGCGGTCCGCACCGCGGTGTCGCGGATGGTCCGCCAGGGGTGGCTGGAACCGGTGCGGATCGACGGCCAGCCCGGATACGCGCTGACATCCCGGGCGCGTCGCCGGCTGGACGACGCGGCGGCCCGGATCTATCGCACCACCCCCGAGGGCAACGGTTCCGGAGCCGAGGGCAACGGCTCAGGGGACTGGGACCGGCACTGGCATCTGTGCATCCTCCAGGACGTGCCGAACGCCCGTCGCCGCGAGCAACTAGCCAGCCAACTCGCCTTTCTGGGTTGGGCTCCGCTGTCCGACGGTGCCTGGGTGGGCCTGCGCAACGACGCCGAGGTCGACCAGATTCTCGGCCTGGAAGGCATCGCGGCCGACCGGTTCCGGGCCCCGGTCGACTCGCGAGCCGTCGAGTTCGCCCGCCGGGTCTGGAAACTGGACGAGCTCGGCGCGTCGTACGACGCCTGGCTGATCGAGGCGAAGGCGCTGGTCGAGACCGCCGGCGACGACACGACCGACGAGCAGGCGTTCGCCGTACGGTCCGAACTGGTGCACGAGTGGCGCAAGTTCCTGTTCCGGGATCCGGGGTTGCCGGCCGAGTTGCTGCCGGACGACTGGGCCGGCACCAGGGCGGCCGCGTTCTTCGATTTCCACGCCGAACGACTGAGCCCCGCGGCCGGGCGTTTCGTCGACAACTGCCTGATGCATCACTGAAATTTTTACCGATTGTCAAGGAGCTGACCACGATGAGTGACTCCGTCACCTACGCCGTGACCAATGGCGTGGCCACCATCACCCTGAACCGGCCCGACGCCATGAACGCGCTCGACACGCCGACCAAGGTCCTGCTCCGCGACAGCGTGCTGGCCGCCGCCGAGGACCAGGCGGTCCGCGTCGTCGTACTGACGGGGACCGGGCGGGCGTTCTGCGTCGGACAGGACCTGAAGGAGCACATCGGGCTGCTGGAGGCGAACGACACGGCCGCGCTGTGGAGCACAGTGCCGGACCACTTCGCGCCGATCGCACTGGCGTTGGCAGAGATGCCGAAGCCGGTGATCGCGGCGGTGAACGGCGTCGCGGCCGGCGCCGGCGCGTCGATGGCGTTCGCCTGCGATTTCCGGGTGGTGGCAGACACGGCCGGGTTCAACCTCGCCTTCACCGGGATCGCGCTGTCGTGCGACACCGGGGTGTCGTGGACGCTTCCCCGGCTGATCGGGCACGCCAAGGCGCTCGAGCTGCTGTACTTCCCGCGCACAGTTCCCGCCGACGAGGCGTTGGCCCTCGGCCTGGCGACGAGCGTCGTACCAGCGGCCGAGTTCTCATCCGCCGTCGACGACCTCGCCGCGAAGCTGGCAGCCGGGCCGACGGTCGCGTACGGCGCGGTGCGGCAGTCGCTCCGGTATTCCGCAACCCATACGCTGGCCGACTCGCTGGTCTTCGAGGCCGGCAAAATGGAACTCACCGGCGACACCGAAGACCACCGCAACGCAGTCGCCTCCTTCGTAGCCAAACAAAAGCCCACCTTCACCGGCCGCTAACCCCTCCCCTTGTTGCCTCCCCGGGCTGCCTCTCCCTTCCTTGCCCCCACTAGCTGGCTGGCGGGTTGTTTCACCGATGGCGTGCTGCAACGCGCCATCGGTGACATAACCCGTCATCGGCCCAGCCGTGAGGTCTTGTAATCGTTTACGTAAGCGATTACAAACTGGCTTGTGAGGAAACTGCTGCTGCCTGTCCTGACCGCCGCCACCTTGGTCGGGAGCTTCGTCGTACCCGGGTCCGCGGCTCAGCCGGCCGCGACCACGCAGCCCGGAGTGATCACCGCCGCGAGCGTGCGGTCGGCAACGCTGGGCGAGGACATCAACTACAACGTCTACCTACCGGCCGGGTACGGCGATTCCACGCGGCGCTACCCGGTGCTCTACCTCCTGCACGGGCGGGGCGACTCGATGGCTGCCTGGACGCAACTGAAGAGCCGGCTCGACGAATTGATCGGCTCGGGTGAGATCCCGCCGACCATCGCGGTCATGCCGGACGCCCCGTGGAGCAACCGCGCCAGCTATTACGTCGACTCGGCGTACACCGGCGCGGACCCCGGGCGGCCGGTCGAGACCGCGTTCTTCCGCGACCTGGTGCCGCACGTCGACGCGTCGTATCGGACGATCGCGGATCGGACCGGCCGGGCGATCGCCGGGTACTCGATGGGCGGCGCGGGCGCCCTGCGGTACGCGATGGTGCACCCGGAGGTGTTCGGCGCGTCGATCGTGCTCAGCCCGGCGGTGTACTTCCCACTGCCGCCGGCCGACTCGAGCGCGCGTGAGTTCGGTGCCTTCGGCAAGGGTAAGGATCCCTTCTCGGAAGCCGTCTACCTGCGGTCGAACTATCCGGCCGCGTTCAAGACCTTCGCCGCGAAGGGCCTGCCGTCGCAGCTCTACCTCGCGGTCGGTGACGACGAGTGGAGGAACCCGAAGCCGGCCGACTACACCCACGACCTGGACTTCGAGGCGCATGTCGTGTTCAACCAGGCGGTCCGGGTGCCGAACCTGACCTCGGAGTTCCGCGTCGTCGACGGCGGGCACGACTGGGATGTCTGGGGACCGACGTTCGTCGAGGGGGCGAAGTACATCTTCCAGTACGTCGGCAAGCCGCCCGCCGTACCGATGAAGGCGACGGTGACCGGTACGGCGGGTGAGGACCGGGCCGGTGGAATCGCTACCGATGCCTCAGGCAACGTTTATCAGGCGGTCGCGATCGAGGGGTCACTCGACGGTACGCCGTACGCGGGCGGCAAGGATGTCGTGCTGACCAAGTACGCGCCGGACGGGACCCGCGAGTGGACGCGCTCGATCGGGACGGCCGGGACGGAACGCGCGTACGGCGTGGCCGTGGACGCGCGGGGACGGATCGTGGTGACCGGCTACACGAACGGGGATCTCGACGGCTCGCATGCGGGAAACACGACGGATGACGCCTTCGTGGTGCAGTACGACGCGGCCGGGAATCAACGGTGGTTGAAGCAGTTCGGCGTACCGGGCGTCGCTGATCGGAGCTACTCGTTGGCTGTCGACGGAGAGGCGATCTATGCCGGCGGTTACACGAGGGGTGCGTTGGGCGGGGCGAATGCTGGGGACAAGGATGTGTTCCTTGCGCGGTTCGACGGCGACGGTCGGCAGGTCTGGCTTCGGCAAGTCGGGAGTACCGGCGAGGAGAAGGGCATGGCGGTCGCCGTGTCCGGTGGGGCGGTGTATGTCGCCGGTATGACGGCCGGCGCTTTGGGTACGCCGTCCGGCGGGGTCGATGGGTTCGTCACCCGCTACTCGCCCGATGGCGAGGCGGCGTGGCTGAAGCAGTTCGGGACGCCCGCGTCCGACGAGGCGTGGGGGCTGGCGGCCGATCCCGCTGGTGGTGCTTACCTGACGGGTTACACAGCAGGCGATTTCTCCGGGGCGCTGGCCGGTGACAAGGACGTCATGGTTGCACGCGTAGATGGTGATGGTGTGCTGACGTGGCGGGACCAGTTCGGTACGACGGGGAACGACAAGGGTGCTGCTGTCGCGGTCGACGAGTCGGGCAACGTGTACGTCGCCGGGTTCACCGATGGGGCGTTGGAGACGAGCATCGGCAAGTTCGACGGCGTACTGGCGAAGTACTCCCCGGATCGGGGCCGGATGTGGACCCGGCAGTTCGGTACGGCGGACGACGATGCCGCCGACCCCTTCGCGGAAGCCAACGTCTACCTGACCACCACGCAGACCGGCCCGCAGGTGTCAGGACTGACGAACACGGATGTCTTCCGCACCGCCTTCAGCCCCGACGGCGAGAACCACGCGCCATAGAACGTTTGGTGGGCTCCCCGGCCGCGTTCCGGCCGGGCGAGTCACGGCCGGACAACCACCTGACAGACGGGGAGCCCGGTGAATACCTCATCACGTTCCGTCCCCAGAGCACAACTCGTTCAGCCGTTTGTCTTCCCTTATTTTCAACATTCCTGAGTGCAAGAAGCAGATGCACAAGACCCCTGCACGTGCACCTTGTCAGCGACCCCCAAAACCGCCAAATCCCTGCCCCTTCGAGTCAACGGCCTATGCCACTCACCCCCACCGGCATGCCCGCACCAACCGCCGCGGACGGTCAGAAGGTCGGCACCTCGCCAACCCCGGCCAGCTCCATTCCCAACCACCGCAGCGCGTCAGCGGACCGCAGATCGCCTCCGACGCCACCTACTTTCCTCAGCCAGCGCGGCGGATCAGCGGACCGCAGGTCACCCCCAGCCCGCCTGCTTCTCCTCAGTGAGGGTCCGGGTTAGCGGGCTATGCAGGTGGAGAGGTGGTCGTTGACTATGCCTGTGGCCTGCATGAGGGCGTAGGCGGTGGTGGGTCCTACGAAGACGAAACCCTTCTTTTTCAGGGCTTTGGACATCGCGACGGACTCCGGCGTGGTGGCGGGAACGTCGGCGAGGGTCTTCGGGGCTTCGTGGTTGCGCGGCTGGAAGGACCAGAGCAGCTCGGTGAACTCGCCCTCCTCTAGCTCCAGCAAGGCGCGGGCGTTGTTGATGGTCGCGTTGATCTTCAAACGATTGCGGACGATGCCGGTATCCGACATCAAACGCTCGAAGTCGTCGGCGCCGTACTTCGCGATCACCGCCGGGTCGAAGTTCGCGAACGCGGCCCGGAAATTCTCCCGCTTGCGCAGGATCGTGATCCACGACAGCCCGGACTGGAACCCCTCCAGCGTCATCCGCTCGAACAACCCGATGTCGTCGCGGATCTCCCGACCCCACTCGTTGTCGTGGTACTCGACGTACTCAGGCGCTGAAGTCGCCCACCCGCACCGCGGCTGCCCGTCCGGCCCGATCACCGTCACCGCGCCATCTCCCGCACCAGCCGCCGCAACGACGCCCGCATCATCACCTCGAACCCCGGACGAACCACCGGCCACACAGCAGTCCCAAGCCTCCCCAGCGGCGGTACGACGTCCTCGGACCACGTGAACGTACTTCCACCCGGGGGTGCGGGAGTGATGGTGAAGGTGCCGGTGCCGCGGACGAGCTTGCCGAGGTGTTTCACCGTGCAGTCGCGCGGCGGATCCCAGTGCGTGATGACCATGTGATCAGTGAACCCGACAGCACCGACAGAAGTTCGCGCCGCGACGCCGCCGCCGACACCGATGCCGTCGTTGTCCGTCGCCCAGACGCGGGTGAGCACCATCCAGCGGGACTGCCGGTCCCAGTCCATCACCAAGTCCCAGGCCGCCTGTGGATCCAGCGGCAGGCCGATGGACGCCTCGGCGTGGCAGGTGCGCTCGGTGCTCATCAGCCGACCAATTCAGCTCGGCCGCTGATACGCACCCTGCTCAGGTGCCCGATACCCACCTTGCTCATAACCACCCTGCTCCGGTGCCCCCTGCTCCCCCTGGTACTCACCCGGCTGAGCCTGGTATTCACCCTGCTGAGCCTGGTATTCACCTTGCTCCTGCGCCGGGTATCCACCCTGCTGAGCCGCTGGGTACTCACCCTGGTGGGCCGTTTGGTGGCCGGCTTGCTGGGCCGCTCGATGCTCGCCTTGCTGGGACGCTTGGTGACCTGGCTGGGCGGCTCGATGCTCGCCTTGGTGCGCTGCCTGGTGACCCCCTTGGTCGGGGGCTGCGTAGCCAGCTTGGTCAGGTGCTGAGTAGCCGCGCTGCTCGGGCGTTGGGTGGCCGGCTTGCTGTGGGCTTTGCTCGTGCGGCTGGTAGCCACCTTGTTCGGGTGCGCCGTAACCGCCTTGCTGCTGTGCCTGCTGACCGGACTGCTCGGGGGTTGGATAACTGTTGTTCTGCGGTGCACCTGCGGGCGGCTGCCCCTGCGCGGGCCACTGCGGCGCGGCCGGCTGCTGGTCCGCCGGCGGCCAGAACTGCCACGCCTGCTGCTCTTGCTCCTGAGCATGCCCTTGCCCAAGCTCCTCCGAACGCTGATGCGTCCGCTCGGCCTGGTGCTGGCCCTGTCCGGGGTACTGCTGCTGAGCCTGGTGCTGGCCCTGTCCCGGGTACTGCTGCTGAGCCTGCTCCTGGTACTGCTGCTCCGGCTGCTGCATCTGCTGCTCGGCCCGGGGTTGAGCGGCCGGCCGCTGCTGGGCGTGCTCTGGCTGCTGAGCCTGCGGCATCTGCTCGGGCTGGTGCTGCTCCCGGTCTGAGAACTGCTGGGTCGGCTCCGAGTGCTGCTGGACCTGCACTGGCTGCTGGGATACCTGGTGTTGCTGGGTGGGCGGCAGAGGTACGTACGCGTCCTGGGCAGGCGAGGCCTGAGGCTGCCACTGCGGACCGGAGTCCTGCTGCGGGTACGCCGCCTGGCCGGCCGATTGCTGCTCCGAGTAGTCCTGGGCCGGCTGCTCGGCGTACGTCGCCTGCACGGGCGGGTGCTCGGAATAAGTCTGAGCTGGCGGCTGCTCGGAGTACGGCTGTGTGTCTGAGGGCTCTGTGGGCTCCGCTGACTGCTGTTGCCACTGGGGGGCTGGGGCAGGCAGTACCCACTGGGGTGTGGAGGTGGGTTGGGCGCTCTGCGGGGCCTGCTGTGCGCCCTGCGGTGGCGCTGGCGGGGTCTGCTGGGGCTCGGCCGGAGGGATTACCTGCTCGGTGCCTGCGGGGTCGGCCGGGAACCATGGCTCGGGCTGCTGTGCCGCATGCGAGTCGGCCTGCTGCTCGTACGGCTGCTCGGGGTGCGGCTGTTGAGCGGCGTCGCGGCCGGGTTGCTGCTGCGGCTCGTGAGAAGGCTGGGGGCCAGGCTGCTGTGGTGCGGCGTACGGGTCGGCCTGCTGCTCGTACGGCTGCTGCGAGTCAGGTTGCTGGGTGGCACTCGGATCCTGTGGGGCAGGCGAGGGCTCTGGTTGCTGCAGGGTGGGGGGTTGCTGGTTGGCTGGGGCGTCGGGGTGCTGGGTGGACTGCGCCTGCGGGGAGTCGTCCGCCGTGCGGGGGGTCTCTGCGGGGGTTCGGCGGGGAGGACCGGGGTGGGATTGGGCTTCCAGGAGGGCACGGGCCTCGGCCTGGAGGCGTTCGTACTCGTCGGCCGCGACGGCGGTCCCCGTCACCGGCACTTCCCGGGTGTCAGGCTCCTCCGACTCCTCCGCGGTCTCCTGCCCGGCACCACCCGAGTCAGCAGCCGAGTCCACAGCAGGGTCGGTGGGCTGTGGGACGGCGGGCTGTTCCGTGGTGTCGGGGTCGTCGGGCGGGTTTGGGAAGTCGCCACCGACCAGGATCGGTTGCTGGACGCCGGTGTCGTCGAACTCGGACGGGTCGTAGTCGGTGCCCGAGGAGAACCCGGGTCCGTCCATGATCGGCGAGACCGCGCGCTCGAGGTCGGCGATCCGCCGGTCCCGCTCCGCCACCTCGCGGGCGAGCCGCTCGAGCAGCGAGTCCACCTCGTCCATCCGGTAGCCGCGCAGGCCGACGCCGAACCGGGTCGCCTCGATATCCGCGGCGGTCAGTGCCTGCCGGGCCGGGACGCTGAGGTCGGGCCGGTCGTCGTACGCCGTACTCATGGCACCCCAACGACCCGAGGCCACCACCGCGACAGCCCCGATCAACAGCACCACGACCAGCCCGAAGAACCACATCACGGGACCGATCGTGCCATGCCGGTCGAGTCACCCGCACAATTGGAGCCGGATTAGGTCGTGGCTGGCGGGATCGTCAGGCACGGCCTAAGCCCTCTGCGGAGGGCTGCAGCCCCGGATTCAGCCTCAGCTGCCGTCGGAGCCGAGGCGGTGGGCCTCGCGGCGTTCGCGGGCCTCGGGGTGGTCCGCCTCGGCCACGTCCCGGGCGGCCGCCGCCGCGGCCTCCTCCGCCGCCGCGTCGGCCAGTTCACCGGACTTGACGATGTAGCTGATCGCCTCGGCCACGTCGTCGGTCACCACGAACATGTCCAGGTCGGCCGCCGAGATCTTCCCGTCCGCGAGCATCGTCTCGCTCAGCCAGTCGACCAGCCCGCTCCAGTACGACGTACCGAACAAGACGACCGGGAACGACGTGACCTTGCGCGTCTGCGCCAGCGTGAGCGCCTCGAACAGCTCGTCCAGCGTGCCGAACCCGCCCGGCATCACCACGAACCCCTGGGCGTACTTCACGAACATCGTCTTGCGGGTGAAGAAGTAGCGGAAGTTCATCCCGATGTCGACCCACTCGTTCAGGCCGTTCTCGAAGGGCAGCTCGATCCCGAGCCCGACCGACACGCCGCCGGCCTCGGAGGCACCCTTGTTCGCCGCCTCCATCACCCCCGGCCCACCGCCGGTGATCACCGCGTAACCGGCACCGACCAGTTTCCCGCCGAGCTCCTCCGCGGCGATGTACATCGGGTCGTCGGGCTTGGTCCGGGCCGAGCCGAACACGCTGATCGCGGGGCCGAGCTCGGCGAGCATGCCGAACCCCTCGATGAACTCCGACTGGATCCGCAGGACCCGCCACGGGTCGGTGTGCACCCAGTCGGACGGACCGCGGCTGTCCAGCAGCCGCTGCTCCGACGTCGACTGCTGCACCTGCTTGCGCCGCATCATGACCGGCCCGCGCTGCTGCTGGCCGATCGGGCGGTCGGGGTGGATCGAGGGTTCTGCCATGCGTCCAGGTTAGGACCTGAACCAATGCCGGGCTCGCCGACGCGAGGCCGGTTACGAGGAGTACCTACGCCGTCAACCAGGCTCTCAGTCGCTGTTCACACTGCTCGATCTCCGCCTCCGGGACGAACTCGTCCTGCTTGTGCGCGTACAGCGGGTCACCGGGCCCGTAGTTCACCGCCGGTACGCCGAGCATCGAGAACCGGGCCACGTCGGTCCATCCGAACTTCGGCTTGGGATCACCCCCGACCACCTGCAGGAACGCCGCCGCGGCCGGCCGCTCCAGCCCCGGCAACCCGCCCGGCGCCGAGTCGGTGACGACCACGTCGAACCCGTCGAACACCTCCCGCAGATGCGCCTCGGCCTCCGCCTCCGACCGGCTCGGCGCGAACCGGTAGTTGACCTCGACCGTGCACACATCCGGTACGACGTTGCCCGCGACGCCACCGTGGATGCCGACCGCGTTCAGCCCCTCGCGGTACTCCAGTCCGTCGATCGGCACCCGGCGCGGCTCGTACGCCGCCAGCCGGGCGAGGATCTCGCCCGCGGCGTGGATCGCGTTCACCCCCATCCAGGACCGGGCCGAGTGAGCCCGTTCGCCGCGGGTGGTGACCTCGACCCGCATCGTGCCCTGGCAGCCCGCCTCGACGACCGCGTTCGACGGCTCCATCACGACCGCGAAGACACCCTCGAGGAGCTCCGGGTTCGACCGGGTCAGCTTGAACAGGCCGTTCCGCTCGGCCTCGACCTCCTCGCAGTCGTAGAAGACATAGGTGACGTCCCGGTTGGGCTCGGGCAGCGTGGCCGCGAGCCGGAGCCCGACCGCGAGCCCACCCTTCATGTCGCACGCGCCGAGCCCGTGGATCAGGCCGTCCGCGCGCCGGGCCGGGAGGTTGTCGTTCACCGGCACGGTGTCGATGTGCCCGGCGACGACGATCCGCTCGTCCCGGCCGATGTCGGTCCGCGCGACCACGGTGTTGCCGTGCCGGAACACCTTCAGGTGCGGGTACGCCGCCAGCGCCGTCTCGATCGTGTCGGCGAGCTTCTCCTCGGTCCCGCTGACCGACTGCAGGTTGACCAGCGCCTCGGTCAAGTCGGGGCCGGACACAGTCAGATCAAGTTGGTCGGTCATCGGGCCTCCTGGCCTGGACTGAGGAGCGTAGAGAGCGAAGCGACTGGAGCGACGAGGGAAGGTCAGGAGCCAAAGCCCCATGACCACGCCGTGCCGGTGGCACATCCATCACTGTAGGAACACGCAGAACTCGTTGCCCTCGGGATCGGCGCAGACGTGCCAGCCGATCTCGTCGTCCTTGGGCCGCAGCAGTGTCGCACCGGCGTCCAGCACCGGCTGCAGGGCGGGCGCGGTGACATCCCAGTGGACTCTGTTCTTCACCGTCTTCGGCTCCGGCACCGGGACGAACACCCAGTACGGGAACGGCAGGCCCGGCACGTTCTCCAGCCAGTACCACGGCTTGTCCGGCGTACTCGCGACGTCGCCGCCGACCACCCCGGCCCACCAGCGCGCCTGCGCTTCCGCGTCGGTCGAGTCCACCACCAGCTCCATCAGCCGGTACGCCGGGACGGCGTCGCGGACGAATCCGCAGAACTCACCGCCCTCCGGGTCCTCCAACACGGTCCAGTGCTGCTCGTCCGTTGCAGGCGACTGGATCGTGGCACCCTCACGCAGCAGCTCGTCGATCGCGCCGGTGTGGACGTCCAGGTGGACCCGGTTCTTCACCGTCTTCGTCTCGGGGACCTGGCACATCCAGATGGTCTTCTCCGGGACGTCGCCGACCAGCACGTTCGGGTTGTCGGCCGGCGCGGTCAACCCGAGCACCCGCCCCCAGAACGCGACCATCTCACTCGGGCTCGCCACGTCCACGCACAAGTCTTTGAACCGGGCCGGATTCATGGCACCAACCCTAATCGGCGCGACCGACAAACACTTGCTTGGTTAGGGTGACGGTCATGCGCGACATCCGGCCCGAGGTGAAGGCAGCTGCTCAACGCGTCAACGACACGGTGGCGACGGCGGACGAGGCGGTCGTCCGTGCTCCGTCGGGCTTGCCCGGCTGGTCCCGCGGCCATGTCATCACGCACATCGCGAACTTCTCCGAGGCGATGACGCGTCAGGTCGAGGAGGCGCTCCAAGGCCGGGTGATCGAGGTGTACGACGGCGGCCGTCCAGCCCGCGACGCCGCGATCGAAGCCGGTGCGGGCCGCCCCGCCGCCGAGCTCGTCGACCACCTCCGCGAGGCGACGACCGCCCTCACCACCGCCTGGGACAAGGTCGGCCCCGGCGACTGGGACCGCCCGATCCTCCACCGCAACAGCAACCTGGCCGCCGGTATCTACGCCACCTGGCGCGAACTCGCCGTACACACCGTCGACCTGGCTCTGGAGCCGACCGCAGACAGCTGGTCCCGGGAGTTCTGCCTCCACCTCCTGGACTTCCTCCGCCCCCGCACCCCCGAAGGCATCCACCTGATCCTTCAGGCAGACGATGGCACGACGTGGGAGAACGGCACCGGCGACGACGTCGTAGTCACCGGCAAGCTGACCGACCTGACCGCCTGGTACGCCGGACGAGTCACCCCGGGACCGGTAACCGGCCCGACCCCGGAGCTCCTCCCCTGGCCATAGCTCACAGTGAAGTCGCCTACCTGGATCCAGGTGTCGACGTTGGGGGGCGCTGAAGCCGGCACCGCTCCTCATCGACCCGACCTGGTCACCACCCTTCGAGATCGTTGCCTCGGACAAGTTCCCGGGCAATCCGGTGATCTCGCTGATGGCCCGCTGACGTCGTGAGATCTTTCCCCGGACAGGAGTTAGAGTGCGATCCAGACGATCAACCGGACTCCAGCGGGGGCAGGCATGACGACGATCTACGACGTCGCGCGGAGATCCGGGGTGTCTCCGGCCACCGTTTCGCGAGTGCTGAGCGGCCGGCGTACCGTGGATCCGGAGCTGTCGGAGAAGGTGCGCGCCGCGGTGGCCGAGCTCGGCTACCGGCCGAACGGCGTGGCCAGAAACCTTCGCAAATCAAGAACGAACCTGTGGGCCGTTGTCATCTCCGACATCGAGAACCCGTTCTTCACCTCGCTGGTCCGCGGTCTCGAGGATGTCGCCCAGACCGAGGGCTACCACGTCGTCCTCTGCAACTCCGACGAGGACCCGGCCAAGGAAGCGGCGTACGCGACCGCGGTGCTGACCGAGCAGATGGCCGGCGTGGTCATCTCCCCGACCAGTACGGCGGACGGCGTACAGCAGCTCGCGGACGCGAAGATCCCGATGGTGCTGATCGACCGCCGCGTCGACGGCGTCGAGGCCGACACTGTGCTGGTCGACAACGAGCACGGCGCGACCGAAGCCGTCAGACACCTGATCGACAGCGGGTACCAGCGGATCGCGTGTATCACCGGACCGCGGAAGGTCAGTACGGCGATGGACCGGCTGGCCGGCTACCGGGCGGCGCTGCGGTCCGGCGGCCTCCGCTACCACAAGGACCTGGTCCGCCACGCCGACTTCCGCGAGGCCGGCGGGTACGCCGCGATGGAGAGCCTGCTCGAACTCCCCGAACCACCCGAGGCCCTGTTCGTCACCAACAACCTGATGACCGTCGGCGCGCTGGAATGCCTGGCCAAGAGGGGCGTCCGCGCCCCCGCCGACATCGCCGTCGTCGGCTTCGACGACATCCCCTGGGCCGACCTCGTCGTCCCCAGCCTCACCACCGTCGCCCAGCCCACCTACGACCTGGGCCGCACGGCCGGCCTGCTGCTGAAAGACCGCATCGCCTCCCCCGGCCGCCCACCCTCCACCGTCACCCTCCGCACCGAACTCCACATCCGAGCCACCTCAGCCCCCAAACACGGCAAGATCTAACTGGGGGAAGCTGCAAAGGACCCCGCCTCCGGCGGCGCGCGGACCTCGCTGTCGTGCTCAGGGCTCAACGACGTACAAGCCCTGAGCAGCGACTTCGAGCAGCGGAAGGCGATGGTCTCTCAATGCGGGGGTGGAGGTGGGATGTTGCCAGCCTTGATCCAGGTCACGTAGTCGTGGGCGATCTCTTGGTCAGGGCGAAGCTTCAGGCCCGCGGCGACGGCCCGGTTGTTGGTGAGTTGGAAGGTGCCGTCGTTGGTGCCGTCGGTCGGGAGGTGGAAGCGGTCCTCGGGTGGGGACCAGTTGATCGGGGGTGGGTTGGGTACGGCGGTGCGCCAAGCGTCGGCCAGGGTGGACATGGTGGTGGATGGGCCGACCGCGTTGAAGGGGCCGGGGATGCGGTTGGCCGTGAGGTGCAGGAGGAACGCGGCCAGGTCGCCGGCGTGGATGTACTGGATGGGTTGGTCGGGGCGGGCAGCGCACTCGAGAGGCTTGCCGTGGGCCAGGGCTTCGCCCCAGTTGCCGAAGTCGGGGTTGTAGGGGCCGACCACGAAGCCGGAGCGGACGGACGACGTGCGGTCGCCGAAGTGGGCCTTGAGCAACGATTCGCAGCGGGCCTTGGACGGGCCGTAGAGGTCCATGGTGAAGACGTCTTCCGGGGTGCCCTCCGGCCAGGGCAGCAGCGCGGCGTCCTCGTCCAGGTCCGGCGTCGTCTTGCTCGCGTAGACGGCGATCGACGACATGAAGGTGTAGTGCCCGACGCGATCCACGAGCAGCTCGGCACTCCGGCGTACGTCCTGCACCAGGAAGCCGGACATGTCGATTGCGCCATCCCACTCCCCCGTCGCCAGTGCGTCCGGCTGGGAGCGCGAGCCGGTCAGCCGGCGTACCGACGGGAACAAGCCTGGATTCGTCTGCCCGCGATTGAACAGCGTGACGTCGTGGCCAGCCAGGAGCGCGGCCTCGACCACGTGACGGCCGAGGTTCTTGGTGCCGCCGAGGACGAGCAGCTTCATGACAGCTGGCCGACCACGTCTTCGAGCTCGGCGAGCAGACCGTCGATCCAGTTCTTGGATTCCGGGATGGTCCGCAGGCCCTCCTCGGCGATGAACTTCAACGCCACCAGGTAGAAGCAGCCGCCACCCACCAGCAGCTGACGATCCACCAGGGCCCGATCGGTGCCGGTGGCATCGACGTAGCGGGCAACGATCGCTTCGCGGTCGTGGCCGAGAGCAACGGCATCGCGCAGCAAGGTGTAGAGGTCGCTGAGGTGCGGCGCCAGGTAGGCACCCGGCCAGTCGATCGCGGTCCAGCGGGACCCGTCGGTGACCAGGTTCTTCGGTACGAAATCACCATGGACCACCGCGACGGGCGCCTCCCGGTGCAGCCTGGCCAGCGCATCGGTGAGCGGCGCGAGGTCGAATCCGATCCGGCCTATCCGGTCCGCCATCTCCTTCACCCGCTCCGGCGGGAAGTCGCTGCTCCCCCGGACCGTTCGTCCACGGATGGTCGCCACCAGCTCGGCGGCCGCCAGGAAACCGTCGGCCGACGGCTCCTGCTCCAGCGTCGCTCGCCCGGCATCCGCCAGCACGAGTACGCCGTCCGCCGCGTGGATCAGCCGGGGAGCCGGCAACTCCAGCGGAATCACGAGGCGTTCGTAGACGTCTCCCTCGCCGTACTGACCATCGGTCCCTCGCTTCACGATCACGCTGCGCAGGCCATAGGAGAGCCGCCAGACCTCCGACGAGCCCCACTGCCGGAGCAGCTCTCCGTGCAGCGCCTCGAGCGATGACGCCTCCGTCGCCGCCAGCACTGGATCGGACACGGTCTCAAGCCAGGTCGGAAGCATCCGACGAGTCAATCACATGCGGCCGGACCGACGCCCTGGATTTAGCGTGCCCCGCACGCGGCCAGGATCCGGTCCACGATGCGCCGCGGGACCTGCTCGGTGTCGAGATCGGTGACGATGCGGTGCGGGCCGGCTCCGGGCGTGAATCGGGTGAAGCCGTCGCCGTCCACCTCGATCCGGCCGGTGGCGAACGTGAACAGCTCCGGGTCGGTGAGCATCAGTACGGCGGCCGGGTCGTGCGGGACGTTCGAGTCCGTCGCCATGAACTTCCAGAACTGCCGCATCTCCCCGGCGAGCAACCGGCCCAGCGGTCCGGCGCTTTCGATCGTCGCGACCACCTCACCGCCGAGCCGGATCCGGGTCGTCTGGTCGAGCCCGATCACGGTGGCGGGGACCTCACTGGCGAAGACTGCCACGGCCGCGTCGACATCGGACTTGATGTTGTGCTCGTCCTTGGCCAGGGAGAAGTCGCCACCCATGACGAAGCACTGCTCGATGGCGTGGCCCGGCAATTCGACGGCTTCGGCGAGGTTGGTCAGCGGGCCGACCGCGATCACCGTCGTGGAGCCGGCGAGCAGCTGGATCGGGTCCACCCCGGCGGTCACCTGCTCGCGGTCCAGCTCCGGCAACAGGACGCCTTCGTGTCCGGCCCACCAGACCTCGCGACCGGAGCGGGTTTCGGAGCGGCCGGCAACGATCGGCCCGGCCGACCGGCCGGCGACCGAGGTCACCCGCGCGACCATCCTCGCCCTGAGCACGTGTCGCCGTACACGGTGGTGACACCGGCGAGGTCGAGCTCGGGCGAGCCGAAGATCGTGGCCAGCGCGAGGACGTCGTCGACATCGGAACCGATATCGGTGTCGAAGGTCACAGTCATCGAAATCCTCCGTCGGTTCGTGCCGGGCGGCGGCGTCTCCCGGATGCCGGTCCCATTCAAGCGGAGGTGGCCCGGTCTGGCAGGCTTTGGGGTATGACCGTGAACGCCACCACGCATGCCTGGGGCTTCGGCCTCGCCACCGTCACCGCCGCCGGGACCGTCCTCGACGTCTGGTACCCGGCCCCCGAGCTCGGCACCAAGCCGGCCGACGCGAAGGCGCCCGCCGAGCTGATCGCCGCCGAGGGCAACGACGAGTTGCGGCAGGTACGGCGTGAGGTCGTCGCGGCCGAGATCGCCCTGGACCAGGCCCCGGACGGCAGCACCGCGGACGCGTACCTGCGGCTGCACCTGCTGTCGCACCGGCTCGTCCGCCCGCACGGCGTCAACCTGGACGGCATCTTCGCCGCCCTGCCGAACAACGCCTGGACGTCGCTCGGCCCGGTTCCGGTCGACGAGATCGAGCAGGTCCGGCTGCGGGCGCGCGCGGCCGGCCAGCACCTGACCGTGACGAGCGTCGACAAGTTCCCGCGGATGACGGACTACGTCGTACCGAGCGGGGTCCGGATCGCCGATGCCGACCGGGTCCGGCTGGGTGCGCACCTGGCCGCCGGGACGACGGTGATGCACGAGGGCTTCGTGAACTTCAACGCCGGCACCCTCGGTACGTCGATGGTCGAAGGCCGGATCGTGGCCGGAGTCGTGGTCGACGACGGCAGCGACATCGGCGCCGGTGCGTCGATCATGGGCACGCTGTCCGGCGGCGGCAAGCAGATCGTGTCGATCGGCAAGCGCTGCCTGCTCGGCGCGAACGGCGGCACCGGGATCTCGCTCGGTGACGACTGCGTGGTCGAGGCCGGCCTGTACGTGACCGCGGGCACCAAGGTCACCCTCCCGGACGGCAGCGTGGTCAAGGCGCGCGACCTGTCCGGCCAGCCGGGTCTGCTCTACCTTCGCAACTCGGTCACCGGCGCGGTCGAGGCCCGTCCCCGCAAGGGTGAGGGCATCGCGCTCAACGAAGCACTTCACGCCAACGCGTGAACCTGGGGCACGGTGAGCGCGTCAACCACTTCGTGACCCACAGACAGGAACCCAGGCCCCGCCCCCGAACGTTGGGAGCGGTATGCCGATGAAGCGGGGCGCCGTCGTGGCCTTGGGTGCCATAGGTGCGCTCGCCCTTGCCGTCGGCGCCGCGATCTGGTGGGTCGGCGACCAGGACCTCCCGTCGCTGCTGCCGCCCAAGGAGCAGTGCGCGGCCACGGTCAACGGCGCGACCGTCGTACTGGATCTGGAACAGGCCGAGTCGGCCGCGATCATCGCGGGAGTCGCTGTACGGCGGGGTCTGCCGGCGCGGGCGGCGACGATCGCGTTGGCCACGGCGTACCAGGAGTCAGGCCTGCGGAACCTGGCGCACGGGGACCGGGACTCGCTCGGGTTGTTCCAGCAGCGGCCTTCGCAGGGCTGGGGTACGGCGGCGCAGGTGCGGGACCCGCACTACGCGGCCGGGAAGTTCTACGACGCGCTGGTGAAGATCAGGAACTACCAGACGCTCGCGGTGACGGTGGCGGCCGACCGGGTCCAGCGGAGCGCGTTCCCGAACGCCTACGCGGACCACGAGGCCGACGCGCGCATCCTGGCGTCGGCCCTGACCGGGCAGTCGAAGGGCGTGTTCAGCTGCACCGTCGACCCGGAGTCGGTGGACGTGCAGACAATGGGCCGCAACGGGCTGACGCCGCGCGCGGACGCCGTACGGCGGGATCTGCTGGAGACGTTCGGGACGCTGTCGACCGGTGGGTACCAGCCGGGCGGGGTCCGCTCCGGGCACATGGAGGGCTCGGCGCACTACGAGGGCCGGGCCGTGGACGTCTTCGTACGGCCGATCTCGGCGGCCAACACGACCAAGGGCTGGGCGATGGCGCAGTACCTGGTCGCCCGGGCGGAGCTGCTGAACATCCGCACGGTCATCTTCAGCGACAAGATCTGGACCGCCGGCCGCCGCTCCGACAGCGGCTGGCGCGACTACACCCCACCCGCCCGCTCCGGCGACCCCACCATCCTCCGCCACCTCGACCACGTCCACGTCGACGTCCAGGAGCAGTAGGGCCGGATCCTGACGCGAGGCGGGACACCATTGGTGTGCCCGCCTCGATCAGTAATCAGGAAGTCACTCGCCGTGCTCCTGCTGCGGGAGAGCCGCGATGTCGCCGCGGTCCCCCGCCTTTCAGGCTTACTCGTCGTGTTCCTGCGGGGGCAGGGCCGCGATGAAGGGGTGGTCCTTGTCGATCTTGCCGAGTTTGGACGCGCCGCCCGGGGAGCCCAGGTCGTTGAAGAAGTCGACGTTCGCGGTGTAGTAGTCCTTCCACTGCTCCGGAGTGTCGTCCTCGTAGTAGATGGCCTCCACCGGGCAGACCGGCTCGCACGCGCCACAGTCGACGCACTCATCAGGGTGGATGTACAGCATCCGGTTGCCCTCGTAGATGCAGTCGACGGGGCATTCCTCGACACAGGCGAGGTCCTTCAGGTCAACACACGGCTGCGCGATGACGTAGGTCACTGCTACTCCTCCTATGGCAGGCAAGCGCAGCGCTGGTCTTGGGGTGCTGCGATGCTGTGATGCAGGTATCTAGT
This sequence comes from Kribbella sp. NPDC023972, assembly GCF_040639075.1. Taxonomy (NCBI): domain Bacteria; kingdom Bacillati; phylum Actinomycetota; class Actinomycetes; order Propionibacteriales; family Kribbellaceae; genus Kribbella; species Kribbella sp. NPDC023972. The sequence continues at coordinate 391,884 of NZ_JBEZZH010000003.1, read as the reverse complement.
ATCACGGTAGTACTTCGCCCACTCTGCCAGGAGTCCGCATCGTGTCAGGTCTTGGGGACCGTGATATCGGCCACCGTGTCGTCGTCCGGCACCGGATCCCCGACGGGCTCACCGACGTCATCGGCGTACTGCAGTCCTGGACCCCCGAGGGCCTGGTCGTTCGGCACGCGGACAGCAGTCTGCACGAGATCAGGGCAGACCAGGTCACCGCGGCCAAAACGATCCCCGAGATGCCGCTGCGGCCGGTGGACGTGGAGCAACTGTTCCTGACCACCGCACTCGGCCGGCCCGCGGTGGAGACGGCGTACGTCGGCGAGTGGTTGCTGCGGGCATCGGCGGGCTGGACCGGCCGGGCCAACTCGCTGCTGCCGGCGGGAAACCCCGGGATGCCCGTGCCCGAGGCCCTGAAGCACGCTGAGGCCTTCTACGACGAGCGGGGCCTGCCGCCACTCGCACTCGTCCGGCTGGGCAGTCCCGAGGAGGCCGAGCTGCGTGCCTGTGGGTGGATCGACGCCCGCCCCGGCCAATCCGACGTACTCGTCATGCACGCCACGCTGGACCACGTGAACGGTTCCCCGGCGTACGACGTACTGGTCGCGGAGCGGCCCGACCGGGCCTGGTACGCGGCCGCTTTCGACGGGCCGGTGCCCGAGCCCGCCCCGACCGTGCTGGAGGGCGCCCCGAAGGCGGTCTTCGCCTCGATCACCCTGGACGGCAAGGCGGTCGCCGTCGGACGCGGCTCGATGACCGGGCACTGGCTCGGAGTGGACGCCGTCCGGGTCGACCCGTCGTACCGCCGCCGTGGCCTCGGCACGGCCCTCCTGCAGGCCTTGGCGCGCTGGTCAGGCCCTCTGGGGGGCCGTCGCACGTACCTCGAGGTCCTCGAGGAGAACACCCCCGCCGTCACCACGTACCGCAACCTGGGCTACGCGCCCGCGTACCGCTACCGCTATCTGACGAGACGCCGACCCTAGCCGCTAGTCTCGGGTGGCATGGCGGATCACGTGGCCGAGCGGCCGGAGTACGCGGGGGACTTCGAGGGAACGGTGCACGTGGAGTACACGCCGCATCCGGACGACGGAGTGGCGGATCCTGGCGAGATCGTCTGGACCTGGGTGCCGTTCGAGGAGGACCACGACCGGGGCAAGGACCGGCCGGTGCTGGTGGTCGGGTCGGACGGGCCGTGGCTGCTGGCGCTGATCCTGACCAGCAAGGACCACGACCGCGACGCCGCCGACGAGGCTCGCTGGGGCCGCGTCTGGCTGGACATCGGCCGCGGCACCTGGGACCGGGACGGCCGCCGCAGCGAGGTCCGGCTGGACCGGGTGCTACGGATCGACCCGGCCCAGGTACGCCGCGAGGGCGCCGCGATCGGCGAGGACCTCTTCAACCAGGTCGCCGCCGAGCTCACCAAACTGCAGAACTAGGCCATCCACAGCGGCCGCGTGGTATCAGCCCGGCGGGCGGGTGGTCGTGGTCGGCTTGCTCAGGCCCGGTGGGGTGGAGGCGGGCGGCGGCGTCGTGCCGGGTTTGGGGCCGCAGCGGATGTCGTCGGCCGCGTTGTACTTCGTCGTGAACGACTCGGTCTTCACCCGGACGCCGTTCTTCGAGAAGTACCGGTAGATCGTGATGTCGAAACCGGCGGTCGGGGCCTGCGGCCGGCAATTCGCCTCGGTGCTGTACACGGTCTTCGGAGCACGGGGATTGGACCGCCCGGACTGCCCGGCCGTGATGTCCCACACCTTTGTGCCCCAGATGATCACTCGGATGCTGCCCTGGTTGCCCGGCGTAGACGCCCTGAAGATCGTCTGCACCAGGATCCCGTGCCCGGAGTCGTTCAGGAACTTCAGATCCACCGACGGCCAGGCGACAGTCGCCTCCCGGCCGACTGGATACCTGGGGATGTAGACGCTGTGCGCCTTGTGCTCGACGTCCTTCAGCCCGGCGAAGAACGCGGCGTTGAAGGTCGTGGTGGCCGACTGCGACACACCGCCGCCGAGGTCCAGGACGAACTTGCCGCCGTTGATGATGTTGCCCTCGGTGAACCCGTTCTCCTTGGTCCGCTCGCCGACGATCTTGTTCAGGCTGAACGTCTCACCCGGCTTCAGCAGCGTGCCGTTGATCTTGCGGGCCGCCGTCCCGATGTTGACATTGCGGTACGGCGCGTGCGGGAAGAAGGTGGTGAAGTCACCCATCTTCTCCTTGATCCCGAGCGCCTGGACCGCCTCGGTGGTCACCTTGGCCTTCGTGGGCGCGAGCCCGACCTGGGCCCGCCGCTCGCCGACCGGCTTGGGTAGCACCGACAGGATCGCCGGGCCCACCTTGGCCCGGTCCACCACCATGCCGTCGACGGCCGGGATCACCTTCGGGCCGGCACCGACGATCTGCACCGTCGCGTCCTTCGGCAGCGTCTCCAGCGCCTTGAACCGCTCCTGGAACAGCGGCTCGAGCAGCTTCGCGTTCAGCGACGGAGTGATGGCGCCGTCCTTGACGGTCACCGCCAGCGCCGGCGCGAGCTCACGCGGCTGCAGCTCGACCGACTTCGACCCGACGGTGAGCCGGATCGGGCCGGACATGGCCGGCTCGGCGAACTCCGCCATCGCCTTCGCCATCGCTTCCTTGTCGGCGTGCGGCTTGGTCACGCTGACCGCAAGCTCGGCCGGGGTGCTGTCGGCGGGGTAGGCGGCGAGCAGAGTGCCGGCCGCCTTCGCGTTGTCCAGCTGCAGTCCGTCGGCGGGAGCGTGCTGGACCGGTTCGGTGTCCTTGAAGGTGATGGTGCCGTCGGTGGCGGGCCGGTTCACCTGCTTCGCGAGCTTGGCGACGGCCGCCTGCAGCTTCGCGTCGTCCTTCGTGATCACCGGCTCAACGGCCTCGCCGCCGGTCAGGGCCTGCCAGATGTGACCCGGAGCCAGGCTGCGGCCGGCGCCGGCCGCGTCGACGGTGGCGGCCACGTCCAGGCTGAGCCCGGCCTCGCCCGGATCCACCCGGTACGACGACTCGCCCGACTTGAGCGTGATCGGCTGGGCCAGGCGGTCCTTCAGGCCGGCCTCGAGCTTGGTCTTGGCGTCCGCCTCGGACAGCCCGCCGACCGGGATGCCGAGCACGGTGGTGTCGGCCGGGATCTTGTCACCGGCGAACGCGAAGGCCGCCCCGTACCCCACCACGAGCACACCAAGCCCCGCCGCGGCGATGATCCCCGCGAGCTGCTTTCTCCCCACCGGACAGCGTCCTCCTGCTCGAGTGTTCGGGCCGCGCCCGCACGGGGCACAAGGGCACATCCTACGGGAAGGGGCGGGCCTGTCCGACCGTTGGGCCTGCCCCGGACTGCCCTTCCACGCTCACACGTCCGGCAGTTCCCGGTAACCGCCCGTGTAGTAGATCAACGCTGCGTGATCACTCGACTCGGGTACGCCAAGACTGAGCACTTCCCCGACCACGATCGTGTGATCGCCGCCGTCGTACGTCGCCCAGGTCCGGCACTCCAGCCAGGACAGCGAGTGTTCAATCACCGGACATCCGGTCTTCGGGCCGGTCGTCGTACCGATGCCGTCGAACTGGGTGTAGAGGTCCCGTCCGGACCGGGCGAACCGGTCCGCGATCGGCTGCTGGTCCCCGGCGAGCACCGACACCGCCCAGTACCCGCACTCGAGGACGGCGCCGTGCATCCGGACGCCCTTGTCGACGCAGACGAGCACCAGCGGCGGGTCGAGCGAGACGGAGGTGAACGCATTCGCCGTCATGGCGTGCGCGACGCCGTCCTGGAGGGTGCTCATGATCGTGATACCGGACGCGAAACGCCCCAGCGCCGCGCGGAACTCCGCGGGCGCCACACTCCCACTGGGCTCCGGCGACGACACCCCAGCAGACTATGCCCGCTCATAGGTTGACGCCTCAACAGAGCGTGTGGATCCCGTCACGTAATCGCGAGGTCTACCCGCGGAGCCTCCGGGTCAGAGGCCGGCGAACAGGTCGTCCTCCAGGCCGTCCGGGCCCGGTGCGGCCGTGCCCTTGACCAGGCGGTAGGCCTCCGAGCCCCAGATCTCGTTGCCGTTGTTGTTCGACAGAGCGAAGAACGGGCCGTCGACGGTGATCTGGGTCGCGTGCGCCTTCATCGCGTTCATCTTCTGGTCGACGAACTGCCCGGCCTCGATCACGCAGTCGATGTACTTGTCCGGCGTGACGAACGGCCCGAGCGGCCCGTCCGGGTCCATCCCCTCGAAGGTCGTCGTGTCCCCCGACTCGCGCAACTTCCGCAGGCTGTCCCGCAGCCCCGACTCGGCCATCGCGTTCCAGTAGATCTTCGGGATGTCCCACGCCTCGCCCAGATCCTCCCGGTACGACGGGACGGCAGCCAGCGCGGCCGCGTACGTCGCGACGCGGTGCGCCTGGATGTGGTCGGGATGGCCGTAGTTCCCGTACTGGTCGTACGTCACCAGCACCTGGGGACGGGTCTCGCGGATCACCGGGACCAGGTCGTTGGCCGCCTCGAGCAGATCGGCCTGCCAGAAGCTGTCCTTGCGGGTGTCCGGCGGGACGTCGGCGTTGCCCTCGTCGTTGTAGATCATCCCGGTGTCGCGGTACTTCCCGGGAGCGCCGAGGAACCGGTAGTCGGTGACGCCGAGCTCGGCCATCGCGGCGGCCAGCTCGCCGATCCGGTGCTCGCCGAGCTGGTCGGTCTGGTCCGCGGCCAGGTGCTCGAGCTCCGGCACCAGCACCTCACCCTCCTCGCCGAGGGTGCAGGTGATCAGTGTGACGCCGGCGCCCTCGGCCACATAGCGCGCCATCGTCACCCCGTTGTTGATCGTCTCGTCGTCCGGGTGGGCGTGCACCAGCAACAGCCGGCGATCAGGAAGCTCACTCATGCGGAAAAGCCTACGTCGCCGTACCGACAGAACTCAGCGTCGCACCTGGTCGCGGCCCGGGCGTTGCCGGGCCGTGACGGATCCGTGGTGCCTGGCCGGGAGTGTGCCGGCGGACGATCAGCCGAAGCGGCGGACGAGAAGGCAGCCGGCCTGGAAGCGAGACTTGGCCCCGAGACCGGCGATCAGGGCGCTGATCTCGGCCCGGATCGTCCGCAGCGACAACCCCAGCTCGCGGGCGATCGCCGCGTCCTTGGCGCCGGTGGACATCATCCGGCCGATCGTCACCTGACGACTGGTCAGCTCCTTCACCGCGACCGGCGTACGCCGCCGCGCACCCAGCTCGTAGACGTCGCAGACGATCTCCGGGGCGACGTCGTCCCGCCGTACCGCTGGGACGACCTGGTAGACCGGCATTGCTCGCTCCTCCCCACCTGGCTGAGGCTGAGATTCTTTCGCTCCGTCAGGAGGGTCACCAGGTACAACCCATACAGTTCACCCATACAACTTGGCTGGCCCCGGACAGCACGAGAGGGCGGCCACTCCAGGCACCGCCCTCTCCGGCTTACTGTTCAGTTGTCGACCTCAGGTGCCGGTCAGTTCGCCTTCTTCAGACCGATCTGGGTCAGGTCGGGCAGACCACCGGTGTTCGGGTCGGCCACGACGTTGTCGAGGTTCGAGCCCACGACGTACACGTTGAGGTCCTGAACGGTCGGCACCAGCGGCGCCGTCTTCATGATCTCGGTGTACAGGTCGGCGAGACCGCTCTCCACCTTCTGCTTGTCGGTCTCCTTGGCCAGCTCGGCCATCTTGTCCCAGCCGGCGTTGCTCCGCGCGTAGTTGTTCTGCGCGGCCTTGTTCGGAGCGGTGGTGTCCGGTCCGAGCACCGACGGAACGATGGTCGTCAGGCTCGCCCAGTCGTAGCACCAGCCCGCGGTGATCAGGTCGGTCGCGGACGAGTCCTGCTGCTGGGTCGAGTAGTAGTTGTCGCCCGGGATCTTCTGGATGTCGACGTTGACGCCGATAGCCTTCCAGGACGCCTGCGCGGCCTCGGCGGCCTTCACGGCCAGACCGGAGTCGGCGGTGCCGAGGACGAGCTTCTCGCCCTTGTAACCGGCCTCGGTCAGCAGCTGCTTGGCCTTCGCCTGGTCACCCTCCGGCGGAGCCTTGAAGTGCTCCTCCGCCTGGTAGCCCTCCATGTCCTGCGGAATGATCGAGTCGACCACCTTGGCGAGCCGCTCGCCACCACGGCCGTCGCGGTAGCTGTTCCGGTCCAAACCGTAGTACAGGGCCTCGCGCAGCTTCTGGTTCTTCATCAACGGCTTCTGCTGGTTGAACGCGATGTACCGGCGGCAGATGTCGGTGCCCTCGACCACGCGGTCCTTGACGTTCGCCTGGTTGGTCTTGGCGATGTTCTCCGGCTGCACGCCCGCGAAGCTCAGCGAGCTCTTGTCCGCCGTGCCGTCCGCGATCAGCCGCTGGTCGACCGTCGCCTCGGCGTCACCGAACTTGAAGATGAACTTGTCCGGCAGCGCGTTGCGCAGCGGGTCCGTCTTCTGGTCCCAGTGCTCGTTGCGGATCAGCACCAGCTGCTTCTTGCGCGTGTAGCTCTCGATCTTGTACGGACCTGAGGAGACCGGACGGTTGTCGTACGCCGTCTTGGTGTCCTTGGCCTTCGGGACCGGCGAGAAGACCTTCATGCTCGCGGTGCCGTCGAAGGAGGAGACCGGGCGGTTCAGCTTGAAGATGATCGTCTTCTCGTCCGGAACCTCGATCGCGGTGCAGCCCTTGCCACCGTTGTTGCCGGCAACGTACGGACCCTTGTAGCCCGGGCAGGCGAGGTACTCGTGCGCGTACGGCGCGCCCTCGGCCATGTCGGCGGAGAACGAGCGCTCGGCGTTGTACTTGATGTCGGCCGCCACGATCGGCGTACCGTCCTCGTACTTGAGCCCGTCCTTCAGCTTGAAGGTCCAGGTCTTGAAGTCCGGCGACGACTCGTAGCTGTCGGCGAGGTCCTTCTCCAGGATGATCTTCTTCGCCTTGGCGTCGTACCGGTAGTCCGTCAGCGTCCTGCCGATCAGCTTGCCGATCATCTGGGAGTCGGTCACGAAGTTCCGTGCCGGGTCGAGGTGCTCCACGTCGCTGACGTGGTAGACGGTGACGGTGCCCCCCTTGGCACCGGCCGTGTCCTGTCCGGATGGCGTGCCCGTTCCTTCATCCCCGCCGCAGGCTGCCGCCGTAAGGGTCAGAGCGAAGCCGAGGGCGATCGCCCCGGTTCGTTTGACGTGATGCATGGCCAGTATTCCTTCCTGTATGACGTTCGACGCCGGGTCACGGCGGCTTGGTGAGAAGTGCTCTCCGTCATGTCGCGGTCATCAACTCACGTATTCACAAAGGGGCGCAATGACAGTTCGGCCAGGTGACCGGATCGTGACCCCTATCAATGCCTTTCCGAAACCCACGGCTACTCTCAGTAGCCGTTAGATCACATCGCGTTCCTCCGGGAAGTGGCAGGCAGCCTTGTGTCCGGGGGCACCGATCTGCAGCAGCGGAGGCTCCTGCTGGGCGCAGATCTCCTGCGCCTTCCAGCAGCGTGTCCGGAACCGGCAGCCCGACGGAGGGTTCAGCGGGCTCGGGACGTCTCCGGTCAGCCGGATCCGCTCCCGATGGGCGGTGGCGTCCGGGTCGGCCTCGGGAACCGCGGACAGCAGTGCGTGGGTGTACGGGTGCCGGGCGTGGTTGTAGAGCTCGTCGCGATCAGCCGTCTCGACCACCTTGCCCAGGTACATCACCGCGACCCGGTCGGAGATGTGCCGGATCACCGACAGGTCGTGCGCGATGAACAGGTAGGCGAGGCCGAACTCGTCCTGCAGGTCCTCCAGCAGGTTCACGATCTGGGCCTGGATCGACACGTCCAGCGCCGACACCGGCTCGTCGCAGACGATCAGCTTCGGGCGCAGCGCCAGCGCCCGGGCCACGCCGATCCGCTGCCGCTGGCCGCCGGAGAACTCGTGCGGGTAGCGGTTGTAGTGCTCGGGGTTCAGCCCGACCCGCTCCATCAGCGCCTGGACACTCTGCTTCGTGGTGCTCTCGCGCTTCACCTTCTGGATGTCGAACGGAGCCGCGATGATGGCGCCGACCGTCTGCCGTGGGTTCAGCGACGAGAACGGGTCCTGGAAGATCATCTGGATCTCCCGCCGGTACGGTCGCATCTTGGCCCGGCTCAGGTGGGTGATGTCCTGGCCCAGAAACGTGATCTTCCCGCCGGTGGGCTCGTCCAGCCTGGTCACCAGGCGTCCGGTGGTGGTCTTCCCGCAGCCCGACTCGCCCACCACGCCGAGCGTCTCGCCGGCGTGGATGGTCAGGTCGACACCGTCGACCGCCTTCACCGCGCCGGTCTGCTTCTGGAAGATGATGCCGCGGGTGACCGGGAAGTAGCGCTGCAGCCCGCTCGTCTCGAGCAGCAGCTCGCCCTGCGAGGGCTGCTTGGCCGGCGCCTCTTCGGTCGATGTCGTCGTCACGATCGCTCCTCGCACGTCACAGGTTCGGCTTGATCTGCTCGGCGAACAACTGTTTGCGCTGCTCGGAGTCGATGTGGCACCGAACCCGGTGCCCGCCGGTGTCGATCTGGAGCAGCTCCGGCAGTTCAGCGGTGCACGAGTGCCCCTCGACGTACTGCTGGTAGTCGCAGCGCGGCTGGAACGGGCACCCCTTGGGCAGGTTGATCAGCGACGGCGGCGTGCCGCGGATCGACTTGAGCCGCGCGTCACCGCTGCGGTTCACCCGCGGGATCGAGCCGAGCAGGCCCCAGGTGTAGGGCATCTCCGGCCGGTAGAAGATGTCCCGGACGTTCCCCGTCTCGACGACCCGGCCGCCGTACATGACCACCACGTCCTGGGTCATCTGGGCGATCACACCGAGGTCGTGGGTGATCATGATGATGGCGGAGTTGAACTCCTTCTGCAGGTCCATCATCAGGTCGAGGATCTGGGCCTGGACGGTGACGTCGAGCGCGGTGGTCGGCTCGTCGGCGATCAGCAGCTGCGGATCGCACATCAACGCCATCGCGATCATCGCCCGCTGCCGCATACCGCCGGAGAACTGGTGCGGGTAGTCGAAGTACCGCTTGTCCGGCGACGGGATGCCGACCCGGTCGAGCAACTCGACGGCACGCTTCTTCGCCACCGACTTCGGGGCGTCGTTGTGCACCAGGTAGGCCTCGGTGAGCTGGTCGCCGACCCGGTAGAACGGGTGCATCGCCGACAGCGGGTCCTGGAAGATCATCGCGACCTGCTGCCCGCGCAGCCGGCGGATCTCCGGCACGGACATCGACACCAACTCGGCGCCGTCCAGCCAGATCTCACCGCTCACCTGCGCCCGGCTGCCCTTGTGCAGGCCCATGATGGCCAGACTGGACACGCTCTTGCCCGAGCCGGACTCGCCGACGATGCCCAGCGTCTTGCCGCGCTCCAGGGTGAAGCTCAGGCCGTTGACGGCCTTCACCACACCGTCGTCGGTCGGGAAGTGCACCTGCAGGTCCTTGACCTCCAGGAACGGCCGGCCGGTACTGGCGGCTGCCGGTGCGGTACTCGTCACGGACTCGGTCACTTGGTCTCCTCGCCGGGTCACGACAGCCGCACGCGCGGGTCGATGATGGCGTACAGGACGTCGACGATCACGTTCGCCAGGACCACGAAGATCGCGGCGAACAAGACGACGCCCATGATCGCGGGCAGGTCGTTGCTGAGCACGGAGTCGATCGCGAACTTGCCCAGCCCGGTGATGCTGAAGATCTGTTCGGTGATCACCGCCCCGCCGAGCAGTCCGCCCAGGTCCAGGCCGAAGATCGTCACGATCGGCGTCAGCGCGGACCGCAGCCCGTGCTTGAACACCACGGTGCGCTCACCCAGACCCTTGGCCCGGGCGGTGCGGATGTAGTCCTCGTTCATCGTGTCGATCATGTTGGCCCGGGTGAGCCGGGTGTAGAGCGCCGCGAACACCAGCGCGAGCGTGATCCAGGGCAGGATGTAGAACTGCAGCCATTTCACCGGGCCGACGGTGAACAAGGCCGCGTTGGCCGTGTCCGGGAACGGTATCCACTGGAGTTTGACGATGAACAGGAACAGCAGCAGGTAGCCGAACACGATCGTCGGGAAGGACACACCGAACAGAGCGACGCCGACGCTCAGCTTGTCCAGCGCCTTGCCCTTACGCAACGCCGCGAGCAGTCCCAGCATCACGCCGAAGAACAGCCACAGTACGGCGGCACCGGTGGCCAGCCACAAGGTCGCCGGGAACGCGTCCGAGATCGAGTTCCAGACCGGGATGCCGTTCTGGTACGACTCGCCGAAACACGGCCACGCGCACGTCCGCTCGCTGCCCTCGGAGCCGATCGTCCGGCCCCCCGGGCTCACCAGGCCCTGCATGTAGGTGCCGTACTGGACGATGAGCGGATCGTCGAAACCGTACGTCTCGTTGACCTGGGCAACCGTCTCGGCGTTGCAGTTCTTGCCGCAGATCAGCAACGCGGGATTCGCCGGGGTGGCCCAGAACAGGAAGAACGTGATCGCGCTGATCACCAGGAGAATGAGCACCGTCTGGAGCAGCCGGCGGATCAGATAGCGGCCCATCGGTCAGCCCCTTCCGGCACGCGGGTCGAGGGCGTCGCGGACCGAGTCACCGAGCAGGTTGAACGCCAGCACGGTGATGAACAGCGCGAGCCCGGGGAAGAACAGGTAGAGCGGATTGCTCTCGATCCAGTCCGACGCGTCGGCGATCATCCGGCCCCACGACGCGGTCGGCTCCTTGATCCCGACACCCAGGAACGACAGCGCCGCCTCGGCGGTGATGTAGTTCGGGATCAGCAGGGTCGTGTAAACCAGCAGCGTCGGGAGCAGGTTCGGCAGGATCTGCCGGAAGATCACGTAGATCGGACCGGCGCCGAGCGACCGGGCCGCCTCGACGAACTCCCGCTCGCGCAGCGACAGGGTCTGTCCCCGGACTATTCGGGCCAGGTACGCCCAGCCGAAGAAGCCGAGCACGAACATCAGCACGCCCATCCGAAGCTTGTTGTCGTCCGGGATGCCGAACAGGTCCTGGCCGCGGGAGGCGATCACCGGCGTCAGGGCCATGATGAACAGCAGGGTCGGGAAGCTCAGCATGATGTCCATCAAGCGGCTCAGCAGCGTGTCGACCCAGCCCTTGAAGTAGCCGGACACCATCCCGATCACGGTGCCGAGAATGACGGCGATGACCGTCCCGCCGAGCGCGACCAGCAGCGAGACGCGGGTGCCGTACACCAGCCGGGAGAACACGTCCCGGCCGTTCTGCGGCTCGACACCGAGCCAGTGCTCACTGCTCGTGCCGCTGCCCCACAGCCCACCGATCGGGATACCGCCGTCGCGGGTGTTCAGCAGCGGCTGACCGTCCGCGTCGGTCCGGTTGAACTGATCCGGCGGGAAGCCGTTCAGCTTGACGATCAGCGGGGCGAAGACCGCCACCGCGATGATCAGCAGGATCACGATCGCGCTGACGACCGCGATCTTGTCTCGCTTCAGCCGGGCCCAGGCGATCTGACCGAGCGACCGGCCCTCGATCTGCTTCGCCTCGGAGGTCTCGGCTAGCGCATCGGCCGGCAGACCGCCCTCAGGGGACTGCTGCGACTCGGATACCCCCAGCGTCATTACCTGTCACCAGTCCTTCGCGATGAGTGCACCCCGGCGCCACTCGGCTTTCCCGAGATGCCGGAACCCTATGCATCTCGAAGTATGGACGCCAAGGGTGCTGAAAAGCAGTCACCGAATCGTGACGGTTCAAGATTTCTTCGTCATCCGGTCCCGGACCGCCGCCAGGAACGGCCGGTCCGCGGGCAACCAGTCCAGCCCGCCGAGCTCGCCCGCGCCCACCCAGCGGATCTCCCGGTGTTCATGCGCAACCGGTTCGCCCGCGGCCAGCTCGGCGGCGTACACGCGGAGCGCGTACCGCTCGTTGATCGGTACGGCGGGACCGAGCGACTCCCCGACCACGACCTCCACGCCCAGCTCCTCGGCGAGCTCCCGGGCGCCGGCGACCTGCTCCGTCTCCCCAGGCTCGACCTTGCCACCGGGGAACTCCCAGCCACCGTCCGGCCCGTCCCTCAGTGCCGCGAGCACCTGGCCTCCCCGAACCACCGCGACCCCGATCACCACTTGCCGCTCGGTCATGGGGCCTCGCGGCCTGGACTGAGGAGCGTAGGGAGCGAAGCGACTGGAGCGACGAGGGAAGGCCGGGAGTCAAAGCCCCATGACCCGCCGCGCGGCAGCGCGGCAATGTGCACGGTCATGGGGCCTCCCGGCCTGGACTGAGGAGCGTAGGGAGCGCAGCGACCGGAGCGACGAGGGAAGGGCGGGAGTCAAAGCCCCATGACCCGCCGCGCGGCAGCGCGGCATTCAACACGGTCATGGGGCCTCCCGGCCTGGACTGACTGGGTTCATCCAGGCACTGTGCCAGAAGTGTCGGCGGACAGCGGGATGATCTGAGGGTGCCGTTGCAGAACCGGGTCCTGCCCACTCAGGAGATCGTGGCCGAGCCGGGCCGCGGCCTGCTGATGGGCAACCGCGGCACGCTGCACGGTCCCGATCGCCGCCTCGGCACCACCCGCTGGCGGTCGAAGGCGTGGATCTGCTGCGTCCTCGACTGGAAGGGCGTCAGGCGCGACCCGATGCCGCCGGGCCGCTGGACCGCACTGTTCTTCTTCGACGAAGCAGTCGCCCTCGCGGCCGGCCATCGCCCATGCCATCACTGCCGCCGCAGAGACTTCCTGCGGTACGCCGGTGCCTGGGCCACCGGCCGCGATCTCGACCAGCGGCCGCGGGCCGCCGCGATGGACGCACAGCTCCACGTCGAGCGCGTCGACCCGCGCACCAGACAGCAACGCACCACCATCCAGGACCTCGACGAGCTCCCCGACGCGGCGATGATCCGGTACGACGGTCGCCCCGCGCTGGTGCTCGATCACCGGGTGCTGCCCTGGTCCTGGGAGGGGTACGGCGATCCGGTCCGGCCACCCGGGCTGCACGAGGTCGCCGTACTCACGCCACCGGCGAATCTCGTTGTACTGAAGGCGGGATTCACTCCATTACTGCACCCGACCGCGCACAGCAACTGAGGCAAGCCTTACTAGAAACACGCCGTACCGAAGGGTCTTCCGTTGCGCGGCTGCCAGAGGCAAAGTGTGCGCATACTGACCGCTACAAAACAATCACTGGAGTCGGCATGGGTGCTGAGTTACACAGTGGGGGCAACAGCGGCGTTGCCGCGGTCGTCCGCGCGCTCGAGACGCTGCATGCGGCCGTCGGGAAACTCAGCCAGGAGTACGGTGACACCCTCGGCATTCGCCGGTTGGTGTCGGACGTGGCCAGGCTGAACGATGATCTGGCCGAGCTCGGCCCTCCCGACCCCCGCCACAGACCCGGACCGGTTCCGGAGGAACTCGAGGAGATTCCCGACGTGGAGTATGACGCGTCCATGTGGACAGACGCGGAGCAAGAAGGCTTCGGCGCGCCGGATCGGCACGCTCCCTGATGACGACTGGAGTGAGCGCACCCGGTCGCGCGCAGATCGGGGTCAAGACCGCACGAACCGACCGCTGGTGGCTGGCGCCGTTGCGGATCGGGGTGATCCTGGCCTTCTTCATCGTCTACGCGACGGTCCGGATCTTCATGAACAAGTGGTACTGGGTCGATCAGTACGAGTACCTCACGCCGCTGTACTCGCCCTGTATCAGCGATTCCTGTGTCCCCGGCTCCAGCCACCTGGGCACCTGGTTCCCCAAGTTCCCGGTGTTCCTGCCGTTGAGCATCATCACCTTCGTGGTGCTGGCCGGCTTCCGCGGCACCTGCTACTACTACCGCAAGGCGGGCTACCGATCGCTGTTCTTCGCACCGGCCGCCTGCGCCGTCCCCGAACCGCACAAGAAGTACACCGGTGAGCGCAAGTTCCCGCTGATCGCCCTGAACCTGCACCGCTACTTCTTCTACGGCGCGCTGGTCTTCGGTGTCCTCAACGTGTACGACGGCATCCTCGCCTTCCACGGCAAGGACGGCGGCTTCGGCATCGGCCTGGGCACGGTGATCATCTGGGTCAACCTGGTGATGCTCTGGCTCTACACGCTGTCCTGCCACGCCTGCCGGCACATCGTCGGCGGCCGGCTGAAGAACTTCTCCAAGCACCCGCTGCGCTACCGGTACTGGACCTTCGTGTCCAAGCTGAACCCCAAGCACGGCACGTTCGCGATGACGTCGCTGTTCACCGTGATCCTGACCGACGCCTACATCATGGCGGTCTCGGCCGGCTGGTTCTCCGACCTGCGCATCTTCAACTGAGCAGCATCTACTTCTTGGGACCTCTTCTCACATGACTGAGCTCGAACGACACACCTACGACGTCGTCGTGATCGGGGCCGGCGGCGCCGGCCTGCGCGCGGCGATCGAGGCCCGCGAACAGGGCAAGCGCACCGCGATCGTGTGCAAGTCGCTGTTCGGCAAGGCGCACACCGTGATGGCCGAGGGCGGCTGCGCGGCCGCGATGGGCAACGCGAACTCCAACGACAACTGGCAGGTCCACTTCCGCGACACCATGCGCGGCGGCAAGTTCCTGAACAACTGGCGGATGGCCGAGTTGCACGCCCAGGAGGCCCCGGACCGGGTCTGGGAGCTGGAGACGTACGGCGCCCTGTTCGACCGGACGCCGGACGGCCGGATCAGCCAGCGCAACTTCGGCGGTCACACCTACCCGCGGCTCGCGCACGTCGGCGACCGCACCGGCCTGGAGCTGATCCGCACCCTGCAGCAGAAGATCGTCTCGCTGCAGCAGGAGGACTTCCGCGAGACCGGCGACTACGAGGCCAACCTCAAGGTGTACGGCGAGTGCACCGTCACCGAGCTGCTCAAGGACGGTGACGCGATCTCCGGAGCCTTCGGGTACTGGCGCGAGTCCGGCCGATTCATCCTGTTCGACGCGCCGGCCGTCGTGCTGGCCACCGGCGGGGTCGGCAAGTCGTTCAAGGTCACCTCGAACTCGTGGGAGTACACCGGTGACGGGCACGCGCTGGCGATGCGGGCCGGCGCGACGCTGATCAACATGGAGTTCATCCAGTTCCACCCGACCGGCATGGTCTGGCCGCCGTCGGTGAAGGGCATCCTCGTCACCGAGTCGGTCCGCGGTGACGGCGGCGTACTGAAGAACTCCGAGGGCAAGCGGTTCATGTTCGAGTACGTGCCGGACGTGTTCCGGGCGCAGTACGCGGAGACCGAGGACGAGGCGGACCGCTGGTACAAGGACCCGGACAACAACCGGCGGCCACCGGAGCTGCTGCCGCGTGACGAGGTCGCCCGGGCGATCAACTCAGAGGTGAAGGCCGGTCGCGGTACGCCGCACGGCGGGGTGTTCCTGGACGTGTCGTCGCGGCTCCCGGCCGAGGAGATCACCCGCCGGCTGCCGTCGATGCACCACCAGTTCAAGGAGCTCGCGGACGTCGACATCACCGCCGAGCCGATGGAGGTGGGCCCGACCTGCCACTACGTGATGGGCGGCGTCGAGGTCGACCCGGACACCGCGCAGTCGAGGGTCCCGGGCCTGTTCGCGGCCGGCGAGGTCGCGGGCGGGATGCACGGGTCGAACCGGCTCGGCGGCAACTCGCTGTCCGACCTGCTGGTGTTCGGCCGGCGCGCCGGCATGGGTGCGGCGATGTACGTCGACGGTCTCGGCGCGGAGCGGCCGAAGATCTCCGAGGACGACATCGACGCGGCGGCGGCCGAGGCGCTGGCGCCGTTCGAGCTCGAGGGCGGCGAGAACCCGTACTCGATCCACCAGGAACTGCAGCAGGCGATGAACGACCTGGTCGGCATCATCCGCAAGGAAGAGGAGATGGAGCAGGCGCTCGGCCGGCTGGCCGAGTTCCGCGGCCGGATCGCGAAGATGACGGTGGAGGGCCACCGGCAGTTCAACCCCGGCTGGCACCTGGCGCTCGACCTGCGCAACATGCTGACCGTCTCGGAGTGCGTGGCGAAGGCGGCGCTGCAGCGGCAGGAGTCGCGCGGCGGTCACACCCGCGACGACTACCCGAGCATGTCGGCCGAGTGGCGGCGCAAGCTGCTGGTCTGCGTGCTGGACACCGACGGCGGGGTGAACGTGACCGAGAAGGAGCAGCTCCCGATGCGGGACGACCTGCTCGAACTGTTCGAACTCGACGAGCTGAAGAAGTACCTGACCGAAGAGGAGCTGCCGGTTCATGACTGAGCGGAGCGAAGGCATCATTGGGCACAGCGAGCTCTGCTCATCGGCGCCCGCAGCGAAGCGAGGACGCCGATGAGCTACAAGGGCAAGTTCCGTGTTTGGCGGGGTGACTCCGAGGGTGGTGAGCTCAAGGACTACGAGGTCGAGGTGAACGAGGGCGAGGTCGTCCTCGACGTCATCCACCGGTTGCAGGCGACCCAGGCCCCGGATCTCGCGGTCCGGTGGAACTGCAAGGCCGGCAAGTGCGGCTCCTGCAGCGCCGAGATCAACGGCATGCCGAAGCTGATGTGCATGTGCCGGATGAACACGTTCGACGAGGACGAGGTTGTCACGGTCACGCCGATGCGTACCTTCCCGGTGATGCGCGACCTCGTCACCGACGTCTCGTACAACTACACCAAGGCGCGCGAGATCCCGGCCTTCACGCCGCCGGCGGACCTGAAGCCGGGCGAGTACCGGATGCAGCAGATCGACGTGGAGCGCTCGCAGGAGTTCCGCAAGTGCATCGAGTGCTTCCTGTGCCAGAACACCTGTCACGTGATCCGGGACCACGAGGAGAACAAGGAGAACTTCTCCGGCCCTCGTTTCCTGATGCGGATCGCCGAGCTGGACATGCACCCGCTCGACGCCGCCGACCGGCAGCACGAGGCCCAGGAGCAGCACGGCCTGGGCTACTGCAACATCACCAAGTGCTGCACCGAGGTGTGCCCCGAGCACATCAAGATCACCGACAACGCCCTCATCCCGATGAAGGAACGCGTCGTCGACCGCAAGTACGACCCCCTGGTCTGGCTGGGCAACAAGATCCGCCGCCGCCCCGCCTGACCCACCCCTCCGGCCCCCTGGCCTCCCCCGTGAGCCAGGGGGCCGTCATTTGGCTGGCTGACCCACCAAGTGATGGGTTTGCCACCCTGATTCCGGGTGGCAAACCCCCTCTATGAGTGGTCTGCCAGCGAAACGATCCCAGGGGGCGTTCACTCGTGTGGGTGAGTCGGTGGGGGAATGCAGCGCCTAGGGTTCCGGGCATGGACGTCGTACTCATCGGGTTGATCAACATCGCCATCTTCATGGCTGTCTTCGTGCCGGTGGCCCAACGGCTGCTCGGGGTGCGGTTCGGCCTGGTCCGGCTGGCGGTCGGTACTGGGCTGACCCTCGCGCTGTTCAATCCGATCGCCGAGGGGCTGGTCGGGCCGCCGCCGTTCGAGGGGTCGAACGCGGCCGCGATGGCGTTGCTCATCCTCACCACACTCTGCTCGGTGCTGTCCGGCCTGATCTTCCTGGTCCTGGCCGAAGCGCTCGTCCCGACCGGTTCGTTGCCCCGGGCCCGCGACCTGCGGCGCGACCTGACCGGCCGGATCGCCCGGACCAAGCGCTACCTGCAGATTGTCCGGATCGCGATCAGGCACGGCCTCGGCCCGTACCTCCGCGGTCGTCGCCGTCCCGGTCGCGAGAACGCCGCCGGTCAGGCCGAGCTGGCCCGATCGCTGCGGCTGGCCCTCGACGAGGCCGGCGTCACGTTCGTCAAGCTCGGCCAGGTGCTGTCCACCCGCAGCGACATCATCCCCGCCTCGGTCGCCGACGAGCTGAGCCGCCTGCAGGACCAGGTCTCCCCGGCGCCGTGGCCCGAGGTCGAGGCCGTCCTCGCCGACGAGCTCGGTGCACCGCCTCACCAGTTGTACGCCGACTTCGACACCGAGCCGCTCGCCGCCGCCTCGGTCGCCCAGGTCTACACGGCCCGGCTGCCCGACGGACAGGGCGTGGTGGTCAAGGTCCAGCGACCCGGCATCGCCGCGGTGGTCGAGCGGGATCTCGACATCGTCCGGCGGCTCGCCCGGCTGCTGGAGCGGAACACCGACTGGGGCCGGGCGATGGGCGTCCGCGCCCTGGCCGACGGGTTCGCGGACGCGATGCGCGAGGAACTCGACTTCACCGTCGAGGCCGGCAACATGACCACCGTCGCGGCCGGCCGATCAGTTGCCTCGAACAACGAAATGGTCGTGCCCGAGCTCCACCCGCACGCCTCCACCCGCCGGGTCCTGACCATGCAGCGGCTGGACGGCATCGGCCTGGGCAACGCCGCCGGAGCGATCGCCGACCGCGGCCTGGACGCGGCCCGGCTCGGCCGCACGCTGTTCGACTGCTTGCTGGGCCAGGTCGCGATCGACGGTGTCTTCCACGCCGACCCGCATCCCGGCAACTTCCTGCTGCTGACCGACGGCCGGATCGGCATGCTGGACCTCGGCTCGGTCGGCCGGCTCGATCCGGCCACCCGGGAGGCGCTGCAGCGGTTCCTGCTCGCGATCGACCACGGTGACCCGGTCGCGGCGACCGATGCCCTGCTGGAGATCGTCTACCGCCCTGACGTCATCGACGAACGGAGTCTCGAGCGCGCCGTCGGCCAGTTCATGACCCGTCACCTCGCCGCCGGGGTGGCGCTGGGGCCGGCCATGTTCAACGACCTGTTCAAGATCATCACCTCGCACGATCTCGGCGTACCGCCGGAGGTGGCCGCGGTGTTCCGTGCCCTGGCCACCGTCGAGGGCACCATCTCGCGCATCTCCCCTGGCTTCGACCTGGTCGCCGCGTCCCGCCAGTTCGCCACCGCGCACGTGACCGACCGCCTCGCTCCCGACGCGTTACGCCGTACGGCGACCGAGGAGCTCGCGACGTTGTTGCCGATGTTGCGGCGGCTGCCGCGCCGGATCGACCGGATCGCCGCCGCGGCCGAGAGCGGCCGCCTGAACCTGAACGTTCGCCTGTTCGCCGACGACCGCGACCGCCGGCACGTCACCACGCTGCTGCACCAGGTCCTCCTCGCCATTCTCGGCGCCACCGCCGGCCTGATGGCGGTGCTGCTGCTCGGTACGCCGGGCGGTCCGCGGATCACCGACTCGATCACGCTGTTCCAGCTGTTCGGCTACAACCTGCTGGTGATCTGCGTCGTCCTGGTCCTGCGCGTCCTTGTACTGGTGTTCCGCCTTCCCGACAGCAGCAGGACTTGACTTGAAGCTGACTTGAACTTCAACGATATCCACCATGTCCTCGGTCAACGCGCCCGTCGCGCCCCCGCCCCGGCTGTTCAGCGGCCGCCACCTGCCACTCGTGCTCGGCGTGATCGGCCTGGTCACCCTCAGCGCGCTGGAGAACCGTGCCGTCGGTACGGCGTTGCCCACCATGGTGCGGGAGTTCGACGCGCTGGGCAGCTTCGGCCTGGCGAACGCGGCCCCGAACGCGAGCTTCCTGATCTCGCTCGCGATCGCCGGCCTGTGGTCCGACCGCCGCGGCCCGATCCCGACCCTGCGCACCGGCGCGATCGCGTTCACCCTGGCTCAGCTGCTGGTCGGCACCGCGTCGGCGATGCCGATGATCGTCGCCGGCCGGTTGCTCAGCGGCTTGGCCGAGGGGTTGCTCGACGTTTCCCTGATGGTGCTGGTCGCCCGCGCGCTGCCCGCCGTACTGCGGCCGAAGATGTTCTCCCTGTTCGCCGCGATGTGGATCCTGCCGTCGCTGTTCGGCCCGGTGCTGACCGGGGTGGTGACCGAGCAGTTCGGCTGGCGGTGGGTGTTCCTCGGCGCGGTCCTGCTGATCGTGCCGAGCTGGATGCTGCTGGGCCCGGCCATGCGGCAGACGCTGAGCACGCCGGCGCCCGAGCGCAGCGCTGAGGATGCGGCCGCGCTCGAGGCCGGGCGGGCGGCGCTGCCGTGGGCGCTCGCCGCCTCGGTCGCGCTGTTCTCGATGACGCTGGCCGGTGATCACCTCGAGGCGCATCCGGTGATCGGCGGGATCGCGATCGTGGTGGCGGTGGTGGTGCTCGGGTTGGCCGCCGTACGGGTGATGCCGCAGGGGACGTTCGTGGCGCGGCGAGGGTTCCCGGCCGTGGTCGCGGTACGAGGGCTCGGCAGCGCGGCGTTCGCCAGCGTCGGTGCGTACTTGCCGCTGCTGCTCACGCTCCAGCATCACTTCAGTCCGTCGCAGGCCGGCGTGACGCTGTCGATCACGGGCACGAGTTGGGCGTTCGGGTCCTGGCTGCAGGGCCGGGAGCACGGCATCCAGCGAGTGACCGTACTGCGCACGGGGCTCGCGTTGATGACCGGCGGACTGCTGGTCACCTCGCTGCTGGCGTGGACGGACGCGAGCACCTGGTTCGGGCTGATCGGCTGGGCCTTCGCGGGGATCGGCATGGGCCTGAACTCGTCGTCTCTGTCGGTGCTGACGCTGGATCTGTCCGACGCCGGCAACTCCGGTCGCAACAGCAGCGCGGCTCAGATGGCCGCCTCGATGAGCATCGCCACCGCACTCGCTGTCAGCGGCACCCTCCTCGCGCTGAACGCCTCGAACCCCCAGCCCTGGGTCTTCGGCGCCATCATCACCGCAGGCGCGGCCCTTGCCCTCGTCGCCTTGCTCACCGCTACCCGGGTACGGCGCCCGACATCAGCCTGACGATCGCCGCCTGTGATTTCTGGATACCCGGCGCCTCCTCAGAGAGTTCATCAACCGACGAGATCCGGCATAGAGGTGATGCTTGCTTGGATGAGCTAGAGTTTGCTTGTGCGAGCAAAACGGACGGTGACCGAGCAGGCGCGGCGGGCTCAGATCGTGGCGGCGGCGATCGAGGTGATCGCTGCGTCGGGATCGGCTCAGGCGAGTTTCAAGGCGATCGCGGAGCAGGCCGGGCTGAGTAGCACCGGGCTGATCTCATATCACTTCGCCAACCGGCAGGAGCTGCTCGAGGAGGTCGGCCGGGAGATCCTGGCGACCTTCGCCGGCTTCGTCCTCGAGCACACCGAGGGCGTCGAGGGGCCGGCCGAGGTGCTGCGCGGCTTCGTCGAGGCGAACATCGCGTTCCTTCGCACCCACCGCTCACACGCGGCCGCACTGGTCCGAATCAAGCAGGACGTGGTGCCCGCCGAGCTGGCGCGATCGGACCAGGACCGGTTGGCCGACGTACTGCGGCTCGGTCAGGAAAGCGGCGTACTCCGGGAGTTCGATCCGCACCTGGTTGCGGTGTTCATCCTGTCCGTCCGGGACGGGATCATCCGCCAGCTCGAACTCGAACCCGGTCTCGACCTCGATGCCGCCGGCCGGGAGTTCGCCGCGCTGGTCGACCGCACCACCCGGAAGGCCTGAGATGCGCGCGATCGCACTGACCCTGTCCCTCGTCGCGACACTAGTTGCCTGCAGCAAGGATGAGGCGCCTCGAGTGGCCAGCCAAGGCCCGGTCGTCCACACCGACACCGGCGACGTCCGCGGCACCGTGCACTCCGACCGCCGCGTCTTCCAAGGGATTCCGTACGCCGCCGCGCCGGTCGGCGAGCTCCGGTGGGCACCCCCGCAACCGGCGAAACCGTGGACCGGCGAACGCGACGCCACCAAACCCGGCAGCCCGTGCCCACAGCTGAAGAGCCCGATCGCCGACCTGTCCGGCACGAACGAGGACTGTCTGTTCCTCAACGTGACCACCCCGGCCAGGTCGGGCGAGAAGAAGCCCGTCATGGTGTGGATCCACGGCGACGGCGCGATCGGAGCCGGTCATTTGTTCGACCCGGCCCGGCTCGCGGCGAACGGCGAGGTCGTCGTGGTCACGTTCAACTTCCGCCTCGGCGTCTTCGGCGGCTTCGGCCATCCCGAGCTGAAGGACTCCGGCACGATCGGCCTGCAGGACCAGCGCGCCGTACTGCGCTGGGTCCAGCGCAACGCCGAGGCGTTCGGCGGTGACCCCGGCAACGTGACCCTGTTCGGAGTCTCGTACGGCGCCACGTCGACCAGCGCGCACCTGATGTCGAAGGCGTCGCACGGCCTGTTCGACAAGGTGATCATGCAGAGCGGCTTCACCCTGATGGACATGCCGGCCGGGGCCACCTACCCCGACTTGCCCGCCCTCCCCTGGTACGGCTGGACCACGACGAAGGACGCCCAGACCCAAGGCGTTGCCCTGGCCCAGCAACTAGGCTGCAAGGACCTGGCCTGTCTGCGCAAGGTCCCGGCCGCCAAGCTGCTCGCGGCGCCGCAGGTGATGAACATCTTCCAGCCGTATGCCCTCGGCAACGACCAGCTCCCCTCGGATCCGGCGCAAGCGCTGGCGAACGGCGACTTCGCGAGCGTCCCCGTGCTCTCCGGTACGACGCGTGACGAGCACACCACCTTCGTCGCCTTCTTCCGCGAGTTGGCCGGCAGTCCGGTCACGGCGGCGGCGTACCCCGGACTGCTCCGGACCGCCTTCGGCGACGCCGCCGTCGCCATCGAGAAGGAGTATCCGCTCACCGACTACGTCACACCGGCGGTGGCCTGGGCGGCTGTGATCACTGATCGGATGTGGGCCCAGGCCCAGCTGAAGCAGAACCAGTTGCTCTCGGCAAAGAATCCGCTGTGGTTCTACGAGTTCGCGGACCGCAACGCGCCGCTGGACATCCCGTTCCCGAAGGGGTTCCAGGCCGGCGCCTGGCACGCGGGCGACGTACAGTACCTGTTCCCCAGCGGCACGACCGGGATGACGCAGGACCAGCTCGCCCTGTCCGACGCGATGATCGGCTACTGGACCAACTTCGCCCATCGCAGTGACCCGAACGGCGACGGGTTGCCGGCCTGGCCGAAGTTCACCACCCCGGACACGGTCCAGTCACTCGCTCCGACTGCGATCCGTCCCGTCGACTACGAGAAGGAGCACCGCCTCGCCTTCTGGAAGGCGCTCGGGTAGGAAGGGTCTAGAGTGTGGCGCATGGCTGAGCTGCTGACCGACGACCAGATCGACCAGGCGATCCGTGACCACCTGCCGCAGTGGAAGTTCGCGGACAACGCGTTGGTCCGCAGCGTCAAGCGGGAGACGTTCCTGGACGGGATCCGCCTGGTCGCCACGGTCGCCCAACTGGCCGAGTCGATGAACCACCACCCGGATATCGACATCCGCTACACCACCATCACCTTCCGGGTCACCAGCCACGACGCCGGCGGCATCACCGACGACGACCTGGTCCTGGCCCGCCACATCGACACCGCCGCCGGCTGACCTCACACCGACTGACGCACTCCACCAGGGTGCCGTCGGGATCACGGACGTACGCGAGCCGTCCAACCCCAGGAAGCTCCTGCGGATCGCTCGCAGCGCTCCCACCCGCATCGGCGACCGCAGCCAATGTCGCGTCCAGATCGTCGACCTCGACCCAGGCGATCGCCGGCTGCTGCTGGTACTGCCGGCTCATGATCGCCCCGTCGATCCCGTCACCCTCCCCGGTCGACGCGACCAGATACCCGCCGATGAACGGCGAAGCTTCCGTCGTCCACCCGAACGCCTTGGCGTAGAACACCGCCGTCCGGTCGACATCGGTCGAGGTCAGCTCGACATGGATGATCCGTCCCACTGATCTTTCTCCTTCGCTCACGAGGTTGTGCCCTCAGCCTGACTCGGCCGACCTCGTGGCGTCTTGCACAGATCTCTCATGCATCAGCGCCGCGATCCCGTGCTGCACCTCTCGGAACGACGACGCGCTCACCCCGGTGTACCGCTTGAAGTCCCGGGCCGCATGCGCCTGGTCGTAGTACCCGTGCAGCGCGGCCAGCGTCGCGGCGGCATCCGAAGGTCCGCCGAGCAACCCGCCGGCAACCCCGAGCGCCGCAACTCCCCACGGCTTGAACTCCACCCCCGCATAGCTCGACGGACCGGACTGGGTGAGAACGTGCGGCCTGGTCATGATCCCGAAGAGCGACGCGTCGTTGATCCACTCGGTCCCGGTCACCGGGTCGTGCCGCCGACCGGGCTCCGCCAGCGCGATCGCAAGCGCGGGGCGACCGTTCGGGATGAGGATCTCCCGTCGTACGTCGGCCGACCCGGGAGCCTCGACCATCCAGTAGTGCTCGACGACATCACGCTGCTCGTCGGGCGGAGGAACGCGGAGGTAGGCGACCACGACCTCACGATATGACCGCCTCACGTCATGCCGTGGGTCCGCCACCGGATGCGCCGAGGAGCGGTAAGTCTCTGCCTCGTGCGGATCGGATACCGTTGGCGAGTGACGACTGCCGAGGAGTACTGCCTGCTGGGGTTCAGCGACGAGGACCGCCAGGCTGCCGAGGCCTTCGAGGCCGACCCGGTCGTGGTCAAGGACCTGGCCGACCAGCTGCGGGCGGAGCTCGGCAAGCTCGGCAGCGAACCGCAGCTGCGGATGCCCGAGGACCCACGCAACTCGGTCCAGGCCTTCCTCGACACGCTCCCCGACGTACGGCGCTTCCACGCCGAGCGAGGGATCCCGGACGAGATCAGCTGGGCGTCACTCGCCGACCTCGGCCAGCAGCTGAAGGTGCATCGCCGGACCTTCGGCGAGTACGGCCTGGAGACGCACTGGTGGATGACGATCCACTGGACCGGCCAGCTCTACGCGCTCGGCCGGCTGCAGTTCCTGCTCCACCAGGTGCCGGACGACAACCCGGTGCCCGGGACCGAGCCGGGCGAATGGGTGATCGGCGTACACATCCCGGAGACCGGCCCGCTGACTCCCGAGCTGGTCGACGACAGCTTCGCGAAGGCCCGCGAGTTCTTCCCGCGCTATTTCCCGGAGTATCCGGTGAAGACGGCGACACTGTGGTCCTGGCTGATCGATCCGTACCTGCTCGACAACCTTCCGCCGGAGTCGAACATGGTCCGCTTCGGCCGCCGCTTCACGCCGTACGGGACACCGAACGACAGCCAGGACAGCGCGATCTTCTTCACCTTCCGTACGCACGGCCTCGACCGGCTGGACGAGCTGCCGCAGGACACCACGCTGCAGCGACTGGTGGTCGGCCGGATCAAGGCCGGCGGCACCTGGCAGAGCGCGTACGGTTACCTCCGCCTTTGACCTAGAGCCTCCTCTAGCATCTAGCGTCGGTCGTATGACGGTCACGCTGATCACCGGCGGCTCGAGCGGCATCGGCGCCGCCGCGGCCCGGCAACTGCTCGCACTCGGTCACCGGGTCACGGTCACCGGCCGGGACAAGTCCCGTCTCGACGCCTTCGCGGGGAGCGCCGGCAGTCCGGCCGAACTGCTGACCGTGGTCGGCGACGCGGCCGAGCCCGCGGCGGCTGAGGACGCCGTGAACCGGACGGTCGAGGCGTACGGCCGGCTGGACAGAATCGTCGCCAACGCCGGCTACGCGACCCATGACTCGATCGGCGACGGTGATCCCGAGGGTTGGCGGCACATGATCCTGACCAACGTCCTCGGCCCGGCCTCGCTGATCCACTACAGCCTGCCCGCGCTACGCGAGAGCCGTGGGCGGATCGTGCTGGTCGGCAGTCTGGCCGGGCATGTGCACACCCCCGGCAACATCTACGGCGCGACGAAGTTCGCCGTCACCGGGCTCGCGGAGAACGTCCGCCAACTCGTCACCGGCGACGGAATCGGCGTCACGCTGGTCTCGCCAGGCGCGGTCGAGACCGCGTTCTCCGATCCTGTCGGCGGCCTGGAGCCCGGCCGGCCGCGGATCAGCGCCGAACAGCTCGCGGCCACGATCGTGTTCGCGTTGACTCAACCGGCCGAGGTCGACCTCAGCACGCTCATCGTCCGGCCGATCGGCTCCGCGAGATAGGGACCGAACGACTGAGCTTCCGGGAGTTAGCGCAGTACGACTTCGCCGAAAGGAACGTCGAGTGGTGCCTGCGGTTGTCGCCGCAGTGCTACAACACCGAGGCGGAGCTGGACCTGGTCGCCACCGCGATCGGCGAACTCGCTACCCGGTGGTGACCTTGGCGGCGCGGCGCTTGAGCGCGATCCGGCGGGAGGTCTCGATCACCAGGCCGATCAGGAACGCCAGGCTCAGGCTGAAGCCGAGTGCCTTCAGCGAGTCGTGCGCGAACGCGTCACCGCCGATGTACCCGAGCAGAGCGACGTACGTGTAGGCGACGGTCACGCCGGCGAAGGTGAACACGAAGAACTTCTTGAACGAGTAGCGGGTCGCCCCTGCGGTCAGGGTGGCGACCATCCGCGCACCCGGGATGTAGCGGACCGTCATCAGGATCAGCCCGCCGCGGGAGTGCAGCGCGGCCGACACCTTGTCGTACACAGCCTGTCTGCGCTCCTGGCGCTTCATCCACCGATGCAGCGCCGGGCCGGAGCCACGGCCCATCAGGTAGCAGACCGACTCGCCGATGACCGAGCCGAGCATCGCCAGCACGATCACGAGCAGCAGGTTCTGGTGGCCCGCGGCGGCGGCCATCCCGGCCGTGACCACCAGGCCCTCGCTCGGGATCACCGGGAACACGGCGTCGATCGCGGCCGCCAGGAACAGAACGAGCAGCAGCCAATGTGAGGCCATCGCGACACTGAGCAGCTGTCGCGCCGCCTCCATCAACTCTGTCACCCGGAAAGAATGCCATCCGAAGTCAAGTACGCCGCAATCCCATCGCTGTGATTCAGCCCGGATTCACCGGATGTTCAGCGCACTTCGGCCTCGCGTGCGGTGACGGCGACGCTACGTGCTGTGCGAGCTCGGTGCGCGAGTGGATGCCTGCCCGGCTCCTGGCTGATCTGCTGTGAGCCCTTGACAGACACTTAACCAGTTGGTGAAGTGTTCTCCGTGCTGACGACGACCTTCGGAGCGCTGGCGGATCCGACCCGACTGGCGATCGTGAGCCGGCTGAGCCGGGGCGACGCGACCATGGGCGAGCTCGCCGAGCCGCACCGGATCACGCTGCCGGCGATGACGAAGCACGTCGGGGTGCTGGTGGACGCCGGGCTGGTGACCCGGCGCAAGGTGGGCCGGACGGTGGTCTGCACGATCCGGCCGGAGGCGTTCGCCGAGGTCGAGGACTGGCTCGGCGACGTCACGACGTACTGGAACAGCACTTTCGACCGGCTGGAAGAGTTGCTGCGAGGAGGTGGGGATGGGACCTGACTTTCGGATCGTCAGGGTGCTGCCGGCACCCATTCGGAAGGTGTACGACGCATGGACCCGGGTGGAGCTGCTCACCCAGTGGTACTGCCCCAACCCGGACCTGGAACTGAAGGTCCAGGCGGACGTCCGGGTCGGGGGCGACTACGTGGTCGAGATGGGTCCACACGTTGTCCGCGGCACCTACCTCGAGGTCGAACCGCCCTACCGGCTCGCCTTCAGCTGGAAGTGGGACGGCGGGGATGACGAGGCGACCCGGGTGGAGGTCGAGCTGACCGAGGTTCCCGAAGGCACCCGAATGCTCCTCACCCACACCGGCTTCGCCACCGACGAGGACGCGGCCAACCACCGCCAGAGCTGGGAGCCGGAGCTCACCCGACTGGCCGCACTGCTCAACGCTCAGCAGCCCGACCCCGCAGCCGGTCGTGGCTGACGTCCAGGGCGAGGCTCGCGGTCTGCGGGCTCACCGACAACAACGCGAGCCCGTCACCTGACAACACCTCGCGCAGATGCCGGGTCAGGACCTCAACCCCCGACCGCTGCCACCCGGGTGATTCCTAGCGCAACCACCCCGACCGGCCACGGCCGCGCGACGGGGCATACCGGGCCCGGGGCTGCCCGGAAAGAGTCGAGCCCCGGGCGGCAACCCGGGGCTCAGGCGGATGGATGGACAGTTGGCGGAATCAGCTGCCGGACTTGCGCCGGAATTGGCGCCTCTGCTTGTCGTTGTGCGCCTCGCCGACGCCCTCACGCCGCGACCCGGACCCCGGGTGCGCGGTGTGATGCGCGTTCTTCTTCTCGAGCGCTTCACGGAACTTCTTCTGCAGATCGTCCGCCGGCTTGCTGGACTTGTCGCTCATACCGTCTCCTTCACAAACCGTCAGGCGTACACCCCCAACCTAGCCGCCCGTGACCCCCACCCGCGACCCGATTACCCACGACCCGTCTCACGCCCGGGAAATTCCCAGCCGGTGACGCCGCGGATTGTTAGGTTCGAGTCCGACGAAAGGGGATGCGCGTGCTGGTCAGTGGTGAGGCAATGCTCGGAATCGCGCTGGTCGAACTCGGACTGGTGATCATTCCCGGGCCCAACATGATCTACCTGGTGTCGCGATCGGTCGCGCAGGGCCGCCGCGCCGGGCTGATCTCGCTGGCCGGCGTCGGCGTCGGCTTCCTGGTCTACCTGCTCGCCGCCAGCGCCGGCCTCGCCACCCTGTTCGCACTGGTCCCCGAGATCTACCTGACGCTGAAGCTTGCGGGTGCGGCGTACCTGCTCTGGCTCGCCTGGAACGCCTTCCGTCCCGGCGGCAGCTCGGTCTTCGCGACCCAGGAATTGGAGCCCGACCGGCCGCGGAAGCTGTTCGGCATGGGCCTGCTCACCTGCCTGCTGAACCCGAAGATCGCCATCCTCTACATCTCGCTGCTGCCCCAGTTCCTCGACCCGTCGCGCGGCCACCTCGGCGCCCAGAGCCTGATCCTCGGCCTGGTCCAGCTCGCCGTCGGCGTCGCGGTGAACGCGATCTTCATCATCACGGCCGGCTCGATCGCGATCTTCCTCGCCCGCCGCCCGACCTGGATGCGCATCCACCGCTACCTCACCGGCACCGCCCTCGCCGTCTTCGCCATCCGCCTGGCAACCGACCGAGCCAGGCCCCTCGCCACCCACTAGCACGACGACTTGGCCTAGTACGACGACCTGTCGGCCTATCCGCCTGGTGTGACGACGTGTCGGCCTGGTGCGATGACCTGTGCTGTCGGCCAGTGCGACGACCTGTCCTGTCGGCAGTGCGACGACTTGTCGGCGCGGACCGCGAGCGTCGACTGCGCGGCGTGCGCCGGCCCTGCTCGTCTAATTGGCATGCGGGGTGACGATCGACTCCCGGATACTGCTGGGCGTGCCGATGCATCCTGGACAGTTGGACGTGACCACCGATCTCGTGACGCGGCTCGTTCGGTCACAGTTCCCGGCGTGGCGCGGCCCCACGATCAGCCCGGTCCGCTCGCACGGCACGGTGAATGCCCTGTTCCGGATCGGCGATGACCTGGTCGCACGATTCCCGATCCAGCCCGGTGACCCGGCCGCGACGCGCAAAGACCTCGACGACGAGGCTGACGCCGCCCGCCGGCTGCACGCGATCTCGCCGTACCCGACGCCGCAGCCGGTCGAGATTGGCGAGCCCGGCGAGGCGTACCCGCTGCCGTGGGCCGTCTACAGCTGGCTCCCGGGAACGATCGCGTACGACGCCGACGTCGCCGGCTCGATCGGATTCGCCGAGGACCTGGCGACGTTCGTGCGCGCGCTCCGCGCTGTCCCCACCGAAGGCCGCGTATTCACCGGCTCGTGGCGTGGCGGCGTACTCACAACTCACGACGGCTATGTCGCCGAGAGCCTGGAGCGCAGCCGCGGGATGATCGACGTCGACGCCCTCGGAGGCCTCTGGGCAGACCTCCGGACGACGCCGCGAACCGAACCGGACGTCTGGGCCCACCGCGACCTGATGCCCGGCAACCTGCTCGCCGAGAACGGCCGCCTGGTGGGCGTCATCGACGTCGGCACGTTCACCGTCGCCGATCCGGCCATCGACCTCGCCCCGGCCTGGAACCTCCTCGACACCGACGCCCGCGCCGCGTTCCGATCGGCTCTCGGTAGCGACGACGACGAATGGCGCCGCGGCATGGGCTGGTCCTTCGCCCAGGCCATCGGCTGCCTTTGGTACTACGTCGAGACCAACCCGGTCATGTCCCGCACCGCCCACGACACCCTCACGGCGCTGCTCACTGCTTCGAGCTGACGAACACGAACTCCTTTCCCGGCCGATCCGGCGCCTCCCGTACGTCGTCCACCACGAACCCGACGGTCTGCAGCGACTCCTCCACCTCCGACCGCTCCCGGAACCGCAGGGTCGAGTCCGACGTCACCACCGCACCATCCGAGGCGAACACGTAGGTGCCCCTGAACGACACGAACGGCAGCTTCACCTCGACCAGATCTGACCACCGCTCGACCTCACCGACACCGGGCAGCTCCGTCACCATGTGCGTATGCTCGCGGGTCCACTCCTCCCACGCCCGCCGCGCCGGATCCCGCGTCTCGAACACGAACCGTCCCCCGGGCCGCAACGCAGCCCATACGCCGCGCAGCGTCGCCAGCCAGTCCTCGTCGGTGAGAAACACCTGCGCCACGTTCCCCGTCATCACGGCCAGGTCGACCTCGAGCGGCGGCAACGTGGTCGCGTCGCCGTGAATCCATCGCACCTGATCTGCAAACTCCTTGCCCTTAGCAACCTCCAACGACGCCTCGGCCGGATCCACCCCGACCACCTCGACCCCGAGCCGACCCAGCAAGCAGGCCAACTCCCCAGTCCCACACCCGACATCCAGCACCCGCGACGCCCCGAACTCCCCCACCATCGCGACGTAATGCTCCAGATCCCCGCGATCCGCGTCCATCGCGTCATAGATCGCAGCCAACCGAGGCATCCCGAACAACGCATCCACCATGCCCCGACCCTAGGCCGCCCCCTCCGCCACCTGCCACGCAATTTGTGGACGCTACGAAACAGCGATGGCGAGCAACTGCCGGAGGGATGTGCAGGTCATGGGGTGGTTGAGGAGGTCGATGGACTCGCGTTCGGCAAAGTTGGCGCGGTCGGGGTCGGCGGGGTCGATGGCTTCGCAGATCGCGTTGTACGTCCAGTTGAGCCAGCTGGTCACCGCGGTGGCGAAGGAGGACAACGTGAGATCGGGCCAGCGGCCAGTTGTCTGGAGGTAGCCGTCGCGGAACGCCGCGATCGCGGTGGGATTGATCGACGGACGCCAGGCCCAATGCGTGAGCGCCCAGGCGACTTCGAACTCCGGCGTGAGTGATCCGGCGAAGTCCCATTCGGTGACCACGAGTTCGTCGTTGTGGCTCAGGCGGACGTGTTCGGGGTTGAGGACCTGGTTGCAGAGAATGAACTCGGCCCCGTCGACGTCGGCCGTGATCGTCTGCAGGTCCTGGATCGTTGGGAGGAGCGCGGCGAGTTGGCCGGCCCACGGCTTGTCCGCCGCCCGCGCCCGCCGAATGAGTTCCGCCCACTCGGCGTCCGGCCTCCGCCACGTGACGTATGGGTGAAGCGGCGCCTCACTCGGGATGGCCAGCGAGTGCAGGACGCCGAAGATCTCCCCCACCCGACGAGCCACGCCCTTCGGCGTCGGACTCACCGGCGACGGACCGACCTCGATCCACTCGTGAACTCGCCAGTTCTCTCCCCGCACGTTCTCGATCAGCCGGCCTTCCGGACTGCGAACCGGAGTCGGAGCAGTGATCCCCGCAGCGACCGCCGCATCACGAAGCCGTGCACCGATCTCGGCCTGATCCGCGGTGATCCACGGATATACGGTGACGGCCAACCACCGCCCGCGATCAGTACTGATCGACCAGCACCGCCCCATCAAATTGAACGAGACCGGCGCCGCCGCCGCGGTCACCCGACCAAGCCCGAACGCGGCAGCCAACGCCTCCGCAAGCCGATCAGGTACGACGGGCGCCGCCGCGGCCCGACGTTCTGCCTCGGACTTCAGCTCAGCCCAATCACGCAGCCCGTACTCAACAGCCAACGTCCGTTGCGCCTCCGCCAACGACGCACCGGGATTCGACTCACGCAGCACGGCCAGCAAATCCTTGGCCTCTTGACGCAGAAACCCCACACTCGGGCTGTCAGGCAGATGTCTCACGACGTGTCCTCTCAGACCCGGACTCGCACAGGCCAAAGAAGAACGCCAATCTCAGGGTGGCTTCCAGCCTTCCGGCGAGTCTCGACGCAGCCCCAACCACGCACCCCGAACCTACCCGCCCCACCACACCCCAAGCAACGACCAAATGGTCACGCACTCCAGCCCGGCGAAATCCGGTGCGCGAAGTCCCCAGCGCAAGGATTCCGGCGGCGGCCCACCTCACTCAGTGTGGTTCCTGCCAGGCGACGTAGCCGGGTGTGCGGTGCGCGATCTCATCCAGCACAGCAGCCGGCACGTTGTCAGGCATACCCCAGCCGATATCCGTGAACTCGGCTGGCCCATGAGGCGTGCCAAGGCGCTCCGCCGCTGTCCCACTGGCGATACATCCGAAATAAACCTCGTCCGCCTGGCGACCGAAGACGGAACCCACATAGCGGAATCCCGTCAGTCACCACAGAGGTCACAGGGGGATTCGCTCGCCTCGGCAGATCCGGTACCGACCGGATCTGGGTGGTACCGGAAGCCGGGGACTGTCGTCACAGCTCGATTCTCGGAGACCTGTCAAGCCGCAGGGGTCACACGTTGAACCTGAACTCCACCACGTCGCCGTCTTGCATGGTGTAGTCCTTGCCCTCCATGCGGACCTTGCCGGCGGAGCGGGCGGCGGTCATGGAGCCGGCTTCGAGCAGGTCGTCGTACGAGACGATCTCGGCCTTGATGAAGCCGCGCTGGAAGTCGGTGTGGATGACGCCGGCGGCCTCGGGTGCGGTGGCGCCGCGCTTGATGGTCCAGGCGCGGGCTTCCTTCGGGCCGGCGGTGAGGTACGTCTGCAGGCCGAGGGTCTCGAATCCGACCCGCGCCAGCACGTCCAGGCCGGGCTCGTCGATGCCCATCTCGGCGAGCATCTCGCGGGCCTCGTCCTCGTCGCCGAGCTCGACCAGCTCCGCCTCGAACTTCGCATCCAGGAAGATCGCCTCGGCCGGCGCGACCAGGTCCCGCATCTGCTGCTTCAGCGGCTCGTCCGACAGCTCGTCGGCGTCGCAGTTGAAGACGTACAGGTACGGCTTGGCCGTCATCAGCATCAGCTCGCGGATCGCGTCGCGGTCCACGTCGGTGGCGATGATCGGCGTACCGGCCTCGAGGTGCTTCTGCGCGGCCCGGACCGCCTCCAGCACGACCGCGCTCTCCTTCTTCAGCCGGGCTTCCTTCTCCAGCCGCGGGATCGCCTTCTCGACGGTCTGCAGGTCGGCCAGGATCAGCTCGGTCTGGATGGTGGAGATGTCGTCGGCCGGCGAGACCTTGCCGTCGACGTGGGTGACGTCGTCGTCGCGGAACACCCGGGTGACCTGGCAGATCGCGTCCGACTCGCGGATGTGGCTGAGGAACTTGTTGCCCAGGCCCTCGCCCTCCGACGCACCGCGGACGATCCCGGCGATGTCGACGAACTGGACCGTGGCGGGGATCACCTTCGCGGAACCGAACAGCTCGGCCAGCTTGCCCAGCCGCGCGTCCGGTACGCCGACCACACCGACGTTGGGCTCGATGGTCGCGAACGGGTAGTTCGCCGCGAGCACATTGTTCTTGGTGAGCGCGTTGAACAGGGTGGACTTGCCCGCGTTGGGGAGCCCGACGATTCCGATGGTGAGTGCCACGGGCGTCAAGGGTACGCGGCCTACCCCGCCGTACCCCAATCCGCGGTCCGCCGAGCGGTTCGCCGGTCAGATCAGGAACGCCTCGAGCTCTGCGCCGTACCAACGGCTCGTCCGGCCCAGCGGGCGCATCCCCAGACGGCGGCAGACCGCCAGCGATGCGGTGTTGTCCGGGCGGACGACCGCGTAGATCTCCTCCAGACCGCCCTTGAACCCGTGCGCGATCGCGCCGCGGGCGGCCTCCGTCGCCAGGCCGCGGCCCCAGGCGTCGGGATGGAGGTGCCAGCCCACCTCGGACTCGCCCTTGCCCTCGGTCCCGTCGGAGGGATCGGGCAGCGGGACGAGCAACACAGTCCCTGCGACCGTGGCCGTCGACCGCTCCTCCACCGCCCAGATGCCGTACAGCGGATCCTTGTTGCGCTCGTTCCAGCGCTCGATCGTCCGGGCCGCGGCATCGCGAGCCGTCATCACCCGGGGCTCGGCTCCGAG
Source organism: Kribbella sp. NPDC023972 (assembly GCF_040639075.1). Classification (NCBI taxonomy): domain Bacteria; kingdom Bacillati; phylum Actinomycetota; class Actinomycetes; order Propionibacteriales; family Kribbellaceae; genus Kribbella; species Kribbella sp. NPDC023972. The sequence goes on along the minus strand of NZ_JBEZZH010000003.1, from coordinate 358,037 downwards.
CCAGCGCGACACCTCCCAGCGCCGGTAGATGTCGAACACCCGGTCCTCGTCGGTGTCCACCCAGTCGCGCACGACGAGCCGTTCCGTCTCGTAGATCACCCTTGGATCCATCCCGGCACCTCCCCATCGCTTGCCGTTGATCTATCCGTCCGAACCGGCCGAGGGCAAGCGACGTCTCCAGTCTGTGACCAGTTGGAGAGTTCGCACCGCCCGTCGGACACGCTTCGTGACCGGTTGCTTGCAGTTCCTGCGGTTCGGGTGGCTCGAGGCGGTCTCCTGTCTGTTTCCGATCTGTCTGTTCGCCGGCCTCGCCGTCAGCAAGTACGTCGACCTGCCCATACCTCGGTATGACGCTCTGCTCGTGTACTGCCTCGGCCTGACGCTGCTGTTCTGGGTGGTCGGGCTGGAGACGTGGCGCGAGGTGGCGGTGATCTTCGGGTTCCATCTGGTCGGGCTCGGACTGGAGTTGTTCAAGGTCCAGGTCGGGTCGTGGCAGTACCCCGGCGAGGCGTACACGAAGATCGGCGGGGTCCCGCTGTTCGCCGGGTTCATGTACGCCGCGGTCGGCAGCTACATCTGCCAAGCGTGGCGGCGTCTCGATCTGCGGGTGAGCGGCTATCGGCCGGTGCTGACGACCGTGCTCGCGGTGCTGATCTACGCGAACTTCTTCACTCATCATTGGATCGTTGACCTCCGCATTCCGGTTGCGATCGGGTTGCTCGTCGCACTGCGTCGTACCTGGGTCTTCTACTCGGTCGGCGAACGGCGGTACCGGATGCCGCTCGCGGTCTCGTTCGGGCTCATCGGTTTCTTCCTCTGGGTCGCGGAGAACTTCGGCACGTTCCTGGACGCGTGGAACTACCCCGACCAGGTGGACGTCTGGCGACTGGTGCATCCGGCGAAGTTCGGCGCCTGGGCGTTGCTGGTGAGCATGAGCTTCGTCCTGGTCGCGAGTGTGAAGTCGCTGGAGGGCCGGCTCTATCACCGCGGCGCGCCGGCCACCGTCGCGACGCCGCGGGCGACCGACGTCAACACGGCCGAGATCTCACCGCAACATGAGAACGCCAACCAGATCAGGTGATCACGCGTCTCCTCTGATGTCCGGCACAGCATCTTCGTCGCTGAGGTGTGGGGCTCCTGAGGGGGAGCGACCGGGGTACATCCGCCTGATCTGCAAGGGAGCATCATGTCCCGTAGGTTCGCCGCGTTCGTCGCGGCCGGGACGGCGCTGGCCGTTCTTGTCATCGGTTCGCTGATCGCCATCGCGCTGGGGCAAGCGCAGCCGCCCAAGCCTGCCGTCGCGTCGACGTCATCGTCGGCCACACCATCGGCGACGCCGACGAAGACACCCAACGTCAATGCGCCCACCACAGCCAAGCGACCGGTCCCGAACCCGACCGCTGCGTTTGCCGCAAGCAACAAAAAGGTGCTGTTCTTCAGCTTCGACGACGGCCCGGATCCGGTCTGGACGCCCAAGATCCTGCAGGTGCTGGCCAAGCACGGCGCGCACGCGACGTTCTTCGAACTCGGCGGCATGCAGGCGGCGCACCCGGGTCTGCGTGACCAGGTGCTTGCCGCTGGCAACACGATCGGCAGCCACTCGATCACCCATCCGCAGCTGACCGCGCTGTCTGCAGCCAAGCGCCACCACGAGATCTTCGACGGACCCCGGTCGACCTGCTTCCGCCCGCCGTACGGCGCCACGAACGCGAAGGTCCGTGCCGACATCAAGGCGGCCGGTATGGTGCAGGTTCTCTGGGACGTCGATCCGCGGGACTGGTCCCGGCCCGGCACGCAAGCGATCGTTCAGAACATCCTGACCAACGCTCACCCGCGCAGCATCATCCTGCTGCACGACGGCGGCGGGGATCGCTCGCAGACTGTCGCCGCTCTGGACAAGGTGCTCCCCCTTCTGAAGGCGCAGGGGTACTCGTTCCCCGCGATGGATTGCTGACGTCAAGTCTTCCTCGCAGGTTCTGACCACACCCGGCACTCTTCGAGCACTTTTCCGGCATTCTTCCGGCACTCCGCGGGGATTCAGCGGAAACTGTCGGCGGCGTTGGGCACTATCTGTCACATGACCGGTACGACGGTGTTGTTGCTGCTGCTGTTCCTCGTGGTGGGGTTGCTCCTCGGGGCTGTGTTCGGCGTGCTCTGGGTGCGCGGGCGGGATGGCGCCCAGCTCGCGCGAGTGACCGCCGAGCGGGACGCGGCCGAGGATCGGGTCGTCGAGCTGACGCAGGAGCGGACCGCTGTCGGCCAGCAGATGTCAGGGCAGGCCGTGGTGAAAGAGGCGCTGGATCGCCTGCACGCGCAGCTCAACCAACTCGAGCAGGGGCGCGCGGCCTGGCAGAGCCAACTTCATCAACAGGTCAACGAAGTGCGGATGAGTGGCGAGGCGTTGCGGCGGGAGACGGCAGCTTTGTCCACCGCCTTGCGGAAGCCGCAGGTGCGCGGGCGATGGGGGGAGCTGCATCTACGGCGTACGGTCGAGCTGGCCGGCATGGTCGCGCACTGCGACTTCACCGAGCAGACGACGACCGTTGGCGAGGACGGTCTGCTGCGGCCGGACCTGGTGGTCAGACTTGCCGAGGGCAAGAATCTGGTCGTCGACTCGAAGGTTCCGCTGGCCGCGTTCCTCGAGGCGGCCGAGTCGGACGACGCTGCCTTCCGTGAGGAGCGGTTGCGCGCGCACGCCCGGCATTTACGGACCCACGTGGACCAACTGGCGTCGAAGGCTTACTGGACCAGGCTGTCGCCGTCGCCGGAGTTCGTCATCCTGTTCGTGCCCGGTGAGTCCTTCCTGTCAGCGGCGCTCGACGTCGAGCCGTCCTTGCTCGAGTACGCCGCCGAACGCCGCGTGATCCTGGCGACGCCGACGACACTCATCGCGACCTTGCGCGCCGCGGCGTACGCGTGGAACCAGTCGGCTCTCACCGAGTCCGCGCAGCAGGTGTTCGAGCTCGGCCGCGAACTGTACGAACGCCTCAGCACCATGGGCGATCATCTCAGCCGGGTCGGCCGTTCGCTGACCTCCGCCGTCGAGGCGTACAACGGCACGGTGGGGTCGTTCGAACGGCGGGTGTTCATCACGGCCCGAAAGCTCAGAGACCTCCACGTCACGGAGGCGGAACTGACCGCGATGGAGTCGATCGAAGCCTCCGTGCGACCGCTCACCGCCCAAGAGTTCCTGGCCGTCGAAGACACCAACCCCACCCGCCGCTGGCCACCCACCCGGCCGACTGATATCCCTACCACCCACCCAAGGTCCCTGGACGCCTGACCCGGCCGCCCTCGAGCGGGAGGACCATTCACGGCGGTGCTGGGGTGGGTCAACCCGTCGCGGCCAAGCCGGGGTGGTCTGGGGCAACCCGTCGCGGCCCTGCCGGGGTGGTGTGGGGGCCACCACCCCTCGCGGCGATGCCGGGGTGGGGCAACCCGACGCGGCGCTGCTGGGATGGGTAATCCCTTGCGGGGTGCTGGGCGAGGCAACCCGTCGCGGCAGTGCTGGGGCGATGCAAACCCGACGTGGCAGTGCTGGGATGGGGCCGGGGGTGCTGGGGTGGAGGACTGTGCTGAGAACCATGCGGTGTCGGCCTGGTTGAGCTATGCGATGCGACGGCGGTCTCGGCTTAGCTGAACCGTGGTGGGTTGCCGGACGGTCGGCGGCACGAACTCGTTGCGTGGGGATGTCGGAAAGCCGACAGGGGTGGGGCATTGACAGGGGTAGGCGGGTCACCAACGATGAGAGCGCTCTCACCTGGTCGTTCGACGGTCCACCGTCCCTCGTCGTTCGGACCTGAGCGCCGGTTCGCGGGGCTGGTGCGCCCTGGTAACGCAGCGGCTCGGCCGGCCGGCGCCTCGCCTTCTCGTACGGGACAACGTGAGGAGGAACTGTGCGCATCAAACATCACCTGCTGGCGATCGCCGTCGCCGCCGCGAGCATCGCCGGCGTACTGACAGCCACCAATGACACTCCGGCGGCGGCCGTCCCCGCGACCATTCCGCTGAAAATCACCAACAAGTCGGGCCGCGCGGACCCCGTCTACATCTACAACCTCGGTACCAACCTGGCCACCGGGCAACAAGGCTGGGCCGATGCCGCAGGCAACTTTCACGCCTGGCCGGCCGGCGGCAACCCGCCGACATCCGCGCCGGACGCGGCGATCGCCGGTCCGGCCAACGGGCAGTCGCTCACCATCCGGATGCCGAAGTTCTCCGGCCGCGTGTACTTCTCGTACGGGCAGAAACTCGTCTTCAAACTGACTACCGGCGGCCTGGTGCAACCCGCCGTACAGAATCCGAGTGACCCGAACCGCAACATCCTGTTCAACTGGTCCGAGTACACGCTCAACGACTCAGGCCTGTGGATCAACAGCACTCAGGTCGACATGTTCTCGGCCCCGTACGCCGTCGGAGTGCAGCTCGCGAATGGGAGCAGCAAGTCCACCGGACACCTGAAACCCGGCGGCTACAACGGTTTCTACAACGCACTCCGTGCTCAGCCCGGTGGCTGGGCGAACCTGATCCAGACAGCGCCGAATGGGACCGTACTGCGGGCACTTTCACCCCTGTACGGCGTAGAGACCGGCGCTCTGCCGGCCAATGCGATGGACGACTACGTGAACCGGGTGTGGTTGAAGTACAGCTCGCAGACGCTGACGGTCACACCGTTCGCGGACCAGCCGAGCATCAAGTACTACGGCCGCGTCGCCGGCAACCTCATGAACTTCACCAACAGTTCGGGCGCGATCGTCACGTCGTTCCAGAAGCCCGACTCGGCCAGCATCTTCGGTTGCTTCAAGTTGCTCGACGCACCGAACGACCAGGTCCGCGGCCCGATCTCACGCACCCTCTGCGCCGGGTACAACCGATCCACCCTGCTGGTGAACCCGAACCAGCCCGACGCCAATTCCGCCAACTTCTACCTCGACAACGTCACCAACCACTACGCGCGCAAGATCCACGCCCAGATGGCCGACGGCAAGGCCTACGCCTTCGCCTTCGACGACGTCGGCAACCACGAGTCGCTGGTCCACGACGGCAATCCCCAGCAGGCCTATCTCACCCTCGACCCCTTCAACTAGCCCGATCCGCCTCGGACCCACCGCCCCCGCCGCCAGGCGGCGGGGGCGGTGGACTGACGGACGTACGGCGTGAGGTCTTGACGAGCCGATTGGTTAGTGGCAACTTACCGTTCGTGGGGACTTACGGATTGCTGGAGACTGCAGCCCCAGTGCTGGATGCGTTGGGGGATCCGACGCGGCGGGCGATTCTGGAGACGCTGCGGCGTGAAGGGCCGAGCTCGGTCGGGGCGCTGGCTGACCGGGTGCCGGTCAGCCGGCCGGCGATCTCACAACACTTGAAGGTGCTCGGGGCGGTGGGACTGGTGAACCACGAGTCACGCGGCACCCGGAACATCTACCGGGTCGACCGGTCCGGGCTCGACGAGCTGCGCGCCTGGCTCGACCAGTTCTGGGGCGACGCGCTGGAGGCGTACGCCGACCACATCCGCCGGACCGAGGGGCGGCATACCGAGGAGGAACGATGAACATCGGGCAAGAGCTTGCGCCGTTGGTGAAGAAGGTTCGAGTGCCGGTGGGGCCGGAGCGGGCGTTCGAGGTGTTCACGGCGGAGATGTCGGCGTGGTGGCCGTTGGCAACACATTCGGTCGCCGAGGAGAAGGCTCGGGAGGTGCGGTTCGAGGGGGCCGTGGGTGGGCGGATCGTCGAGTACGACGCGGACGGCGAGGTCGGCTCATGGGGAACTGTGTCGGACTGGGACCCGCCGAAGTCGGTCAGCTTCACCTGGCATCCAGGCACTGATCCGCAGCAGGCCGGACAGGTGACGGTCACCTTCACCGCGGTCGACGACGGCACCGAGGTCGAACTCGTCCACACCGGCTGGGAGCGCCGGCCAGACGGCGCGCGCGCCCGAACCGGCTACGACATCGGCTGGGCCTACGTCCTCGCTCAGTACGTGGCGGGCACTCAATAGCAGCCGCTCCGACATGCCGGTTGGTCGACGGCGGGTGGGGTTACGGCTGATAGTGGGCGAATGGTGAACGCTCCGGTTGATCCTCGCGGGTTGGAGGCCTCGCTGCGGCCGCATGGGGAGTCGGTGATGCTGCCGCAGGAGGCGTACACCGATCCCGCCGTACTCGCGTGGGAACGGCGGCACTTCTTCGCCGGGAGTTGGAGCTGTCTCGGCCGGGTCGACGAGTTGGCTGCTGGTACGACGCAGCGCGCGGTGAACGTGGGCGATATCGCGGTGGTTTTGACATTCGGGGATCGGCCCCGCGCGTTCGCCAACACCTGCAGGCATCGTGGGCACGAGTTGCTGCCGTGTGACGACGCGAGTGATCGGCGGTCGGTGGTCTGCCCGTATCACGGGTGGTCGTACGAACTCGACGGCACCGTGAAGGCTGCACCGCGAATGGGTGAGGGGTTCGACCCCACGCCGTACAAGCTGGTCGAACTGCCGGTCGAGGTCTGGCACGGTTGGCTGTTCGTGAACGCGACCGGTACGGCGGGACCGTTCGCCGAGCACCTTGGCGGGCTCACCGAACTGGTCGCGCCGTACGCGCCGGAAACGCTTGTGCTGAAGGCGCGGCATCAGTACGACGTCGCGTCGAACTGGAAGACGATCGTGGAGAACTACCACGAGTGCTACCACTGTCCGCTGATCCATCCCGAGTTGTGCAGGGTGTCACCGCCGAACTCAGGTGACAACTGGAACCTGCCGGGCGCCTGGGTCGGCGGACTGATGGACCTGCGATCGGGCGCGGAGACGATGTCGCTCGACGGACGGTCGGGTGGGGCGCCGTTGCCGGGGGTGGATCCGCGGCGGGTGAACTATCTCGGGCTGTTCCCGAACCTGCTGATCTCGCTGCATCCGGATTACGTGATGACGCATCGCCTGGAGCCGCGCGCTCCGGGAGTGACGGCGATCGAGTGCTCGTGGTACTTCCCGGCCGAGGTGAGCGATTCGTCGTACGCCGTGGAGTTCTGGGACGTGACCAATCGCGAGGATTGGGCGGCGTGCGAGTCTGTGCAGCGCGGGGCCGAGTCGCCGCATTTCCGGCCCGGGCCACTGGCGCCGGCGGAGGATGCGGTCTATCAGTGGGTGACGATGATCGCACGCGGGTATTGGGGCAAGCCGCTCAGTAGCTGAATGGCCGAACCGCCCCGGCAGGGTAGCTGCCGGGGCGAGAACACCAACCGCCGTCAGGGGTCAGTAGCCGAGGGTGAAGCGACGGCGGTTGTGGGCCGGGGTTTCGATCTCGTCGACGAGGGCGACGGCGAAGTCTTCGGCGGAGATCTGGGTGCCGATGGGTTCGTCGAGGCCAAGCTGGAACGTGCCGGTGCGCTCGCCGGGGGCGATCACGAAGGCCGGGGAGAGCATCGTCCAGTTGACCGAGTCGTCGGTGGCGCGGAGGTCGTCGAGGGCCTGGGAGACGGTCAGTGCCTCGGGCTTGTACTCGGCCGGGAAGTCCGGGCCGTCGACGACTCGGTTGCCGTTGACAACCAGGCTGCCGGCGCCGCCGACCACGAGCAGGCGGGTCTCGGTGCCCTGTACGGCGGCGACCAGGTTGGCGATCGCGTCCAGGTAGTCCTGGTGGGCCCCGCCGGTGCGGCTCGGGCCGATCGCCGCGACCAGCACGTCCGCTTCGGCCGCGATCTCCTTCGCCGAGGCGATGTCGTTCGCGTTGCCCTGCACGGCTCGTACGCCGGCTGGCAGGTCGCCACCCGAGCGGGTGACACCGATCACCTCGTGACCCCGGTTGACCGCCTCGGCCGCCACCCGGCTGCCGACCATGCCGCTCGCGCCGTAGATCGCGATCTTCATCCTGTCGCACTCCCATCATTTGAGTGAACTCTCAACTTTTTCCGATAGTATCCATTGGTAATTGGCTACTTCAACGTGCTATAAGTACCTGGTGGTTACTAATGGGCGCGGTGACGTGTTCGATCCGAACTGCCCGACCCGCGTGATCCTCGACCGGATCGGCGACAAGTGGACGGTTCTGGCCGTACTGCTGCTGCGGAACGGCCCGCTCCGGTTCACCGAGCTCCGCGACGGGATCGGCAGCGTGGCGCCCAAGGTGCTGACCCAGACCCTGCGCCGGCTCGAGCGCGACGGCCTCGTCACCCGCGAGATCTTCGCCGAGGTCCCGCCCCGCGTCGTCTACAGCCTGACCCCGATGGGCGAGTCGCTGATCAAGCCGATCACCGCCGTCAGCGAGTGGGCCGAGGAACACCTGCCGGCGATCACCACAGCCCAGCAGCAGTACGACGCCACCCGCTGAGCCGAACGCCGCAGGCCGCACGCCGAGCCGAAGGCCGTACGCTGAGCCGCCCAGGCAGGAAATACCCGCGACTCGCGGCTCAACCTTTCGCTCTGGTCCGGTCATCGCACATCTGACCGAGTTGGATGAGATGGGGGTTGGGATGGATCCAGGACGCGACCACGAGTTCGCCGAATTCGTGGATGGGCGGTTCACCGCGCTGCAAAGGTTCGGGTACCTGCTCACCGGAGAATGGCATCTGGCCGAGGATCTGGTGCAGACCTCGCTGACCAAGGTGTGGTTCCACCGGAACTCGCTGCGCAGCGGCAACGCGCTGGAGAGTTACACCCGGACGGTGATGGTGAACACCAGCACCCAGTGGTGGCGGCGGAAGTGGCGGGGTGAGACGCCGACCGAGCAACTGCCCGAGCCGCACGCGCGGGAGCAGTACGGCACCGTCGACGATCGCGACCTGTTGCTGCGGGCACTCGCCACACTCCCCCGCCGTACCCGCGCGACATTGGTACTGCGGTACTTCGAGGATCTGCCGGAAGCCGAGATCGCCCAGATCATGAACTGCTCGATCGGCACCGTGAAGTCGAACGTGTCCCGCGGACTCGCCAAGCTCCGCGAACACGAACTGATCACCGCAATCCCCGCCACGGTCCAGAAGGAGGGCTGACCATGACTGACGATCTCAAGGGCCGGTTCGAGCAACTCGTCGCCGATCCGCCACCGCCGAGCGGGGTGCCGAGCGAGGCCGTGTTCGCTCGGGTTCGTTCGGTACGGCGTCGTCGTGCCGCCGGTGTGGTGACGCTGGCCGCGGCCGCGGTGGTCGCCGTCGCAGTTGCTGCAGGCAACCTCACCGACATCAACAGCAGCCCGCCGGTGACCGGCACCCCCGGCGTGTCGAGGACGGTCGTCACGGGACCGCCGACCATCACTCCCAGCTCGCCGACACCGTTCGTGACAAAGACCCCGGAGGTGCCGAAGACCGGAACCACAGCCGGCATCACCGCGGGGTCGACCACCGGGCCGAAGACCGGAGCCGAGGCGACGACGACGACCCCGGCAAACACGCCGGCCCGGCCTCAGCTCGATGTCAGCGTCGCGCTGAAGCCGACCATCAGTGGCCGGGCCGTCACCATGAACGTCACGGTCTCGGGCACTGTGCTCGTACCGATCGCGGAGGGGAAGAATCTGCCGGCCGATACATCGTTCCTCAACCTGTCCGGCGGAACGGACTACACCTGGGGCGACGGCGGACAGAGTGGTTCGGACGCCGGCGCGGTCACCTGCGAGAAGGCGACGAAGCGGACCACCGGCCGCGAAACGTACCTGGCGGAGACCCACACCTACACCAAGCCGGGCACGTACACCTTCCGCTACACGGTGCGGTACTGCGGCACCGACGGATGGTTCGAAACCAGCAAGACCGCCAAGCTGGTGATCAAATAGTCCAGGCGTGATCCGAGGTGCCGGTGGTCGGCAGGCCGGCCGCCTTGAGGTCACTGCGGAGCTCCCGGGGCAGGGCGAACGTCAGGCTCTCCTCGGCCGTGGTGACCTCTTGGACCTCGGCGTACCCGCGCTCGGCCAGCCAGCGCAGGACGTCCCGGACCAGCACCTCGGGCACGCTCGCGCCGCTGCTGACGCCTACCGAGTCGACGCCCTCCAGCCAGGCCTCGTCGATCTCGGCGGCGTAGTCGACCAGGTGGCCGGCCTTGGCGCCGTGCTCGAGGGCGACCTCGACCAGGCGTACCGAGTTCGAGGAGTTGCGGGAGCCGACCACGATCATCAGGTCGGCCTCGGGGGCGAGCTTCTTGACCGCTGCCTGGCGGTTCTGGGTGGCGTAGCAGATGTCGTCGCTCGGCGGGTCCTGCAGGTTCGGGAACCGCTCGCGCAGCCGGCGTACGGTCTCCATCGTCTCGTCGACGGACAGGGTGGTCTGGGACAGCCAGACGACCTTCTCGGGGTCGCGGACCGTCACGTTCGGTACGTCGCCCGGGCCGTCGACGAGGTGGACGTGGTCCGGCGCCTCGCCGCTGGTGCCGATGACCTCCTCGTGGCCTTCATGGCCGATCAGCAGGATGTCGTAATCGGTGGCGGCGAACCGCTTGGCCTCGTGGTGGACCTTGGTCACCAGCGGGCAGGTCGCGTCGATCGTCTTCAACTGGCGCGCGGCCGCCTCCTGGTGCACCACCGGGGCGACGCCGTGCGCGGAGAAGATGACGGTCTCGCCCTCGGGCACCTCGTCGGTCTCGTCGACGAAGATCGCGCCGCGCGCCTGCAGGGTCTGTACGACGTGCTTGTTGTGCACGATCTCCTTGCGCACGTAGACCGGCGGACCGTACAGGTCGAGCGCCTTCTCCACCGCCACGACCGCCCGGTCCACGCCGGCGCAGTACCCGCGTGGCGCGGCGAGCAGCACCCGCTTGGTTTTCACCGCGGTTGTCGTGGAGGTGTTCTCAGGCTGGGCAGTCACGTTCCCCATGGTACGGGCCGGATTCAGCGCCGTCGGAGCCGTACTACGTACGAACCGGCCAGCCGAGCGTGCGGACCGCGACCGCCGGGCGGCATCACCAACCAAAGTGAGCTCGGGCCGCGGTGACCCGATCCCGGTTTTGTGAGCAGCATCACGACGGGAACGCCGCGAGTACGGCCGGAGGCGACGGGTGGCGCACCCAACCCAGCTCGATCACCACACGTCTCCCCTGGCGTCGTAGCGTCGAAGGACAGCACGGGGTTGTGCGGAGGTGGTACCAGGGGCCGGGATCGAACCGGCGACCTCACCCTTATGAGGGGTGCGCGCTGACCGACTGCGCCACCCTGGCCTGGAAGTTGCGCACAGCAACGAACGTGTCGAGGAGCCGTCCGCCCTGTCCGGACGGCTCCCCCGGGAGGTGTTTCCAGTACCTCAAGGATGCGGCCGAAACGCCTTTTCCGCAAAGGAATTTCGGACCGCCCAGGCACGGATCGCCGCGAAGTCGGCCGCGGTCAACCCGGTCCGCGCATCCACGCAGTGCACCAGCTGATGATCCCCGCCGAAGAACAACTGGTCATCCCGGCCTACCTCGTCGTCCACCCAGACGAACGGGCGCTCCCCCACCCACTCCGCGACGTACGCCGTCTTCCACGATCCCCGCCGTACCGGCGCCCGGGCCGGCCAGACGATCACCGGCAGCTCGGGGAGGCCGAGACGAGGCGCCAACAGGCGGTTGGCACCGTGCTCCCACGAGGTCGCCCACACCAGATCGAACACCTCCGCGAGCGCGTTGAGCTCGACTCCGTGCCGCGGATTGAGCAGCACCGCCCAGCTCCTGGCCCCCTCGACGATCTCGTGCTGGTCGTAGCCCACCGGAATCCCCTGGGCCCGATGGGGATTCAGCGGGCCGTCGAAGTCGAGTAGCAGGAGCGGACGCATCGTGTCAGGCCTTGCGATAGGTCAGTACGGCGACGCCGCTGTCGTAGACCTGGTGATCGGTCAGCGCCAACCGTCGTACGGCGAAATCGGCGCCGTCGAAGAGCTTGATGCCGGTACCGATCACGACCGGGTTGACCTTGACGATCAGGCGGTCGATCTCCGGCCAGAGCGTTTCGGCCAGGCCGCCGCCTCCGCACAGCCAGATGCCGAGGCCGTCCTCCTGCTTGAGCTCGCGGACCTTGGCGACCGGATCGGTGGAGACGAACTCGACCGTAGGGTCCGGGCTCTCGGTCAGGCTCCGGGAGAAGACGTAGTTGCGCAGCCGCGGGTAGCTGTTGGTGTTGCCGAGCGCCTTGCCCAGCTCCCAGGTTTTGCGGCCCATCAGGACAGTGTCGAAGACCTTGTTCGGCCCGTCGAGACCGAGCACGTCGCGTACGGCGCCCGGCAGCGTCTCGGGGTACGCCGTCAACAGCGGCTCCGAGTGGTCGCCTTGGGACAGAAAGAACCCGCCCGGACTGACGTCAGTCGGGTCGCCGCCGCTCGGGTCCGCGACGTAGCCGTCGAGTGTGGACGCGATGTAGTAGGTCAGCTTTCGCATGGTCGGCGCCTCCCTTGAGTAAACCACTCCGATCACAGTACTCTGCTTGTAGTGGTTTACCAAAGGAGAAGGGCATGCGAACCAATCCGGAGCGGCGGACGGCGCTGGTGGACGCCGCGATCGAAGTGCTCGCGGCCGACGGCGCGCGCGGGCTGACGTTTCGATCCGTCGACGTGGCGGCCGGTGTGCCGAACGGGACGACGTCGAACTACTTCGCCAACCGCGACGACCTCCTGCTGCAGGCCGGTCTGCGCATCCACGACCGCCTCGGCGCCGACCCGGCCCACCTGGATCAGCCGCCGTCCACCGAGTTCCTGACCTCGCTGCTTCAGCTGTTGCAACAACGCCTGACGAAGGATCGAACCGGTTATCTGGCCCTCCTCGAGCTGAGGCTCGAGGCCACCCGGCGGCCCACACTCCAGGAGGCGCTCACCAAGAAGGTTCGGGAGAACCTGGACGAGAACATCCGGCTCCACCAGGAGCACGGCCTGCCCGGCGATCCGCTGCTGCTCTACCTGACCGTGGGCGGATACATGCTCGAGCAGCTCACTCTTCCCGGCGTACTCCCGGACGGACTGCTCGAGAAGGTGATCCGGCAACTCGCGGGATCCACGCCCGTGTGAGGGTTTGTCGGTGCGGGGTCGTAGGGTCTGGGCGTGGCTTTGGAGACCTCGCCGGATGCGCCTGCAGCCGTTCGCACGATCGCGAACGGTATTGCCAGCTGGATCAACCAGCTCGGCGCGGTGTGGGTCGAGGGGCAGCTGACCGACGTGTCGATAGGGCGTGGGACGACGACGGTGTTCGGCACGTTGCGCGACATCGACGCGGACATCTCGCTGCGGTTCACCTGCAACCGCCGGGTGTTCGAGGCGGTCGACCCGCCGGTCACCGACGGCTCGCGCGTGGTGGTGAACGCGAAACCCAACTTCTTCGCCCGTCGCGGCACCCTCGCGCTCGCGGTCAACGAGATCCGGCACGTCGGCATCGGTGAGCTCCTGGCCCGGATCGAGCGGCTCAAGCAACTACTCGCCGCCGAGGGTCTGTTCGCGTCGTACCGGAAGAAGGCGCTGCCGTTCCTGCCGCACACGATCGGGCTGATCTGCGGACGCGACTCCGCGGCCGAGCGCGACGTACTCGAGAACGCGAAGCGGCGGTGGCCGGCTGTGGCGTTCCGGGTGGAGTACGCGTCGGTGCAGGGGCCGGCGGCGGCCGGTGAGGTGATGACCGCGCTGCGGAAGCTCGATGTGGACGAGTCGGTCGAGGTGATCGTGATCGCGCGCGGCGGTGGGTCGCTGGAGGATCTGCTGCCGTTCTCGGACGAGGGCCTGATCCGCGCGGTGTCCCAGGCGCGTACGCCGGTGGTCAGCGCGATCGGCCACGAGCCGGACTCCCCCTTGCTCGACCTGGTCGCGGATCTGCGCGCCTCGACGCCGACGGATGCGGCCAAGCGGATCGTGCCGGACGTGCGTGAGGAGCTGGACGGCGTGCGACTGCTGCGGGAGCGCGGGCTGCGGGCGATCACGGGCTGGCTGGAGCGGGAGCGGCACGCGCTGGCGGCGATTCGGAGCCGGCCGTCCCTCGCCGCGCCGGTCACGGATCTGCAGCGGCGCTCCGACGAGGTCGCGGCTCTGGTCGACCGGAGTCGCCGGACGTTGACACACCGGCTGGACCGGGCGAGTGACGACATCACGCACCGATTGGCAAGCGTACGGGCGTTGTCCCCGAAGGCGACGTTGGAGCGGGGGTACTCCGTGCTACAGCTGGCTGACGGGACCGCCGTACGGGAAGTGGCGCAGGTGGCGCCCGGCGACCTGCTGCAGGCGCGGGTCAGCGACGGCCGATTCGCTGTCGAAGTCAAGTCCGAGGAGAACACGTGAGCGGCGACCGTCCGGAGATGACCTACGAACAGGCCCGGGAGGAGCTGGTCGAAGTGGTCCGCAAGCTCGAAGCCGGCGGCACCACCCTCGAGGAGTCCCTCGCCCTGTGGGAGCGCGGCGAAGAGCTGGCCGCCACCTGCCAACGCTGGCTCGACGGCGCCCGCGAACGCCTCGCCAAAGCCCAGGCCGCCCACGAGGAGAAATCCAGCTGAGCATCACGGTCCGGGCTGCCCAGCCAGAGGATCTGTACGGCGCCGCAGTCGCGCGCGTCGCGAGCTGGCGGGGCGCATTCACCGGGCTGGTCCCGCAGGACTTCCTCACCGCCATGGATCCGGACGCCATCGCGTCGTCCTGGAGCGAAAGCCTCGCGGCGGGACGTTCCCGCCTGCATGTCGCCAGCGTCGAGGGCGACCATGAACAGATCGTCGGGTACGCCGGAGTCGGACCGGAGCGCGATCCGGCCGCTCCCGCCGGGACCGGCGAGCTGTACGCGCTCTACGTCCACCCGGACCACTGGGGCGTAGGAGCGGGTAGGGCGTTGACGGACGCGGCGGTGGCGGATCTGCGTTCCGCCAGGTGTACGGCGGTGTGGCTCTGGGTGCTCGAGGCCAACACTCGCGCCCGGCGGTTCTACACCCGGTACGGCTTCACCGAGACGGGCGGCCGGACGACGTCGTCGCTCGGCAACCTGCCGGAGATACGACTCGGGCTCAGCCTTTGACGGCGCCGAGGGTGAAGCCGGCGATGAAGCGGTTGAGGAAGAGGTTGAAGATCAGGGCGATCGGGACGGCGACCAGGATCGTGGCGGCCTGCAGGGACTGCCAGAAGAAGACGTCGCCCCGGACCAGTGCGGTCGGTACGCCGGTGCTGATCGGCTTCTCGCCAGACGGTGAGACGAAGGCCAGCGCGTAGATGAACTCGCTCGCGGTGAGCGTGAACGCGAAGACCACCACCGCCACCACGCCGGGAAACACCAGCGGTACGACGGTCCGGACGAAGGCACCGAGCCGGCTGTAGCCGTCCACCATCGCCTGTTCCTCGATGTCCTTGGGAATCGAGCGCAGGAATCCCATCAGCAGCCAGACCGAGACCGGGATCGTGATGGTCGGGTACACGAGCACGAGCGACCACGTCTTGTCCTGCAGGCCGGCGGCCACGACCACCCTGGACAGCGACAGGAACAACAACGACGGCGGCACGAGGTAGACGAAGAAGATCGCGATCGCCATCGGCCCCGACCACGGACGGTCCAGCCGGGCCAGGCTGTACGCCGCGGGCAGCCCGAGCCCGAGCGTGATCGCGGTGACGAGCAGGCCGACCCACAAGGTGTTCCACACGAAGGTCGGGAACTCGGTGCTGCTGAACAGATAGTCGACGTGTTCGGCGGTGGGGTTCAGGTTGAACAGGAACGGGTTGTTGCTGCGCCGGTAGAGATCCCGGTTCTCCTTGAACGCGGTGATCCCGGCCCAGAGGAACGGCCCGGCCGCACCGAGCGATGCCAGGATCGCCAAAAGATAGACGAGGACGCGCGAGGCCACGTGATGCCGACGTGCCCGGCGGCGTTCCTGATCGACCTCGGCGGCCTTCACGAGATGTCCATCCGCCGTACCGCCCGCAGGATCGCGATCGCCGCGGCGAGCAGCAGTGGGAACAGGAACAAGGCGATCGCCGCACCCTGGCCGACGTCCCCGCCCTCGATGCCGCGGAAGAACGCCCAGCTGGCCAGCACCTGGGTGGAGTTGGTCGGGCCGCCCCGGGTCAGCACATAGACGACCGCCATGTCGGTGAAGGTCAGGATCGCCCCGAACAGGGCCGCCACCGCGATGATCGGCATCGTCAACGGGATGGTGATCTCGAACATCCGCCGCCAGAACCCGGCCCCGTCCACCGAGGCCGCTTCCTGGACGTCCTTCGGGATGGCGATCAGCCCGGCCATCATGATGACCGCGGCCAGCGGGACCAGTCGCCAGACGTGCACCAGGATGACCGATCCGATCGCGAGGTCCGGCTTGCCGAGCCAGTACATGTTCGCGTCGATCACGCCCAGCTCGCGCAGCACCCAGTCGATCGGCGAGAACACCGAGTCGAGCAGCCACAACCAGGCGATCGTGGACAGCGCCACCGGCGTGGTCCAGGGCAGCAGGACCAGGAAGCGGACCAGCCACTTGCCGCGGAAGTCGGCGACCAGGATGTTCGCGAGCACCTTGCCGAGGACAACGATCAGTGCCATCGAGACAACCGTGAACACGATCGTGTTCCGCAGCGACCGCCAGAAGACCGGGTCGTCGAAGATGTTCTGGTAGTTCCGCAGCCCGGCCCAGTCGAAACTCGGATCCCCGGCGGTGACATCGCTGAAGCTGAACGCGATCGCCAGGAAGAACGGGATCGCGACCAGCGCGACGATGTACCCCACCGAGGGCAGCAGGAACACCCACGCGAGCAAAGGGTCCCGGTCGGCGAACCGTCGCCGTTCCCCCAGATCGACCGGCGGTGACACCTCCGGCCGGACGTCGGTCAGCTCACCGGATCCGGAGGGCGCGCTCATGAGCCGGTCCGCACCGACATGGGCTCGGTGCGTTCCCCACTGTCCGCGTCGAAGAACCGCAGACGGTCCGCGTGTACGGCGAACTGATGCTCCTGCCCGGGCTCGACCTCCGATGTCACAGTCACCGGGAGCCTGGCGATCACCCTGGTCTCGGCACCCAGCCCGCGAATGGTGCCGTAGAGATGCCGGTCACCGGACAGGTGCTCGACCCGGTCGACCTGGAACGGCACCACCAGCCGATCGTCGCCGTGCACCAGCGACTCGGGCAGCAGGTGCTCGGGCCGGAAGCCGACCAGTACGCCGTCACGCGGGACGAGGTTCATCGGCGGCGACCCGAGGAAGGTGGCGACGAAGATGTCGGCCGGGTCGTCGTACACCTCGACCGGCGGACCGAGCTGCCGGATCCGGCCGGCGTCCATGACCGCGAGGCGATCGCCCAGGCCCATCGCCTCGACCTGGTCGTGGGTGACGTAGATCGTCGTGGTCCGGATCCGGCGCTGGAAGCGTTTGAGCTCGTCGCGCGCACTCGCCCGCAGCTTCGCGTCGAGGTTGGACAGCGGTTCGTCGAGCAGGAAGACACTCGGCTCCCGGACCAGGGCCCGGGCCAGTGCGACCCTCTGCCGCTCACCGCCGGACAGTTGGCGTGGTCTGCGGTCGAGCAGCGGACCGATACCCAGCAGTTCGGACGCCCACTCGGTCTTCTTCGCCTGTTCGGCCTTGTCGATCCCCTGGGCCCTGAGCGGGAAGACGATGTTGGCGCGCACCGTCTTGTGCGGGTACAGCGCGTAGCTCTGGAACACCATGGCCACCCGGCGAGCCCGTGGTGGCAGCTCGTTCACGACGTGCCCGCCGATCCAGACCTCTCCGTCAGTTGGTTGCTCGAGGCCCGCGATCGTCCGGAGCAGCGTGGTCTTCCCACAGCCCGACGGCCCCAGCAGCACCAGGTACTCGCCCTCGGTCGTGGCGAGGTCCACACCGTCGACCGCGTTCACCCGGCCGTGGGCGCCGCGCCGGCGGACCCGGCCGCCGTCGAACACCTTGCGCAGATGACGGACCTCGACGACAGCCACGCGACCTCACCTACACTCCGCCGACCAGACCGCGCTGCCGCCACTTGTCGAAGATCGGTTTGATCTGCCGCTCCGCGTCCGCGACCGCCTGCTCCGGGTTCAGCTCGCCACGGGCCGCCTTGGCGAACATGTTCGGGATGATGAATGTCGCGAAGACCTCGCCGATGGCCGTGTTCGCCGGGCCCGGGTGCCCGATGTTCGTGCTCCACTCGATCGCGTTCTTGAGCACGCCCAGCTTGTTCGCCGGCTGCGCGCCGAACGGGTCGCGGTCGAGCCAGCCGTGCAGCTGCGGCACCAGCTTGGGGAACGCCGGCAGGTCGTAGAGCTTCGAGTGGTACGTCGCCGAAGGCCAGTTGGCCGTGTAGTGCAACAAGAACTCCTTCGCCGCGTCGACGTTGCGCGCGTGGCTCGGGACGATCCAGTTGTACATCACGTGCTGAGCGGCGAGGGCCTCCTTCGGCCCCTTCAGCGCCCGGGTGAAATAGATGTCGTCGGCAACTTCGGGGTTGGCTTCCTGGGCGGTGCGCCAGGCCGAGATCGAGTTCAGGATGTACGACATCTGCCCCGCGATCAGGCCCTGGTTGTTCGATGCCGGGTTCCAGGAGAAGACCTCGTTCGTCATCGTGTCCTTGAACAGTCGCTGCATGAACTCCACCGCGGCGACCGTCTCGGGCGAGTTGATCACCACCTCCTCGTCCTCGTTCTGGATCGAGGCGCCGTACGACCACATCAGCGCCCGGCCGGCCATGTTGGAGTCGATCTCCTGGGACATGCCCAGGCCCATCTGGATGTTCTTGGACTTCTTGATCTCGGCACCGCCACGGAGCAGGTCGTCCCAGGAGGTCGGGCCGTCGGGCAACCCGACCGACTCCCACAGGCTCTTGCGGTAGTCACCCGGGTCGGGCACCCACCCCGGTGCGTACGCGTAGTGCTTGCCGGTGGCCGGATTCTGGCTGGACTTGCCGCACAGCTCCAACTGCTCGCCGAACCGGTTGGTCGCCTCCTCGGCGACGTCTTTCAGGTCGACCACGCTCGGCTCGAACTGCGACAACGGCGCGATGTACTGGATCAGGTCATGACCCTGCCGGGCCTGGATCTCGGCCGCGGTCCGGGCCACGATCTCGGTGTTGTTGATGTGGTCGACGGTGACGTTCACGCCGACCTCCTTGCCCCAGTTCTTCGCGAACGGGTCGAACCACTTGTCGTGGCTCGGCACGAAGTGGCTCCAGAGCAGGATCTTCAGGTCACCGGACAGCTTCGACGACGGTGACGCCATGGTCGGGCTCGGCGCCGGGACGGTCGCCTCCGGCACGGCTGCATCATCGCCGGCATCACCACAGGCCGCGGCGGTGGCAGCGACGGCGGTCAGCCACAACAGGCTCCGGCGGGACATACGAGTCGGCTCGTCCATCACGAACCTCCAGCACGAGACTCTTCTCTCCAGCCTGTTCTCGCGAATCCTGTCCAGTCAACTTTTCGAGGGTCCCAAGAGGGTCTCGGTGGCCGAGCGGAGTCCGGTCTTGAGGCGGTTCAGGCCGAAACCCGAGGTGCGCAGGGCGTGGTGGAGGTCGGCCGCGAGCGGCGCCAGGAACAGATGGGCGGTGTATTCGGCGTCCAGGGCGGGGCGGGCCTCTTCGATCAGCAGGGCCAGGTGGCGATGCCAGAGGTGATAGGAGCCAATGCGGTAACGGGCGCCGTCGGAGGCGTTCTCGCTGTCCATGAACAACTCGACGTGACGGTCGAGGAGGTCCAGGTAGGCGTCCAGGAACGCCGCAATGCGGTCGACCGCGGGAGCGCCGGGTCCCAGCGGCGGCGGGCCGGTCAGGATCCTGGCCTGGAGCTCCTGCTCCCGCTCGTCCAGGAGCGCGACCGCCAGGCCGGCCCGGTCACCGAAGCGGCGGAACACCGTGCCCTTGCCGACGCCGGCCTCCGCGGCGATCGCGTCCAGTGACACGTTCTTCACGCCGTGCTGGGTGAACAGGCGGTCCGCCGCTTCCAGCACCCGCAGCCGGTTCCGCCGGGCGTCCGCGCGTTCCGGGCGCGGCTGGCCTACAACCGGAAGACTCTGTTGTGAAGCGGACTGCGGTCCGGTACTGTCGTTCATAAGACGGACTGTAGTCCGCTAAAGACTCTGGAGGAAGTATGAGCAACACGTCCGCCCGGATCGCGATCGCGTATCACTCCGGGTATGGCCACACCGCCAAGCAGGCCGAGGCGGTCGCCGCCGGTGCCTCGTCCGTACCCGGTGCCGTCGCGGAGCTCGTCCCGCTCGACGAGCTGACCGAGGACGTCTGGGACCGGCTCGCCGCCGCGGACGCGATCGTCTTCGGCGCCCCGACGTACATGGGCAGCCCGAGCGCGGTGTTCAAGAAGTTCGCCGAGGAGAGCGTGCGCGCGTGGGCCGACGACCTGGCTTGGCGGGACAAGATCGCCGCCGGGTTCACCAACTCCAAGGCGATGTCCGGCGACAAGCTCAACAGCCTGGTCGACCTCGCCGTGTTCGCCGCGCAGCACGGGATGATCTGGGTCGGCCTGGACCTCTACCCCGGCTGGGCCGAGAGCACCGCGAGTATCGAGGATCTCAACCGGCTCGGTAGCTGGCTCGGCGCGATGGCGCAGTCCGACGCCGACCTGTCCGCGGAGAAGGCGCCGCCGGCAACAGATCTGCGGACCGCCGAGGCGCTCGGCGTCCGGGTCGCGACCGTGACACTGCGGCACCTGCGAGGAGCACTGGCGGCCTGATGGCGTGGTTGGTTCTGCTCGCGGCGGCCGCGTTCGAGATCGCGTTCGCGCTCAGCCTCAAACCGAGCGAGGGATTCAGCCGACTCTGGCCGACCGTCGGCGTCCTGGTCTTCGGCGTCACCTCCGTCGTCCTGCTGGCGAAGACCCTCGATCGCCTTCCGGTCGGTACGGCGTACGCGGTGTGGACCGGCCTCGGGTCGATCGGTGTCGTCACGCTCGGCATCCTGCTGTTCGACGAGCCGATCACCCCCGCCCGGATGGCCTGCATCGCGCTGATCGTCACCGGCGTCGTCGGACTACGCCTGGCGGGCGCCGAGTAGCGGACCGCCAGCCCATCACAATTGGTCGGCTGCGTACGCGCGCCCGCGTGATGCCGCCGGGGAGCTGGATTTGTGATGGCCTGGCGGTCCGCCGAGTCAGGGTGCCGCGCGGTGGCGGCGGTGCGGGGCGGCGCGGGTGGGCAGGGGCGTGGGGTGCGGCGAGTCGTCGAAGGCGCCCGGTGTGAAGGCGCCGCGAGCGGGGCTGTAGCCGGAGACGAGGTTACGGTAGTCGTCCCAGGTCTCGACCCGCAGCGGAACGTTGCCGATGGCATCGACTTGGGTGACCGGGTACTGACCGAGCTCGATCACTTCCCACAGCTCGGCGTCGCTGCGCAGCCGCCGCAGCTCACCGAACAGCTCCCGGCCGAACCAGCACGGGTGCCCGCGACCGTTGTCGTACCGGCTGACGCCGATCGGGGTGGCCGGCCCGGCGACCTCGGCGACCAGCGACCACACCGTAGCCGACGTCACGCCGGGCTGGTCGCCGAGCAGCACCACGATTCCGTCGGTCCGGCGGTCGACCGCATCCAGCGCCGGCACGATCGACGAGCTGCCGGTGTCCGCGTGCGGCGACTCGACCACCCGGACACCGTCGAAGGTGATCCGGTCGCGGATCTGCGCCGACGCCGCGCCGAGCGTCACGACCAGCTGGTCGAAACCACACGCGCGGGCGGTGTCCAGCGCCGCGGCGAGCAGCGTGTCACCGTGGTAGGCCAAGAGTTGCCTGGGTACGCCGAGGTGCGGAGAACCCTCCGCGGCGAGCAAGAGTCCGGTGACGAACATGCTCGCCTCAACCCTTGACCTGGGTGGCCGAAATCACTGCAGGCTCCCTCTGCCGATTTCTCCGAGCACATCAAACGAAGAATCGATGGAACCGCGCGGCTACCCGGCGTGTCAACGACCGTCCGGAACGTGGTCAGGAAATGCTCAGCGCAGCACCGAAGCAAACGCTTCAAGGGCGGGATAGCCGGCATTTCCGACCACGATCGTGGTGACACCCGAACCGACCAGCACCAAGGCGTTCTCACCCTTGCGCTCCTGCAGCACCTTGCGCTGCCAGGTCACGCCCGCGACGTTCGACGTACCGTCGTCGGTGGTCTTGCCGAGTTCCTCGTGCTGGAATTTCTCGCCGGTCACGTTCGATTGTTCCAGGCCGACGTATTTCTTCTCGTTCGTGACAATGCCCAGGTGCCAGGTGATCGGGCTCTGTTCCGGCGTACGGAATTCCACGCTGGTGGCGGTCCAGCCGGCAGGCATCGGGGCCGGGCCGCGGACCCAGGGTGCGACCTTCTTCGCGTCCTCCAGCTGGGCGGTGTACGGGACCGCCTTGATCCGCTCCTCCTTGGGCCGCCAGGTCACGACCATCAGGAACGCGACCACGACGAAACAGGCCAGCAGCGCCCAGACCATGTTCTTCAAGGTGCGCGCCTTGGCCCGGTCCCGGCGGTACTGCTCCCGGTAAGCGATCTCCTCGGCTCGGGCCCGGGCCTTCTCCCGGGCTTTCGCCGCCGCCCGCGCGTCGTCCGTCGCCGCGGGGGCACCGTTGTCGGAAGGGCCCTGACCTGTGGAACTCATGGGAACAGTGTCTCGCGGGGCCGAATCCGCCCGAACACCCAGGTCGTGCCTGGTGATCCCGCGCCGCCGCGCAGTAGGCGGGGGATCACCAGGCACGACCTATCGAGGGTTGGCTACGATCCGTTGGCATGAGTGATCCGAGCACGCCACCTGCCCACCTCGAGGTCGAGGCGGACGCGCCCGACCGGAACCTCGCCCTGGAACTGGTCCGGGTCACCGAGGCCGCGGCGATGGCGGCGGGCCGCTGGGTCGGCCGCGGCGACAAGAACGGCGCCGACGGCGCGGCCGTGAACGCGATGCGCACCCTGATCGGCACGGTCGGGATGAACGGCACGGTGGTGATCGGCGAGGGCGAGAAGGACAACGCCCCGATGCTCTACAACGGCGAGCAGGTCGGCTCCGGCGACGGCCCGGAGTGCGATGTCGCGGTCGACCCGGTCGACGGTACGACGCTCGTCGCGAAAGGCATGAACAACGGCATCGCGGTGATGGCGGTGTCGGCGCGGAACTCGATGTACGACCCGTCCGCGGTGTTCTACATGGAGAAGCTCGTGGTCGGCCCGGAGGCCGCCGACGTGGTCGACATCCGGCTCCCGGTCGCGGAGAACATCCGCCGCGTCGCGAAGGCCAAAGGCTCGACGGTCGACGACGTCACCGTCGTACTGCTGGACCGGCCGCGGCACGAGGACTTGGCGACCCAGATCCGGGCCACCGGCGCGCGGATCAAGTTCATCAGTGACGGTGACGTGGCCGGCGCGGTCGAGGCGGCCCGGCCCGACACCGGTCTGGACATGCTGCTCGGTATCGGCGGTACGCCGGAAGGCATCATCGCGGCCTGTGCGATGAAGTGCCTGGGTGGGCTGATCCAGGGCCGGCTCTGGCCGCGGGACGACGATGAGCGGCAGAAGGCGATCGACGCCGGTCACGACCTCGGCAAGGTGCTGACCACCGACGACCTGGTCAGCGGTGACGACTGCTTCTTCGTCGCCACCGGGATCACCGACGGCGAGCTGCTGCGCGGTGTCCGGTACGGGCGGTCCACCGCGCGGACCCACTCGCTGGTGATGCGGTCGCGCAGCGGCACGATCCGCAGCATCGAGAGTGTGCACCAGCTGGCCAAGCTGCGTGCGTACTCCGCCATCGACTTCGAGCACGCCCGATGAGGGTGCTTTCGGCCGGGCCTCCGGCGCGGCGGGTCATGGGGCTTCTACTCCCGGCCTTCCCTCGTCGCTTCAGTCGCTTCGCTCCCTACGCTCCTCAGTCCAGGCCGGGAGGCCGCATGACCGGGCTCCCTACAGTCTTCAGTCCAGGCCGGGAGGCCCCGTGACCGTGCCCGTCCTCGTCGTCGGCGAGGCTCTCGTGGACATCGTCAGCACCGTCCAGAAGACCAACCGCAACGGCAACGGGAAACCGAAGGCGACCCCGGGCGGCTCGCCTGCCAATGTCGCGGTCGGCTTGGCGCGGCTGGGCGTACCGACCCAGCTCGTCACGCGTTTCGGCACGGACGCGTACGGCGACCAGCTCGGGGCGCACCTGTTCGGGAACGGGGTCCAGCTCGCGCCCGGCTCGGTGGATCCGGGGTTCCGGACCAGTACGGCGACCGCGACGCTCGACGCGGCCGGGGTCGCGTCGTACCAGTTCGACATCACCTGGGAGCCGCCGGCGCTCTCGCTGACGCGGGGTTGCCCGGCGATCCACACCGGCTCGATCGCGACCGTCCTGGAGCCAGGGGCGAAGGCGATCCACGCCTTCCTCAAGTCGATGACCGAGCAGCCGGTCACGGTGACGCTGGACCCGAACGCGCGGCCGACGATCACGCCCGATCCGGTGTCGACGTGGGCCGCCGTACGTGAACTGGCCGCGTTGTCCGACCTGGTGAAGCTGAGCGACGAGGACTGTGAGTTCCTGCGGCCCGGGCAGTCCGTGGACGAGATCGCGGCGGAGTTGCTGACCGTCGACCGGACCCGGTGCGTGGTGATCACCCGCGGCGGGGACGGCGCGATCGGGATCACCAGGGACGCGCGCGTCGAGGTGACCGCGCCGGCGATCGAGGTGGTCGACACCGTCGGCGCGGGTGACTCGTTCATGGCGGCGTTGATCGCGGGCCTGCACGCGCGCGGCTTGCTGGGTGCGACCCGGCTGGAAGGGCTGACGTCCGCGGACCTGCGAGAGGTCGTGGATTACGCGGTGAAGGCCGCCGCGATCACGTGCACGCGGCACGGCGCCGACCCGCCGACGGCCTCCGAACACGTCGCGACCTGGGGTGCTTGATGTCGGCTGACACCTGGACCGCCGAGCTCGAGCGCAAGGGCAGCGTCGTGTTCCCGCCGCGGCGCGGGCGGCTGGCGATCCGGCTGAGCGGGTTCGCCCTGCTGATGGTGATGTCGGCGTGGACAAATCTCGACCATCTGCGCAACGACGACATCTCCGGGACTCTCGGCGTACTGCGCCTCACCGCGCTGGCCGCGTTCGTGTACGGCACCGGCCTCACCCTGTGGCAGCTGGTCACGAACCGGCCGGTGGTCACCGTCGACGCGGAAGGCATCACGCGTGGCCGCAGCCTGCGGTGGTCCGGCATCACCAGCATCGACGACCCGACCGGCTTGCCGGGCATCCGGACCGTGCAGATCCGCCCGGCGGATCGTCGTACCCGGCCGTTGAGCATCCCGCAGGACAACGTGTCGGACCTGGATGCGTTGACGACTTGGCTGCGCTCACTGCACAACCGGCACCGGTCTTAGGCCGTGTCTGGCAATTCCCCGCCTACTGCGCGGAATTACCAGACACGACCTAGGACACAATGCTGCGGACTGCGCTGAGGTGTTCTCTCGCGCGGGCCGCGGCGAGCTCGGGTTCGCGGTCCCGGATCGCGTCGGCGATCGCCTCGTGCGCCGCCTGGTCGTGGCGGTGCCGGTGGACGTGGTCGAGCTTCAGCATGTCCAGCATGGCCCGGCGGATCCGCGGCACGAAGGTGTCGAAGAGCTCGGTCAGTAGGGCGTTGTGCGCGGCCGTGATCACAGCCCGGTGGAACGCCAGGTCGGCCTCGACGTACCAGTCGTCCGGTGACTTCTCGGACGCCTTCTTCCGGTCCGCCAGCGTGTAGCGGAAAGTCCTCAAGTCGGCCGGCGTACGACGTGTCGCCGCCAGCCGGGCCGCCTCCGTCTCGATCGCGAGCCGTCCCTCCAGGACCTCGGTGATGTCGGCCTTGCGGAGGACCTGGTCCCAGTCCTCGGCGGCCTGGTACGCGATGACGAACACCCCGGAGCCCTGCCGGCTCTCGAGCACCCGGCGGCCGGCCAGCTCTCTGACCGCCTCGCGGATCGTCGACCGGCCGACGCCCAGTTGCGCGGCCAGGTTGGTCTCGCCGGGCAGCTTCTGGCCGAGCTGCCACTCCCCGCTGCCGATCCGGCGGAGCAGTTCCTCGGCCGCCTGCTCGGCGAGTGGGTGACGGCGGATCATGGGCACAGTCTAGGGCTGCCGAAGTTCTCAGCTTGTCTGAGGAGTTGGTTTCGGGTTAGCGTGATCCGCATGTCCTGGAGCCTCCTCCTTCTTGGCCGCCACGGCGGGAGCTGATTCGACCGGCACCCCACCGTGGAGTGCTGTCGCCTGCCGGTCTCTCAGACGCGAGCCGAAGGAAGAGATCGATGGACTGGAACCGCCAGCAGCCCTCCCCCATGCCCAGCCACCGCTACCGCGACATCTTCGCGAAGGTGCCGGTCGCCGCGGTCGACCGCGAATGGCCGGACCGCCGGATCGACACCGCACCGCTGTGGGTGCCGGTCGACCTCCGCGATGGCAACCAGGCGCTGGCCGACCCGATGGACCCGCTGCGCAAGCGCCGGTTCTTCGAGCTGATGGTTGCCATGGGCTACAAAGAGATCGAGGTCGGCTACCCGTCGGCCTCGCAGACCGACTACGACTTCGTCCGGCTGCTGGCCACGTCGGACCTGGTCCCGCCGGACGTCACGATCGTGGTGTTCACCCCGGCCCGGCCCGAGTTGATCGAGCGGACGATCGAGTCCGTCGCCGGGATGCGTTCGCCGGTCGTGGTGCACATGTACGCCGCCACCGCTCCGGTGTGGCGCGACGTCGTACTGCGTCGTACCCGAGACGAACTGGCGTCACTGATCTACGCCGGCTCGGAACGGATCCTGCGGCTGGCCGGGGACTCGGTGCGGTTCCAGTTCTCGCCGGAGGTGTTCAACCTGACCGAGCCGGATTTCGTGCTGGAGTTGAGCGATCAGCTGACCAAGCAGTGGGATGCGACGCCCGAGCGGCCGGTGATCCTCAACCTGCCGGCGACGGTCGAGGCCGCCACGCCGAACGTGTACGCCGACCAGATCGAGTACATGCACAAGAACCTCCCGCGCCGTGACGGCGTCATTTTGTCCGTCCACCCGCACAACGACCGTGGCACGGGCATCGCCTGCGCGGAACTAGCCGTACTTGCCGGTGCGCAGCGGGTCGAGGGCTGCATCTTCGGCAACGGCGAACGGACCGGCAACGTCGACATCGCCACCCTCGCCCTGAACCTGCACGCGCAGGGCGTCGATCCGATGATCGACTTCTCGAACATCGACGAGATTCGCCGGGTGGTCGAGGAGTGCACCCGGATGCCGATCCATCCACGGCACCCGTACGTCGGGGACCTCGTCTACACGGCGTTCTCCGGGACACATCAGGACGCGATCCGGAAGGGATTCGCCCGGCGGACGGCCGACGACGAGTTCTGGGAGGTCCCTTACCTGCCGATCGATCCGGCCGATGTAGGTCGCGGGTACGAGGCCGTCGTACGAGTGAACAGCCAGTCCGGGAAGGGTGGGATCGCGCATGTGCTGGAGGCGTCGTACGGCGTGCGTCTCACGGCCGCCCAGGAGGTCGAGTTCGCGCGGCACGTGCAGCAGCACACGGATGCGACCGGCCGGGAGGCGACCGCGGTGGAGCTGAAGGAGCTGTACGAGGAGGTCTTCGGGTGCTCGAACTGAAGGACGTCGGCTTCGTCCGGGACACGTGACCGAAACTTCTGCCACCCCATCAACATCACCCGAAACGCCGACCGCTGGACCGCCACCGCCCGACCAGGTAACCCACCCCGCTGATCACACCGAGCCCGGCGCAGATCCCGGCGACAGTCAGCCCGAACACCGCATCTGAGCGAGCAGCCTCGACAGCCCAGACACTCCGGCCATCCGCCGGGCGGGCGACGACGTACTCGATGGGTACGACGTCGCCGGCCCGGAGGAAGCGGTCGCCGGGATCCCTGGCGGTCTCGATCAAGTAGTCGACTCCGCCAACGGTGTAACGCACGATCACCGTGCCGGATCCCTTGTCGAACCAACCTGGCTCACGTTCCGCGAACACAGTCCCGTCTGCCACGGCCGTCGGCTCCGACCGCGGCCGCGACTCCTGCAACGAGTGCCCACCATCCGCCCCGATCAACACGGCCATCATCGCCAAGAACAACACCAACGACAGCCGGCGAACACCGCGTCGGAGACAGACCCACCGGCCACCATGCCGACCAGCGCCCCGATGCCCGCCCCCATGCCGGCGAACAACCCCATCGCGGCGACCACACCCACCGAGAACAGCGACGAGCCCGAGTCCGCCAACTCATAGGCCGCCGCCGGCCCGCGGACGAACACCCAACCGAGCAACGCCCGCACCCGCCCCATAAACCAAGTGTCACCGGTGCTGGGGGACTTGTCCTGCATTACAGTGATCCTGCTCCGGGGGGAGTCCAGAGCTGGGGGTCACATGGCGGTCATGGGGGAAGAGCAACCGGAAGTCTGGACGGCCGAACTCCAACGGTCCGGCCGAGTGCTGTTTCCGGTACGGCGACGTCCGGTGCTGATCCGGTCGGTCCTGTTTGGCATCGTGTTCGGGGCAAACCTTGCGGACTCGCTGATCGACGACCTGAACGCGGGTGGGGCGCGACGCGTCATGACTCTGCTCGGCCTCGCAGTGGTTCTCATGATCGTTGGCCTCTGCTTCTGGCAAGTGACCACCCGGCGCCCGATCCTGATCGTCGACCGCGAAGGCATCCGCCTCGGTCGGAAACGCTTCATGCCGTGGACCGACGTAGGCACCATCGGCATCCCCACCGGCCCGAAGTTCTTCATGAACGTCCCCGTGCTGCCAGCCAACGTCTGGGCCAAGGAACTCCGACTCTCGCAGGACAACGTGAAGGACATCCCAGCCTTCGCCCACTGGCTGGAAGACGTCCTGAAGGAGCAACGCCGCCTGACAACACCACCGGGTCAGCAGCCATGAGGGTTGAGGGATTCCTGTGGTGATGGGGGAGGCTTCGGCGATCACCTGGGCGGACGAGTTACGTCGTACTGGAAGAGTGGTCTTCACGCAACGGCCGCGGGCTGTGCTGTCGGGACTCTTGCGGATGTGGGTGCCGTACGCCTTTGCCCAGTGGTTGTCGTCGTCCGGCAGGTTAGGCGACGACGGGCCGTGGATTGTCGTCCTGGTTGTCGTCTTGTGTGTGACGATCACCTGCTGGTACGGCTTGGAGCTTGTCATCCGCCGCCCTGTGCTGACGGTGAGTCAGCAGGGGGTCCAAGTCCGGCGCAGATTCCTGACGTGGGCAGAAGTGGGCGCCATCGGGATTCCGCGCGGGTTCAAGGCCTACTGGTCTCTCCCCATCATCCCGAGAGATACGCGGGGCAAGGACTTGGTTGTCAACTACACGACTGTGAAGAACATCCCGGCGCTTGCCCGCTGGCTCGAGGACGTATCCCGGGAGCACCGGGAGAACGAGCGGGCCCGTGGGAGAACATCCGATGGCGGCGGCTAGCGTCGCCGCAGTCGGAGGGCTCGGGCGACTCGCGCCGGCAGCGGGAGTGGTCGCGCGGCGGCGGAGCCGGCCTCGCAGGCTTGCTGGGCTGCGGCGTAGGCCTCGGTGGCACCGGGGTCTTGCCTGCGGCTGTGGCGGAGCCCACAGCATGTGGCTGACGCTGTGAGGTTTCTACGTGACCGTGGGATCAACTGAGGCCGAGGCGTTTGGACAGGCGGGGGCCTCGTTTGATTTTGATTTCGGCGAGGATGGCGGTGCCGCGGATGTGGAAGGTGGTGGGGCGGGTGGTTGGGGTGTTGGGGTCGGCGGAGCCGGACTGCTGTTCGGACACGGAGCCGAGGATGGGGTTGCTGTCCAGGTGGACGATCGCGTTCTGGGGGACGCGGATCTTCACGTCGGCCAGGATCGACTTCACCTCGAGGTAGACCTCGTCGTACGGGAGCTGCGCCTCGGTGTAGTCCAGCGTCACGTCGCCCAGGACGGCATTGACTTCCTGGCGCTGCGGGACGAGCCAGTTGCCGGTGCGCTTGGTCTCCGACATGAACGCGTTGATCACCGGGCCGGACTCGACCATGGCGCCCGAGTACTGCGGGCTGACGGCCGGCGCACCGGGAATCCTCGGGCCGTTCGGAAGGTCGGCGGTGAGCTGGACGAGTTCGCCGTACGTCTTGGACGCGTACAGGGTCTCGAGTCGCTCCTCGAGCTCACCGTACGACAACCGCCCCTCGCCGGCGGCCTCGCGCAGTACGTCGGCGACCTCCTCGCGCTCAAGGTCCGACACGCGTCGTCGCAACGCCAGCTCGTCACCGGTCGGCGGCGCCGGCGTGGGCACAGCGTCCTGCGGTCGGTTGTCCTGGGGAACCTCATCCTGAGCCACGACAAAACCTTACGCGTCGACAGGTGTCGGGCGAGACGGGTTTCCTCCCCGATTCAACCCTGAGCGGATCCCTGATCCATGGCTCATACTGTCCGCCATGGATTGGCCCCGCGAACGCACAGGACGGATCTTGGCCGCCGCCTACCTGGCCGGTTTCGTCGCGACCCTGATCGGCATCGTCTGGACACTGATCACTCAGTGGACCGGCGGCAGCGGGCCGCAAATGGTCGTCGGCGGTGTGTTCTTCGCCGCCGGCCTGCTGGCCCTCTTCGCGGTGGCCTTCGCCCTCCGCGACCGGGGCGCGGCGGAATCGCGGGAGAGCGCCTGGCGGAAGACCGAGCGTGTCTGGCATCGGCTGGCTCTCGGACGTGAACTGCGCGCGGCGGTGCAGCTGCTCAGAGGATGAGGCGTACGACGGAACGCCGGGGTCCGGACGTGAGCGTCGGTGGCTCGATCTAGGCTTGGGGGCTCAGACCACTTGTGATGGAGGTACGCCGGTGTCCGCCGACTTCACCTACTCCGACCTGTTGCCGCTCGGTGCCGACGAGACGGAGTACCGACTGCTGACGACCGAGGGCGTGAGCACGTTCACGGCGGGCGACCGGACGTTCCTGCAGGTGCAGCCGGAGGTGCTGCAGGCGCTGACCGCGGAGGCGATGCACGACATCTCGCACTACCTGCGGACCGCGCACCTCGCCCAACTGCGCCGCATCATCGACGACCCGGCGGCGTCCGGCAACGACCGGTTCGTCGCGCTCGACCTGCTGAAGAACGCGAACATCTCGGCCGGCGGCGTGCTGCCGATGTGCCAGGACACCGGTACGGCGATCGTGATGGGCAAGAAGTCCGAGGGCGTGCTGACCGGCGCGGTCGACGAAGAGTGGATCAGCCGCGGCGTGTACGACGCCTACACCAAGCTGAATCTGCGGTACTCGCAGATGGCGCCGCTGACCATGTGGGACGAGAAGAACACCGGCTCCAACCTCCCGGCCCAGATCGAGCTGTACTCCACCCCGGGGACCGCGGACCCGGCGTACAAGTTCCTCTTCATGGCCAAGGGCGGCGGCTCGGCGAACAAGTCGTTCCTGTTCCAGGAGACCAAGGCGGTGCTCAACCCGGACGGGATGATGCGCTTCCTGGACGAGAAGATCCGCTCCCTCGGTACGGCGGCCTGCCCGCCGTACCACCTCGCGGTCGTGGTCGGCGGCACCTCCGCGGAGTACGCGCTGAAGACCGCGAAGTACGCCTCCGCGCACTACCTCGATTCGCTGCCGACCTCCGGGTCGCCGCTCGGGCACGGGTTCCGCGACCTCGAACTCGAGGAGAAGGTCTTCGAGCTGACCCAGCAGTTCGGCATCGGCGCGCAGTTCGGCGGCAAGTACTTCTGCCACGACGTCCGCGTGATCCGGCTGCCGCGGCACGGCGCGTCCTGCCCGGTCGCGATCGCGGTCTCGTGCTCGGCCGACCGGCAGGCGCTGGCGAAGATCACGCCGGAGGGTGTGTTCCTGGAGCAGCTCGAGCGCGACCCGGCCCGGTTCCTGCCGGACACCACCGACGAGCACCTGGCCGACGACACCGAGGTGGTCCGCATCGACCTCAACCGGCCGATGAGCGAGATCCGGGCCGAGCTGTCGAAGTTGCCGGTGAAGACCCGGCTGTCGCTGAGTGGTCCGCTGGTCGTGGCCCGGGACATCGCGCACGCCAAGATCAAGGAGCGGCTGGACGCCGGCGAGCCGATGCCGCAGTACCTGCGCGACCACGCGGTGTACTACGCGGGCCCGGCCAAGACGCCCGAGGGCTACGCGTCGGGGTCCTTCGGGCCGACGACCGCGGGGCGGATGGACGCGTACGTCGACCAGTTCCAGGCGGCCGGTGGATCGTTCGTGATGCTTGCCAAGGGCAACCGGTCGGCGAAGGTGACGCAGGCGTGCAAGGAGCACGGCGGGTTCTACCTGGGCTCGATCGGCGGGCCGGCGGCGCGGCTGGCGCAGGACTGCATCAAGTCGGTCGACGTGATCGAGTACGCCGAGCTGGGTATGGAAGCGGTCTGGAAGATCGAGGTCGAGGACTTCCCGGCGTTCGTGGTCGTCGATGACAAGGGCAACGACTTCTTCACCGACACCGCAAAGCCGGTCCCGCTGACTGTCCGCCCCCGCAGCTGAAACAAGCAGAGGCGCTGAGGGGGCACCGCAAAGCCGGTCCCGCTCACCGTCCGCCCCCGCAGCTGACGCATGCGTAGGCGCTGAGGAGGCGGCACCACCAGGCCCCCGCAGCTGGAGCCGTTTGTGGTGGGTGTCTTGACGGCGTGCGGTCGGCGCAGGAACCTCTGGGGAGGGGGTGGTGGTGATGAGCCGGCGGACGATGCGGATCGGGAACCGGATCGGGGTGTGGATGTATCGCACCCTGGACGGGCGGCTGGCGAGCGGTAGCAAGGACGTGCACGTGCTGATGCTGACCACGCCCGGCCGCCGGACCGGCGTACCGCACTCGACCTGCGTGCGGTTCCTGGAGCGCCCCGACGGCCTGCTGGTGTGGGGAACCGGCTCGGGCTCCCGGCAGGATCCGGACTGGTTTCGCAACCTCCGTGCGGTCGAGACGACCGACGTCCAGGTCGGCGCGAAGCACCAGACCATGCGCCCGCGCGAGCTGACCGGCCAGGAACGTCAGACCGTCTGGACCGACGTGATCCTGGGCGAGGATCCGCGCATCGGGCGCTTCGCGACCAAAGCCAAACGCACCATCCCGGTAGCCGTGCTGGAACCCGTGGAGAACTAGCCGGCCTTGACGTCTACTGGCTCAGGCAGCTTGAGGAGAAGCGTCTTCGCGGCCTGGACGACGTCGGCCTCGTTGTGGCCGAACGCCTGCAGGTACGACCCCAGGGCGGATCGCAGTAGTCGCAGCTCCTCAGGTTGCAGTTCGATCGTATACATGTTTCCACGGTAAGACGGATCCCGGCAGGAGCAACCCCTCGTGATCCACCCGTTGTCTCACGCCGGCCAGCCGGCCGTGACCAGGATGTCTGCGGCGACCTCCTCCGGTGTGCGGTCGTTGGTGACGGTGAAGTCCTGAATCGGCTGATGCGTGGCAGCCTGAGCCAGCGCGGTCGCCAAGTCCCACTCCGGTCCGCGCGTGGTCCGGGTGCGCTCCGCGATCACGTCCGCCGGGGTGAACAGCCGGACCAGCTGTACGTCGCACTCCGCCAACGACTCGGTGTACGCCGCCCGCAGTTCCGGCGACTCCACATGACCACTCACGACCATGAACTGAGCACCCGCCTCGCGGTACGTCGTCCAGACCGCGGCCAGGTTGCGGACCCGGAGCCGATCGTGAAAGCGCAGCCCTGAAGCGGGCTGTGCCGGGCCGAACTGGGAGATCGCGTCCAGGTCGAGCAGGCCGGTCGGGTGCCGGCCGGACGTGAGCAGGCGACCGATGGCTTGGGCGATGGTGGTCTTCCCTACGCCGTCGCCACCGGTGAGCAGAAGAGCTTGCGGCATCAGCTGTGGAGTTCCTCGGCGATCAGGGTTGGCTGGTGGGTGGTTGGGGCGGTCGGCAGGCGCCAGCTGGGCGGCGGGCTCCAGGATTTCCAGCCGTCGGAGAACGGCGGTCCCCACGCCTCGATCTCGCGCACCGCGGCCTGAGCGTCGGCAACGATGCCGGCGGCCTCGTCGGCGGTGAAGCGACCAGCCGTCACCGCACCTTCCAGCTCGTCCTCGTCTTTCCACTCGATCGTGCGATCCGGCCGGATCCACAGATCGAGGACATGATCGACGGTGCTGGTACGCCGGCCCGTGACGTCCCGCACATGCGGCGCCTCGAGGTTCACGTACCACCCGCGGAACGTGCCGTCGTCCGCCCAGAAGTGCCAGACCGACCACGGCTTGCCCGGCGGCAGCACCTTCAGGATCCCGGTACCGCGCCAGACGTCGAGCTTCAGCACCCGCTCCTCGGTGAACATCGCGACCGGACCGGCGTACCTGGTCTCTCGGCCGTCGGTGAGCACCGGCTTGATCAGCGGCGTACCGGGCGCGAGCCAGGCGACCAGCCCGTCGGAGTCGTCACGCACCACGGTCATCGGCCGGACGTTTGGTTTGTCCTCGTGCCGGCCGGTCCCCTGGTACACCCACTCGATCACCGTTCCCGGCTCCCAGAAGCGCCCCGGCCCAGGCACCGCCGCCGTCACGACTCGACCGGGCTCTGGGCCGGAGCCTGGGCCGGCCTGGTCATCGACAGTACGTCGAGCGCCGCGTCCAGCTGCTCCTCGGTCAGATCACCCTTCTCGACGTGGCCGTTCTCGATCACGACCTCGCGGATCGTCTTGCCCTGCTTGAGGGCGCTCTTCGCCACCGCGGCCGCGTTCTCGTAGCCGATGTAGCGGTTCAGCGGGGTGACGATCGACGGCGACGACTCGGCCAGCGCCCGGGCGTGCTCGACGTTCGCGGTGATGCCGTCGACACAGCGCTCGGCCAGCAGGCGGGACGAATTCGCCAGCAGGGTGATCGACTCGAGCAGGTTGCGCGCGATCACCGGGAGCATCACGTTCAGCTCGAAGTTGCCGCCGGCGCCGGCGACCGTGATCGTGGTGTCGTTGCCCATCACCTGGGCGGCGACCATCAGCGTCGCCTCGCAGATCACCGGGTTCACCTTGCCCGGCATGATGCTCGACCCCGGTTGCAGGTCGGGCAACTGGATCTCGCCCAGCCCGGCCCGTGGCCCGGACCCCATCCAGCGCAGGTCGTTGCAGATCTTGGTCAGGCTGACCGCGATCGTCTTCAGCTGCCCCGACAGCTCGACCAGCCCGTCGCGCGCCCCCTGTGCCTCGAAGTGATCCGCCGCCTCACTCAGCTCCAAGCCGGTACGGCGGTTCAACTCCTCGATCACCTTGGCGGCGAAACCCGGTGGCGTGTTGATCCCCGTCCCGACCGCCGTCCCTCCCAAGGGCAGCTCGGACACCCGCGGCAGCGTCGCGCGGACCCGATCCGCACCACGGCGGATCTGCATCGCGTAACCGTCGAACTCCTGTCCGAGCGTCACCGGCGTCGCGTCCATCAGGTGGGTCCGGCCGGACTTGACCACCTCGACGAACTCGGAACCCTTGTCCGACAGGGATTGCGCCAACTGCTCGAGCGCCGGCAGCAACTCCTGGACGACGCCCGCGGTCGCGGCGACATGGATCGCCGAGGGGAAGGTGTCGTTACTGGACTGGGACGCGTTCACATGGTCGTTCGGATGCACCTCGGTGCCGAGCTCGCGGGAGGCGAGGGTGGCGAGCACCTCGTTGGTGTTCATGTTCGTCGACGTCCCCGAGCCGGTCTGGAACACGTCGATCGGAAACTCCCCGTCGTACTCCCCCGCGGCCACCTTGTCCGCGGCGGCGACGATCGCGTCGGCCTGCGCGCGGTCGAGGACGCCGAGCTCGGCGTTCACCACCGCGGCCGAGGCCTTGATCTGGGCGAGCGCGTGCACGAGCGCCGGCTCCAGCGGCCGGCCGGAGATCGGGAAGTTCTCCACCGCACGCTGGGTCTGCGCCCGCCACAACGCGTCCCGAGGCACCTTGACCTCGCCCATCGTGTCGTGCTCGATCCTGAATTCGACGTTGTCACCCATACCTGCAGAGTACGTCGCTCAGCGCTGTCGGCCCGCCCTGATATCCATACCTGTGGACAGTGCCAATGCCCCCCGGCCGACACAGGAGCCGACCAGACGTCCTCACCGGGCAAGACCGTCGCGGCGGACGGCGACCCGACCGGTCTCACCGGCGCCGTCACCTACGAGCACGACGAGCAGGGCGCTCGCATCACGGTCGACTACGACCTGCCCTGATACACGTAGTACGTCTCGGCCCGTCCCTGCAACTGGACCGGGACGGGCTTGACCTCGCACCCGCCGAAGACTGACGCGACAGCGTTCTCCAGGGCCGCGGACGAGGACGACGACCAGATGGTCAGCGCACCATCGGGCCGCAGCTTCGAGGCGCACTGTTTCAGGAACGACGAGGAGTAAATGGCGGAATTCTCGTTGTAGACAAGGAAGTCCGGCCCGTTGTCGACGTCCAGCAGGATGGCATCCAGCGAAGCGTCGTCCTGGGCAGGCACCACTTCGCGTACGTCGCCAACGACCACACCCACCCGCGGATCGTCCAGCACGGACGGCACCAGGCCGGACCGCATCCACGCGACCAGGTCCGGCTCGATCTCGGCGACCACGACCGATCCCAGGCGCGGGTCAGCCAGGAGCGCCCGCACGGTGTAGCCGAGCCCCAGACCGCCCACGAGCACCCGGTCAGAACGTCGTACCGAGGCCAGAGCAGCTGACGCCAGCAGCTCCTCGCTGGAGGTCTCCACGTCGTCCATCACGAAGACGCCGTTCACCCGCAGCTCCAGCGCGCCGTCGCCGCTCCGCCGCCGCAGCACCAACTCTCCCCGCTCACTAACCGCCCGCGCCACCTCGCTCACGGGATCAACAGTAGGAGAGGATCAGTACCAGCCTTTGGCCTGGGAGTGGGCCCAGGCGGAGCAGGGGGAGCCGTAGCGGTCCTCGATGTAGTCGAGGCCCCACCTGATCTGGGTGACCGGGTTGGTGCGCCAGTCGGAGCCGTATGACGCCATCCGGTTGCCGGGCAGGGCCTGTGGGATGCCGTACGCCGAGGAGGTCGGGTTGTCGGCGTCGACGCGCCAGCGGGACTCCTTGTTCCACAGCTTCTCCAGGCAGCTGAACTGGCTGTCACTCCAGCCGTGGTCAGCCAGGAGGTTCTTCGCGACCTCCTTGGGCGTGCCCTCGAGCTTCTTTCGCTCGGCGTCGCGGCTGGCGCGCTCTTCCCTGGAGCTCTCGTTGGTCTTCCGCAGCGCCTCGTACCGCCGCAGAGCCGCGTTCTTGGCGTCCCGCTTGACCTGGGCCTGGTCCTGCGCCGCTTTTCGGGCCTGCTCGACGGCCTCGAGCTGATTGCGCATCCGGGCAACCTCCCGGGCATGCTCCTCGGCGCTGAGCGACGGCGTGGCCGACGGAGTACTGGCGGCGCGTGCCTTCTCGCTGTTCAGCACGGCCATCTCGGCCCGACCTGACACCTGGCCCGAGGCCGCACTGCTCCCGGGGGAGGTGAAGAGGTCGATACCGGCGACAACGGAGACGACCG
Organism: Kribbella sp. NPDC023972; assembly: GCF_040639075.1. Taxonomy (NCBI): domain Bacteria; kingdom Bacillati; phylum Actinomycetota; class Actinomycetes; order Propionibacteriales; family Kribbellaceae; genus Kribbella; species Kribbella sp. NPDC023972. Next base: position 320,791 of record NZ_JBEZZH010000003.1, on the reverse strand, counting down.
CGATCCCACACACTGCGAGAGCCGCGACGGAGCGCTTCGCTTTCATCTGTCCTTCCGAGAAAACCCGACCCCCGTCGGCTGCAACAGGAACATACTCTGGACTAAAGAGACCGTGATCACAAGCAGGTCACAAAGAACGGTGCGGCCGCCTGACAGGCGGCCGCACCGGGTACTGCGGAAGTCTTACCTTTGCTTTACAGACTCCTATGACCTAAGAGCACAAACGCTCCTTACAGCTGCAGGTCGTCGAGCATCTCGGTGACGAGGGCGGCGATCGGGGACCGCTCGGAACGGGTCAGCGTGACGTGGGCGAACAGCGGGTGCCCCTTCAGCTGCTCGACCACCGCGACCACACCGTCGTGCCGGCCGACCCGCAGGTTGTCCCTCTGGGCGACGTCGTGGGTGAGCACCACCCGCGAGTTGGCCCCGACCCGGGACAGCACTGTGAGCAGCACGTTGCGCTCCAGCGACTGAGCCTCGTCCACGATCACGAACGCGTCGTGCAGCGACCGGCCCCGGATGTGGGTCAGCGGCAGCACCTCGAGCATGCCGCGGTCCATCACCTCGTCGATCACGTCAGCACTGGTGAGCGCACCGAGCGTGTCGAACACGGCCTGCGCCCAGGGCTGCATCTTCTCCGACTCCGAGCCGGGCAGGTACCCGAGCTCCTGGCCGCCGACCGCGAACAGCGGCCGGAACACGACGACCTTCTTGTGCTGCCGCCGCTCCATCACCGCCTCGAGCCCGGCGCACAGCGCGAGCGCCGACTTGCCGGTGCCGGCGCGGCCGCCGAGCGAGATGATCCCGACGTCCGGGTCCAGCAGCAGGTCGAGCGCGACCCGCTGCTCCGCCGACCGGCCGCGGATCCCGAACGCCTCCCGGTCACCCCGGACCAGCCGGATCCGCTTGTCCGGCATCACCCGGCCGAGCGCGCTGCCCCGCTCGGACAGCAGCACCAACCCGGTGTGGGTCGGGAACTCACCGGCCTGCGGAAGCTCCAGTACGCCGTTCTCGTACAGGTCGTCGACCTCCTGGGTGCCGACCTCGAGCTCGGCCATCCCGGTCCAGCCGGACTCCAGCGTCAGCTCGGCCCGGTACTCCTCGGCCATCAGGCCGCAGGCCGACGCCTTGACCCGCATCGGCAGGTCCTTCGAGACCAGCGTGACGTCCTTGCCCTCGGCCTTGAAGTTGCAGGCCACGGCCAGGATGCGGCTGTCGTTGTCGCCGAGCCGGAAGCCGGCCGGCAGGGTCTCCGGATCGGTGTGGTTCAGCTCGACCCGGAGGGTTCCACCGTTCTCCCCCACTGGCAGGGGCGCGTCCAGACGTCCGTGCAGGGTCCGGAGCTCGTCCAGCAGCCGCAGCGCGGTGCGAGCGAAGTAGCCGAGTTCCGGGTGATGCCGTTTGCCCTCCAATTCGGTGACGACGACCACCGGGACGACCACCTCGTGCTCGTCGAACCGCATCATCGCGTGCGGGTCGGACAGCAGCACGGAGGTGTCCAGCACAAAAGTGCGCTGGGCCGGTGTGGATGAGGTACTTGACGCCTTGGCGTGGGTGGCAGCCATGTCGCACGTCCTCTCGGGCCGCGACGTGCACCACGCCCGGCCCACCAGTGGTTAGGTGATGGACCGGGAGTTGAGGGCCCCGGGGTCTGGTGCAGACCCCGTCCGCTGCGCCGCACGAGCGTCAACGGGAACCAGTGAGATCGAGACCTCGGGTCTCGGGCACTCCGTTCTGCCCCTCATGGGGCAACCGGCTGGCGAACTATTCTCAAGCTGATCGGGCCTCCCGGACAGCCGGCTTCCCCTCCGACCGTCACTTAGGAGGGTAGATCCGCCGCACAAACGGCGCAGCCCGACACGCGCGTCCGCGGGGTTAACGGCTTGTTACACCTTGTCCACCCTGCGAGGGAGATCGCTCACTCTCCGGAGTGATCCGGTACGGCGCCCGCTCGCGCGACGCTGACGGCATGCGAAAACACTGGCCGAAACTGACCGGATATGCGACAGCCGTCTGGTCCTTCGCGTACGGCGTACTCGGCGTCTACTGGTCATTCGGCGGAGCCGGCTACCCGTTCGCGAAGGTGGCGGACGACCGCGCGACCGGCTCGATTCTGGAGGGGTCGCCGGCCGATGTGGTCGCGCCGGTCATGGCCGTGGTCGGCCTCGGCGGCGCCATCCTCGCGCTCGTGATGACCAGGCGGCGGGCACGCGGCTGGGTCCTGCAGACGATCGCCGGGATCCTCGCGGTCGGCATGGCCCTGGTGATCCCCGACTACACCTTGATCGCACTGCTCGCGTTGTCGCCGGCACTTGCCGTCTTCGCGTTCACCGGCGTACCGGGCCCTCAGGACCTGGGCGACATCCTGTACTGGCACCGGCTGAACCTGGTCATCATCTTCGTCGGCGGTCTGCTCTGGGCCGCGACGGCGATCGCGTACCACCGCCGCAGCCGCCACGCCTGCGTCTCCTGCGGCCGCAGCGAGCGGCCTGACCAGGGCTGGACCACGCCGGAGTCCGCACTGCGCTGGGGACGCTGGGCGGTCGCCGTCGCGGTGGTGGCGAACCTTCCGTACGAGTTCACCCGCGTGGCCTGGTACTTCGGCTGGCCGCTGGGCATCACCGACGAGTTCCACCAGATGATGGCGGACACTCCCGGGATGCTGGAGATGGGCCTCGGCCTGGCCGTGATGGGCATCGCCGGCAGCATCCTGACCCACGGCCTGGTGCGGCGCTGGGGTGAGGTCTATCCACGCTGGATCTGGTTCAAGGCCGGCCGGCGGGTGCCGCCGCTGCTGGCGATCATCCCCGCCTCGACGGTGGCCGTCGTACTGATCCCCGCGGGCCTCATGAACGCTCAGCTCCCGACGGACGCGGACAACTGGGCGGTGAACCTCCCGGGCGTCCTGTGGGTGCTCTGGGGAGCAGGACTCGGTACGGCGACGTACGCCTACTACCTGCGACGTCGTACGGCGTGCCGCCGGTGTGGACGCGGTGTCACGTCCCGAACCGGCGCTCCCGTTGTGCATAGCTCCGGATCGCCCGCAGGAAGTCGACGTGCCGGAAGTCCGGCCAGAGCGCCTCGCAGAAGTAGAACTCGCTCAGCGCGCTCTGCCACAGCAGGAACCCGCCCAGCCGCTGCTCACCCGACGTACGAATGACCAGGTCCGGATCGGGCTGGCCCTTCGTGTACAGGTGCCGGGCGATGTGCTCGACGTCGACGCGCTCGGCCAGTTCCTCGATCGAGATGCCCTTGGCCGCCTCCTCGAGCAGCAGCGAGCGGACGGCGTCGGCCAGCTCGCGGCGGCCGCCGTACCCGACCGCGACGTTGACCAGCATCCCGTCGACGCCCTGGGTGGCCGTCTCGGCCGCCTTCAGCGCCTCCGCGGTGGCGCCGGGCAGCAGGTCGAGCGCACCGACCGGGTGGATCCGCCAGCGGCCGATCGAGGTGAGCTCCTCGACCGTCTGCTCGATGATCCGCAGCAGCGGCTCCAGTTCGTCGGCCGGGCGGCTCAGGTTGTCGGTGGAGAGCATCCAGACGGTGACCACCTTGACGCCGACGTCGTCGCACCAGTCCAGGAACTCGGAGATCTTGTTCGCCCCGGCCTCGTGACCACGCGACACCGGGTCGCCGACCGCCCGGGCCCAGCGCCGGTTGCCGTCGATGATGACGCCGATGTGCCGCGGGATCCGGTCCGGCGACAGGGACCGGCGCACTCGACGCTCGTACAGGCCGTACACCGCGTCGCGCAGCTTCTGCTTGCCTGGTGTCCGCATGGGCAGGTTGCTCTCCTCGAAGGCTCTCAGGGCTTCGAGGCTAGCCCAGATTCGACCGTCGCGAGAGGCCGTGGCGAGCTGCAGAACGGCTCGGGAGAAAGTCCCGGCCGGCGCCGAACTTTCACCGCAGTTCGTGCGTCGGACACGCCAGGGGAGGTGTGCGATGGTGGTGATCTCGCCTACATTTCATCCTTCTGGACCATTGAAGCTACGGTTCCGTAGGTTACGGTTGCGTAGGTAAGACCACCGCCCGGCACCTCGAAAGGACGGCGATGACGGCTGCCAGCTCCCAGCCCCAGGAACTCGGTCACCGGATCTCCGGGCGGCTCAAACCCAAGCTCCGCGGCTGGCTGCATGCCGGCACCTTCCCGCTCGCGACCGCCGCCGGCATCGTGCTGATCTGCCTGGCCCCGGGTACGAGCGCACGCTGGGCGGCCGCGGTCTACACACTGGGCGCGATGCTGCTGTTCGGCATCTCCGCGCTCTACCACCGGTTCTACTGGGGCCCGGCCGGCGAGGCAGTCCTGCGCCGGCTCGACCACAGCAACATCTTCCTGCTGATCGCCGGCACCTACACCCCGCTCGGCATGGTGCTGCTGAGCGGCAGCGACCGGGTCCTGCTGCTCAGCATGGTCTGGGGCGGAGCGCTGCTGGGCATCCTGTTCCGGATCTTCTGGGTGCACGCGCCGCGCTGGCTCTACACGCCGATCTACCTGGCGCTGGGCTGGGTCGCGATCTTCTGGATGGGCGACTTCTACCACCAGGGCGGCGCCGCCGTGGTCACCCTGATCGCGGTCGGTGGCGGGCTGTACTCGATCGGTGCGGTCGTCTACGGCACCAAGCGGCCGAACCCGTCACCGCTGTGGTTCGGCTTCCACGAGATCTTCCACGCCTTCACCGTGGCCGCGTTCATCTGCCACTACATCGCGGTCAGCATCGCGACGTACCGAGCGGGTTGAGTTTCGGAAACTTCCGTGCCGGCCCTGAAGACTGGCTGAAGATCCTCCCGCACGATGGGCAGTAGACATCGCGTGGGGGGACACTGCCATGATCAGCGCACTGGAGCCGTTGGGGCGCGACGCCCTGGCCGAGGACGACTTCGCCGCTCTCGTCCGGACCATCACCGGCCATCCGGAGGCCGACCCGGGGGACGTCAGGGTCGAGCCGGTCGACTACCCGATCGGTACGCCGAGCACCGAGGCGCTGCTGCGCATCTTCGGTACGGCGACCCTGCCCACCGGTGCGCCGGAGACGTACACCGTCGACTGGTCCTGCTTCGTCAAGAAGCTGCGGTCGGTCCGGCACTGGCCATTCCTGCACATGGTGCCTGAGCCGTTCCGGGAGGTCTTCGTCCAGAACCTGCCCTGGCAGCTGGAGATCGCGGTCCACCGCAGCGGGGTCGCCGACCTCCTCCCCGACGGCATGCGGCTGCCCAAGGCCTACCGGATCGATCTGTACGACGACGACCGCGGCACGGTGTGGATGGAGAACGTGATCCAGGAGCCGGGCCCGTGGCCGCTGGAGCGGTTCGAGCGCGCGGCATACCTGCTCGGCCGGCTGTCCGCCCGTCGCCAGCCGCATCTCGTCGAACCGCTGCTCCCCCGCGGCGGCGCCTTCAACCAGCCCGGCTACGCACTGCGCTACTACACGAACGGACGCGTGATGATGTCCGCGCTGCCGGCTCTCGCCGATCCGGAGACCTGGCGCCATCCGTTGCTCGCCGCCGCCGTGTGTCATCTGGGTGACCACCGGCTGCGTGACGACCTGCTCACGCTGGCCGAGCGGCTACCCGCCGTACTCGATGCTCTCGACGCGCTGCCGCAGTGTTATCAGCACGGCGACGCGAGTCCGCAGAATCTCCTGGTACCGCGGGGGAAACCGGACGAGTTCGTGGTGATCGACTGGGGGTTCGACTGTCCGCAGGCGGTCGGGTTCGACCTCGGTCAGTTGCTTGTCGGGCTCGCACACGCCGGTGAACTCTCACCCGAGGCGCTGCCGATCGTGCACAAGACGATCGTCAAGGCGTTCCTGACCGGCCTGGCCGAGGACGGGATGGAGGCGACCGAGGAGCAGGTGCTGTACGGCTATCTCGGCTCACTACTCGCCCGCGCCACGTTCACCGCGCTTCCGCTGGAACAGATCAGCAAGCCCGGCGACGACGCCGGCCTCGCGATGTTCGAGCATCGGGTGATGCTCACGCGCGCGCTGGTGGATCTGGTCTCCACGGTCGTCTAACGACCGGATCTCAGTCGTGTCACAGCTGCAACGAACGCAGCGGCCCCGGGTATCCATGGTGCGTGAGGAACCTCAGCAGATACGCAGCGGCCGCCGCAGTGGCGGGACTTGCCCTGACCGGCTGCGGTAATGAGTCCGACGGCGGCGTGGGCGGCACCCCGTCCAGCACGCCCACACCGACGATGCCGACGGTGACCCAGTCGACACCGGTCGGAACTGCCCTGCCGCTCGTCGTCACCCGGACCGGTGGTTTCGCCGGCTTCGACGACAAGGTGGTGATCGACCCCGACGGTGTCGCGACGGTGAGCTCGCGCGGCAAGGAGACGGTCCGCTGCACGCTGGACAAGTCCCTGCTGACGTCCCTCGCCACGGCCGCGCAGCAGGTCGACTGGGCGAGCCTGCCGATGGTCAAGCCGACCACCCGGCACCCCGACGACATGATCGTCGCCGTCACCGCCGACGGTAAGACCGCCCGGCTGGAGGAACCGGCACTGAAGCCGATGGCGGCTCCGGTGAGCACCCTCCTCACCGAAGCCACCATCCCGCCGGGCAAGCGGTGCAAGCCGGTCTAGCTCGTCGTCACCGCGACATCGTCGATCACGAAGCTCGTCTGCAGCGACGAGTCCTCCTGACCGAGGAACCGGACCGTGACCGTCTTTCCCTTGTAGGCAAGGACGTTCAGGGTCTTCTGGACGTACGACGAGTTCTTGTTCAGGTTCGAGTACGTCGCCAGCGTGGTGGTCGTGGAGCCGTCGACGATCTGCACCTTGACGGTGTCGTACACGGTCGAGGTCGTCGTCTCCGCGGTGTCGATCCGGATCCACAGCGACAGGGACGCGGCGGTCGCGGTGGACGGAATCGCCACCGCCTGGCCGAGGTTCTCGGTCGTGGTCCGGCCGTTGCCCTGCAGCCACGCCTTGTAGCTGCCGCCGTGCGCCGGCCGCGAGGTGCTGTTGGTGATCACCCCGGTGGTGCCGGTCCAGTTCACCGCGCCCGACTCGAAGCCCGGGTTCTGGAGCAGGTTGCCCCCGGTCGGCGGCGGGCCTTCGCTGTAGTCCTTCTGGGCGTAGTTCCAGACCATGTGGCCGATGGCATCGATCTGCCGGTCCAGCGAGGTCAGGTCGATGTTGCTGATGGTGTCGCAGGAGCGGTGGTAACAGCGGTCGAAGGCCTGTCCCGCCGTACCGCCCCACTTGGCCGCCTGGGCGGACGTCTTCGTCCCCTCGGCGCCGGAGAACGTGCCCGCGGTCGGGATGCCGAGCGACCGGAAGGCCGCGTGGTCGGACCGGCCTTGGACGTCGACGAACTCGGTCTGCACGTTCTTGCCGGCGAAGTACGACACCAGGTCGTCACGGGCGCCGTTGCCCGCGGGATTGTCGTCGTACACGAAGTAGCCCGGGTTCGGCGACGCGATCATGTCGAAGTTCAGGTACAGCTCGATCTTGGCGCGTTCGGCCACGGGCAGGTTGTTGACGTAGTACTTCGAACCGAGCAGGCCGAGTTCCTCGGCACCCCAGAAGCCGAACCTCAACCGGTTCCTGGGGGTCTGGCCGCTGGCAGCGTAAGCGAGGGCGGTTTCGAGTACGCCGGCGCTACCTGAGCCGTTGTCGTTGATACCCGGACCGGAGCTGACCGAGTCCAGGTGCGAGCCGGCCATCACGACGTGGTTCGCGTCGCCGTGCGGCCATTCGGCGATGACGTTGTACGACGTACCGGCCGAGGTGGAGAAGGACTGCAAGGTGGTGGTGTAGCCGGCCGCGTCGAGCCTGGCCTTCACCCAGTCGGCGGACGCCTTGTAGCCGGGGCGGCCGGTGTAGCGGTTGCCGCCGTTGTTGGTGGCGATCGACTGGAACTGGTCGAGATGCGCCTTGGTGTTGGTGACGGAGATGTCGGGTGACTCGACCGCACCGGCAACGTTGCCGGGGGCAATCACCGCGGCGGCCAGCACGACGATGCCGGCTCCGGAGTACAGGGACTTGCGCATGGGGGTCTCCTTTGGCCTCACACAAAGGAAGTCCGGGACGCGGGGCCTGGGCGGAGGCCACGCGCCCCGGACGAGTCACCGCGGCTGGATCAGCTCGCGGTCAGCGAGGTGTCGTCGACCACGAAGCTGGTCTGCAACGACGAGTCCTCGTTCATCAGGAACCGCACCGAGATCGTCTTGCCCTTGTAGGCGGTCACGTTGAACGTCTTCTGGGTGTAGGTGGTGTTCTTGTTCAGGTTCGAGTACGTCGCCAGCGTCGTCGTGGTCGCACCGTCGACGATCTGGATCCGGGTCCGGTCGTACACGGTCGAGGTGGTCGTCTCGGCGGAGTCGATCCGGATCCAGAACGACAGGGTTGCGCTGGTCGCGGTCGCCGGGATGGTGACCTGCTGGGAGACGGTCTCGGTCGAGGTGGTGCCGTTGCCACCGAGCCAGAGCTTCCAGGTGCCGGTCCGGGCCGGACGCCCGGTGTTGTTGGTGATCGGGCCGGAGGTGCCGGTCCAGTTCACCGCGCCGGACTCGAAGCCCGGGTTCAGCAGCAGGTTGCCGCCCGGCGGCGGCTCGGTGCTGCCACCGCAGGTCGCCGCACCGGCCGGGACGGAGATGCCGTTGAACGCGGCCTCGATCCCCTTGCACTGGGTCGAGTCGGCGCCGTACAGCTCCTTGGCCGAGTTGATCGCGCCTTCGCGGGCGTCCTTGTAGGTGCTGCCCGAGCTCAGCTTGGTGCTCAGCGTGCGGTACCAGACCTTGGCGGCCACGTCGCGGCCGACCGGCGTGATGGTGGCGCCGTTGCAGGCGGTGCTGCTGTGCGTCACGCCGCCGATGACCTTGCTGCCGGTGCCCTCGGAGGCCAGGTAGAACCAGTGGTTCAGCGGACCGGACGAGTAATGCGGGTCCATGCCGCCCGTGCTGGTCGACCAGCAGTCCACGCTGCGGCCGTCCTTCGACGGCTTGTCCATGTAGCGCAGCGGGGTGCCGTTGCCGTTGATGTTGATCTTCTCGCCGATCAGGTAGTCACCCGGGTCGGACGAGTTGTTCGCGGAGAACTCCACCGCCGTACCGAAGATGTCGGAGGTGGCCTCGTTCAGTCCGCCCGCGTCACCGGAGTAGTTCAGGTTGGCGGTCGCCTCAGTCACACCGTGGCTCATCTCGTGGCCGGCGACGTCGATGCTGGTCAGCGGCCGCGCGTTGCCGGAGCCGTCTCCGTACGTCATCTGAGTGCCGTCCCAGAAGGCGTTCACGTACGCGTTGCCGTAGTGCACCCGGGAGCGGGCGCCCTGGCCGTTGTTGAAGATGCCGTTGCGGCCGTGGACGTTCTTGTAGTAGTCCCAGGTCAGCTGGGCGCCGTAGTGCGCATCCACACCGGCGGTCTGGCGGTTGGAGGTCGCGCCGTTGCCCCAGGTGTCGTCGGGGTCGGTGAACGTCGTACCGGCACCGGAGGTGGCGCCGTTGAGGTCGGTGGTGTAGTTACCACCGCGGCTCGGGTCGCTCATGGTGTAGCTGCCCGTGGTGCCAATGCTGACCGTGCCGGAGTACATCGAGTTTCCGGTACCGGTCTTGATCTCGTCGTCCTGAGCCAGCACGGCGCCAGACTTGGCGTCGATGAAGGAATGCAACACCGACGGAGTCTGGTCCGCCTTCACACCGGTGGTGACGACCTCGTAGGCGAGCACGGGCTTGGTCGGGGTGACGAAGACGACCAGTGAGCCCTTGTTGCCGGTGGCCTTGAACTTGGCGGCCTTGGCGGCGGTCGACAGCGCGGCCGACTGGGACAGAGTCGGCTTCGTCGGTACGCCGACGGACTTGGCGCCGCGGTTGTAGGTCACCTGGCCGATCGTCGCGCCCTTGCGCTTGACGATCAGGTCGCCGCCGACTACCGGCAGACCGTTGTAGGTACGGTCGTAGCGAACGTACTCGGTGCCGTCCGCATCCTTCACCACGTCACGGACTTTGAGCACCTCACCACTCGCGAGTCCTAGAACTGCGGCCGTCTGCGCGGTCAGCGCCTGTTCGGCCTGGACAGCGGCCGGCTGGTTGAAGCCGGATGCCGGGAGCGGAGCCGCACGATCAGCGGCTCCCGCGGGCGAGCCGGTGAACGAAGCGGCAAGTCCTGCTGCCGCGACGATGGCCACCGCCCCTGCTGATGTCAGTCGCTTCAAGACAACATCTCCTCACGGTGTGGTCGCTGTTTGGGCGCAGCGACCAATTCAGTTGGGGACGCCGGATGCTGGCGCAACAGTGCCACTGCTCAGCGGTGACACTGCGTGTCAGGACATGCGAGATCTGTTACATCCGACTGATGGCGAACTCTCCAGTGCGCGGGGCCAGGAGTCAAGGGATTCCCGCGAAACCGCAGGGAAAACCCGCACTGCGCTCGTTGTCAGTTCGCGGTTGTCAACTCACGGCGAAGGTCTTCCGGCAACACCACTGGCAGCCGGCAGGTGAACTTCTGACACACGTACGCCGCCGGCCGCCCGTCGACCAGGCCACGGCCTTCCATCAGCGGTACGCCGAGACCGGGCTCGCCGTGGACGATCGCCGTACCCCACGGAGCAGTGGCCAGCGCGGTCCTGCTCAACTCCGGGGAGGTGCCGACGATCGCGATCTCCAGCGGGCCGGAGGCAATGGTCTCGGCGACGGCGAGGGCCCGGCCGGCGAACCGGGGCGCGCGGGCGGCGATGGTCGCGGACGCCTTCAGGGCCTGTTCGGCCGCGGACTCGTACCGGACTGATCCGGTCAGGCTGGCCAGGGTGGTGAACGCCTCGGCGGCCAGGCTCACACCGGACGGGCTGGCGTTGTCGGTCGGGTCCTGCGGACGCCAGACCAGCTCCTCGGCGTCCGCGGCCGTGTCAAAGTAGGAGCCATCGGCAACAAACTGCTCGAGTACCCGGTCGAGCAGGGCTTTCGCGGTCTCGAACCACTCGATGTTGCCGGTGACACCTAAAAGAGTGAGACAACCTTGGGCGTACGCCGCGTAGTCCTCGAGCACACCGTGGGCGGTTCCCCGGACCCCGTCCCTCGAGGTCCGATGCAGCCTGCCGTCGTCGCCGAGGTGGACGTCCCGGACCAATCCGGCCGCTCGGCTTGCTGCCTCGACGTACTCGGACTTGGCGAGGATGACGCCGGCTCGGGCGAGCGCGGTGATGGCGAGACCGTTCCAGGCGGCGACCACCTTGTCGTCGCGGCCGGGGTAGGTGCGGTCCGCTCGCTTGGCGCGCAGGGTGGCGCGGATGCGTTGCCAGCGGTCGGGGTCGTCCGGATCGCTGCGCAGCTGGAGGACCGACGTGCCGTGCTCGAAGGTGCCGGTGACATCGCAGAGGTCGATGACCCACCGCGCGTCGTCCTCGGTCAGCGCTTCGCGCAACTGGTCCGGCGTCCAGACGTAGTACTTGCCTTCCTCTCCTTCGGTGTCCGCGTCGAGTGCGGAGGCGAAGCCGCCTTCCTCGGTGCGTAGCTCGGCGAGCAGGAAGTCGGCGGTCTCCTCGGCGATGCGCTTCGCCAGCGGGTTCTCGCTGACGGTCCACCACTGCGTGTAGACGTCGAGCAGCAGGGCGTTGTCGTACAGCATCTTCTCGAAGTGCGGGACGATCCACTGGCCGTCGACCGAGTATCGCGCGAAGCCACCGGCGAGCTGGTCGTACATACCGCCGCGGGCCATCCGCTCGCAGGTCGCCGCGACCATCGCGAGCGCGTCCTCCGAACCGGTACGGCGATGATGGCGAAGCAGGAAGTCGAGCACCATCGACGGCGGGAACTTCGGCGCGGACCCGAACCCGGCGTCGACCGGATCGAAGTCGGCCCTCAGCAGCGCGACCGCCCGGTCCAGGTCCACCAGCTCACCCTGCTGGACCTGCTGAGCACCCAGCTGCTCGACCACCCGTCGGCCGATGCCGTCGATCTGGTCGCGCTTCGTCCGCCAGGCGTCGACCAGCGACTCGAGCACCTGCCGGAAGGACGCCATACCACTGCGCGAATCGGCCGGGAAGTACGTACCGCAGAAGAACGGCTCGGCGTCCGGCGTCAGGAACACCGACATCGGCCACCCACCGTGCCCGGTCATCGCCACCGTCGCGGACATGTAGATCGCGTCCACATCCGGCCGCTCCTCGCGGTCCACCTTGATATTCACGAAGTGCTCGTTCAGGTAGGCCGCCGTCGCCTCGTCCTCGAACGACTCGTGCGCCATCACATGACACCAGTGACAAGCCGAATACCCCACCGACAGAAACACGGGCACATCCCGCTCCCGAGCCTCCGCGAACGCCCCCTCCGACCACTCCCGCCAAGCCACCGGGTTCCCGGCGTGCTGCCGCAGATACGGGCTCGTGCTCCGGCCTAGCTCATTGGTGGACGCCATACCCCCACGTTAGGCGGTCTGGGAGAGGGCGACGGACAGGCCCAGGGTCAGGGACATGGCGAGGAGCTCGAAGGTGACCAGTTGCCAGAAGGGGCGGTTGCCGTCGAGTAGGTTGCTGGTGGCTTTGCGGCGGTGCAGCCAGGTGCCGATGATGAGGATGACGAAGGCGGCGATCTTGGCCAGGAGGAGTGCGCCGTAGGCGTCCGCGGTGAGGACGTCGGGCAGGGAGCCCCAGCCGCCGGCCTTGGCCGCGAGCCGGCCGGCTCCGGTGAGCAGGCCGCTCAGCAGTACGGCGATCGACGAGATGATCGCGACCTGGTTGAACCGCTCGAGCACGATCGGGAGTCCAGCGCGACTGGCCCGCCCGTACCGGACCAGGCCCGCGAGACCGCCGATCCAGCTCGTCGCCGCGATCACGTGGACGACCAGGGCCGCGCCCGCGATGACGACGTACGACTCGTTGCGCGGGTACGCCGTGACCGCGGTCGGGATGAGGGCCGCGATGGCCACGAGTACGCCGAGACCGGCCGCCGCCGAGGTCTGGACGCGGCGGATGCCGATCGCCAGCGCGACCACGAGGATGCCGGTGATCAGCAGCGCCTTGACCTCCGGGACGCCGAGCGCGTCGTCCAGCCGGAGCCGGAGCAGGTCGACCGGAGTGTCGAGCAGGATCGCGGCGGTGACGACCGCGCCGGCGAACGCCGAGACCGCCCAGATGATCGCCGAGTTGCTGGCGTCCCGCACGGCCCGCCGGCCCTGGACGCCGAGCGACCCACCCTCGATCCGGAGCAGGACGACGGCGGCCAGCAGAGCACCCGCGCAGCCGACGGTCGCGAGCGTGGCGATCAGCCGGAAGAACGGCAACGACCAGTCGACCAACAGGCCCGGCCCGCCGATCCCGCCGAGGTCGCGCGGTTCACTGCCGGCCGCGAACAGCGCCACCACCAGCGCCACCGAGGCTACGACGACCGCGCTCGCACCACCCGCGACCAGACGTCCGGGCATGCGGTGCCGGGCGGCGCGGGTCGCTGTCCCCCGACCCGGGCGGTGGGGCGGGGTCAGAGGCGACACTGAGCGTCGCCGCTCTCGGCACGGTTCAACACGCGGCTCACTATAGGGTCAGCCAGCAGTGGGCTGCCCAGTCCGACACCATCTCGTGATGAGGGGGTCGGGAGATTGCCCGGGTTCAGTGCGGCGAGTGCGCCTTGCCGTCACTCTCTGTCGACTCGGCCGGCTTCGTTTCCGGGTCAGACGTCGTCCGGGCGTCCGTCGCCTTCGGCTCGGCATCGCCAGCCGGGGCCGCTGAGCTGTCCGCGCTCGCTGGGGCGTCGGACGGTGCTCGGTCGCGCGCACCAACGTCGTCGAAGTCGATCTTCTTCAACTGCTTGCCCATGTTGCGCATCAGCAGCACCGTGGCGGCACCGAGCGCCAGCACGATCAGCAGCGCGACCCAGCCGGGGCGCACCGAGTTCGGATCGATCTCGGTCGTCACAAGGGTGGTCATCGCTGTCACGCCACCAGTCTCTCACTGTCCGCGCCCGCCGTCAGCGCAGCCCCGCGAACAGGTCGTCTTCGGGCAGTTCGGACTCCACCAGGCTGCGGGCCAGCTCGTAGTCCTCGGTCGGCCACGCCTCCTGATGTACCTCCAGCGGTACGGCGAACCACGCGCCGTCCGGGTCGATCTGGGTGGCGTGGGCGAGCAGCGCCTTGTCCCGGGTGGCGAAGTACTCGGCGCACTCCACCCGGGTGGTGATCCGGCGCTCGTTCTCCGGGTCCGGCTTCCAGTCCTTGAGGCGTTCGGCGTACGGCGACTCCAGGCCGCGCGCGACCATCCCGTCGTGCAGCGCCTTCATCCGCTCGTAGTGGAACGTGTGGTGGTAGTACAGCTTCAGCGGCTGCCACGGCTCGCCGAGGTCCGGGTAGGCGTCCTTGTCCCCGGCCGCCTCGAACGCGGCGACGGTGATCTGGTGGCACATCACGTGGTCCGGGTGCGGGTAGCCGCCGTTCTCGTCGTACGTCGTGACGACCTGCGGACGGAACTCGCGGATCAGCTTCACCAGCGGCGCGGCCGCGTCCTCCACCTTGAGCGCGGCGAAGCAGCCCTCCGGCAGCGGCGGCAGCGGGTCGCCCTCGGGGAAGCCGGAGTCGACCCAGCCCAGCCACTCCTGCCGGATGCCGAGGATCTCCCGGGCCGCGTCCATCTCCTTGCGGCGGATCTCGCTGATGTTCTCGAGCACCTCCGGCCGGTCCATCTTCGGATTCAGGATCGACCCGCGTTCCCCACCGGTGCACGTGGCCACCAGGACCTCGACGCCTTCGGCGACGTACCGGGCCGTCGACGCGGCTCCCTTGCTCGACTCGTCATCAGGGTGGGCATGCACATGCAACAGCCGAAGATCTCCACTCACAAGACACAATGGTCCTCCAACCCCGGCCCACCCGCACGACCGACCCCCTGGACCTCCCTTGACTGAGCCATCACCCAGTGTTCCGACGCCAGACCTCGACGCACGGTACGGACGAGGTGGACGGTCGCGCCGGCCGTTGGTCATCGGAGTCGTGGCCGTGGTCGTCGCGGTCGGGCTGGTCTGGTTGCTGTGGGCCGCGTTCGTGCAGTCGAACCCGCCGGTGACGTCGCGGCTGCTGGGCTTCGAGATCACGTCGGCGACCAGTGCGAAGGCGAGCATTCAGGTCGACCGTACCAAGTCCATCGAGGCCAGCTGCCGCCTGCAGGCGAAGGCCGCCGACTTCTCCATCGTCGGCGAACTCACCATCACGGTGCCGGCCGACTCCCCCCGTCACCAGACGCTGCCCGCCACCCTCACCACCCAGCGCGCCGCCACCTCGGTCGTCCTCATCGGCTGCACCACCTCGGACACCCCCCGCCCGCACTGACGCATGCTCCAGAGTCATGGCTTCAGGCCGGGCCGTCGTACTTCTTGAGCGCCGCGACCAGCGCCGCCCCGGTGACTTTCAGGTGCTTGCGCACTACCTGCTCCCGTACGCCGATCCACGGCAGCCGCCGCCGCGGCCGCGGTTCGCGGGCTCGGCCGGCGTTGGCTCCACATCCATTTCAGTCCCCTGCCCCTGCCGGTCGACTGCGATCCGGCCGGCAAAGATGACGCCGGCGGGGCGGTCCAGGTCGCGCTGACAACGGACGCCGTACCGGAAAGTGCAGGTCAGGAACCTGCCCCGGTGGTGCCTGGCAACCGATTGCCGGGGACCTGCTCACGATGTGGGAAAAACCATTCGGCAAGCGATCTCCCCGTGCTTGAGGGTGAAAAGAACTGTGGGGTTCCGGGCCGTGACTTGCTACGCTCAGTGGATTGGTCGCCGTCGACGACGGCGGCCAGCAGCATTTCTGCCCCATCCCACCGACACAAGGAGCAGCCCGTGACGCAGCGGATCGAAGAGGACAGCGTTGTCTGGCTGACGCAAGACGGTTACGACCAGCTGAAGTCCGAGCTCGAGCACCTCAAGGGCCCGGCTCGTGCCGAGATCACCCAGCGCATCAGCGAGGCCAGGGACGAGGGCGACCTCAAGGAGAACGGCGGGTACCACGCCGCCAAGGACGAGCAGGGCAAGATCGAGGCCAGGATCCGGCAGCTGGAGGACATGCTGCGCCGGGCCCGGGTCGGCGAGACCCCGAAGGCCGGCGCGAAGATCGGGCCGGGGATGAAGGTGTCGATCAAGTTCGCCGGTGACGACGACGTCGAGACGTTCCTGCTCGGCTCCCGCGAACTGCTCGCCCTGGACGCGTCGGTCGACATCGACGTCTACTCGCCGCAGTCGCCGCTGGGATCGGCGATCCTCGGCAAGAAGAAGGGCGACAAGGCGACCTACGAGGCGCCGAACGGCAAGGACGTGACGGTCGAGATCGTCGCCGCCGAACCCTTCACCGGCTGACCCCACCCAAGCTCGAGCGCCCGGTGGGACTCCCACCCGGGCGCTTCGCATTTCTCGGGGTAGGCCGGGGTATCAGCCACGCCGTACGTCGGGTGCGCCTACTCGCTTGCCCACGGCCGCACGCGGGCGGGCGATCCGGTGCTGCCTGGCTCAGGTAGCTCAGGTTCGGGACTTTGCAGGTTGCTTCCGGCTGACCGTCGGCGGCCACGCAAAGTCCCGAACCTGAGCGGTTGGACAGGAGCCGGCGTCGCGTGGGACGCGAGGCGTGCGCGGCCGGCGCGGGCGCGGCCGGTGCGGGCGCGACCGGCCCGTGCGCGACCGGCGCGGGGATTAGTGGGTGGCCGGGGCGAAGAGTTCCAGCTGGATGTTGTCTTGGTCTCGGAAGACGAGGACTGAGGCGTAGGGCTCGTCGGCGATCGGGGACTGGGTCAGGGGTTTGTCGGCGGTTTCGGCGCGGACCACGCCGTGGGACTCCAGGTGGTCCTGCCAGCGTTCGAGGTCGGCACGGGTGGGGACGGTGAAGCCGGCGTGGTCGAGGCCGGTCACGGTTTCCTTGCACAACCCGCCGTCGTTGGTGTCGTGGTGGTGCAGGGCGATCATCAGCTGCCGGTCCTCGTCGGCCAGGATGCGGCCCACGCCGCCCTGGTGCGGTACGTCGAGCACCGGTCGCACCCCGAACACTTCGCCGTACCACTGGACGCTCGACTCCAGGTCGGTCACGGTCAGGGCGAGGTGGTGCAGTCTGGGCTGGGTCACGTTGGTCATGGTTCCCCCTTGCGTTACCGGCGTTCCCCGAACTGAGCGAGGAACATCCGGGTGACGTCCTCGGCGAGACGGCTCCACCGGTCGCCGCCAGGGTCGTTGGAGACCTGCTGGTCGACCAGGCCGGTGTTGATCGCCGTCCAGATGTCGAGGTGCCGCGGATCGTGCGCGCCGTTGCGCGCGAGGAGTTCGCGGGTGGCGTCCAGCGCCTTGACCGCCAACTCGTAGGACTCGGCCGACGGCGTGAACCCGGGCACCGCGTGCTGGAACAGCAGCTGATACCGCGGTACGTCGGAGACACAGAACGCGATGAACGCCCGTACGTCGGCCAGCAGATCCTGCTGTGGATCGCCCGTCACCGGCAGCGAGGCCTTGCACTCGACGAAGGCCTCGGCCGCCTGCGCGAACATCGCGTCCAGGATGGCGTTCTTGGACTCGAAGTACGCGTACACCGTCGGCGTGGTGATACCGGCCCGCCGCGCCAGCTCACGCAACGACAACGCGGCCAGTCCATCGGCCCGGACCAGCTCCCAGGCGGCGGTCAGCACCGCGGCCCGGGCATTCTCCCGCCGCGCCTCCCGCCAGTTCGCCGCCGGTTTCTTTAACATAGTTCGAAGTATTTGCACGCCGTATAAATATTGTCAACGGCTCGGGACGTGCGACGGCGGCCGGACACGCAGGTCCGGCCGCCGATCGACTGGTTCAGTGACTGGTTGCGCTGCGGTACTTGCGGACCGCGAGCGGCGCGAAGATGACGATGATGACCGTGCACCAGATCAGCGAGAGCAGGACCGGGTGCTGGGCCGGGAAGCCGTCACTGGCGAATGGGGACGGGTTGCCGAACAGGTGCCGGCAGGCCGCGACGATGGAGGAGATCGGGTTCCACTCCGCCACCGGTTGCAGACCGCCGGGCAGGTTCGGCGTCGGGACGAAGGCGTTGGACAGGAATGTCAGCGGGAACAGCCAGATCAGGCCCGCCGACGCCGCGACCTCGGGCCCGCCGACGGACAGGCCGATCAGCGCTCCGACCCACAGCATCGCGAACGCGAACAGCAGCAGGATCGCGAACGCCGCCAGCGCGTTGCCGAACCCGTTGTGCCAGCGCCAGCCGACGATGAACCCGCAGAGCACCATCACGACCATCACGAACGCGTTGAACACCAGGTCGCCGATCACCCGCCCGGCGATCACCCCGGACCGCGCCATCGGCAACGACCGGAACCGGTCGATCAGGCCCTTGGACATGTCGTCGGCCAGCCCGACACTCGCCGACGCGACCGCGAACGCCATCGTCTGGGCGAAGATCCCGGACATCAGGAACTCCCGGTACGCCTTCGCCCCCGGCGCACCCGGGATCGGGATCGCGTCACCGAACACGTACGCGAACAGCAGCACGAACATGATCGGCTGGATGGTCGCGTAGATCAGCATGTCCGGCGTCCGCGGGATCCGCTTCAGGCTCCGCCACGCCAGCACCCCCGCGTCCGTCACCGCCCGGCCGACCGGATTCACCCTGGCCGCCTCACCGGCCCGAACCTCCGGCATGCTCATCGACGTCCTCGCTTCGCTCCGGGCGCCGATGAGACACCAAACACCCCGTGCTTGATGGTGAACTCGCTCCGCTCCTTCACACCATCTCCTTGTCTTCTGCCTCGTGCCCGGTGAGGGTGAGGAACACGTCGTCCAGGGTCGGCCGCCGCAGGCCGATGTCGGCGATCCGGATGCCGGCCCCGTCGAGGGTGCGGATCACGTCGACCAGCGAGCTCGATCCGCCCGGCGCCGGCACGGTGATCCGCCGGCTGTGCTTGTCCATCGTGGTCGCGTCCGGGTCGGTGATCTCGAGCGCTGCGGTGAGCAGTTCGAGCGCCCGGCCCGTCTCCTCCGGATCGTGGACGACGACCTCGATCCGCTCGCCGCCCACCTTCGCCTTGAGCTCGTCCGCCGTACCGCGGGCGATGACCGAGCCGTGGTCGACCACCGCGATGCTGTCGGCGAGCTCGTCGGCTTCTTCCAGGTACTGCGTCGTCAGCAGGATCGTGACCCCCTCGCTGACCCGGTCGCGGATGATCTTCCACAGGTCGAGGCGGCTGCGTGGGTCGAGCCCGGTGGTCGGTTCGTCGAGGAACAGCACCTTGGGATGGGCGATCAGCGATCCGGCCAGGTCCAGCCGGCGCCGCATCCCGCCCGAGTAGGTCTTCAAGATCCGGTCCGCGGCCTCGGTCAGGTCGAAGATCTCCAGCAGCTCGTCGGCCCGCTGCTTCGCCTGCTGGCTGCCCAGCCGGTACAGCCGGCCGAACATCCACAGGTTCTCCCGGCCGGTGAGCAGCTCGTCGACGGCGGCGTACTGACCGGACAGGCCGACCAGCGAGCGGACCGTGTCGGCCTCCTTCACCACGTCGTGCCCGAGCACGCGGGCCGAGCCCTCGTCCGGTGCCATCAGTGTGGTGAGGATCCGGACCGTCGTCGTCTTACCCGCACCATTCGGCCCGAGCAGCCCGAGGACACTCCCCTCCGGCACGTCGAGATCGATCCCGTCGAGTGCCTTCACCGTGTTCTTCCTGGACCTGAACGTCTTCACGAGGCCAGTCGCCTCGATAGCAGCCATGCCGCCCGTCCCCCTTCTGGATGTGATGCGGGCCACCATCCTTACCGAGGCCGCCGACAGTTTCGACACCTTTATCTCTGAGCAGAACCTTGAGTCGGGCGGACTCAACTTTGTTGATAGTTGAGTCGACACGACTCAACTGTGCCTCTACCGTCCGGATATGACGCCCAGCCAGAGCATCCTCAGACACCCCGATTTCCGCCGCCTCTGGACCGCGGACCTGCTCAGCCAGCTCGGCACCCGCTTGAGCATGATCGCCATCCCGCTGCTGGCAGTACTCACCCTGGACGCGACCACCTTCCAGGTGTCACTGCTCCGGACCTGTGAGACGGCAGCCTGGCTACTGCTCGGCCTGTTCGCCGGTGCGTGGGTGGACCGGGTCCGCTGCCTGCCAGTACTCGTGTTCGCGGACCTGGGCCGCGCAGTGCTCTTCGGCTCGATCCCAGTCGCCGCACTTCTCGGCGTACTGACTCTGACGCAGCTGTACGTCGTACTGGTGCTGGCTGGGATCCTGACCGTGCTGTTCGACGTGGCACACAGCTCCTACCCACCCCGACTGCTGCAGCCTGAGCAACTGCTCCCCGGCAACGCAAAGCTGGCCGCCAACCACTCCGTCGCTGCGGTACTGGGTGCAGGCGCTGGCGGCGTACTGGTGCAGTGGCTCAGTGCCGCGGTGACGATCGGCGTGGACGCTCTGAGCTTCCTGTGGTCCGCGATCTGGCTCCGCTCGATCCGTACGCCGGAACGACAGCCGGCCAAACCGGACCAGCCCAGCCTCCGCCGGGAGATCGCGGACGGCCTGCGCTACGTGTTCCGGCATCCTCTCCTGCGGCCGATCGCACTGAACACCGCGACCACGATGCTGTTCCAGGCCGCGAGCGGAGCGGTGATGATCGTGTTCCTGGTCCGTGAGATCCACCTGCAGCCGAGCACGATCGGCGTATTGAGCATGATCGGCCTCGCCGGCGCCATCGTCGCGTCCGCGATGACGGAGAAGATCAGCAACCGGTACGGCGATGCGCGGTCACTGCTCGTGTCGTCGATCGGTATCGGCGTGGCCTTCACCCTGCAGGCGCTGACCGGGAAGGGCTGGCAGCTGAGCTGGTTCGTGGTAGCCACTCTGCTGGCCGGGTTCTCCATCATCGTCAGCTACATCTTGCAGGTGAGTACACGGCAGCGCGTGTGCCCGCCAGAACTGCAGGGCCGCGTCAGCGCCACCATGAGCTTCGTCAGCTGGGGCGCTACCCCGCTCGGCAGCCTGCTGGGCGGCGCGCTCGGCACCGCGTTCGGCCTCCGGTCCACACTCTGGATCGCGGGGCTGGCGTCACTCGCCGGAACTGCGTTCCTGGTCTTCTCGCCGTTCCGCACCTTGCGCACTGTTCCCACGACAGAGCAGCGCCAGGCAGACCCACAGAATCTGCCTGGCACCCAAAGTGACTAGTCAGAGACGATCTGAGCCGTGCCGACGAGCACCTCGACGTCCAAGGCGGCTCGGCCGCGGCCGATCTCCACGTCCTTGGACTGGCCGGTGACGGCGCCGGCCCAGCTGACCCGGCCGAGCTGGGACTCGGTGTGCACGCGGACGTCGGAACCGCGGCGCAGGTTCACGGTGGCGGCGCCGGACTCGACCCGGACCCGGGACCGGCCCTTGGTGATCTGGGCGTCCAGGCTGGCCGAGCCCGCCTGGACCAGCAGATCGATCGGACCGGCGACGTCGGAGACCTTCGCCGTACCGGCGGTGACGCGGACGCGGGTCAGGCCGGGGAGGCGCTCGGCGTTGACGCTGCCCCCGGTCACCTCGACCTCGACCTGGAGGCTGGGGTTGACCCGGATGGACAGTTCCCTGGCCAGGCCGTTCACGTGCGACTTCAGGTTGGTCGGGTTGCGCAACATGCTGAACCCGTCGATCGAGACGCCCATGTCACCCTCGCTGCTGATCGCGAGCGTGTCGCCGTCCCGTTTGATCACGTGCGGGCCGTCGACCGCGACACCGTTGATGGCCGGCTCGCCGATCAGCCGCACCCGCCGCCCGATCGCCCGCACCGTCACCCGCTGCACTCCAGCCGGCATCGGCACGTTGCTGTGCTCCTCCTCGACGTCCTCGGTCTCGGTCGGCGCCTCGTCGACCACACTGTCCTGAGCATCGTTCTCCTGAGCACCGTTCTGCGCAGCAACCGGCTCAGGCTCCGCGGCGGCGGCAGGCTCAGCAACCGACGCGGGCTCCGCAGCCGCGGCAGGCTCAGCACCCGGCGCCGACTCAGGGGCCGAGGCAGGCTCAGGGCCCAAGTCAGACTCAGTGGCAGGCTCGGTCACCGGGGACGGCCCGGCGGCGTGTTTGCCGGCGGGCGCGTCGGCGGGATCCGGGGAGTCGACCACGTCCGCCCAGACGGACGGCGACGGCAGGTCGTCCGCCGACGGCCAGCCGGTCTTGCCCTTCGAGCCCGCGTCGGCAACCGGCTCCTGGGCGACCGGCCCGTCCGCGGCGCCCGGCTCAGGCGTCGTACCGCCGCCGGACGCCGCGGATGGCGCGGGCCGGATGGCGGCGATGAGGGTCGCACCCTCCTCGGTGGACAGGTGGCCCTTGGCGACCCGGTCGAGGATGTCCTTGACCCGCCGGTCGTAGTCGCTCTCGTTGCTCATGCCCGTCCTCGCTTCGCTGCGGGCGTGCATGAGCAAAGCTCGCAGGGCTTGATGATGCACTCGCTTCGCTCGTCCATGTGCCCAGTGCAGCACCCAGGAAGGTCGAAACCAATCCGGGATCGCCCCGAACCACATCCCGCCGCACCCTGACCGGCGCCGAAACACAGCAGTGCGGGCCACAAGCGTGACCCGCACTGCTCCATATACACACAGCCCACACGGAGCTGGTTGTTGATACACACAGCCCACACGGAGCTGGTTGTTGTTACGCGGCCGGTGTCATCGCCTCAGCGGCCAGTTCGTCCTGTACGGCGGCCAGCTCGGCCGCCTCGGCAGCCTCGGCCTCGCGCCGGGCGCGCAGTCCACGCAGGCCGGTGAGGGCGACCACCAGACCGAGCGCGGCGATACCAGTCACCACGGCCAGACCCGGCTTGTACGCCGACAGCATCCCGGCCGGCGTGGTCACACCGACCGACTGGCTGCTGATCACCGCGGTCACGATCGCCAGGACGACCGCGCCACCGACCTGGTTGGAGGTGTTGAAGAGCCCGGACGCCAGTCCCTGCTCGTGGTCCGGGACGCCGGACACCGCCTGGATGTTCAGCGCCGGGAACCCGATCGCGAAGCCGAGACCGAGCAGCATGATGGTCGGGAACACGGTCGAGAAGTACGCCGCCTCCGGACCGATCCGCAGCGACAAGGCGTACCCGACCACGAACAGTGCCATCGCGGTGATGATCATCGTCTCGGTGCCGAACCGGTCGGCCAGCTTGCCGGCGTTCGGCGACAGCGTGGCCACCAGCAGGCCGGCGGGCAGGAAGGCCAGCGCGGTCTCGAACGACGACCAGCCGAGCAGGTTCTGCAGGTAGAGGGTGCCGATCAGCTGGAAGGCGACGTACGCACCGAACACGGTCAGGATGGCCAGGTTCGCCCGGCGCAGCGACGCATTGCGCAGGATGCCGAGCCGGACCAGCGGGTGCTTCGACCGCAGCTCGATCGCGACGAAGGAGGCCAGCAGTACCGCGGACAGCGCGAACATCCCGATGGTCTGCACCGAGACCCAGCCGGCGTGCTCGGCGCCGACGACGGCGTACACGAGCGACAGCATGCCGGCCGTGACGGTGATCGCGCCGGGGACGTCGTAACCGCCGGCGGCGTTGTCACGCGGGCTGGTCGGGATCAGCTTGATCGCGAACAGCAGCACGATCAGGGCGACCGGGCCGGGCATCAGGAAGGTCCAGCGCCAGCCGACCTCGGTCAGCGCGCCACCCAGGATCAGGCCCATCGAGAAACCGCTGGCGGCGCAGGTGGTGAAGATGCTGAGGGCACGGTTGCGGTCCGGGCCCTCGTGGAAGGTCGTGGTGATGATGGACAGGGCGGCCGGCGCTGTGAACGCGGCGGCGACCCCCTTGACGAACCGCGAGGCGATGAGCAGTTCGGGGCTGGTGGCCAGCGAGCTCAGCATCGAGACCACGGCGAACACCGCCAGGGCGATCAGGAACACGCGGCGGCGGCCGAGCAGGTCGGCGGCACGCCCGCCGAGCAGCAACAGGCCGCCGTACCCGAGCACGTAGCCGGTGACCACCCACTGCAGGGAAGAGAGCGGAACACCCAGATCGGCGCCGATGGACGGCAGGGACATGCCGACCATGGAGACGTCCAGGCCGTCGAGGAAGATCACGCCGCAGACCACCAGAAGTGCGCCCCAGAGGCGCGCGTCCCAGGTCATGCGGGCCGGTGATGTGGTGTGCGTTGTCTGTGTCACGAGGGGAGACTATTCCATGCACATGCATCTAATGTCTAGGCATTAAATGCGCTTGCATTCAATGCGCATGCATGATAACGTCGCCTCCATGACCGCCACGAAGGTCAGCGCCGGTCCTGGTGAGACCAGCGCCGATGACAGTGCTGATGTGCGGGAGTGGCGCGAGCTGCTCGCCCGCCACGCCGACCTGACCTGCGCCCTCGACCGGGCGCTGCAGGCGGGTCACTCGCTGGGCATGAGTGAGTACGAGGTGCTCGAGCGCCTCGCCGAGCTGCCCGACCGGTCCGCCAAGGTGGCCACGATCGCGAAGTCGGTGCACCTGAGCCAGAGCGCGCTGTCCCGGGTGATCGGCCGACTGGAGGCAGCGGGCCTGGTCGAGCGGAGCATGTGCCCCGAGGACCGGCGCGCGGTCACCGTCTGCCTGACCGATGAGGGCCTGCAGCGCCAGACCGAGGCCAAGCCCACCCAGCGCCAGGTCCTCGCCGAGCGCCTGCACGCCCCCTTGGGCAAGACCTGCCAGGCGCTCTGATCACTCCCGTACGGCG
This sequence comes from Kribbella sp. NPDC023972, assembly GCF_040639075.1. Lineage (NCBI taxonomy): Bacteria > Bacillati > Actinomycetota > Actinomycetes > Propionibacteriales > Kribbellaceae > Kribbella > Kribbella sp. NPDC023972. Next base: position 296,216 of record NZ_JBEZZH010000003.1, on the reverse strand, counting down.
CATTCTCACTCCCGTACGGCGCCTTCCAGCATGCCGGCGATGAAGTGGCGCTGCAGGAACGCGTAGACGAGGACGACCGGCGTACCCACGATCACCGCGCCCGCGGCCAGCAGAGTGAAGCCGGACGTGTACTGACCGGAGAAGAAGGCCAGCCCCAGCGGTGCGGTCCGCAGCGACTCAGTCGTCACCATCACCAGCGGGATCAGGAACTCGTTCCACGTCCACATGAACACCAGCACGATCAGCGTCACCAGAGCGGGCCTGGCCGGCGGCACCAGCACCTGCCACAGCGTCCGCCAGTGACCGGCGCCGTCCAGCCGCGCCGCCTCCACCATCGAGCGGGACGCGGACCGGAAGTACGCCCGCATCCAAAAGGTGCCGAAGGCAACGGACTGGGCGACCTGCGGCAACGCGACGGCCCAGAACGTGTCGGTCAGCCCGAGGGTGCGCAGATCGAAGTACAGCGGTACGACGATCGCCTCGGTCGGCATAATGATCCCGATCAGGAACAGGTAGAACAGCACGCCGGCGCCGCGGAACCGCATCGTGCCGAACGCGTACCCGCTGAGGATCGACAGCAGCACACTGACCACCACGACCGTCACCGACACCGCGACACTCATCCGCAGGTAGGTGCCGAAGTGCCCGATCTCCCACGCCTTGCCGAAGTTCCCGAACCCGCTCGATCCGCTGCCCGCGTCGTCCCGGCCGAGCGCGGCGGCCAGGATCGTCACGATCGGGCCGAGCGCGAACAACCCGAAGACGGTCAGCAGCGCGTAGTTGCCGATCCGCTCGGCCACCGACGCCCTCACGCGGTACTCCGATCCGCGAGCCGGTTGATCCCGAGCGTGATCCCGAAGATCAGCACCGTCAGGCAAACCCCAATGGCAGCAGCCGATCCGACCTGCCCGAGCTCGAACGCCCGGTGATAGACCTCGTACGACGGAACACTGGTCGACGTACCAGGACCGCCGCTCGTGGTGATGTACACGAGGTCGAAGGTCCGCAGCGCGGCGATCACCGTCAACGTCGCCGCGACCGCGATCTCACCCCGGACCGCGGGCAGCACCACCGCGAAGAACTCCGACACCGGCCCCGCACCGTCCAGCCGCGCAGCCTCATAGCGCTCACGGGGGATCCGGGACATCCCGGCCAGCAGCAGCACCGTCACCAACCCGGTCTCGAACCACGTCCCGATCACGCCGACCGCCGGCAGAGCGAACGTGTAGTCGCCCAGCCAGCCCCGCGCGACACCATCCAGCCCGACGGCCCGCAGTACGTCGTTCAACGGGCCGTCGGGAGCGTAGATGCGGCGCCAGGCAACAGCCACCACGACCATCGCGACCACCTGCGGCAGGAACACGATGGTCCGGAAAAACCCGAGCCCGCGAACCCTGGCCCGCTGCAGCACCGACGCCAGCGCCAGCCCGATCAGCACCGGAAGCACGGCGTAGAAGACGATCAGCACCAGCGCGTGCCCGAACGCGGCCCGCAGCCCGGCATCCCGGACCACGTCGGCATAGTTGCTCAGGCCAACGAATCGGCCGAGGGTGATCCCGTTCCACTCGAACAGCGACAAGTGGACCGCCCGGATCAACGGGTACAACAGGAAAGCGCCGTACACGAGCAGCGCCGGCAGGATGTAGAGGTACCCGATCCGGCGCGGCTCTCCAGGTGGCGAACTCACTTACCCGCGAACTTGCTGTAGTCGGCCTCCAGCGTGGCCAGGAACTGCTGCGGAGTCGCCTTCTTCGCGAGCAGGTCCTGCAGCGCCGCGCCGATCGTGTCGTACATGGTCGGCGTCGCGTAGTCGAGGTACGGCACCAGGGCTTCCTTGCTCACCGCCGTACCGAAGCTGCTGAAGATGTCGCTGGCCAGACCGGGCGGGGCCTGCTGGGCCGAGGTGTCGGCGATCGGCAGGTTACCGGTGCTGGTGAGGATCTTCATCGCGTCCGGGCTGGTGATGAAGTTGATGTACGCCGCGGCCGCGTCCGCGTTCTTCGCCTTGCTGGTGATCGCGAACGGCAGGCCGGTGCCACCGGTCACGACCGGCTTGGCGTCGGCCGACTCCCCCGGCGGCAGCATGAACCCGACCTTCTCGCCGAGCGCCTTCTGCAGATCCGCCTGCAGCCAGGTGCCGGCGATCAGGAACACGCCGTTGCCCTTGCCGAAAGCCTGCCAGGCCGGGTCGTACCCCTGCCCGTTGAAGCCGGAGTTGAAGTAGCCCTTGTCCACCCAGGACACCAGCGTCTCGGCGGCCTTCGTGTTCTCCGGGGTGTTCCAGGACGCACCCGGCCGGCCGAAGGCGAGCGTGGTGATCTGGTCCGCCGGCACGAACCGGTCCTGCACGGTGCCGAACACGTGGATGGCCGGCCACTTGTCCAGGTTGCCGAGCTGTATCGGCACCTCACCGGCCGCCTTCGCCTTCGCCAGCGCATCCTCGAACTCGGCCCACGTCTTCGGCGGTTCTACGCCGAGCTTGGTCAGCTTCTCCTTGTTGTAGTAGAGCCCGACCACCTCGCCGACCTGCGGCAGCCCGTAGAGGTTGCCCTCGCCGAAGGTCTTGCCGTCGGCCGAGTAGCGCGAGTACTGCAGCACCGAGCCCGGATAGCGGCTGCCCCAGTTGTACGCCTTGGCCCACTCGTCCAGCGGCATCAGCTGACCGGCCTTGACGAACTCCCCCATGTCCGAACGGCCGTTGTTCGCCTGGACCACGTCCGGCGCGTTGTTGCCGGACAGCGCCAGCCGCAGCGTGGTCTTCAGGTCGTCGAACGAGCGGGACACCCGGTTGACCTTGATGTTCGGGTACTTCGCCTGGAACTGCTTGACCAGCTCGGCCATCTGAGCCGCCTGGCCGCCGCGGACCTCCTGGTCCCAGACGGTCAACTGCACGTCGCCGAGCGCGGCGGCATCCGTCTTCACCGTGCTCGGCGCGCTGGTGCCGCCGGTCGGGCTGTCGGACCCCGGCGTACAGGCTGCTGCCGTGAGCAACAAAGCCGTTGCCGCGATGAGCGTCTTCTTCACAGGCGGACTCCTCAGTTCAGCGTGTACGTGTACCCGTTGCCGGTCAGACTGGCCAATACCCGCTCGCGGTGCTCCTCACCCCGCAGTTCGAGCTGCAGAGCGACCTCGACCTCGTCCAGATTCAGCGTCTCGGAGATGCGCTCGTGCAGCACCTCGATGATGTTCGCCTCCAGCGTCGCGAGCTGGGTCAGCAGCGTCGCCAGGCCGCCCGGCGTGTCCGGGATCCGCACCCGCAACGACAGATACCGGCCGGCCGCCGCCATTCCGTGCCGGATCACCCGCATCAGCAGCAGCGGGTCGATGTTGCCACCGGACAGCACCACCACGACCGGCGGCTTGAACCGGGCCGGCTCGTCCAGTACGGCGGCCACCGCGGCGGCGCCGGCCGGCTCGACCACGAGCTTCGCGCGTTCGAGGACCAGCAAGAGGGCCTTGGACAACGAATCCTCGCCGACCGTGCGCATCTCCCCGACGTACTGCTGGATCGCCTCGAACGGCACCTTGCCCGGCAGTCCGACGGCGATACCGTCGGCCATCGTCGACATGTCGGCCAGCTGGATCGGCTCACCTGCCGCGAGTGAGGCCGGGTACGCCGCGGCGCCGGCCGCCTGGACGCCGACCACCTCGATCGGCAGCCCGTCGCGCTGCACCGCCGACGCGATCCCGGCGACCAGTCCACCACCTCCGGTCGGTACGACGACCGTCCGCACCTGCGGGCACTGCTCGACGATCTCCAGCCCGGTCGTTGCCTGACCGGCCACGATGTCGGGGTGGTCGAACGGGTGGATCAGCACCGCACCTGTCTCGGCCTCGAACGCACGAGCCGCCCGCAGGCAGTCGTCGATCGACGTCCCGGCGAAGCGGATCTCGGCGCCGTACGCGCGGGTCGCCTTCTCCTTCGGGATCGGCGCGCCGTGCGGCATGAACACGGTCGCCTTGATCCCGAGCAACTGCGCCGCCAGCGCCACCCCCTGCGCGTGGTTGCCCGCGCTGGCCGCGACCACCCCGCGGGCCCGCTCGGCCTTCTTCAGCCGGGCCATCCGGACGTACGCGCCGCGCAGCTTGAACGAACCGGTCCGCTGCAGGTTCTCGCACTTGAGGAACACGTCCCCGCCGACGAGCTCACTCAGCCACCGCGAGTACTCCAGCGGCGTCGGCGCCACCACGTCATGCAGCAGATCCGCCGCCCGGGCGATGTCCTTGGCATCGATCACGCCAACACCCTACGACCGCCTGAAGGTGGTGCGCCGACAACGCGGACCGAATAGGCTCCGGGAAGTTGGCGAGAGGGGTTCCATGGCGGTCACGGCTGTGGTGATGCGCGCGTCCGACGAGGCTGTCCTGCTGCTGCCTTCGGGCCTTCCGCAGGTGGAAGTCACCGAGAGGTTCTGGTTTCCAGATGCCGAGACAGTGGCGCGGGCACTGCGGGAGCAGTTGGAGATCGATGCCTACGTGCTCACTTGTCTCGACGATCGGCCGGGCGCGACGACGTACCTGATGGTTTCGGTCGGCGCGGCGCCGGCGGGCACCCGGTGGGTGCGCGACCACGACGATCCGGCAGTCGCCGCCGCTCGCGAGCACCTCGCCCTGCCTGCGGACTCTCCGGTGACGCCGTCGTGGACGATGCCTGGCTGGTACGCCGAGGCCTTGCCGTGGATCGACGAACAGCTCGACGCAGCAGGCGCGGCGCGGACCGGCCCGACGACACAGGTGAGGTCGTGGGCGTTGTCGAATGTCCTGCGCTGTCCGACCGCTCAGGGCGACGTGTACTTCAAGGCTGTCGCTCACTCCAGCACGATCCGGCCGGCTCGGGTGGATGCGTTGCCGCTGTTGTTCGCGCATGAGCCCTTGCTGCTGAAGATGCTCTCCGAGGAACGACCCGGCACGGTGCCGGCGCCCCTGGTCATCGACGAGAAGCGGGCCTGGATGCTGTTGCCCGACCTCGGAGCTTCGTTGGCCGACCAGCCGGATGTCTCGGTCTGGATCGACGCCGTGCGGAGGCACGCAAGGTTGCAGCGCAGCTTCGCGGATCAGACGGATCGGCTGCTGGAGTTCAGTTGCGTCGACCGCCGGCTCGTCGTACTGGATGCCGAGCTGGACCGGCTGCTCGGACCGAACCCGGCGACAGATCAGCTCGACCCGGGCGAACGCGCGCTGCTCCCGCAGCGCGCTGAAGAGTTGCGTGCCGCAATCAGCGAGCTGGCCGCGATCGGCGTACCGGAAACGCTGCTGCACGGTGACCTGCACCCGCGGAACCTCGCCGTACGGGACGGCAGGGTGCTGGCGTTCGACTGGACCGACGCGGCGGTGTCCCACCCCTTCCTCGATCTGGTGACATTCTTCGAGGAGCGCTCACCCCTCTCGACCGATCCGCGGGTGAAGGACGCCTATCTGGCCGAGTGGGAGGAGTACGCGTCGCCTGCGGACTTGCGCCGGGCACTCGAGCTGGCCGGGGAATTGGGCGCGCTGCATCAGACGATGACGTCCTTGCATCTGCCGGATCACGTCTCCGGACCGAGCAGCGAGGCCATGTTCCGCGGCGCCATGTGGTGGCTACGACAGTTGCTGGCGCAGTAGCCGGTCACTTGTGCAGGATCGCGAGGTGGTTGCGCATCAACCGGCGTACCGGTGGATCGAGGTGGCGGTCCCAGGTCGGGTGGCGCTCGCCGCGGAGGCGGGCGTAGTGCGCCAGGGCCTCGGACAGGGCCGCCTCGCGCAGGTAGCCACGGGCGAGTGACTGCTTGCCTCGGCCGTTCGGCCGGGGACGCCGGTCGTACGCCGCGTTCGCCGTGAAGATGCCGAGCCCGTAGAACACGGTGAGCAGATCGGTCAGGGGCTCGTGGTCGGGCCGGTGCGCCGGTGAGATCCGGCGGCCGCCGAGCAGCAGTTCGTGACCGGCCTCATGAGCGAAGATCGCGACCAGGGCGACCGGATCGGCGGCCAGCACCGGCGCGAGCTGGATCTCGTTGCGCTCGGCACCGCGGACCCACCGACCGGACTGCTCCTTCACCACTCCCCGATACGCCGGTCGCCGTACGTCGCCCGCGACGAGCCCGAAGTTGAGCGCGCACTGCCCGGACGGCAGGTCCATCCGCTCCGCGACCCGGGCACACAACGCCTCCGCCGCGGTGAGCCCACCGTCATACCCAGCCGGGATCAGCTCGGACGGCACCACGATCGGCCGCAGCAGTACGTCGCGCCCGAACTCGGCGACCAGCCAGTCCATCGACGACCGGATCCACCGCCGACGCCCACCCGGCAACCGCTCCCGCGGCGCCTTCAACTCGGCCCGCCGCCGCAACACCCCCATCGGATTCCGCACCGGCCGGATCATGCCATTCGGACGCCACCCACAACCTACCGGTTCCGGATCGTCACACTAGGTGACTCACTTGAGCAGGAGCTTTCCGAGGCGTCGGGAGGCGACGTACATGCCGAGGGTGCCCATGGTGGCGAGGTAGAGGATGTTGATCAGCAGGGACCAGCTGACGGTGCCGGTGGTGAAGGCTCGCTCGAGGACCACGCCCTGGTAGAGCGGGGTGATCTCGACCAGCCAGCGGATCGCGTCCGGGTAGGTCTCGACCGGGTAGAAGGTGGCCGAGAACAGGAACATCGGGATGATCGCCAGCTGCACGAACTCGAAGTCCTGCCAGCTGCGCATGAATGTGGTCAGCGCCATCCCGGCGCCGGCGAACGCGAACCCGATCAGCACCGAGGCCGGCAGTGCGACCAGCGCCCACCACGACGACACCAGGCCCATGAACAACATCACCAGGATGAACATCGCCGAGTAACACGCCCCACGCAGCAGCGCCCAGGTCACCTCACCGGTCGCGATGTCCCACGGCCGCAGCGGCGTGGCCAGCATCGAGTCGTACAGCTTGGCGTACTTCATCCGGAAGAAGATGTTGTACGTCGAGTCGAAGATCGCGCCGTTCATCGCCGAGCTGGCCAGCATCGCCGGCGCGACGAAGGCGGCGTACCCGATCCGGGTGCCGTCGGACAGCGTGAAGTCACCGACCAGCTGGGCGACCCCGACACCGATCGACAGCAGGTAGAACACCGGCTCGAAGAACCCGGACAGGAAGACGACCCACGACCGGCGATACATCACGAAGTTGCGCTCCACGATGTGCCGACCGCCGCCAAGGCGCAGCGGCACCGGAACGACCCGTGCGGTGAGCGTCCCCATCAGCCGACCAACTTTCTGGTGAAGCCGCGGACGGCGAGCCAGGTGCCGATGGCGAACCAGGCGGACAGGTAGCCGACGTTGAGCAGGGCCATCCACGGATCGACCGTGCCCAGGCTGAGGTCGCGGGACAGCTCGACGCCGTGCCACAACGGGCTGACGTAGGCGAGCCACTCGATCCAGTTCGGCAGCTGTGACACCGGGAAGAACGCGCCGGAGAACAGGAACGCCGGCACCACCCCGAACCGGAAGATCATCGCGAAGCCGGCGTCGTTCTCCAGCTTCGTCGCGTACGCCGCGACCGGAGCCGCGGCCGCCATCCCGACCAGCAACGCGACCGGCAACCCCAGCAGGCCCAGCGGCGACTCCAACCCACCGAACGCGGTGATCACCACCAGGAACACCAGGCAGGTGCTGGTCACCCGGAAGGCGATGAACGCCAGCTGACCGTAGACGACATCCGCCGGCCGCAACGGCGTCGCGATCATCGAGTAATAGAACTTCTGCCACTTCAGCCCGCTCAGCACCGGGTACGTCGCCTCGCCGACAGCGATCTGCAGTCCGGTCGAGGCGAGCAAGCCTGGCGCGATGTACTGCAGGTAGCTCACACCGCCCAACGCGCCGGTCCCATTGCTGTCCACGAAGGAACCGAGCCCGATCCCCATCGCGGCCAGGTACAGCAGCGGCAGCAGGAAGCTGCTGACCAGCGTGCCCTTCCAGGTCCGCTTGTAGACGGTCAGCCAGTAGTCGAATTGGCGTCGACCGTTCTCCAGTGCGAGCGTCATCAGTCCACCAACGTCCGGCCGGTCAGCCGCAGGAACACGTCCTCGAGGGTGGAACGCCGGACCAGAACCGCCGCCGGCTCCAGACCACGCTCGTGGACGGCGGCGACCGCGTGCTCACCGTCGTCGGTGTAGAGCAGCAGACGGTCCGGCAGCACCTCGATGCGGTGGGCCAGATCCTCCACCTTGCCGGCGAGGGCGTCGTGGTCGGACTGCATCACGTCCGGCGCGAATCGCAGCTCGGTCACCTCGCGGGTCGAGTACTCGCGGATCAGCTGGGCCGGCGAACCCTCGGCCGCGATCAGGCCGCCGTCCATCACGACCAGCCGGTCGCACAGCTGCTCGGCCTCGTCCATGTAGTGGGTGGTGATGATCAGCGTGACGCCGGCCTGCTTCAGCCGGAACAGCTTGTCCCACAACAGGTGCCGGGCCTGCGGGTCGAGACCGGTTGTCGGCTCGTCGAGCAGCAGCAGGTCGGGCTTGCTCACCAGCGACCGGGCGATCGTCAGCCGCCGTTTCATCCCACCGGACAGCTCGTCGACCTTGACGTTCGCCTTGTCGGTCAGCGCGACGAACTCGAGCAACTCGTCGGCCCGCAGCCGGCACTCGGCGCGGCTGAGCCCGAAGTACCGCCCGTAGACGGTCAGGTTCTCCCGGACGGTCAGCTCGGTGTCGAGGGTGTCGTCCTGCGGGCACACGCCGAGCCGGGCCCGGATCGACGGCCCCTCGGTCGCCGGGTCCATGCCGAGGATGCGCAGCGTCCCGCCGCTGGCCGGCGAGACCGCGCCGATCATCCGCATCGTCGACGACTTGCCCGCGCCGTTCGGCCCGAGGAACCCGAACGCCTCCCCGCGCCACACATCCAGGTCGATCCCGCGGACCGCCTCGAAGTCGCCGTACGACTTCCGCAGCCCGCGGACATGGACCAGGGACTCCCGCTGCTCACTCACGCCCTCGACCCTAGAGGGATCGGCCGACAGTTTCTTGTTCTTTTGCGACCAATCAGCCGCGGCCGACGTACGGCATGCCGGCCGCCATCACGGTGAGCGTGGGTACGGCGACCGACGTCGGCAACTGGGCGATCCGCACCACGAAGTCCGCCACGATCTTCGGGTCGAACGTCGGCTCGACAGCGACCGAACCGTCCGCCTGCAGTACGCCCTGCTCCATCCGCTCGGTCATCGGGGTGGCGGCGTTCCCGATGTCGATCTGGCAGGCGGTGATCCCGTGCGCGCGGCCTTCCAGCTCGAGCCCCTTGGTCAGGCCGGTGATCGCGTGCTTGCTGGCCGTGTAGGCGATGCCGTGCGGCCGCGGCGCGTGCGCCGAGATGGACCCGTTGTTGATGATCCGCCCGCCCTTCGGATCCTGCCGCAACATCAGCGCGAACGCGGCCTGCGCACACAGGAACGATCCGGTCAGATTCGTGTCGACGACCCGTCGCCAGTCCTCCTCCGAGACGTCCTGAACCGGCGCCGCCGGCGCACCGGTGCCCGCGTTGTTCACCAGTACGTCGATCCGCTCCAGCCCTCCGAAGAACGCCCGTACGGCGGACCCGTCCGCCACATCCAGCACCGCAAACTCCACCCCACGCGCCGTGGCGGTTTCACGCAGCTTCTGCTCGGTGCGGCCGGTGATGATCACCTCGAATCCGGCTGCCGCCAGCGCAAGTGCCATCTCCCGCCCGAGGCCCGAACCGCCCCCGGTCACCACCGCCACCTGCGCCATCCCGCCAGCCTCCTGTCGCCGCCGAACCGTCCGCGCCGATTCTCCCCTGTCCACCCGCTGTGACCGGCTAGCCACGGAGCGCCAGTGAGTGGCGGCTCAGTCAACAGCCGCGGAAACTCATTTGCGTGTATCACGCAAGCATGCATATGCTTGCAGCATGCAAGTAAACGACGCGTACTCTCCGCAGACCCCGATCGAGGGGGTCATGCACGCGTTCACCCGGATCGGCCGCCGGCTCAAGGCGAAGCAGCCCGGCGACACACTCGACCACAGCGCCCATGTCGCGCTGTTCGTGCTGCGCTGCAGCGGCGCGCTCCGGCTGTCCGACCTCGCCGCGCGGATGGAGCTCGACGCCTCCACCGCCAGCCGGCATGTCCGGGCGCTGGAGCAGCTCGGCCTGATCCGCCGCTCCCCCGACCCCGACGACGGCCGCGCCTTTCGGGTCGAGCTGACCGAGCAGGGTGTCGAGCAGTGGGAGTCCAGCGCCCGCCGCCGGATGGAGCTGCTCAGCGCGGCCATGGACGGCTGGCCCGAGGAGGACATCGAGACCTTCGAGCGGTTGATGACCCGGTTCGCCGACGGGGTCGCCAACCTGACCGACCCCGCCACCGACAAGACCTGGGCGGACAAGGGGTGGGCCGCCGTGGCGCCCCGTCTGCGGCGCGAGCGCCGTACCGAAGATTTCGCGCCCGGTGGGGGTCCCGCCGCCCGCGAACACACCGACGAGAACCTGGAGAACACCAGATGAGCACGACCGAGCCCGCCACCGCCGGCGGCGCCGCGCCTGCACCCGATCCTGACACCCCGCAGTACCTGTCCCACAAGCAGATCCTGGTCGTCCTCGGCGGCCTGATGGCCGGCATGTTCCTGGCCGCGCTCGACCAGAGCATCGTCGGGACCGCGCTGCCGCAGATCGTCAGCGAGTTCAACAGTCTGGACAAGCTGTCCTGGGTGGTCACGGCGTACCTGCTGACCTCGACCGCCTCCACCCCGTTGTGGGGCAAGATCTCCGACCTCTACGGCCGCCGCCCGCTGTTCATCGCGGCGATCGTCACCTTCCTGGCCGGCTCGGTGCTGTCCGCGCTGGCGCAGAACATCGAGATGCTGATCGGCTTCCGGGCCGTCCAGGGCCTCGGTGCCGGCGGTCTGATGTCGCTGGCCTTCGCCACCATCGGCGACGTGATCCCGCCGCGCGAGCGCGGTAAGTACATGGGGTACTTCGGTGCCGTCTTCGGCCTGTCCTCGGTGGCCGGCCCGCTGCTCGGCGGCCTGCTCACCGACGGCCCGGGCTGGCGCTGGATCTTCTGGATCAACCTGCCCATCGGTTTGGTTGCCCTGGGCATCGTGGCGGCCGTGCTGAAGCTCCCGCACGTGAAGCGGTCGCACAAGATCGACTACCTCGGCGCCACCGTGGTCACCGCGGCCGTCACCTCGCTGCTGCTCGCGGTCTCCTGGAGCGGCCCGGACAACGGCTGGGGCGACACCACCACGATCGCGCTGCTGGCCGCGGCCGTCGTACTGGCCGTCAGCTTCGTCTTCGTCGAACTGAAGGTGTCCGAGCCGATCATCCCGATGGACCTGTTCAAGGGCCGGATCTTCTCCGGGTACGCCGGGTTCGCGTTCCTGCTCGGGTTCGCGATGTTCGGTGCGCTGATCTTCCTGCCGCTGTACCTGCAGGCGGTGAAGGACATGTCGCCGACCCGTTCCGGCCTGGCCCTGCTGCCGATGATCGTCGGTATCTTCTCCGCCTCGATCCCGAGCGGCCAGCTGATGAGCAGGAACGGCCGGTACAAGGTGTTCCCGATCATCTCCGCGGTGCTGGTCGGCGGCGCGATGGTGCTGCTGTCCACGCTCAGCATGAGCACGCCGTACTGGCACCTGGCGATCTACATGTTCGTGATGGGCGCCGGCCTGGGCCTGTCGATGCAGATCACCGTCACCGCCGCACAGAACAGCGTGCCCCGGCAGCACATGGGCACCGCGACCTCGACGATGACGTTCTTCCGGTCGATGGGTGGCGCGATCGGTACGGCGGTGTACGGCGCCGTACTGACCAGCCGGCTGAAGGACCACCTGACCGATATCGTCCCGCACGCGACCCAGTCGATGGTCGACGGGCTGGCCAAGGCGGCGAACAGTGTCGACGCGTTGCACGCGCTGCAGCAGCCGATGAAGGGGTGGGCACTGCAGGGCCTGGTCGAGGCGATGGGCGACGTCTTCCTGGTCTCCCTGCCGTTCCTGGCGATCGCGCTCGTCATCGCGGTCATCACCCCGGAGCAGCGGCTGGCCGGCCGCTCCGACGGCGCCAAGCCGGAGGAGTCGGTGGAGAGTTCCGCAGCCGCCTCGATGCACTGACGGCAGCAGTCTGCTGAGCGGAGGGCCTCACCGGGCAACCGGTGAGGCCCTCTGCGTTCTGGTGGGTGAGACGGACTGCCGCTCTGACCCCGCGGAGCCCTAGGTTGCCCTGACAACGTGATACGCAGATCGATTGGACCAATCTGGGGATGAAGACACTGGATCGCCCGTTGGACGACGACGACCACGCGATGGCGGACCTCGCCGAGGTGCGCGACTGGCGACGGGTCGGCGGTCCGCATACGGGTGAGACCGGTCCGAAACCGGTCCGCACGCTGATCAAGCGGGTCAAGTCCGCGACCGGCTGGCGGCCGTGGCCGATCGACCGTAAGACGGTCATCGACGACCAGCTCGACGGCTGGGGTTTCCTGACCCGGCGCAACACCGAGATGGCCGTGTACGACGACCAGATCCTGCCGCACAGCCCGTTCAGCGGCTGGGTCGCGTTCGCGATCGAGCCCTACGACCTCGGCGCCGCGGCGGCGGGCCTGGACGAGCACTGGCCGACGAAGTTCGACCTGGCCCGCAAGCACTGGGGACAACCGGCGTACGTCGGAACCGACAACACCCCCGGGTTCGTCGATGAGTGGGCACCCGGTGCGGGCGCCGATCGCCGTCATCTGGCGGTTTGGACACCACCGGGAGCGGAGATCCATCTGTATAGCAACAAGCCGACCTTGCACCCGTTGTCCGTGTCGGTGGGAATCAACTATGTGGTCTACCTCAACGAGGAGGGGGCATGACGACACCAGCACCTGAGGTCACCGCCCGGCGGAACCACCGCAGCGCCCAGCGCGACCTGCTGGCCAACAACGACGTCCGGCCAGGTACCGGCGCGAACAGCACCGTCTCACCCGAGGCCCTGACCCGGATCGCGCAGGGCGCCGCGGCGGCCGCCGGGACCGTCCGGCCGGCCAGCTCACCTGCACTCGGCGATTTGGCCGCCACTCTCCGGGCTGCGTACGTGCCACGCGTCGAGCCGGGCCAGGCACGGGGCGCCACCAGTGCCGGCGAACGTCCGAAGACCGGTTCGCAGCAGCAGCAGCGCACCCCCGGCAAGGGCGGCAACAGCCTTTAGGCAGTCTCATGCGCCCGGTCCAGGCCGTTCTGGTCTGGGCCGGGAAGCCTTCTGTTCAGCTTCTGTTGCGCCTGGCAACGGCGGTGTCATGACCCCGGCCGGGCCCTAGGGTTTCGGCTGCAGGCAGCCAGCCGAGGACGAAGGGGACACACCCTCGCATGAAGATCAAGGACAGGCCTCTCGACCTGGACGCGGCCGCGATGGCCGACCTCGCCGACGTCGCCGACTGGACCAAAGTCGCCGGGCCTGAGTCAGCCGGGACCGGGTACGAGGTCGTCAAGGCATTGGTCGACCGAGTCACGCCCGCGACCGGTTGGAGGCCCTGGTCGGCCGAGCCGGCCACGAACTTCGACAAGCTGCAGTCCTGGGGGTTCGAGACCCAGCGCGGCACGACCATGATCGTGTTCGACGGCCTGGTGTTCGCCGACGTGCCGGACAGCGGCTGGTCGGCGTACGACCTGCAGCCTGAGGACATCCCGCAGGCCGAAGCCGGCCTCGACGAGCACTGGCCAGCCGCCTTCGAGCTGGGCGTGAAGACCTGGGGCCCGCCGATCTGGGCGAGCGACTACCGCAATCCGGAGTTCGTCGACGAGTTCTCACCGGGCGCTGGCTTCGGCAAGCGCCACCTGGCGATCTGGTTGCGTCCTGGCGCGCAGTTCCACCTCTACAGCGACCTGCCGACGGCGGACCCGCTGTCCCCAGCGGTCGGCATCAACTACACGGTCTACCTCGACTAGGAGCGAATGTGACCAACCCATCCGAAGGACCGGGGCCGTCGGACGCCCTGCGCGAGGCTCTCGGCCGCAGGGAGTTCTCGGAGGAACAGGTAAACGTGTTCATGGCGTTCGCCGAGCACCAGCGTGAGTTCTACGAGCAGCAGCTTGCACTCAACGCGCAGCAGCAGGCACGACTCGAAGCACTTCAGCAGCAAGTCGATGCGCAGGCAGGCGGCGGGCGCGCACGCCGGGCTGCGCCGTACGTCGGCACGGCGGCCGCGGCAGCAGCAGTCGCTTCGGACCAGGGTCAGGCCGTGATCGGCGATGTCGGCCGCTGGACCGGCGACCAGGCGACCGCGTTCGGACAGTACGCCGCCGAGCAGTACACCGCGGCCCGCGACGGCCTGCAGCAATTCGGCCAAGACGTCGCCCGCGAAGCCAGCGAACGGTACAACGCCGCCGTCGACGGCCTGCAGCAGTTCGGCCAAGACGTCGCCCGCGAAGCCAGCGAACGGTACAACGCCGCCGTCGACGGCCTGCAGCAGTTCGGCCAAGACGTCGCCCGCGAAGCCGGCGAACGGTACGACGCAGCCGTCCAGGGTGCACAGGAGGCCATCAGCACGGCTTCCGGCTGGGCCGTACAGACCTGGGGCGTCGCGACGGACGCTGCTCACGCCGTCGGAGGGTGGGCCAGCCAGTACGCCGACGCGGTCGCCGCGAACCCGGGAAACTACGCGACGACCGCAGCATTGGCTGCAGGTGCCGTTGTTGCCGCGACGCCGCAGCTCCGGAAAGCAGTGGGGCAAGCGGCGAATGCCACCAGCCGATGGGCGAAGGCGGGATGGGAAGCAGTGCGGAACGCCCCGGCGAACGCCAGGCAGTTCGTGGCGCAGAACGTCAAGCAGATGTACGACGCCGTTCGCTCGGATCCGCGGGTGATGGTCGCCATGGCCGCCGTCCGCATCACTCCGCGGCAGATGCACGAGGGGGCCAACGAGGTGACGTCGCCCGAGAGCAAGCTGCCCAAGTCCCAGGAGATGGTGGCGGCGACGCTGGCGAACGACCCGTCCAGGCCGGCCCCGTCCACGACGATCAAGGTGGAGCAGAACTCCGAAACGCAGGCCACCGGCACGGGTGCCGGCGAGGCGGCCGCCACGCAGCGCACGACCAACCCGTCCGAACGCGGTAAGGGCGGCATCGGCAAGGGCTGACCTGCCCTGGCTGGTCTGTGGACCTGACGCCGCCGGGTTGCTCAGCTGAGCAGCCCGGCGGCGTTTCGTCGTACCTGCGGGTGAACCGTTTCGTCGTACCGGCGCTAGCCGTCGACGACCTCGGGTGACGGTTGTTTTCGGCGCGGTAGCTGGCGGCGCGGAGGTTCGGGATCGACGTCGTTGCCGGCCAGGTGGTTGACGATGGCGTTCAGAACGGCAGCCGTCGGTACGGCGACCAGCGCGCCGACGATCCCGGCGACGACGACACCGGTCGCGATCGCCAGGATGATGGCCAGCGGGTGCACGGCCACCGCGCGCCCGAGCAGGAACGGCTGCAGCACGTGCGCCTCGAGCTGCTGGACGCCGATCACCACCGCCAGCATGATGATCGCGACGAGCGGGCCCTTGGCAACCAGTGCGACCAGTACCGCGACGACACCGCTGATCAGCGCACCGACGACCGGGATGAACGCGCCGACGAAGACCAGGATCCCGATCGCGCTGACCAGCGGCAGGCCGAGAATCGCCGCACCGAGCGAGATGCCGATCGCATCCACCGCCGCGACGACGATGGTGGCCCGGACGAACGCCGTCAGCGAGACCCACGCCTTCCGGCCGGACGAGTCGGCCTTCTGCCGTGCCTGCCGGGGGAACAG
Organism: Kribbella sp. NPDC023972; assembly: GCF_040639075.1. Lineage (NCBI taxonomy): Bacteria > Bacillati > Actinomycetota > Actinomycetes > Propionibacteriales > Kribbellaceae > Kribbella > Kribbella sp. NPDC023972. The sequence continues at coordinate 280,480 of NZ_JBEZZH010000003.1, read as the reverse complement.
CCGGACCAGCCAGCCCCAGATCTGCTCCCCCTGGTAGAGGAAGAAGAACAGGCAGAACAGCGCGATGAACAACCCGGCGACGACGTGCGTCGCGGTGGTCCCGACCTCGGCCGCTCGCTGGCCGAGCGCACCGCCGGACGTGATCTCGTCGCGCAGCGAGTTGAAAGCGTTGGTGATGTCCTGGTCGTCGAGGCCGAAGTTGATCCTGGCGATGTCGCGCAGCCTCTGAACCCCCTCGCCCACCTGGGTGGACAGGCTCTCGAACTGGCTGGCGATCTGCGTACCGACCATCGTGAGCAGACCGGCCACCAGCACGACAGTGGCGAGCACCGTGATGCCGGCCGCCGGTCCACGCGGAATACGCATCCGCTGCAGGCCGTTGGTCACCGGCACCAGCAGAGCGGTGAGCAGTACGCCGACCGTCACCGGGACGACCACCTCGGACAGGTAGCGCATCCCGTACCCGATCACGAGCACCGCGGCCACGATCACCAGGAACCGCCAGGCCCACGCACTGGCGATCTGCATCCCCGGCGTCACCCCGGTGTCCACCCGCCCGCGGCTCGAGGCCGCCACCACATGGTCGGCCGAGCTGGACTCCAGCACGTCGTTGTCCGCTACCGGGCTCGGCTTGTCACCGCCGACCTCAGGAACATCGGCCTTGGGAACATCGGCCTCAGGTGCGCCGACCCGGTCGTCCCGCCCCACCTCGCTCATCGCACCTCCGCAGCTTGCTTGCTGTCGAGACTAGTGCCCGGCGCGGACCGTTCCATGAATGCGGCGGGCGAGCCCCTCGGCTGCGGTGGGGTCGACGTCGGCGAGCAGGCCGACGCCGGCCAGGACGTAGTCCATGTCGACGCCGATCGCCGCGCGCTCCGGGACCAGCCAGCCCTCCTCCTGCGCGTTCGCCGCCACGGACCCGAGGATCCGCGCCGCCACGTCGGGCCCGTTGTGCCGCAGCACTCCCCCGGACCCGACCAGCAGATCCACCTCGCGCAGATCCTTCCCGGACCGCTCGATCACCCGTCCGCCCGGCCCGAACACGATCCGCTGCCGGCCCGCATGCCTGCGTAGCGCGACCGTCGCCGCGATTCTCGCGAGTGTCTCGTCGTACGACGTCTCGATCGCGGTGTCCGGCAGGTACGACGGATCGTCGTGCCGGCGCAACGCGGCTGCACGGAACGACTCGTCGTCCGGGACCAGCCCGGCGTCGACACCGGCCGCGATCACCGGTATCGCGCTCCATCGCATGCCGAGATCGCCCTCGACGGTCCGCGTCACCGGATGCGGCGCGACCACCTCACGCCCGAGGTTGGCGTCTTCCGGATCGAGCTCGATCACCGAATGCACGTCCGTGGTCGCCCCACCGATGTCCACCACCGCCACATCACCGTGCAACCCGGCGAGCACCTCGACTCCCCGCAGTACGACATCCGGCGTCGCGGCCCGGACCATCCGCGCGAAGGACGGATCCTTGGACAGGTTCTTGCCACCGATCACGTGGGCGAGGAACATCTCCCGGATCGCGGCCCGGGCCCCGTCCGGAGCGAACACCCCGATCTCGGGTACGACGTTGTCCGCGAGCACATGCGGCACGCCCGCGGCACCAAGTGTCTCGCCGATCTCCGTCCGGGCCTCGATGTTGCCCGCGACAACGACTGGTCGGCGCCAGCTGTACTTCGCCAATGTCTCGGCAGCCTTGAGCAGCACGGCTTTGTTTCCACCGTCGGTGCCGCCGAGCAACAGGACGACGTCCGGGCGGTCCTTGCGCAGGGCCTTGAGCGAGGTCGCCGTGAGCCCACCGTTGACGACGGCAACCACTCGCCCACCGCTCGACAGCGCGACCCGGCGGCCGGCTTCCGCGGTGACGAGCTCTTCGTTGCCGACGACACCGATCCGGAGTCCGCCACCGGCACTCGAACAGGCCATCACCTCGGCTTTCGCGATCCCGCGATCAGCTTCCTCGAGGACGGCCCGGCAGGCGTACCAGCCGTCCATCACATCGGTGCCGATCGTCGTCCGGTGCTCGGCCCGGGCAACCAGGTCGCCCGAGCCGAAGTCCACCGCGATCGCCTTCGTGAACGTCGACCCGAAGTCGACCGCGACCACGAGGCTGCCCATGCGCTACGCCATCGCGCGGTCGAGGTCCAGGAGGAGGTCGTCGATGGTCTCGATCCCGACGCTGAGCCGGATCAGGTCGCCCGGCACCTCCAGCGGCGTACCGGCGACCGAGGCGTGCGTCATCTTGCCCGGATGCTCGATCAGCGACTCGACACCGCCGAGCGACTCGCCCAGGGTGAAGACCTCCGCCTTGTTGCAGATCTCGATCGCCTGCGGCTCTCCGCCTGCGACCCGGAACGACACGATGCCGCCGTACCGCTTCATCTGCTTGGCGGCGGTCTCGTGCCCGGGGTGACCGTCGACGCCCGGGTAGAGGACCTGGGTGACGGACTTGTGCCGCTGCAGGAACTCGACCACGCGCTCGGCGTTGTCGCTGTGCCGGTCCATCCGGACGCCGAGGGTCTTGATACCGCGCAGCACCAGCCAGGCGTCGAACGGGCCGGCCACCGCGCCGATCGCGTTCTGGTGGAAGGCGATCTGGTTGGCCAGCTCGGTGTCACGGACGATCAGCGCACCGCCGACCACGTCGGAGTGACCGCCCATGTACTTCGTGGTCGAGTGGACGACCACGTCGGCACCGAGCTCCAGCGGCTGCTGCAGGTACGGCGAGGCGAAGGTGTTGTCGACGACCAGCAGGGCGCCCGCGTCATGCGCGATCTGGGCCACGATGGCGATGTCGGCCACGTTGAGGAGCGGGTTGGTCGGCGTCTCCAGCCAGACCACCTTGGTCTTGCCGGGCCGGATCGCGGCGCGGATCGCCGCCGGGTGGGTGACCGCGGCGGGCGTCATCTCGACCCCCCAGGTGCCGAGCACCCTGGCGAACAGCCGGAACGTGCCGCCGTACGCGTCGTCGGGGAACACCACGTGGTCACCCGGCACGCACAGCGAGCGGATCAGGGTGTCCTCGGCGGCGAGACCACTGGCGAACGCGAAGCCGCGGTTGCCGCCTTCGATCGCGGCGAGACACTCCTCTAGCGCGGTCCGGGTCGGGTTCGCCGACCGGGAGTACTCGTAACCGTTGCGCAGCCCGCCGACGCCGTCCTGCTTGTACGTGCTGGTCGCGTAGATCGGCGGCACCACCGAACCGGTGGTGGGGTCGGGCTCGTTTCCGGCGTGGATGGCGAGCGTCTCGAAGCCGTAGTGGTGTTCCGTGTTCACCGAACCAGCGTACGGCCTGGTCTGATCGGTCCGGCGGGCGCCGTCCACAGGTGAGATGAACCGGCTCGGTCAGCGAGGGATCCAGGTTGTCCACAGGCGCGTCGAACCCGCTGGCGACTGACCCACGCGGGGCTTTACCGTTGCGGTCAGTGATTGCCTCCGCGGAAGCCAGTGCAGTCCCCGGGGGGCGTCATGGAGTTGCTGAAGTGGTTGCCCTGGTCAATGCAGGCTGAGACGGAAGGACGACGACGCCGGATGAAGACACAAACCCGGCCGCTGGACCAGGACGACCTGGCGATGGCGGACCTCGCCGAGATTCGGGACTGGACCGTTATCGCCGGCCCGGACAACGACGACTCAGGCCCGCAGGTCGTCCGTGCGCTCGTCCATCGGGTGATGGCGAACACGTCGTGGCAGCCGTGGCCGCTGCAACCGGGTGAGGTGATCGCGGACGAGATGGTCTCCTGGGGATTCACCACTCCCCGCGGTACGACGATGATCGTCTTCGACGGCCTGGTCTTCTCCGACTGCCCGGACAGCGGCTGGTCGGCGTACGACATCGGCCCGGACGATATCGCGGCTGCCGAGGCCGGCCTGGACGCGCATTGGCCCGAGCACCTCGCGCTGGCGACCCGGCACTGGGGCGAGCCGGACTACGTCGGCAACGACAGCAGCCCGGACTTCGCCGACGAGTGGGATCCCGGCGCCGGCGCGGGACGGCGGCATCTGGCTGTCTGGCTGCGGCCGGGGGCGCAGTTCCACCTCTACAGCAACAAGCCCAGCAAGGACCCGCTGACGATCGCGGTCGGGGTCAACTACGCGGTCTACATCGACTAGGAGAGCCATGAGCACGCCTTCCCCGGAACCCTCCCGGCTCCGCCGCATGTCGAACAACGTTTCCCGCGCGCTGAACACCCGCCGTGGCGCCTGGCGGCTCAAGGGCGCGCTCAACCAGGCAAAACGCGACGCGAAACGGATGAATCCGGCCCTGCGCCGGCAGATCGACCTCGCTAACGTGACCCAGGCCGAGGTGCAGCTGATCCTCCAGAGCCACTTCGCCGCGACGTTCGGCGGGCCGCAGAGCGCCGCACTGTCCCAGCAGTTGCAGCAAAGCATCGCCGATCGCCTCCAGTCAGCGACCGGACAGAACCGCCGGGGCTCCGCCAGGCGCGGCAAGAACGTGCTCAAGGGCGCCCTGGGCCAATTTGCGAAGGACGTCAAACGGATGGACGGTGACCTGCTCGCGTCCATCGGGGAGCGCCACTTCACGAAAGCGGATTTGAGGGCCATGGCGCGGGGCCATATCACCGACGTCTTCGGCGCCGGCGGCCGCCCGGGCGCTCCAACAGGCCAAACCCAGCAGCCGGGCCAGCAGCAAACCCAGCAGTCGGGCCAGATCGCCCAGGCGCTGCAACAGATCCAGGACCAGCTCGAGGTCACCAGGCTGCAGAATCAGCTCCTCCAACAGCAGCTCCAGTCCATCCAGCTCCAAATGGGCATCCAGTCACTGCAACCCCTCCTGCAAGCCCAACAGGCCGCCCAGGGGCCGCAGACCCAAACCCCGCAAACCCCAGCCCAGGGCACCCAGCCCCAGGCCCAGGCCCCACAAGCCCCGGCGCAGGCCCAGGGTTCGCAAGGTCCTGCCCAAACCCAAGCCCCCCAAGCTCCGGCGCAGGCCCAAGGCACGCAGGCTCCCGCGCAGGCCCAGGGCCAGGCACAGGCCCAGGGTCAACAAGCTCCCGCACAGGCCCAAGGCGCGCAGGCTCCCGCGCAGGCCCAAGGCACGCAGGCTCCCGCGCAGGCCCAAGGCACGCAGGCTCCCGCGCAGGCCCAAGGCACGCAGGCTCCCGCGCAGACCCAAGGCACGCAGGCTCCCGCGCAGACC
>NZ_JBEZZH010000003.1:0-275216 GCF_040639075.1 Kribbella sp. NPDC023972 | reverse complement strand
CAAGGCACGCAGGCACCCGCGCAGACCCAAGGCACGCAGGCACCCGCGCAGACCCAAGGCACGCAGGCACCCGCGCAGACCCAAGGCACGCAGGCACCCGCGCAGACCCAAGGCACGCAGGCTCCGGCGGCGGCACAACCCGCCCAGCAACCTGCGGAGCAGCTGGCCCCGGGCTACAGCAGAGCCGACTTCGACGCCTACAACACGGCTCGGTCTGCGCAACTCCAAGCCCAGCTCGATGCCGAGTACGCCCAGGCTCCGGGGCCCCAGCGCCAGGTGGAATTCTTCTCCGAGGGCCGCGTGGACACGGAAATGACGGCAAGGTTTGCGGCAATGCAAGCCCAGGCCAAGCTGAACTATGAGCAGGGCCAGGGCCAGGGCCAACAAGCTCCCGCCCAGACCCAAGCCCCACAAGCCCCGGCGCAGACCCAGGGTCAACAGGCTCCTGCCCAGGCCCAAGCCCCACAAACCCCCGCGCAGGCCCAAGGCGCGCAGGCTCCGGTGCAGACCCAAGCCCCACAGACTCCTGCCCCGGCGCAGGGCCAGGGTGTGGCTCCTCAGGGTCAGGGTCCGGCGGTGACGCAGCCGGCTCCTGGCTCCAGAGAGGCCTACGTCGCCGCCGGCCTGGGGGAAGCGAACCAGCAACCCGCGCAGGCACCGGCCGAACCGCAACTCACCGCGGACCAAGGACCACCCACCCAGCTGGTGCAAAACCTCTCCGCAACCCAGCGGACCGGACCACAACAGGCACCCGCCCAACCCCAGGCGCCAAACCCGTCGCCCGGCCCGGGGCAGCAGGCACCGGCCCGGCAGGGACCGGTACGGGATGCGGACGACTTGGCAAAGGCTGCGGCGAATCAGCAGTGGCAGCCGCCCGCGAGGTTCCAAGCCCAAACCCAGGGTCAGCCATCGCCGGAACCCATCCGACTTCACGACCAGTCGCCGCAGAACCAGGCCGACCTGAAGGGCGACATGACGAGGACGTATCACGTGGCGTTCTCCGGCACGACCCAGCCCACCCTCTCGTCCGACGAACAAACCGCCACCCCGAGCGAGCCCCCTCCCGGCCGGGAACCGCACCGCTCAACAGCTCAGACCGCAAAGAAGGACGACAAAACGCAAGGACGCTGACCCAGCAACTCCAGCCCCCGACTGAACCCCACAGCAAACCTTCCGAATGCCGCCGACCACCTCGGCGGCATTCGTCATTCCCCCCACCTTGTCTGTCGCGCGCCGCCCGGCAGCATTAGTCATTCCCGCCCACCTGGCTCGTCGTCCGCCCGGCCCCCGGCCACACACGACGTCCCGCCCACCTCGATCGGCAGCCCACCAACCCCCGGCCACACACGACGCTCTCGCCCAGCTGGTTCGGCGTCCCGCCAGGCCACCCCGGGGGCACTTATCGTTCCCGCCGACCGCCTTTGTCGTTGCCAGCCTCGTCCTTCCCGCCTCCCTGCGGGGAATGCGCCGTACGGCGGCATGCGAGCTGCAGCGGAGCGCAGGTAGCTCCACACGGCAAGCGGAGCTGACGTCTTGACCCCTGCATCGGCGTTGGTTCCGCTCTCCACAGCTGCACCGGGAATGCCCGGGCGGTAGTGGACTACCAAGGCCCCACCGGCTGCTACCGGCGGGGCCTTGCCGTGTCGACGCGGATCCCCAGGCCATCACAATCGGCACAAGGCGCCGCCCCGCACGCTCACGCGCCGACGCGGGCCGCGATTGTGATGGCCTGGCGGTTCGCTCAGGCGACGATCTTGTAGCCATAGCGCTTCATCACCGCGGCGATGGCGGCCTTGACGCAACCAAGGAGTTGCAATATATTGGATGGCAACTAGACGGTTGCTATCGACGGAGGTCGAGTGATGGGTTTTCCCGATCGGATTGAGCGGACTGTTGAGATCAAGCACGAGCCGGCGAAGGTGTGGGCTGCGTTGACGACGGCGGAAGGGCTCGGCACGTGGTTCGGGCACCAGGCGACGATCGACCTGCGGCCGGGTGGGTCCGCGCAGATGAGCTGGACCAGCGGTGACGAGGCCGAGATGCGGATCGAAAGGGTCGAGGAGCCGACCACGTTCGGCTTCACCTGGCACATCTACGGGCTGCCGGCGGAAGACCCACGACGTACCTATGTCGAATTCACCCTCGAGCCCATCGACGCCGGCACCCGCCTGACCGTCGTCGAGACCGGTTTCGCCCAACTGCCGGAGGACGAGTACCGCAAGTCGTTCGAGGCCAACACCCAGGGCTGGACCTCCGAGATCGACGAACTGGTCGAATACCTCGATGCAGCCTGACTCGCACCAACCCGAGCCGACCCCGGCGCCGCCATCATCCGACGCCGCGGGTACGCCGGACCACGCCGCGACCGCAGCATCCGGCACCACGCGGACGCCAGACCACGGAGAGACCCCCGCAGCCGGCACCACACGGCCGCCGGGCCACGCGGGGACCGCAGCACCCGGCACCACGCGGACGTCGGACCACGGCGAGACCGCAGCAGCCAGCGCCGAGCGTACGCCGAGTCACGCCGCGGCTGCAGCGGGCCGCAGCACGCGGACGGTGGATCGCGAGGAGATGGAGGCTGTGGCGGAGCAGGTGTTCGTCGCCTTGGCTGATCCGAGCCGGCGCAGCATCCTGGCCGCGCTGGCCTCGGGTGGTCCCGCGACGGCCACGGACCTGGCGAACCGCCTGCCGATCACCCGGCAGGCGATCGCCAAGCACCTGACGCTGCTCACCGACGCTGGCCTGGTCACGCCGGAGCACGGCGAGCGCCGCCGGGTCCGTTTCCGGCTGCACTCCGCGCCGATGCAGGTGGCCCAGCAGTTCCTGGCCGCGATGGCCCGCGACTGGGACACCCGCCTCGACGCCCTGAAAGAACACCTCGAGCGCTGACGGGCCTGGCCGAGCGGTCTGCTGCTGACGGGTCTCGCCAAGCCGTCTGCTGCTGAGGCCCTCGCCAAGCGGTGTCCTGCTGATGGCCCTGGCCGAGCAGGCCGCTGCTGACGGGCCTGGCCGAGCGGTCTGCTGCTGACACCTTGGCCGAGCAGGCCGCTACTGACGGGCCTGGCCGAGCAGGCCGCTGCTGAAGGGCCTAGCCGAGCAGGCTCACGGGCCTAGCGACCAGGCTGGGCCCTTACGCGCTGACAGGGACTCGAGCTCAGTGCCGACCCGGCACGCGGATGTCGACCCAGACGAGCCGATGGTCGCTGGCCGGGAACGGGAACTCCCCGGTCAGCCTCGACAGCGGATCCGCCCGGATCGGCCAGAACACGCCAGCGCCCACCGGCTTCAGCTGGCGGGACGGCAGGACGTAGTCCGCGCGCAGGTTGCCGGGGGCCGGGTTGTCAGCGAAGTCGGCCGTGTCGTACGCCGGGTTGCCCTGGTGCGACGCATTCGCTCCACCCTGCAGTACGGCGGCCTCGACCGCGCCCGCCGACGTCGGGAGGGGGTCGATGATCCGCGGGTGGTCGATCAACTGCTGGATCGAGCCCGGCACCGAGTCGCCGTCGACCGGGTCGCTGTTCTGGTCGCCCGCGATGACGAACGCGCTGCCCGGCCGCAGACCGCCGTACCGGCCGTTGTCGTCATAGATGTACGACGATCGCTTGCCCGGCTGCACGTAGTCGGCCCAGAACCGGATCTCGTCGTGGTTCCGCTTGCCGTTGCGGTCCTCGGCGCCGTCGAACGTCGGCGGGGTCGGGTGCGACACGAGGAAGTGCACGGTGCGCTTGCCGATCCGGATCGGCACGTCCCAGTGCGATTTGCTGGACAGCCGGAACACGGCGAGCTCGGCGGGCGAGTACCAGTCGGCCGGCGCCGGTGTCGCCGGGTTGTCCGGCAGCAGCGCGTCCGGCATGTCCTTCCACTTGAAGAGCTGGAACGTCCGCACGTGCGTCGTGTCGATCGGATAGCGCGAGTAGACGACCATGCCGAACTGCCCCTCGAACGCACCGAACCCGAACGCGTCGTCGCCACCCGCGATCCGCCCGTCGTTGTTGAGGTCGAAGCCGCTCGGGATCCCGGTGTTGGACGGCGCGACGTACGCGTACGGGTAGTGGATCGGCGCTGCGCCACCCTGGCCGACCTGCAGGTAGTTGGTCCGGAACAGGTTCGCCGCCTGCTGGTTCGGCACGTAGTCGAACTCGTTGATCAGCAGCACATCGGGACGCGTCCGCTGAATCACCTCGGCGACTGCCTTGGCCTGCGCGTTGCTCCCGGTGCTGAGATCCACGACCAACTGGCCGGCCGCGGCGCGGTTCAGGCTCGCGTTGTACGTCGCGAACCGCACCGGCTCGTGTCCACCGCCAGCCGCATTCCCCGGCGACGCTCCCGCCGTACCCATCGCAAGAGCCACAGCCAGCGTGATCACCAACCTGCGCGTCCTCCGCATGACACTCCTCCACTCGACCTGAATGCCCCACACGCTAGCTATCGCAGCGCTCAGCCCACCTGAACGCCAAGTGAACTCTGCGGAGTCCACGACTGCTACAGCTCAGCCAGCTCCAGCCGGGTTTCGACAGCAGCGCCGGCTGTCAGCTGCTCGGCCTTGCGGACGGGTTTCTTGACCGGGAGGAGGTAGGTGCCCGACTTGCTGTCCGGGAAGACCGAGGTCTGCCAGGTGGTGCCACCGATGGTGGCGGTGACGCGGACGGAACCGAAGCCGTGGCGGTTGGCGGCGGCCAGGTGGGCGATGTCGTCGCTGATGTCGGCGGGCACGGAGATGAAGTGCCAGCCACTCTCCCCCGGGTACTGCCACAGCTGCGCCGAGAACTCGAAGGTGCTCACGGGCCGACCGTAACGCCGTCCACCGACAAGAGGTTGTGTCACCGCTGGCGGGTTGTAACTGGTCAGCGGTGACATAACCCGCCAGCCAGCGTGATTCAGGTCAGCCGGGGCCGCGGCGGGAGATCAGGCGTCCGGCGGAGCGCCGCGGCGGGAGATCAGGTGAGGTTCGGCGGGGTGCCGCGGCGGGAGAGGATGGCGGTGGCGGCGTCGAGGAGGACGGCGCGGATCTCCTCGTCGGTGACACCGAGTTCGAGCTCGACCGACATGGCGGCGCCGACGGTTTCGACCGCGGCGGCGGCGCGCAGGCGGTCGGCGGGTGTCGGGTCCGGGCCGGCCAGCCAGAGCTGGAAACGGCGGCTCTGCGCGATCAGCTTGTCCAGGTCGTCACCGAACGCGGCCAGGACGGCGGCGATGTCCCGCAGCAGCGTGGGCCCGGTCGACCGGTGCTGGATGACGACATCGACGTACGCACCGAGCAGCTCGCGCTCGGTCTCCGGCGACCACGGCAGTTCCTCGACCAGTCCGAGCACGCGGGAGATGTCGTCCAGGAAGGTGCCGACGATCGCGCGGAGCAGGTCCTGCTTGGACGAGTAGTGGTAATACAGCGACGCCTTGGTGATGCCGACCTGCTCGGCGATCTCGCGCAGGCTGGTCTTCTCGTACCCCTGGGTCGAGAACAGCTCGACCGCCGCGCGATGGATCTCGGTCTTGGTGTCCCGCACCCGCTCGCGGGGATTCGTCGCGTGCTGCACGTGACCACCCTCTCACTTCTGCGCGCACCGGGCCGCTTCACCAACCTACCGGTCGGCAGGTAGTCTACCTACCGACCGGCAGGTAGACAGACCCTCAGGAGGGGTTCGGGTGTTCACGAAACTCGGACGATTCGTCGTCCACAACCCGTGGAAGGTGATCGCCGCCTGGGTGATCGCGGCGGTGGCCGTGGTCGCCTTCGCGCCGACGCTCGCCGATGTGACGAACAAGGACCAGGCGGCCTTCCTGCCTGACAAGTACGAGTCGGTGCAGGCGCAGAAGCTGGCCGCGGACGCCTTCGGGCAGACCAACGACGCGACCGCGAGCATCGTGATCAAGCGCGGCGGCGGCGGGCAGTTGACCGCGGCCGACCAGGCCAAGGTGACCGAGCTCGCGAACAAGATCACCGCGGCGAAGATCGACCGGGTCACCGGCGCGATCACCGGTCCGCAGGCGGTCTCGCCGAACAAACAGGTCCAGATCGTCAGCGTCGGCCTCAAGGGCCTGCCCGAGGACCAGGCCGTGCTGGACGCGGTCCAGAAGGTCCGCGACGTGGCCGGTCCGGCCCTGACCGGCAGTGATCTCGAGTACGGCGTGACCGGTGACGCGGCGCTGTTCCTCGACAACCAGGACGCCTTCGAGGACGCGTTCGTGGTGGTCGGTATCGCGACCATCGTGCTGATCATCGGCCTGCTGCTGGTCATCTACCGCAGCCCGGTCGCGGCACTGCTGCCGATCCTCACCGTCGGCCTGGTCTCGGCGATCGCGCCGGGCCTGATCGCACTGGCCGCGAAGACCTTCGACCTGCAGGTGACGCAGGATCTGCAGACCATCCTGACCGTCGTGCTGTACGGCGTCGGGACGGACTACATTCTGTTCCTGCTGTTCCGCTACCGCGAACGCCTCCGCGCCGGCGAGCCGTCGAAGCAGGCCCTGGTCAACGCGACCACCCGGGTCGCCGAGGTGATCGTGTCGGCGGCGGGCGCGATCATCGTCGCCTTCAGCGCGTTGCTGCTGGCGGTGTTCGGCGGCTTCAAGAGCCTCGGCCCCGGCCTGGCGATCGCGGTGGCGGTGATGGCCTTCGCCGCGATCACGCTGATCCCGGCGGTCGTGTCGCTGCTCGGCCCGAAGGTGTTCTGGCCGTCGAAGTCGTGGCAGAAGTCTCCGAAGGGCGCGATGTTCAAGCGCTTCGGCCGCTTCACCGCTCGCCGCCCGGCCATCGTGGCCACGGTGTCCGGCGGCCTGATGGTCGCGCTCGCCCTCGGTGCGCTGGGGATGAAGGTCGACTACGACGCGTTCAGCCAACTGCCCGACGGCACCGAGTCCGCCCGGGCGATCAAGGACCTGCAGGCCGGCTTCCCGGCCGGCGCGCTCAACCCGACCACGGTCTACGTCCGCAGCATCGACGGTACGGCGCTCGATCCGGCCGAGCTCACGACGTACGCCGGGAAGCTCGCCAAGGTCGACGGTGTCGGCGCCGTGCTCCCGGCCGGCGCGGACGGCAGTATGGCGTTGCTCAACCCGGGCAAGACCGTTGCCCAGATCAACGTCGTACTGAGTGGTGCGCCGTACGCGACGTCATCACTGGATCTCGTCGATGGGAAGCTCCGGGAGGTCGCGCACGCCGAGGCGCCGGAGGGGACGACCACGCTGCTCGGCGGGGTCACCGCGAGCTACACCGACATCCGGGACGCGAACAGCCGGGACCTCTCGGTGATCTTCCCGGTGGCCGGCGGCCTGATCGCGATCATCCTGGCGTTGCTGCTCCGCTCGCTGCTGGCGCCGCTGGTGCTGATGATCGCGGTGGTGCTGAGCTTCTTCAGCTCGATCGGTGCGACCGTGCTGGTGTTCCAGGGCGCCGCCGGGCACGCCGGCGTGACGTTCTCGCTGCCGATCATGCTGTACCTGTTCGTCGTTGCCATCGGCACCGACTACAACATCCTGATGATCGCCCGGCTGCGGGAGGAGGCCGAGAGCGGGACCTCACCGCGGGAGTCCGCGGACCTGGCGATCGAGCACGGTGGCCCGTCGGTGGCGGCGGCCGGGCTGATCCTGGCCGGCACGTTCTCGTCGCTGATGCTGGCCGGGATGGCACTGCTCACCGAGATGGGCTTCTCCGTCGCGGCCGGCATCGTGATCTCCGCGTTCCTGATGTCGATCTTCCTGGTCCCGAGTGTCACCGCGCTGCTCGGTCACCGGGCCTGGTGGCCGCGGCGGATCAAACCGCGCGCGCAAGCGCCGGAGGAGCGACAACTGGAACCGATCGGCTGACCCCCGAGTCCGCAGACTGAGGGGACTGGGTTCAATTCGAACCCGCCCCACCGCCCCGGTCAGGCGACAGCGTGCCCCGGACCCAGGTGGTCCGGGGCACGCTGGATTGTTCAGGAGTTCTTCAAGCGGACCGTGAAGATCGGCAGCAGGAAGTGGACGAGCGGGCCGATGGACAGGGCGTACACGACGGTGCCGACGCCGATCACGCCGCCAAGCAGGAAGCCGGCCGCGAGAACGGTCACCTCGATCGTCGTACGGACCAGTCGCACGCTGAGGCCGGTACGACGTACCAGACCGGTCATCAGGCCGTCACGCGGACCGGGGCCGAACTGCGCGCCGATGTAGAGGGCGCCGGCGAGCGCGTTGACCACGACGCCCGCGAGCATGAAGACGATCTTGAGCCAGAGCTCGTCCGGCCGGTCGACGATGGCCAGCGTCAGGTCTGTCACCAGGCCGATCACGATCGCGTTGCTGATCGTGCCGAGCCCGGGCCACTGCCGCAGCGGGATCCAGGCCAGCAGGACGACGAAGCTCATCGCGATCACCACCGTGCCGAAGCTCAGCGGCAGGTGCTTGGTGATGCCCGAGTGCAGCACGTCCCACGGGTCCAGGCCGAGGTTGCCCTGGATCATCAGGCCCATCGAGGCGCCGTACAGGGTCAGGCCGACGTACAGCTGGACGAGGCGACGGGGAAGGTGGCCTGCTTTCAGCTGCTGGATCGGGTTCAGCGCGGCGAGCTGGCGAGGAGGGGCTTCGGAAGTGGCGGTCACGTTCTTCAGTTTGCGGCTAAGTGGCCTGGTGTTCGATAGCCAATTGCGCCATAGTGGACTGCATGAAGGGACAGTATCTTCCGGCCAGCACGCTCTCCGGCCTGCTCGGCTCCTGGTCCGACGGCGCTGGACCGGCGTACCGGCTGCTGGCCGAGCGGCTCCGGCTGCTGATCGCGGACGGGCGGATCATGCCCGGCTCGCGGCTGCCGAGTGAGCGCGAGCTGACCGACGCGCTCGGTGTCAGCCGTACGACGGTCGCCTCGGCGTACCGGGAGTTGCGCGACAGCGGGTACCTGCTCTCGCGCCGGGGCTCGGGCAGCGTGACCGCTCTCCCATCGCGGATAGAGCCCGAGCTCGGCCGGCACCACGCGCCGGGGATCGACACCGACGGCCTGTACGACTTCACGTGTGCCGCGCCGAGCGCCGTACCAGGGATCAGTACGGCGGTCGCCGTAGCGTCGGCCGACTTGCCGGTGCACCTGGCGACGCCCGGGTACCACCCGCAGGGGCTGCCGGTGCTGCGGGAAGAGATCGCGGCCGCCTACGAGGAGCGTGGTCTGCCGACGTCGCCGGACCAGATCATCGTCACCGCGGGTGCGCTGGCGGCGACGTCGATCGCGGTCCGGGCGATCACCCAGATCGGCGACCGGGTGCTGACCGAGAGCCCGACCCACCCGAACTCCGTCGACGCGATCCGGCGCAGCGGCTGCCGGGTGGTGGCGGTGCCGCTCAGTCCCGGCGGCTGGGACTTACCCTTGCTGGAGGCAACGATCAGGCAGACCGCGCCGCGGGCCGCCTGGATGGTGGTCGACTTCCAGAATCCGACCGGCTGGTTGATGTCCGCGGCGGACCGGCAGCGGCTGGCGATCGCGTTCGCGCGCGCCCGGACGACGGCGATCGTGGACGAGACACTCTTCGAGTTGTCGCTGGACGGGCAGGAGATGCCGCCGCCGTTCGCGTCGTACGACCCGACCGGGGTGATCACGGTCGGCTCGGTGAGCAAGTCGTTCTGGGGCGGGCTGCGGATCGGGTGGATGCGCGTGCCGGAGCCACTGATCGCGCGCATCCTCGACGCGAAGGCGTCGATGGATCTGGGTGCACCCGTGCTGGACCAACTGGTCGTCGCCGAGCTCCTGCGACAGCGGTCGACAATCCTCCCCGAGCGCCGACTCGAACTCGCCCGCCGCCGCGATGCCTTGGCCTCGGCGGTCAGCACCGAGCTCCCCTCATGGCGCTTCCACCTGCCGAGCGGCGGGCTGTCCCTGTGGTGCGAACTCCCGGAGCCAGTCGGTTCCAGCCTGGTCGGCGTGGCGCAACGCAACGGCGTACTCCTGGTAGCCGGCTCCCGCTTCTCCCCCGACGGCGGCCTCGAGTCCTTCATCCGCCTCCCCTTCACCCTGGATCCGGACGCACTCCGCGACGGCGTCCGCCACCTGGCCACCTCCTACGCCGACCTGACCACCGACACCCCAACCCGCCGCACCGCCGCGATGATCGCGTAAGGGCCGCGTAATCGGGTCGGGGAAGGTTCGCCTGGGTAGGGGTGTTGGGAGACTATGAGAGTCACACTGCGAGAGGCGTGAGATGTCGTTCTTCAAGCGCAACACAGCTCTGGTCGAGCCCGAGGCCGCTCTGCCCGGCCGGCCTTCGCCCGGTTTCGCCGTACCGGAGGAGAACATCGTTCTCGGTACGCCGCAGACCGCCGCCGCGCCCGAGGGGTTCGAGGAGGCCTGGTTCGGCACCGGGTGTTTCTGGGGGACCGAGGAGATCTTCTGGCAGCAGCCCGGGGTCTACACGACCGCGGTCGGGTACGCGGGCGGGTACACGCCCAACCCGACGTACGAGGAAGTCTGCACCGGCGGCACCGGCCACACCGAGGCGGTCCGGATCGTCTACGACCCGACCAAGACGACCTTCACCGATCTGCTGAAGGTCTTCTGGGAGACCCACGACCCGACGCAGGGCATGCGCCAGGGCAACGACCTGGGCTCCCAGTACCGCTCGGCCATCTACTACACCACCGACGCCCAGCGCACCGAGGCCGAACGCACCCGCGACCTCTACGCCCCCGTCATCAAGCCCCGCGGCTACGGCGACATCACCACCGAGATCGCCCCCGCCGCCACCTTCTACTACGCCGAGCCCTACCACCAGCAGTACCTGCACAAGAACCCCAATGGCTACCGCTGCCACAGCAACACCGGAGTGCCGTTCCCAGCAGACAATCTCTGACCTGATCCCGCCCGGCACCTGGTCGCTCGGCCGGGTGCCGGCGCTCGTTTGGTGATCCCGTGAGAATCTCTGGCAGCCTGTCGGATCCGGAGCAAGCCGTTCGTAGCAGGGGTGAGAGGCGGCCGGAGGCAGGCCGTCGAGAGCAAGGAGCGATGAGATGACGCGGTACCTGATCTCGTTCGAGAACGGTGCGATGGACCACATCCCCCAGGGGGACCTGCCCGACGTGGCCGAGGCCGCCCACGCGGTCGTCCAGGAGGCCAAGGATGCCGGCGTGTTCGTCTTCACCGGCGGGCTGGACTACGACGCGAAGCACGCAGTGGTGGCCACCGACGGGATGGTCATCGACGGCCCGTACCCGGAGAGCAAGGAACTCATCGGCGGCGTGTTCGTTGTCGACGTACCCACCTGGGAGGCGGCTCTGGAGTGGGCCGCAAAGGTCGCGGTCGCCTGCCGCTGCGCCCAAGAGGTCCGCGAGTTCTTCCCGTTCCGGCGGCCTGATCTAGAGAAATCACGGTGATCCAGTAACTGCTGTCCGTGCACGGCCCCGCCTCGCACGACAGCGTACTGACCTGTGCCTCCGGGGCGTGCCAGGGCAAGCTCGAGGTGCGGCCCTTCCAGAGCGAGTGAGCCAGGCGTACGAGGCGATCACCCGGGCCCAGCGGGCTCGGGTGATACCCGCTGTCACCCGCCGGTTCGCTGAGCTCGTAGATCGGGAAGCGGTTCAGCCAGGTGACTTGCCGGGCTCGATCTGCTGGGCGAGGTACTGCTGAGCGCCGACCCGCTCGATCGCGTCGAGCTGGCTCTCGAACCAGTCCACGTGCTTCTCCTCGTCGCGGACCATCTCCTCGAACACCGCGGCGGTGCCGTGGTCGCCGAGGTCGTGGCACTCCTTCGCGGCCGCGTTGAACTGCGCCACCGCGGAGTGCTCGCTCTCGACCCCAAGCCGGAGCATCTCTTCGGCGTTCTCACCGACCGTCACGGCGCCGAGCTTCTGCAGGTTCGGGTGACCATCGAACAACAGGATGCGGCTGATCAGCGCGTCGGCGTCGTTCATCTCGTCAATGGACAGGTCGTAGAAGGCCTTGCCCAGCCGGCCGAACCCCCAGTTGTCGAGCATCCTGGCCTCCAGGAAGTACCCGTTGATCACTGTCAGCTCGAGTGTCAGCGCCTCATTGAGCAGTACGACGACGCGTGGGTTAACCGGTTGCACCTGCCACCTCCGTGAACGAGGTTGCCGAGACCGACCTCCCATGCTCGCACAACAACCGCTTCAACGAGAAGACACAGCCGCCACAGTTCCGCCCAGCCCCGGTCGCCCCGCACACCTGCGAGAGCGTGCGAGCGCCGTCCTCGATGCTCTCGAGGACCTCCCGGTCGCTGACGACCTCACAATGGCAGACGATCATGCAGGTGAGGCTACCCTAACCAAACCGGCCTGGTCACGCTCGTCCGGCATGTAGCCACGGCGTACGTATGTTCCAGGCCCTGACGACTCGGGTCCGGGGTGCCCTCGGTTGTCAGGGTGTGGTGGTTGATCGGGACTGGGCTGTTTTCGCTGCCTGTTCGATGCGGGTGTGGAGGTTCTGCCACCAGGCCGGATCCTGGTCCGGCATGTTGGTGTTGGTGGCGTTCAGGCCGGTGGCACCGTCGAGTTGTTCACGGACGATGTCGGCATGGCCGGCGTGGCGATTCGTTTCCGCGAGGACGTGGACGAGGATCCGGTGCAGGGTGATGTCGCCGTCTCTCCACCAGGGCACTCGGCCAGGTGCGTCGAGGGCGAGGGCGTCGATCGTCGCGTCCGCGTGGTCCCAGACGCGCTGGTAGCAGTCGACGATGTCGGCGCGTGTCTCGTCCTCGGTCGCCCACGCGTCGGCGTTGGGTTCGGCATCGTCGTCCCACCAGGGCAGGTGCTCAGGGAACGGGCGGCCGAAAGTCTCGCCGAAGTATCCCGCCTCGACGATCGCCAGGTGTTTGACCAGCCCGAGGAGATTCGTACCGGTCGGCGTCAGCGGGCGGCGGACGTCGTACTCGGACAACCCGTCGAGCTTCCACACCAGCGCCCCACGCGCCGACCGTAGGTAAGTGTGCAAAGTCTTCTTCGCGTCAGCATCGATCACGGATGAAGCTTGCCATCTGATGCAGCGGGCCGAGGGCGCCGCGTAAGATGGCGCCCTCGGCGCTGTTCCCTATCGGCCGGGTCACGGACCCGTGCGCAACAGCTCCTTGTCGTCGCAGGGTCTGACGAGTGCCGCAGCATTGACCTACTCCTCGATACCGCAGAGGTGTTCGGTCGTGATTGTCAGGGGCGCGGCGCCCACCGGCACGATGAAGGTGCCGACCACGACGGCGTCGGTGTCCGGGTTCTCGTTCTTGACGAGCATCGATGCTTCGGGGCCCATCTCGAAGAACGTCTCGCCAGGCCCGTAGACCGTCTTCTCGCAGTCCTCGGTCCAGACCGAGATCTCGCCCGACTTGATCACCACGAAGACAGGGCCCGGATGGATGTGCCAGCCGGCTGACCCACCTCCCTTGGCGAACGTGACTTGCAACGTGGCCACGTCGACAGGGCCCTTCGTCTGGATCTTGATGTCGCCGACGTTGACCTTCACCTTCTCCGCAAGCGTCCCGCGCGCGAGCGGCACCGCCGTCGTGCCGCCCGGCGGATGCGTAGCGGAGACTGTCCCAGCAAGCGCCAGCGACACAGCGATCCCGAGCAGCAGTGTGAGCCACAACGACCTTCTCATTGGGAACCTCCAAATCGCCCCGGCGCTACCGGGCCAGGAAAGGGGTCTCCGCGTTGGCTTCGAGATCCGGGCAGCCGTGCAGAAACGTCTGGTACGCGTAGTCCCCTCCCGACGGGTGACGTCGGATGAAAGACCCTGGGTGTCAGAACCAGGGCTCGAACCAAGCCCAGCCCCCAGCAGCGGCCTCATGTGGGTTGAACCGTGTGCCGGCAACGACGACAGCCCCACGCCTTCCATCCGGACTACTCCGGCCTCACGGGTCTGTCAATGACCCGAGCCCCGCCGGTTCGTACGGCGGCTCCCAGCCCACGGTGACTTCTCCGGCGTACCGTTCCCAGCCGACGTGTGGTGGTGGCCGCACTGTGGAAACCCGCTTTCTCGGTGGCGCCGGCGACCGTGTGATCTCGCCACGGCTTCTGCCCGGTGGGGGGATGAAGCTGCCATCTCGGGGGGTCGAGTGGGGGGTCCCGGGTCTGACGGCCCGGGCGTTCGGTCGCTCCTTCCTCCGGCTAGGTCCATGGGACGGGAGCACTATGAAAGTACCGGCAATGCTGTGTGGATTGGGTCTGCTGGTGGCCGCGCCGACAGCGAGTGCGGATTCGCCGACTCGGATCCTCAACACGATCACCTCGGTCTCCTGTGTGTTCGAGACAGCGCGGGGTGATTACGTCTTCTTCGGAGCAACGGCGAACACCTTGGACGCCGCCTCGGGGTCGTACATGTTCGTCGAGACCGCGGACTACGACATGGTCGCGGAGGGCTGGGAGGGTACGGCGGTGTTCGCCGGCGACGGCTCATTCGCGGCTGACGTCGAGCTCCTCGACTCCGACACGGAGGAACCGCTCGGCCTCGCGTCGGTCGAAGCAACCCGCACCCTGCTGGCAGCTCCCGTAACTGAGGACCTCCAGGAGCGAAGCGGGAACAGCTGGACCATCGGGACGGTGACCACGACCGAATACCGCGTGGACGTCGGGTCCGCGACCATGCCCGGGCAGACAGTTCTGGCCGGCGACGACGACTGCATCTCTGAGGTCATCACCTACGACGTGATGACCACCAACCCGGCTGCGGCAATCTCTTCGGACTCCGACTTCGAGTCGGCGATCTGCGACCTCGAAGGCCTCCCGAACGGCCAGGTGGCGCTGAGCCAGGATCGACCGGGCGTGCGGTACGACGTCGTGATCGATGATGGTGTCAACCCGCAGGAGGCAGAGGGCGTCCTCAACCTGCCCGGCCGGACAGCCGGCGGTACGTCGCCGCTCATCGACCACGTCACCGGGCAGCAGATCGGCGAGCTCACGATCAACGTCGAACTGCGCCGCATCGGCGCTCGCAGCCAGCAGTCGGACACCTTCGACGGCATCACCGAGCGCGGCGTCGTGGTCCCGTATCTCGCCACCATCACCGTCAGCACCTCAGACGGCCGCTCCAGCGTAGCCCGCTGCTATGCCGAGGACTACACGAGCAAGCTCATCGTCCGCCCATCAGCCAACGACGGCGGGCACTGACTCAACAGCCTCCCGGGCTGAAATGGGGGGCGTCACCCGATTGAGTGACGCCCCCTTGCGTCAGCCCATGGTCTTCTGGCCGTCGATCGACTCACGGATGATGTCCGCGTGGCCGGCGTGCTGGGCGGTTTCGGCCGCGATGTGGAGGAAGACGCGGCGGACGGTCCAGAACACACCCGGGGGTTGCCACGGGGCGGCGGGGAGTTCGTAGCTGGTGTTGAGGTCGAGGGTGCGGACCAGGTCGTCGGTGGCGGCCGCGACCTTCTCGTACTCCGCCAGTACGCCGGCCAGCGTCTCCCCCTCGGTGAGACGGAACTGGTTCTCCCACTCGGCGATCATCTCCGGGGTGAACTCGGTCTCCTCCGGGGTGCCATCGCCACCGCCGTTCTGGGCGAACTCGGCCCACCTCCGCTCGACCGCGGTGACGTGTTTGATCAAACCACCGACCGTCAGCGCACTGGCGGTGCTGCGGGTGCTGGCCTGCTCGTCGGAGAGACCCTCCGCGGTGTAGCGCAGGAAGTAACGGTGCTTCCCGAGGAAGTCGAGGATGTCGGCCCGCTCACCGGTGGTCGCAGTCTGCTCGTTCGTCATGCTTCGAGCCTACGAGACGTACCGGTCAGTTTTTGTCCTCTACTTCCATCGATCTTCCTCTGTCACCGCACGCGGCCAGGGGCCGGCTTTCCGGAAGGAGAACGTCCGGAAACAGGTCTACCGTGAGGGCATGGGATTCATGGACGGCTGGTCAGGGAAGCGGATCGAGCGGGTCGATCTGACCGGCGCGCTGGTCCGGGATGTGGATCTTCGGGGCGCCCGGTTCGAGCGGGTGGTGCTGACCGGCACGAGAATGCGCGGCGTCGAGCTCGGCCACCTGACGATCGACGGCGATGTCGAGGACCTGGTCATCAACGGAGTCGACGTCGCGCCGTACGTGTACGCCGAGCTGGACCGCCGCTACCCGGATCGGGCCAAGATGCGGCCGACCGATTCGGCCGGCTTCCGGACCGCGTGGGACATCCTCGAATGCCTGTGGGACGGGACGGTCGAGCGGGCCCGCGATTTCAGCCCGGAGCAGCTGCACGAGCGGGTCGACGGCGAGTGGTCGTTCATCGAGACGCTGCGCCACCTGGTGTTCGCGACCGACGCCTGGGTACGGCGGGTGATCCTCGGCGATCCACATCCGTGGGACGCGCTCGACCTCCCGTTCGACGGGATGCCCGAGACCCCGGGCGTTCCGTGGGATCGCGACGTACGCCCGGACCTGGACGAAGTCCTTGCCTTGCGCAACGACCGGATGGCGACGGTACGCCGGTACGTCGACGAGCTGACCGAGGAGCGCCTGGAGGCCGACACCACCCCGGTCCCCGAACCCGGCTGGCCGGACTCCGTCAGTTACCCCGTCCGCGACTGCCTCCTGATCGTCCTCAACGAGGAATGGCAACACCGCCTCTACGCCGAGCGCGACCTCGACCTCCTGGAAACCCTCCGGTGAGCGTCGACCTGCACGCTGTCCTCATGATGGTCAGGCGTAGCGGAACGCCTTTTGGTCGATGGTGGTGAAGCGGCGTCTGGTCAGGCGGTACAGGACGGTGTAGGCACGCCCGGCGTCGCGGATGACTTTGGCGAGCACATCCTGTGGTACGTCGTACGCGATCCAGTTGATGAGGAACGGAAGCAGCTTGGGTGGATAGCCTTTCGCCGCGGCCGACTCCGCTGCCTTCCACTCCTGCGGGGTCATCGTGGCCTGCACGAGGGGAAGTGCCTCGGTCTCCTCGTGGTGGAGGTGCTGGACCAGCGCCTCGCGAAGTGCGGTGACGCGGACGTCGAGAGCGTTGCGGTGGTCCGTGCACGGGTGCTCGTTCATGGCCGCGAAGCCGGTCCGCATCGACTGGAGGGCGGGGTCGATGACAGCGTGCTCGGCCTCCATCGCCTCCAGGGTTGCGCGGTCGTCGGCGCGACCGGCGGCGTCGGCGTGGGCCATCAGTACGGGCCAGAACGCTTCATCCTCGATGGTGTGGTGATGGTGCAGGACCGTGTCGAACCTGTCCCACCTCCGGGTGAGCGCCGCCCAGGTCTCCGTGTCGCCGACCGGAGTGTTGCGGATCGCCGACACGAACCGGTCGAGATCGCGCCGGAACGCGTGGTGCATCAGGTACATGCCGGTCTGGTCGTACGGACCCTCGGCGGTGTGCGCCTGACCGGGTAGGGTCACCTGCGGTGTGAACGCCTGCTGCTGATTCATGGTCGCCCCTCTGAGTTCTCCTGGCGGTACCACTGTCCGGCCGCACGCTTGAGCGCGACTTGAGACCGGCTTGTGCAGGCACTCAAGGTCTACCCTGACCTGGTGGAGATCGCCGTCCTCGGCGCTTGTCGCGCCATCGAGCCGGCCCGTGACGGTGGTCCGGCCCGGGTCGTGGCTCTCGGCGCGCGCAAGCCGCGATCGGTGCTGGCGGCGCTCACCCTCCATCTCGGGTACGACGTCTCGCCCGATCTTCTCGTGGACCTCGTCTGGTCCGGCGAGGCCCCGGCAGGCGCGCACGGAACCCTTCATTCGTACATCTCCGGTCTACGTCGCGCGCTCGAGCCGGATCTCGGCCCGCGTGGCCGGCCGACCGTTCTCGTCACGACGGACCACGGCTACCAACTGGCGCTGCCCCACCGGGACGTCGACGCCTATCGCTTTCGCGACGAGGTCCGCAGTACGCATCGCGCTCTGGCCCCGTTAACGAGCCAACTGGCCGTCGCATCCGCTGACGGATGGCCTGATCGCGATGACATCGCGGCGGGAGTCGAGCGGCTCGAGCAGGCGCTGGGCTGGTGGACAGGCGAAGCCTTCGCGGATCTCGGCGGCCATCCCGATGTCCTGGCACAGCGCGCCGCGCTGGAGGAGCTCCGGCTGACCGCGGAAGAAGACCGTGTCCTCGGCCTGCTCGCGCTCGGCGATCATGCCACGGTCGTCGCCATCACCGAGCAGTCCACCGCGCGGCACCCATTGCGGGAACGAATCTGGGGCTTGCACGCGCTCGCACTGGCACGCTGCGGCCGGCAGGCCGAAGCCCTGGCCGCGTTGCGGCAGGTCCGTGGTGTCCTGGCGGACGAACTGGGGATTGATCCAAGCCAGGAGCTCCGCACGCTCGAACATGCGATCCTCGTCCAGGATCAGCGGTTGAAGCCGCCCACTCCGGAACGCCGTTCAGCGTTGGCGGGCGTGACAACAGCGGAGGCGGCACCGGTGACCGGCGCATGGGAAACAGTCGGCCGGGAGGCGGAGACCGCGGCGCTGGCGCACCTCCTCGATCGGTCGACGGCCGGCCAACCGGCCGCCGCACTGCTGGTTGGCGAGGCCGGGATCGGGAAGTCACGCCTGGTCGACCAATTGCTGACCGAAGCGCGCCGCCGCGGGATGGCCGTCGCGATCGGACGCGGCTCACAGGATGACGGCGCGCCTCCCCTGTGGCCCTGGCGATCGGTACTCGACGACCTCGCCAGGTCCGGCGGTGCGTACGCCGTACCAGATCTGGACGCCGCCGCAGGCTTCCGGACCTGGGAGGCGGTGGCCGCGGCGGTGATCCGCCGATCTGCGGAGACTCCGATCCTCGTGGTTCTCGAGGACCTGCACTGGGCCGACACCGCCTCGCTCCGGACGCTGACCCATCTCGTCCGGACGGCGGGTCCGGGCGACCGGGTCGCGGTGGTGGCGACGCGGCGCCCATGGCCGGAACCGACCGGCGCGCTCGCCGAGGTGGGAGAAGCGATGGCCCGGCGCCATGCCACCCGGATCGACCTCACCGGCCTGTCGTTCGAGGACGCCCGCCGGTTGGTGTCCGCCGTCTCCGGACAGGAGACTCCGCCGCGCGACGTGCGAGCCTGGCACGACCGCGCCGGAGGGAACCCGTTCTTCCTCGTCGAGCTCGCCCGCTCAGGCGACGTCGCGTCTGTCCCGGCGACGGTGCGCGACGTACTGCTGCGCCGGCTCGAAGCCCTGCCCAATGCCAGTCGCGACACGCTCGTACTGGCCGCGGTCCTCGGCCGGACCTTCAGCGTGGATCTCCTTGCTGTGGTCAACGATCGCACCGCCGACGACGTCGACGACCTCCTCGAACCGGCCCGCGCGGCCGGCCTGATCGTCGATGACCGGGCCGGGATCATGTCCTTCACGCACGCCCTCACCCGGGACGCGGTGGCGAGCTCGGTTCGGTCGACGCGACTCGCCCGGCTACACGGCCAGACTGCCCACGCCCTGGAGAACCGCTCAGAGGTCGCACAGCTGCTCCGGCGGGAGGAGCTGATCGCGGAGGTCGCTCGGCACTGGCTGGAGGCAGGCCCGCTGTACGTCGGCCGAGCCTGGCGGACCGCGGTCGCGGCGGCGGAGCAGTCCCGGCGGGTGTTCTCGCACGAGGAGGCCGCGGAGCTCATGCGAGCGGCGGTGGAGGCGCATCGGCGTGACCCGGCCGGCACCGCCGAGGAGCGACATGCGCTGCTGCTGGCCCGGGCAGGCGACTGTCAGCGGATGGCCGATTGGTACGCCGTCGTCGACTGTGCCGTCGAGGCCATCGCACTCGCCCGGTCGACCTCCGATCCGCATCGCCTGGCCGAGGCCGCGGCGGAGATGACGCGTCACTGCCTCTGGGTTCCGCACGACTGGAACGTCGTACTCGAGGACGTGATCGACGACCTACGCTGGGCGCTCGCCGTCCTGCCGCCCACGGACTCGATCGCGCGCTGCCGTGCCATGCTCGCGCTGGCCGTCGAGCTGTACTACGAGCGCAACGCACACGCGGAGTTGTGCGCCCTTGTCGACGAGGGTGTCGCGATGGCCCGCCGCATCGGCGACCCGGAACTTCTCTGGTGGGCGACCCGCGCGGGCTGGATGGCCCTGTGGCTTCCCAGTCGGCTCGCCGACCGTGAGCTGCTCGGCCGGGAAAGCCTCGCCGTCGCCGAGCAGCTCGACGATCCCGACGTACTCGCGCTGTCCCACGCCATCGTGGCCTGCGGCGCTCTCGAGCGAGGCGATCCCCACGGCTGGCGGGTGCACGCCGCCGCTGCGGAACGGCTCGCCCGGCGCCGGCGGCTGGCGTTCGTGAGCTACGTTCTCGGCTTCGTCGACGTGACGCTGGCTGGGCTGCGTGGCGATGTCGCCCGTGCCCAGACCGGTGCGGACCTGCTCCGCGAGCTGCGGTACCAAATCCACCTGCCGGCGCAGGACGGCCACGAGGCCGGGATCGCCCTGGCCACCGGCTACTGGATGCCGGAGCTGCTCGAGCCGTTCGTGGACCCCATGGCCGCCGCGATGGACGCGACCGACCTCGACATCGGGCTCACCGTCGTGTACGTCGCGCTGGCTCGGGTCGGCCGCATCGACGAGGCCCGGCGTCGTCTGCGCGATCGCCCGATCGCCATTCAGAACGAATACTGGAGCACGTCGATGGACGCCGCTCTGCTGGCCGAACTCGCGGTTCACGCCCGTGAGCCCCACCTCGCCCGACGTGCGCGCGACGTCCTTCGCCCGCTGTCCGGGCGCATGTCGGTCTCGGGCTTCTCCGTCACCATCGGCCCGATCGATGGCTACCTCGCGCTCGCTGAGGTGGTGGGCGGCGATCGCTCGATGGCGACCGAGTACGCCGATCGCGCCGTACAGCAGGCCTCGACCTGGGACTTCCCGCTCTACCTGTCCTGGCTCGAACGCCACCGCGAGGCGCTCGAGTTCTGACGCCGTACGCCGAGGGCGTCGGCGAGCGTGCCCGGAATCAGTCGGCTGTCGTCTGCAGCGTGTCGGCGTGGCGGTGGAAGACCTTCCACTCCCCGTTCTCCCGGCGGTAGAGCTGGGTGACCCGCAGGGTGTATTTCCGCGGCTCGCCCTGAAAACTCGCCGCGGTGTGCTCGTAGCCGACCGTGTACGCGAGCTCGCCACTCACCTCGGCCGAGATCACCTCATGTGTGTACGACGTACAGTCGCTGAAGCTGTCCTCCAGTCGCCCGAAGATCTCCTCGGCCTGCGCATGGCTGGTGCCGGTCATCCAGGCGCCGAGCACAGTCACCGGATCCTGCCGCGACCAGAGCTCCCGCCGAGGTCCGGCGTCACCGTTGTGGAGGGCGACTTCCGCGTCCCGGAGCCGCGTGGTCACCCACTCCAGGAAGTCCTCTCGTTCAGTCATGGTCTCCTCCCCTCTCCTGCTTCGATTGAAGTTCGTCCACGCCCGGATCACCAGAGTTCACAGTCCCGGCCGGGCGGGAGTCGTACACGGGCAGCCAGGAGATGGCGATCAAACCCGTTGCCACCAGCAATGTCAGGCGTGGGCCGACCAGCGTGCCGAGCGCCCCGCAACCCGCTCTGCCTGACGAGGTCAACGAGCCTGGAACAGCCCCGACGCGCGATAGGCGGCGTACAGGTCCAGGACCACCCTGGTCGGCGGATGCAACTCCGCGGGGGCCTCCGCAAAGAACCCAAGGGCAAGCACCTCCTCCGGGTCCGCCGCCAGCGCCCCCGTCCAGCGACGCGCCTCGAAGCACATCGCGAAGCAATGCAAGACGTCGCCGTTGGGGTAGGTGAGCGTATGGATGTCTGGCTCGGAGAGCGAGGCGAACGGGACCAGGTCCTGCTCGGCGACCTGCAAGCCGGTTTCCTCGTGGAGCTCGCGGGCTGCTGTGGTGCGGAAGGTGTCACCTGGTTCGGCCGCGCCGGCGGGGAGTTCCCAGAGGCCGGTGTCGCGGCTTTGCTGGAACAGGATTCGACCGGCGGTGTCCAGCACCAGGACCTGGGCGCCTGGCATCAGCAGGAGGCGGGAGCCGACGTGTTGGCGGAGTTGCCAGAGGTAGGAACCCTTGTACGACGTCATGGATGAGAGTGTGGAGCACGTGGAGTGGATCAGGCGGCGCGCGGGGAGTTTGCTGGCGTTGGGGTTGGTGCTGGGGCTCGGGTGGACGGTGTGGGTCAGCACCTCGATGCCTGGATGGTTTGATCCGGCGGAGGCTTGTGCGTTGCGGTTCGGTGGGGACGACAGCGCCGGCGTTGAGGTGGACACGCGGTGGTTCCCGCCCTCGGCAACGTGTGACTTCGGGGGCGGGAACGTTCAGGAGTTCATCTCGCCGGCGAAGTCGGCGGTGCTGTCCGGGTCAGGTGTGCTGGCCCTCGTGGTGCTGGCCGTCGGCTTGGTCCTGACCGTACGGCGGTTGGCCGGCGAGCCAGGGCCGGCAAGGACCGCGGACGGTGTCGACCTGGGCAAGCGGCGGATGAGCCAGTTGACCTTCGGCGCGCTGGACATGGCGGTCGCCGTCGCCGTGCTGACCGCCGCCAACGCGTTCGCGGTCGCGCTCGGAGGTCTGCCTGGAGGCATCATGTTCGCTCTCGCCGCGATGATCGGCCTCAGCGCGCTGTCCGTCGTACTCGATCGCCACGTCGGCCCACTCCCGAGTACGGCGCTCGACAGCCGGCGGCGCGGTACCACTGTCGGCTTGACCGTCTTCGCCGTGGTGTTCGCCGCGACCGCGGTCACCGGGCAACTGCCGTTCTTCCGGCTCTGGTCCGTCCCGCTGGCCGCGATCACGTACGCCGTCGTGGCCGCCGTCCAGTGGTCCCGCCTACCCCACTACAAACGGGACCACCAGACGACGCGTCAGTCAGCCGGTTGAACGCTCCGGCCAGCCTGGAAGGATGTTCTGGTTGAGGTGGAAGACGTTCTCGGAGTCGAACTCGCACTTGACCCGGGACAGCCGGTCGTAGTTCTCCTGCCCGAACCCGGCGACCACCCGGTCCTGCCCTTCGTTCCCGATGAAGTTCAGGTACACGTACCCCGTCGCCCACTCCTGCAGATCGGCGCACAGATCCCGCGACCACTGCCGCCCACGCGCGTCGTCCGCCGGATCCGACCACAGGCCGAACGGGTGCACCACCCACGCGGCCTGGCGGTGCGGCAACGGCCATTTGTCGGCGTCCCGCAGTACGGCTCCACCCCACGGGAGAAGGGCCTGCTGCGACGGTGACGGCGCCGGCATATCCATCGCCCGGTCGGTGAACAGCTGCACGGCGGCGTCCGGGAAGGACGACAGATGCTCGGCCGACCAGTAGTTGCGATACCCCGGCGGATCGTCGAGCGCCGAGTTCACCTCGGCGTACGGCATCTCGGCGACCAGCTCACCGACCGGCCCGAGCGCGAACATCGGCGCCAAGGCGTCCCTCGCCTCCGCTTCGGGACCGGCGTAGACACCACCGGCCGCCACCACCAGCTGCCCCTGCAGATGCTCGGGCACGAACGGCTCCGGCGGCGCGGTCAGGAACAGCACGCCCCCGCCGAGGTTCTCCGACACCCCCGCCTCGATCAGGTCCCGGTACGCGCGAATCACAGCAGGGCCGGCCTCGGCCGGCCAGAGCAGCAATCCCAGCGTGGCTGTCGGCACCTCCTCCAGGCGGAACGTCAGCGACGTCGCGACGCCGAAGTTGCCGCCGCCTCCGTGCAGCGCCCAGAACAGCTCGGTGTTCTTCGTCTCGTCCGCGATCAGCAGCCGGCCGTCCGCGGTGACGAGCTCGACCGAGATCAGGTTGTCGCAGGCGAGGCCGAACTTCCGCTCCAGCCACCCCGAGCCGCCGCCGAGGGTGAGGCCCGCGACCCCGGTGGTCGACACCCGGCCGCCGGTAGTCGCCAGGCCGTACGGCTGACAGGCCCGGTCGAAGTCGCCCCACGTCGCGCCGCCACCGACCCGGGCGATCCGCGCGTCCGGGTCGACCTGGACGCCGTTCATCCGGCGCAGGTCGACCACCAGTCCGCCGTCGGTCACGCCGGCCCCGGCCACACTGTGGCCGCCTCCCCGGACCGCGAGCTCCAACTCGCGGGCGACGCCGTACTGCACCGCCGCCACCACGTCGGCCGCCGACTCGCACTGCGCGATCATCGCCGGCCGTTTGTCGATCATCGCGTTGAAGACGGTCCGGGCCTCGTCGTACGCCGCGTCCCCCGCCTGCAGCAGCACCCCGCCGAAACCTTCCGGTCTCGCCCCGGACGGCCGCTCGATGGTGTCGGACATGTCGAACTCCCCCTCGATCTCAGCCCGCTCCCCGGCTGACAAGCCGATCGTGCGCCGCCCCCGTGGCCCGGTCAACGGCTCGATCCCTTACCTGCCGCTGACGGATCCCTTGCCTACCAAGCGTTTCCTCCCGATCACGGCTCGGAACCGCCGCAGGCACTAGGGTGGAGGGCATGGACGCGCGACCGGCGGCGGTGATCGGTGGACCCGGGCAGGTGCTGACCGAGGACGAGGTGGTGAGTTTCGTCGGCGACTCCCTTAGCGGCGCCGGGCTGGAGGGGCGCAGCGTCTGCGTGATCGTCCCGGACGCGACCCGCAGCTGCCCACTTCCGCTGCTGCTGAAGGCGGTGCACCAAGCCCTCGACGGCCGGGTCGGCAAACTGACCATCTTGGTTGCCCTCGGCACGCACGCGGAGATGACACCGGACCAGCTCCGCGCCCACCTCGGCGGCGAGTACGACGGCGTACTGAACCACGAGTGGTGGAAACCGGACACGTTCGCCGACCTGGGCACGATCAGCGCGGACCGGGTCGGCGAGATCTCGGATGAGATGCTGCGCGACGAGGTACCGGTGAAACTCAACCGGGCCGTGGTCGAGCACGACGTCGCCCTGGTCGTCGGCCCGGTGTTCCCGCACGAGGTGGTCGGCTTCTCGGGCGGCAACAAGTACTTCTTCCCCGGCGTGGCCGGCCAGGAGGTCATCGACTTCTCCCACTGGCTGGGCGCGCTGATCACCAGCTCGAACGTCATCGGTACGCCGGGGATCACGCCGGTCCGGGCGTTGATCGACGAGGCCGCAGCGCTGATCCCAGCGGAGAAGCTCGCCCTGTCGGTGGTGGCGCAGTCAGGCACGAACGCCCTGCACGCGGTGGCCTTCGGCGACACGATCTCCTCGTGGCGCGCGGCCGCCGAGATCTCCGCGCAGACGCACGTCCGCTACCTCGACCATCCGGTCCGGCGGGTCGTGTCGGTGATGCCGACCAGGTACGCCGACATCTGGACCGCGGCCAAGGGTTTCTACAAGGTCGAGCCGGTCGTCGCCGACGGTGGCGAGGTCGTCCTCTACGCCCCGCACGTCACCGAGCTCGCCGCGATGCACCCGGAGATCGAGGAGATCGGCTACCACTGCCGCGACTACTTCCTCGGCCAGTGGGATCGCTTCCGCGACCTGCACTGGGGCGTCCTGGCCCACTCCACCCATCTCCGCGGCGCCGGCACCTGGGACCCCGTGACCGGCGAACACCTCCGCGTCCACGTCACTCTGGCGACCGGCATCCCGGCAGACGTCGTACGCCGGGCCAACCTTGCGCCCCTGGATCCGGCCGACGTCGACCTCACGGCGTACGAGAACGATCCCGACACCCTCGTCATCCCGAACGCGGGCGAGATCCTCTACCGCCTGAAGCACTAGCCCGTGAGGTGACTCGCCGGTAACCTCGGCTGCTATGACTGGGGCTGAGGTTGTCGTGGTGGGGTCCGGGTTCGCCGGGTTGTGCATGGGCATCAAGTTGCGCCAGGCCGGCTGCGAGAACTTCGTCATCCTGGAGAAGGCCGACGAACTCGGCGGCACCTGGCGGGACAACACGTATCCCGGCTGCGCGTGCGACATCCCGTCGTACCTCTACTCGTTCTCGTTCGAGCAGAACCCGCACTGGACCCGGATGTTCGCGCCGTGGGACGAGATCCTTGCCTACCTCAAGCATTGCGCCGACAAGTACGCCATCGCCGGCAAGATCCGGTACGGCGCCGAGGTCACCGAAGCCGTGTTCGACGAAGCGACCGGCCGGTGGACCGTCACCGTCAACGGCTCCGAGACGATCGAGACCCAGGCCTTGGTCGCGGGCGTCGGCAGCCTGCACCAGCCCAAGGTGCCGGCCATCCCGGGCCTCGACTCCTTCAGCGGTACGACGTTCCACTCGGCGCAGTGGGAGCACGCCCACGACCTGCGCGGGCGGAACGTCGCGGTGATCGGGACCGGCGCATCGGCGATCCAGTTCGTGCCGCGGATCGCCATGGACGTCGCGCACCTGGACGTGTACCAACGCACTCCACCGTGGATAACGCCCAAGCCGGACCGGGCTATCGGCCGGTGGGAACGTCGGCTGTACGAGCGGTTCCCAGCCGGCCAGCGTGCGATCCGCAATGCCATCTACTGGGCTCTCGAAGGTCGCGGCGCCGGCTTCGCGGGCAACCCGAAGTTGATGAAAGGCCTTGAACTACAGGCGAAACGACACCTGCACAAGCAGGTGGCCGATCCCGAGCTGCGGGCAAAGCTGACACCGGACTACCAGATCGGCTGCAAGCGCATCCTGATCTCGAACGACTACTATCCAGCCCTCGCGCGACCGAACGTGGATGTCGTCACCGCCCCGATCTCCCGGGTCACCCCGACCGGCGTGGTCACCTCCGACGGTGTCGAGCAGGCCTGCGACACGATCATCCTCGGGACCGGGTTCGAGGTGTCCGCCAACCTGACCCGGATGCCGATCCTGGGCGAGGACGACATCGACCTGGCGGAGCACTGGAAGCGCAACGGTATCGGCGCCCACCTCGGCATCACCGTCGCCGGCTACCCGAACCTCTTCCTCCTGGTCGGCCCGAACACCGTGCTCGGCCACTCGTCGATGGTCTTCATGATCGAGGCCCAGGTCCGTTACGTGATGCAGGCGCTGCACCTGCTCCGGCGGCGCGGAGCGTCGTACGTCGAGGTCCGCGAGGAGGCGCAGGAGCGGTTCGTCGGCGGCATCCAGGGCGAGCTCGGCGACACCGTCTGGCAGTCCGGCTGCAACAGCTGGTACCTGGACGCCGAGGGGCGCAACTCGACCATCTGGCCCGAGTTCACGGTGTCGTACTGGCGCCGCACCCGGCGGCTCGATCCAGCCGATTTCGTGCTGGTCCACTAGGCGGTGTCTGACGGTTCAGCGCCGTAGCGAGCAGGTGCTCGGTGCGGTAGCTCGGCGTGCTGGAGTGAAGGTCTCGATGCGGATCCATCGTGGCCTTTGCTCCAGTGCGGCGAGATGCCGTGCCGAGTGCCGCGCAGTAGGCGGGGAACCGTCAGACACCGCCTAGGCCGCGGCTGGTGTTCCCGCGCCCTCAGGGTTTACCCGCACTCCTGAAGTAGGAGCAGCCGGGGTTCGGCGTACGACCTTGGGATGAAGGCAAGACCGGTCCTCGGGCCGATGTCCACACGGGCGCGACAAAGGATTCTTGAGGTATGGAAATCCTTCAGATCGCCGGAGCGGCGGCCATCGTGATCGGCATCGTGGTCACGGCCCTGCTCGCCATCCTGCCCTCGGTCGTGGACCGATAAGTCTCCCACCGCCGGAACCCTTGCGGCTCCGCGGTGAGAGTCAGTCGACGGACAGGTGGACCAGCAGGTCCTGCCGGGTCAGAACGCCCACCGGCTTGCCGTCGTCCAGCACCATCAGGGCGTCCCGATCCTCGAGCAGCTCGACCGCCTTGACCACCGGTTCACCGGCGCCCAGTGACGGCAGCGCCGGGTCCATGTGCTGCTCGACCATGTCGGCCAACCGCGCCTTGCCGGAGTACAGGGCGTCCATCAACGTCCGCTCCGACACCGCGCCGGCCACCTCGGCCGCCATCACCGGCGGCTCCGCCCGGACCACCGGCATCTGCGAGACGCCGTACTCACGCAGGATGCCGATCGCCTCGGCGATCGTCTCGTGCGGGTGGGTGTGGACCAGCGGCGGCATGCCGCCGTCCTTCTGGGCGAGGATGTCGCCGAGCGTCGTGCCCTGCCGGGTCGCGGCGAGGAAACCGTACTGCGACAGCCAGTCGTCGCTGAAAACCTTGGTCATGTATCCGCGGCCGCCGTCCGGCAGCAGTACGACGATGACGGCTTCGGGATCGTCGAGCTCGTGCGCCAGCCGGATCGCGGCCGCGGCCGCCATCCCCGCGGAGCCGCCGACCAGCATCGCCTCCTCGCGGGCCAGCCGCCGGGTCAGCGCGAACGAGTCCGCGTCCGACACCTCGATGATGCGGTCGCAGATGTTCCGGTCGTACGTCTCCGGCCAGAAGTCCTCGCCGACACCCTCGACCAGGTACGGCCGGCCGGTGCCGCCGGAGTACACCGAGCCCTCCGGGTCCGCACCGATGACCTGCACCCTGCCGCCGGAGACCTCCTTCAGGTACTTGCCGGTGCCGCTGATCGTGCCGCCGGTGCCGACACCCGCGACGAAGTGGGTGATCTTGCCCTCGGTCTGCTCCCAGAGCTCCGGGCCGGTGGTCTCGTAGTGCGAGCGCGGGTTGTTCTGGTTGGCGTACTGGTTCGGCTTCCAGGCGCCCTCGATCTCACGGACCAGGCGGTCGGAGACGTTGTAGTACGAGTCCGGGTGCTCGGGTGCCACCGCCGTGGGGCAGACCACGACCTCGGCGCCGTACGCCTTGAGCACGTTGCGCTTGTCCTCACTGACCTTGTCCGGGCAGACGAAGACGCACTTGTAGCCCTTCTGCTGGGCCACCATCGCCAGCCCGACACCGGTGTTGCCGGAGGTCGGCTCGACGATCGTGCCACCCGGCTTGAGGTCGCCGGAGGCTTCCGCGGCCTCGACCATCCGGACCGCGATCCGGTCCTTCACCGAGCCGCCGGGATTGAAGTACTCGACCTTGGCGAGCACCAGCGGCTTGGCGCCGTCAGTCGTCTTCGACAGCTTCACCAGCGGGGTGTTGCCGACCAGGTCCAGGAGAGAGTCTGCGTAACGCACATCTTCACTGTAGTGATGTCTGTGTCGTTTCCCCTATTTCGCTTGCTTGTCTGTGACAGCGTGTAATCCTTGAGTCATGAGTGACCGGGGCGATGCGGGGAGAGCAACCAGTGGAGCCCGGGCCGCGAAGCGACTTGCCCAGGCCGCTGCCGTCGGGGGCGGGGGTCTCGGACTCATCGGCGCCACGCTGTACGGCGTACTGACCGCTGAGGCCGAGTACGCGAAGCGCGTGATCGGGCCGATGCGTTACTACCCGACCCCGGGCGACGGCCTCTACGGCCGGTATCCAGGCCATCCGATCACGTTCGCGATCCTCGGCGACTCCAGCGCCGCCGGCTACGGCACCGAGTCGCCGGAGGAGACTCCCGGCGTCCTGCTCGCCTCCGGGCTCGCCGACCTGGCCAAGCGGCCGGTCCGGCTGATCGACGTGGCGAAGACCGGAGCCAAGTCGACCGATCTGGCCGCGCAGGTGGATGCCGCCCTGCAGGCCGGGCCGCAGGTGGCGGTCATCCTGATCGGCGTCAACGACGTGAAGGCGAAGATGCCACCGTCGACCTCGGTTCGGCTGCTCTCGGCCGCGGTCCGCAGATTGCGGGCCGCGCACTGTGAGGTGGTGGTGGGTACCTGCCCGGACCTCGGCGTGGTCCGGCCGATCATGCCGCCGCTGCGGCAGGTCGCCCGGTCCTGGAGCCACCGGCTGGCCGCCGCTCAGACCATCGCAGTGGTCGAGGCAGGCGGCCGAACTGTGTCCCTCGGGTCGCTGCTCGGCGAGGTGTTCCGGACCAACCCGTCGATGTGGGGGCGGGACAACTTCCACCCGTCCGCCACCGGGTACGCCGCCGCCTCCGCCGCGCTGCTGCCGTCGGTGGCCGCGGCGGTGGGTGTCGGGCCGGAGTCGTTCGTGCATCCGGAGTCGTTCCGGGGCGAGGCGATCCTGCCGATTGCGGAGGCCGCCGCACAGGCCGCTCGCACTGCCGGCACAGAGGTCGCGGCCACCGAGGTCGCCGGCCGCGAACGTGGCCCGCGGGGTCGCTGGGCGGCGTTGCGTCATCGGCGCCGGCACCCGAAGGCCGAGGTCGAGCGGGTCGACGAGGACGTCACCGCCTTACCGGTCGGGCAATAGCGGCGCGTCCGCTGAGCGGGGGACTTTGATGCTCTGTTGGCATTTTGATGGAGGGAGTCTTGCCTAGCGGCGGCTGCGTGGTGCACAGTCGATAACTACGCGGTACCCCGATGACGGGAGGCGAAGATGGGCTTGAACCACTCCGAGGAGACGCACCAGCGTTTGGTGGAGAAGGTGCCCAGGTGCACCGGACGCGAGATGACCGAGTGGTTCCAGCTGATGAACGACGGACCGTCGTTCCTGCGCTTCGACGACAGAGTGAGATGGCTTTCCAGCGAGTACGCCCTCGCGCACGGGCACGCAACCGCCATCGTCCACGAGTACGACCTGGTCAAGGCGCACCGGCGAATGGGCTGACAAGCCGAACAGGAGTCAGAAGACCTGCCCTTTCAGGTGGAGGGGCAGGTCTTCTCTGTTCCTGTGCAGGTCCAGCAGCCAGGACCTCGTTCTCGAGCCCAGCGCCCACAGGACTTCAGCCTCCGCCCCGGGTCTCGCCCCAGAACAACAACCAAACCCGGCCGCTGCGGCGAGCAACCGGCGGCGACCGGGTCGGCCGCATGACCGCCGGCAGAAACCCCAGGGCCACCTGAACCTCAAAAACACCGAAGGGCCGGTCCACCTGGGCCGGCCCTTCGGGTTGGTGCGTTTGGTTGTCAGTCGCCGCCGCGCAGGATGGCGAGGATGCGCAGCAGGTTCCAGTACAGCCAGACCAGGGTGACGGTCAGGCCGAAGGCAGCCCGCCAGGCCTCGTTCTGCGGGGCGCCGTGCTTCACACCCTGCTCGATCATGTCGAAGTCGAGGATCAGGTTGAACACCGCCAAGCCGGCACCGATCGCGGCGAACAGCAGACCCATCGGGCCGAAGCCGCCGATACCGGAGTTGAAGCCGAGCAAGCTGGCGATGAAGTTGATCAGGATCACGCCGGCGAAGCCCATCGTGGCGATGATCACCATCTTGGTGAACCGCGGCGTCACCTTGATCGCGAAGTACTTGTACGTCGCCAGCGTCAGGCCGGCCGTCACCATCGTCGCGAGCACCGCCTGCACGACGATGCCGGGGTCGTTGACCAATTCCGCGATGAACTTGCTGCCGATTCCGAGGAACACGCCCTCCGCGGCGGCGAAGACCATCACCAGCGCGGGGTTGACCCGGCGGGAGAAGGACAGCACCATCGCGAGCACGAAGGCCAGCAGCGCACCGCCCAGGAACGCGGGGGTGACCAGGCTGACCGGGATCATGTACCAGGCGATCGCGGCGACGAGCACGACGACGCCCAGTGTGGCGGCGGTCCGGACGATCACGTCGTCCATGGTCATGGGGCGGCTGTCGGCCGGCGCTCCCTGGTACTGCTGGGGCGGCATTCCGGGTCCGCCGTACTGGCCGGGCTGACCGTACCCATAGGGACCCGGCTGACCGTACGGAGCGGCCCCCGGATAAGCCTGGCCATGGCCAGGCGCGAACGCACTCGACCGGTTCAGGACCGGGTTACTGCTCTGCATTGTCATCCTCCTGGTGACCCACACCTGGGGCCGTACAGAGATACTACGGTCCGACCCTTAACAACGCCTGAGGAACAGTCACCTGTTCCCCAACCGAAACCACCCAAAAGTCGATCAGCACCGGCAGAAAACCCGTGGAGGATCGCGCGATGGGTGCGTAGCTTGGCCAGCTATGGCAGAGCCGTACGTGATCCGGCCGGCGATGGCCGGTGACGTGGAGTTTCTCACCGATGTCGTCGTCGCGGCGACGCGTGCGCAGGGGCGGCTGCTGGCCGACTTCAACGCGGTGCAGCGGAGGGCCTACGCCGAGTGGACGATCGAGACGCTTGCTGACACGTCCGTGGTCGAGCTGTACGGCGAACGGGTCGGCCGGCTGAGGATCCGTCGTACCCCGGAGTCCGTCGAGCTTGGCGGTATCCAGCTGCACCCGGACGTCCAGAAACGCGGCATCGGTACGGCGATCATCAAAGGGCTCCAGGCCGAGGCTGCCGCCGCCGGCGTACCACTCGACCTCAGGGTCGAGAAGGACAACCCCGACGCCCGGCGGCTCTACGACCGCCTCGGGTTCACGAAGATCGGCGAAGAGGGCACCGAGGACAAGCTCCGGTGGAGCAGGCGAGAGATGACTTCCGTGCAGGATGAGATGTGGGGTGTGGACACCGCGCGGCGGTACGACACTCCTGGAACCGGGATGTTTGCGCCTGAGGTGCTCGGGCCGACCGTTGATCGGCTGGCGGCGCTGGCGGGGGACGGGCGGGCGCTCGAATTCGCGATCGGCACTGGCCGGGTGGCGGTCCCGCTGGCGGAGCGCGGCGTACCGGTGACCGGCATCGAGTACTCCCCCGCGATGGTCGACCAACTGCGCACGAAGGTCGACGAGGAGACCATTCCGGTCGTCATCGGAGACATGGCGATCACACGCGTCCCCAGGGAGTTCACGCTCGTCTACCTGGTCTTCAACACGATCGCCAACCTGTTGACCCAGGCCGAACAGGTCGAGTGTTTCCACAACGCGGCCCGCCACCTCTCCCCCGGCGGCCGCTTCCTCATCGAGCTCTGGGTCCCGGAGCTCCGTCGCCTCCCACCCGGTACGCCGGCCACGGTTGGCGTGTCAGAACCCGGCTACATCCTCCTCGACACGTACGACGTACTCCACCAGCGCGTCGTCTCACACCACTTCCACTTCGACCAGGGCGGAGGCACTCAGGCGGAACTCTTCCGCACCCCACACCGCTACATCTGGCCCGCCGAACTGGATCTGATGGCCCAATTGGCCGGCTTCGAGCTCGAAAGCAGACACGCGGACTGGACCGGCGCGGACTTCACCGCCGACTCCCCCTCCCACGTCTCGACCTACCGCCTCGCTCAGCCGAGCTGAGCGAGGACCGACGAGTCGAGGTCGCCCCAGCTGTCCGCGATCTTGCCGTCCTGCAGGCGGTAGAGCGCGAACTCCTGCGCCCTGACCACCCGCCCTGTCGCCGGTACGTCGAGAAACGTGCCGGCGTGAGTCCCGGTGTCGATCAGATGGGCGGACAGCCAGTCGCCGTCGACGAGGAGATGTTGCACCTCCCAGTGGTAGTCGGGGAACGCCTCGACTACCGACCGCAGGCCGGCGGCGTACCCGTCCAGCCCCATCGGCGCCCCGTTGACCCGCACGTCCCGGTCGACGAACTCGCCAAGCTCCTCGAACCGGTGCTGGTTGCACCGTTGCAGGTACCGCCGGTAGAAGGTCGCACGCTCCATCACCCCATGCTGACATTCGGTGGGGCTTGCGGTTGTGTGTCGACGCTGGTCGGAACGCGGTGGATCGCGCTTCCGGGGGCACCATGACTACATGACGAATCCCTCTCCAGAGGGACTGTTCCGATGGGTGAGATCACTCGCAAGAGGGTTTGTGAAAGTTTTCACGAGTGCAGTAACCTGAAGTCGACATGAAGTCATAGATCCACTCAGGGAGAGTGAACCGCATGACAGCCCAGGTGCCGCACATCCTCGTCGTCGGAGGCGGTTACGTCGGGATGTACACCGCGTACAACTTGCGTCGCGCCGCCCGGAAAGGCCAGATCCGGGTCACCGTCGTCGACCCGCGATCGGTGATGACGTACCAGCCGTTCCTGCCCGAGGCCGCGGCCGGCTCGGTGGAGCCGCGGCACGTGGTGGTGCCGCTGCGCAAGACCCTCAAGGGCTGCCGGGTGGTGACCGGCCGGGTCACCGGGATCGACCACGCGAACAAGGTCGCCAAGGTGATGCCCGAGGAAGGCCCGGAGTACGAGCTGGCCTACGACCAGGTCGTGGTCGCGCTCGGCTCGATCGCCCGGACGCTGCCGATCCCCGGCCTGGCCGAGGAGGCGACCGGGTTCAAGAACGTCGAGGAAGCGATCGCGCTGCGCAACAAGGTGCTGGACCGGCTCGACGTGGCCTCGTCACAGCCCGACCCGGCACTGCGCAAGTCCGCGCTGACCTTCGTCTTCGTCGGTGGTGGGTACGCCGGTGTCGAGGCGTTCGCGGAGCTGGAGGACATGGCCCGCTACGCCACCCGGTACTACGACAACATCAAGCCCGAGGACATGCGCTGGGTGCTGGTCGAGGCGACCGGCCGGATCCTGCCGGAGGTCGGCGAGGAGCTCGGCAAGTACACCGTCGACCAGCTGCGCAAGCGCAACATGGACATCAAGTTGGAGACCCGGCTGGAGTCCTGCGAGAAGGGTCACGTGATCCTCAGCGACGGCGACGAGTTCGACGCCGACACGATCGTCTGGACCGCCGGGGTCAAGGCGAACCCGGCGCTCGCGGCGACCGACTTCCCGCTGGACGAGCGCGGCCGGGTCAAGTGCCTGGCGAACCTGCGGATCGAGGGTGTCAACGACGCCTGGTCCGCCGGTGACAACGCGGCCGTCCCCGACCTCACCTCGGACACCGGCGCGTACTGCGCCCCGAACGCGCAGCACGCGGTCCGCCAGGCACGCCGGCTGGCCGAGAACATCCTGCGCGTGGTCGACGGCAAGGCGCCGGAGGACTACGAGCACAAGTACGTCGGCTCGGTCGCAAGCCTCGGCCTGCACAAGGGCGTCGCCCAGCTGTACGGCGTGAAGGTCAAGGGCTGGCCCGCCTGGTTCCTGCACCGGACCTACCACGTGTCCCGCGTCCCCACCTTCAACCGCAAGGCCCGCGTCATCCTCGACTGGACCCTGGCGCTGTTCTTCCGCCGCGAGGTGACCAGCCTCGGCAGCCTCCAGATGCCGCACGAGGAGTTCCGCCGCGCCACCCGGTCCTGACAGCTGACGTCCGAAGAACTGGCGACACGTCTCGCCAGTTCTTCGGACGTAAGGATCAGCACCCCGGAGGCCGACTCGGGGGTGAGTGGGCGCGGGTGACTGATCCTGCTGGCTCCCTGGCTCAGACGTCAGGGACGGATGGGGGCGTGACCTGATGCCGCAGGTTCAGGGAAGTAGTCACTATCGACTAGTTAGCAATGACTAGTTGAGAGGTGGGCCTTCATGGTCAAGGCCAGGAACGCTCTGTTCGTCTATGCCGGATTGGCGGCTGTGCTGACCCAGCTGCCTTCGCTCTTCCCGCTGCGACTTCCGGACCTGCGCACGCCGTTGCTGATCGCGCTCGCGGTGACGGCGGCCGCGCTCGGCCTGTTGCTCGCCGTACGGCCGTCGGCGCCGCGGCCAGTGGTGCTCGGGCTGGGCTGGGTGCAGTGCCTGCTGACCATCGCGCTGGCGTTCGTGGTCGGGGACGTGCTGGTGATGTTCGGCTGCTGGATCGCCGTCCCGATCCTGGCCCTGCTGGCCGGGCAGCTCGGCCGGCGGCCGCATCGGGCACTCGTCGCCGCGCACGTGATCAGCGCGGCCGCGTGGGTCGGGATCGCCTGCGCGGTGGTCACGCTGGCCGTGATCGGGATGACCACGCGGGACCTCGA
This sequence comes from Kribbella sp. NPDC023972, assembly GCF_040639075.1. Taxonomy (NCBI): domain Bacteria; kingdom Bacillati; phylum Actinomycetota; class Actinomycetes; order Propionibacteriales; family Kribbellaceae; genus Kribbella; species Kribbella sp. NPDC023972. The sequence continues at coordinate 239,866 of NZ_JBEZZH010000003.1, read as the reverse complement.
CACGGCGGTGATCGTCTACCAGCTCATCTCGTACTTCGACATCACCGTGCTGCCGTGGACGAACTTCGCCACCACGCTGACCGGGATCGCACTCGGCCTGACCACCCGCTGGGGCCTGATCCGGTACCGCTGGGTCGCCGCCAAGTTGATCATCTCGTTCGCGATCCTGGCCTCGGCCTTCGCGTACGTCGAGGACTCGGTCGGCGCCGTGATCGAGAAGGCCGAGCACCACGCGCTCACCGGCGGTACGACCGACCAGCTCGGCAGCGGTGGCGGTGTGGTGTTCGCCGGGTTCGGGCTGCCGATGCTCAGCCTGTTCGCCGCGATGTTGCTGTCCCTCTACAAGCCGGGCGGGAAGACCCGATGGGGCCGTCGGCAGGCCGCCAAGGGTGACGTCAAGATCGCCAAGATCACCCCGCTGGCCGACGAGACGATCGGACTGACGCTGCGTCCGGTGAAAGGCTCGCTGCCGGCGTGGGAACCGGGTGCTCACATCGACCTGGTCTTGCCGTCGGGACTGGTCCGGCAGTACTCGATCGCCGGTGAATCCGACGGCGCCTACCAGGTCGCCGTACTGCGGGAACCGGAAGGGCGCGGTGGATCCGCGGAGATCCACCAGTTGCGGGCCGGGACTCACATTGGCATGCGCGGGCCGCGGAACAAGTTCCCGCTGGTCGATGCGCCGGCGTACCTGTTCATTGCCGGAGGCATCGGGATCACGCCGTTCCTGCCGATGATCGCTGCGCTCGGGGATCGCGACTGGCGGCTGCTCTATCGGGGGCGTTCGCGGGCGTCGATGGCCTACGCGGCCGAGTTGGAGCGCGACGATCGCGTGACGCTGCTACCGGCCGACGAGGTGGCGCGACCGGACTTCGCCGTACTGCTGGCCGATGTCGCTCCCGGTACGGCCGTGTACTGCTGTGGACCGGAGTCCTTGATGAAGGCGGTCGAGGAGGCGATGCCGTCGCACGCGACGTTGCACACCGAGCGCTTCGCGGCTACGGCTCGATCTGGTGCGGCGGAGGCCTTCGAGGCCGTGTTGCAGCGGAGTGGGGTCGTCGTACAGGTACCGGCCGAGCGGAGTCTGCTGGCCGCGATCCATGACGTCGATCCGACGCTGGATGCGTCCTGCGAGGATGGGATCTGCGGGAGCTGCGAGGTCCGCGTACTCGGTGGTGTCCCGGACCATCGGGACGATGTACTGCAGAATCATGAGCGGGACCGGACCGACCTGATGTATCCGTGTGTCTCGCGGGCGAAGGGCCGGCGCATCGTTCTGGACGTCTAGTGGGAGGGCGAGCATGGCAGCAGGGGTGCGGAACCCGCTCGGCCTCGTCGTGCTCGCCTTCCTGCAGGAACGGCCGATGCACCCGTACGAGCTCGGCCGGCTGCTGAAGAGCCGGAACAAGCAGAAGAGCATCAAGTACCGGCACGCGTCGCTCTACATGGTGGTGAAGCAGCTCCACCGGGACGGGTACATCGAGCCGCAGGAGACGAGCCGGGCGGGACAGCTGCCGGAGCGGACCGTCTACGCGCTCACCCTGTCCGGGCGGGAGGTGCTGATGCGGGAGCTGCGGGAGCTGGTCGCCGTACCGGCGAAGGAGTACTTGCGGTTCGAGGCCGCGCTCGCGTTGATCGTCGTACTGCCGCCGCCGGAGGTCGTCACGCTGCTCGGGGAAAGGCTGCAGGCGTTGACGGAGCGGATCGCCGAGCTCCGGGAGAAGACGCGGGCGCGGGACGATGTCGAGTGGATCCACCTGATCGAGTACGAGTACCAGCTCGCGCTGGCGGAGGCCGAGGAGAAGTTCGTACGACGCTTCCGCGCGTCAGTGGACAGCGGTGACGTCGGGGAGCTCTGGCAGGGGCTTCACCCGAGCTGATCCCGCATCCAGATCCGCGTTGCTAGTCGTGCAGGAGGCCGGCGTCGTGGACCAGTAGGGCGATCTGGACGCGGTTGTTCAGATCGAGTTTGGTGAGGATGCGGGACACGTGCGTCTTCACCGTCGGGACGCTGAGGTAGAGGGTCGCGCTGATCTCGGCGTTCGACTTGCCCTCACCGACCGCCACCGCGATCTCCCGCTCACGGTCGTTCAGCTGTGCCAGTCGGTTGATGGCCTTGCTCTTGCGCTGGTCGGTGCCGGACGCCGCGACCCGGGTGATCAGCCGCTTGGTCACGGTCGGCGACAACACCGGCTGCCCGGCGGCCACCCGCCGTACCGAATCGACGATCTCGGCCGGCGGGGTGTCCTTCAGCACGAACCCGGCCGCGCCGGCGCGGAGTGCACGCAGTACGTGCTCATCGGCGTCGAACGTGGTCAGGATGATGACTTCGGGTGCGTTCGGACGACGGCGTACCGCCTCCGTCGCGGTCAGGCCGTCGGTGCCGGGCATCCGGATGTCCATCAGTACGACGTCCGGCACGAGCCGGTCGATCAGCCCCAGCACGCCGCCGTCGCCGGCCTCGCCGACCACCCGGATGTCCGGGGCCCCGGCCAGCATCATCTTCAGCCCGGCCCGCAACAATGGATCGTCGTCGACGATCAACACCCGGATGCTCATCCACGTCCTCGCTTCGCTCCGGGCGCGGATGAGGCACAAGATGCGCTGTGCTTGACGATGACCTCGCTCCGCTCGCTCATGCGGGCCACGGTAACCAGGCGAAGAGCCGGAACTCGCCGTCGGGGGTGCGGCCGTGTTCCAGCCGGCCGTCGACGAGCGCGGCGCGTTCGGTGAGTCCCAGCAAGCCTTTCCCATCTCCTCGTCTGCGGTTCGGTGCGGGGTTGCGCAGCTCCACTTCCAAGCCGTTGCCTGGGGCACCGATTACGCGGATCCGCACCGGCTCTCCCGGCGCATGCTTGAGCGCGTTGGTCAACCCCTCCTGCACGATCCGGTACGCCGTCCGCCCGACGTGATCGGGCAACGTGCCGGGAGCATCCAGGACGAGCTCGACCGGGAGACCGGCCTCGCGCGAACCCTCGACGAGCACGGGCAGGTCGGCGAACGTCGGCTGCGGGAGCTCGCCGACAGGCGCACGCAGTACGCCGATCACCTCGCGCAGATCCTGGAGCGCCTGGTGGGCGCTGGCCCGGATGATCTCGGCGGCCCCGGCGACCTCCTCGGTGGACGCGTCCGGGCGGTAGGCGAGCGCGCCCGCGTGCACGCTCAGCAGGGACAGGCGGTGGCCGAGGACGTCATGCATCTCGCGGGCGATCTCCTCGCGTGCTCTGAGTTGGCTCTGCTCGGCCTGGAGCTTGGCCACGATCTCGGCCCGCTCAGCCCGGTCGCGGAGCGTCTGCAGGAGCTGGCGCCGGGAGCGGATGTACAGCCCCCAGCCGGCCACCGCCACGTACATCGCCACCGCCGCTATGAGGACAGCGGCGGGGTCGTCCGGCTTGTTTCTGACGTCGATGTAGATCATCAGGCTCACCGCGTTCGCCGCGAAGATCAGCAGCGAGATCTTCAGTGGCCGGTAGACGGCCACGGTCAGGATCAGGAGCAGAGTCGCACCGCCGGCCGTGTCCGAGAAGGTGGAGACCGCCGCACCGATGAGGGCCAGCTGGACCGGCCAGCGGCGACGGAACCACAGGGCCAGACAGAGCGCCATCCCGAAGTAGAAGTCGAACGCGAGCAGGTCCGGGCTGATCGGGTCCTTGCTGCCTTGGTCGTACAACAGGAAACCGGAGAAGACCGCGACGACGAAGACGAGCGAGTCCACAATCCAGTCCCGCGCGCTGCGGCGGGGACGGACGGGCTCGGTCATGGCTACGAATGTAGCGGTGCGTAAGCGCTCTCCGGTCTCGTTGAGGCTGTCCGGATACCGAAGTCGTTTCTTTGGCTACTTAGGTCGGACGGTAGGTTTCCGGGCATGAGTCAGCTCGCAGTCACCGTCATCGGCCCCGACCGGCCCGGCATCATCGCGGACGTCACCGAGGCGCTCGCCGGCACCGGAGTCAACCTCGAGGACTCCACCATGACGCTGCTGCGCGGTCACTTCGCGATGATGATCGTCTGCTCCGGGCCGTTCGAGGAGGTCAAGACCGCGGTCGAGCCACTCCGTGGCGAGCTCGTCATCACGGTCCGTAAGGTCGGCCCCGAACACGAGCACGCGCCGATCGGACCGTCGTACGTCCTGAGCGTGCACGGCGCCGACCGTCCGGGGATCGTCGCCGCGGTGACCCGGATGATCGCGACGGCGGGCGGAACGATCACCGACTTGACCACCCGGCTCAGCGGGGAGCTGTACGTCCTCACCGCCGAGGTCGAGCTGCCGCTGACCGCCGAGCTGGAGATGCTTAACCGCGCCCTGGAGATCACCGCCGAGGAGCTCGGCGTCGGCGTCACCCTGCGCCCGGCGGAGAGCGACGAGCTGTGACTGTGATCACCGGCTGGTCCCCCTCTGCTCTGGGCGTCGAAGGCACCGTACTGGAGGTACTACGCGCGCCGCACCCGGTCCTTGCCACGGAAGGCGCGACCGTGGATCCACTCGACCCGGCGATGATCCAGCTCGCCGCCGACCTGGTCGCCACCATGCGGGTGTCGCCCGGCTGCGTGGGCCTGGCGGCGCCGCAGGTGGGCGTCGCGGCGCAGATGTTCTCGCTCGACGTGACCGATCACCCGAAGACGCGGACCTGCCACGGGGTCTTCGTCCTCTGCAACGCCGTCGTGGTCGAGGCGACCCGGCAGGAGAAGGGCCGCGAGGGCTGCATGTCGGTCCCGGACTTCACCGGCGACGTCAAACGCGCCACCCGCCTGACCGTCACCGGCGTCCTCCCCGGTACGACGGACCAGGTCACCATCACCACCGACGCCTTCGAGGCCCGCGCCCTCCAGCACGAGATCGACCACTGCAACGGCAAACTCTTCCTCGACCGAGTCGCCGGCGCCCACGCCATCTACCCCCGCAAGGTCTACCAGTAGACGGTAATCTCAGACCGCGCCGTACAGCCCGGGTGGCGGAACGGCAGACGCAGCGAGCTTAAACCTCGCGGCCGAAAGGCATACGGGTTCGAATCCCGTCCCGGGCACAACCGGCTGTGAGTCGGCAACAGTGTCGCGCCAAGCACAGGTTGCAGCCATGATCGGCCCCTGACTTGGGGAAAGCGGAGGGACGCCAGACTCCTTTCCTAGGCGGCTGAACATCATCTTCAGCCTATGACTTCAGGTAGATGTCGACCTCGGGCAAAACTTCGGACAGCGGTCGGTGCATGTCCAGCTGGAGGTAGTCTCCCGAGGGACGTTGAACGCGGTCCATCCCATTGCGGAACAGCGCCTCGCCGTCCACCAATTCGTCACCGAGGTCCACTGGCGGATAGTCCACGCCGCGACGGTGGCTCCTCAGCCTCGGCCGCCGACGAAGCCTCTCGTCGAGGACCTTCAGATCACGAACCTGGCACTCGATATATCTGTAGGCCGCATCGTGCTCCCCGGCGATTTCCATGCCCTCGGTCAGGATCCTCGGCCAGAAGCACGGGCTGTCCATGACCACCGAATGGCCCTGGGCAAGGACGTGACGCGCCTGCGCGTACATGACCTCGTACGCCGCCTTGGCACTACTGGGGACATCGAAGCCCGCATCGAGTACGGCGCTCCTGATGACGTCGTAGTCAACGGCAACCGCACGATACGTGTCGACGACGTAGGCGGCCACGGTGGACTTCCCAGAACCTGGAACGCCCGACATCTGAAGCAGGAACATCGCGTCCCAATCCTCCATTCGTCGCCGTTGCGGCGCCTCGACCGCGATGTCTGCGTGCCTGATGGCGAGCCACCCTAGCAATGCGATACCAGCGGCCCATGGTTGCATCGGCGGTTGCAGTTCACTCCCGTACGGGGCGGTTCATACGGGTTCGAATCCCGTCCCGGGCACAATGGGCTGACTGTCGCGCCCGGCCAAGCTCAGCAGCAATCGCGCGGATCGACACCTCTGCCCGGCGCCGGTCAGCGATCACGATCCCCTCGTCCTCACTCAGGAAACGCGAAGAGGCCTCGGCCACCGGCACTGTGCGTGCCGGCGGCCGAGGCCTCTTCACACGACCTTAACGAGGACCGGGTGAGTGATGCCTCGCAGTCTAAGCCCTGTCCGATGTCGGCATCACAGGCCGAAGTTCCCGGTCGTGTCGTTGCCGGACCCCTGCCACTGCGCCCAGCCCGGCCACTGGCCGGCCCAGGCGAACCAGCCGTAGGCGTGCCCGTCGTTCGGGTGGGTCAGGGAACTGCCGACGTGGTAGGTGTTGTGCTCGAAGTGGTTGTTCCGGGAGGTGAACACCGCGCTGCCCGCGCCGTCCGCGCCGTCCGCGACGGCACCGGTGGCGCCCTGGTTCATGGTGACCGTGTTGTCCTTGACCAGCACGTTCTGGACGACGCACGGCCCGTAGGCACCCTCACCGGCGCCGGTGCAGCCCGAGGCGGGCGAGTCCAACAGGGCGATGCCGTTGTAATTGTTCGTCACCGTGTTACCGGAGATCAGGATCGGGGACGCGGCGGTGAGCGCGCCGGAGCCACGTAGCTGGATGCCCGCGTCCCACATCCAGCCAAGTCGCTGCCCGCCGCCCGGTGATGCGGACGTGCCGTTGCCGACGACTGTGTTGTTGGTGATGGTGGCGTCGTACCCGATCTCGTGGTAGATACCCGCGCCCCAGTTGTTGGTGACGGTGTTGTGGTCGTAGGTGATGTAGATGTTGTTGGTGTCGTCCCAGAGGCCGTTGCCGCCGTTGTCGTGAACGTTGTTGTTGCTGAACCTGGCGTACCGGGTCGCCCATGCCTTGCCGCCGCCGGCCTCCCAGGTGGCGTCGACCGCCAGGTTGGGGTTGTTGTGGGCGATCTCGTTGCCGTCGTAGAGGATGTTCTGGCCGTGCGCGGCGTAACCCTGCTGGGTGTTCCAGTCGAGCAGGTTGTTCAGCACTCGCGCGCCCGAGTCGGTGGCTACGGCGCTCGCCGCGTTGAGAGTGATGTGGTTGTTCTCGATCGTCCAGCCGGTCGCGCCGAACGACTGGATTGCGCCCTGCTGGAGTGGGGTGGCGTAGTGCTGGATCTTGAACCCGCGGACGGTCACGTTGGCTGCGGTGCTGGACCGGAACGCGTATTGACGCGAGTTGCCGCCGTCGAGCACGGCGGCCCGGTTGCCGCCGTCGAACACGTCTCCGGCCTTCGGTGACAGCGCCGAGACGTTGGTATATGTCCCTGGCGCGAAGCAGAACGTCGTCCCGGTCGGCGCGGCGTCGATAGCGGCCTGGACGCTGCTCGCCGGCGTGATCTGGACGCCGGTGCAGGTCGTGGGGCTGGTCGTCGAGGTGGGTGTCGATGTCGCCGTCGGAGTGGACGTTGCGGTCGGAGACGATGTAGGTGTCGACGTCGTTGTGGGGGTCGACGCCGTCGGGGTGCTGCTTGCGGTCGACGTGGCCGTCGGCGTCGGGGAGGTGGAGGCCGTCGGCGTCGGGGAGGTGGAGGCCGTCGTCGCGGTCCCGAAGTAATAGCGCGCCGTGTAACGCAGCTTCTTGCCGGCCGAGTACGGCGTACCGTTTTTGCTCACGGCCTGCAGCCGGTAGGTGGTGTCAGTGATCTTGGCCGGGTCGATCGACAAGATCGCCGAGCCGGCGGTCGCCGCGATCGCGGTGGGCTTTTGGCTGAGGCCGTACGCGACCGTACAACCTGAATTGGCGTCCAGGACGCAACTCTCGTCGCGTCCGACGCTGGAGAGGGCCGTGCTCTCCGCTACTGTCGTCGCGGCGACCGGGGCCTTCTTGGCCGCCTGGACGGCGATCGGCGCGGCGACCATCGCACCGGCGGCAAGCACCGCTGCGATGATGACGCGGCTTCGGGCAGTTCGGATGGGGGGCATGCGTAAGCATTCCTTGCCTGCTCGACGGGCCGCGCCTGACTGCCCCAGCGCTCCAGTGCGGCCCTCAAATGTTCATTTCGGATCCCCAGTGAGGCCTGGAACAGCCGGCGTTCCCCGTTGCGCCGATCGCTCCGGGCAGACCGGGCGAGGGGGCTCGCCGGTCGTGTCCTTTGCGTTCGCTCTCGCGAGTACGGGCGCTGACGTTATCCAACCGTGATGTGAAAAGTCCAATCCGGGCCCGAACTTTACGCAGAGTCGTGGCGTCCAAGGCTCTCGCCGTACGGCGAACCGGGCCTCGACGGGCGGCCGAGAACGAACCGCTGCTTGGTGTTGCCGGTGGACACGACCTCGACGCCGTACTCGACCTGCCAGGTCGTGGCCTCGAGATCTAGCCGCTTGCTCATGTCGTTGAAGAAGCTCGCCAGCGGCATCGTGCCGGACTTCTGCGTCACCTGGGACACGTAGGCGGTGTAGCCGGACGAGTGCCACACGTCGTAGGTGTAACCGCCCAACGTCACAGTGCCGACCTTCGAACCGGCGGGGACCTGGTTCTTGTTGTCGGTCCAGATCATCAGCTCGTTACTCGTCCCGTCGCCGATCCACACGTCGAAGGCGCCGTTGGAGATGCAGGTGCTGTTCAACTCCTGCGCCCTCACCGGCCACGTGAACGTCCACCACAAGGGCAACAAGCCCTGGTTGCTGCGGAACACGCCGGAGGCCAAGGCGCGGGCGGCGGGCAAGAAAGCGGCCGCGGAACGGCCCAAGGTGGGGAGTGCGCCGACCGGGAAGAAGATCCCGGCGAAGGTCTCCGAGATCGTTGCCACTGGCAACGACAAGGCCCCGGGCGACGCGCGTGTCCACAGCGCCCACCAGGTCAGCGTCTCGTCAGGCTGACCGGTGTGAGTGCCGCCTGGTTGCACTTTTGGTTGCAGTTCGGTGCGGTCCGGCCCAGTTCTGGCCAGCGCGAGGGATGGGTGTAAGCGTCGGATGAACGAGTTTGGACACCGCTGGACGACGGCTGGTCAAACTCAAACCTCGCGGCCGCAAGGCATACGGGTTCGAATCCCGTCCCGGGCACAGGTGGGTCAGGAGATGCCGGCGAGGGATTTGGCTCGGGTTAGGACGGCGTCGAGCATGGGGGCGGTTAGTTTGCCGGTGAAGGTGTTTTGCTGGCTGGGGTGGTAGCAGCCTAGGACGGTTACTTGACCGTGCGGCGAGTCGATGGGGTGCTCGACTGCGTGGCCGAAGGGTGGGCGGGGTTTGGGGACGGCGGCGCCGGCGGCCTGGAGGGCGGTGAGGAGGGCGTCGTAGCCGAACTTGCCTAGGCAGATGATGGCTTTGGTGGTGGGGAGGGCCAGTTGTAGTTCGCGGCGGAACCAAGGGGCGCAGGTGTCGCGTTCGGCCGGGGTTGGTTTGTTGGCGGGTGGGGCGCAGCGGACGGCGGCGATCATTCGGGTGGCGGTGAGGCGGAGGCCGTCGCCGGCGTGTTCGCTGGTGGGCTGGTTGGCGAGGCCGACGCGGTGGAGAGCGGCGAAGAGCCAGTCGCCGGAGCGGTCGCCGGTGAAGACCCGGCCGGTACGGTTGCCGCCGTGGGCCGCCGGGGCCAGTCCGGCGATCAGGATCCGTGGCTCGGCAGCACCCCATCCCGCGATGGGCCGGCCCCAGTACGGCTGGTCCGCGAATGACTTCCGCTTGCTCAAGGCAACTTCTTCCCGCCACTCCACCAACCGCGGACAAGCCCGGCACACCGAGACTCGAGCCTCCAACTCGGCCAGGTCCCCGGTCTCCGCGAGCCGCAGTACGTCGGAAGCATCGTGAGCCACCGGAGTCCGCCGTACCGCAGGATCCTCCGGCCACCCCGCCCCCGGCGGCACCGGACTCTCGAACAACTCCCCCGTCAACGGATGCGGCAGCTTCATACCCACAGACTAAAGACACTCACCGGCTTGCCGGTTCGCTCGCAGTCCCGGCGCCCGGGTCAGGAGCGCCGCTGCGGACCAGCGGACGCCCAGGCCATCACAAAGCCGCCCCGATGACGGGCAGCACGCTCGGCGATGGGGATTCGGCGCCAATGTGATGGCCTGGAGATCCGGCTCAGCTGAGTGAGAGCGCGACGCCGTCCAGGATGTCGTGCTCGGACACCAGCACCTCGTCCACGGCCATGCGGTCGTACAGCCGCTGCAGAATCAGCGCTCCGGCTCCGATCACGTCCACCCGGCCGGGATGAATCGACCGTACGGCGGAACGCTCGGCGCGCGTGGAGTTCGCCAACCAGGCCGTGGTGTCACGGAGGACCGGACCGGAGATCCGCGCGTGGTGGATCCGGGTTCGGTCGTATTCGGGGAGCTTCAGGGCGACGGCGGCGACCGTGGTGACCGTCCCGGCGACGCCGACCAGCGCGCGGGCCTGGCCGATCGGCACCGTGGTGGAGTCGAGCAAGGTGTCGACGTCTTTGGTGACGGCGGCGAGTTCGTCCGGCGAGGTTGGGTCCGAGGTGACATGCCGCTCGGTCAGGCGCACCGAGCCGATGTCGAGTGACTCGGCCGCGCGCACTCCAGCGGCGTCACCCAGGACCAGCTCGGTCGATCCACCGCCGATGTCGGCCACCAGGTAGGGACCGGGCACCTCCAGCGCGGCCAGCCCGCTGGTTGCTCCCCGGAACGTCAGTTCGGCTTCCTCGGCGCCGGAGATGATGTCCGGCTCCACGCCGAAGCGCTCGGCGATCCCGGCGAAGAACTCGTCCCGGTTGCTCACATCCCGTGCCGCTGAGGTCGCCACGAACCGAGTCCGCGTCGCACCGGCCGCCCGAATCGCCGCCGCGAACTCGTCGGATGCCGTGAACACCCGCCCCAACGCCTCCGGCGCAAAGGCTCCGGTCGCGTCCACGCCCTGTCCGAGCCGCACGATCGTCATCCGCCGGTCCACCTCGACCAGCCCACCCTGCACCAGGTCGGCGATCAGCAGACGGATCGAGTTCGTCCCACAGTCGACCGCGGCGACCCGGTCAGACCCACGGCGACCGGCAACCCGGGCTGCGGTGGCCCGGTCAGACACACGGCCCCCGGCGGCCCCAGTCGTCGAGGGCTTCCAACGCCTCGTCGCCCAAAGGGTTCACGCCTGGTCCGGCCGCCAATGAGTGGCCGGCCAGCACATGCAGGCACTTGACCCGGGTGGGCATACCGCCGGCCGTGATGCCGGCGATCTCCTCGACGTGTTCGATGGATTCGCGGTGAGCCAGGTAGGACTCGTGGGCGGCGCGGTAGCGCGCGGCCAGGTCCTCGTCGGTGCCGAGCCGGTCCGTCATTTCCTTCATCATGCCCTCGGCCTCGAGGGTGCCGATCGCGGAGGCCAGTCGCGGGCAGGTCACGTAGTACGTGGTCGGGAACGGCGTACCGTCCGGGAGCCTGGGCTCGGTCTCGACCACGTCAGGCAGGCCGCAGCTGCACCGGTGCGCGATGGACCGGATCCCCCGCGCGGTCCGGCCGAGCTGCTTGCTGACTGCTTCGACGTCTTCAGGACCGACGGTCACCGCGTTGCCTTCGGCGAGGGGGTCAGGATGGGCTTCGGGGTCGGCTTGACCGGCGCCGGCGTGGCGGGGGCGGCGGGTTTGCCCGCTCCCTCGACGCTCCCCCACAGCTTGGTGTACCAGGTCGGCTTCTGCTCGTCGGCCGCCGCGTCGGACGGGGTCGAAGGCTCCGGCGGAGCACCCACCGGCTTGCCGTCCGCGCCGATCACCCGGTAGCCGACCTCACCCGGCATCACCCAGCCGAGCCGCTGCCGCGCCTGCGCCTTCACGTACGCGTCGTCGTCCCAGCGGGCGATCTCGTCGTTCAGCTCGTTGACCCGCTTCTCCCGGTCCCGGATCTCCTGCTGCAGCGCGGTGATCTGCTGGTGCTGGTCGAACCACACCCGCAGGCTCTGCGCGTACGACACGATCAGCGCACCCAGCACGAGCAGGACGACGGCGGCCCGGCCGGTGAGGTTGCGGGAGCCCCGGGTCCGGACCGGGCCGGCCGGGGTTCCCGTCGTACGGCGTTTGGGCTGGTCGCCCCGCCGGGCCGGTGGACGCGACTGGGTCCGGCTCGACGGACGCGAGCCGGGGCGTGCACCGGATTCCCGGCGGGACGGCATGCAATCAGCCCTTGAACCGCGGGAAGGCCGCGCGGCCGGCGTACTTCGCCGCGTCGTCGAGCTCCTCCTCGATCCGGAGCAGCTGGTTGTACTTCGCGGTCCGGTCGGACCGGGCCGGGGCGCCCGACTTGATCTGACCGCAGTTGGTGGCGACCGCCAGGTCCGCGATGGTGGTGTCCTCGGTCTCGCCGGAGCGGTGGCTCATCATGCAGGTGAAGCCGCTGCGGTGGGCCAGGTCGACCGCGTCCAGCGTCTCGGTCAGCGAGCCGATCTGGTTCACCTTCACCAGCAGCGAGTTCGCCGCCTTCTCGGTGATACCGCGCTGCAGCCGCTCGACGTTGGTGACGAACAGGTCGTCGCCGACGATCTGGATCTTGTCACCGAGCTGGGCGCTGAGGTTCTTCCAGCCGTCCCAGTCCTCCTCGTTCAGCGGGTCCTCGATCGACACGATCGGGTACGACGACACCAGGTCGGCGTAGTACGCGATCATCTCGTCGGCCGACTTCTTGCCGCCCTCGAACGCGTAGACACCGTCGGTGTGGAACTCGCTCGCGGCCACGTCCATCGCCAGCGCGATGTCCTTGCCGACCTGCAGGCCGGACTTCTCGATCGCGATCACGATCAGGTCGAGCGCCTCGCGGTTGCTGGCCAGGTTCGGCGCGAAACCGCCCTCGTCCCCGAGCCCGGTGGACAGGCCGCGCTCCTTCAGCACCGCCTTCAGCGCGTGGTAGACGCCGGCGCCCTGCATCACCGCGTCGGCGTACGTCGGCGCGCCGATCGGGGCGATCATGAACTCCTGCACGTCGACGTTGCTGTCCGCGTGCGCGCCGCCGTTGAGGATGTTCATCATCGGCACCGGCAGGACGTGCGCGTTCGGGCCGCCGACGTACCGGAACAGCGGCAGGCCGGCCGAGTCCGCGGCCGCCTTGGCGACGGCGAGGCTGACGCCGAGGATGGCGTTCGCGCCCAGCTTGGCCTTGTTCGGGGTGCCGTCCAGGTCCAGCAGGGCCTGGTCGATCAGCCGCTGCTCGTGGACGTCGTACCCGACGATCTCCTTGTCGATATCCTCCAGGATGGCCGTGACGGCCTTCTGGACACCCTTGCCGCCGTACCGGCCCTTGTCGCCGTCGCGCAGCTCGACGGCCTCGAACTGGCCGGTGGACGCGCCCGACGGCACTGCGGCCCGGGCGACGGTGTCGTCGTCGAGGAGAACCTCGACCTCGACAGTGGGGTTGCCGCGCGAGTCGAGGATCTCGCGGGCGCCGACGGCCTCGATGGTGGCCACATTGACTCCCAAGTTCTCGATGACGAATCAGCCCGAGCCTAGCTGCCAGACCAGCGAGCAGGGTGGACCGCGTCGACCCTAACAATCGCATCAGGCGGGACGAACCGCGTCAGTAACACTCCGTTGGGGGCTCGATAGACGGCCAAACCACTGGGATCCACACCCAGCAAGACTTCTACGGCCGTCCTCCGGCCGACATGACTGTTCTTGGACGGCGCCAGATGGACATGAGTACGCCGTCCCGGCAGCAAGCCGTCCCGCTGGATCGCCGGCAACGCCTGCCGGGTGGTCCCGTGCCAGAGCAGGTGGTCGGGATACACCCGTTCCCAACTGTTCTCCAAGGCTTCACGTGTCACCGGCATTCCATCGAGCGAATGGCCCTGACACGCCCGGATCCGGTTGCCGTCGACCTGCAGCCGCTGCTTGTCGTTCTGCTCGACCGCCGCGTCCAGGGTCGGGCGATCCATCCGCAGGACCGCCAGCACCTCGGCGATCGACGCCCAGCCGTCCGCACTCATCGTGAGACCACGCTCACCTGCCGTGTGCCTGAGCAACCTGGAGATCGCTCTGCTCTCCCTGCTCACAGCAACATGCCTTTCAGTTCGCTCACCCGATCTGCCCGGTCCCCGCACGTGACGACGTAGTACCGCACCGGTGGCAGATCCCTCACCGGAATCCGCCGTACGGCGCTTGTCACCCGGACCGACCCGTTCACGACGGCCGGGCCTACTCCTAGACGGACGAAGTGGACCAGCAGTTCCCACCCCTCCGCCTCGACCGCAGCGGACCACCGGATGCCTTGATCCAGCATGCTCCGCTCCAACTGCTGCCGGTGCGGACGCCCTTCCGGCGGTACGACGAGCGCCTCGTCCCGCAGGTCTTGCAGCCTGACGCTCCGCCGGCCGGCCAGGCGATGATCGGCCCGGGTGATCAGGGTCTACGGGTACTGCGTGAGCAGGGCGCGGCGGGCGTCGGCGAGGCCCTTGCGGTTCTCGGCGGGGTCGGCGATTCCGGTGCGGATGTCGTTTGAACACCGCCAGGCGAAGTACCCGGCCTGTACGGCGTACCGCACCTGCAGAAACGCGCCGAGGCCGGCTGCGACCTCATCACGCAACTCTGGACGCTGCTCCAGGTACGCCGGTACGACCTGGCTGGAGTCATTGACGTACATGACCGCTGACGCCACGTCGTACAGCACCGGACCGTGCATCGCCGCACCCCAGTCGATCAACGCGTTCGTGCCGTCGGCCTGCCGCAGAAACGCCTCCGGCGCCGGGTCCCCGTGCAACCATGCCCAGCTCAACGGTCCAAGCCGCCGTACCCCTTCCATCGCCCCCTCGACCGCTGGCCGGATCCACTCCTCGAGATCGAGCCACTCGTCGAACTGCCGCAAGAGGTGAAGCCACTCCTCCACCTGCCCTTCCGGCGTCCCCGTCGCCCTGTGCACCCGGCCCAGCAGCTCCCCCACCGCCCAGGCGTCAACAGCCGTCAGCGACACCCCGTCAACGAACTCGAGTACACCGACCAACCGGCCGTCGTACGCCTCGACCAACTGCCGAGTGCTGCTCGGCACCGGCCGACCGGTCACGAAGCCCGCGTCAGCGAGCCGCGCCGCCAGCTCCAGCCCGGGCCCGAACCCCTGGTCGCTCGCATCCACCGCCTTGACGACGACCCGCCACCCGTCGCCTTCAGCCAGCCAGGTCGTCGACCCCATTCCGCCGGCCAACGGCGTCACGCTCGCCGGCTTCCGGTACCAGCGCTCCGCCAGCAACTCAGCAACATCCACCCGCCACACCTTGCCAGCCCAGCCGCAGGCGGGCACGCCGTTTTCGAAGGACAGTCCAGGGCGGCGACGGACCTCTCGATGCACGTACGCCTCCAGGCCGCCTACGCCGACGGCCGCCGGGTCGTCACCTCTGCGGCGATCTGGCCGAAGCTCTGCAAGGCACCGGGTTCTGAACGGGGTCGTCGTCGAGCCCGTCACTCGCGCCGTCGGCGAGAAGGCTGGGCAATTGATCGGCGAGGCCAGGCTGGGATCAGGTCAGGCAGTGGACGCGATCCTCGTGGCCACGGCGCTCGCGGAGGCGGGACCGGTGGTCATCGCGAGGACCCAGGCGACCTCAAGGCCCTGGTCGGCGACGAGAAGCGCGTCGCGGTCGTGGCGGCGGACCGGCTCTGATCCTCAGCCGCCGCCGGATTCGGCGGTGCGGATCTCGTCTGCCAGGTGGTGGATGGTGGTGCGGAGGGCTTGTTCGGCGTCGATGCCCAGGGTGCGGGACTCGCGGACCAGGTCCAGGAGTTGCCGGCCGATCCGGCCGGCGTCGGTCGCGGGCTCGGCGAGCTGCGCGCCGGCCGGGATGAGCATGGCGGCGCGGCCCAGGACCTTGTCGGCGAGAGCCAGGGCGGGCATGGCTTGCGGGACGCCTTCGAGGACTGAGGTGCGTTGTTTTTCGACGGCTTTGATGGTTTCCCAGTTGGCTTCGACAGCGGCGGCGTCGGCCGCGACGACGGTGCCGAAGACGTGCGGGTGGCGGCGGACGAGTTTCTCCACGATGTCGCCGGCGACATCGTCGATCGAGTAGCCCTCGTCTGGGTCCTCCTCGGCGATGCGGGAGTGGAAGGCGACCTGGAGGAGGATGTCGCCAAGCTCCTCGCGGAGGTGGGCGCGGTCGCCGGTGTCGATGGCTTCGAGGGTCTCGTAGGTCTCCTCGAGCAGGTACTTCGCCAGGCTCTCGTGGGTCTGCTCCTGGTCCCACGGGCAGTTCCGCCGCAACCGGTCCATCACCCGCACGAGGTCGATCAGCCGCGCGCCCGGTACGTCGTACGACCCGTGCAGGATCTCCACCTGGTACGGCGGACGCGGCTCCCGGCTCACCTGGTCGGCGACGACTCGCAGGAGACCCGGTTCGCCGTCCTCCCCGACAAGCCAGGCGACGCGTTGGCCGGCCGCCGCGGCTTCGCTGAGCCAAGCCCAGTGCTCACTGACCTCACCCTCGACCTGGGTGACGACGAGCCCTGATCCGACCAAAGCCTGCACGTCCGGACGCAACGTCGGGCCCCCGGCCGGCGGCTGGGCGGCCCCGATGGCGTCGGCTTCGCTGAACGCCTGCCAGGCTGCGCGGGTGAGCAGGCCTGGTGCCACCCGGGGGCTGGTCAGGACGACTTTGACCGCACCGCCGGCGGTGTCACCAGGCATGGGGGAACCTCAGCCCTGGCCCTGCTGGTTCTGCTGTGCTTCGGCGGCTTCGCGCTTGGCCTTGGCCTGGGCGGACTCCTCCGACAGCGAACCGGAGATCTTGCTGTCGATCCGGCCGTCGCTCCACTGGCCGAAGCGCGGCGAGATCTCGATCTTCACGTCCTTCGAGGCTTCCTTGACGAGCTGGATACCGGCCTGCTGCGCCTGCTGGACCTTCGGGTCCTTGACCCCGGTCCCGCCGCCGAGCTTGATGGTGGCGACCGCGGTGGCGGCCACCTGGCGCAGGAAGTCCCGCGCCACCGGGTCCGCCTCGAACTTCTCGTACGCCGTCTGGTCGTTGACCACCAGCTTGGCCGCCTCGGCGGTCTCGGCGTCGCTCACTGACACCGACCGCTGCTGGGAGACCTCGGCGACCAGCGCGTTGTTCACCAGCTCGCTCAGCGCCACCGTGCTGTTGAACGGCTGCCCGAGCGCCGTGGTGACCGCGCGCGAGGTCTTGTCGACGTCGCCGACGGTGATCTCGGTCTTGCCGACCACGGCCGCCGCGCCCGGGTGCGTGCCCGCCGCGCAGCCGCTGACCAGCAGCACCGACGCCACTGCCGCACCGAACGCCCGAAGCCGTCGCCCCTTGATCAGCGCTGTGCTCACCGAATCTCCTCGCATCTCCAGCTCGAAACTAAACCGAGGCCCCGACCGGCTCGGCGATCACGTCGTCGATCAGCCGGGTGCACCACTGCAGCAGCTCCTGGTCGCGGAGCGGCTGACCGGCGACCGGCCGGGTGGCAGGTCTCGGCACCAGGATCGTACGCAGTTGCGGCTTCACCAGACTCTTCGGGTACAGCCTGTTCAGCCGGAGCACCTTCGAATCGGGCAGCTCGACCGGCCCGAACCGGATCAGATTGCCCTGCAGAGTCACGTCCTGCAGCCCTGCCCGGCGGGCGTGGTTGCGGAACTTCGCCACCTCGACCAGGTTGAGCACCGGCTGCGGGATGTCGCCGTACCGGTCGTGCAGCTCCTCGACCAGCTCGGCGATGCCGTCGGAGTCCCGGACGGCGGCCAGCCGCTGGTACATCTCCAGCCGCAGCCGCTGAGACGGAATGTAGTCGTGCGGCAGGTGCGCGTCGATCGGCAGCTCGATCTTGACCTCGGCCGCGGCCTCGTCGTCCAAGGTGTCGCCGCGGTACTCCGCGACCGCCTCGCCGACCAGCCGGACGTACAGGTCGAAGCCGACGTCGGCGATGTGACCGGACTGCTCGCCGCCGAGCAGGTTGCCGGCGCCGCGGATCTCCAGGTCCTTCATCGCGACCGCCATACCGCCACCGAGGTCGGCGTGCTGCGCGATCGTGGCCAGCCGGTCGTGCGCGGTCTCGGTCAGCGGCTTCTCCGGCGGGAAGAAGAAGTACGCGTACGCGCGTTCCCGGCCCCGGCCGACCCGGCCGCGGAGCTGGTGCAGCTGGGACAGGCCGAGCAGGTCGGCGCGCTCGACGATCATCGTGTTCGCGTTCGAGATGTCGATCCCGGACTCGACGATCGTCGTACATACGATGACGTCGGACTGCTTCTCCCAGAAGCCCTGGATCACCTGCTCGAGATGGTGCTCCGGCATCTGGCCGTGCGCGACCGACACCCGCGCCTCGGGGACGAGTTGCCGGATCCGCGCGGCCGCCTTCTCGATCGTGTTCACCCGGTTGTGGACGACGAAGACCTGACCTTCACGGAGCAGCTCACGCCGGATCGCGGCGGTCACCTGGCCCTCCTCGTACGCGCCGACGAAGGTCAGCACCGGGTGCCGCTCCTCCGGCGGGGTCGCGATCGTCGACATCTCCCGGATACCGGTGATCGACATCTCCAGCGTGCGCGGGATCGGCGTCGCCGACATGGTCAGTACGTCGACCGCCGTCCGCAACCGCTTCAGCTGCTCCTTGTGCTCGACGCCGAACCGCTGCTCCTCGTCGACGATCACCAGCCCGAGGTCCTTGAACTGCACCTCACCGGACAGCAGCCGGTGGGTGCCGATCACGACGTCGATGGACCCGTCGGCCAGCCCGTCCATCGCGGACTTGGCCTCCTTGTCGGTCTGGAACCGCGACAACGGCGCCACGTTCACCGGGAAGGCGGCGTACCGCTCGGCGAAGGTCGCGTAGTGCTGCTGCACCAGCAGCGTCGTCGGCACCAGTACGGCGACCTGCTTGCCGTCCTGCACCGCCTTGAACGCGGCCCGGACGGCGATCTCGGTCTTGCCGTAGCCGACGTCGCCGCAGACGATCCGGTCCATCGGGGTGACGCGCTCCATGTCGCGCTTCACGTCGTCGATGGTGGCCAGCTGGTCCGGCGTCTCGACGAACGGGAACGCGTCCTCGAGCTCGCGCTGCCACGGCGTGTCGTTGGCGAAGGCGTGGCCCTTGGTCGCCTGGCGGGCGGCGTACAGCTTGATCAGCTCGCCGGCGATCTGGCGGACGGCCTTGCGGGCGCGGCCCTTGCGCTTGGCCCAGTCGCTGCCGCCCATCTTGTCCAGGGTCGGCTGTTCGCCGCCGACGTACCGGGTGACCTGGTCGAGCTGGTCGGTCGGAACGTACAGCCGGTCGCCCGGCTGGCCGCGCTTGCCCGGGGCGAACTCGATGACGACGTACTCGCGGGTGGCCTTCTGCGCGCCGGTGCCGACGGTCCGCTGCATCATCTCGACGTACCGGCCGACACCGTGCTGCTCGTGCACGACGAAGTCGCCAGGCTGCAGCTCGAGCGGGTCGATCGTCTTCTTCCGCCGGCTCGGCATCCGTTGCTGGGAACGGCGTTCGGCCATCGACCGCTGGCCGGCCAGGTCGTTCTCGGTGAGCACCGCGAACTTGATGCCGTCGGCAATGAACCCGTGGTCGAGCTGACCCTGCGAGATCAGGACGACGCCCGGCTCGGGGATCTTCTCGATGCCCTCGACCAGGCGGGCCGGCAGCTCGGCCTCGGAGAACACCTCGGCCAGGCGCTGCGCGGGGCCGTGGCCCTCGGTCACGCAGACGACCCGCCAGCCGTCCCGCAGCCAGCCGCGGACGTCCTCGACGGCGGCCGCGGTCTCACCGCGGTACGCGTCCACCTCGTGCGCCGCGATCACCCGGCTCCGGACCGCACCCGCGTCCGGGTCGATGTCGAACGCGACCCGCTCACCCATCGAGTCCCGCAGCTCCGGCCCGTCGGCCGGCGCCGCCGCGAACGGCGACAGGCTCCACCAGGCCAGGCCCTTGCTCAGCGCATGCGCCCGGACGTCGCCGAGTGACATGTACGCCGCCGCACCCAGGTCGATCGGCGCCTCGCCACCACCGGCAGCCGCCGCCCAGGACGCCTCCAGGAACTCCTGGCTGGTCGCGACCAGATCGTGTGCCCGGGCCCGCACTCGCTCGGGATCGCTGACCACCACATGCGTCCCGGCCGGCATCAGGTCGACCAGCAGCTCCATATGGTCGACGAGCACCGGTGCGAGCGACTCCATGCCCTCGACGGCGTGCCCCTCGGCCAGCTTCTCGAACAGCTCGGAGAGCTCCGGGTGCTCCTTCGCCAGTACGGCGGCGCGCGACCGCACCTCGTCGGTCAGCAGCAACTCGCGGCACGGAGGTGCCCACAGGCCGTGCTCGGCGATCTCCAGCGAGCGCTGGTCGGCGACGGCGAAGTACCGGATCTCCTCCACGTCGTCGCCGAAGAAGTCGACCCGCAGCGGGTGCTCCTCGGTCGGCGGGAACACGTCGATGATGCCGCCGCGAACCGCGAACTCACCGCGCCGCTCGACCAGATCGACCCGGTGGTACGCCGCCCCGGACAGCTGCTCGACGACATTCTCGAGCTCGACCGTGTCGCCGACGTGCAACTGCACCGGCTTGAGGTCCGCCAGACCGGCGACCTGCGGCTGCAGCACGGACCGCACCGGCGCGACCAGGATCTTGATCGGCCCGGTGGTCTCGTCCGAGGGATCCGGATGCGCCAGGCGCCGCAGTACGGCGAGCCGACGGCCGACGGTGTCCGACCGGGGCGAGAGCCGCTCGTGCGGAAGAGTCTCCCAGGCCGGGTAGTACGCGACGGTCGCGGGATCGACCAGGCACTGCAGCGCCTCGGTGAGCTCCTCGGCCTCGCGGAACGTCGCCGTCACCGCCAGCACCGGACGGTCGGCGCCGATCTGCTCGGAGGCGAGCGCCGCGAGCAGGACCGGGCGGACCGGGCCGGGCGCACTGAGGTCAAGGGTGGTGACGCCATCGGCCTTGGCATCGCGGACCGCCTCGGCCACGACCGGATCGGTGACCAGGGTGTCGACGAGACCGCCGAGTTTCACGAGTTGTACTTCCCTTGGGTTGCTTCCAGGCCGTCGGTCAGCAGTGACTCGACGGCGTCGGCTGTCCGGTCGACCGCGAACGGAAGGTCCTTGCGCTCGGTCGAGGAGAACTCGTTCAGGACGAAGTCGGCGGGGTTCTGCCGGCCCGGTGGACGACCCACACCGAACCGAACTCGATAGTACTCACCGGTGCCAAGCGATTTCCGGATCGACTTGAGCCCGTTGTGCCCGTTGTCGCCACCGCCGAACTTGACCCGCAGGACGCCGAAGTCGATGTCCAGCTCGTCGTGGACCACGAGCAGCCCGGCCGGCTCGACCTTGAAGAACTTCAGCAGCCCGGACACCGGTCCGCCGGACTCGTTCATGTACGAGCGCGGCTTGGCCAGCACGGTCCGGATCCCGCTGATCCGGGTCTCGATCACCTCGGCCCGGA
This sequence comes from Kribbella sp. NPDC023972, assembly GCF_040639075.1. Classification (NCBI taxonomy): domain Bacteria; kingdom Bacillati; phylum Actinomycetota; class Actinomycetes; order Propionibacteriales; family Kribbellaceae; genus Kribbella; species Kribbella sp. NPDC023972. Next base: position 218,675 of record NZ_JBEZZH010000003.1, on the reverse strand, counting down.
CCTGCTTGTGCTGCTTCCACCTGCCGCCGGTGCGGGCGGCCAGCTCGTCGGCGACCAGGTGGCCGACATTGTGCCGGGTGCGGGCATAGGAAGGGCCGGGATTCCCCAGTCCGACGACCAACCACACGTCGTCCGCCACGGATCCCGGCCCTCCTGATGTGTCTGTGCGCTGAGCTGGTGATTACTCCGCGGCAGCAGAGACCGGCTCGTCGGCCGTGGTGGCCTCGGCCTCCGGCTCGTCCCGCTCGATACCGGCCTCGGCCTCGGCCTCGGACAGCTCGGCCTCGACCTGCTCGGCGGTCTGGGCGGCGGTCACGTTCACGATCAGGGTGTCCGGCTCGATCGCCAGCGTGGTGCCGGCCGGCAGCTTGATGTCGGACGCGTGGATCTGGGAGCCGACGTCGAGACCCTCGATGGACACGACGACACCGTCGGGGATGTGGGTCGCCTCGGCCTCGACCAGGATGCTCGGGTGCTCCAGCACGACCAGGGTGTCGCTCACGGCCTCGCCCTCGAGATGAACGGCGATGTCCACCTGGACCTTCTCGCCGCGCTTCACGATGACCAGGTCGACGTGCTCGATGAAGCCCTTGATCGGGTCGCGCTGGACCTGCTTCGGCAGGGCCAGGTGGCTCTCCGAGCCCTCCACCTCGATCAGCAGCAGGGCGTTCGCGGTCTTCAGGGCCAGCATGGTGTCGTGACCGGGCAGCGTGATGTGCACCGGGTCACTGCCGTGGCCGTACAGGACTGCGGGAACCTTGTTGTCCCGGCGGATTCGGCGGGCAGCACCCTTGCCGAACTCCGTGCGCGCTTCGGCTTGGATCTTGACCTCGGCCACGAGATGAACTCCTCAAATGCGTTGCGGTGATCGGTTGTCTAAGTGGAACTCGGCTGCGGCCTCAGCGGGCGCTTTGTGACCCCGGAGAAGGCGTCAGGCAACGAACCACCGCGTCGATCACGGAGCCGCGCCCAACAGTTCTCGGGGGGCGTCCCTCGCCGAGGCAACCAAAACAGTCTACCCACCACCCAGCCCGGACGGGAAATCCGTTCATGGGCTGCCTGCCAGGCCAACTTCGTGGTGACTTTTCGCCGCCGTACAGGCCTGGACCGGAACCCTTACTGCTGCTGGCCTGCCTGAGCCTGCTGATCCCCTGGGCCGCGACCGCAGCTCGGTTGGCCCGGGGCTCGGTTAGGTTGCTCGGGTGGCTGCGACCAGTGCGCTCATCCTTCTGCTGTTCGTCGTTCTGATGATCACGCTGCTCGTCGTGTCGATCGTGGTGATCTACAAGCACGGGCGCGCGGCCCTGCGGCGGCGGGCGGCGGAGGCGGCGCGGTACGGCTGGCTCCCGGCACCGCCCAATCCCTGGCTGATGGACGTGGCCGCCAGGCTGTTCACCAGCGGCCGGCCCGGGGAGATGTTCGCCGGCGAGTTCCGTGGCCGCGGCATGTGCGTACTCGACTACACCTACTCGACCGGTGCGGGCAGGGGTCAGCGGACCCGGGTCGCGCACGTGGTCGCGCTCAACCTGCCGGTCGCGCTGCCACCGCTGACCTTGAGCAAGGACTCGGGTCTCACGCGGGCGTTCGGCGGCCGCGACCTGGAGCTGGAGAACCAGGCGTTCAACGACGCGTTCCGGATCTCGTGTGAGGACGACCGGTTCGCCTCGGCCGTCCTGCACCCGCGGATGATGGAGTGGATGCTGTTCAACGGCGGCCTGCAGTGGCAGTTCGCCGGTAACGCACTCGTCTCCTGGGGCGCCAATTCCTTCGTGGTCCAGGACGTGCTGGCCCGGCTGGAGGCGATGCACGGCCTGATCGAGCTCATCCCGCCGTACGTCTTCCGCGACTACGGCAGGCCTGCTTAGCTGAGCTTGGTCCAGACCTGGCGGAGCGCGCGGGCGGCGTCACCCTCGAGACCAGCCTCGTCCAGAGTCTCCGCGAGCTCGTCGAATTCCGGACCCCAGCGCCAGGCGACGCGGCGGAGTTGATCCGGTAACTCAGGGTCGCGCAGCGAGCCAGCGTCTCCGCGCACCTGCTGTGCCGTCAGCGCGTCCGTCACACCATGCTTCTCGGCCAGCTGGAAGGCGAGCACCGCCAGGGCTGCTTTGCCCTTGTTGTACAGGGCGTACGACGACTTGGCCGCACTGGCCGCACCGGGCTCGGTTCCGACCACCATCGGCGTGACCGCCGTCCCGGCCCACAGCTCGGCTGCCTGCTCAGCGGCCGCACCGGACAACATGAGGTGCGTCGGACTCGGCCCACCGGTCGGCGGCGGACCGACCACACCCGCGTCCACGAACGTCGCCCGTGCTACCGCCGCCTGCGCCTCCCGCAACGACTTCGGCGACAGCGGATTCGCCTCGATGTAGAGCCCGTCGAACCCGGCCTGCCCCACCTGTACGGCGATGTCCACGGCACCCTGTGGCGCGCAGGAGCACAACACCACCTCGGCCGCCCGGACCGCCTCGGCGAACGGCGTACCGATCAGGCCCGCCTCGTCGGCGCGCGCCGTACTCTCCGGACTCCGCCCCTCCGGCGCCCAGTGCACTTCGTGGCCTGCGGCAACCAACTGCGCCGCCAGCTTCGAACCCATCGCGCCGGGGTGGAACACAGCGATCCGCATCGAGCCATCCTCAGGTGGGTGTTCAGTGCTCCCCAAGATATGCCAGTACGGCGAGCACCCGCCGATGCTGCTCGTCGTTCGTGAGCAGTCCTAGCTTGGCCAGGATGCTGCCGACATGCGTCTCCACGGTGCGCTCGGTCAGGAACAGCCGACGACCGATGCCGACGTTCGTGCAGCCCTCGGCCATCAACGCGAGCACCTCACGTTCCCGACGGGTCAGTGGTGCGAGCCGGTCGTCGGACCGCTGTCGGCCGAGCAACCGGGCGACCACTTCGGGATCGAGCGCCGACCCACCGGCCGCGACCCGGTCCAGCGCGTCCAGGAACTCATCAACCGCGAGCACGCGATCCTTCAGCAGGTAGCCGAACCGGCCGGTCGCGACGAGCTCGACCGAGTGCCGGGTCTCGATGTGCTGAGACAGCAGCACGATGGCCAGCCCGGGATGCAGCATCCGGAGCCGTCGCGCCGCGCGGGCACCGTCGTCGGTGTGGTCGGGTGGCATCCGGATGTCGATCACCGCCAGGTCGGGTGCGGTCTGCGCGACCACGGTCATCAGCGTCGGTGCGTCCGGCGCCAGGCCGACGATGTCGTGCCCAGCGTCGGCCAGCAACCGGGCCAGCCCTTCCCGGAACAACGCGGAGTCCTCCCCGATCACGATCCGCACGGCAGCACCGCCTCGACCGTCGTTCCGCGGCCCGCTGGGCTGCGCAGGTTCAGCGAACCACCGACCGCCGCCACCCGATCGAGCAATCCGCTCAGCCCCGATCCCGGGCGCGGAGCCGCACCACCGCAGCCGTCGTCCTCGACCAGCACCGTCACCTGGTCGGCCGACCGGGCCACGCGGACCGCGATCGACGTCGCGTTCGCGTATTTCGCCGCGTTCGTCACCGCTTCGGCGGCCACGAAGTACGCCGTGGTGGCGAGCTCCTCGGGCAGGTCGGAGGGGATCTGCAGCCGGACCGGGATCGGCAGCGACTGCGTGATCGCGCTCAAGGCGGCATGCAGGCCGTCGTCCAGGCTGGTCGGACGCAACCCGTGCGCGATCTGCCGCAGCTCGGCGACGGCCGTGGCCAGCTCAGCGACCCCCTGGTCGAGCAGCCCGTTGACGTCGACTGTTCCGTCGTCCAGATGCCGCTGGGCGAGCCGCATCGCCATCCCCAGCGAGACGAGCCGCTGCTGCGCGCCGTCGTGCAGATCCCGCTCGAGCCGTCTCCGTTCGGCGTCACCCGCCTGCACGAGCCGCGCCCGGCTCGCCTCCACCTCACGCAACGCCCCGGCCAACTCAGCTCTCAACCGCGTCACTTCGACCAGACTGGCCGCCCCGACCGCCACTGCCTTCAGTACGGCGGGACTGGTCGATTCCGAGCCCAGTACGCCGATCTGCGCCCCACCCAGCGTCACCGGCACCAGCTGTGGACCAGCGACCGGCGTACCAGCGGCATCGACGAAGCCCGACGAACCGGGAACCAGCAAACCGACGCGAAGACCCGGGTCGCGGAGTGCGGTGCGCAATGCGGACTCCAGCTCCTCCGGCTGGGCCTGCTCGGTGTGAATCCGGCGTTGCAAGTCGTCGATCGCGAGCAGCGCGGCGCGACGCGGTGGATACAGCCGGCGGTCCACCGAGCGCTGCAGCCTTGTTCGTAGTGGCGAGAGGATCAACGCGCAGACTGCGGTAGCGGCCGCAGCTACGAACGCCGAGTCGCGGCCGAGCACTAGCCCAAGTGACACGGCCGCTGCGGCGTACGTACCTAGGAGGACGACCATCACGATGCCGTAGCTGACGGTGTCGGCCAGCACGCGGTCGACGTCGTACAGATCGTGCCGAAGCATCGCCACCCCGACGGAGGCCGGGAGCAGTACCAGCGCGGCGAGGCCGAAGACCGTCGCCACGATGCCGGTGTCACCGGTGACGACGATCTCGGCCAGGCAGACGAACGGGTAAAGAACGGCGGCCAGTCCGGCCAGCGACAGCCATTTGACCTGCGCCCGGACCTTGCCGGTCGACCGGCGATACCGGATCACCACGGAGACAGCTGCTGCCACGCACGCAGCCAGGAAGGCGACGAACACAACCTCGCTCAGCACTCTTAGCCAGAACGGCAGCGCGAACGCGGCGAGGACCTGCTGAGCAAGACAGAGCAGCACCAGGGCCGGCGGCAACGGCCGCCAGAAGGCCCGGCCGTTCGGGAAGTACAAGAGCAAGAGGCAGATGGCGGCGAGCAGCCACCAGCCGCTCTCCTCGAGCCAGGCCACGACCCGGCTGTCCACTGCCAGACCCTCAGCGTTGTAGTAGACGTCGCGAGCGGCCAGGAAGACCGTGATCGCACCGATCCAGCCGAGCAGTGCGCCGATCAGAGCCTGCCGACGGCTGACGACGAGTCCGAGCAGGGTGACGGCGGTCCCGATCGTGGCGAGGGCGGCGAAGCTCCGCAGCGTGCGCGGGCCGGAGCCGTAAGAGATCAGCAGCCAGGAACTCCCCGCCACCATCGTCAGGACGAGCAGGAAAGTACCGAGCGCGACCCACCGCGGCCACCGCATGTCGCCAGCGTAAGGCCGCGGTACGCCGTACGGCTCCGAGCCAGCACGGAGAACCGGCTCCGTGCCCGCTCCGATGTGCCGGGCAGGCAGCCAGGCGTTCCCTGGGGTCGTCAGCTCACATCGCGGAGGTTCATCATGGCAACCCAGACTGCTTCCGGCCCCGTCACTGCCGATCCGGTGCTCCGGCGCCGGGTAGGGATCGTCGCTCTGCTGCTGGCGCTCACGGCCATCGCAGCGGTTCCGGGTGGACTGCTCTGGCCGGAGCCGGCGGCGGGTGGCGAGACGTACGCCTACACCGACATCCAGCCGGTCCGCGATCTGTGGTGGGGACTGCTCGTGGTTCTCAGCGCCGCGCTCGTCATCAACGTGCCCGCCCAGGCCTTGCTGACCACCTTCATCGTGCGCGACCGTGGATCCGGCTGGGCGACCGCGGGTGCCGTCGTACTGTGGATCGGCACCGCCCTGTACGCCGCAGGGGCCGCCGGGTGGGCCGCGGCGTACTACTTCGCGACCGCGCCGGGCGTGGACGCGAGCGTGATCGAGCGGATCAACGACGACACCGCGCACCTGTTCGGCGTGATGCTGCCGGGCGCGCTACTGGTTGCCGTCGGCACCGTCATCCAGGCGGTGGGACTGTGGCGATCCAGGGCCGTGCCGCGGTGGATCCCGCTGCTCTGGCTGACGATCGTGGCGACGTTCGTCGTACCCGGGAACGGCGTGGCCGGGCTGATCACCGCACTGCCGATGACGGCTGCGTCGTTGGGTACGGCGTACTACGCCTGGCGAAAGGTCTGACCTCAGGCGCGGCCGTCGAAGAGGCTGGTCACCGAGCCGTCCTCGAAGACCTCGCGGATGGCCCGGCTGATCAGTGGCGCGATGGACAGCTCGGTGAGCTTGTCGAACCGGCGGTCCTCGGCGATCGGCAGCGTGTTGGTGACGATCACCTCGCTGGCCTGGCAGTTCTTCAGCCGGTCCACCGCCGGGCCGGACAGGATCGCGTGGGTCGCCGCGATCACCACGCCCGCGGCGCCGTCGGCGTACAGTGCGTCGGCAGCCTTGGTGATGGTGCCCGCGGTGTCGATCATGTCGTCGACCAGGATGCAGACCCGGTCCCGGACCTCACCGACGACCCGGTTCGCGACCGTCTCGTTCGGCCGGTCGATGTCGCGGGTCTTGTGGATGAAGGCCAGCGGCGCGCCGCTCAACCGGGCCGACCACTGCTCGGCCACCTTGATCCGGCCGGCGTCCGGCGACACCACGGCCAACTGCTGGTCGCCGTACTTGTTCTGCACGTACTCGCTCAGGATCGGCAGCGCCATCAAGTGGTCCACCGGGCCGTCGAAGAACCCCTGGATCTGCGAGGTGTGCAGGTCCACGCAGATCAGCCGGTTCGCGCCGGCGGTCTTGAACAGGTCGGCCATCAGCCGGGCCGAGATCGGCTCCCGGCCCCTGTGCTTCTTGTCCTGCCGGGCGTACCCGTAGAACGGCAGCACCACAGTGATCCGCTTGGCCGACGCCCGCTTCAGCGCGTCGACCATGATCAGCTGCTCCATGATCCACTCGTTGATCGGCGAGGTGTGGCTCTGGATCACGAACGCGTCGCTGCCCCGGACCGACTCCTCGAACCGGACGTAGATCTCGCCGTTGGCGAAGTCGTACGCCGACGTCGGGACCAGGCCGGCGCCGAGCTGCTCGGCGACCTCCTCGGCCAGACCGGGGTGAGCCCGGCCGGAGAACACCATCAGGTTCTTCTCGGTGGTTCGCTTCATCCCGCTCATGGCCGGCCTCCCGTTACGCCTTCTCGCCAGTGTCGCCCACAGCACCTGCGTCCGTCTGCGGTACGGCGTCCGGCTGGTCCGTCTGCTGTGCGGCCAGAGCCTCTTCAGCCGCCTTGGCGGTCTTGGTACCGGCCCGCTTGCGGGCGACCCAGCCCTTGATGTTGCGCTGCCGGGCCCGCGCGACCGCGATCTCACCCGGGCCGACGTCCTCGGTCAGCGCCGTACCGGCGGCCAGGTACGCGCCGTCGGCAACGGTTCGCGGCGCGACCAGCACCGAGTTGCTGCCGATGAACGAGTGCTTGCCGATGTGGGTCGGGTGCTTCGCGACGCCGTCGTAGTTGGCGAAGATCGTGCCGGCGCCGATGTTCGCGCCCTCGCCGATTGTCGCGTCACCGGCGTACGTGAGGTGCGGCACCTTGGCGCCGTCGCCGATGCTGGTGTTCTTGGTCTCGACGAACGTGCCGATCTTGCCCTTCACGCCGACGCTCGTGCCCGGGCGGAGGTACGCGAACGGGCCGACCGAGGCGTGCGGGCCGATCACGGACTGCGATCCATGCGCCCGGATGATCGTTGCCTGGGACCCGACCTGTACATCGGTCAGGGTGGTGTCGGGGCCGATCGTGGCGCCCTCGTCGACCGTGGTCGCGCCGTGCAGCTGGGTGTTCGGCAGCAGGGTGACGTCGCGGGCCAGCCGGACCGTCTGGTCCACCCAGGTCGTGTTCGGGTCGACGATCGTGACCCCGTCGCGCATCAGCTTGTCGAGCGTACGACGGTTGAGCTCGGCCCGGAGCGCGGCCAGCTGGACCCGGTCGTTGACACCCTCGGTCTGCATCGCGTCGTCGGTGACGTGCGCGCCGACCCGCTTGCCGTCCTGCCGGGCGATCGCCAGCACGTCGGTCAGGTACAGCTCGCCCTGCGCGTTGTCGGTGGTGATCCGGCTCAGGCCGTCGCGGAGCGTGGCCGCGTCGAACACGTAGATGCCGGCGTTGATCTCGTCGATCTGCCGCTGCTCCGGCGTCGCGTCCTTGTGCTCCACGATCCCGGCGACGGTGCCGTCCTCGCCAGGGACGATCCGCCCGTACCCGGTCGGGTCGGGGACCCGCGCGGTCAGCACGGTCACCGCGTTGCCCTGCTTGTCGTGCTCGGCGACCAGCTCCTGCAGCGTCGCAGCCTCCAGCAGCGGCACGTCGCCCGACGTGACGACGACCGAGCCGGCGAAGTCCTCCGGTACTGCGGTGAGCCCGGCACGGACCGCGTCACCGGTGCCCAGCTGCTGGTCCTGGACGGCGGTCTTCGCCTCGGGGTCGACGGTGGCGAGGTGGGCCTCGACCAGCTCACGGCCGTTCCCGACCACGACGACCAGGTGCTCAGGGGCGAGTGCACGGGCCGTGACCACGGCGTGCCCGACGAGACTGCGCCCGCCGATCTCGTGCAACACCTTCGGGGTCGCCGATTTCATCCGGGTTCCCAGACCGGCGGCCATGATCACGACCGCCGCGGGACGATGGGAAGTCACGCGGTCTTCTCCTCGAGTTCCCTGCGAGTTTCTGGAGCCAGTATCAGCATGGGCACTCGAAACGGTGCCCGCGCAAGCCTACTTGCTCCGCCACCCGCACCCCGCACCCGGCCGGAGGAGCCACGTGACCGGTCTCACGCCGACCCTGAACCCGCCGCCCGGCCAGACCTTGCACTCTCCGCGCCGATGACCTCATCCTCCGTAGCAACCCCCGCTTTTCGGAAGATCAGTGCCAACAGGTGGCAGCAATCTTCCGGAAAGTGGCGATCGCTCGCTCCTGCGTCGAAGTTCCGGATGCAGATCGTCCGGATTCAGTTCTACGGTGGCTGTATGAGCAGCTACACGGTCAAGCCGCTTGGGCCGGAGACCTGGGAGGCGTTTGCGGCGCTGGCGGGGCGGCACAACGGGGTGTGGAACGGGTGCTGGTGTACGTGGTTCCACCCGGCGTGCGCGGAGCGCGGGCAGAGCACCGAGGGAAACCGGGCGATCAAAGAGCGGCTGGTGAACGAGGGGCGGGCGCATGCGGCGCTGGTGTTCGACGGGGACCTCGCGGTGGGCTGGTGCGAGTACGGCCCACCTGAGGAGCTGCCGAACATCTACCACCGCAAGGAGTACGACGCCGGCCTCGACCGCCTGCCCGACTACCGCCTCACCTGCTTCTTCGTCGACAGGAACTACCGCCGCCAAGGCGTCGCAGCCATCGCCCTCCGCGGCGCCCTCGACCTGATCGCCCAAGCCGGCGGCGGCCTCGTCGAGGCCTATCCCCAAGACACCCAGGGCAAGAGGATCTCCGCCTCCTTCCTCTACAACGGCACCCGCACCCTCTTCGAACAGGCCGGCTTCACTTACACCCGGCCCAAGGGCAAGAACCACACCGTCATGCGCAAAACCGTCACCGCCGCCTAGAAGGAGGAGCTTCGATGAGTTTGTCCCTCGGCGCAGTCGTGCTGAACGTCCCCAACATCGAGACCTCGGCACCGTTCTGGAGCCAGGCCCTCGGGTACGACGCCCGCCCAGACAACCCGGCGTTCCTCGGCCCGAAGGACAGCCACGGAACCCGCCTCCACCTCGACGAAACCGACCGCACCCACCTGGACCTCTGGGTAGACCACCGCACCTCCGACCTGGAGACCGAAGTGGCTCGCCTGGTCGGGTTGGGCGCCACGCGAGTCGAGTGGACGTACCCACCCAACGCCGACTTCGTCGTCCTCGCCGCCCCGGACGGCACCATCTTCTGCGTCATCGAGTAGTACACCGAGTCGTAGTCGTCGCCCGCGCCTGCAGCGCCAAGTCGACCCACAACCCGGTGACCGCGACGAACTAGCCGACACGTGGAACTTCTCAGTCTTCCTCGACGCCCCCTTCGAAATCACCGCAACGCGAATGGCTCATCGAGACGGCACCCACCCAGATCCTCAACACCCCACCCTGCAGCGGTACGTCGGCGCCCAGCACCTCTACTTCGACGCCTGCACACCCCACCAACGCGCCACGATCCTCATCGACAACACCACCCTCGACGCGCCCCGCCTAGTCCGCTTCCCGTAGCGGCGCTGTGTGACCCATCGCCTCAGCAGTCCGAGGCCAGCGGCTCCCAAGCGGGTGTACCCCGCGCCGGGGAAAGAGCAGGACCCGCAGCGTGGTGCGAGTCCTGGGTGAGCTCCCCCGCCTGGTTTCGATCCAGGTCTTCGAGATTCAAAGTCTCGCGGGCTGCCGAGTACCCCACGGGGGATCGTGGTTGCCGGGATAGTTTGCCATGGAGTGGGGTGCGGAACACGCTGAGGGGTTCCTTACCTACGGCTCCGTAGGTTACGGTAGCGTAGGTAAGCAGTCCTCCAGCTGAGGGAATTCGTTATGACTCCACCCGCCGTAGCCGCACCGGAGGCGCCCACCCGCGCCCAGCAGGTTGACGACCTCGACGTCGACACCGGAACGCTCGGGGGTGAGCAGAAGCGCCCCTGGGAACAGGTGGCGCTGGCGTTGTTCATCGGTATTCCCTTCCTCGCCGTGCTGGCCGCCGTGCCGATCGCCTGGGGCGGGTTCCTGGGCTGGCGTGACATCGTGATCGCGGTGGTCTTCTACACGATCGCCGGGCACGGCATCTCGATCGGTTTCCACCGCCTGTTCACGCACAAGTCGTTCAAGCCGAACCGGCCGATGAAGTACGCGCTGGCCATTGCCGGCTCCCTGGCTATCGAGGGCCCGGTGATTCGCTGGGTGGCCGACCACCGCAAGCATCACAAGTTCTCCGACCGCGACGGCGACCCGCACAGCCCGTGGAAGTACGGCACCAGCCTCGGCGCATTGACCAAGGGTTTCCTGCACGCACACGTCGGCTGGCTGTTCGACACCGAGCAGACCCCGCAGCGGCAGTACGCGCCGGATCTGCTGAAGGACAAGGACATCATCAGGGTGTCCCGGATGTTCCCGCTGCTGGTCACGATCTCGCTGCTCGCGCCGGCCGTCATCGGCGGTCTGTGGTCGTGGTCGATCGATGGCGCGCTGACCGCGTTCTTCTGGGCCAGCCTGGTCCGGATCGCGCTGCTCCACCACGTGACCTGGTCGATCAACTCGATCTGCCACACGATCGGCGACCGGCCGTTCAAGAGCCGGGACAAGTCGGGCAACGTGTGGTGGCTGGCGATCCTGAGCCAGGGCGAGTCGTGGCACAACCTGCACCACTCCGACCCGACCTGTGCGCGGCACGGCGTACTCAAGGGACAGCTCGACACGTCGGCCCGTTGCATCTGGTTCTTCGAGAAGATGGGCTGGGTCAGCGACGTCCGCTGGCCGGTGCGCGAGCGCCTGGAGGCCCGGCGGGTCGACGCGAGCGCCAAGACGCCGCTGAAGGCGGCGGCCTGAGGCGTCATCAGCGGTAAATCAGCCACCGGTACCACCGGAGTACGGCATGATGCTGACGTGATCTCGACGTGACGGAACCCAAACCGCGGCGGTCCGGCCGGATCCGGATGACGAGTGCCGAGCGTCGCGAACAACTCATCACCATCGCTCGCGGCCTGTTCGCCCAGCGGGGGTACGAAGCGACGTCGGTGGAGGAGATCGCGGCCCGCGCCGAGGTCTCCAAGCCGGTCGTGTACGAGCATTTCGGCGGCAAGGAAGGCTTGTACGCCGTTGTCGTGGACCGCGAGGTCCGTGCCCTGCTCGACGGGGTCACCCAGTCGCTGACGGCCGGGCGGGCGCATGAGCTGGTCGAGCAGGCGGCGCTGGCGCTGCTGGACTACATCGAGAAGAACTCCGACGGTTTCCGCATCCTGGTCCGCGACTCGCCGGTCGGGTCATCGAGCGGTTCGTTCATCTCGATCCTCAGCGATGTCGTCACCCGGGTCGAGCACATCCTGGCCGAGGAGTTCAAGCGGCGCGGCCTGGACCCGAAGAACGCGCCGATGTACGCGCAGATGCTGGTCGGCATGGTCGCGCTCACCGGTCAGTGGTGGCTGGACGCCCGCAAGCCGAAGAAGCCGGACGTCGCCGCCCACCTGGTCAACCTCGCCTGGAACGGCCTGTCCGGCCTCGAGGCCAAACCCACCCTGTCCACCCGCCCGCACAAGTAGGGCCGACGGACAGGAGGTACGGCGGCCTCCGCGCCCGGTGAGCGGCCGAGGCCCGGTCCCGACGCCACTACCTCCTGTCGTTAGGTCCCTGGTCGTACGGAACATCCGCCCGTGGCATGACCCCGGCGCCCGCGGTTCCCCGTACCCTGGCCCGCATGACGGGGATCCTGACCGCGCGGCCCGTGCCTGCCCGCAGCAAGGCGTTCGACCTGCTGCTGACCGGCGGTCTGTGCCTGTTCTTCGGCTTCCTGTCGCTGGCGCAGAACGGGTTCGCCGGCATCCTCTCGTTCGGCATGCTCGTTCCGCTGATCTGGCGCCGGACGCACCCGGAGCTGGTCTTCGTCGCCGTCTCGTCGGTCGCGGTCCTGCAGTGGCTGGCCGGCGCCCACCTGATGCCGGGCAACATCGGCCTGCTGGTCGCGCTCTACACGATCTCCGTGTACGGCGACGTGCGGTACAGCCGGATCGCCCTCGGGGTCGGCGGCCTCGGCGTCCTGATGGCGACCGCCCGCTACTGGGGCAACAGCGACTGGCGTCAGCAGGTCACGATGATGGTTGCCCTCGGCGCCGTCGTCTTCGGCGTCTGGGCATCCGGCGAACGACGCCGTACTCGCGGCCTGTACGTCGCCCAGCTCGAGGAGCGGGCCGCCCAACTGGAACGGGACCGCGATCGCGAGTCCAAACTCGCCGTGTCCAACGAGCGGACCCGGATCGCCCGGGAGATCCACGACGTGGTCGCGCACGGCCTGTCGATCATGATCGTCCAGGCCGACGGCGGGCTGTACGCCGCGGACCAGTCACCTGAGCAGGCGAAGAAGGCGCTGGCGACGATCGGCGACACCGGCCGCGCGTCGCTGACCGAGATGCGCAAGATGCTGGGCCTGCTCAAACAGGACGAGCAACCCGAGCTGGACCCGAACCAGCCGCGTCCCCAACCGGGCGTCTCCAGCCTGCCTGAGCTGATCGAGAACGTCCGCGACGCCGGCCTGACTGTCGACTACCAGGTGACCGGTGAGCCGCGTGATCTCCCCGCCCTGCTCGGCCTGACGGCGTACCGGATCGTGCAGGAAGGCCTGACCAACACCTTGAAACACGCCGGGCCGGGTGCGCGTACTTCCGTCCAGCTGGACTTCGGCCGCGAGATGCTGACCGTGGTGGTCACCGACGACGGCCGGGGCGCCGGGGTCGCACCGAGTTCGGATCCGGGTCACGGCCTGGTGGGGATGCGGCAGCGCGCCTCGATCTCCGGCGGTACGGTGAGCGCCGGACCGAAGGCGGGCGGCGGTTACGAGGTGATCGCCAAGCTCCCGTACCACCTGCCTACTGGAGGCGATCAGTGAGCGAGCGCAGCGAGGTGAAGGCGTGACGGACGATGTGATCAGGGTCTTCCTGGTCGACGACCAGGAGCTGGTCAGAGCCGGATTCACGATGCTGGTCGACTCCCAGCCGGACATGCGGGTCGTCGGTCAGGCGGGTGACGGCGGGGAGGCGATCGAGAAGATCCAGGTCACCGCGTGCGACGTCGTACTGATGGACGTCCGGATGCCGCGGCTGGACGGGGTGGAGGCCACCCGCCGGCTACAGTCGTTGCCGCAGGCACCGAAGGTGATCGTGCTGACCACCTTCGACCTCGACGAGTACGCCTTCGCCGCGATCAAGGCGGGCGCGGCCGGCTTCCTGCTCAAGAACACGCCGCCCGCCGACCTGCTGTCGGCGATCCGCCAGGTGTACTCCGGTGACGCGGTGATCTCTCCGAGTACGACGAAACGCCTGCTGGAGCATTTCGCCGGAGCACTCCCCGACGCCGAGGTGGAACGACCGGACCTGGCCGAGCTGACCGCGCGGGAGCGCGAGGTCCTGGTCGAGGTGGCCCGCGGTCTGTCGAACACCGAGATCGCCAAGCTGTTCACGTTGTCCGAGGCAACGGTCAAGACGCACATCGGCCGGATCCTGGCCAAGACCGGCCTCCGCGACCGGGTCGCTCTGGTCGTCCTCGGCTACGAGACCGGCCTGGTGAGACCCACCAAGTAATACCCAGGTACTACGCCAACTGCAGTCTGCGGTCCGACGAGATCCCCGGGCGGAATCACTAACTTCTTCGGCAACGACACATTCTGTTCGAACCGAGGAGTGAGATGAGTTTGCAGACCGGTGAGCTTGCGGTGGGACGGCTGCCGCAGGACGGGGTTCCGCGGACAGCGATCCGGGCGCACGAGCTGCGCAAGGTGTACGGGCAGGGCGACACCGCGGTCGCCGCGTTGGACGGCGTGTCGGTCGACTTCGGGGTCGGCCGGTTCACCGCGATCATGGGCCCGTCCGGCTCCGGCAAGTCGACGCTGATGCACTGCCTCGCCGGCCTGGACACGCCCACCAGCGGTCAGGTGCTGCTCGGCGAGACCGAGCTCACCCAGCTCCCCGACGCGCAGCTGACCAAGATCCGCCGGGACCGGGTCGGCTTCGTGTTCCAGTCCTTCAACCTGCTCCCGATGCTGTCCGCGAAGGACAACATTTTGCTTCCGCTCGAGCTCGGCAACCGCAAGCCCGACCAGGAGTGGCTGGCGACGCTGATCGACGTACTCGGGCTGCGGGATCGGCTCACCCACCGGCCGTCGGAGCTGTCCGGCGGTCAGCAGCAGCGGGTCGCGGTGGCCCGGGCGCTCGTCGGCCGGCCCGAGGTCGTGTTCGCGGACGAGCCGACCGGCAACCTCGACTCCCGGTCCGGCGCGGAGGTGCTCGGCTTCCTGCGCCGCTCGGTCCGCGAGTTCGGCCAGACGGTGGTCATGGTCACCCACGACCCGCTGGCCGCGTCGTACGCCGACCGCGTCGTGATGCTTGCCGACGGCAAGCTTGCCGGCGAGCTGCACGAGCCGACCCCGGAGACCGTGCTGGACGCCCTGCGGCAGCTGGGGGCCTGAGGTGCGACGTTCCATCCTCTCCTCGCTGCGCGCCCACCTGAGCCGCCTGATCGCCGCCTGCCTGGCGATCGTGCTCGGCGTCGGTTTCGGCACCCTGGCACTGACCGCGCACGCCTCCGCGTCGAACGGCATCGACGAGACCATCGGCGCGCAGTACCGCGGCGTCGACGCGGTCATCTACCCGGAGAACGCCGAGATCACTCCTGCCGAGGTGGCGAAGCTCAAGAAGCTTCCGCAGGCCGACTCGGTCGTCACTTTCACGACCGCATACCTGACGGCTGCGTTCCCCGACCTGGTCCGTCCGGCCGGGCTCGGAGTCGACGCGCTCTACGACACCACCCGGATCGCCGGTCCAGGGACGTCGTCCGGCCGGTTGCCGACCGCAACGAACGAGATCGCCCTGCCGGCCAAGCTGGCCGCCAAGCACAAGGTCTCGGTCGGCCAGACGCTCCGGCTGAACGCCTACACCGGCAAGTCGTGGAACGTCACCGTGGTCGGCCTGATCGACGACGCGAAGTACGTCGGTCCGGCGTCCGCCGTGGCGACCCCGGCCGCGCTCGAGATCTTCGAACCGGACGCCTCCATCCGGGCGGTCGGGATGGCCGCCAAGCCCGGTGTCGACCAGCAGACCCTCGCCACCGCGGCACAGGGTGTCGTCTCCGGTCACCTCAAGGTCTACACCGGCGAGGCCTGGATCGACCATGAGGTGAAGGGCTACACGAACGGTATCGACGTACTCGGTGGCGTCTTCGGCATGTTCGCCGTGATCGCGCTGTTCGTCGCCTGCCTGGTGATCGGCAACACCTTCACCATCGTGATCGCCCAGCGCACCCGTGAGATGGCGTTGCTGCGCTGCGTCGGAGCCTCCCGCAAGCAGGTGTTCTCGTCCGTGCTCGCGGAAGCGTCCGTGGTCGGGGTGATCGCGTCCGCGATCGGGGTCGTCTTCGGTGTCGCGCTGTCCGCGCTGGTGCTCGCGTTGGCGCGGGAGTTCGACTGGGGTCTCCCGCCGGTGTCGCTGCACCTCGATCTGTTGTCGCTGCTCGTACCGCTGGTGCTGGGTACCGTCGCCACCATCGCGGCGGCCGTCGTACCGGCTCGGCGGGCCACCAAGGTTGCTCCGCTGGCCGCGCTGCGGCCGGAGGTTGCTCCGGTGGCGGCGTCGAAGGCAGGCCTGATGCGCCTGATCCTCGGGTTCCTGCTGCTGGCCGGGGGTGGGCTGCTGCTCACCAAGGGCGCGTCGGGTCACCAGGTCCTGATCGGCGTCGCGGGCGGTGTGCTCTCGTTCGTCGGCGTACTGGCGATCGGTTCGCTGCTGGTGCCGGCGTTGATCAAACTGCTCGGGGCCTTGCCGGCGCGCAGTGGTGGGGTCCCGGCCCGTGTCGCCCTCGCGAACGCGGTCCGGAACCCGAAGCGTACGGCGGCGACCACCTCGGCGCTGTTGATCGGCGTGACGCTGATCAGCCTCACGTGTGTGGGGATCGCGTCGGTGCGGAAGACGTTCGACGTGTCGATGGACGGTCAGTACCCGGTCGACATCATGGTTGCCACGTACAACGAGAAGATGCCGGCCAGTGCGGAGCAGCAACTGCGTGACATCAAGGGCGTCACGCAGGTCGTCCCGGTCAGCAAGGTGACGGTGAAGACCGCCGGTCAGGAGCTGCCGGTGACCGGGATCGACCAGGCCGCGGCCGGTTCTGTCATCCACAACCCGTCGCTGGCCGCGCAGCTCAAGCCGGGCAGCGCGTTGCTGGACTCGCCGACGATGAGCATGCTCGATCTCGAGGAAGGCGCTCCGCTGAGTGTCGTGGCCGGCGGGAAGAAGCTGACACTGACCGCACACCGGGCGGTCGGGCTGGACCCGATCACCATCACCTCGACGGACCTTCGGAAGTTGTCCGCCGTCGCCCCGGTCAGCGGCTTCTGGCTGGCATCGGATCCGAAGGCGGACGGTTCCGCGGTGATCGACGCGGTGGAGCAGTCCATCCCGACGGTCAAGGAGCTCTCCGTCAGCGGCGGTCTGCCCGAGCGCACCAGCTACACCAAGATCTTCGACGTCCTCCTGATCGTCGGGGTCGGGCTGCTCGGGGTGTCCGTGCTGATCGCGCTCGTCGGCGTCGGCAACACCCTCAGCCTGTCGGTGCTCGAACGGACCCGGGAGAACGCGTTGCTGCGGGCAATGGGATTGACCCGCCGCCAACTGCGGAGCATGCTCGCGGTCGAGTCGTTGCTGATGGCACTAGTTGCCGCCGGCCTCGGAATCGCGCTCGGCCTGATCTACGGCTGGACCGGCACCAGCGCGTTGATGGGCGGTCAGACGGTCGACGGCAGCGTGGAGTACGCCGTACCCGTGAGCCTGCTGGTGGCTATCGCCGCGGTCGCTGCCGTGGCGGGTCTGCTGGCCTCCGTTCTCCCGGCGCGACGGGCCGCCAAGGTCGCGCCCGCCGGAGCGTTGGCGACCGAGTAGCTCAGACGATCTCCACCCTGTTCCCGTGGCCGTCGGCGGTGTGGAACCGCCGGCGGCCCGGGATCGTCTCGTTGTCCCACGTCACCGGATAGCCCAGCTTCTCGAGCTTCCCGGCCAGTGCGTCCAGGTCGTCGACGGCCAGTGCCGGGTGCGCCTTCTTCGCGGGCCGGAAGTCCTGCTCGACTCCGACGTGCACCTCCGCCGTACCCTCGCGGAACCAGCAACCCCCACGGGCCTGCAGCAGCGGCGGCTTCGCCTCCTCGGTCATCCCGAGTGCGTCCCGGTAGAACGCCCGCGCGACGTCCTCCCCGCCGGGCGGACACGACACCTGCACATGGTCGAGCCGCATCCTCAGGCCTCCTTCTTGTGCGCGACGGCGAAGATGCGGCGGAACGGCAGCAGCGTCCCGTAGTCGCGTTGCTGGTAGACGTCGGCCAGCAGAGCGCCGTACTCGTCCTCGAACCGGCCCCGCAGGTCCTCCGGCAACGACTGCAGCACTGGCCGCGCACCCGTCCCCTTCACCCACTCCAGTACGGCGTTGTCGCCTTGCAGCAGGTGGTAGTACGTCGTCTCCCACGCGTCGACGACACATCCTTCCGCCGTGAGCGCATCGACGTACGTGTCCGGACCGGGGACCTCGGCGCGCGGCGAGGCGTTCTTCGCGTACTGCGTGTAAGGCTCGGACGCGGCGAGGTCGCGCAGGATCGCGTGCGACGGAGCGTTGCCGTTTCCGGGGATCTGAATCGCCAGCCATCCGCCTGGGCGCAGCACCTTGACGAAACCGGGCAGCAGGTCGAGTTGCTCCGGGATCCATTGCAGCACAGCGTTCGTGACGATCACGTCCAGCGATCCGGGCTCGGCGGTCCACTCCAGCAGGTCGCCGAGCTCGAAGGTGAGCTTGTCGTCGGCGTACTGCTGGGCCGCCTCGATCATCTGCGGTGAGCTGTCGACACCGCGGATGGTGGCCTCCGGCCACAACTTCCGCAGCGTGGCGGTCAGGTTGCCCGGACCGCACCCGAGGTCGACGACCGTGCGCACGTCGTCCGCGTGGATCCGGCCGACCAGGTCCGCGAACGGGCGGCCGCGTTCCTCCGCGTAGGTGCCGTACTGCTGCGGACTCCAGACCGGTGAGGTACGCATGCTGCTGCCTCTCTCCGAGGATTTATCTTGATGTCGAGATACTGTAAGCATGCGAGTTGTCTTGATGTCAAGAGTCTTGATGACGTAATCTCGACAGCATGGAAGACGAGGTCGATCGGCTGCTCGAGGCCTGGCGCAGGGAACGCCCCGACCTCGACGTGGCGCCGATGGAGGTCCTGTCCCGGGTCAGCCGGCTGGCGCGGCACCTGGACCGGGCCCGCAGTCAGGCGTTCGAGGCACACGGCCTGGAGTCGTGGGAGTTCGACGTCCTTGCGGCCCTCCGGCGCGCCGGGGCGCCGTACCAACTGTCCCCCGGCAGGTTGCTGAAGGAAACCCTGGTCACCTCGGGCACGATGACGAACCGGGTCGATCGGCTCGCCGCTCGCGGCCTGGTCGAGCGACTGCCGGATCCGGCCGACCGTCGTGGCGTGCTGGTCCAACTCACCGACGCCGGCCGGGACGCGGTCGATGCCGCGATGGCCGACCTGCTGGCCCACGAGCGCCGGTTGCTCGGTTCGATCAGCGACCGGGACCAGGCGAAGATCGCGCGCGTGTTGCGCGAACTGGTCAGGCCGTTCGACCTCGAAAAGCACTGAGAACATTTTTCCGGGGACCAGACAAACCCGGGGGAATTGTGACGGAATTATCCGAAAAGACAATCCGTCACTTCACCCCGGTTCCGATCGTTGCTAGTTGCAACGCGATCGTGAGACTGCTGTAGCCGACGACTATCGACACTGAGTGAGCAGGCGCACTAGGGTCTTTACTGTCGGTGGTTGACCGACCACGAAACGTAGAGATTTGAACGGTGACTTCGGCGGCAAGAGATGGTCCGCCGAAAGTGGCCGCGCGGTGTCCGGGGCACGGGGCTCGAACAACGCCGGCCGGCATGGGGCCCGCTCACCCGTTAGTCGCGGCGCGCCCTCCGAATCACAGGGGATCGGAGGGCGCGTCGCGACTCAGTTCTGTTTCCGCATGTTTCCCGCCGGCGACAATGCAATATTACTCGCGGGTCGTGATCGTGCGGCTGTTCACAACCTCAGGATTTGATCAGACCGCGGATTTGTGGAGTTATTCGGCGCGTTCGGCGGCGTCGAACCAGGCGGTTTCCAGTTCGGCGCGTTCGTCGGCCAGTTTGCGCAGTTCGGTGTCCAGCTCGGCCAGCCGTTCGTAGTCGCTCGCACTGGCGGCCAGCTGATCGTGCAGCTTCGCCTCGGTCTCGCTGAGCTTGGCGAGCTGGCGTTCGATCCGGTTCAGCTCCTTCTTCGCCGCCCGGGCCGCTGCCGCGTCGACCATCGGCTCGGGCTCGACAGCGTCAGGCTTCGCGTCGATCGCCGTACCTTCGCTGGTCGTCGTACGACGAGGAGCCTCGCCGCTGAGCTCGTCGATGTACTGGTCGACGCCGCGCGGCAGGTGCCGGACCCGGCCGTCGCCCATGATCGCGTAGACCATGTCGCTGACGCGCTCGAGGAAGTAGCGGTCGTGGGTCACGGTGACGACGACACCCGGCCAGCTGTCGAGGAAGTCCTCGAGCACGGTCAGCGTCTCGACGTCCAGGTCGTTGGTCGGCTCGTCGAGGATCAGCACGTTCGGCTCGTCGAGCAGGATCCGCAGCAGCTGCAGTCGGCGGCGCTCGCCACCGGACAGGTCGGAGATCCGCGTCGTGAGCCTGTCCCCGCTGAATCCGAACCGCTCCAGCAACTGCGACGAGGTCAACTCACCACCACGCCCGGCGAGTGCCGCCGTACGACGGATGTCCGTGATGTGCTGCAGCACGGTCGCCGCACCGTCGACCTCGTCGAGGGTCTGCGACAGGTTGGCCACGCGGACGGTCTTGCCCTGCTTGACGCGGCCGCGGTCCGGCTCGAGCTGACCGGTGAGGACCTTGAGGAACGTCGTCTTGCCGGCGCCGTTCGGGCCGAGCAGCCCGATCCGGTCGGCCGGGCCGAGGCGGAACGTGACGTGGTCCAGCATCACCCGGGGGCCGAAGCTGAGGCTCACGTCCTCGGCGTCGAACACATCCTTGCCGAGCCGCGCGGTCGCGAGCTGGGAGAGCGCCAACTGGTCGCGTGGTGGCGGCTCGTTCTCGATCAGCGCGTTGGCGGCCTCGATCCGGAACTTGGGCTTGCTGGTGCGGGCCGGTGCACCGCGGCGCAACCAGGCGAGCTCCTTCTTCAACAGGTTCTGCCGCTTGGCCTCGCTGACCTGGGTCGTCCGGGCGCGCTCCGCCTTGGCCAGGACGTAGGCGGCGTACCCACCGTCGTACGACGTGACACGGCCGCCCTGCACCTCCCACGTGTCGGTGCAGACCGCGTCGAGGAACCACCGGTCATGCGTCACGACGATCAAAGCGCCGGCCCGGTCGACCACGTGCTGGGCCAGCCAGTTGACCGCCTCGATGTCGAGGTGGTTCGTCGGCTCGTCGAGGATGAGCAGGTCCACCTCGGTGAGCAGGAGCCGGGCCAGTGAGGCGCGGCGGCGTTCACCACCGCTCAGGGTGCCGACCAGCGCTTGGTGGTCCACGCCGCCGAGCAGGTGCTCCATCACGGAACGCGCGCGCGGATCCGCCGCCCAGGTGTAAGTCTCGGCATCACCGAGCACCGCGTGCAGGACGGTCTGATCGGGGTCGAGATCGTCGGTCTGGCCGAGGTACCCGAGCCGGAGGTCGCGGTTGTGGGTGATCCGTCCGCTGTCCGGCTCCTCCCGCCGGGCCAGGAGCTGCAACAGCGTCGACTTGCCGTCGCCATTGCGCCCGACCACGCCGACACGCTCACCCCGGCCGATGCCGAGGCTTACCGAGTCGAGCAGGGTACGGGTCCCGAAGCCCTTGGAAACGGCTTCCAGATTGACCAGATTAGGTGCGGGAGAACCAGCCATATCGCGGACCAGGGTAGCCGACGGCCGCCCACGTGCCAGGATCGTCCACGTGCTGACTCCTTCATGGCTCGACGGACTCGAGTTGGGTGAGGTCGAATCCGCTTCGCCGCTGGAAGGCGGTGTCGCCAACAAGACCTTCCGCGTGGGTACGACGCTGGGCCGCTCGGTGATCGTGAAGACCCACGACGACCCGCCGCCCAGCCTGTACTCGCTGGAGGCTGACGGCCTCAACGCACTCCGTGTACCCGGCGCATTCGCCGTACCCTCCGTGCTCCGGGTTGGTCCAGACTTCCTGGTCCTGTCCGACCTCGGCCCCGAATCCCTGGCCGACCAGTCCCCCGACTTCTGGCGCGACGCCGGCCACCGCCTCGCCGTCCAGCACCAACAGACGTCGGACAAGTTCGGCTACCACCACGACAACTACCTGGGTCTACTCTCGCAACGAAACCCCTGGACCACCGACGGCCACACCTTCTTCGCCGAACACCGCCTCCTCCGCTACCTCGAAGTCCCCCGCTGCTACCAGGCACTCCCCACCGAGGATCGCCGCCGCCTGGAACGCCTCGCCACCCGCCTCCCCGACCTCATCCCCGAGCAACCGCCGTCCCTCCTCCACGGCGACCTCTGGCACGGCAACCTCCTGCCTTCCGGCACCACCCCAGCCCTGATCGACCCGGCCGTCTACTACGGCTGGCCGGAAGCCGAACTCTCCATGCTCAAAGGCTGCGGCAACATCCCCGACGACTTCTTCACCGCCTACCAGGAACTCCACCCCCTGACCGAAGGCTGGCAAACCCGCCTCCCCCTCCTCCACCTCCGCGAACATCTAGCCGTCCTGGCCCACTTCGGCCCCAACCCCGGCGCTCTCACCGAAATCCACAAAACCCTCGCCCGCCACTGACCATCAGCTCTGGCTGAGGTGGAGGAGGTATTGCTTTTGGTTGAGGGGGTTGCCGTCGGTTCGGGGGCGGGTGGGGGTGGGTGTGGGGGCTGGGGTGTAGGTGGTTGAGGTGGTGGTGAGGATGCCTTCGCCGTGGGTTTGGCTGGGGAGGTGGGTTTCGAAGGGGTGGGTGGTGGCGGCGGGGATGGTGCCTTCGAGGTGGGCGCGGTCGGGGTGCAGGGTGGTTTGTTCTACGACGGCTCGGGATTCGGCCAGGAGGGACAGGACTCGGGAGATGGAGTCGGGTGGGATGTCCAGATCGAAGTGGTGGACGGGTTCGAGGACTGTGGTGCCGGCGGTCTGGAGGGCTTGCAGGAGGACCAAGGGGACGAGGCGGCGGAAGTCGGCGGCGACGGTGGTGGGGGCGCTGTAGGCGGTGTGGGTGACGGCCACGGTGATGTCAGGGATCTCCCAGCCGTAGAGGCCCTGCTGCAACGTCAGCCGGACTGTTTCCTCGATGGCGGTGTGGAAGGCGCGCGGGAGGGCGCCGAGTTCGGACTCGATGCGGTAGTCGACACCGGACTCCGAAGGCTCGACACGAAAACCCACCGCGGCGGCCCAGGGGTTGTCGGGAGCACCCATTGCGCGGTACGCCGTGCCGACGCCGTTCAGCCGTTCGACGTGGATCGGGCTGGTCTCGCTGAAGTCGACGACCAGGCCGTACTCGCTGTCCAGCAATGACGCGATGACTTCCTTCTGCACCTCGCCGTACAGGCTCACAGTGATGTCGTCGGCCTTGCGGACGCGGATCAGTGGGTCCTGCTCGGCGAGCTGGGTCAGCGCCTGGAAGAGCTTGACCCGGTCACGCGCAAGCACGACCGTCTCCAGCGTCGGCGGCGCGAACAGCCGCCCGACCCCATCGGCCCGTACGCCGAGCTGGTCGCCGATCCGGATGTCCTTCAGCCCGCGCAGCGCGACGATCTGGCCGGCTTCGGCTCGTTCGACGGTACGGCGGGATCCGCGCTCGAAGAGGTCGATCGCACTGGGTCGGGCCTGGTACGACGGACCTGCCGCCGGGTGCACGTCGACGTACGAACGCGACCGCAGTACTCCGGAAAACACCCGCGCGGACGCGATCTTCTGACCGGCCGCTCCACGCTCCACCTTGAAAACCCTTGCCCGCAAGGGTTCGGCGGACGATTGAGTTGCTCGTGGCAACCAGGTGCGGATGCTGGTGACCAGCTCCGGTACGCCGACTCCGGTCATCGCGGAGCCGAAGTACACCGGATGAACCTGTGCCGCGCCCACCTGCCGACGCAACTCGACCTCAATCTCGGCAACCGACAGCGCGTCGTCCAGGTAACGCGCCAGGAAGTCATCGTTGCGCTCAGCAAGCAACTCGCCAACGGCCTTCTCAGTCAACGAAAACGGCTCGAAACGAGCCGCGCGCGTACCGAGCTGCACCACCGACCCCATCGGCACACAGGCGGGTGCCAGCAAGCGCGCAACGTCTGCCAGCAGGTCGTCGTACCGGGCTCCGAGGCGGTCGATCTTGTTCACGAACAGCAAGGTGGGAATGCGAAGGCGCTGGAGGGTGCGCATCAGCAGGCGGGTCTGGACCTGCACGCCCTCCACCGCGGAGATCACCAGCACAGCGCCGTCCAGCACGGACAGCGCGCGCTCGACCTCGGCGATGAAGTCCGAGTGCCCGGGGGTGTCGATCAGGTTGACGGTCAGGTCGCCCAGCTCGAACGACACCACGGCCGAGCGGATGGTGATCCCCCGCCGCCGCTCGAGCTCCATCGAGTCGGTCTGGGTGTCCCCGTCGTCGACCCGGCCGACCCGGTCGATCACACCGGCGGCGTGCAGCAGCCGCTCGGTCAGGCTGGTCTTACCGGCGTCGACATGCGCCACAATGCCCATCGTCAGAGAGTTCAAGGGTCCTCGCGAATGCGTCGAAGTGATCAGTCCTGAGGTCGATCACCACGCGGCGCATCCCGTTCTCCCTTTTCGTCAAGGCCTGTGAACGCTTGGATGATAAGGCCAGGCCGACAACGCCGCGACCGCTTTTCGTGAAGCCTTCCGTGCTCTTCGGGATGGCTGGTCAAACGTTCGCTTGCGTTGCGGTCTGGAAGCCCTTGTTTTCAAGGGTTTCCAGACTGGCGGCGACGGAGTAACGTCGCGGACTGCGACCGGTCCAGTGACAAGAGTTACCGGACGGGCCCAACCGCCGCCCACGGTAGGAGCCGCCGCATGACCCCTGATGTGACCGTTCTGAGCGTTCCGCCGGCGACGGTCGACCGGCCGTTGGAGCTGGGGCGGCTGGCCGGTCCCCACCTGGCCGCGGACATCGCGGCGCGGGCAGCGCGAGCAAGGGGAGAGCGGGTGGTGACGACCGCGGGCCTGGACATCCATCGGAGCTCGGTGCTGAGTCGCGCCGAGGACGAGGGCGTCGAGGTCGAGCAGCTGATCGGCAGGTACCAGGGCGAGATCGTCGACGCACTGGATGCCGCCAGAATCCAGTACGACGTCTTCCTCGACCCGCAAGACCAGGCGTAACTCCCCGGATTCAACCCAGCCCTCGCCGCCCGCTCCCTACTGATCCGCCCTGGCCACCACCCCCCGCACCGACCAACTCCTGCCGATCCTGACCGGCCGTTGACACCTACCGGTTGACGGTGGCGGGGAGGATTCGGGCGCCGGGGACTGGGCCTTCGGCTTGGCGGACCATGCGGCAGAGGCCGGATTCGGCGAGTTCGACGGCGAGGTCGACGGCACTGCGGCTGTCGGCGGCCAGGAACAGGCAGGTGGGGCCGGAGCCGGAGACCTGGGCGGCCAGGGCGCCTTGGTCGAGGCCGAACTGGAGGGTGTCGCCGAGCTCGGGCCGCAGCGACAGGGCGGCCGCCTGGAGGTCGTTGCTGAGGGCAACCGCGAGGGCGCCGGGCTGGCCGGACAGCAGCGCCGACAGGAGCTCGGGGCGGACCTGCGGGGCCTCGACCCGGCGGAGCGGGCGCAGCCGGTCCAGCTCGCCGTACACGGCCGGTGTGGACAGGCCGCCGTCGGCGATCGCGAACACCCAGTGGAAGGTCCCGCGCGACATCACCTCGGTGACCTGGTCACCACGTCCCCGGCCGAGCGCGGTGTGACCGACCAGGCAGAACGGCACGTCGCTGCCCAGCTCGGCGGCGAGATGCTGCAACTCGGTCTGCGACAACTGCAAGCCCCACAGCCGGTTGCACGCCACCAAAGTCGCTGCCGCGTCAGTCGAACCACCCGCCATCCCACCCGCGACCGGGATGGTCTTGCGGATGGTCAGGTCGACGCCTTCGTCGACGTCGTACTCCGCCTGCAGCAACCGCGCCGCCCGCACCGCGAGGTTCGTCTCGTCCGTCGGTACGTCGGCCGCGAAGTCGCCGACCACCTCGACCGAGATCGAGGAGTCGTCGTCGCGCAGCACCGCGGTGACATCGTCGTACAGGGCGACGGCCTGGTAGATCGTGGCGACGGGGTGGAACCCGTCCGGGCGCGGCGGACCGACCGACAGACCGAGATTGATCTTGGCCGGCGACCGCACCGTGACCTCAGCAGAAGGTGGCACCCGCACAGGCTAGTGCCTCGTCGAGGCATGGTGGTGCCGAACGTGCCTCGATGTGGACTACCGCCTCGCCGCGCCGGCCAGGGCCGCGAACTCGGTGATGCCGAGCATCTCGCCGCGCAGCCCGGGGTCGATCCCGGTGGCGCGGAACACCTCGTCGAGGCGTTCGCGGTCCGGCAGCCAGCGTGACAGTGCGGATCGGACGGTCTTGCGCCGCTGCGAGAAGGCCGCCTCGATCACCGCGAACACTTCTTCCCGACTCGCTTCCGTGTCAGGTGGTTCACGCCGCTCGAACGCGACCAGGCCCGAATCCACGTTCGGCGCCGGCCAGAACACGTTCCGCCCGATCGGACCGGCCCGGCGGACCTCGGCGTACCAGGCCGCCTTCGCGGACGGTACGCCGTACGTGCGCGAGCCGGGCGGCGCCGCGAGCCGGTCGGCGACCTCGGCCTGAACCATGACCAGCCCGTGGCGCAGCGAGCCGGACACCTCGAGCAGGTGCAGGAGGACGGGTACGGCGACGTTGTACGGCAGATTGGCCACACACGCGGTCGGCGCACCGATCTCGTCCGGCCCGACGGTCATCGCGTCTGCCTCGACCACGGTGAAGTCGCGAGCCTGTTCCGGCGCGTACGTCGCGATCGTCGACGGCAGCGCCGACGCCAGCACGGGGTCGATCTCGACCGCGGTGACCCGGTGCCCGTCGGCCAGCAGTGCCAGCGTCAGCGACCCGAGCCCCGGGCCGACCTCCAGGACCAGTTCCCCGGCCTCGTCGAGTGCGGCTGTCCGGACGATCCGGCGAACCGTGTTCGGATCGATGACGAAGTTCTGGCCGCGCTGCTTGGTCGGCCGGACGCCGAGCGAAGCGGCCAGTGAACGCACTTCCGCCGGACCGAGAAGTCTCGGTCCGGCGGAAGTGGATGAATCAGACGAGGTCACCTCGTCAGTGTGTCAGGCTCACTCACGCGCGCTGGCCGCAGACCGGCCAGTCGCCGTAGCCGCCGCGGGCCGCCCGGACCTTCTCGGCGATCGCGATCTGCTGCGCCTTGCTGGCCAGGTGGGCGTTCTCGGCGTACGCGTCACCGCCGTACGCGACCCAGGTCTGGTGGCTGAACTGCAGGCCGCCGTAGTACCCGTTGCCGGTGTTCGTCGCCCAGTTTCCGCCGGACTCGCACTCGGCGATCCGGTCCCACACGCTCGTGTCACCGGTCGGCGGCGGCGCGACGTCGGTGGTCGGCTCCTCCGGCTTCGGCTTGGTGCCGATCAGGACCTTCTCGTCCACCGGCGCCGTGACGACCTTGCTGCCGACCACCTTGGTGGCGGACAGCTTGCCGTCCAGGTAGGTGAACAGGTACGTGATCGACTTCGCGCCGTCGGTGCCCTTGGCCGCGGTCTTCTTGGTGCCCTCGAGCAGGGTGGCCGACTCGGTCTCGTCCGTGCCATGCGCGATCGCCACGGTCTTGGTGACCTTCTTGACGTCGACCTTCACGTAACCGATGCGGTTGACGCCCGGCTTGAGCGCGGTCGCGGCGGCCGGGGTGATCCGGTCGTCCTGGTCCCACCCGATCTTCGCCGCGGTCAGCGCCTCGCCGACCGTCGCGGCCATCGACTTGATCGTCGCGACCTTGCCCTGCCGGACGATCTGCACCGTCTTCGGGGTCTGGACCACGAGGTTCAGCCCCTCACGCCCGATCGGCGCGCTCCGGCTGGTGGAGAACACGGCCGCGGTGTCGTACCGCAGGCCCAGGTCCGCGAGCGCCTCGTTGACGCTGTCGGCGGTGGTCCAGAAGGACCTCTTGGTGCCGTCCGCGGTGACGGTCAGCTGGCGACCGTACTGCACCGCGATCTCTTGGCCGTCCTTGAGCTTCGCGTCCAGCCCCGGCGCCACGACATCGTGCTCGCCGACCTGGATCTTCTTGGCCTCGAGGGCGTCCGCCACGGTGGAGCCGAAGGTGTGCACCTGCTGCACCTGGCCGTCGACGGAAAGACTGACTGTCTTGCTCTTGCTGGCATAGGCCACGGAGCCGCCGGCGACGGCGAACGCGGCCGTCGCACAGACGGCCACGATGATGGACTTACGCACTAACGCTCCCAGGTAGGGCTACCCGGGCACGGGGCGGGACAGTACGGGCGCAGGCCACACAGACCGGCCCCAGTGGGCCCGGACAACACGGTCAACGCCGAGGGGCGTACTGCCCGGAACCTTCCCCGATCCCGGCCAACGTCACGAGACAGTAACGAAGAAGTCGCGGAAGTGCCAATCCTCTCGTCGGCGAGTCGGGAAAAGGTGTAATGAGGCGATCACACCTCGTGACGGCCCCACTGCCCTCGATGCACCACTTCCGCCGTACTGCGGCGGCCTCGTTTCAGCGACGGCGACCGCTTGTCCGGGGCCCGGTAGCCGACCGACAACAGCCCGATCAGGTCGAACCCGGCGGGCACCCCGAACTCCTGGTAGAGCTTGCCCACCTTGTCCGCCGGAGGCCCGAAAAAGCAGGCCCCCAAGCCTTCGTCGACGACCGTCTGCAGCATCAGCAGCACCGCCATGCCGGTGTCGACGTACCAGTACGGCGCCGTCCAGCGGGACTCGTCGCGGTCGGTCCAGCCCTTGTCCGGCTCGGTGTACCGATCGAGGTACGCGTCCTTGTGCGCGAAGGCCAGGATCAGCAGCGGCGCCCGGCGCAGCCCTGTGATCCATTCCACATACTTGTCGTCGACCTGATCGGCCGCGATCGCCCAGTATCGCTCCCGGTCGTCGCCCTCCAGGGTGAGGAACGCCCAGCCCTGGCTGAACCCGCCCGACGGGGCGTGCAGGCCGTTCTCCAGGATGCGTTCCCGGATCTCCGCCGGAACCGGGCGATCGGGGTCGTAGTTGCGGACCATCCGGCGCCGCCGGACTACCTCACTGAACTCCATGAGGCACTGTCTACCAGGAACCCCCGAAGGCCCGGTTGGCGTTGGTGTTCAGGGCTTCGCAGAGCTCCGGGACGGAGATGTTGAGGACGCCGGCCATCTTCCGGACGGTGTGCGGGATCAGGTACGACGCGTTCGGCTGACCGCGATGCGGAGACGGCGTCAGGTACGGCGCGTCGGTCTCGACCAGGATGTGGTCCAGCGGAGTCACCGCCAGCGCGTCCCGCAGCGACTGGGCGTTCTTGAACGTCACCACGCCGGCGAAGCTCAGGAAGGCGCCGCGGTTCACGCACTCCCGGGCGAACTCGGTGTCACCGGAGAAGCAGTGCATCACCAGGCGGTCCGGCACACCCTCGCGGTCCAGGATCTTCAGGATGTCGTCGTGCGCGTCCCGGTCGTGGATCATCAGCGTCTTGTCCAGCCGCCTGGCCAGCTCGATGTGCGCGGCGAACGACTCGTGCTGCGCGGCCCGGCCGTCCTCACCGGTGCGGAAGTAGTCCAGCCCGGTCTCGCCGATCACTCGGACCTTGTCGGTGCTTTTCGCCAACCGCTCGATCTCGGCCAGCGCACTGTCCAACTCACCGGCGGCCTTCAGCTTCGGGGCTTCGTTGGGGTGCAGCGCGACGCCGGCGACGACGCTCTTGTACTGCTCCGCGGCCTCGACCGCCCACAACGCACCCGGCAGATCGCAGCCGACCTGGACGATCCGGGTCACGCCGACCGACGACGCCAGCTTGATCGCCTCGGCCGGGCTCAGCCAAGCACCGTCCTCGCCGTCGGCGATGTCGAGATGGCAGTGCGCGTCGACCACACTCATCGGCAGCGGGTCAGGCAACGCCGGCCGGGTCCGGTCCCGCGAGCGGCCGTCCTCCCCGATAGCGGCCCGCTCACGGGTCGGCCGGCGGACCTCCACACCATCAGCAGACATAGGGCCTAGGTTACTGACAGGTCGTGTCTGATGGTCCAGCGCCGTAGCGAGCAGGTGCTCGGTGCGGTAGCTCGGCGTGCTGGAGCGAAGGCCTCGATGTGGTTCCATCGTGGCCTTTGCTCCAGTGCGGCGAGGTGCCGTGCCGAGTGCCGCGCAGTAGGCGAGGGACCATCAGACACGACCTCACTCCTCGGCCGCTTCCTTGACCTTGGCCACGAGCATCTCCCACATGCCCTTGGAGTGGGCGGCCTCGTCCTCGCTGCTGTTGTTGTCCTGGGTGAGTTTCAGGTGCGTCGACGTGCCGTGGTCGTCCAGCTCGTAGGTGAGCGTGTGGTAGTTCTCCGGTACGTCGGGTTGCCCGCTCAACGGACTGTAGTGAGTCACCCGCAGCGTCCGGCCAGGGTCGATCTCCACGATCTCGCCCTTGTCCTCGTACGCCTTGCCTTCGTACTCACCGCTCCAGGTGATCGGACTCCCCTTCCGCCAGTCCGTCTTCACATCGGCCCCGAACATGAACTTCTTGATCTGGTCGGGATCGGTCAGCACCTCCCACACCCGCGCCGGCGAAGCATTGATGTCGGTCTCAGCAGTGGCCAGGTAGTCGGCCATGATCCTCAACTCCTCTCTACCAAGACCGTACGACCCCCGCTCCTTACGCGCTTGTAGAAAAGCGTCACCCGAGCCGCGCGAGCTCCTCGTCGACCACTTCAGGCGCCAGTTTCGTGAAGATCGGCGTCGGAGGACGGACAGGAGTTCCCGGTACGACGGGCTCCGGCGACCAGCTGGGCTGCGTGGAGTAGTCGCCGGTGATGATCGGGTACGGCGGCCCGCCGTCGAGATCGTCGACCTCGCGGATCTCCGGCCGCGGCAGGAAGGTGCCGGTCCCACCGAGCGCCTCGTGCACCCGTTGGGCCGAATGCGGCAGGAAGGGTGCGAGCAGGCGGTTGCTGTCGGCCACTACCTGAGCGGCGACGTGCAGAATCGTTGCCTTCCGCTCCGAGTCTGACTCTTTCCACGGCGCCTGCTGGGACAGGTACTGGTTGGCCTCGCCCGCGTTCCGCATCGCTTCGCCGATCGCGAGCTTCAGCCGCTGATGCCGGAGATGGTCGCCGACGGTATCGAAGGCGTCCTTGCTCGCGGCAAGGAGTGTGCGATCGGCCGGTGTGAGCTCACCGGCCGGAGGGATCGCACCGAAGTTCTTCGCGATCATCGACGCGGTCCGGTTCACCAGGTTGCCCCAGGTGCTGACCAGCTCGTCGTTGTTGCGCCGGACGAACTCCGCCCAGGTGAAGTCGGTGTCCTGGCTCTCCGGTCCGGCGACGGAGATGAAGTACCGCAGCGCGTCCGGGCCGTAGCGTTCCAGGACGTCGCGGACGTAGATCACCACCGACCGCGACGACGAGAACTTCCGGCCTTCCATGGTCAGGAACTCACTGCTGACCACCTCGGTCGGCAGGTTCAGAGCGCCGTACCGGCCTGGTGATCGGTTGTGGCCGAGCAGCTCGGCCGGCCAGATCTGGGCGTGGAAGGTGATGTTGTCCTTGCCCATGAAGTAGTACGACTGTGCATCGGGATCGCACCACCACTTGCGCCAGGCGTCCGGGACGCCGGTACGGCGGGCCCACTCGATACTGGCGGACAGGTAGCCGATGACGGCGTCGAACCACACGTACAGCCGCTTGTTCGGGTTGTCCTCCCAGCCGGGCAGCGGGACCGGGATACCCCAATCGATGTCGCGGGTCATCGCGCGCGGCCGGACATCGTCGAGCAGGTTGAGGGCGAACTTCAGTACGTTCGGCCGCCAGCCGGTGCGGGTCTGCAGCCAGGAGCCGAGTGCGTCGGCCAGGGCCGGGAGATCGAGGAAGAAGTGCTCGGTCTCGACGAACACCGGCGTCTCGCCGTTGATCCGGCTGCGCGGGTTGCGGAGGTCGATCGCGTCGAGCTGGTTGCCGCAGTTGTCACACTGATCCCCGCGCGCGGCGTCGTACCCGCAGATCGGGCAGGTGCCCTCGATGTAGCGGTCCGGCAGCGTGCGCCCGGTCGACGGCGAGATCGCGCCCATCGTGGTCCTGGGCACGAGATATCCGTTGCGGTGAACGGTTCTGAACAACTCCTGCGCGACGGAGTAGTGGTTGCGAGTGGTGGTCCGGGTGAACAGGTCGTAGCTCAGTCCCAGCCCCTGCAGGTCCTCGACGATCACCCGGTTGTACCGGTCCGCGAGCTCCCGGGGCGTGACGCCCTCCCGCTCGGCCTGGACGAGGATCGGCGTACCGTGCTCGTCCGTTCCGGACACCATCAGCACGTCGTGACCAGCCATCCGCAGGTACCGGCTGAACACGTCGGATGGCACACCGAAGCCGGAGACATGGCCGATATGCCTGGGCCCGTTCGCATACGGCCAGGCAACGGCGGACAGGATGCCGGTCATGGGGCCTCCCGCCCTGGACTGAGGAGCGGAGGGAGCGCAGCGACTGGAGCGACGAGGGAAGGGCGGGAGTCAAAGCCCCATGACCCCCGCGCCGGAGGCGCGGCATTCAATACAGCCATGCGGCCGACTCTAAGACTGCAGCCGGCCGCAGGCGACAGGATTAGACCAGTACGACGACCTTGCCCTGGGCGTGGCCGGATTCGCTGAGGTCCTGGGCCTTGGCGGCGTCGGCCAGCGCGAAGGTCTCCGCGATGCGGACCTGGAGGGTGCCGTCGGCAACGGCCTGGAGGTGGGCCGCCAGGCCGGCCCGCACCTGCTCCGGCGTGGCGGTGCTGCCCATCGAGACCGCGACGCCCAGCGCGCCGGCGTTCATGTCGGCGATGGTGACGATGCGGTCGGTGCCGCCGCGGAGCTCGATCGACTCCTGCAGCCCGCCCTGACCGGCGGCGTCGAACACCGCGTCGACGCCGTCCGGCGCGACCTCACGAACCCGGTCGACCAGGCCGTCGCCGTACGCGACCGGGATCGCGCCGATCGAGCGCAGGTATTCGTGGTTGGCCGGTGACGCCGTACCGATGACGGTGACCCCGGCGGCCTTGGCGAGCTGTACGGCGATCGAGCCGACCGCGCCCGCGGCGCCGTGCAGCAGCAGGGTCTCGCCGTCCTTCACACCGAGCTCGTCGAGGACGCGCTGAGCCGTCTCGCCCGCGACCGGCAAGCCGACTGCCTGCTCCCAGGCCACCCCGGCGGGCTTCGGTACGACGTTGCCGACGAGCGCGTGCTCGGCGTATGAACCGGTCGTCGCCCAGCCGACCACCTCGTCGCCGATCGCGAAGCCCGCACCCTCGCCCACCTCGTCCACCACGCCCGCGACCTCGATGCCGGGCGTCGCCGGGAAAGTGACGTCGATGAAACCCTGCATCCAGCCGCGACGGATCTTGAAGTCGAGCGGGTTCACGCCGGCGGCCCGGACCCTGACCCGCACCTCACCCGGCCCGGCGTGCGGCTCGGCCACGTCCTCGGTCCGCAGCACCTCGGGACCACCGAACTCCTCGAATACCACCGCTTGCATGTCCTGCCTCCATCGATTGGTTGATGCTTCAATCGATGATCTCGGCCCGGCCGCCGATCCCGACTGGCCGTTCGGACAGTTGTCCACCGCCCGAACGACGGGCTCAGGTGGACGCGTCAACCGACGTACTCTGGGCGATGTGCAGACGGCAGAGGTGCTGGGATCGGCGGCGCAGATCATTGACGGGCCCCCGGCGGAGATCCTGGCGCGGTTGTCGGCGGCGACCGCCGAGCTGATCCCGCATCGGGCGGTCGCCCAGCTCGCCTCGCAGTGCGCGTCCACGCCCGTCACCGCACACGGCGAGCCCGTCCTGGCCGAGGCCGTCACCGGCGCCGACCTGGCCGGGCTGCTCGGCACCGTGACCGCGGGCCAGCCGTGGCAGGGCGTCGTACCGATCGCGGGCTCGAGGCACCCTGTCCTGGCCGTCGCCAGCGACCGGGCACCGCGGGGTTCGGTGGTCGTCTTCATCCGGTACGACGAGACGCCGACGGAGGCGGCCGCGATGGTCCAGACCGTGTGGGACCTGATCACCGCGCACATGTACCGCCTCACGCTCGAGCGGGAGCCCGGCGCGCTGGCCCAGAACCGGGCCGTGGCGGAGGGCCGCGCCGACATCGCCGCCGAGCTCGGTGAGGCCCACGCGGCCACGCTCGCAACGCTCCTCGGCGTACTGCGGAACCAGCGGATCGATGACGCCTCGGCCCGCTCGATGGCGGTGGAGCTGGCCCTGAACGGGCTGGCGGAGCTGCGCAACGACACTCAGCGAGACCGGGTGTGCAGCGGCGAGGAGCCCGCCGGACGGGCGTTCGACCGGCTCGCCGAGTCGCTCCGCGCGCTGCTCCGGCACGGCCCGGTCGACCTCGAACTGGATGCCCCCGGCAACGACCGGCTGATCCCGGGCGGCGTCGCCCACGCGGCCCGGGTGGCGGTCCGGTCCGTCGTCCTCGCGATGCTCACCCAGGACCGGGTACGGCGGATCCGCGTCGGCTGGAGGTGGACCGACCCCGAACTGCAGGCGACCGTCCGCGACGACGGCCCGGGCCTGCTGGAGAACGTCCTCGACCTGGGTCAGCTGGCCGAACGGCTCCGCCTGCACGCGGGCGACCTCGACCTCGACTCCGTCCCCGGCTGGGGCATCACCGCCCGCATCACCCTCCGCCCCCAGTCAACCCCGCAGACGGTCACCTCGGAGCCACTCGCCGCCCTGGGCAACCGCGAACTGGAAGTCCTGGAACGCCTGGCTCAAGGCCACCGCAACCGCTCCATCGCCGATGCCCTCCACATCAGCGAGTCCACGGTCAAGTTCCACGTAGCCAACATCCTCACCAAACTGGCCGTAACCACCCGAACCCAGGCGGCTGCCCTCTACCACGCGACAGCGGTCTAGGATCGTCGATTCCAGGCGGCCAGCAGCTCGGCCGGCTGGTAAACGGCGTCAAGGCCCTTCGCAGTAACGCCGTTGCGCGAGACAGCCACCAGCGGAACCGGATCGTCAGTCAGTACGCCGCGATGCCGCTGGAGCGCTGCGAGGTCACGGTCGTCGAACCGGCTGTTGTCCAGCCATTTGATGGAACCGAGGAAAAGGAGTTCCTTCGCCACCGGACCACGGTCGGCCCCGACCAGGTCGACTTCGACATCGTTGCTCCGAGTCCAGTACCCACCCACGACAGGTGCCGCCGGCAACTGATCGTCCGGCAGCATTCTGGCCAGGGATTCACGGATCAGTGGCTCGACCGCTCGACCCCGCCAACTGCTCCACTTCTCCTTGATCCGGACCAGCGTCAGATCACCGCGCATCCGCTCGATCTCCGCCATGTGCGGGGCAAGGAACGTCAGCCAGAACCGCAGGTAGGGATCGGCGATCCGGTACCGCCGCTCCTTCGACGGGCGGAGTGAGACCGGCAGCTCGGCGACCACGATCCCCTTGTCCGTCAAGACCTGCATCGCCCTGGTGAGGCTGGTATGAGCGAGTCCGCCGGCGGACCGGGCGATGTTGCTGAAGGTCCGCTCGCCGCTCCCGATCACTCGCAGCACCTCTGCGCCGAGGGCTTGCGGCGGGAACTCCGCCGCCAGTGAGCGCTCGGCCGACACCAGCAGCGCCGACGTCGGATCGCTCAGGCTCGCCTTCAGGAAGTCGCGCAGAGTTCCCCCCGGCCGCCAATCCCTGCAGATCAAGGGCAGCCCACCGGTCACCAAAGCCGCATCGAAGGCCACGGCGGGCTGGAGGTCGAGCATGTCCGCGAGATCGGCGGGTGTGAGCGGCCCGACGACCATCTCGCGACCACGTTGGTGAAACGGCCGCTGGTAGCTGTTCAGGGACTCCATCATCGACAGATCCGACCCGACGAGCAGCAGAAGCACGGGCTTGCGACTGAACAATCGGTCCCACGCCCGCTGCAGCACGCCCTCGAAGGCGTCCACCCGAGCCATCAGGTACGGAACCTCGTCGATCACGACGACGCTCGGCTGATCGTCCGGCAGGAGGTCCGCGAGCAGGCGCAGGGCGGCGCTCCACTGAGTGGGCGCCTCCTCGGCGAAGACCTCGCGGTCAGGGAGGTTCGATGCGGCGACCGCCTCAGCCAGTTCAGTCAGTTCATCCTCGGCGGACTGGCCGGCTGCCGTGAAGAAGACGTACGGCACCTCGGCCGTCCGGAGGAACTCCTCGACCAAGCTCGACTTTCCGACCCGGCGGCGGCCCCGGATCAGGATGCACTCCCCCGGCTGTTCAGCATTCGACCGGAGCCGCGTCAGGGCGTCTCGCAGTACGCCAAGCTCGTGAGCCCGACCGATAAACCGCCGCACCGGCATCTCCTCATGAAAGTATCAGTGAGGATAGTATCATCAATGATACTATCCTCACTGATACCAATCCTCAGGATTCTTCGAGGCGAGGGAAGAGGGGCTCGCCCTTGGTGAGGATGGCGCCGGCCGGTAGCTGGCCCCAGGTGGCGGCGTCCTGGACTCGCTGGTCCTTCAGGGAGCCGAGCTTTTCTTCGGCGCCGAGGAGCGTCCAGAGCTTGGCGGACGTCTTGGGCATGGTCGGGTTGTGGAGTACGGCGACCGCGCGCAGGGTCTCGGCGGCGGAGTACAGGATGGTGGCCAGGCGGTCGCGCTTCGTGTCGTCCTTGGCGACCTTCCATGGCTCCTGCTCGGTGACGTAGCCGTTGACCGCGCCGACCAGGTCGTTGATCGCGGCCAGCGCGTCGTGGAACGCCAGTGTGTCGATCGCCCTGTCGGCCGTGGCCACGGTCTGGGTGAGCTTGTCCGCAAGCGCCTGCTCGGCCGGGCCGTGGTCGGTCGGCTCGGGCAGGGCGCCGTCGAAGTACTTGCCGACCATCGCCGCGATCCGGCTGGCCAGGTTGCCGAGGCCGTTGGCGAGCTCGGAGGTGTACACCGCGCTCAGGTGCTCCCAGGAGAACGACCCGTCCGAACCGAACTGGATCGTGCGCAGGAAGTAGTACCGGAACGCGTCCGAGCCGAAGTGGTCGGTGATCTCGTGCGGCGCGATCGCGGTCAGCTTGGACTTGCTCATCTTCTCGCCGCCGACCAGCAGCCAGCCGTGCGCGAACACCTGCCGCGGCACCGCGACCCCGGCGGCCATCAGCATGGCCGGCCAGATCACCGCGTGGAACCGGAGGATGTCCTTGCCCACCAGATGTACGTCGACCGGCCAGAGCTGCTCGAACCGCTCCGGGTCGGTGCCGTAGCCGGCCGCGGTCACGTAGTTGAGCAGCGCGTCGATCCAGACGTAGAGGACGTGGTCCTCGTCCCACGGCACCGGGATACCCCAGTCGAACGTCGACCGAGTGATCGACAGGTCCTGCAGGCCCTGCTTGACGAACGCGATCACCTCGTTGCGGGCACTCGCGGGCGCGACGAAGTCCGGCTGCGACTCGTACAGCTCCAGCAGCTTGTCGGCGTACGCCGAGAGCCGGAAGAAGTAGTTCGTCTCCGCGACCGTCTCCAGCTCGGTGCCGTGGATCATGCACCGCTGGGTGCCGTCCTCGTCGGTGCGGATGTCGGCCGGCAGCTTGAACTCCTCGCAGCCGACGCAGTACAGGCCCTCGTACTGGCCCTGGTAGACGTCGCCCTTGTCGTAGAGCGTCTGCCAGAACTCACGGACCCGCTCGGTGTGCCGCTGCTCGGTGGTCCGGATGAAGTCGTCGTACGCGATGTCGACGTCGACCCAGGCCGGTTTCCAGGCCTCCTCGACCAGCTTGTCGGTCCACTCCTTCGGCGACATGCCCTGGGCCTGCGCGCTGCGCATCACCTTCTCGCCGTGCTCGTCGGTACCGGTCAGGTACCACTTCCGCTCCCCGCGCTGCGCGTGCCAGCGGGTCAGGACGTCCCCGGCCACGGTCGTGTACGCGCTGCCGATGTGCGGCGCCGCCGTGACGTAGTAGATCGGGGTGGTGACGTAATAGGCCTTCTCGGACATAGGAAAAGGGTAGTGCCGCGCGCCAGTGCTATTGACCAGGGTCCCGGGCGGCGAGCACAGCGTCGTACACAGTCCGTTTGGGAACGTTGTACCGCTTCGCCACGTCGGCGATGGCCTGTTTACGGGGTGTTCCGGCTTCCTCGTCCGTGGCGACCTCCCGGGCGAGCTCCGCCGGGGTCAGCACCTGGCCCGGATCCGCGCCCGCGACGACCACCGTGATCTCACCCCTTACGCCGTCCGCCGCCCACTTCACCAGCTCCGCGACCGGGCCGCGTTTGACCTCTTCGTACGTCTTGGTGAGCTCGCGGCAGACCGCCGTACGACGCTCCGCGCCGAAGGCCTCGGCCATCGCCTCGAGGGACGCGGCCAGCCGGTGCGGGGCCTCGAAGAACACCATCGTCCGCTGCTCGTCCGCCAGCTCCCCCAACCGCCGCGCCCGCTCCCCCGGCTTGCGCGGCAGGAACCCCTCGAACGTGAACCGGTCGACCGGCAGACCGCTCAGCGCCAGCGCTGTCAGGACGGCGGACGGCCCAGGTACGGCGGTCACGTCCACGCCGGCCTCGATCGCCGCAGCCACCAACCGGTACCCCGGATCCGAAACACTCGGCATGCCCGCGTCCGTCACCACGACCACGGTCTGCCCCGCGGTCAACGCGTCCAGGAGGTCCGCGGTCCGCTCCCGCTCGTTGCCCTCGAAGTAGCTGACCACCCGGCCGGTGACCACGACACCCAGCTCCGACGTCAACCGCCGCAACCGCCGGGTGTCCTCAGCCGCCACCACATCGGCCTCCCCCAACACCCTCCCCAACCGAGCCGACGCATCCAGCACATCCCCAATAGGCGTCCCCGCCAACACCAGTCGCCCACTCACGGGCCCCATCATCGCAGGCCCCGGGCAGTACGCCGGGGGACAGTGCTACTGGGGGCTCCGTACGATGGCGGGCGTGACTGCTGTGATCGAGGACGGGACTGCTCGGCGGGGGGACGCTGCCGAGGGGCGGGACACGCTCGGGCGGGACGTGCTCGGAAGGCGGTTGCCGCCGCTGAAGGAGCGGTTGTACCCGCCGATGCCGAAGGACTTCGACGGTGGCTGGATCGCGACCCTGGTGATCACCGCGCTGGCCGCGTTCCTGCGGTTCTGGAACCTCGGCGAGCCGGTGAAGTTCGTCTTCGACGAGACGTACTACGCCAAGGACGCGTACAGCCTGCTCAAGTTCGGCTACGCCCGGCAGTTCATCGACCAGCCGGAGGGCGCCGCCGACAAGGCGATCCTGGCCGGCAACCTGGACGTCTTCAAGGACACCCCGAGCCTGACCGTGCACCCGGAGGTCGGCAAGTGGATGATCGCCGCCGGTGAGCAGCTGTTCGGGATGAACACGTTCGGCTGGCGATTCATGCCGGCCCTGTTCGGCACCCTGACCGTGCTGCTGCTGATCCGGACCGTACGGCGGATGACCCGGTCCACCCTGATCGGCTGCATCGCCGGCCTGCTGCTCGCGGTCGACGGCCTGCACTTCGTCATGTCCCGGGTCGCGCTGCTCGACATCTTCCTGGCCTTCTGGCTGGTCGCCGCGATCTCGTGCCTGGTCGCCGACCGGGACTGGAGCCGCCGCCGGCACGCCGACTCCCTCGACACCCCGGTTCCGGACGGCCAGCGCCGTACCCTCGGCCGCTGGCTGCTGATCCGCCCGTGGCGGATCGCCGCCGGTGTCTGTTTCGGCCTCGCGCTCGGCACCAAGTGGTCCGCGGTCTGGGTGATCGCCGGGTTCGGCATCCTCGTCTTCGCCTGGGACTTCGGCGCCCGGCGGGCCCTCGGCGTGCGGCGCGCGTTCGTGAAGTCGGCACTGGTCGACGGCATCCCGGCGTTCCTCAGCATCGTGCTGGTCGCGATCGTCACCTACACCGCGACCTGGACCGGCTGGCTGCTGCACGACAACGCCTACGACCACGACTACGCGTCCAAGAACCCGGCGACCGGCGTGATGAAGGTCGTCCCGGACGACTTCCGGTCGCTGATCCACTACCACCAGGAAGTGCTCGCTTTCCACACCGGCGACTACATCAAGAAC
Source organism: Kribbella sp. NPDC023972 (assembly GCF_040639075.1). Classification (NCBI taxonomy): domain Bacteria; kingdom Bacillati; phylum Actinomycetota; class Actinomycetes; order Propionibacteriales; family Kribbellaceae; genus Kribbella; species Kribbella sp. NPDC023972. Next base: position 178,929 of record NZ_JBEZZH010000003.1, on the reverse strand, counting down.
GCCACCCACCCGTACGCCTCGAACCCGGCCGGCTGGCCGATCATCGCCCGCCCGATCGGTTTCGACGCGGTCAACGACATCAAGACCGGGACGAAGGGCTGCACCGCGCCGGCCGGGACGAACTGCCTGTCGGTGATCTCCGCGCTCGGCACACCGCTGCTGTGGTGGGGTGGCGCGCTCGCGCTGATCGCCGCGCTGGTGTTCTGGGTGGGCCAGCGGGATTGGCGCTTCGGCATACCCATCGTCGGCTACCTGACCTGCTGGCTGCCGTGGTTCGCCTTCGACGACAGACCGATCTTCTTCTTCTACGCCGTCACGATGATCCCGTTCACGGTGATGGCGCTGGCCCTCGTCCTCGGCAAGATCCTCGGCCCGGCCCGGACCGCCTTCGGCCAGGCGACATCGCGCCGGCTGATCGGCAGCGCGGTGGTCGGCGCGTTCGTCGTCCTGGTTGTCCTGAACTTCGCCTACATCTGGCCGATCCTCACCGACAAGGTCCTCCCCCACCCGGAGTGGCTCCAGCGCATGTGGTTCAAGACCTGGATCTAGCTGACCCATTTGGCTGGTTGACCCACCGCGTTGTGGGTTTGCCACCCGGAATACGGGTGGCAAACCCCCCATTTGGTGGGTCAACCAGCCAAATGCGATCGGTTCAGTGGCCTAGGTGGCCGTGGTTGCCGCCGTGGTTCTTGAAGCGTTTCTTGTGGCGTTTGGAGGCGATCTGGCCGCCGACGCCGCCAAAGAGGGCCAGGCCCTTCACGATGACGACCGGGGCGTTCGGGTCGGGTGAGTCGCCGCCGCGGGCCGCGAAGCCGCCGAAGATGCCGACGCCCTGGCTGCGGACCTCGACCGAGTCCGGGACGGTGAGGTCGATCCCGCCGAACACGGCGAACGCATAGATCGCCACCTCGCGGCCCTCGAACACCGCGTCCGTCATGTCCAGGTCGTGCCCGCCGAAGATCGCCACCGCGTTGGTCCGGCGCTTGACCCGCCGCCGGCCCTTCCGCTCGCCGCCACCGAAGATCGCGAACAGGGTGTCGAAGCTGTCCGACGGGTTGGCCGGCTCCTCGATCGGCACCGGGCTGTTCGACGGTACGGCGCTCGGCGCCGGCATCGCCTGCTGCGGGATGACGAGGTCCTGCGTGATCGGCTCGAGCTCACCCAGCGTCCTGGCCTTCAGCGTCTGCTCGAGCCGCTCGGCATGTTCGTCCTGCGTCAACCGCCCCGACATCAGGGCGTCCCGCAGTACGTCGACGACCCGGTCGCGATCGGTGTCGGAAGCGCGCAGATGTGCATGCGGGTGCGGGCGGTCGGGCAGGTTCTCCATAGGACGGAACGATAACTCGCTCAGCGGCGGACTCGCAGCGAGAAAAGGACCGCGATCAGGGTGATCGAGGCGAAAGTCAGGGCGGTGCCGGGGTATCCACCGAGGCCGAGGCCCAGACCGCCCAGCGCGGCGCCGAGGAACGTGCCGAGACTCATGCCGGCCGCGTTGACGCTGAGCGCCGAACCCCGCAGATCACCACTGCGGCGGACCAGCAGGGTGGTGACGCAGGCGGCGACCGTCGCGTGGCTGGCGCCCATCAGCGCGGTGAGCAGGAGGGTCAGCGGGAGACTCGGGGAGAAGTAGAAGGCGGAGACGCTGGTGAGGGCGACGCCGAGGCCGACCAGCAGCATCTTCTCCGGACCGATCCATGGGCGCTCGAGTGCGATGTAGCGGCCGGCCAGCAGGTTGCCGAGGAAGAAGGACGCACCGCTCAGTGACCAGACCAGCGCGAACCACCCGGGCGCGAGGTCGAACGTCTCGTCGTAGAACGCCGCGAGGTAGGCCAGGTAACCCATGAACGCTGCTGTCCGCAGCATCGCGACCACGAGCAGTGGAAGTGCGCCGGGGATCCGGCCCAGCTCGCGGTACGTCGCGAGGTAGCTCATCCGCTGACCGCCGCCCGCCCGCAGCGGCGCCGTCCGACCGCGGCCGCGCCAGAAGAACGCTGCCGACAAAGCGAGCGAGATGACGGCCGCGGCGAGCAGGTTGCCCCGCCAGCCCCACAACATTCCCGGTACGGCGAGAACCGGAGCGGCCAGCATCGCCATCGCCGACGTGGTCGCGGACACCAGCGTGGCCGCTCGCCCGGCCGCCGCCGGGGTGGTGAACCGGTCGGCCGCGGCGGCCCCGATCGACGGCGCCAGGATCGAGGTGGACGCACCGATCAGCAGGCAGAACGCGGCCAGCGCGAACACGTTGCCGAGGGCACCCAGCGCTGCCGAGATGCCCAGCAAGGCCAGTCCGCCGGCCGCCACCAGCTCACGAGCCATCCGGTCGATCAGCGGCGCCAGCGAGAACCCGACGATCAGCGCCGCCAGACCGCCGAGCCCCCGCAGCCCGCCGATCTCCGCCACATTCCCACCCGCCGCGCCCGCGATCGGCACCAGGTACATCCCGAACACGGTGAACGGAATCAAACTCACCGCCGACGCCAGCAAGAACGGCCACAACCGCCGAGCCATCCACAGATCCCCCGGCACCTCCGCGGAACTGGGGGTCGGGGAGGAAGCAGCACCCATCCCCGCACCACCTCCGGGGATCGCCGCCGCCCCGGCACCAGTTGCAGGCGCCACGGCCATCCCCAGCCGGCCTTCTGGGGGGCCCGGGGCCGCGCCCTGGCGCGGAGCCGGGCGGACGTCGGGTGCTGGGTTTTGGGTGTTGCTGCTCATGTGTCCGTCCTGGGGTAGCGGTAGAGGCTGCTCGGGCGGGAGCTGAACTGGGAGAAGGGGAAGGGCTCCGCGGAGAGGGCTGTGACGCCGGAGCCGAGGAAGGACCGGATCACGGCGCTTCCGGTCTGAGCATAGACCGCCAGCGGCTTCGATTGCTGACGGCAACGATCGAGGAGTACGTCGAAAGACCCGTTGGACAAGGTCATTCCGGTCGCCACGACAGCATCGGCGGCGTCGATGACTTCCGTCATGTCGCGGGAAACCGGCAGTCCGGACGCGGTCTCGCGGAGGTTGAAGTCACAGGGCAAACAGATCCCTCCCCGTGCGGTGATCGCGTCGACGAGCGGGTTCACCACGCCGATCAACGCGACTTTTGTGCCCTCGGCAACATCGAGCAGTCCGGCGACGGCCGCGTCCCGGGCCCGTGCCCGCACCTCCGGCGTACCGGCGGGAAGGACGATCTCCTCGGCCTGTGGCGACAGGTGATGTGGCTCGACTGCCGCCAGGTAGGCATCCAACGCCGCGATCCGCACCGGCAGCGCAACGTCGTCGGCGGACAACAAGTCCTGGATCGTTAGCCCCGAGGTGTCCGCGCAGTACGACGGATCCAACTCCCCCGCCTCGAACGAGCACGCGCCGAAGACCTCGCCGACCCGCAGCAGGACGTAGTAGTTCCGGTAGGTGACGTCGGCCCCGGGCAGCCGAGTGGTGTGATGCAGCCAGAAGGCGCTCACCACAGGCAACGACGAGGGCGCCGGGCCGAGCGAACCAGCGAGGACGGAGGAGGTCAGTTCGGCAACGGACGCGGGCGCGGGATCCGGCATGTGAGCGGTCATGGGGCCTCCCGGCCTGGACTGAGGAGCGGAGGGAGCGAAGCGACTGAAGCGACGAGGGAAGGACGGGAGCCAAGGCCCCATGACCCCGCCGGCGCCGAAGGCCCGGCCAAAGGCACGGTCATGGCAGATCGGCCAGCCTTTCGGGGGCGTATGTCAGGGCGGACAACTCTGGACGACCCGCGGGCTGGAAGCAGTACAGCAGCGAGCGCCGGTCGGACGCGGTCCGGTTCGGCGCGGAGCGGTGCACCATCAGCCCGGGGAACATGAGGACCGAACCGGCCGGCGCCTCCACCGTCACCGCGCGGGACGCGTCGACGACGAGCGGATCCACCAGCAGACCGGTCGGATCCAGGCGGTCCCGGCGTACTGGGCCCGCCGCGGGACTGCCCGGAATCAACGTCATCGCGCCGTTCGCGACGGTGTTGTCGTCGAGCATCACGATCGCGGTGGCGATGTCGTACGCCGCCGGCCCGGCACAGCAGTACCAGTACGGGAAGTCCTGGTGCCAGGCGAACTCCGAGCCGACCCCGGCCCGCTTGAAGTTCAGCTTGGCCACGAACCGCCCGGCCCTGGCCCCGATCAGTGAGCTCATCGGCTCGGTCAGCCGCGGCTCGTCCCACAACGCGTCCAGCGCCGGATGCCACTGCGACACTGGCGACAGACTCCGCACGGCTTTGCCGACAGCGTCCGGCTCCCAGTGGATCGTTGTCCCGCGCACCTTTTCCAGCCGGTGCCCGTCCGGCCAGACCGTCACGTCGGTCTCCCCGGCCTCGGCCGCCGCCACGACGTCCGCGTGCACGGCTTCGACCACGGCGCGCAGCCGGTCGACCTCCGTTGCCGTGAACAACCCCGGCAGCAACACATACCCCGTCACCCGACCAGATTAATGCGACGGGGTCGCAGATGGAAACGTTTGGCGGTGGATCAGCGCCGATTCCCGGCGGTCCCAGGACATCGCCGACCACGGCACCGCGAGCTCGTCCAGCGACGCGATCTCCCGCGGCCGCATCGATGCCATCGGCCGCGCCTCGGCATGACGGGCAAAAGCGGACTCGACGTACCGCGTTCCGGTGTCGGCGGCCAGGAAGACATGCTTGCGGCTGCTGTCGCAATTGTGTTCCCACAGCGCCGACAGGTACGCCGCCCCCGCGGACAGCCCGGCGAACACCCCGGAGGTCCGCAGCAGGTCCACCGCGGCCGACATCGCGTAGTCGAACGAGACCCAGTGCATCCGGTCGTACAGCTCGTGCCGCACGTTCCGGAACTCGATCGAGCTGCCGATCCCGGCGATGATCATCTCCGGGTCCTGGGTGTGCCCGGCCCCGAACGTGATGCTCCCGAACGGCTGCACCCCGACCAGGTTGACGTCCCGCCCGCGATTGCGCAGGTACTCCGCGATCGCGCCGGTGGACGCACCCGTCCCGACACCGCCGACCAGGCACAACGGCCCATCCGGCACCAACTCGTTCACCAGGTCGGCCACCGCGCCGTACCCGAGGTAGTGGATGTCGTCGTGGTACTGCTGCATCCAGTGGTACGTCGGGTTGTCGCGCAGGATCTCGCCGATCCGCCGGACCCGGAGGTTCTGGTCCAGCTGCAGGTTGTTCGACGACGGCACCTGCTCGACGGTCGCGCCGAGGATCTCCAGCTGGATCTTCAGCGTCCGGTCGACGGTGGTGGAGCCGACGATGTGGCACTTCATCCCGTACCGGTGACAGGCCAGCGCCAGCGCGTGCGCGTAGATCCCGCTCGAGCTGTCGATCAGCGTGTCACCCGGCCGGACGGCGCCGGTCTCCAGCAGGTGGCGTACGGCGCCGAGCGCCGAGTACACCTTCATCGTCTCGAACCGCAGGCAGATCAGGTCGTCGCCGACCCGGATCGGATCCGGGTCCTTGATCGCCTCCGCCAGGTGGTCGTGCAGTCGCGTCATCGGCGCGATTCGCTCCTCGTGTCGGTGTCGGGGGTCGGCACGGGCGGAGAGTGGGGGCGTCCGAGCTGTGCGGCACTCAGCAGGCGGCGGGCCAGCTCGGACTCGGGTTGGGTCATCACGGTCGCGGGAGGTCCTTGCTCGACCACGCGGCCGGTGTCGATCACCACCACGTGATCGGACACCGCCGCGACCAGGCCGAGGTCGTGGCCGATCCAGACCAGCGCCGTGCCGCGATCCTTCAGCTCGCTCAGCAGTTCGACGACGAGCGTCGTACCGCGGTCGTCGAGGGCTGTGGTGATCTCGTCGCAGACCAGTACGTCGGGGTGCGCGAGGACTGCCCTGGCGAGGGCGGCGCGCTGCAATTCACCTCCGGACAGCCGGCTCGGCGGGCGGGCCGCGGTGATCGCCGAGACGCCGAGACGGGCCAGGGTGGCGACGGCTTCCGACTGGGCGGCCTTCGTATCGAGACCGCGCAGGCGTTGGGCGGTGCGGGCGACCTGCTGGTCAACCGGACGGCGTTCGTCGAAGGACCCGCGGACTTCCTGCCAGACGTACTGGACCCGGCGGTTCTGCTCCAAGGATCGCTTCCGCAGGACGGGCAACTCGTCGCCGTCCAGCAGAATCCGTCCGGTGTGGCGCTCGTGCAGGCCGGCCAGGCAGCGGGCGAGCGTGGTCTTGCCGCTGCCGGAGCGACCGACGACGCCGACGCACTGCCCCGGCCGGACGGCGAGGTCGACCTCGTGCAGGATCGGATCACGTCCGCGTGGCCGCAGCGACGCCGACAGATTCATTGCCTGGAGCAATGGTTCGCCGGGGCTCGGGGTTGTGGGCGCCGGCAACTCCAGCGCGGCGGGCAGCACGTCGGGCCCACCGGAATCGATCACCTGGCCGGCGGACAGTACGACGGCCTGCTCGGCCAGGGCGCGGACGAGGTCGAGGTCGTGGCTGAGCAGCAGGATGCCGAGACCGCTCCGCGCGAGATCCTGCAACTCGCTGACAAGTTGCAGGCGGGTGATCGAGTCCAGGCCGGTGCTGGGCTCGTCCAGGACCAGGACCTTCGGTCGGCAGGTCAGCGCTTGGGCCATGGCGATCCGCTGTCGCTGCCCACCGGAGAACTGATGCGGGAACCGACGCAGCGTGTCCCGATCATCCGGCAGTTGTGCTGCCCGCAGCGCTTCCTGGACCACTGCCTCGCCAGGGTGATGCAGCCGCTCCAGCTCGCGCAACGTCGCCCCGATCCGCCGTGCGGGGTTGAGCGAACTGCCCGGATGCTGAGGCATGTAGGCGACCACCCGGCCGCGTACGGCGGACGCCGCGGCAGTCGGGCCGTTGCTGTCAACAACCATTTGCCCGGCGACCTCGACGGTCCCCTCGAGGTGCACACCGTTGCCGTGCTCACCAAGTAGTGCCAAGGCGGAGGTGGTCTTGCCGGATCCCGAGGCGCCGACCAAAGCCGTCACCCGCCCAGGCCACACCTCGAAGGACACGCCGTCGACGAGGATCACCGAACCAGCGGTCGCCCCGAGGCACCGCACCCGTACCAACGCATCATCCGCGCCTCGCCCTGCGGGCGGGGTGGAGGGGTGGGGGCCGGGACGCGGATTCATCGGTTCGCCTCCGTGAGGCGGCGGGAGCGGTGAACCAGGCGGTCTGCCAGCAGGTTGAAGCCCAGCGTGAAGGACACCAGCAGGAAGGCCGGCGCGAGGACGGCCCAGGGCTGCAGGAGCAGGCCTTCGCGGTTGCGGGAGACGCTGACCGCCCAGTCCGGGGCGGTCGGGCTCAGGCCGAGGCCGAGGAAGTTCACGGAGGCGACCAGGAAGACGGCCAGAGTGATGCGAGTGCCGATATCGGCGGCAACCGGGCCGAGTACGGCGCGGCCGACGTACCCGAGGTGGATGCCGAACCAACTCTCCCGCTGCATTCTGAGCGCCTCGACCACCGGCCCGCTCGCCGCGTCGAGAGCGGCCGCCCGCACCAGTCGGGCGACGGTCGGAACGTTGACCATGGCAACGGCCAGGGTGATCGCGAACGCCGACGCCCGCCAGCCGACGGCGACCACGCTGATCACCAGCAAGGACGGCAGTGGCAGCAGTACGTCGAGCGGCCGGATCAGCGCTTCATCGAGCCAACGGTGCCGAGTGGACGCCGCGGTCAGGCCGATGAGACCGCCGACGAGGTAGGCGATCAGCACCGCGCCGAACGCCATCCCGAGTGCCGTCCGGCCGCCGCTCAGCAAGAGCTGCAGAACATCGCGCCCGAGCCCGTCCGTCCCGAGCACACCTTCGGTCGCATAGGGCAGGCCCGGGCTGACGCGAAGGTCGATCAGCGGTCCGAACACAGCGACCACCAGCGGCACCGCAACGAGTGCAGCCGACACCGCGATGGGTATCCGCCTCATCGAAGGAGCTCCGTGCGCGGGACCAACCGGTTGCAGACCAGGTCGGCGCCGAGATTGATCACCAGCGCCGCGACCGCGAGCACCAGCGTCAGTCCCTGCATCACCGGCACGTCCCGCGTCTCCACCCCGTCGACGAGCGCCGTCGCGAACCCTGGGATCGCGAAGATCGCCTCCACCACCAGAACCCCGCCCAGCAACGTGTCCCCGGTCCGCGCGAGCTCCTGCACCCCGGGCACGGCCGCGTTCGGCAGCACATGCCGCAGCAACAACCGCCGCCGCGGCACACCGAGCCGCCGGGCCTGTACGACGTACTCCGCATGCAGAGCCGTTATCGTGCCGGCTCGGACCTGTCGTGACAGCAAGCAGACGGTCCGCCCGAACAGCACCGCGACCGGCAGCACCAGCAATACCGGATTGGCGAGCAGATCCCCGCCGACCCACGTGGCGGGCAACCAGCCGAGCTTCAGCGAGAACACCGTCACGAGCAACACCGCGATCACGAAGTCCGGGATAGCGCTCAGAGCCAACGTGATCGAGGTGATCGCCCGGTCCAGCCGGCCGTTCTCGCGTGTCCCCATCACGATGCCCAGGGCAACGGCCAGCGGGACCACGACCGCCAGCGTGGCCAGCGTGAGCACCAACGTCGCACCGACCGAGTTCTTGACGATGTCGATCACCGGTCCACCGCTGATCAACGACGTACCGAGGTCACCCGTGAGTATGTTGCCGAACCAGTGCAGGAAACGGTCCACCGCGGGCTGGTCGAGGCCGAGCTGCGCGCGCATCCGGTCGACCTGCTCAGGCGTCAGCGTCTCGGTGAAGCGCAGGTCGGCCGCGTCACCCGGGAGCAGCGCGGTCAGGAGGAAGACGAGGACGGACAGTACGGCGAGCTGGACGACGGCGAGTGCGGCGCGTTGCGCGGCGTACGACCGCATTCAGGCCAGCCACACCTTGTCGAACCGGCCGAAGTCCAAGGTGTTCGGCGGCACTGCCTCGACACCCTGCACCTTGGCCGACACGGCGACCAGATAGTCCGGCAGCCCCCAGGCCAGGATGCCACCCTCGTCGCGAAGCGTCTTCTGGAGTACGCCGTACTTCGCCGACCGGGCCGCCTCGTCGGTCAGCACCTGCGCGGCGGCGAACTCCGCGTCGAACCCGGGCCGGCGCCAGTGCGTGACGTTGAACGGAGACTTGGTCAACAGGCGATCGGTGATGTACTGCGGGATCGGCATCGCGCCGGAGCGGTGGCTGCCGATCACGCCCTTGCTGAGCAGGTCCTTGGTGTAGGTCAGCGGGCTGCCGGTGGTGACCTTGAGCTTCACGCCCGCCTCGGCGACCTGCTCGGCGAACAGCGTGGCCGCCTCCACGAAACCGGCCGACGCGTCGGCGGTGAAGATCTCGATCTCCTTGTTCACCAGGCCGGCCTTCTTCAGCAGCGCCTTTGCCTGCTCGACGTCGCGCTCACGCTGCGGCAGCTCGGCCGGGTAGTACTGGTAGCCCTTGCCGAACAGATCGTTGCCGACGGCACCACGACCGGCGAGCACCACGTCGACGAGCCGCTGCCGGTCGGCGAGCAGCTTGAACGCCAGCCGCACGTCCGGGTTGTCGAACGGCGGCTGGTCGCACTTCATCACGAACGCCTGCATCGTGCTGGCCTTGGCCGCGACGATCCGGACCGACCTGCCGGCTTCCGCCGTACGGGCGAAGGTCGCGGTCATGTCGTTCGCGTACTCGGCCTGTCCACCCTGGACGGCGTTCGCCCGGGCCTCGGAGTCGGCGGAGAGGATGTGCAGCTCCTCGATCCGGGCCGGGCCCTCCCAGTAGTCGTCGTACCGGCTGGCAACCATCGACCGGCCGGCCTCGAACGAACCGAATCGGAACGGGCCGGTGCCGACCGGCTTGGCCGGGTCCTGGAAACCGTCCCGGACGATCTGCGTGCCGATCCCGGCCAGCAGGGCGGGGAACTCGGCGTTCGGCGCGGACAAGGTCAGCTCGACGGTCCGCGGGTCGATCGCCTTGGAGCGGCGAAGGTCAACCGTGGCCAGCGAGGACTGCGCGACGCGTTCCGGCGACTTGGGGTCGGCGATCCGGGCCAGGCTGTAGAGGACGTCCGCACTGGTCAGCTTGTTGCCGTCGTGGAAGGTCGCGTCCCGGAGAGTGAACCGCCAGATCGTCGCCTGCGCGTTGTGCTCCCACTTCTCCGCCAGCCGCGGCACCGGCTTCAGATCGGGACCCAACTCGACCAGCTTCTCGTACAGCGCCTTGTGCCGCGCGATGTCGACGAACAGGCTCTGGACGTGCGGGTCGAGCACCTCCTTCGCCCCGCCACCGGCGTAGACGGCCCGCAGCCGGCCACCCTGGGTGGGCTGCGCGGCCGCCTGCCCGTCGGATCCGCACCCGGTCAACGCCGCCAGACCCAGCCCACCGGCCAGCCCCAGGAAGCCTCGCCTGTTCAGCACATCGGACATGCGCGTTTCCTTCACGGTAGAGGTCCGGCGACGACCCACCACCCACTCGCCGCCGGTCAAGCATCCTGCCGTTAATGAAAATCGTTGTCAAATTCAGCGCGCATCCGAACGAGACGAGAACATTCTTTCCGGCGCAGAGATCCCCCGCTCATCGTGACGGCGTGTCACCGCCACTTAGCTCCGCGTACCAGGAGTCACCCCCCGACCCCGACCCAAAGCGGCGGTGCGGATGGTGGCGAGGGCGTTGCTCCAGCTGACGACTGCTCGAGCATCGCGTGCACCGACGGCTCCCGGGACTCGCCGGGGTAACTGCGTTAGTCGTCGCAGTCGGTGGAGGCGCAGGGGTCGGCGGGGATGTTGCCGAGGATGCGGTCGAAGACGGCGGACAGCTGGGCCTGTTCCGCAGGTGTCAGCTGGTCGAAGAAGTAGGTGCGGACCGCGTCGACGTGGTCCGGGGCGGCGGCTTCGATGGCTTTCCGCCCGATGTCGGTCAGCCGGACCATCGAGCCGCGGGCATCGGAGACGCACTCCTCGCGGCAGACCAGCCCACGCTTCTCCATCCGGCTGACCTGATGCGACAGCCGGCTCCGCTCCCAGCCAACCGACTTGCCGAGGTCGCGCGTCCGCAGGACACCGTGCTCGGCGACGGACAACGGGTGCAACAGCGCATAGTCGGCGCCGGACAGGCCGGAGTTGCCGATCAGCCGCGTCTCCAGTGCGCGCATCAGCTCGCGGTACGCGTCACGGTACGACTGCCACAGACGCGCCTCCCGCGCGTCCAGCCACCGTGGTTCCGTCATCCGACCATCATACGGACTTCTGTTGACATGTCACCGAGTACGGGTCAAGGAGTGCGCGACAGGGCAACCGCGAGTCCCACGGTCGCGGCCATGATCAGCAGTTCGACGATCGCCAGCCGCCGGAAGGCCGCCGGGTCACCGGCCGCCAGGTCCGGCAGCGTCGTACGCCGATGCCACCAGCCGACCGTGACCAGTACGGCGAAAGCGACCGTCTTGGCGAAGACGAGAGCGCCGTACCCGCTCGTCACCCACTGCGTGATCAGGCCCCAGCCGTCCTCCCGGCCGCCGAGGTGGACCTCCGCCGTCAGCAACCCGGTGACCCCCATCGCGATCGCGCAGACCAGCGCCAGCCGGCTGAACCGCTCGACCGCGTTCCGCTCCCGGGCATAGCGCAGTACGGCGCCGAGACCGCCGATCCAGGTGGTTGCCGCGAAGACATGCACGACCAGCGAGCTGGTCGCGAGCACCGACCAGAAGCTGGTGCGGTCGATCGCGCCGTGACCGGTGAGCAGCGGCCCGGTCAGCGCGGCCGCGGTCAGGATCAGCGCGAAACGAGCTCCCCGGACTGTCCGGCAGCCGCTGAGGACCACCGCGAGAATCGCTGTGAGTACGACGGCCACGGCGAGAGCCCTGACCTGGTCGAGCTCGCCCGCCGCGGCCGCGTGATCGGCGAGATGGGACAGCGGGATGCCGAGGATCACCGCGGCGGACGTGATCAGCCCGCCGATACTCGCCACCGCCCAGACCCCCGCCGCGACGGCCGCGTCCTGGCAGGCCCGCAACGCCTGCGAGCCAAGGTTCCCATCAGTTGCCGGTAGCAACAGTACGGCGGCCAGCAGCGCGCCACCGGTCGCGACGGCGGCTCCATCGGCGATGAGGCGCAGGACCGGAACCGACCAGGACAAAGGCATTCCGGCACCGATCAGCCCTTCGGGCTGCCGCCGCGGCGCGCCACCCGCCGCGACCAGGGCAACGATCATCACCACGAGGCCGGCAGCAACCATTCCGCCGGCGACGATCCACTTCGTTGCGTGGACCCGGCTCATTGGGAGGCGGGACGGCGGCGCACGATGACGACGGCCAGAGCGACGACGACCAGCATCACCAGGAACATGGCGACGATGGTGACCGTGTTCGAGTTGCCCTGGCCGGCGGTGGGCGCGGTGCCGGCCGGCTGGTCGGGCGGATGACCGGCGTGGGTGACGGTGAAGGATCCGGTCACCGTGATCGGGTGACCGTCGGCGGACACCACGCGGGCGTCGACCTGGTACCGGCCGGCCTCGATCATCGCGCCGACCGGCTGGGTGACCTTGTTGTCGATCACCTGCACCTCTCCGGTGGCGACGTTCTTGCCGCTGGGTGACTTCACCTGGACTTGGGTGCCGTTGCTGCCGACCGGTTCGCTGAAGGTCAGCACCACCTGGGTCGGCGGTGCGGCCATGGACGAACCGTCGGCCGGTGTCATCGACTCGAGCTTGGCGTGCGCCGCCGCCACCCCGGTGGAGACCACCAGGGTGAGCAGCGACGCCACCAGAACAGCAATCAACCGGCGCACGACTACGACTGTGCCTTTCCGGAGTCCGTCGTACCAGCCTGCACGGCCTTCCGCGGCCGGAGACCGAAGGCCAGACCGAGCAGGCCGACCAGCAATCCACCGCCGCCCAGCCACCGTGCCAACGGGTCGGACGAGTCGTTCGTCACCGCGGCGACCGGTGTGACCGCGGCGGCCAGCTTCAGCGTAGGCGCGGGGTGCTCAGGCTCGTCGGCGCCGTCCTTGGCGACCTCGGCCCACTTGACGACCTCGCCGTCGCTGTACGTCTGGTCGGCCGGGAAGCTGAGCGAGTCCACCCTCTCGGGCAACCGGCCGACCGAGAGTGCGAACTCGTCGAAGTCATTCGGCGGGATGCCTGCGGCGGTGGCGGTCCAGGTGACGGTGGTGACCGCCTCGGACAGCGTGACGTCGCCGACCTTGACCGGCGTGGGCAGTTTCTCGGTCTTCTTCTCCACCTTCCACCCGTCCTTCACCTGCGCCCCGACATGGGCGAACGGGCGGTCCTTGGGCAGCGAGACGACGAGCTTGGTGGTGCTGGTGGTGTCGGACTCGGTGGGGACGCGGAAGACCAGCTTGGCGTACCCGCCGGGTTTGGCGTCCGGCGACGACACGGTGACATGGGCCGACGCCGACGTGGCGGCACCGGCCAGAACGAGCGTGGACGCCGCGGCGATCGCGGCGGCACGCAGGACGAACTTCTTGGACATGAAGGACCTTTCGCGGTCACACGAGTTCACCGACCGCGGGCGACGCGGCCGGTCAGGACGGAGCTGGGATCACTCGGGCGGCCGGCGGTCCACGCCGGGAGACGTTCGACGTGAGCCACCGCTGCGGCAGTCGGGGCTGCGAAGGTACGGCGAGCAGCACGGCGGCGCATCGTCGTACCGGAATCAGGACCGGCAACTGTGGCAGGAGGCGCGCGAAGCTTCGCAGGACGCGGTAGACCCATTGATGGGCCTGGCTGACTGCCAGCACGCCGGCGAGCAGGGCCGCCAGGTGGGTCACGGTCATGAACAGGCTGCCGTTGATCCCCCGATGCATTCCTTCGTGACCGGTGTGAGACGCGTCCAGCGTCACGTGGACGAAGAGCTGCACACCGGCGAGGACCATCGCGGACAGCAGGCGTTCCCCGGCGAGGTACTCACCGAGCAGCCAGCACACACCCGTCAGGGCCAACAGCGGTGTAACCACCCCGAGCGGCACCGGGCCGCCGCCCGCGAGAACATGGCCGACCACCGCGACCACGACGCTCAGCGCCGCGACCACAGACGTCGTACTGCTCTCCGCAGGCAACCTCATCCCCCTGAGTACCGGTCATTCCCAGACACTCTACGGACAGCCACCCCCACTGGTTCCCGCCCGGTGGACCGGACGTCGTAGCACTGACGCCTGCCATGATGACCGGATGGAAGTACCGGTGCTGGAAGTCGGAGGCAGCCATGTGACGGCCGCGGTGGTGTCGCCGGACACCTGGGCCGTCGACGTGGTGGAGCGGGCCGACCTGGAGTCGCAACTGGCGGCCGAGGTGGTCATGGAGCAGTTGGCGGCCGCGGCCCGGAAGTTGCCGCTGGCAAGCGGTCTGGCGGTGGCGCTGCCGGGACCGTTCGACTTCGAGACCGGGGTCGCCTGGTACCGCGGCCAGGGCAAGTTCGACAACCTGTACGGCTACCGGGTCGGCGACAGCCTGCGCGACCTGCTGGATCTCGACCAGATCCTGTTCATGAACGACGCCGAGGCGTTCGCGGTCGGCGAGTGGACGGCCGGCGAGGTCCGCGGACTCGACCGCTGCGCCGGCGTCACCATCGGCACCGGCATCGGTACGGCGTTCCTCGCCGAGGGCCGGGTGGTCCGCGAGGGCGAGACGGTGCCGCCAGGTGGCGAGCTCTACAAGACGTCGTACGACGGCCGCCCGCTGGAGGACTGGATCTCCGCGCGGGCGATCCTGCGCGCGTACTTCGCCCGGACCGGCCAGGACGAGCCGGAGATCGGCGTGAAGGAGATCGCCGACCGGGCCCGGGACGGTGCCGCCGACGCGCGCGGGGTCCTGCTGGCGGCTTTCGGCGTACTCGCGTCTGCGCTGACACCGTGGCTGGAGCGGTTCGGGGTGACGAAGGTGGTGCTGGGTGGCTCGATCTCCGGCGCCTTCGACATCGTCCGCGAGGTCTTCGACTTCGAGGTCGCGGCGACCGAGGACACCGAGCAGTCGGCCTTGATCGGAGCGGCCGCGCACTACCTCCGGTCGCGCTGAACTGTCCGCAGCGCTGGTTACGGTCGGCCTCATGAAGATCGCTGCACCGCGGTTGCGCGGCCACCTCGACCCCGCGTCCCCGACACCGGACGACATCGACGACGAGACCCGGCTGCTCGATCTCGCGCTGGAGGACGTCGATCTGAGCGATGTGGTCGCCGAGCACGTCGAGGTCAGCGGTTGCCGGCTGACCCGCTGCAAGCTGGCCGGTTCGGACCTGGACAAGCTGATCCTGGTAGACACCGAGCTGACCCAGTGCGACGTGGCCAACGCCCGGTGGTCGGACGCCGCGGTGACCAGACTGGCGATCACCTCGTCCCGGCTGACCGGGTTCGCCGGGCCGGGGATGAGCATCCAGCACGCCACGATCCGTGACAGCGTGCTGGACTTCGGCTCGTTCCGGTTCGCGAAGTTCGTGAAGGTCGAGTTCGCCGACTGCCGGCTGCAGAACGCGGACTTCGTCGCCGCCGACCTGACCGGCACGGTCTTCCGCGGCTGCGACTTCACCGGGGCGGAGTTCTCCCAGGTCAAGGCGACCGGCGCGGTCTTCGTCGACTGCACCTGGGACACCGCCCGCGGCCTCACCTCCCTGGCCGGTGCCACCGTGGCCGCCTCCTCCCCGATCGACACCCTCACCTTCACCAGCGCCGTCACCACCGCGA
Organism: Kribbella sp. NPDC023972; assembly: GCF_040639075.1. Classification (NCBI taxonomy): domain Bacteria; kingdom Bacillati; phylum Actinomycetota; class Actinomycetes; order Propionibacteriales; family Kribbellaceae; genus Kribbella; species Kribbella sp. NPDC023972. The sequence continues at coordinate 163,320 of NZ_JBEZZH010000003.1, read as the reverse complement.
CCGGGATCACCCTGACGCACCCGGATGCACTCGACGAAGCGTGAGCCTGACCACGTGGCGGGAGAGGCGGGCGTGGTGCCCATTAGGGTGGGGCTGTGACTGACTCGACGATCATCTACACCCACACCGACGAGGCTCCCGCGCTGGCGACGTACTCGTTCCTCCCCGTGATCCAGGCGTACGCCGGTCAGGCCGGTGTCCGGGTGGAGACCCGGGACATCTCACTGGCCGGGCGCATCCTCGCCGTCTTCGGAGAGTACCTCCAGGAGGACCAGCGGGTCCCGGACGCGCTGGCCGAGCTCGGCCAGCTGGCCACGACGCCGGCCGCGAACATCATCAAGCTGCCGAACATCTCGGCCTCGATCCCGCAACTGAAGGCCGCCGTCGCCGAGCTGCGCGAGCAGGGCTACGCGCTGCCGGACTACCCGGACGAGCCGGCGACCGACGAGGAGCGCGACATCCGCGCCCGGTACGACAAGGTCAAGGGTTCCGCGGTGAACCCGGTGCTGCGCGAGGGCAACTCCGACCGGCGCGCACCCGCCTCGGTGAAGAACTACGCGAAGGCGCACCCGCACCGGATGGGCGCCTGGACCGCGGACTCGAAGACCAACGTCGCGACGATGGGCCAGGACGACTTCCGCTCCACCGAGAAGTCGACCGTGATCGAGGCCGACGGCTCGCTGCGGATCGAGCTGATCGGCGACGACGGCACCACCACCGTGCTGCGCGAGTCGGTCCCGGTGCTGGCCGGTGAGGTCGTCGACGCGTCCGTGATGCATGTCGCGGCACTGCGCGAGTTCCTGACCGCCCAGGTCGCCCGGGCGAAGGCCGAGGACGTGCTGTTCTCGGTGCACCTGAAGGCCACCATGATGAAGGTCTCCGACCCGATCGTCTTCGGCCACGTCGTCCGCGCGTTCTTCCCGAAGACGTTCGCGCAGTACGGCGACGTCCTGGCGAAGGCCGGCCTGTCCCCCAACGACGGGCTCGGCGGCATCCTCAACGGCATCGCCGCGCTGCCGGAGGGCGCCGAGATCAAGGCCGCGTTCGACGCCGAACTGGCCGAGGGCCCGGCGCTGGCGATGGTCGACTCGGACAAGGGCATCACCAACCTGCACGTCCCCTCCGACGTGATCGTGGACGCCTCGATGCCGGCCATGATCCGCACGTCCGGGCACATGTGGGGCCCGGACGGCCAGGAGCACGACACGCTCGCGGTGCTGCCGGATAGCAGCTACGCCGGCATCTACCAGGTCGTCCTGGACGACTGCCGCGCGAACGGCGCGTTCGACCCGGCCACCATGGGCTCGGTGCCGAACGTCGGCCTGATGGCGCAGAAGGCCGAGGAGTACGGCTCGCACGACAAGACCTTCGAGATCCAGACCACCGGCACCGTCCGGCTCGTCGACGAGGCCGGGAACGCCGTACTGGAGCAGACCGTGTCGGCCGGCGACATCTTCCGCGCCTGCCAGACCAAGGACGCCCCGATCCGCGACTGGGTCAAGCTGGCCGTCACCCGGGCCCGGGCCACCGGCGACCCGGCGGTGTTCTGGCTGGACGAGACCCGCGCCCACGACGCGAACCTGATCACCAAGGTCCAGCAGTACCTGTTCGACCATGACACCGACGGCCTGGACCTGCGCATCCTGGCGCCGGTGGACGCGATCAAGTTGTCGCTGGAGCGGATCCGCCGCGGTGAGAACACCATCTCGGTGACCGGCAACGTGCTGCGTGACTACCTGACCGACCTGTTCCCGATCCTCGAGCTGGGCACCAGCGCGAAGATGCTCTCGGTCGTCCCGCTGATGGCCGGCGGCGGGCTGTTCGAGACCGGGGCCGGCGGGTCGGCGCCGAAGCACGTACAGCAACTGGTCAAGGAGAACTACCTGCGCTGGGACAGCCTGGGTGAGTTCTTCGCGCTGGCCGCGAGCTTCGAGCACCTGGCCCAGGCGACCGGCAACGCCCGCGCCCAGATCCTCGCCGACACCCTGGACCGGGCCACCGCGACGTTCCTCGAGGAGGACAAGTCGCCGACCCGTCGCGTCGGCGGGATCGACAACCGCGGCAGCCACTTCTACCTGTCGCTGTACTGGGCGCAGGAACTGGCCAAGCAGACCGACGACGCCGAGCTGGCCAAGGCGTTCGCCCCGCTCGCCGAGGCTCTCGCGACGAACGAGCAGACCATCGTGGACGAGCTGCTCGCCGTCCAGGGCAACACGGTCGCCCTCGGCGGCTACTACCAGCCCGACCCGACCAAGGCCGCCGCGGTCATGCGCCCCTCCAAGACCTGGAACGACGCCCTCGCCGCGATCTGACCCCGCACGACTGAGCGCCCGGTGACCACCACGGTCACCGGGCGCACTCATGCTTACGGCCAGGACCGTCGGCTCGCTGCGGTGAGGCCGGGGTCAGCGGGCCAGGTACTTGCGGACGTCGTCGGCGACCTGGGAGCGGTTGGCCATGCCGTACTTGCGCAGGATGGCGCTGAGGTGGGTCTTGACCGTGTTCAGGCTGATGCCGAGCTCGGCCGCGAGCTGGTCGTTGTCGAGGCCGTCGACGAGCAGGACGGCGACGCTCTGCTGCGCCTTGGTCAGGCTCGCGTACCGTCGCTCCGGACCCTCGTCGGTGTCCATCAGCATCTCGATCAGCTCGGACTGGATGTGCTCGGTGAGGTCGATGATCCGGGTCAGATGGCTCCGTACCGCCGCGCTGACCTCCGGTTCGTCCATTCCCTCGGTGGCGATCTCGCGGATCGACCCGACCCGATGGGCCAGGTACTCCATCACGTGGTCGGAGGTCAGCAGATTCGGCCCGACATCGCCGGCCGGCAACCGGCGCAGCGCCTCCCGGTCCTCGCCTTCGCGGGTCAGCACCCGCTCGACCAGGCCGCCGAGCCACTCGAACGCCCGGACGGCGTTGTCGTCGAAGCTGTTCGGTGCGTAGCTCTGCATCGACAGCATGCCGAACAGCTGGTCCGGACCGTCCTTGACCGGACGGAAGATCGGCACCGTCACCGCGTCCTCCGACCGCCGCCCGACATCACCGATCGGTACGCCGGCGTGCAGAGCGGCCCCGTTGTCGTAGGCGAACCGGTACGTCTGCCGGCGTCTGACCAGCCAGGCCGTCTGACCGTTCGGACCGAAGATGTGCGTGTCCGGGTCGACGTACCGGCCGTCGTCGTACCCGTAGGGATAGCGGACCCGGCTGGTGCCCTGCAGGAAGCCGACGTAGAACGTGTCGACCCGCGCGATCTTCCCGGCCACCACCCGGGCGTAGTCGTACAGGCCGTAGTGGTCGGCGCGGAACAACGCCTCGATCTTGTGGTACGCCTCGCGCAGGATGATCGCGGTCTCGGCGTCAACCCGCAGCGGAGCGGACGCCTTCTCCTCCACGAGCCTCTGCTCCCGACGCTGATGTGTCGATCACTTGACTATGCCGCCGTACGCCGACTGTTGCCAAGAGCTAGCGTGTCAGCCGATCCCAGCTGGGCTGGTCGATCCAGATCGACCCGGGGTCCAGATAGGGCCGGAGCAAGGCGCTCACCTCGGCGTCGTCGGACCCCTTCAGCTGGTCGGACGCGATCTTGCGCGCCACGCCGGCGAGGAAGTCGGCCACCTGAACCCGCTGGTCCGTAAAGGAGTCGACCTGTTCGAGGCCGGCGAAGCCCGGAGCGGACCGACGCAGCGTGAAGACACGCTCCGGGGACAGCGTGGTCTGCCGGTCGTGCGCGATCGCCACCGGCTGCCCACTCGCACCCCAGTGCTCGACGGCTCGCACGATCGCCGGGAGCAGCGCATCGAGCGGTGACACGACCGGCTGCTCGTCGCGGAACCTGGTCCGCAGGAAGTCGTTGGCCGCGACCAGGAACGCCTCGGCTTCCTCGGTACGCCGGGCGGCGTCGTACAGGAACCGTGTCATCGACGGCCGGGCACCCAGGAAGGTGACGAGCCCGGAGGCCAGGAAGTACGTCTTGTCGACCAGGAACACCCTCGCGTTGCCGAGCAACGGGCCGTCGGGGCCCAGCAGCCACAGCAACACCGAGCGGTGCTTCGACCTGAGCAGATGATTGGCCTTGTACATCGTCGCGGGTGACCGGATCCGCAGCCGCAACTCCGCGATGCAGTCGGCCGCGGTCCCGGAGTCGATGCGCACACTCGCGTGCGCGAACACGTCGGTCACTCCGCCGGCCAGCTTCTCGCCTTCGTACCCGGACTCGTCGCACACGATCTCGACAGCCGCCGTCGCGGGTTCTGTCCTCGCTGCGTCCGTCACGCCTCGACTCTCTCACCCGGCACCAGCGCGACGCACACGATTACTGCCCGCACACGGCAGTCGCGGGTGGTGGTTCCGAGTTCCCGAGTCGCCCTCCCAAGCCTCGGTAGAACTCCACACCACCACCCGCGCCCGCGGTTGTGGGACGCCTGGCTGTGAGCCCCCGTGTCGCTTGATCCCACGCCCCCTGCGAGATCGCGACCCCCCGACGGTTCCCGGCGTCCTCCCCTCCACCCCGTTGACTACACAGTGCCACTGCCGTCACGCCGTGCCTATCGCCCGGGGCATGAGATCGTTGTGCCCTCAACCTCACCCCAGGAATGAGACTCTCTGTAGTCTTTACGCAACCGTCGCCGCGCGGAAATCGCCGTACGTGGTCACCAACTGGTGTCGAGCGGCTTGCCTTCGGTGTAGCCGGCCGCGGTCTGGATGCCGACCACGGCCCGCTCGTGGAACTCCTGCAGGTTGGCGGCGCCGACGTACGTGCAGGAACTGCGGATGCCGGACACGATCGCGTCGAGCAGGTCCTCGACACTCGGGCGCTCCGGGTCGAGGTACATCCGGGCGGTCGAGATCCCCTCGCCGAAGAAGCTCTTGCGGGCCCGTTGGAACGGCGTGTCGTCCGCCGTCCGGGACCGGACCGCGCGCGCCGACGCCATCCCGAAGCTCTCCTTGTAGATCCGGCCGTCGTTGTCGCGATGGGGATCGCCGGGCGACTCGTAGGTGCCGGCGAACCAGGACCCGATCATCACACTGGACGCCCCGGCCGCCAGCGCCAGCGCGACGTCCCGCGGATGCCGTACGCCGCCGTCCGCCCAGACGTGCTTGCCGAGCTGACGGGCCCGCTCGGCACATTCCAGTACGGCGGAGAACTGCGGCCGGCCCACCGCCGTCTGCATCCGTGTCGTACACATGGCGCCCGGCCCGACCCCGACCTTGACGATGTCCGCCCCGGCCGCGACCAGGTCGCTGACCCCCTCGGCGGTGACCACGTTCCCGGCCACGATCGGGACGGCCGGCTCGAGCCGGCGGACGAGCTCGAGCACCTCGATCATCCGCTCCTGATGGCCGTGCGCGGTATCGATCACGAGTACGTCGACGCCGACATCGAGCAGCGCCTTCGCCTTCTGCTCGGCGTCGCGGTTGATTCCGATCGCGGCGGCGATCCGGAGCTTCCCGTTCGCGTCGACGGCCGGTTCGTACAGCGTTGCCCGCAGCGCTCGCTGTCGGGTGAGGATGCCCACGATGGCGCTGTCGGCATCGACCACGGGTGCGAGCCGGTGGCGACCGTCGTGCAACAGGTCGAAGGCCCGCTCGGCGTCCATCCCGGCCGGCAACGTCAGCAGCTCGCGGGACATGATCGTGTCCAGCTGGGTGAAGCGGTCCACGCCGGCGCAGTCGGCCTCGGTCACCACGCCCACCGGGCGCCCGTCGTCGACCACGATCACCGCGTTGTGGCCGCGTTTCGGCAGCAGGTTCAGCGCTTCGCCCACGGTCCCGGTCGGCGGCAGCACCAGGGCGGTGTCGTGCACGGTGTGCCGTTGCTTGATCCAGGCAACCACCTCGGCGACCACGTCGACCGGGATGTCCTGCGGGATCACCGCCAGTCCGCCACACCGGGCGATCGTCTCGGCCATCCGCCGCCCGGACACCGCGGTCATGTTCGCCGCGACGATCGGGATCGACGTACCGCTCCCGTCACTGGTGGACAGGTCCACATCCAGCCGCGACACGACCCCGGACCGGTTCGGAACCAGGAAGACGTCACTGAAGGTCAGATCCCCAGCAGGCTCCCGATCATGGTGAAAGCGCATGGCATGGCCCCTTCCGGTGTCCGGATTCACCATGGTGCCACGCAGTACCGCAGAACCCGCGAGAGGCGGCCGATGAGCGCGAGCGCCCGCCGCGGTCATCCGGCGAACTCGTCCGGCGGCTGTGACAACAGCAGACCGGCTCCCTCGGGGTGAGGGAGCCGGTCTGCTTGGTTGCTGGTACGGCGATCAGCGCAGGTCGAAGCGGTCGAGCTCCATGACCTTGGTCCAGGCGGCGGCGAAGTCCTTGACGAACTTCTCCTTGGCGTCGTCGCTGGCGTAGACCTCGGCGACGGCCCGCAGTTCGGAGTTCGAGCCGAAGACCAGGTCGGCCCGGGTGCCGGTCCACTTGACCTCGCCCGAGGCGTCACGGGCCTCGAAGAGCTCCTGGCTGTCGTCGACCGCGGTCCACTCCGTGCCCAGGTCGAGCAGGTTCGCGAAGAAGTCGTTGGTCAGCGAGCCCGGGGTGTCGGTGAAGACCCCGTGCTGGGAGCCGTCGTAGTTCGCGCCCAGGACCCGCAGGCCGCCGACGAGGACGGTCATCTCGGGCGCGCTCAGGGTCAGCAGGTTCGCCTTGTCGAGCAGCAGGTACTCGGCCGGGAGCCGGTTGCCCTTGCCGTAGTAGTTGCGGAAGCCGTCCGCGATCGGCTCGAGCGCGGCGAAGGAGTCGACATCGGTCTGCTCCAGGGTGGCGTCCACCCGGCCCGGGGTGAAGCCGACCTCGACGTCGTACCCGGCGTTCTTGGCCGCCGCCTCGACACCCGCCGTACCCGCGAGCACGATCAGGTCGGCCAGCGAGACCTGCTTGCCACCGGCCGCGTTGAACGACTTCTGGATCCCCTCGAGCGTGTTCAGCACCGTGGCCAGCTGGTCGGGGTTGTTGACTTCCCAGCCGTTCTGCGGCTCGAAGCGGATCCGGGCACCGTTCGCACCGCCGCGCTTGTCGCTGCCACGGAACGACGACGCCGCCGCCCACGCAGTGGAGACCAGCTGCGAGACGGACAGCCCCGACGCGGTGACCTGAGCCTTCAGTGCGTTGATGTCGTCGGCGTCGATGAGCTCACCCTCGACCGCCGGCAGCGGGTCCTGCCAGATCAGCGTCTCGCTCGGGACCTCCGGGCCGAGGTAGCGCACGACCGGGCCCATGTCGCGGTGGGTCAGCTTGAACCAGGCGCGGGCGAACGCGTCCGCGAACTGGTCCGGGTTCTCCAGGAAGCGCCGCGAGATCTGCTCGTAGATCGGGTCGAAGCGCAGCGACAGGTCGGTCGTCAGCATCGTCGGCTTCTGCTTCTTCGCCGCGTCGTACGCGTCCGGGATGATCTCCTCGGCGTCCTTGGCCACCCATTGGTGCGCGCCGGCTGGACTCGTGGTCAGCTCCCACTCGTAACCGAAGAGGATCTCGAAGAAGTCGTTGCTCCACTGGGTCGGTGTCGTGGTCCAGGTGACCTCGAGACCGCTGGTGATCGCGTCCTTGCCCTTACCGGTGCCGTAGGTGCTCTTCCAGCCCAGGCCCTGCGCCTCGATCGGCGCGCCCTCGGGCTCCACGCCGACGTGGTCGGCCGGGCCGGCGCCGTGCGTCTTGCCGAACGTGTGGCCACCCGCGATCAGCGCGACGGTCTCCTCGTCGTTCATCGCCATCCGGCCGAACGTCTCCCGGATGTCGCGGGCCGCGGCGACCGGGTCCGGGTTGCCGTTCGGGCCTTCCGGGTTCACGTAGATGAGACCCATCTGGACGGCACCGAGCGGGCTCTCCAGGTCGCGGTCACCGGTGTAGCGCTCGTCGCCCAGCCAGGTGGTCTCCGGACCCCAGTAGACGTCCTCGTCCGGCTCCCACACGTCCGCGCGACCGCCGGCGAAACCGAACGTCTTGAAGCCCATCGACTCCAGCGCCACGTTGCCGGTCAGGATCATCAGGTCGGCCCAGGAGATCTTCTGGCCGTACTTCTTCTTGATCGGCCACAGCAGCCGGCGGGCCTTGTCCAGGTTCCCGTTGTCCGGCCAGCTGTTCAGCGGCGCGAACCGCTGCTGACCGGCGCCGGCGCCGCCACGGCCGTCGCTGATCCGGTACGTGCCCGCGCTATGCCAGGCCATCCGGATCATGAACGGGCCGTAGTGACCGAAGTCGGCCGGCCACCAGTCCTGCGAGGCGGTCAGCAGCTCGGCGATATCCCGCTTCACCGCGGCCAGGTCGAGGGTGCTGAACTCGGCCGCGTAGTCGAACTCCTCGCCGAGCGGGTTCGCCACGGCCGGGTTCTTCGCCAGGATCTTCAGGTTGAGCCGCTCCGGCCACCAGCCCCGGTTGCCACCACCCTGGGTGGGATGCGGCGCACGGGCGGTGTGCGCGACCGGGCACTTGCCCTGGCTCTCCGTGGTCGCTTCCGCCGGCAGCGGCGGGTGGTTCTCAGACATTAGGTTCCTTCCAGACTGGACGTTTCAAGGAAGTCATGAACTGCGTGCGGTGGAGCAGTCGGAGCACAGGCCCCAGTAGATGACCTCGGCCTCGTCGATGACGAAACCGTGGTCGTCGGACGCGGTCAGGCACGGCGCATGACCGACAGCACAGTCGACATCGGCGATGACGCCACACGACCGGCAGACGACGTGATGATGGTTGTCCCCGACCCGCGACTCGTACCGAGCGACCAGTCCGTGCGGCTGGATCCGACGGACCAGCCCTTTGTCGGTGAGCACCCGCAGCACGTCATACACGGCCTGATGCGACACTTCGGGAATTTCGTTGCGCACGGCACCAATAATCATGTCCGTGTCCGCATGCGCGTGCGTGTGCACGGCGCCGAGCACCGCCAGCCGCGGCCGGGTCACCCGCAACGAAGCCCCCCGCAACAACCCCTGGAGCTCCTCAACCGTCGGCACGCGAGCAGTCTACCGCCTTTTCTGGAATGAGTCAAGATTAGCTTCCGGTGCACCTAGCCTCATCGATCGCAGGCACGAGGTCGCACGCCTGTTCGCGAGCCGGTCTTACGTAAGCGCTCGCGGGAATCAAGATCCCGTCCGGACCGCCATCGGAGAAGGGCGTCGACGTACTGTGTGCACTCGCGCTGGTACGGCAACTACCACCAGCAGATGACGGCAGAACAGACGATCGCGGCCGGGGCCGCGATCGTCTTCATGGTCGTGCCGACCGTCCGCCCGCCACCGCCGGACACACAAGCACCACCACCGTCTCAAACTGCCCCGGTAGGCCAGACCCTGGTGCAGAACAGGCTCAAGCTTCCTGTGTGAGAGGCCATTTGCACTGGGCACCGGTCATGTGCGGACCGCGAAATCGAAGCGGCTTGTCACCCGCTGGAGGAGGATGAACGCGAGCAGCAGTAGACCGATGAAGATCTTGGTCCACCACGAGCTGAGCGTCCCCTGGAAACTGATGATCGTCTGGATGAGCCCGAGAACGAGCACCCCGAGAACGCTACCGACCAGGTAACCGGAACCACCGGTGAGCAGCGTGCCCCCGATGACCACCGCGGCGATCGCGTCCAACTCCATTCCCACCGCGTGCAAGCCGTACCCCGACAGCATGTAGAAGGACAGCAGTACGCCACCCAGCGCCGAGCAGAAGCCACTGATCGTGTAGACCGCGATCTTCGTCCTGGCCGCGGGCAGGCCCATTAGCAGTGCCGACTGTTCACTGCCGCCCACTGCGTAGACGTTCCTGCCCAGGCGGGTGTAGTGCAGCACGTAGGCCGCCACCAGCACTGCCGCGATGGCGATGACCACACTGGGCGAGATCCACAGCTCACCGAACAGGCTCACCTTCGTCTGCGCGAGGGAGGTGAAGACCGGGTCGGTGATGGGGATCGAGTCCGTGCTGATGGTGTAGCACAGGCCTCGCGCAAGGAACATGCCGGCGAGCGTGACGATGAAGGGCTGGATCTCGAAGTAGTGGATGATCGCGCCCATCACCAGCCCCAGCACCGACCCGATGACGAGTACGAGCGCGATCGCCACCAACGGCGGCCAGCCGTGATTGGTGACCAGGCTCGCCGAGACCATCGTGGACAGCGCGACGACCGCGCCCACCGAGAGGTCGATGCCACCGGTGAGGATCACGAAGGTCAGTCCGACGGCGACGACGAGCAGGAAGGCGTTGTCGACAAAGATGTTGAGGACGACCTGGCCCGAGGCGAAGCCGTCATACCGGATGCCGCCGACGACGAACACGGCGACGAACAGGGCTGCGGTCACGATGGTGGGGAGGTACTTCTGCGGAACCGGCATCCGGCTGGTTGCCGAGGTGGTCATCGTCATGCCGGAACCTTCGCCTTCTCCTCGACCGCCTGACCTGGTGCGCCCGCTTGCTTGCGTTGGCGCCGATGAAAGGCCTTCGCGCGGAAGGCCGGGGACTGCAGGAGGCAGACAATCGTCACCACGAGCGCCTTGAACAGCAAGGTCGTCTCCGGAGGCACACCGATCGAGTAGATCGTGGTGGCCAGCGTCTGGATGATGAGAGCGCCCAGCACGGTGCCGCCGAGGGAGAACCTGCCCCCAACCAGGGACGTGCCGCCGATGACGACCGCCAGGATCGCGTCGAGCTCGATCCACAGACCGGCGTTGTTGCCGTCGGCGCTGGAGACGTTGGAGCTGATCATCAGCCCCGCGATGCCGGCGCACAGGCCGCAGAACGCGTACGCCAGGATGATCAGGCCACGAGATCGGACACCCGCCAGACGGCTGGCCTCGGCGTTGCCGCCGATCGACTCGATCAGCAGACCGAGCGCCAGCCGACGGGTGAGGAAAGCGGTCAGCCCGAGTACGGCGACCACCAGGAAGATGCCGAACGGCAGCGTGAGCCAGTACCCCCCGCCGATCAGCTCGTACGGGCTGCTGTTGACGTTGATGACCTGCCCCCCGGTGATCAACTGCGCGACGCCGCGGCCGGCGACCATCAGGATCAAGGTGGCGATGATCGGCTGGATGCCGATCCCGGCGACGAGCAGACCGTTCCAGGCGCCGAGTGCCAGGGAGAGCAGCAGCGCGACCCCCACAGCCGACAGCACGCCCCCGACGGAGTTGGCGTTCTCCAAGCCGCTGATCTGCAGGCAGGCGAGTGCGCCCGAGATCGCCACCACCGAACCGACCGACAGGTCGATGCCGCTGGTGGCGATGACCAGGGTCATGCCGAGCGCGACCAGGATCAGCGGCGCACCGAACCGGACGATGTCGATCAGGCTGCCGTAGAGGTGGCCGCCCTTCATCTCGATGGTGAGGAAACTGTCGGTGAAGAGCAGGTTGAGTAGCAGCAGGGCGGCCAGGATGACCGCCGGCCAGAACTGCCGGTGCTTCAGTACTGTGCTCATGATCCGCTCCCGCTGGCGATCGTCTCCATCAGTACGTCGGAGGTGAGGTGCTCGTCGTTGGCCAGCTCGGCGATCAGTCGGCGGTCCCGCAGAACCCCGATCTTGTGGCTCAACCGCAGAACCTCCTCCAGCTCCGCTGAGATGAACAGCACGGACATACCGTCGTCGGACAGCTCGGTGACCAGGCGCTGGATCTCCGCCTTGGCGCCGACGTCGATACCGCGGGTGGGTTCGTCCAAGATGAGAAGGCGCGGCTCGAGAATCAGCCAGCGAGCGAGTAACACCTTCTGCTGGTTGCCGCCGCTGAGGTTCTTGATCAGGTGCTCCGGGTTCGCCGGGCGGATGTTCAACGCGGTGATGTACTTGTCGACGAGCTGATCCTGCTTGCGGCGGGGAATCGGCCGGCGCCAGCCGCGTCGCGCCTGCAGGGCGAGCGTGAGGTTCTCCCGGACGGTGAGGTCGGGGATCAGGCCCTCGGTGCGTCGATTCTCCGAGCAGAAGGCGATTCCGTGGCGCGTGGCGGCGCGCGGCGTGCGGATCCCGACCGGCTCACCACTGATCCGTACCGAACCGCTGCTCGCGTGGTCGGCACCGAACAGCAGTCTTGCGATCTCGGTGCGTCCCGAGCCGAGCAGGCCGGCGAGGCCGACGACCTCCCCCTCACGGATGGTGAGGTCGAACGGTTCGATGGCGCCCGACCTGCCGAGGCCCTCGACCTGGACGAGCGGTTCGGAGACGCGCGCGAGGGGCTTCTCCGAGAGCTGCTCCAGCTCGGCCAGCTCACGCCCGATCATCTTGCCGACCAGGTCGACCTGAGGCAGGTCGCGGGTCAGGTACTCACCGATCAACCGGCCGTTGCGCAGGATCGTCAGCCGATCGGAGATCTCGTACACCTGGTCGAGGAAATGGGTGACGAACAGGATCGCCATACCTGAGTCCTTGAGCTGGCGGATCACCTTGAACAGCAGGGCGACTTCGCCCGCGTCCAGGCTGGAGGTCGGTTCGTCCAGGATCAGGACCTTGGCCTCGACGTCCACCGCACGGGCGATCGCCACCATCTGCTGGATCGCTGGCGAGTACCTCGACAGAGGCGCTGAGACGTCGAGGTCGAGATCGAGCCGGGCCAGCAGCTCGGCGGCTCGAGCTCGCAGCTCGCGCCACCGGATCCGGCCGAGCCGCCGGGGCTCGCGACCGATGAAGATGTTCTCCGCGACCGAGAGGTTCGTGACCAGGTTGACCTCCTGGTACACGGTGCTGACGCCGGCCTGCTGCGCGGCCGACGGACTGGCGAAGGCCACCTTCCGTCCGTCGAGCTCGATGACGCCGGAATCGATGGTGTAGACGCCGGTGAGCACCTTGATCAGGGTCGACTTGCCCGCTCCGTTCTCACCCATCAGGGCGTGGACCTCACCCGGGAACAGCCGGAAGTCCACCTCGTCCAGCGCCTTGACGCCGGGAAACTCTTTGCCGATCCCCTTCATCCGCAGGACCGGGCCGGGTACCACCATGCGGCGACCTTCCTCTTCTCTCCGCGGTGGGGGCCGGCTCCGAGGAGCCGGCCCCGAGTGCGAATCAGTACTGGCGGCTGGACAGGACCTTCTTGGCCTGTTCCTGCGTGAAAGTGGTCTCCTCGGTCACCACGCGGGCCGGTACCTCTTCGCCGTTGACGACCTTCTTGGCCAGATCCACCAGTTGGGGGCCGAGCAGCGGGCTGCACTCGACGATGTAGTTGATCTTGCCGTCGGCCAACGCCTGGACGCCGTCCTTGACCGCGTCGACCGTGATGATCTTGATGTCCTTGCCCGGGACCTTGCCGGCGCCCTCGATCGCCTCGATGGCGCCCAGTCCCATGTCGTCGTTGTGGGCGTACAGCACGTCGATGTCCGGGTTGGACTTCAAGAAGGCCTCCATCACCTCTTTGCCCTTGGCGCGGGTGAAGTCACCGGTCTGCGAGGCGATCACCTTGAACTTCGGGTCGGCCTTGATGACCTCGGCGAAGCCCGCCTTGCGATCGTTGGCCGGCGCGGAGCCGGTCGTCCCCTGCAGCTCGACGATGTTGACCGGGTCCTTGGAATCCTTGTACTCCTCGACGAGCCACGTGCCGGCCTTCTTGCCCTCCTCGACGAAATCGGAGCCGAGGAACGTCTTGTAGAGGCTCGTGTCCTGGGAGTCGACGGCCCGGTCGGTGAGGATCACCGGGATCTTGGCGGCCTGCGCCTCCTTGAGCACGGTGTCCCAGCCCGACTCGACGACCGGGGAGAAGGCGATGACATCCACCTTCTGCTGGATGTAGGAGCGGATCGCCTTGATCTGGTTCTCCTGCTTCTGCTGAGCGTCGGAGAACTTCAGCTCGAAGCCCGCGCTCTTCGCCGAGTCCTGGACGGACTTGGTGTTGGCGGTGCGCCAGGCGCTCTCCGCCCCGACCTGGGAGAACCCCATGGTGATCTTGTCGTCACCGCCGCCACCGCTACCGCTGTCGGCGCCTGCGGCGTTGCCGCAGGCGACCATCACCGACGCGGTGGCTCCGGCCAGGAACAGCGCGGAGATCTTCTTCAGCATGGTGCGTCCCTTCTAGTGTTAGCGCTAACATTTTCGCCATTTTCGCCCGAGGAGCACCGCTCCCGGATTGCTGCCTGTTTCAGTGGGTCGGGGCGGTGCGGGCGATGAGCCGGGGCGCGACCACCACTGGTTCCCGCATGACCGCGCCGATCACCTCGATCGCCGCCGGAGCACCTCGCCCGCGCTCAAACGACCATCCGAACCTTCGGATGGGAGACCCGCCCCCGTACTCTCGAGGCCGTCGGCCACCGTCTGACGGGAGACGTCCGCCATCGCCGGCGGGTGGCGCTCGTTGCTCGACTCCACTGCATCCCTCCTGGTCTGGGGATGACTGTGAACGCTAACAACCGTGTCCGTCAAGCATCTGTCGGGTTACGGTCCGGTCACACCGGCACCAGGGATTACGTTGTCATGACATCCGCGGGCCGGATGGTTGTTGAGACTTCTCGTCCGATCGCTCAGGTGGCCAAGGAGCTCGGTATCAGCTCGGGAACTCATGGCAATTGGGTCAATACCTATCGCCGGGAGCATGGCGGTGAAGAGCCGACGCTCGGCATTTCGGAACGAGCGGAGCCAGCAGAGTCGCGACGTCGTACTCGCGAGCTTGAGCAGGAGAATCTGTTCCAGAGAAAAGTCACGGCGTACTTCGCCAAGGATCATCGGTGAGCGACAAGTCCGAGTTCATTCGATGCAGAGCACGCAGCCACCACCGCGAACACCGAAACCGCGCTGTCCATCGTCGAAATGTGTGCACTCCTGAAAATGTCCCGCTCCGGATTCTACGAATGGACCGGCCGGCGTCAGCCACCGCGGAAGACGCGAACAACTGAAGCTGTTCGTTGTCAGTCGTTCGAGGATTCCGATGGTACCTACGGGTGCCGCCAGGTCCACGCCGACCTGGTCGACTGGGGCATACGCTGCGGGCCCGAGGTTGTCCGTTGTCTCATACCTAACTGGGCCTGGAGCCTTGCCAGCCCAAGCCCTGCCGGTTCTCGCTGACCGACAACGACGGCCAGACCCACCACTTCCCCGACCTCGTCCAGCGCGACTTCAGGCCGACGCACGGGCTCGGATCGTGTTGCAGTGCGCTGAAGAAGGCAGCACGATCGGTGGCGTCGACACCGTCGCTCGGGGTGTCTCGAGCGACGGTGTCGAACGACGCCGACCTCCTTCGCCTGGCCCATTCCACTCGGTGAGTGGTTCGGAATTGGCGGAGGTCCTGCCACCGGTCTCCAGGCATCCGAACATCCCGGGTGCCGACGTCGTGTCTCAGCTCAGCGGCTTCCAGTCCGGCCATGGTCTTGGCCCACGCATGCCACGAAGGCAGGCGACCCGCAGAGCGGCTTCGCCCCGGAGCGATGGCTGTTCGCTCGCCCGCTGTGCCGCGTAGCAAGTCACGCGCAGCTCGCGGATGTCACGCAGCACCTCGAATCCGTTCCACTCGAGCACGTCATGACCGTACGCCGTCGTGAAGGCTTCGTACTCCTTGGCAGTTATGGTGCCGAACGTGCTCAATCGAACCGCAGTACTGACCAGGTCCCATTCTGGTGGTCCGAGCGCGAAGCGCTCAAGATCAAGGAGGACCGGCCCATCAGCGGTGAGTACAACGTTGCCTGCCCACGCATCACCATGTATCGCGCTCCGCGGCAGGCCGGCTGGTAGATCAACGAACGCCTTCGTGAGTTTCGCTAATTGCCGCCGCAACCAGGCGCGATCGCCCTCGTTCAGGGTCGTCGCGCCGTCGATGCGCTCGCTCAAGCGCACGAACGGGGCAAGCGGTGGAAGATCGAAGTCGGTCGGCAGTGAGCTGGCATGCAGCCGTTTGAGCACCGCGGCGACTTCAGGCGGAGTGCCATGCCGGTGCTCGGGGAGTTCGCGCCAGAAGGTTACTGGCGAGCCGTCGATCACGATCGGCTGATCTACATCGGCGAGCGCTTCCACCGCCCGCACTCCCACAGACGCGAGCCAGCGCGAGACGGCAACCTCCTTCTCAGCCGCCGTGACCTGACCGCTCCGCCCAATACGCACTACCACCTGGTGGGGTAGCCGGTAGATCGCGTTCTCACCAAGTCGGATCGGCTCGGCGCCAGATGAAGGCAGACCAACCTGCGCACAGGCCTGCTTGAGCACAACCTCTGACGGTGGCAGGCTCACGAGGCAGCCAGCACGTTGCGAATGTCGTGACGGAGCTCGGCAACCTCGTCGACGCGCTCGAACACCGTGGCCCGGTGGGCCAGATCGCGGAGATCGTCGGCAGCGCGACGCGAGCGTAGGGACCGCGCGTCTTTGAGTGCCTGCACACCAATCACAGCCGCTTCCTGAGGATCAGCGACCGTCATGGTCAGCGACGCCAGCTTGATGCTGCTCATGGCCCGCGACCGCACGTAGGTCTCGGTATGGCCGGCGACGGCGCTCGCCAACCTAGAGGCTGCTTCTTGCTCCGCTTCGCCCTGGCGAACGGCCAGATCCCACAAGGCATGACCGGTGTCGCCGAGATGCTGGGCCTGGTCGTAGTAGCGCATCCAGTCGGGATCGTTCGCCGGATCCGCTTGGGCAAACTGCTCATCCGCCAGGCCAACTGTCCGCAACGTCTCCTGCACGTGGCCGAGCTTGGCCAGTGCCCGAGCGCGGGCTGCCAGGAGCATCGCTCGCTCGGTGGCGGTCAGGCGGTCGGCTCGTACCAGTGCCATCTCGGTCAGCGTCAAGCCTTGGTCCGGATCGCCGCACCAGATCGCTTGGCGTGCCATCGAGGAGAGTGTCTTGGCACGCAGATTCCAGTCGCCAGCTTCGTCGGCGCAGGTCTGCGTGAAGCGGAACATTCGCCGAGCGTCGTCGTGAGCGTAGGCGTCGAAGGCCATCATGGCGCAGACGTGGCCGAGGAAGCCGACCGACGAAAACAGCTCAGGCCGCAGGCTCTCCGGGCAACGAGAGTCCAACATCTCGGCGGAGTGACGCAGCTGGGCTATGACCGCCTCGCGTGCGAGTCCGCCCCCGTAGTGGTTGTCCCACGAGCCGAATACTTGGGCAGCCGTGCGGACCCCATCGATGTCGGCTTGGGTGACGATATTCGGCACGGGCGTGGCTTGATCAGGCGACAACAGCTCCAGCAGCGGCGCCGACGAGACGGCCGCGGCACCTACGCCGATAACCGCTCGGATGAACTCTTTTCGATCCACGTTCTCCACCGATGGGGACGAGTGACGGCGCACCCGAAATCCCAGCTCAGGGTCGGTGCGCACGCCAGTGATTGCTCTCAGAGCCGCTCGATAGTCGGCCTGAGGGCTTCGAATCAGTCCCCGTTCCAACTTGCCGATGTAGTTGGCGTCGATGTCGGTCCGGCGGCCACGCTGCTGCCAGATCCACTCGTTGACCATTTCGGCGAGATCCTGGCGGGACGCCGGCTGGCCCGGAGCGTGAGGCGACTCCACGCGCTCGCGCGCGTGGCGAAGCTGCTCATTCGCCTCCGTCACTCATCGATGGTGCCACAGGCTGTCACCACTGGGCATCTAACGGCGACGATTCCTCCCCAAATCCTCCCTCTGGCATCCCTCCCAACCTCCCTTCCTGGGATACCTCCCGGACGGGATGGTTATCGCCATGACAGCGAGTACATGGGTCCTCACGCTCATCGCAATGGTGCTGTACGGCTTCATGATCCGCGACATCATCGAGGAGGTGCGCGGCGAATGACGACGCTTGCTGCTGTCCCGCACCCCACCGATCGCCGCGTCCGCATGTGGTTCGGTGAGCACGTCATCGCGGACTACACCGCTGAGCCGCCGGACGCCCTCCGGTATCAAGCGGGCATGACGCGGCGCTTCGCCAGCCTTCGCATCACCATCGAGCCGGCCGCTCCTCTGGGAAGCCCCGATGCCGAAGACCGATGACGAACTCCCGTCTTCGCCGTTGGTGGACGCGCGTCTGGCAACGGCTCAACGACACCTCTCGCCGCTGGCGGGACGAGGGCTGAACGGCTTCTCGGAGGACTTCACCCGCCCGCTAGTGCTCGGCTACCTACGCCGGGACCTGCTGGTCGTCGAGGGCCAGGTCGAGGAGCTCAAGCGGGAGATGGCCGCATACGCCGAGGCGGAAAACTTCACGATGGGCCACATCTACGTCGAGAGGCCTGACAGTTGGCTCGTCGCATTCGAAGCACTGGCCCAGTCGATCAACCGCTACGACGTGACTGCCGTGGTGCTACCGAGCCTGCTGCACTTCGTAGGAATCGGCATGCCGACCGATCGACGCGGATTGTTCGAGGAAACCACTCGAACAGATGAAGATGCAGCTGCACGGCCTGGCCGATCAGTCGCGGCAAGGTGCGGCCAGCCTGGCTGGCTTCAAGCAGCGCTTCGAGCAGTCCAGCCAGCAAGTGCAGGCCCTGATCCGCGGCACCGCAACGCGGGCCGACCAGGACATCGCGACCATGTTGGACGCCGCCGCGAAATCGGTTGACCAAGCCGTCCAGTCGTTGCAGATCGCCGAGGCTGGCTGCCGCAGCTACGCCGACCAGATTTAGCCGGCCGAGGCAGCCCACATGCCTTCCGAGCTGCAGCGGGTCGCTGAACAGCTGCTCGCCTGCCTGAACGAGGCCCCGCGGGCGGTCGGCTACCTGCATGACGGAGCCAGGAAGTGCCGCGAGGCGGCAGCATGGATCGGCAGCGCGAGCAACAACCCAAACGCCCGCACGGCCGCAACGCAGCTCGACGACGCCGCACGACGCTGCGAAGAGGCCGCCCATTACTTGTCTCAGGCTGAGGCCCGAGCGAAGCAGTGGGTCGAGCAGATGGTGAGCGGCATCCGAGCGGTCGAGCCATGCGGCGGCTCGACCGGTGAACGGCCGATCGGTCCAGGTGCCAACACACGGCCCGCGGAACACCAGCAAGACGACGACCAGGAGAAGCCGGAAGCGGACAAGCCGGGGAAGGCCGCAGGTGCCGGCGATGAGGCGAGCCCGGAGGAGGAACCGCCTCCCCGTCTCACTCATAAAGACGCCTGGCGACTGTTCCAAAAGCTGCCAGACCGAACGAAGTCCGGCATCTCGCGACCGAAGACCCGAGGCAAGTGGATCGATGGCGACGGCGCGGAGCAAGATCTCGTCAGTGGTGAAGACGATGAAAGCGCCAGAATTCGGGAGTTTTTGCGAGAACGGAATATCGGCCCAGAAACGGGAGAGATTATGTCGCCGTCGCACGTCGAAACCAAGTTCGGTATGTTTATGCGGCGAAAAGGTCTTAAACACGAATCCATCGTTATTAACAACATTCCCTGTGAGGGTGAGTGGAGCTGCGGAGAGCTGTTGAGAGATATTCTTCCGCCCGGGGCAACCCTCACCGTCTTCGGACCAGCTGGCTTCAAGCGGACCTACCCCCTCCCACCGAGTGAGTGAACGGAGCAGTCATGAGTGTCAGGATCAAGGCCTATTACAAGCACGGCCACGGAGACGACCCGGTGATCTTGGAGACGCCGCAGGACGCCGACGCCCTGGTTGATGCACTGACGAGCGAGGACTTCGACAACTCGGTCGCCGCGCTCTACGCCGGCACGAGAGCCCGGGTCAACCCGGACTACCCCGATCACGAGCTCCGCATCGCCTGGTTTGCCGAGGGCAAAGTCGGAGGCATCCGGTACGCCGGCGGCGACAGCAAGGACGTCACCTATGTACAGGGCAAGACGAGCGAACGCGAAGAAGTCTTCTACAACTACATGCATCATGACGAAGGCTGGCCACAGGACTCCGAGGTCGGTATCGAGCAGGTACGCCAGGCGGTACGGGAGTTCGTCGAGGGCAACGGCTCACGGCCGCAATCGTTCGAGTGGCGGAGGTGGCCACAGGGCGTGCGCTAGACAGATGGCCTTCATACCTGCTTCAGCTGGTGAACGAGCGCCCGCGCGCACCCAGGCGACGGGGCACCCGTCCCGCGCGAGGTCTCTGGGGGGATGAGGCGAACTCACGCAATGCGTCCGTGCACCTCTGATCCGACTCGCCTTTCAGCTGTACGCCGAGGGTGACTACACCCTCGCAGATCTGTCGGACGAGCTCTACGACCGAGGGCTACGAACGCGGCCGACCAGGAAGGCACCTAGCAAGCAGGTCTCGATCAACAAGCTCTCGAAGATGCTGCGCGACCGGTACTACCTCGGCTTCGTCATCTACAAGGGCGAATGGATCCCCGGTCGCCACGAAGCACTCATCGACGAGTCTCTGTTCGAGCAGGTCCAGGTCATCGCCAACTCCCGTACGATGGCGGGCGAACGCCGCCGGACTCGTCACCACCCACCTCAAGGGCTCGCTCTTCTGCGGTCCGTGTCGCCGTCGCGTGTCGAACAGCGTCTCGTCATCCAGCACACCAAGAACTCACGCGGCAGTCAGTACCAGTACTTCTTCTGCACCAACAAGCGCACCGGTGAGTGAGTCAGCAGGCACGTCAACATCGTGCACGTCGAGGATGCCGTCGAGCAGATCTACGGCGCGATCCGGTTCAGCTGGCAGTTCATCGAGCAGACCCGTGCCCATGTAGCCGCCGTTCTGTCCAACCACAACCGCGCCGCACGGCTCCTCAAGCAGCAACTGCGGTCCGAGCTGCAGACCCTCGACGTCCGCGAAAGCAACCTGCTCGATCTGACTGCCGATGGCACCCTGCCGCAGACCAAAATCAAAGCCAAGCTTCGCGAGATCGAACGACAGCGGAAGCATCTGACGGAACGCCTCGGCGAAGACGGCGAAAGCCTCACCGCCGAAGCACGCCTGATCGAGCTCAGCCTGACCCTGCTCGGGGACCCCCAGAGTCTCTACCGGCGCTGCAGCGACGACCAGAAGCGGCTACTCAACCAAGCCATCTTCCACCGGCTCTACCTCGACGTGGACGAGGTCACCGGGTACGAACTGCGCCAACCGTTCGCGGC
The DNA here is from genome assembly GCF_040639075.1 of Kribbella sp. NPDC023972. Taxonomy (NCBI): domain Bacteria; kingdom Bacillati; phylum Actinomycetota; class Actinomycetes; order Propionibacteriales; family Kribbellaceae; genus Kribbella; species Kribbella sp. NPDC023972. The sequence continues at coordinate 142,460 of NZ_JBEZZH010000003.1, read as the reverse complement.
CCTCCACGCCGTGCACACAGGCCGAACCACCCCCGAGGGCCCGGAGGCCATCCCGACCCCTGAAACCGCCCCAGACACCAAAATGGCCGCCCCCATCGCGGGAGCGGCCAATCTGTGCCAGACCATCATCTGCGGGTCCTACTGGCCGGTGACGATCTTGCCGGTTGTTCTCATAGGACCCGCCGGGTGGAGCTGAGGGGATTCGAACCCCTGGCCTCTTCGTTGCGAACGAAGCGCGCTACCAACTGCGCCACAGCCCCGAGCGGTTCGTCAGGTTTCCCTGGCGACCGCGAAACTCTAACACGGACAGGCTCTCTGTCTAAAACCGGATATCAGTCGCCGACGGCGCGCTTGATCTCGGGTTCCTCGGCGACGGCCGGGGGCGACTCCACGATCCGTGGGGTCTCGGCGGGGTCGGTGGTGCGGGCGGAGGAGAAGACCTCGTCGTCGGTGAGGGAGATGGTGCGGACGGTGCGGTCCGGGGCCTTCTCCTTCATGACGTACGTCGGCAGCGTGACCGGGACCGGGTCCCACAGGCCCTCTGAAGGCACTGGGGGCTTCGCAACCACCGGCTCCGCGGGGAGCTTGACCTCGATGGTCATCTCCTCGTCGGGAGACGGTGCGGGCTTGCCGGCCGGGCCGCGGTCGTGGTGGGCCTGGGCTCGGGCACGGCGCTGGGCGGCGACGCGGGCACGCTCGCGGGCCTGGCGCCGAAGCTGGACCCGGGTCAGTACGACGAACGCGACGATGAGCGAGCCCGGGATCGCCACTGTCCACCACAGCAGGATCTCGAGACCGGCCAGTGCGGTCATCGACAGCAGCGAGAGGGTCAGGATCGACAGGACCCGCCGGCGGCGCATGGCGGCCACCCGGCGGGCGCGATTCGGCACGTATCGCTTCGACTCAGGTGGTGGCGGCAGATCCTCTTCGACGACGCCGGCTCCGGCCGGGCGTACGACGTACCGCGGCCGCGACGGGTCGCGGGAGAGCACCCGCGCGTCGGCGGCCGACGACACCGGTTGGCGCCGGGCCTCGTCTCCCCGCTTCAGCAGCATCGGGACGAGGTAGGCGGCCCACGCGGCGACGATCGCCACATAGATCAGCCCTGTCGTCCCCATGCGACGACGCTAAGACCCAGCGAGGGCCAGATGAGGCAGGTCCGCCGGTGTGTCGCAAGAGAACTCGTGTGACTGATGTGAATAGCGACTCTGTGTGATCAGGACAGTCGCGCTACGAGACCAGGCCCGACCTCCTCGACGTTGAGCGCGAAGATCCGATGGTCGCGCCAGTCGCCGTCGATGTGCAGGAATCGCGGCCGCTCGCCCTCGTACCGGAAGCCGAGCTTCTCCACCACCCGCAGACTCGCCTTGTTCTCGGGGCGGATCGCCACTTCGATCCTGTGCAGGCCGAGGGTGAACCAGCAGTGGTCCGCGGCCAGCGCGACCGCGGTCGGCACGATGCCGCGGCCGGCGTACTGCTCGTCGACCCAGTAGCCGAGGTTGGCCCAGCGGGCCGAGCCGTAGGTGATCCCGGACACGGTCAGCTGCCCGACCAGCGGCCACTTGGCACGCGACCCGGTTCCGGCGGCACCGCCGTACGTGATGACGAACGGCAGCATCCGGCCGTACCGCGCCTGCCGGTTCCAGTCGCGGGCCATCGCGCGGAACGTCCGGGCACCGTCCTCCGCGCCGGGCGGCTGGGTGGCGTCCCACGGCCGCAACCAGCTGACGTTGCGCTGACGCGCGGCTGCCCACTCGGCACCGTCGCCGGCACGCAGCGGCCGAAGCGCGACCTGCCCATGCCGGAGCTCGACGGGCCAGTGGACGATCGCCATCAGCCGTTGTCCGTCCTGACGTGGTCACCGCCGCGGAGCTGTTCGACCGCGTGCCGCAGCAGCGGCTTCAGGACGGCCAGTCCGTCCTTCACGCCGCCGCGCGACCCGGGCAGGTTCACGATGATCGTCGTACCCGCGACTCCGGCCAGGCCGCGGGACAGAGCAGCCGTCGGTACGCCGTTCGCCACGCCGTAGGCCCGTATCGACTCGGCGATCCCGGGGATGACCTTGTCGATCACGTCCTCGGTCTCCTCAGGCGTCTCGTCGGTTGGTGAGATGCCCGTGCCCCCGGTCGTCACGATCACGTCGTACGACGCAGACACACCGGCCCGCAGCGCATCGCCGACAGGCTCGCCATCGGGCACGACCTGAGGACCGGACACCTCGAACCCCCACGACGACAGCTCTGAAGCGATCAGCGGGCCGGTCGTGTCGGTGTAGACGCCAGCGGCAGCCCGGTTGGAGACGCTGACGACCAGGGCTCTCACGGTCGCTCCCAGTGCCCGGTCTTGCCGCCTTCTTTCAGCTCGACCCGTACGTCGGACAGCACCGCGGCCGGGTCGATCGCCTTCACCATGTCGATCACGGCGAGCCCGGCGACCGCCACCGCGGTGAGGGCCTCCATTTCGACACCGGTCCGGTCGGTGGTCTTGACGGCAGCAGTGATCAGTACGGCGTCGTCCGCAACCTCGAGGTCCACCTTGGCCCCCGTGATCGCGATCGGATGGCAGAGCGGGATCAGGTCGGGAGTCTGCTTCGCACCCATGATTCCGGCGATCCGGGCGACACCGAGCGCGTCGCCCTTGGGTACGCCGTCACCGCGCAACGCCGCCACCACGTCGGCCGAGACGAAAACCTTGCCACTGGCAACAGCCCGCCGACTGCCGGCCGACTTGGCCGACACGTCGACCATCCGCGCCGCCCCGGTCTCGTCGACGTGGGTCAGCCCACCGGTCGCGGCCTGGGGATCGGCCGGCGTACCGGCAGCACCCGGATCCTGCGTCATCCCGTCTCCTCGTCCAGCAGCAAGAGGTCCACCTGGTCACCGGCCCGGACCGACGTGACGTCCTCCGGCACCACGATCAGCGCGTTCGACCGGCTCAGCCCGCCGAGCAGGTGTGAGCCGTGCCCGCCGACTGTACTGGCCATCCACCCTTCGTCGCCGGAGGATGCCGCCGCGCGGACGAACTGCCGCTTCCCGGCCGGCGAGCTGAAGCTGTCCAGCGACACTCCCTGCACCGGAGTACGGCGGTACGGCATCTGACCCATCAGCTTGCGCAGCGCCGGCCGGACGAACACCTCGAAGGACACGTACGCCGACACCGGGTTCCCGGGCAGCGTGAAGATCGGCACCTCGTCCTCACCGAGTACGCCGAAGCCCTGCGGCTTGCCCGGTTGCATCGCGACCTGCGGAAAGTCGACCGTACCGGTCTTCGACAGCTCCTCCTTGACCACGTCGTACGCACCCATGCTCACCCCGCCAGTGGTGATCATCAGGTCGGCCCGGACGAGCTGGTCGGACAGCGTGTCCATGATGCGCTTCGGGTCGTCGTCGACGATGCCGACGCGGAAGACGACTGCTCCGGCCTGACGTGCCGCGGCGGCCAGCGTGTAGCTGTTCGAGTCGTAGATCTGCCCCTCGTGCAGCTTGGATCCCGGCTCGCGCAGCTCGGCTCCGGTCGACACCACCACGACCCGGGGGCGCGGTCGCGCCTTCACCCGGGCCCGGCCGACCGCGGCCAGTACGGCGATCTGCCGCGGACCGAGCACGGTGTCACGGTCCAGGACCTTCTCCCCCGCCTGCACGTCCTCACCGGCACGCCGGACGGACGCTCCGCGCGCGGGCTGCCGAGCGATGCGCACATTCGCCGTACCGCCGTCGGTCCACTCGACCGGTGCGACGCTGTCCGCGCCGCGTGGCATCGGTGCGCCGGTCATGATGCGGACACAGGTCCCCGGCGTGACCACGATCGGCTCGACCCGGCCGGCCGCGATCTCACCGACCACCGGCAGGGTGATCGGGTTGTCCTGTGACGCCCCGGCCAGGTCCGCGGCCTGGACGGCGTACCCGTCCATCGCGGAGTTGTCGAACCCCGGCAGGCTCAGCCCCGAGACGATGTCCTCGCAGAGCACCAGCCCGACCGCCTCCATCAACGGCTGGTCGAACGCCGGCAGCGCCCGCACCCTGCCCAGCACCACTTCCAGATGCTCATCCACACTCCGTCTCACGCCCCGACCCTAATCCAAGGGCGCCGCCGGAGCTCAGCCGGTGGATTCGGGGTGGTTGCCCCAGGTCATCCGGATGTCGGGCGCCTTCTCCTCGTTCCCGGCTCCGGACGTACGGCGTACCTCGGCGAAGCCGTGGTGGGCGTAGAAGGACTGGGCCCGGGTGTTGGACTGGAAGGTCCACAGCGCCAGGCCGCCGGGCCGGAGGTCCTTGGCGAGGTCGACCAGGGTGGAGCCGATGCCGTGGCCGTGCGCGTCCGGGTCGACGTACAGCTGGTCGAGGTCGTCACCGTCCAGGGTGAGGACGGCGACGATCCGGCCGTCGTCGAGGGCCACCCAGGTCTGGGCGTCGGGCAGCAGGACATCGGCGAACCAGCTCACCACCTGGTCGAAGGTGTGGATCGCGGCCGGCAGCTGGGCCGGGTCGGCGTGTCGCGACCGCCACCACAGCCGGGCCGCCTCGTCGGTGTCGTACGGCTCCATCGGCCGGATCAGCAGGTCGTCCATGCCCCCTCAGCCTTCGAGTACGGCGCCGTCCTCGATCAGCCGGCGGTCCCCCTCGGCCGCCGCGATCTCGACGTCACCGACCACCGTCACACCCTTGCCGAAGGCAACATCACCGCGGACCTCGAGCCGGTCGGCGCGGACCAGCGACGGCGGTCCGGCCGGGAACCGCGCCTCGAAGTCGGCCAGGATCTTGAAGTACGCCGGATCGAGGTCGACGTACGGCTCGTCGCCCTCGTGGGTCGTGGTCAGGTCACCGGACTCGGTCAGCTCGTACACGTCGGACCGCAGCACCAGCAGGTCGTTCGTCGTCTTCACCGGCTTGAACCGGCTGCGGTCCACCAGCACCGCCTGCGAGCCCTCGAACGTCTCGATCGCCGTACCCATCCCGGTCTCCAGCTGGATCACCTTCGGCGACGACGGGTCGGCCGGGTCGACGGTCTTGCGGTTCACCATGATCGGCAGCCCGAGGATCCCGTCGTGTCCGGTCATCAGCTCGGCCAGCCGGTCCAGGTCGATCCACAGGTTGTTGGTGTTGAACGTCTTGTGCCGGGTGATGTCCTGGAAGTGCCGGCTGTCCTCGTCGGCCACCTGCGCGCTGTCCCGCAGGATCAGCCGGCCGTCGGACCTGCGCACCGCCACGTGCCCACCCTTGCGGTCGGACCGGGTCCGGCGGCAGACCTCCATCCCGAACGGCACGTCGTGCTCGGCCATCCAGGCCGCGATCCGGGCGTCCGGGGTGGCGCCCAGGTTGTCCGCATTGGAGATGAACGCGTGCCGGAAGCCGTGCTCGCGCAGCGCGTCGAGGGTGCCGGAGGCAACCAGCGCGGTGAACAGGTCGCCGTGCCCGGGCGGGCACCAGGCCAGCTCCGGGTCGGGCGGCCACTCGGCCGGGGTCAGGTCGTCGGCGAGCAGCTTGGGCTCCATGTTCTGCAGGAAGTCGAGCGGGATGCCGTCGACCGGCAGGCCGTCGTACTCGCTCAGGATCTGCAGCGACTCCTCCTTGGTCCGGAAGGAGTTCATCAGCACCAGCGGCAGCGGTACGTCGTACTCCGCGCGGGTGCTCAGGATCTGGCGGGCGATGATGTCGAGGAAGCTCAGCCCGTCCTTGACCGGCAGCGCCGACTTCGGTCCGGTCACGCCCATCGATGTGCCCAGGCCGCCGTTGAGCTTGATCACCACGGTCTCGGCCAGCGCGGCCCGCATCGCCGCCGGGTCGGCGTCGAGGTGGTCCAGCTGTGGCAGGTCGCCCACCGGCTCGATGTCGTCCTCGCGGATCTTGCCCTGCTGGCCCGACTCGAGCAGCCGGTAGTAGTGCGTGAAGACCCGGATCGCGACGTCGGCAGCGCCGGCCGCGCGCATCTTCTCCTGCGCCTGTCGAAGACCTGCCAGGCTCATCTGCGTCCTCGCTTCGCTCCGGGCGCAGCTGAGGCACGAGACACACTGCGTTTGATGATGAACTCGCTCCCCTCGTTCATGTCACAACCCTAGGGGACACCGGGTAATCACCGTGTTATCCGCGTCACGCCACCTACGATCAAGGTGTGTTCCCGTCCAAGGCCGCGGCGCGGCAGTACTTGCTCGGTGCCCGCAGGGCCCGGCCCCATTCGGGTGATCTGCTGGACTCAGCTCGCGCGCAGGCCGAGGTGCAGGCCGCGCGCCGGATCGCTCTGTATGTGTCGAGGGGTCCGGAGCCGCAGACTGGCGCCCTGATCGACTGGTTGCTGGCCACTGGCTGTGAGGTGCTACTGCCGATCCTGTATGCCGACAACGACCTCGGCTGGGGTATCGCGCCAGGTGCCGCCGACCTCGTGCCCGGCCGGCTGGGCCTGTTAGAGCCACCCGTCGACCTGGGCCCGGACGCCATCGCCACCGCCGATCTGGTCATCTGCCCAGCGGTAGCGGTCGCACGCGACGGCGTACGCCTGGGACGCGGTGGCGGGTCGTACGACCGAGCCCTCGCCCGCGTCAGGCCTGGTACCCCGATCTGGGCCGCGGTGTACGACGCGGAAGTCGTCGAGGCGCTGCCGGCCGACGAACACGACCAACCGGTGCATGCGGCGTTGACGCCAAATCAGTTGATCCTGCTGAGAAGATCGCAGGATGACTGAGAGCGCGGTACAAGCCGCCGCCACGGCCGCACAGGCGTTGGGCCTGACTGTCACCGACCCGACGATCCTGTACGACGCGTTCTCCGTGGTGGTGCACCTCAAGCCGGCTCCTGTAGTCGCGCGGGTCCCCATCACATTGCCGGCTCACCTGATGGACCCGGAGGTCGCCGTACGACGGCAGCAGCGCGAGCTGGACGTGGCCGCCTGGCTGGTAGCGCAGGGCAAGCCGGTAGCCGCGCCCAGCCCGCTCGTACCGCTGGAGCCGGTGCGGCAGGACGGGTTCTCCATGACGTTCTGGGAGTACGTCGAGCAGGACAAGTCCGCGGAGATCGACTACATCGCGGGGACTGCCCGGGCCACTGAGCTGCACGCCGTACTGGCGGAGTACCCGACGGAACTGCCGTGGATGACACCACTGCTAGCGGTGCCGTCGGTGCTGCCTGAGTTGGAGGCTGTGCCGGGGCTGCTCGAGCAGGAGGACGTCGACCGGGCACGGGCCGAGTGGGAGGTGCTAGGGCCACTTCTGAGCAGTCGGGACGAGTTCGAGCGGGTCTTCCCGTCGGCGACGATCCAGACGATCCATGGCGACGCTCCGTCGTACAACGTGATCCCCACGGCCGATGGTGTGCTGTGGTCCGACTTCGAGGACACGACGCTCGGTCCGATCGAGTGGGACATGACCGGCTTCGGTCCGGACCTCGGGAAGGTCTACAACGAGGCAGCGACGGCGCTGGGGCGTCCGGTGCTGGATCAGCGGGTGCAGCAGGTGATGGACGCCGCACGGGTGCTGCAGGTCATGGTGTGCGCCCCGCTCGTACCCCGGCTGCCTGCACTGGGCGACGGCATCCGCATGTTCGTCGGGCAGTGGCGGGACACCCCGTTCGCTGGTGGACTGTCCTGATGCTGAGCGAGTACGTCGACAACGGAGCCCTGCCCGGACTGGTCTCACTGGTGAGCCGCGCGGGCGAGACTCACGTCGAAGTACTGGGCAATGCCGCCTTCGATGGTCCGCCGATGCAGCGGGACAGCCTGTTCCGGGTCGCGTCGTTCACCAAGCCGATCGTCGCGGCCGCGGCGATGATCCTGGTCGACGAGCTCCGGCTCTCCATGGACACAGCGGTCGACGGTCTGCTGCCCGAACTGGCTGAGATGCGCGTACTGCGCCATCCGGACGGCCCACTCGAGGACACGGTCGCCGCGGACCGCCCGATCACACTGCGGGATCTGCTGACGTTCCGGCTGGGGCTGGGTGAGTCGGACAACCCGGCGATCCGGCAGCGGGAGGAGGAGCTGGAGCTGCGGACGTTCGGGCCGCCGCTGCCGCGGACTCCGCTCGAGCCGGACGAGTGGATGCGACGGTTCGGGACGCTGCCGCTGCAGTACCAGCCGGGTGAGCGGTGGATGTACTCGACCGGCTCGCATGTGCTCGGCGTACTGATCGCACGGGCCACAGGGCAGCCGCTGGGCCTCTTTCTGCAGGAGCGGCTGTTCGAGCCGCTCGGCATGCGTGACACCGGGTTCACCGCATCGGACCCTTCGCGGCTGACCACGGCGTACGTCGGTAACGATGTGCTCGAGCCGGCGGCGGAGAGCCAGTGGCTGGTGCCGCCGTCGTTCCCGGACGCGAGTGGTGGGTTGATCTCGACGGCGGACGACTTCCACGCGTTCGCCCGGATGCTGCTGGAGGGTGGGGAGGGCATCCTGTCGTCGGCCGCGGTGGCGGAGATGACGACCAACCACCTGACGACTGCACAGCGTACGGCGGCCGCAGACTTCCTCGGCCCGGTCACCGGCTGGGGCTACGGGCTGTCGGTCAGTGCTGATCGCTATGGCTGGGCCGGTGGGCTGGGCACGCTGTGGTCGACCACTCCGGCGGAGCAGACGATCTCGATCCTGCTGACGCAGCGAGCGCTGTGGACCTGGCCGGAAGAGCTGTTCGCTGAGGCCAGCTCCCCGGCCTGGTGACCAGACACGGCCTAGGCCTATGACTCCGGCTTTGTGAAGGTTGCGGTGTGCTCGCGGGCCGCCTCGACTGCGCCCTTGGTGTAGGCCCACTGCAGGGTTTCACCACGTACCCACAGCTCCGTCTGGTCGGTGTAGCTGGACGAGAACGCGTGCCCGGAAACACCGGTCAGGTTGATCCACCGGGACTTGTCGAAGTCGGACAGGTCGACGACCATCCGCATCGACGGGGTCGCGGTCACCGTGTAGCCCTTCGACGCGTCCCAGGCGGTGGCGTTGACGATGGACGAGCCGCCGCCGAGCTCGTACGGGCCCCGGTTGAACAGCCTGTCCACCACACCGATCCCGGACTTGCCGAGCGTCTGGTTGGTCAGCGTCAGCTTGTGCAACCGGCCCCACTCCCAGTTGGACGGGTCGCGAGCCATCTTCAGGGTGATCTCCTGGCGCGCGTCGACCAGCGCCTCCCGCAGGATGTCGTCGCGGCTCTCGTGCTGCGGCGTTTCGATGTTGTCCCACCAGCCACTGTTCGGCTGCTTGAGCAGGGTGTGGATCACCTCGACCCAGCGGGAACCACCGTCCGGCCAGGTGCCCTCCGGGAGCTGGTCGTGGAAGGTCAGCGCGAGCAGGTTGCGCCAGACGACGTTGAAGTACGCCGCCGCCGCGGAGTCGGCCGGCTGGGTGAAGTCCCAGTTCCGCAGCGTGTCCTGGCCCTGGCGCTCGAAGTCGTCGTCGATGCTGATCTGGAGCAGGTACGGCACCAGCATCTCGGCGGCCCGGTTCTTGGTGTCCAGCTGGATCGACGCCATCGCGTTCGCGTCCAGCTTCCCGGCCGACTTGATCCGGTCGAGAATCTGCTGGGACCGGTAGCCGTAGTCCCAGTCGTTGGTCAGGTAGTACGTGTACGTCCGCGGCACCACCGCCTGGTTCGCGGTCACGATGATCCCGTCCGCGGGATCGAACTCGGTGGGCAAGGCATCGAACGGGACGTACCCGGTCCAGTGGTACTTCGGGTCCCACCCCGGCACCGGCCAGTCACCCCGGCCGGTCTTGCGGATCGGGATCAGGCCGGGTGCCTGGTAGCCGATGTGCCCCTCGGTGTCGGCGTACACGAGATTCTGCGAGGGGACCTGGAACAGCTGCGCGGCGGCCCGGAACTGGGTCCAGTTCTGGGCCCGGTTGATCGCGAACAGGGCGTCGGCGGTGCGGCCCGGGTTCAGCGCGGTCCACTGGATGGCGACGCCGTACGGCTTGGAGTGCTTGCCCTGCTTGGCGGCGAGCTCACCGGTCTCGCGCTGGTCCTCGCCGACGTCGGAGATGAGCGGGCCGTGCCGGGTCTCGCGGACGGCGATCTTCACCGGTTCGTCCTGGCCGGCGACCTTGAACGTCTCCTCGCGGGTCGCCATCGCCCGCCACTTGTTGTTGTAGAGGACGTTGTTGCCGTCGACGCGCTCGAGGTACAGGTCGGTGACATCGGGGTCGAGGTTGGTGAAGCCCCAGGAGATCGCGTTGTTGTGGCCGATCACCACCCCGGGCAACCCGGAGAAGCTGAAGCCTGAGACGTCGTACGGACACGCCTTGGTGACGGTGTTGCAGTGCAGGCCGACCTGGGTCCAGACCCCCGGCATGGTCGCGCCGAGGTGCGGGTCGTTGGCCAGCAGCGGCTTGCCGGTGGTGGTGTGGTCGCCGGAGACGACCCACGAGTTCGAGCCGATGCCGTCGCCGCGGCCGAGCAGCTGGGGCAGTCCCTTGGCCACCTTGTCGACGGTGTCGAGCGACTTCAGCAGGTCCTTGGTGAGCATCCCACGCCGGGCCTCGGAGGCGATCGGCGCCGCGGTGAACTTGCCGCCGCGGATCGAGCCGGTGGCCATGATCGGCTCGTTCCGGTCGTACGGGTACGGCGGGTAGAGGCTCTCGATGTTGCGCGCCGGGAACGCCGCGAGCATCTTGGTCCGGGCGATCTCCTCTTCCATGTTGCCTTGGAGGTCCCAGGCCATCGCCTTCAGCCAGGCCAGGGAGTCGGCCGCGGTCCACGCCTCCGGGACGTAGTTCCGCAGGCCGCCCGGCTGCAGCGACAGCACGGCGTACTCCAGGCTGAGGCCGGAGCCGCTGTGGGTGTCCAGGTACGCGTTCACGCCGCGGGCGTAGTCGTCCAGGTACTGCCGGGTGGACGGGGTGAGCAGGCCGAGCTCCTTCTCCGCCACCTTGCGCCAGCCGAGGGTGCGGACGAACTTGTCGGTCTCGAGCGCGTCCGGGCCGAACAGTTCGGCCAGCCGGCCGGCGGTGACGTGCCGGCGGAAGTCCATCTCGAAGAAGCGGTCCTGCGCGTGCACATAACCCTGCGCGGCGAACAGGTCACTCGGGGTGTCGGCATAGATCTGCGGGATGCCGTTCGCGTCCCGGACCACCTCGACGTCGCCGTCGAGACCGGTCAGCTCGATGGTTCCGTCGTACGTCGGGAAGGAATGGCGGACGACGAAGACGACGGTACCCGCGATCACCAGGAGGACCGTGGCGAGGGCGATTCCGCTGATGATGACGACTCGAAGCAGGCGACGCACGGACCAACCGTAGAGAATCCCGCCGCCCGCCCCAAATGGGGTACCGCACAACTTTGCGTGGCTCTGCGTCCGGTGGACAGCGACGCGGAGTTGGGGTATCCCACGCCCGAGTTGGAATAGTTCGGGTGACTGGAGCATTATTAGCAGTCGAGTAGTAGGAGTGCCAACGGCCTGAAGGGAACGAACCGTGCCGACGTACCAGTACCAGTGCACCGACTGCGGCGAGGCGCTCGAGGTGCGGCAGAGCTTCACGGACGACGCGCTGACCGTCTGCCCGGCCTGCCAGGGCACCCTGCGCAAGGTCTTCAACGCCGTCGGCGTCGTCTTCAAGGGCTCTGGCTTCTACCGCACCGACAGCCGCAACTCCGGCAAGAGCACGGTCTCGGCGAAGTCCGACTCCAAGTCCGACGCCAAGTCCGACTCGTCGACCAGCTCCTCCTCGTCCTCCGACTCCAGCTCCTCGAGCTCGACGAAGGCCACGCCCTCGAGCAGCACGTCCTCGAGCACCAGCACCAGCGCCGCCTGATCCCGGCCCGCCCCTCGAGGGCGGGGCTGTGGACAACCAGCGGGTGGGGCATGGAGAAACTCGTACTTTCTCTGGCATGAGAATCCCTTCCCCACTTCGTGAACTGTTCCGTGCTGCCCGGTGGCACCGACGGCTGCTGGCCGGCGTGGCCGCCGCGGCAGCTGTGTACTTCGGCCTCGTGGCCCTCTCCCCTCCACCACCTCCGACCACCGCCGTTCTGGCCGCCGCGCGCGACCTGGCCGGCGGAGCCGTGCCCGCCGACTCCGACCTCCGCACCCTCGACCTCCCGGTCAACGCCGTGCCCGACGGCGTCCTCAGGCCAGGCACAGATCTGAGGGCACGCGTGCTGAGTGGTCCGGTCAGATCCGGCGAACCACTCACCGACGCCCGCTTCCTGGCGCCGGTCTCAGTCGCCGCGGGCTCACTGGCCTATCCGTTCCGTATCGACGACGCCGACATCAGCGCCCTGCTGCGCGTCGGCGACCGCGTCAACCTGTACGCCGCCACGAGTTCCCCAGCCGAGTCCGCGAACCTCCTCGCCCGAGCCGTCCGCGTGGTCGCCCTGCCGACTCCGCGTACGACGACCTCCGGCGCACTGGTCGTTGTCGCCACCAGCCCCGAGGTCGCCACCCGCCTGGCCCAGGCCACCACCAACTCCAGAATCACCGTGGCGCTGACCCCGGACACCAGCTGATAATCACTTTCCGGACACGAGTAGGCAGGATGCGTGTCGACCCGGCGAGCTCTCTCGCATGGACCGAGTCGTCGCCCTACCTTGTCGGGGAACATCATCCGCTGTCGTGGAGGCAAACCCATATGCTCAAGGGCTTCAAGGACTTCATCATGCGCGGCAACGTCATCGACCTCGCGGTCGCCGTCGTGATCGGCGCCGCGTTCGGTCAGGTCGTGACCGCGACCGTGAACAACCTGATCAACCCGCTGGTCGCCGCCATCTTCGGCGAGCCGAACATCAGCCATGTGCTCACCTTCACCATCAACAAGGCCCAGTTCTCGATCGGCGCGATCCTGCAGGCGGGGCTCAACTTCCTGTTCGTCGCCGCCGCCGTGTACTTCGTCATCGTGCTGCCGCTGAACAAGCTCGCCGAACGCCGCGCCCGCGGTCAGGAGCCCGAGCCCGACCCCCTCACCACCGAGCAGCAGCTCCTCACCGAAATCCGCGACGCCCTCCGCACCCGCACCTGACCCCCGGAGCGGGCAAGGTGCACCCCTCAGCCTCTGAGCTCGCCACCACCCGCCCGCTCCCTCTTTCGATTCCGCATCACCTCAGTCCACTGCTGCGGACTCGACCGCTACGCCGCTCGAGCGCGATGTAGCGATCGGTTCGGGCAACGTTTTCTACCTAATGAGGCCGTTTGGCTCCGGATCCTCAGTCTCGGATACCCACCAACCAGGCCTGAAGATTTCGGTCGATCATCCAGGTCAGTACATGCTGGTTCCTGGCTTCAGCCGTGTCACAATTCCAGCGAGCGCTTTCTATATGAATTCACCGGAGAGGTGGTGGGGTGGTGGCCAGGCTGTCGTCAGGGGATCGGCCGACGGTGAAGGACGTCGCCGCGATCGCCGGCGTCTCGGCCACGACTGTCTCCCGGGTGCTCGCGGGCAACTACCCGGTGGCGGCGACCACGCGGGGCCGGGTGATGCGCGCCGTACAGCAGCTCGACTACGTCGCGAACGCGCAGGCGCGCGCCCTGGTCGGCGGTGGTCCGCGGACCGTCGCGTTCATCATCCGCGACCTGGTCGGCCCGTTGTTCGCCTACATCGGCCAGGGCGTCGAGCAGCAGACGACAGCGGAAGGGCGGCTCTGCCTGGTCTGCACCCACAACGGTGACCCGGACCGTGAGCTGGAGCTGATCGAGCTGATGCGCGAGCAGCAGGCCGAGGCCGTCGTACTCGTCGGCGGTGGGGTCCGGACGGCGGCCCACCTCGAGCGGATGACGCAGCTCGCCCACGCCTTGGACCGGACCGGTTCCCGACTGGTGCTGTGCGGCCGGCCGCCGATCGGCGCGGACGTACCGGCGACGGTGGTCGAGTACGACAACGAGGGCGGCGCGTTCGCGGCAACCAGCTACCTGATCTCACTCGGCCATCGCGACATCGCCATCGTCGGCAGAGGCGAGCCCGCGCATACCACCACCAAGGCACGGTTCGACGGCTACGCCCGCGCACACAAGGCCCACGGCCTCGAGGTCGCGGAGCAGCGCGTCCTGCCGGGGACCTACGATCGCGAGTCCGGATACCAGCAGACAAAGGCCTTGCTGGACAGTGGCGTCCCGTTCACGGCTGTCTTCGCGATCACCGACGTGGTCGCCAGCGGCGTACTGTTCGCGTTGCGCGAGGCCGGCCTGCGAGTCCCCGAGGACGTCTCCGTGATCGGGTACGACGACATCCCGCTGGCAGCCGACCTGGTGCCAGGGCTGAGCACGGTGCACCTCCCCCACGAGGAGCTCGGCCGGACCGCGATCCGGCTCGCGCTGCACCGTGACCAGCATGCTCTCGACCAACATGTTGTCCTCGGCACCCATCTCGTCATCCGCGAGTCGACCGGCCCCGCACCACACAAGCAGTAACCCAGGCCCGGAAAGTAGACTCGGCCTGCCGAACAGGAGGGGACAGTTCGATGGCACGCACTCCGCGGACAGCCGACGACGGCGCGGTGTCCCGCCGGAAGTCCGCAGCGACCCTCGGTGATGTCGCGGCGCACGCCGGGGTCTCCCCCGCGACCGTCTCCCGGGTGCTGGCCGGCAACTACCCGGTTTCCCGTTCGGCCCGGCAGCGAGTCCTGCGCTCGATCCGCGAGCTGAACTACGTCGCCAACACGCACGCCCGTGCCCTGGCCGGCGTCCAGACGAAAACGATCGCCTTCGTGCTGGCCGACGTACGCGGCCCGTCGTTCGCCGAGGCGGCGCATGGTGTCGAGCAGGAAGCCGCCCGCCTCGGCTGGCTCTGCCTGATCGGAACCACCCAGGGCGACCCCGACCGCGAGCTGGCGATAGTCCGCCTGATGCGTGAGCAACGCGCGGGCGCGGTCGTCCTCATCGGCGGTGTCGCCGACGCCGACGACTACGACGAGCAGATGACCGAGCTCGCGCACTCCTTGCGCGCCGCGGGTTCGCTGCTGGTCCTCTGCGGCCGCCCACCCCTCGCGAAGGGCGTTCCCGCCGCAGTCATCGGATACGAGAACGAGGAAGGTGCCTACGCGATCACCAGCCACGTGCTGGCGCAGGGTCATCGCCGCATCCTGTTCCTCGCCGGAGAGGAGCGGCACACGACGAGCATGGGACGGCTCGCGGGATACCGTCGCGCCCTTGCCACGTTCGGCGTCGAGTTCGATCCCGAGCTGGTCGAGCATGGTGTCTTCACTCGCGCAGCCGGCTACCAGCTCACCAAGAAGCGCCTCGCCGGGCCGCGCGACTTCACCGCGGTGTTCGCCGCGACCGACGTGATGGCCGCGGGCGTGTACGTCGCGGTCACCGAGGCCGGCCTGCGCGTGCCACAAGACATCTCGATCGTCGGGTACGACGACATCGAACTGGCCCAGGACCTACGGCCGAGGATGACCTCGGTCCACGTTCCCTATGAGGAACTCGGCCGCCTGGCCGCCAAGGTCGCCGCCGACGAGGACCACCAGCGCGACGACTGGCCCGGCCTGCAGGTCACGCTGCCGACCCATGTGGTGGTCCGCGACTCCGTCGCCCGCCTCGGCTGACGGCGTACGACGGCCGGCGTCCCGGCTCTGGAGTTCGGCGTCGCCGTGGGCGTTCGGCGTTGGCGTTCGGCGTTGGCGTTCGGCGTTGGCGTTGGCGTTCGGCGTACCCTCACTGGCCGGTGAGGGTCGCCAGGACGCGGCGCGCGGTCTCGCGAAGGTCGTTGCCAAGAGCAAGAGTTGTCGCGCAGCGTGGTGCCCGGCCGCTGGGTGGAGAGATCACCACACACGGCACGTCGTGCGCAGCGAGATAGCCGAGCTGCGCCGACGTGAAGTCCACCCGCAGCCCGACGACACCGCGGGTCCCACGCGCCGACACCTGGTCCAGCCAGTGCCGCGGTACCGGCTGATCCGGCACCACCGTGGTGACGACGATCGACAACCCCGTCCGCCGCGCCTCCTCGTCGAAGGTGCTCAGCACCGCCCCGGCCCGAGCTGTCGCCTGGCTGGCCAGGACGACGTCGACGAGAGCGGCCGGCAGCTGTCCGCTCCCGGCCGCGCTCACTTCACCGGAGTACCCCCGTTGCCGCAGTACGTCCCGGACGCGAGCCCGGGTGGCCGGCGCGACGTCCGGGTAGGCGCGCAGCACCTTCGACACCGTGGACACCGAGACGCCGGCCTCCCGAGCGACGACCGCCAGTTTCGATCGCGCGGCCATCGATCCGGCCCTACTGACCCTTGAGATACGCGTCGGCCTGCTTGGCCATCTCGGCCTGCAGCTTGCTCAGCCCGGCTTTGTCCACCGCCTTCTTCAGCTGGTCCAGGCCCTTGTCGACGTCGACTGCGCCGATCCACAGCGGGTTGCCGTACTGCGTCATCGCGGCGGTGATCTGGCTGTCCTCCCGCTTCACCGGCGTGACGTCCGGGACGAACGACGCGTACGGGTCGACGGTGAAGTTGCCGTAGTCCTGGGCCCAGTCGAACCACTCGTTCTCGGTCGGGGTGATGTCCTTGATCTTCTTCTCCAGCTTCTGCCGCCAGCACAGCGCGTACCCCGGGAAGCTGTACCCCGACAGTTGCTCGAACCGGTCGGTGCCGACGGGCTTCCAGTCCTTGCCCTCGACGCCGTAGCTGAGCAGGTCGTGGTTCTCCTTGATCGACACCCAGTCCTCGAGTTGCATGGCCCGCTCGTTGCTGCGGCCCTTCGCGTTCAGGACGACGAAGTTGTCGGCCTGGAAGGTCTGGTTCGGCTTGGCGTTCTTGCCGCCGCGCAGTGGTACGACGTTCGCCAGCTGGGCGGTCGGGACGGCCTTGCGCAGCGGCGCCAGCGACTGCGACGACAGTCCGTCCGTCATCGCCCACCGGGTCGCGATGCGGCCGGACTCGAACTGGGTCTTGATCGAGTTCGAGTCGACGTTCAGTGCGTCCTTGTTGATGATGCCGTCCTGGTAGTACTTGCGGACGGTCCGGAGCGCGTCGATCACCCCGGGCGCCTCCCAGAACGGGATCGGGTTGGACGACCCGGTGGTCTTGCCGTCCTGGGACAGGTAGAACGGGAACGAACCACCGCTGAAGAACTGCACGCTGACGTGCGGGTTCTCCCAGTCGTGCCGGTTCAGCCAGCCGACCGGGGCGAACGCCACCAGCAGGTCTGGCATGTTGGAGTTGATGCCGATCGGTGTCAGCTTCTCCTTCTGCTTCACGTCGTACCAGTACTTCTCCAGCTGGTCGAACGTGGTGATGTCACCGAGGCCGAGCTTCTCGGCCAGGTCCTGCCGGATGGTGAAGTGGTGCAGCCGGGCCGCCGAGTTCACCTGCGGGATGCCGTAGAGCTTGCCCGACCACTTGTTCTGCTCGATCAGCTGGGAATCGAGGTTCTGGCTCAGGTTGGGGTACTTGGTGATCAGCTCGTCGACCGCGACCACCGACTTGCTGCCGACCAGCTGGACCATGTTCAGCCAGCGGGCCTGCAACGCGGTGTCGAAGTTCTCGCCGGCGGTGAACTTGAGCAGCGACTGCTGCTGGTAGTTCGACCAGGCGATGAACTGCGGCGCGATGGTGAAGCCGAGATCGGTCTTGAGCTTCTTGTTGACCTCGGCCAGAATCGTTTCCCAGCCCTTCGGCACGTCGCCGGGCAGCAGCAGCGACAGGGTGTCGCCGCCGGAGGACGAGGAGCTGGACTGCGATGAGTCGCCGCAGCCGCTGAGGCCGAGCAGGGCCCCGATGGAGAGGCCGCCGGACGCGGCCAGAAAACCGCGCCGGGAGAGTTGAGTGGCGGGCACAATGCCTCCTGAAAAGGATGGGGTGGCTGGGGCTCAGCCCTTGGTGGCGCCCAAGGTGATGCCCTTGACGAAGTAGCGCTGCGCGAACGGGTAGGCGAGCAGGATCGGGCCGATGGTGACGACCGTGAGAGCGAGCCGGAGCTGGTAGACCGGCGTGGACTGCCCGGAGGAGGTGGGCAGCATCTGCGAGAACGACACGTTCGAGACGAGGTTCTGCAGCAGGAGCGGAAGGGGGTATTTGTCCGTCTCGGAGATGAACAGCAGGGCCGTGAACCATTCGTTCCAGTAGTGCACGGCGTAGAAGAGGCCGACGACCGCGAGGATCGGCTTGGACAGCGGCAGCCCGATCCGGAAGAAGATCTGCATCTCCCCGGCCCCGTCGATCCGGGCGGATTCCATGATCTCCTCGGGCAGCTGACGGAACGCACTGACCTGGATGAACACCAGGAAAGGTGCTATCAGCAACGGCAGGATCACCGCGAAGTAGGTGTTCTGCAGCTTCAGGTACTGCGTGACGAGCAGGTAGAGCGGGACCAGGCCACCGGTGAACAACATCGGGATGAAGGCGAAGACCGCCAGCGGCCGGCTCACGTAGGGCAGCCGGCGGGCGATCACCCAGCTGAGTCCGGACGTGAAGGCGAGTGCGAGCGCCGTACCGACGACGGTGATGAAGACACTCGCCGTGTAGGCGCTGAGCACGGTCGGCCCAGTGAAGATCATCTCGTACGACGCGAGCGAGAACGGCTTCGGCAGCAGGCTGTAGCCGGTGGTGGCGAGCTTCTGCTCGTCGGTGAACGAACCGGACACGATCATCCAGAACGGCACCACACACAGCACCATGAACAGGCCGACACCGATCATGCTGACGATGGTGAAGGGCTCGGGGCGGGTACGGCGTTTGCGCGCGGTCGCCCGGCTGGTCACCTTGGCGACACTCGAGGTCATCGTGGTCACAGCAGGCTCGTCTCCTTCGAGTACCGGCGCTGGACCAGCACCGCGGTCGTCACCAGAACGAAGCCGACCACCGACTGGAACAGCCCGACCGCGGCCGTCGTACCGAAGTCGCCGATCTGGCGCAGCGAGCGGAACACGTAGGTGTCGATCACATCGGTGGTCGGGAAGAGCGTGCCGTTGTCGCCGATGATCGCGTAGATGGTGCCGAAGTCGCCGTAGAAGATCCGGCCGACGCCAAGCACCAGCAGCACCGCGGCGGTCGGCTTCAGCAACGGCAGGGTGATCCGGAACGCCATCTGGGCACGGCTGGCGCCGTCGATCTGGCCGGCCTCGTAGACCTCCTCGGGGATCGAGGTGATCGCGGCCAGGAAGATGATGCTCATGTACCCGCCCAGCTGCCAGACCTTCACCACGGTGAGGATCCACGGCCACGGACCGGGCTCGCTGTACCAGTCCAGTGTCGGCAGGCCGAAGCCGGTGAACGCGTCGTTGACCAGGCCGCCCGAACCCTGCGGGCCGGACAGCAGCACCTGCAGCATGATCGCGATGACGACCGGCGAGACGAAGTACGGGAAGAAGATCGTCGACTGCGCGGCCCGCTTGAAGAACCGGCCGCGGATCTCGTTCAGCATGATCGCGAGCGTGACGCCGGCGGCCAGCGTGGCGGCCAGGAACAGCGTGTTCAGCACCAGGGTGTTGACCAGGATCCGCTTCGCGTCACCGGAGCTGAAGAAGTAGCGGAAGTTGTCCAGGCCGTTCCACGGGCTGCCGAAGATGCCGCGGCTGATGTCGAACTCCTTGAAGGCCACCACCAGGCCCGCCATCGGCGCGTAGCTGAAGACCAGGAAGAACGCCACCGCCGGCAGCGCCAGGACACTCAGCCACAGGCTGCCCCGCAGCGCCGCCCACTGCCGGCTGCCACTGGATCGGGTACTCATCGCGAGATCCCCTCGGTTCGATAGAAAGCGCTTTCCAGTCCGGGAAACATAGCTCCGCCCGTTAGGGCTGTCAAGAACGAAGGGGCGTGATGGCAAACGTTGTCTATGCGCATGGTCACGCCACCCGATCCAGGTCCGCGAGCGCGACCTCGTGCAGCAGCGGCCGGCCGGTCACCAGCCGCTCCAACTCGTTCACGGCGGACGTTCCCAGCCGCGCCAGCTCATTGCCGTGCGACCCGGCGATGTGCGGCGTGACGAACACGTTGGGCAGGTCGAACAGCTCCGAGCCGGCCTGCAGCGGTTCGGGATCGGTGACATCGAGTACGGCGGAGATCCGCCCGCTGCGCAGTTCGCCGATCAGCGCCTCGGTATCGACCAGTTCACCGCGAGCCGTGTTGATCAGTACGGCGCCGTCCGGCAGCAACGCGAGACCGGCCCGGTCGATCATCTTGTGCGTCTCCGCGGTCGACGGCGCGTGGACGCTGACGATGTCGCTGGTCGCGAGCAACTCCGGCAGGCTCACCCGCGGTACGCCGAGGTCCTCGGCGTACGGGTCGTAGACACTGATCTCGAAGTCGAACGGCCGGAGCAGTTCGATCACCTGCCGGCCGATCCGCGAGGCGCCGATGATGCCGACCCGGCGGCCGTAGTTCCCGACGTCGGGATGGATGTAGGCGAGAGTGAACGATCGCCCGCTGCGGTAGTGCTCGCGGAGCGCGAAGACCCCCTTGCCGGCCAGCAGGATCGTGCCGAGCGCGTACTCCGCGACCGGGATCGCGTTCGCGGCTGCGGCTGAGGAGACCAGGATGCCGCGCTCCCAGACACCCGCGGAGACGTGCGCCTTCACACTGCCGGCGGCATGCAGCACGGCGCGCAGCTTCGGCGCCCGGGCCAGGAACTCCTCGTTCAGCGGCGGGCAGCCCCAGCCGGTGATGAGCACCTCGAGATCGTCGAGCCGGCCCGCCACCCGCGGGTCGTCGAAGCTGTCGACGACCAGGTCGGTGTCGATGTCGGCGAGCTCACCGAGGCGCTGCCGGAGCGGCGGCGGGAACAGCATCGGCCAGTGCTCCGCGGCGAGGGCGAACAACGCCACCGGGCGATCGGTCACGGGCGGTACTCCGATCAGGATCAGGGATAGAAAGCGCTATCTACGCTAGGTCGCGTTGTGCGCACACGTCAACAGCGAGAATTGGAGGAATGGATCGCCACCAGATAGGCGATCCAGCGTCAGGCCGGTGCAGCCGGAGGCTTGTCAGACCCTTTGAGTCGACCTATGGTGTGGCGAACGTTTTCTATAGATCCCCAACGACGGCCCCGGCTGGTTATCCATGGGGGCTCAGCCGACGGGGTATCGCATCCAGCGGTACGCCAGCGGCTGGCCGGCGTTCCACTCGTCCATCTCTTGCTGGGAGACATCCACGAAGCCCACGGCGAGATAGGTCCGGATCGCGACCGCATTGTCCGGCCGCACCCGCAGGAAGATGTCCGGGTGACCGGCCGCGAGCGCCGGTGTCAGCAGCGCGCGGACGAGCTCGGCTCCGATCCCCTGTCCGCGCAGGGCCGGATCGATAATGATCCGGGCCAGCTCGACCTCGTCCTCGTCGGCGTCGAGCCACACCTCGCCGTACCCGATCGCCCGGTCGCCGTTGAAGAACAGGTACGACTGGATGTCGGGGTCGATCTTGCGCCAGCTGCCGAGCAGCTCAGCGGGAAACGGGTACTCCTCCCGGCCGCACAGCAGCGCGACCTCGTCCGCCGTCCGGGCCCAGCCGGCGACCTGACCGTCGTACCCGTCGGAGAATCGCCGCAGCTGTCTCATTCGTGGTGCGGCGGGACCTCGCGCA
The DNA here is from genome assembly GCF_040639075.1 of Kribbella sp. NPDC023972. NCBI lineage: Bacteria > Bacillati > Actinomycetota > Actinomycetes > Propionibacteriales > Kribbellaceae > Kribbella > Kribbella sp. NPDC023972. The sequence goes on along the minus strand of NZ_JBEZZH010000003.1, from coordinate 121,057 downwards.
GGATGCGCTCGTCGTCGTCGGACTCGTCCTCGCCCCAGTGCCGCGGGTCGTCGTCGCGGGTCTGCTCCGGCAGCAGCGGCTCGTCGTCCTCGTACGGGCTCGTCATGGCCCCAGACTACCGAGTCGCCGCGGCTCCCAGGTATCCAGTTCGCCGTGAACGACGCCCGGCGGCAGCTGCGGGCCGGTTGCCGCCTGGAGCAGTGGCGCGATGCCCGGTTCGCCTTGCCAGCGGTCGTTTCCGAGCACACACCACGCGGTCAGCACCGACAGGGTCGGAGTCGCCAGACCGGCCAGCCGCAACGGTTCCGCGTTCTGGAAACCGAAGGTGATCATCCAGTTCACCGGATCGGGATAGAACTCCTGCACCGCGCTGTAGTAGAAGCTCAGCCAGCCACGCTGCGGCAGCATGCACAGGATCCGGTGGTTCGTCGCCACGGTCGGGACTTCCTGCAGATCGCGCCACATCAGCTGCATGTCCCGTTTGGCCGCCGCCTTCCGGCTCGCGTTGACCGCCGCGTTCGCCGCCATCATCCCGAGCACGACACCCGGCTTGCCGAGGAACAGCCCGCTGCTGTGGGTGTAGCGACCACTGCCGCCGTACAGGCGGGCGTAGTGCGCCGGGGTGTTGACGTAGGCGACCTCACCCGGGTCGAGGACGAGGCCGTACATGCTGAGCGGCTGCGGGGTATTGCCGGCCATCAACCAGCGCGCCCAGTCGATGCCGAGCTGCCACTCCTCCCGCTCCCGCCGCGCCGTCGCCTCGTCGTTCTTCTTCCGGCCCACGGCAAGCCATCGTAATCGGGGCAGAACAGGCCGCGCGTGTTACAGGTGTGGCTCGGTTGACGCACGATCCGGAGGCGTGACCGGAACGACGCGCCGCCGTGACCTTCTGGCAGGCGGGACGAGACTCCGGTCGACCATGATGGGTGACCTTGCCAACCCGGAAGGACCGAGTCGTGAGTGCATTACGGACACGGGGCCTGATCGGTGCGACGCTTGTCGTGGCTGTCCTCGGACTTACCGCCGCCTGCGGTAACGAGAGCGCCACGTCCCCGCCCGCCGCCCAGCCCACGGAGACCCCGACGACCCCTTCGTCGCCCACCCCCAGCGGCACCCCGAGCATGGACTGCCCCGACACCATCGCGGCAGTGCGTGCGGCCGCCGACAAAGTCGTCTGGGGCAAAGGCGCGGCCAAGTCGCTGTTCAATCCGGTCAGCGTGACGGTCTGCCAATACGACGCCAAGGCGTCCGGCCAGGACTATTCGACCGTCCACACGAAACGCAGCGCCAATCAGGCCACCGAGCTGTTCGCCCTGGTGAATGCACCGAAGCCGGTGGCCAAGAAGCCGGCCTACTGCACCCAGGAGCTAGGCCCCACCTACGTACTGCGGTTCACCGACAACGACCGTGGCGTCCTGTCCTACGCAGCAGAGACCTTCGGCTGCCGACGCCTGGTGGCGACCTCGCTGGAGGGGCAAGGCAAGCCCGGTGAACTGCCGGCACCCCGCCAGGTCTCACCCGAGCTGATCAAGTCGCTCGGCCTGCGCTGACCCTGCGCCGGACGCGCCCCCCGAAGCCGTCCGGACCGGGGTCGACCCGCGCCTGCCTTGCGGATCCCCCCTGGGTAGACCCGCAAGGCAGGTGGCGGCTCCTAGCCATCTGTTGCAAGCTGCATCATGCGACTGATCCGACTGCTGAGCGCACTGCTGGTCGTGTGCACGGCCTGCTCCTCGCCTGCGCCCAGCGCGCCGTGTATCAGTGGCTTCACGTGTACGACGTTGCGCGTGCCGCTGGGCGCGGACGATCAGACGTTGGAGCTGGCGGTGGCCGCGGCGGACAACGTGGACGCACCACGCGGCGTGCTGCTGATGCTCACCGGTGGTCCGGGCCAACCTGGTGTCTCACTGCTGCCGCGTGTCCGCAACAACCTTCACCCTGACGTATTACGCGAGTACAGGCTGGTCATGTTCGACCAGCGTGGCACTGGCTCGTCAGGCATCAATTGCCCTTCACTGCAAGCAGCTGTGGGCGGTTCGGACTTTCTGACCGCACCTCCCGGAACTGTCGAGGACTGTGCCCAGCGGATCGGCGCCGGCCTCGGGCACTACGGCACACCGGACACAGTCGAAGACATCGAGCGGCTACGCCAGCACCTCGGCGTCGACCGGCTCACGCTGAACGGTACGTCGTACGGAAGCTTCACTGCGGCGCAGTACGGGCTGAAGTATCCGGACCGGGTTGCGTCGCTGGTGCTCGACTCAGTGGTGCCGCACAAGGGCTTCGACCCGTTCGGCGTCGACCTGATGGCTGCGACCGGCGGCGTACTCAAGGCAGCGTGTCGACAGGACCCCGCGTGTACGACGGACCCCGTCGCCGACCTGGCGTGGCTCGTACAGCACGGCCCGGTCGATGGACCGAGCCTGCTGGAGAGCCTCTCGATCTCCAGCCTCAACTCGGTCAACCCTTCACTGAAAGGGATCCCGGCGATCCTCCACTCCGCCCGCACCGGCGACGATGCCGCCTTGAAGGACTTCGTCCAGACGGTGAGCAGCAGGAACATCGGGTACGACGAACTGTCGGCCGGACTGCACCTCGCCACACTCTGCTCGGACCTCCGCATCCGTAAGAGCACGCTCGAGGCGGGGCTACGGAAACTGGACGCGGCGAAGTTGTATCCGTACGACCTGGAGACGGCACGCAACCAGCTGATCGTCGACGGGTGCTCGCGGTGGCCGGCTGCCCGGATGTCGACGTACCCGGCTGCTGACGAACTGCTGCCGCGGACGCTCGTCCTGCACGGCAGTAACGACCTGTTCTGTCCGGTGGAGTGGGCGCGGTGGGAGCAGGCGCATGCACGGTCGGCCCGGCTGGTCGTCGTACCCGGGAGCGGGCACGGTGTGCAGCGGGATCCGCGCGGGCGGGCGGAGGCCCGGGCGTTTTTGCTGGGCTGAGATTCGACTGTGCGCGAATGGTTGCAGCACTTTAGCGGCTCGATGCGTCTAATAGGTGTGAGGTGTTGTACGCGCAGCCAGGGAGTGGCGAGTGGAATTCGAGGAGTACGTGTCCGCGCGCGGACAGGAACTGGTGCGGCTCGGTTTCACCGTCTCCGGCGACTACCAGCGAGCGGAGGACCTGGCCCAGATCGCGTTGATGCAGGCGTTCCGGTCGTGGCGGAAGGTGCGGAAGGCGGACGATCCGCACCACTACGTCCGCCGGATCCTGATCAACGCGTACCTGTCGATGACGCGGCGGCGATCGTTCACCGAGTCACCGGCGGCCGAGATCGACCCGGAGCACACGGCGCCCGACCCCGCTACCGAGGTCGCGAACTCCGACGCTCTGTGGCGTGCGCTCGCTGAGCTGTCGGCCAGGGAGAGGGTCGTACTGGTTCTGCGCTACTACCAGGACCTGGATGACCGCACGATCGCCGACGTACTGGGCATCAAACCGTCCTCCGTGCGGGCGACCGCCAGCAGGGCGCTCGCAAACCTTCGGAAGACAAGGCAGTCCCACCATGTGTGATGAGAGGTTGTCGTGAGCAACACCGATCTCGAGGATGAACTGCGCGGAACCTTCGACCGGGCCGCGGCCTCGGTGCCGCCGGCGACCGGCCTGACCGAGCGGGCGACGACGGGCGCGCGCCAGGCTCAGCGCCGTACCTGGATCATCTCCGGCGCCGCTGCCGCCGCGGTCGCCGCTGTCGCCGTCGTCGGCTTCAGCCTCGGCGGCGGGAGCGCACCCGTGCAGCTACCGATCGCCGGCCGTGAGACGCCGGCCGCGACGCCGTCGGTCCAGGCTCCACCCTCGGCCGAGAGCGTGGCCGGGACGTGGCGGCCGGTCCAGATGGCCGGTCTCAGGTCGCTGCAGGCGGACCGCCCCCAGGACCCGGTGCTCGAGTTCCGCGCGGACGGGACGTGGACCGGTTCGGACGGCTGCAACGGACTGCAGGGCACGTACACGATCGGTCAGCGCGGCGAGTTCACCGCCACGGCCGGCCCGCAGCGGCTGATCGGCTGCGACAACGTGCCGCACACCGCCGTACTGCAGGCAGCCAAGCGGATCACCCTCGACGCGGACACGCTCGAGTTCTTCGGCGCCGACGGGCGAGAACTTGCGAGTTACGCTCGCACACGGTAGCCGAGATTGCTCGCTGTATGTGATCGACCCTTGACTGAGCGGAGTCCCTGACCGGACGATGGGTGCGGCCGTCAACCAATCCAGGGAGCCACGTGCGACTCTCAGTTACCGTCCCGCTGCTCACTCTCGGCTCAGTGTCACTGTTCGCGGTCGGCCTCACTGCCTCCGTGGCTGCCCCGTCCGCTGAGTCGGTGTGCTCACACGGCCAGCCAAGCGTGAGCTCGGTCAACTCCCAGCGGCTCGCGCAACCGACGTCCGCCTCGGACCCGCGGCCGCTCGGCGAGGCCCTCGGTGAAGGCATCAGCGTCGCCATCCGGTCCCTGGAACCGCTGGACGCCACCGGACGGCCGAAGTCGGGACTGCCGTACGGGTTGAGCCAGGGCGTGATCGGCGTCGTCGGTTCCGCCTCGACCGGGTACAAGGTCGTGGTCGACAGTTCGATGCTGGACACCCGGCGGTACGAGGCCGCGATGGCGCGCAACGTCCCCGCGGCCGGCAAGCAGATGGTCGGGGTCGAGCGCAGCTGCCGCTCGGCTGGCGAGATCGCCGACGCCTGGAACTCGGTCGGCGCCCGTTCATGGTCGAGCGATGCCACGCGTACGACGTTCGCCGCCGACCTCGACCCGGTCAGCGAGGACATCGTCGTCGAGTACGACAAGGCGACGACCACGGCCGCTTCACTGGCGGGCTTGCGCGGACTGGCCGGCGTACGACTCGTCGAGAGCTCACTCGCGCGGACATCCCGCCTCAACGACACCCCGAAAGGCGGGCACTGGGGTGGCGCCCGGATCACGTCGGCCGTGAAGAACTGCACCGCCGGCTTCTCCGTCGTACGGCGATCCAACGGCCAGCGCGGCTCCGTGACCGCAGGACACTGTGGCGGCGTCGGCACGCTGTGGAAGTCGGGCAGCCACTACTACGGCACCACCACGGTCCGGACCGACTACCCGGACTACGACCAGGCACTGCTCACCGGCAGCACGTACGGCACCAAGATCTGGACCGACGGCCCCGGCGACTCGGCCAACACCCGCACCGTGAAGGGCGGCGCCGACCCAGGCGTCGGCACGGTCGTCTGCCAGTCCGGCAGCTTCAGTACGTCGCTGTGCGGCATCACCGTCCGCTCCACCTCAGCGAAGTACTGCGACACCGACGGCTGCACGACGTACGTCATCCGCGCCACCCGCGGCGGCCAGGTCGCGATCATCGGCGGCGACTCCGGCGGCCCGGTCTACACCCGGCCCGGCTCCACCACAGCCACGATCCGCGGCACCACGTTCGCAGGCTCGGGCTGCGCCTCCTCCCGCTGCACCACGCTCTACGCCGAACGCTACGCGTCAATCGCCGGCCACCTGGGCGTCACCGCCCTCACGGGCTAGGTCCACTGCTTGCCAAAGGCAACCGGAGCGAACCACAGCCCGCCGATCTTGAAGTACACCACCGCACTCACGACCACGGCCAACCAGTTCAAGTCCCCAAGGCACACCGAACCCCATGACCCCTCCCCCACAAACTCCCCTCGCCCCGAGGGCGTGCGCCCACCTCGCCCACCTGTCCACACCCGTCGCCCGATCGTGATCACCCCCGCTCACGATGATGAGTCCCACCCCCACGTCCGCTAGGCTGTCCCCGTCTATCCGCCCCCGTAGCTCAGGGGATAGAGCGTCGGTTTCCTAAACCGTGCGTCGCAGGTTCGAATCCTGCCGGGGGCACCTGTTCGGCCGATGCCGATGTGGTCTCGCCATGCGCGTCATGTCGGCCTTCTCGGGAACTGGTGGACAGGCTCACGCGCTGCCCAGGAAGACGTACCTGGCGATGAACACCCCGACGTAGATGCCCGCCCCGACCACGAAGAAGCCGTATCGCGTTCGCTGGTGATCCAGGACAGCACCGGTGAACGCGAGCAGCATGATGAAGCCCGCCACGTAGGCGGTCAGCAGATCCACGAACAGCGCGCTGAGGTCGAGGCCGAGCAGGTCGACCGCGACGCCGATGAGCGGACCGGTCGCGATGACCCACCGCCCGTAGCGTTGGTACACCAGTGGATGGTGCTCGGAGACCTCGTAACTCTTGAAGGCGACCGCGAGCGCACCCACCGACAACGAGACGAAGTAGAGCCACAGGTCGGCTTCCACCAACTCGGGGATGGCCAGCATGAACAGGAACCCGTAACCCCACAGCATCGCCGCGCGCATCCACAGCAGTAGCAGCTCCTCCCCCTCCTCCCGGTGTAGGCGTGGCACGACGTGCGCCGCGTGCTCTACGCCGTAGATCCCGGCGAAGCTGGCCAGCACGAGCACGTAGGCCCGACCGCCGATAAGCTCTTGGAGCGCGTCCAGCTCGGGCATGAGGACGAGGAACACGTACGCCGAGGCCATGCCTGCGAAGAGTGAGTCCGCGGCACGCTCTGACCTCACCAGGCGCACCCGCAGCGTGCGGGTGAAGATGAACAGCAACCCCAGGCAAACGGCGCCGAGCAGTTCGAGCTCGGGCCGTTCGATGCGATCCAGGCCGGTGGCCGCGAGCAGCGTCATGTAGAGCAGGGCTAGAAGCCCACGACCTCCCTCAGGTAGGCGCGTGCTTTGAGCGCGTACTCCAGCGGGTTCGCCTTCCGCGCGTCCTGCTCCGCCTCCACGGAGAACCAGCCCTCGTACCCCGCGTCGGCCAGCGTCTGCAGGATCGGCGGGAAGTCGATGCACCCGTCACCCGGCACGGTGAACACCCCGGCCATCATCCCGTCGTAGAAGCTCCAGCGCTTCGCGACCGCTTCCTCCATGATCGCCGGCCGGATGTCCTTGAGGTGCACGTGCCGGATCCGGTCGGCGTGCGCGCGTGCCAGCTCCAGCGGGTCGTCACCGCCCCAGAGCAGGTGCCCCGTGTCCAGCAGCAGGTGGACCAAGTCCGGGTCTGTGTCCGCCATGAGCCGGTCGACTTCGGCGCGGGTCTGGACACCGGTGCCCATGTGGTGGTGGTAGCACAGGTCGAGGCCGGCTTCCTTGGTGAGCTTGCCCACCTCGTGCAGCCCGTCCACGAGCCGTGTCCACTGCTCGTCGTCGAACACGGGCTTGTTCGGCAGCACCGCGACGTTCGCGAGTTGGTGCACGGAGTTGCCGAGCTCGGCCACCACGATGCGCTCCCCGCCCATCTCGGTGATGAACGCGATCTGCTTGCGGAACGCCTCGATGGTGAGGTCGGCCATGTCGTTCGCGGTGAAGTAGAGGCTCACCCACGGCTCGGAGACCTGCAGCCCCCGCATCCCGAGCTCCTTCTTCAGCGTCGGGAGGTCTGTCGGGTACTTGTGGCCGACACTGCACCCCTCGAAGCCCGCCAGGGCGATCTCGCTGACGCACTGCTCGAAGGGGATGTCGTCTCCGACCCAGGGGAAATCGTCGTTGGTCCAGCAGGTCGGCATGATCGCGAAGCGGATCTTGTCGCGGTCGAACATGGCCATCATGGGGCCCCTCGTCGGAAGTGACCGCTGTGGATGTTGGCGCAGGCCTGAGCGCGGGGAAGGCGGTCCGTTCTCCTCCGTGAAGGGTGAAGATCTGTAACACCCTGCTTACGCAAGGTAGCACTTCGTGGGCTCAAGGTACGTACGTTGACGCTTAGTATCCCGTCGCATACCGTGTGCCATCAGAGCACTCTGGCTTCCCCCTGCGTCAGAGGACCGTGCACGCGATCCTGAGGACGCCTCATGACGGACCTGACCAGCGCTGTTCATCACGTCACCCCCGAGGCCGCGTCCGCGGCGCACTACGACGTCGTGGTCGTCGGTTCCGGGGTCAGCGGCTCCATCCTGGCCAAGGAGATCAGCGCGTCCGGATACCGGGTGCTGGTCATGGAGGCAGGCCTCGGCGACGACGTCACGGTTCGCGACTACGAGGAGAACCTGGACCGGTTCTACTTGGCCACCGCCAAGGACGACAACTCGCCGTACCGCCAGAGCGGCAACGCCCGCATGCCGCGGAGCTTCGAGACCGAGAAGATTCGCCCCGGTACACCCAGCACCGCCGGGCACCTGGTCCAGAACGGCCCGTTCGAGACCGACGGCACCTACGCGCGGGTCCTGGGCGGCACGACCCGCCACTGGGAGGGCAAGACCTTCCGCATGCTTCCCGACGACTTCCGGCTACGCACCCGGTTCGGCCGGGGCCGCGACTGGCCGATCTCCCACGAGAGCCTCCAGCCGTACTACGAGAAGGCCGAGCGGGAGCTGGGTGTGGCGGGAGAGGTCGAGGACCAGACGTACTGTGGCCTGACCTTCGCACCCGGGTACGTCTACCCGATGCACCGGATGCCACCGTCGTACCTCGACCAGATGATCGCCAAGGACCTGGACGGGACCGAGGTGACGGTCGACGGCGAGACGTTCAGCCTCACCGTGCGCAGTACGCCGCAGGCGCGCAACGGCATCCCGAACCCGGCGTACGACAACGGGAAGGGCTACACGCCGGCCGGCGCGGCGAGCCTGCATCAGGCCGAGCAGGGCGAGCGCTGTCAGGGCAACGCCAACTGTGTCCCGATCTGCCCGGTCCAGGCGAAGTACGACGCACGCCGAACCTTGTTCGAAGCGCTGGGAACGGGCCGAGTCGACCTTCTTCCGCAGACGGTCGCCTCGAAGGTGCACGTGGACCCGGAGACCGGCAGGGTCACGGAGATCGAGTACAAGAGCTATCGCGACGCCGACTCCGGCGCGCACACGACCGGCTCGGTGCGCGGCACGGTCTTCGTGCTCGCGGCGAACGCGATCGAGAACGCCCGGCTCATGCTGGCCTCGAGCCTGCCCAGCTCCAGCGGCCTGATGGGGCGGAACCTGATGGACCACGCGTACCTGCTGACGTGGGCGCTGATGCCCGAGGTGATGGGCGTCCATCGCGGACCGCTGGCCACCTCCGGGATCGAGGAGTTCCGGACCGGCTCCTTCCGGCACCGGCAAGCCGCCGTCCACGCCGGCATCCACAACGAGGGGTGGGGCTGGGCCACCGGCTCGCCGTACACGACCGTCAACACGCTCGTGGACGAGCGGAACAAGTTCGGCGGCGACCTGCGCCGCGCCCTGCTCGATCAGGTGTCTCGTCAGCTGCTGCTGGCGTTCATGATCGAGGTGCTGCCGGAGGAGAGCAACCGAGTGAGCGTGGACCCGAAGTACGTCGACCAGCTCGGCAACCTGCGGCCGATCGTCTCGCTGAGCATCCCCGACTACACCCTCGAGACCGCCGCGTTCGCCCGGCGGCTGTCCCGGCGGATCTACCAGCGGCTGGGTGCCGAGGACCACACCGTCTATGACCCGGCCGCGCCCGGCTCCGTCACCTACGAGGGCGAGACCTTCGTCATCAAGGGCGGGAACCACTGGGCCGGCACTCATCTGATGGGCACGAGCTCCCGGGACTCCGTCGTCGATGGCAAGCAGCGCTCCTGGGACCACGAGAATCTCTATCTCGCGGGCGGAGGCAGCATGCCGAGCATTGGCGCCGCCAACACCACGTTGACCTTGTCCGCGCTCTGCTTCGTGACCTCGGAGACCATCGTGCAGGACCTGCGCCGCGCCAACGCACCCATCGAGCTGCAGACGGCAGGCGTCGCATGAACAACCACCACGTCCCCGATGTGGGCGCGCTGCGCCGCAACCTCGGCGCGGCGCTGCAGCTCGAGCACGCCACCATCCCGCCGTACCTCGTCGCCCTGTACTCGATCCAGCCGGGCACGAACTCCGAGGCGTACCACGTCCTGCGCGCCGTGGTCGTCGAGGAGATGCTGCACCTGACGCTGGCGGCCAACCTTCTGAACGCGGTCGGCGGGGACCCCGACCTCACCCACGACGGTTTCGTGCCGACGTACCCGGCCTGCCTGCCGGACGGCGAGACGGACTTCGAGGTCAGTCTGCAGGCGTTCTCCAAGGAGGCCGTCGAAACGTTCCTGAAGATCGAGCGTCCCGCCCTCTCCGGGGGTGAGGAGGTCCGGACCGTCCACCGTCGCAAGACCAGGCGCTCGCTGCGCGCGGCCCGGGTCCACGACGACTCCGAGGAACACTTCTACTCCATCGGCGAGTTCTACCAGGCCATCGAGCACGCGCTGGTCGAGCTCCACGCGGAGCACGGTGACGCCCTCTTCAACGGTGACCCGGCGCGGCAGATCACGGCGGAGTACTACTACTCAGGCGGTGGATCGATCGTTCCCGTCACCGACCTGGATTCGGCGCTCGCGGCGATCCGGCTGATCACCGAGCAGGGCGAGGGCGTCGGCGGCGCGATCTTCGACTACGAGGACGAGATCGCGCACTTCTACCGCTTCGAGCAGCTGATGCTCGGCCGCTACTACCGTCCCGGGGACGCGCCCGGAAGCCCGAGCGGACTGCCGCTGGAGGTGGACTGGGACGCCGTCCTCCCGATCAAGACGAACGCCCGGCTGGCCCACTACCCGGCAGGGTCCGAGCTGTACGCCGGAGCCGTGGCGTTCAACAGGTACTACGCGGACTTCCTGGCGCTCCTGACCCGGGCATTCCAGGGTGAGCCGAAACTGTTGGTCGAGGCAGTCGGAGAGATGTTCCGCATCAAGGACCTGGCGTACCAGCTCATGCGCCAGCCGATCGACGGGATCGCAGGCCCCAATGCCGCTCCCACCTTCGAGCTCTCGTCTACCGGACAGGACGGATCATGAGCGCTGACCAGGGACGGCTCGCGGACTTCCTCGCGTTCTCCTCGACAGTGACCGGCTTCGGGGCGTACCACCTCCGCGGGACCGGACAGCTGGAGCTGTATCTGGCCACCGTCGACGAGATCGTCGGCGAGGACATCGTGGGCCAGCTCCTGGACACCTTCAGCGGCGTACGGCGCGACGCGGGCGAGGACGAGGTCGCCGTGCAGGCAGGGCTGCGGACGCAGATTCTCAGCGACGAGAAGCTCGGCCCCGTGGCGCGTGCCCTCATCAAGCTCTGGTACGTCGGCACCTGGTACGAGCTGCCGGTCGAGTGGCGGCAGCGCTACGGGGAGGACGAGTCGGACCGGACGTTCGTGCCCTCGGCCGGCTCCTACACCGAAGGCCTGCTGTGGCCCACGATCGGCGCCAACCCACCCGGCGCCAAGGCCCTCGGATACGGATCGTGGGCCATGCCACCGTTGGTCGACACCAGGTAGTCCGCCGGCAGCTCCGTGCCGCTAGTCGGCATCGAACTGCCGGCGCATGAACGTGATCGCACTTCTCGCGAAGCCGTCCTTCGAGTCGAACGTGTCGCGCCACACGTGCGCGGCCGAGGACAGCCCGGGGACATCGGCTGCGAAGGCCTCCGCCGACACCCAGCCGTCGTACTCGACGGCCTTGAGTGCCGCCACGGTGGTCGCCCAGTCGACCTGCCCCCTGCCGAGCGACCCACGGTTGTTCTCACTGAACTGGACGTGGTGGATGTGCTCGGCGTGGTCGCGGATGGCCGCGCCCACGTCGTTCTCCTCGGCATGGGCATGGTGGGTGTCGTAAAGGATCCCGAACGCCGGGTGATCCACCCGCCGGGCCAGGTCGGCGGCCGCGGCCATGGTGTTGACGAGGTAGCTCTCGTGCCGGTTGAGGAACTCAGCGGCGAGCCGTACGCCGGCCGGCTCAGCGAGCTCCGCGGCCTTGCGGAGCACCTCTGCAGAGCGCTCCAGCTCGGCCTCGGTGGGACCGGCGCCGGTGAAGTGGGCGTACGCGCACTGGTACGGGCCTGACATGACCTCACTGCCGAGCAGGGCGCTGGTCTCGATCCCGAAGGTGAGCTCGTCGAGCGCGGCCTGACGGACCGCGGGGTCGGGACTGACAGTGTCCTTGTCCGGGCCGACGTTGATGATCGTCGTACAAGCCATGCCCTCGTCGTCCAGGACCTGCCTGATCCGCCGGTAGTCGCTCGCGTTGCCGGAGCTCAGCGGGACCTCCACGCCGTCGTAGCCGAGCCGCTTCAGGTCGCCGATCAGGTGCAGGTGCTCGTCGGTCAAGTCGGTGGTCCACAGGTACAAGCAGATGCCGAACCGCATGGGTTCCTCCGGAGATTAGTTGACGCGGTAGCGTCTGCTGCTACTGTATGCGTACATCTCGCTACTCTTCGACAACGCCCCCCTGCTGCCGAATCGAGACCTTGCTGGACTCCACCGAGCAGAGGAGCACGTCCAATGCACAGCCGCATCCTCGATGGGCGCTCGGGTCCGCAGCGCACCCACCTGGTCTTCTTCGACCCCGGTGAGGAAGCCGTCAAGGGGCTCGCCGACTACGTCGCCGGCCAGAGCATCGACGCCGCGTCGTTCACCGCGATCGGTGGCTTCGAGCAGACTCGGCTGGGCTTCTTCAACCTCCGGACGCGGGGCTTCGACGAGATCGCCTTCCACGAGGAGCAGGTCGAGGTGCTGAGCCTGATGGGCGACATCCTCACGACCGACGACAAGGGCCTGAACGTCCACGGCCACGTCGTCGTCGGCCGGCGGAACGGCACGACCGCCGGCGGTCACCTGATGGAGGCCGTCATCGACCCCATCCTCATCGTCACCCTCGTCGAGCTCCAGTCGCACGAGCTCCACCCACACCACTGAACCGACCGGCATCGGAGTCACCATGAGCGTCGTCCCCGCACTCGAGCCCGCCAGGATCATCCACGTGCCGCCGGGCGGCGGCGAGGGACTGTGGGTGTTCGGCGACCTGGACACGATCAAGGCCGAGGCCAAGGACACCGAGGGCGGGCTGACGTTCGTCGAGACGCTGGTGCCGGCCAGGTCAGGGCCGCCCCTGCACATCCACGAGCGCGAGAGCGAGTCCATCTACGTGCTGGACGGCGAGGTGCGTGTAGTTGCCAACGGCAAGGACTTCACGCTTGGCCCGGGCGGCTTCGTGCACATGCCCAAGGGCAGCCTGCACAAGTTCGAGAACACGCTGGAGGAACCCAGCCGGATCCTGCTGATCTTCCTACCATCCGGGATCGAGGGCTACTTCCGGGAGCTGGGCACCCCCCGGGTGAACGACGAGCCGTCGCCGGGCCGGGTGATCGACCAGGAGCTGCTGGGGAGGGTCGCACCCAAGTACGGTCTCGAGATCTTCGACGAGTCCGACCCGTCGCCGGACACGAGGTGAGCCGCGACCTGAGCCACGACGCGAGCCACGACGCGACCGCGGCACCGCAGCCCGCCGTCGGTGGCCTCCACCTTGGCGAGTGGGCCGCCGAGTTCGTCGGCACCGCCGTCCTCGTGTTCGGCGCCCTGTCGAGCGTCGCGATCGTGTTCCACCCCGGATCGGCGTTCCACCAGTGGATCCCGTCCCTGTCGGTGCGCCTGCTCCTGCTCGGCCTCGTCTTCGGAGCCATCATCGTCGGAATCGCGACGAGCCCGATCGGCCGGCTCAGCGGTGCGCATCTCAACCCCGTGGTCACCCTGGCGTTCTGGATCACCGGACACGTCCACCCGCACGATCTGCTCGGATACTGGGCGGCCCAGCTCGCGGGTGGCCTCCTCGGAACGATCGCTCTTCGCGTCGTCTGGGGCAAACGCGCCGCAGGGGTGGAGTACGGCGCGATCACTCCCGAGGTGAGCACCGCTGCGGCGGTGGCCGTCGAGGCGCTGATGGTCGCCCTCCTGATCGGCGCGATGTTCCTGTTCCTGTCCGCCCGCACCTGGGTGCGGTGGACACCCGTGGCAGCCGGTCTGGTCGTGGCCGCCGACACCTGGCTCGGCTCCAAGCTGACCAACACGGGCCTGAACCCCGCGCGCACCCTAGGACCGAGCATCGTGTCCGGGCACTGGCAGCAGTGGTGGGTGTACTTCCTCGGCCCGGCCGTCGGCGCGGCCCTCGTCGCGGCGCTGTGGCTGCTGGTGCCGCGCGTCATCCTCACCGCCAAGCTCTTCCATGACCCCAGGTACCGCTCGGTCCTGCGCACGCACCTTCCGGCTGCGGCTCGGCACCCGAGCGCCGAACGGCCGGAACGTGCCGGGTCTCATAACGCAGCAAGCAGCAGTGCCGACGGGTCAACCGGGCTCGATCACGGTGACTGATAGAGGGGGAGAACTTCGTGGCGTACCAACCGCTCGAGAACTACGGCTTCATCGGTGATCTGCACACGGTCGCGCTGGTCGGTGTCGACGCGTCCGTCGACTACATGTGCTTCCCGCACTTCGACTCCCCCACCGTCTTCGCTGCGCTGCTGGACGACGAGAAGGGCGGACGGTTCAAGATCGCGCCGGCCGGGGATGGCTTCCGTCACAAGCAGATGTACCTGCCGGACACGAACGTGCTCCTGACCCGCTTCCTCAGCACCGACGGGCTCGTCGAGGTCACTGACTTCATGCCACTCGAGGACATGCGCCACACCCACATTCTCATCCGCCGGGTGAATGCGGTTCGGGGGCCGGTCGACCTTCGCCTCGAGTGTGCACCGCGCTTCGACTACGCGCGCGTAGACCACAAGGCCGAGGTGAGGGGCGCCGAGATCTGGTTCACCCCGGAAGGCGATGAGGTGAAGCCGCTGCGCCTGCGGTCCGCGGTCCCCGTGGAGATCGTCGAGGGCGACGTCATCGCGGACTTCACTCTCGCCTCGGGCGAGAGCGTCGACTTCATCCTGGAGACGGTCGACTCCGACACCCAGAGCGCCACCGAGGCCGCTGACTATGCCGAGCGCGCCTTCCAGCACAGCTTGACATTCTGGCGGGAGTGGAACGCGAAGATGTCCTATCGCGGACGCTGGCAGGAGATGATCAGCCGCTCCGCCTTGACGTTGAAGCTGCTCACCTCGCAGAAGTACGGCTCCATCGCCGCCGCCGGGACCTTCGGGCTCCCCGAGGAGATCGGAGGCGAGCGCAACTGGGACTACCGGTTCACCTGGGTCCGCGACGCGTCGTTCACCGTCGCGAGCCTCATCCAGCTCGGCTTCACCGAGGAGGCCAGCGCCTTCATGCGCTGGGTCGAGGCTCGCTTCGATGAGGCCACGGAGCCCGGAAAGCTGCAGATCATGTACGGGATCGACGGTCGACATGACCTGACTGAGCAGACGCTGGACCACCTGAGCGGCTACCGGGACTCGGCGCCGGTGCGTATCGGCAACGGCGCCTACGACCAGACCCAGCTCGACATCTACGGCGAGCTGCTCTACGCGGTCAACCTCTACGACGAGCGCGTCCAGCCGATCTCCTACGCCCTGTGGCAGGACTTGAGCGCGGCGACCGAATGGGTCTGCAAGCACTGGCGCGACACCGACGAGGGCATCTGGGAGGTGCGCGGCGGTCAGCGCGAGTTCATCTACTCACGGCTCACCGACTGGGTGGCGATGGACCGGGCGATCCGCATCGCGCAGCGACGCTCGCTTCCCGCCCCGCTGGCCCGCTGGGTCGAGGTACGCGACGACATCCACAACGAGATCTACAACGGCTTCTGGAGCAAGGAGAAGCAGGCGTTCGTTCAGTACAAAGGCGGGGACACGCTGGACGCGTCCGCGCTGATGATGCCGCTGGTCGGCTTCATCGCCTCGCACGACCCGCGCTGGCTGTCCACGCTCACCGCGATCGAGGAGGAGCTGGTCGACGATGCGCTCGTCTACCGCTACCGCCCGGAGGCTGCTGCGTCCGACGGGCTGGAGGGTGCCGAGGGGACGTTCGGCATCTGCTCGTTCTGGTTCGTCGAGTGCCTGGCCCGGTCGGGTCAGGTGGACAAGGCGCGACTGTTCTTCGAGAAGCTGCATGGGTACGCGAACCACCTGGGCCTGTACGCGGAGGAGCTCGACCCGGCGGGACGCTTCCTTGGCAATTACCCGCAGGCCTTCACCCACCTCGCCCTCATCAACAGTGCACTTTTCCTGGACGAGGCGCTCGACCGACAACAACGGTGACCCGCGCCGAGAAGTTGATGCCGCGTCCACGGCTGCCAGCTGTGCCCTGCAGCCGGACCTGCCCGTCGTCGCCGGTCGGCTCAGGTGCGAGCATCGGGGTCGACCAGCTCGTCCAGGCTCTGCAGCCCCATCCGCTTCATGAAGTGGTGCGGTAGAGCAGCGCCGCGTACTTCTCGAACTTCATGGTCAGCACGATCAAGCTCTAGCCGTGACGGGGGCGCCTCCGTCGAGGAGCCCGCCGGTCAGGTGCTCGGTACCGCGACCTGCCTGGCCAGCACTTGGTCCAGGACGTCGGCGAGGAACCGCGGCGGGTCCGGGACCGGTGCCGTGACCCGCATCGCGACGATCGCGTCCGGTCGCACGAGCAGGGCCCCGTCGTCGGACAGCCACGGTGCGGAGACCCGGTGTGCTGGTAGGCCGACGTCCGCCGCGGCGGCGAGCCACCGGTCGCCCGTGGCGCCCACCAGCAGGGTCCACCGGGACGCGACCAGGTCGAGCGTGGAGACCCCGTCGACCCACGCGTGGGGCACCCGTGAGCCCGGCGACCCGTCCAGCGCCACCGCCAGGTCCACCGTGGACGGGAGTTCCGGCCGCGGGTCGACGACGGCGGCGGAGTCGTACCGCTGGCCGAGGTGCACGACCGGCGCCGCCCACACCCCCGCCGCCGCCCTGGCGGCGTCGGCCTCGGGTCCACGCCCCCAGTGCAGTTCCGGGTCGGCGAGCCTGCGCATCGCCTGGTCCAGCGTCGCCGCAGCGACTGGCTCGCGCTCCTGCGCGTAGGTGTCGAGGAGGCCGGCGCCTGCCTCGCCGTGGTGGACGGCGGCCAGTTTCCACGCCAGGTTGTGGGCGTCGGCGACGCCGGTGTTGAGGCCGAACGCGCCCAGGGGTGACACGGTGTGCGCGGCGTCGCCGACGAGGAACACGCGGCCGACGGCGAAGCGGTCGGCCAGGGAGCTCCGGGGCCGCCACGGAAGCACGCTGCGCACCTCGACGTCGAGGTCGGGATCGCCGACCGCCGCGCGGACGACCGCGACGCAGCGCTCGTGCGTGAAGTCCTCGGGGCGCTCGCCTCCGTCGACGTCGCAGGCGACGTGGAAGACCCAGTTCGTCTCGCCGTCCACGGTCGCCAGCAGGCCGGGCGCCTCCGGCGTGGTGATCGTGCAGGTGGCGAAGGACATCCCCCGCAGGTGGGGTCGGAGATCGGCGCGGAAGAGGATGTTGATCATCGACTTGCCCAGGTCGCCCGCCCCGGAGGTGCCCACGCCGAGCGCGGTCCGTACGGCGCTGTGCGTGCCGTCCGCGGCGACCACGCGCGCGCAGCGCAGCGAGTAGCGGCCGTTGGGCCCCTCCAGTTCGACGTCGACCCCGCCGGCGTCCTGCGCGATGCCGACCAGGCGAGTCGACCAGCGCAGATCCGCTCCGCGGCGCGCCAGGTCGGCCGCAACCACGGCGTCGAGGCGGTCCTGCGCGCAGACACCGCGCAGCTTGAACGGCGTCGTGTCCAGTTCAGCGGCGGACGGGGTCGGCATGGGCACGGTCACGACGTCGCCCGCGCCCATCTCGACGACGGTCCGTGCCACCGCCTTGCCCGCGGCGCCCCGGAGGTCGACCGCGACGGCGTCGACGGCGGTGTCGAGACCGAGCTCGCGGAGGACCTCGACGGTGCGCGCCCCGATGCCGGTGGCGCGCGGGTGGACCGACGGCCCGGACCGGCGTTCGACGAGCACCGCGGGGACGCCGTGGTGGTCGAGCAGCGCCGCGGTGAGCAGCCCGACGCTGCCGCCTCCGACCACGAGCACCGGCACTTCTGGATACGCTGTTTCCGTCATGGATACACCGTAGCCAGAAGGTAGGATGCCGGTCAACGAGGAAAGGAACCACCCGATGACCGAACCCGCTCCCTCGTCGGTGTGGACCAGGCCGCGCCCCGAACCGCGCCGGCGCGCGCCGGGGGTGGACCAGTACGTGGCCGCCGCGCTGGCCGTCGCCGACGCGGAGGGCTTGGCCGCGGTGTCGATGCGCCGGGTCGCCGGCGACCTCGGTTCCGGGACGGCCACCCTCTACCGCTACATCACCAACCGCGACGAGCTGGTGGAACTGATGGTCGACGCGGCACAGGGCGAGGACCCGCTCCCCGAGCCCGCGGGGGACTGGCGCGCCGACCTGGCCGCGGTCGCCCACGCGCTGCGCGCGACCCTGCTGCGGCACCCGTGGTTGGCGGGCGAACTGGCGGGCAGGCCCTCGCTCGGCCCCAACTCGTTGCGGCGGTCCGAATCCGCGCTGCGCGCCGCCGTCGCACTCACGCCTGACATCACGCTGGCCTCGCAGGCGCTCGGCGCCGTGCGCGCGTACGTGCTGGGCTCGGTGGCCACCCAGCAGGCCGTTCGGCTGGCCGAGCAGCGCACCGGCCTGACCGAGGAGCAGTGGCAGCGCAGCGTCGGCCCCTACATCAGCGAGGTCCTCGCGGCGGGCGAGCACCCGATGCTCGCCCGCCGCGTCCTCGAAGCCGAGGAACTCGACCCCGACGTCGAGTTCGCGTTCGGCCTGGAGTGCGTGCTCGACGGTCTCGCGGCCCGATTGGGTCGCTGACCGGTCAGTACGCGGACCGGTTTGCTCACTGGTCGTGGGTCGTTGACGGCTGTTCAGGGGCATCCGGGCGACTCTTGGGGGCCTTGCGTCCACGCGCCGTCGCGCGGGTGTTGGCCAGGCCGCTAACACGTTTCGTGCCGTCTGGATGCGCTCGCGCCCAAGATCGCTTCTGGAGCACCATCCATCGAACACGTTCGTCGGGGTCGTCACCACCGCGGAGCAGATGCCAGGCGCCACCCGCTCCAGTCCATCCGCGTAAGTGCACACGTGCGCCCAGCCGGGCGTGCTGATACTTCAGTAGGCCAGCCAGCCCGTAGTCCCCGTGACCAGAGATGGTGGCACCGCTGTGCTGATCGTTCCGGCACTCGGCGCACTGCTCCCAGAGCCTGCGCCGGGCTCTCGGTTGGGATCCGCCGCAGCCGGTCACCAAGACGACCACGCTGACGAGCGGGCCAAGTGGTCGTGACACCGATCTCGTGGGGACGACACCCCCAACCAAGTGGATGCTCCGCGTGATGTCGGCAAGCTGGGAACAGAGGGGGGTTGATTCGGATCACCCTGGAGTCAAGATCGTGCCGGTGAGGTCGTACGATCGACCGGTGGTGCGACCGGCCTATCCCTTGGTGACTGCGCGACTGGAGCTGCGGCCCTTCGCGGCCGCCGACTTCGAGGACCTGTACGCGATCAACTCGCGGCCGGACGTGAACCGCTACCTGTACTCGGAGCCGGGTGATGCTGCGCAGGCGCGGACAGTTCTCGATCAGAAGATCGGCGAGTCGATGCTCGACGAGGCCGGGCAGCGCCTCTCGCTCGCCGTGGTCCTGCCGGAGCTCGACCGGGTGATCGGCGAGGTCCACCTGGAGTGGTTGAGCCGGGAGCATCGACAAGGCGAGATCGGGTTCGTGTTCCACCCCAACCATCACGGCAAGGGGTTCGCCACCGAAGCAGCTGCGGTGGTGCTCCAGCTCGGCTTCGCCGATCTCGGGCTGCACCGGATCATCGGCCGACTCGACGCCCGAAACCTCGGTTCGGCCCGGGTGTTGGAGAAACTCGGCATGCGACAGGAGGCGCACTTCGTGCATGACGAGTTCTTCAAGGGCGAATGGGCCGATCAGCTCGTCTACGCGATCCTCGACGAGGAATGGGCGGCGCGGCGCTGAATCCCTGCCCCACTGCGGGCAACACACGGCGGCCACCTTTCTGGCAGGCTGCATTCTGTGGGTGCCGCAGAGCGTGGGCGCAACGTCCGGGATTGGGCTGTGGCGCTCGGTGCCGCCGTCGTCCTGTCGGTCCGGGTGTCCGTGGGTCCCGAAGCCGACGTGTCCTCGATGGGCCAGGCTCCGACGTCCCTCGCGGCTGTCGTTGTCGGCGGAGCGCTGCTCTGGCGGCGGAAACGGCCCTGGGTGGTCGCCGCTGTCGCGGTCATCGCTTCCTTGGTGCTTGCGCTGATCGCCGGTCCGGTTGTGCCGGACGCTGGCTGGCTGGCGGTCGTCGTACTTGCTCGGCATGTCCCCGATCTCAGGATCGCCGTGCGTGGCGCGGTCGCTGCCGCGCTTGGAGTGGTTCTTGGTAGCGCGATCGGTGCTCTCGTACACGGCCGAACGTCGTCGCTGCCGCTGGTGGTGTCCCTGACGGTCGTTGTGCTGTTGGCCGCGGTCCTGGTTCGGCTGCAGTCAGCTCGAGTTCAGACACAACGCAGCCAGCGGGAAGCCGAGCGTAAGGAGGCGATCGCCGACGAGCGCCTGCGTATCGCACGGGACATGCACGATCTGGTGGGCCACGGGCTGAGCATGATCGCCGTACAGTCCGGCGCAGCGCGTCTGGCGCTGGACGCCGGTGACCCGGCGACCGCGCGACGGGCCCTCGATGCGGTGGAGCAGGCCAGCCGCGGAGCGCTGACCGAGATGCGGCAACTGCTCGGTGTGCTGCGCCCGGGCGAAGCCGATGCGGCGCCGACACCGGGTTTGGACCGGCTCGACACGCTGGTTCAAGACGCCCGAGCCGCCGGCCATCGGGTCACGGTGGACCGGAGCGGGCCACTGGATGCAGTGCCCGCGGTAGCTGGACTGACCGCGTACCGAGTGCTGCAGGAAGCCCTCACCAATGCCATCCGCCACGCAGCGGGCGCCCCGATCGCGATCATTCTGCGGGCGAGTGACGACCTGACGATCGAGGTCAGCGACAGCGGGACTGGTGGCGGGGCGCAGAGCGATCGCCCCAGTTACGGCCTGCTCGGATTGCAGGAGCGCATAGCCGCAGCAGGCGGCACCCTTGAGGCAGGCCCGCGCGACGATGTGCAGGGGTGGCGAGAGTGATTGCCCGGCTGCCACTGCGAAAGGGGTCGACACGATGACGATCCGAGTCGGCATCGCCGATGATCAGTCGCTGGTCCGCGATGGGCTACGAGTGCAACTCGGGTACGCCGAAGGCGTCACGGTGATTGGTGAGGCGGCCAACGGCGATCAGGCGGTGACGCTGGCCCGCCTGCAGCGCCCCGACGTACTGCTGATGGACGTCCGGATGCCCGTGCTGGACGGCATCGAGGCCACCCGCCGCATCCGCGCCGAGCCGGACCTGGCAGCTGTACGGATACTGATCCTGACCACGTTCGACCTTGACGAGCACGTGTTCGGAGCACTGACCGCGGGCGCCAGCGGCTTCCTGCTCAAGGACGCCGCACCGGAGGAGATCGTCCACGCGGTGCGGGTGGTCGCTGCCGGCGAGTCCCTGCTCGCGCCGGCGGTCACCACCCGGCTGATCCGCGAGTTCGCCACCCGCCCGACCGTCGGGCGGCCGCAGCCGGAAACTCTCGACAGCCTCACAGACCGCGAACGCGAGGTTCTTGTGCTCGTCGCGCAGGGGTTGTCGAACGTGGAGGTCGCCGGCCGGCTGCTGGTGAGCCCGCTGACGGCCAAGACCCACGTGAGTCGCATCCTGACCAAGCTGGGCCTGCGTGACCGGACGCAACTGGTCGTCGCCGCATACGAGGCCGGCCTGGTAGTGCCGGGTGGCAGCTGAGCCGTACTCCGCGCGGAGTACGGGCCATGCCTGCGATGTACGACGAGGTGCGTCCTCGCGGCCGACGCCGCGGGGTTCAGACATCCCTAGCTTCGAAGTTGACCCGCGAGAGCCGCGGGCAACAACGACCAGGGAGCCATCATGGAAGGCATCGCGGTCCACTCGCTGACCAAGCGCTACGGGCGAGTCACCGCCGTGGACGACCTCACCTTCACGCTCGAACCGGGCCGGGTGACAGGATTCGTCGGCCGCAACGGAGCGGGCAAGTCGACAACGCTGCGGATCTTGCTCGGCCTGACCACCGCCACCTCAGGCATCGCGACGGTTGGCGGTCGGCGGTACGCCGAGCTGCACGACCCGCTGCGCCACGTCGGTGCGCTGATCGACCCGAACTGCTTTCATCCAGGGCGTACCGGCCGCAACGCCTTACGCGCGGTCGCTCGGCTCGGCCGGATTCCCAGCGCTCGAGTCGATGAGGTCCTGGGCCTGGTCGACCTCACCGACGCCGCGGGTCGCCGGGTCGGTGGCTACTCCTTGGGCATGCGGCAGCGCCTCGCGCTGGCCGCAGCCCTGCTCGGCGACCCGGGCATCCTGGTGCTGGATGAACCAGCCAACGGTCTTGACCCCGATGGCGTGCGCTGGCTCCGCTCCCTCATCCGCGGTCTGGGCGACCAGGGCCGGTCGGTGCTGGTCTCCAGCCATCTGCTGGCCGAGCTGGCCCAGACGGTCGACGACGTCATCGTCATCCAGCAAGGCCGTCTCGTCGCCCACGACCGGATCGCCGCACTCGCCGGCACCGGCGCCGAATCCCTCGAAGACCTCTTCCTGCGCCTCACCGCCACGCCCAAGGAGCCATCATGAACACCGTCATCTCCACCGAGCTGTTCAAGCTACGCACTACCCGCACCCCTTGGGCGATCGCAATCGCCCTAGTCACGCTGGCAGCAGCCATACTCGCTCTCAACGCAGCCCTGCTGGGCAGGCCGGGGCAACCCGCCCTCGAGCCCTCAGTGCTGGGCGATCTCGCGCGGGCCCCCGGCAGGTGGGTAGGCGCGGCCGCGCTGCTGCTCGGCCTGCTGCTCAGCACCTCGGAACATCGGCACCGCACCGTGCTGAATACTCGGTTAGGGCATCCTCGGATACCTGGCCTGGTGCTGGGAAAGGCCGCTGCAGCCGCCTTCTGCGGCGTAGCCCTTGCCGTCGTCGTAGAGCTGGTGTTGGTGGCTGGAGGCGCTGTTGTACTCGCCAGCCGCGGCATCGCCGTCGAGCCGTCGGAGCACGGGGTTGCGGCTGCGGTGACCAGCATCGCCTTGGTCACCGCGTTGTACGCCGTCGCCGGCGTGGGGATCGGGGAACTCCTTCGTAACCCGGCCCTCGCCGTAGGCGTGGTCTTCGGGGCGTTCCTGGTCGACGGCGTGCTGCCGGTCGTGCTGCGGGAACCCGGCCTCGCCCAGTGGCTGCCCAACGGTCTCACCAACTCCGCGCTGACCCTGGGGTGGACCCATGACACTGCGCTGTCAGAACCGTGGGCTGCACTGCTGAGGCTCGCGGCCTATGCCATCGGGCTGCTACTCGCCGGTCTCGGCCGCTCACAGCTCACCGATCCCTGAGCAGGGCAACGAGGGAAAGCACCGTCGGGGTCGGGCCGCATCAGGTGCCCGACCCCGACACCAGCCCAATCGCAAGGAGTCGCGCTCGGCCCACGCCGCTGTCGACGCTCGTGAGGCTGAGGGAGTGTCTTCGCAGCTGGCCCGGGAGAACCGCGAACTCAAGCGCAAGACGCCGAGCTCGAACGTACGATCGAGATCCTGAAGGCGGCGACGAGTTTCTTCGTGCGGGAGAGCGCCCGCGACAGCGCTGATCTGCCGGCGCACGAGCGAACCTAGACGCGGACGAGACCGCCCTCATCGTCGAGCCAGTCGGCGTCCGGGTCGTCGAACCACCGTCCGCCGTCGCCGAGGTACCGGAACCGCGCCTCCGTGCCGGCCGGCAACGACACAACCGCCGACCGGGTGCCGTTGCTGCGCTTGACGAGCGCGTGTGCGCCTGGTGTCCAACCGTTGAAGTCCCCCACCACGGAGACCGGGCCGTCGTGCGCGTCGAGAGGAATGGCGAAGGTCAGACGAACATCGGTGGAGCGCTTGTCCCGGGTACGACGGATCACAGTCCCCTCCTTGTACAAATCGCTGTCAACCCCACAGTGACGGAACGAGCCCGCAGCGAGAAGAAGCCACGCCGTCCGGCCGTCGATGCTCGGGTCAGGCCCGTCGCGCGCTTGCCTTGCCGGCGAGGGACCGGACGTGCTGCAAGTTGCCGTCAGCAACGGCATCGGCGGGCGCCGGCCAGGCCAGAGGCCCTGTCGCTCGGTCGAGCAACAGGGCCTCTGAGCCGGTGACACCGCCGGGGGTCGCGGTGCGAACATCGCCGGGCGTCTACTTGACCTCTGACTTCATGACCAGCCGGAGTCCGAGGATGGCGGGCAGGACGAGCCACGTTGACGCTGTGACCGCGACGTTGGCCCACTGCTCAGCGGTGAGGGTGCCTTCGAACAGGGCGGCCTGGGCGTAGTTGAGATCTACCCATGGCCGCAGGTCGCGGAACCACTCCTGGCTGGAGGCCAGGATGCCGGAGACGGTGGGCAGCAGGAGCGAGTAGACGAAGTACGCCGCCAGTGCCGCCGCCGAGCTGCGGATCAACATGCCCAGCATGGTGCCGGTCAGCAGACAGAGCAGGCTGCCCAGCACGATGTTCACGCCCTCGGCGAGGGACACGTCCCACACCAGGTCTGTCCCGGCGATCGCGGTTCCGACCAGGTTGCCGATCGCTCCGATCACGAAGGCGAACAGCATCGATGCGATGGCCACGGCAACCGACGAGACTGCCTTGGCAGCGATGACCCGGCTTCGGTGCGGGACCAGCGTGAACGTTGTCAGGCCGCTGCGTTGGCTCCACTCGCCGGTGATCGACAAGGTGGCGATGATCGGCAGGACGACCGTCATCGGGAACCCGATCGCCTTGGCGAAGGTGTAATAGGTGAGGTCCGCGTCGGGGGCGAACGCGACTGTCCCGACAGTGGTCAGGATGGCGGTGATGACGATGCTCGCCATCAGCCAGAAGCCGGAACGGGTGTCGAACATCTTGCGGAGTTCGACGTTGACCACTCGCGAGAGGGGCACCGGATAGACGTCGGCGCGCTGCTCACGGACGGGGTCGATGACGATGGCGGTCATGCGGCTTTCCTTTCTCGTTGAGTGTCGGCGGTGAGCTGAAGGAACATCTCCTCCAGTCCGCCGTCGGCGGTGCGCAACTCGATGAGAGCTACGCCTGCCTCGTGCGCCACACGACCGACCCGCGTCGGGTCCGCGTCGGCGCGCAGCGCCCCGTCATCGGAGACGGTGGTGTGAAGACCGGACGTGTCGAGTGCCCGCTTGAGGGCGTACACGTCCGCGGCACGGGCGACAGTGCCCGCGGACTGCAGGAGCTCCGTCTTGGCGCCCTGGCAGACGATCCTGCCGTTGCCGATCATCACGATGTCATCGGCGATGATCTCGATCTCGCGCAGCAGGTGCGAGGACAGCAAGACGGTTCCTCCCTGGTCCGCGTACTCGCGGAGCAGGTCCCTCATCCAGCGGATGCCGGCCGGATCGAGCCCGTTGGCTGGTTCGTCGAGGATCAGTACGGCCGGGTCGCCGATCAGGGCGGTGGCGATGCCGAGTCGCTGACGCATCCCGAGCGAGTACTTGCCCACCCGACGATTCGCCTCGGTTCCGGTGAGGCCGACCAGCTCAATCATCTCGTCGACCCGACGGCCGGGTAGCCCCATCATCCGCTGCGCGATGGTGAGGATCTCGCGGCCGGTACGGCCGGCATGCTGGGCGGAGGCGTCAAGCATCACGCCGACCTCGCGGCCTGGGTTGGGAAGGTCCGCGAACCTGCGACCGGAGATGGTGGCACTTCCCGAGGTGGGTGCGGTGAGACCCACCATCATGCGCATCGAGGTGGACTTGCCGGCCCCGTTCGGACCCAGGAAGCCGGTCACCCGGCCCGCTGGCGCAACGAAACTGACGTCGTCGACGACGGTGCTGGCGCCGTACCTCTTGGACAGTGAATCGATGGTGATCATGGACGTGTGCTCCCTTGTGTCCTTACCCGTTCTTGGTGGTTCATGGCGCTGCTCCTCGAGTGGCTGACTGCATGCCTCAACGCTAGGAACGCGGACGCGCCGTCGCGTCGTCATGAGGTCGCGCGTGAGTGCGACCAGCCGATGAGTTGTGAGTCCTACTCAGGTAGGACCCAGCGCCTAAGGAGCCGGCGGAGCAGCTCAGCGTGAGCCGTCGGGTCGCTCCTGGGGCCGCGTCTCGGACGCGTCGAACAGGCCGGTCTGGTAGGCGAGGACGATCGCCTGTGCGCGGTCGCGCAGGTCGAGCTTCTGCAGCAGGCGGGTGACGTGCGTCTTGACCGTCGTGTCGCTGATGAAGAGCTCCTGCCCGATCTCGGCGTTGGACAGACCCCGCGTGATCAGGCGGAACACGTCCAACTCCCGGGTGGTCAAGGTGTCCACCGCCTTCGGCGGAGCCTGCCGGTGGAGGCGGGTGAAGTGCTGGATCACGCGTTTGGTGATGGCGGGCGACAGAAGGGCGTCTCCGCCGGCAACGGTTCGCACGGCGGCGATCAGTTGCTCGGGAGGGTCGTCCTTGAGGACGAAGCCGCTCGCGCCGGCTCGCAGCGCTTGGTAGACGTAGTCGTCGAGATCGAAGGTGGTGAGGATCAGGATCCGCGCAGACGCGTCCGCGGCCAGGATCCGTCGGGTCGCCTCGAGCCCGTCGAGCTCCGGCATCCGGATGTCCATCAGGATGACGTTCGGGTGGAAGCGGGCTGCCTGGGCCACCGCCTCGCGGCCGTTGCTCGCCTCCGCCACGACCTCCAGGTCGGGTTCGTCGGCGAGCAGCAGCCGGAACCCCGCTCGCACCATCGACTGGTCGTCCACCACGAGGACGCGGATGGTCATCTGGCACCGCCCTCCAACGGAAGCCGCGCGCGGAGCACGAAGCCGCCGGTGCGGGAGGCCCCCGCGGTCATGTCCCCGCCGAAGATCTTGACGCGCTCGCGGATGCCGACCAGCCCGTGACCGAGACCGGCGTCGGTCGAAGGGCCGCCGGGTCCGTCGTCACGTACTTCGAGTCGAAGCTCTGTGGCGGAGTACTGCACGTCCACCTCCGCCTGGCTCGCACGGGCGTGCTTGAGGGCGTTGGTGAGTCCCTCCTGCAAGATGCGGTAGGCAGAGAGGTCGAGGCCTGGCGGCAGCGCGAACGGCTCACCGCGGATCTGGAGCCGCACCGGCAGCCCCGCAGCCCGTACGTCGTCCACGAGTGAGTCGAGGTTGTCGAGTCCCGGGTGCGGCAGGAGCTCGAGCTCCTCGCCGTCCTGTCGCATCGCGTTGAGAAGGCGGCGCATCTCCGCCAGTGCCATCCGTCCGGCCTGCTCGACGTTCTCGAGCGTCTCCCGATCCTCCGTGTCGGTCGCCGGCATCCGGTGGCGCACAGCTCCGACCTGGAGGACCATCACGCTGACGGCGTGCGCGACGACATCATGGAGCTCTCGCGCGATCCGTCCGCGCTCCTCGGCCACGGCAACGCGAGCCGCCGCCTCCCGCTCTCTCTCGGCCCGAGTCGCGCGCTCCTCGGCAGCCTCGATCCGCTCGGTTCGCTCCCGTAGCGCGAAGCCGACGAGCCAGCCGATCGCGAACAGCACCGGAGTGAAGATGAGCTCGCCTGTCGCGTGATCCGAATCGTTGTAGACGATGATGGCTGCGCCGCTGAGTACGATCGCCAGGCCGACCCGTGCCTGCGTGTCGCGGCGGAGGTTCCCGAGCAGCACGGCAGCACCCATTCCGGCGACGAAGAGCCCGGCTTTGTCGACGATCAGGGCGCCGTCCGCGAAGGAAAGCGCTGGACTGACCAGCCAGGTGCCCGCCGGCGCGATGAAGGGAAAGCGGCGTCGCGCGAGCAGGGCGAGAATCACGGCGGCGACCGCGAACACTTCGAACCACAACACCGGGCCGGTCGGGTGACCCGGGTCGTCACGCAACGCCGTACTGATCGCGCTCTCGACCGCCGCAATCACAATCAGGAGGTCGAGACCGTACTTCGAGAAGAACAGCCGCGTTCGACTCACCTGGTCAACGTACGTCAAGTCGCTCGTGGCCTGCGTCCTACCAAAGTAGTACGGCCGCTCATCGCTTGGGGCCAGCGCGAACAAGGCCTTCCGACGACGCGCTCGGGGGGTGCGCGCCCATAGCGTCGTGAACACCACAAGGACCGCTGAGGACCAGCCTCAGCCCTCGAACTGAAGGTGGTGGACGACATGGCGACAGCGTTGATCCTCGAAGAGGACTCGGGGACCTGGACCGGTGGGATCCACCCGCACAACGGCTACTACGCCGGTGACTTCAGCGACAGTCCACCGTCCACGCAGAGCCAGTTCGACGCGCTGATCACCGTCTGCCGTGATCTGGCACAGCCGCAGCCCCACCACTGACCCGGCGAGCAGCCCCGGCAGACACCGGACCCCGGACCGGCGCGCCGCCTGCTTCCTGACCGAACGAGCGTGGTGTCGGCCTTCACGGCATCAACCACACAGGAGGAACTCATGAACTCGATGATCGCCGACCCGGAACTTGCCACCTGGATCGCCAAGCAGCAGATCGACGAGCGGGTCCGTGACGCCGCGGAGCGTCGTACCGCTCGCGAGATCCGACGCGCGGCTCGCGCCCAGTCGTCCAGGTCGCAGTCCCGCCGTACCTGGCGGATCAGGGCTGTCCGTCGCGCCTTCGCCCGCTGATCACACCGGAACGCAGAAGGCCCATGGCTCTCCACAAGCACTCGCCATCAACGTCCGGTACCCCGTGCAGGTGGGGCCGACGAACGCGCCAGAACACCGCGGCGCCGCGGTGTTCTGGACTCGCCGGGCACCTCGCCTACCTGTGGTCGATGTCGCCCTCGGCTTCGATGCGCTCCTTGCGCACCTCACCGGACACGGCCTCCTCGTCGGTGCGCTGTTCCTTGCCCAGTCGGACCCGCTCGACCGGCTCGACGTGAGTTCCAACCACCGGCTTCTCCTCGTGCAGGACGACCTCGTGCTCTTCCTCCGAGATCTCCGGTCCCGACGTGGCCGCGTCGATGTTGTCGTCGGTGATCGGTTCACGCTCTACCACCGCCCGCTCGCGCTGCACCGGCACGGTGGTCTGTACCTGCTCGGTCTCCACGTACTTGCGCAACCGGACCCGGCCGCTCTCCTGCCGCTGGGTACCGACATCGAGCCGCTCCTCCGAGCGCGTCATCGCCTCGTCCGTGGTCGGACCCGAAATATCACGGCCCACAGCACCGTCACCCACGTCACCGGTGTCACCGCGGTGCCGCCCGGCCGACGCGTCATAGCCCAGGCCGTAGTACTCGAACAGCATCTGTTCGTCTTCCTCCGACAGGTGCCCACGGTCAGGGCTGACGTTCGGTGCGCCCTTGACCCGGTCCTTGGTGAACGGCACCGACAACCCCGCATCGGTCACTGTCGCCTCGGCCAGCGGAACAAAGCTTTCACTCATCCCGAACAGTCCCGTGTTCACCGTCGCGAAGTCCGGCCGGCCCGTCTGGTCGTCGAGAAACACCTGGCCCACCCGGCCGATCTTGTCGCCGTCGCTGCCGTAGGCATCACGACCGATCACCCTCTGCACCTGATCCTGGTCAATCATGAACTGCTCCTCCCCTATGGATTGGGTGCGTGAGGTACCCCCCAACTTCCTGTGTATTCCCATTGCATGAGTTCGCGGGGCCGCCGACGAAGGGCGTCCCCCATCGAACGACGACATACTCAGCGAGAAGGGAAGGGCGACCATGAAACTGACGACTGTTACGAACCTCTCTGTCGACGGAGTGATGCAGGGGGCACGCGGCTGTTCCCCGCCACCGGCCCGGACGCAGCACTTGAACTGGTCGACGCGCGAGCCACCCCGGAGGCGATAACGATCCAGGTCTACCGGCCCAACGGGCGCCCGCAGTACGCGACCGCCTGAAGCATGCGCCGGACCACCGGACGGGATACTGTCGCTGCCCCATCGCTACAGTCGCGCGTCCCGGAAGTTCTTGAAAGAAGTTCGGGTGGCGGTGTCGGATCGGGGCAGCGGTGTTCGTAGCAGGGGTGAGCGGCCTCCCCGGTGGGACGCCCCAGACCGACAGGAGATGATTCGAAATGCAGTACCTGGTTTCCGTGATCGACGACAAGAGCAATCCCGGCAGCACGGACAGGCAGCCTGCCATCAGCGCGTTCAACGAACGACTGATCGCCGAGGGCTACTGGGTTTTCGCGGGCGGACTCGCAGACACCACCGCGGCCACGGTGATCGACAACCGGGGCGAGCAGGCGGTGTTCAGCGACGGGCCGTTCGTGGAGTCGAAGGAGTACCTTGCCGGCGTCTGGGTGTGGGAGGCCCCCGATCTGGATGTGGCGCTCAAGCTCGCCACCGAGGCGTCGAAGATCTGCGATCGGAAGATCGAACTGCGGCCATTCCAGTGAGCGACGTCGAGGAGGCGATCACCCGGGTGCACCACGAGGAGTGGGCCCGGGTGGTCGCCGCCCTGACCAGACGTTTCGGTGACCTCGACATCGCCGAGGAGGCGGCGGCCGAGGCGTTCGCGACCGCCGTCGCGCGCTGGCCGGCCGACGGCGTACCTCCCAACCCCGGCGCCTGGCTGACCACCACCGCCAACCGCAAGGCAATCGACAGGATCCGGCGCGAGAGCAAGCGCGACGACAAGCACAGGGAGGCTCAGATGGTGTACGACGACCCGCCCGAGCCGCTCGGGGTGATCGACGACGAGCGGCTCCGGCTGATCTTCACCTGCTGTCACCCGGCGCTTTCGATGGAGACTCGCGTGGCGCTGACGCTGCGCATGGTCGGCGGTCTGACCGTGCCAGAGATCGCCCGTGCCTTCCTGGTGCAGGAGACCGCGATGGGGCAGCGGATCACCCGCGCGAAGGCCAAGATCAAGGCGGCTCGCATCCCTTACCGGGTGCCGTCCGCGGAGGATCTCCCGGCCCGCGTCTCCGGCGTACTCGCCGTCCTCTTCCTCGTCTTCAACGAGGGCTACCTGGCGACCGGCCCCGACACCGATCCCGTCCGTCATGACCTGACCGCGGAGGCGATCCGGCTCACTCGCCTGATCCGTGCCCTCATGCCGGACGACGGTGAGGTGGCCGGGCTGCTGGCGCTGATGCTCCTCACCGAGGCCCGCCGTACCGCCCGGGTTTCGGCCAGCGGCGAACTGGTCCCCATCGACCAGCAGGACCGTGGCGCCTGGGACGCGGCGCTGATCGCCGAGGGTCATCGGCTGATGCGCGAGCGCCTGGCCTCTCGCGTGGCTCCGGGTCGCTACCAGATCCTCGCAGCGATCAACGCCGTACACACCTCCGCCCGCGACGTACGCGACACCGACTGGTCGCAGATCGTTGCCCTCTACAACCAACTCGTCCGCGTCGACCCCTCGCCCATCGTCGCCCTCAACCGGGCCATCGCGGTCGCCGAGCTCGACGGTCCGGAGGTGGCCCTGGCGGCCGTCGACCGTCTCGACGACAAGTTGGCCGGCTACCACGCCTACCACGCGACCCGCGCCGAGTTGCTGCGCCGGCTGGGCCGCAGTCAGCAGTCGCGGGCGGCGTACGACAAAGCCATCGAGCTGACAGGCAACACCGCCGAAACCGCCTACCTGACCCGCCGCCGCGACCAGCTGGGGTAGCGCCCGTTGAGACCCCGCGCAGAGCGGCGCCCCGCCCCGACGGCCTGAATACCTCCGAAGAACTTTGGGCGACAAGTTGCCCAGCGCAACAGTGCCACTGGAGAAGGCGTCACGGTCTCACTCATCAGCTCCAGCGTCGGCGCGCCGGCCGATGATGCCGGGCTAGGCGGGTACGGCGATGGTCGCCAAGGCGGATGTCAGGCGTTCGTGGTGGGCCGGCGTTGGCTCGAGGAGGGGGAGGCGGACGGTGGCGTCGGGGATGATGCCGAGTTCGGCCAGGGCGGCTTTGGCCATGATGGCGCCTTGGGAGGTGTGCATGATGGCGTCCACCAAGGGGATCAGCGCAGTCTGGATCGCTCGGGCGGTGGCGAGGTCGCCGGTGCGGATCGCTTGGATGAGGTTGGCGTTGTGGTCGGCGGCGATGTTGCCGGCCACGCTGACTACGCCGGTGGCGCCGCAGGCGAGGTAGGGCAGGTTGAGTTCGTCGATGCCGCAGTAGTAGGCCAGCGACGTACGGGACAGGACGGACATCGCTTCGAACAAGTCGCCCTTGGCGTCCTTGACCGCCCGGATCCGGGGGTGGCCGGCGAGTTCGATCAGCGTGGACTCCTCGAAGGGGATGCCTGCGCGTGCGGGTACGTCGTACAGCATCACGGGCAGCGCGGTGGCATCGGCGACCGCGACGCAATGGGCGATCACGCCGGCTTGAGTCGGCTTGGAGTAGTAGGGGCAGACCAGGAGCAGCGCATCCGCGCCGGCAGCTTCGGCTTCTTGGGCACGTTCGACGCTGGCGGCTGTGTTGTAGGTGCCGACACCGGCGATCACCTTTGCCCGGTTGCCCGTCTGGTCCGCCACGGTACGAACGAGCCGGGCTGTCTCGGCCTCGGTCAGGGTGGGCGACTCGCCAGTGGTCCCGGCGACCACGATGCCGTCGCATCCCGTGGTGAGCAGGTGATCGACGAGGCTGGCCACCCCGGATTCGCTGATGGTGCCATCGGGGTGCATCGGGGTCACCATCGCAACGAGGTTGGCGCCGAAGAGTTGGTCAGTCATGATGCGATCCTGCCGCTGCCCGATTGACGTGGTCCAGCGATGCTCTTTTGCCCATATTGCGTAGTCTCGCTTCATGATTGATGTCGGAGCTCTACGGGCGTTGCGATCGGTTGCTGCTCTCGGGACGCTGGCCCGGGCGGCCGATGAGCTGGGGTTTACAGCCTCGGCGGTGTCGCAGCAGATCAAGCGGCTGGAACGCCAGGTCGGTGTACCGGTGCTCGCTCCGGCTGGGCGTGGCGTCGTACTCACTCCGGCCGGACAGGCCATCGTCGACTCAGCGGCCGAGGTATTCCAGGCCCTGGAGCGCTGCGCCGAGGCGGCCCAGTCAGTGGCGGAGGGCGCGCCGCGCGGAATCCTCCGCGTGGTTGGGTTCTCGACGGCTATCCGGGGGTTGCTCGCGCCCATCCTCCGCCAACTGTCGGCGCGCTGCCCGGACCTGCACGTCCACGTGACCGAGCAGGACCCTGACCAAGCCCTGCACAGTGTCGATGCCGGTGCAGCCGATCTTGCTCTCGTTCACGACGCCGATGGATTGCCGGTCCCGT
This sequence comes from Kribbella sp. NPDC023972, assembly GCF_040639075.1. Lineage (NCBI taxonomy): Bacteria > Bacillati > Actinomycetota > Actinomycetes > Propionibacteriales > Kribbellaceae > Kribbella > Kribbella sp. NPDC023972. The sequence goes on along the minus strand of NZ_JBEZZH010000003.1, from coordinate 88,103 downwards.
TGCCCTCGACCCTGACCCAGCGCCTTCTACACACCGACGTCGGCGACGTGGTCATGCACCGGGCGCATCCGCTCGCCGGGCTCGACTCACCACTCGTGGGCACCGACCTTGCCGGCTACGCATGGGTCACGAGCCCGCCTGGCACGGTGTGTCACCAGTGGTTCCGGCGCCTGTTCGCGGACGTGCCGGAGGACCCCGACGTACGCCATCTGGTGGATGACTTCGCCACCCAGCTGTCACTGGTGGCTTCAGGCGACGTCATCGCCCTGATCCCTCGCCTTGCCCGCCCGCCGTTGGGCTCCGAGCTCGTCTCTCGGCCCCTGCGGCGTCAACCGAAGCGTGAGGTACACGCGGCCTGGCGGCGCAGCGCCGACGCCAGCCCAGCGATCCAAGCTCTCCTCGCCGAACTAGCCGTCACCTAGGACGTTTCGAGGCCCGCCCCTAGCCGGTTGGTTGTGGGGCCTGCGGGCACCCGGCCGCCGGTGAGCACGTCTTCGTGGGCACGCACGAACCGCCGAAGGACTGGGAGTACGCCCGTCGCAGATCGTCCAGGGCGATCGCGTGACCCACCTCGTCTACGACGTCGCGAAGAGCTGCCCCGGCACTCAGTGGTACGCCAGGTTGGTGGTGAAGGCAGCCAGGGCCGCGCCGAAGAACAGACTCCAGGCGGCGAGGCTGTGGTCGCCCACTCGGAGGTGGGCGGCCAGGGCCGCCAGGAAGTAGAGGACGAGACCGGCGCTTGCGAGCGTGCCTAGCGCCGGAATGAAGAGGCCGGCAAGGAGGCCCAGGGCGGCTGCGGCCAGGAGAGTTCCCAACGGGAGCATCCAGGTGCGAGGGATCTCGAGCTTGTCCGCCTGGGACTTGGGGTAGTGGTGGCCGATGAAGTTCGCGATGGCGGCTGACGCGGTGAGGCCGGCGGCCAGGAGGGTGGCTGTCAGGTAGGCGACGTACATGAGGCGCTCCGATCCGTGGGGGTGGGCGCCTCACGGACGAGACAGGTAGCTGGAGCGTGACAGTGGGCTGGGGTGAGTCAGGTCACGGTGCGACGCCGGTGAGCTTTGCCGGGTTGCTGACGACGTGAATGGATTCGATGGCGCCGTTGACGAGATGCAGCGTGGCTGCGATCACCGGTGTGGTGCCCGAGTAGATGACCAGGCCTGGAGCGCCGTTGAGGTGCCGCAGTACGACGTGTGAGTCGGCGGGGCGGCGTTGCGAGAGCAGGATGATGGCCTGAGCGACGTACTGCGGGCTGTGAATGGGTTTGCGCGGTGCGCCGGTCAGGCCGCCACCGTCGCTGATCATCGTGACGTCCGGTGCGAGGACTTCCATCAGCGCCTTCAGGTCTCCACCCAGGCAGGCTTCGAGGAAGCGCTCGGCGACCCGCTGCTGCGTGTCTTGATCGGTGTCGTACTTGCGGCGTCGGTCGGCGACCGCTGTGCGAGCACGGCGGGCAAGTTGGCGTACGTCTGCGTCCTGTCGGCCGAGGATGCGCGCGATTTCGGCGAGGCTGTAGCCGAAGGCCTCGTTGAGTACGAACACCGCACGTTCCGTGGGCGACAGGGCCTCCAGGACGAGCAGCATCGCCGTCGAGATGGAGTCGGCACGGACGACGTCATCGGCTGCGTCAGGGCTGGTGAGCATCGGCTCTGGTAGCCATGGGCCGATGTAGGACTCACGTCGTACCGCGGCACTGCGGAGGCGGTCGATCGCCAAGCGGGTGGTGACTTTGACCAGGTAGGCCTCTGGGTCCTCGACTGTTGCCGTGTCCACGCGGCTCCAGCGCAGCCAGGTGTCTTGTACGACGTCCTCCGCGTCGGCGACGCTGCCGAGCAGGCGGTAGGCGACGGCGTACAGGAGACCGCGGTGCTCGGTGAACTCGGCGACGGTCACCGAGGTAGGCCGGTGAGGTCGGCCATCAGGGCCATGTGGTGGTCGAAGTTCTCGGCGCGGGCTTCGATCATCTCGTCGAGGCGGCCGAAGACTTCGAAGTTGAGCACGCCGAAGAGGTGAGTCCAGGCGACCAGGACGCGGTCGAGTCGCTCCTCCAGCAGGTCGCTGTGGCGTTGCTCGATGAGGCGGCGAAGGTCGGCGCGCAGCGGCGTGGTGAGTGGCGAGGCCTTGAGAGGTTGGAGGCGGCCGAGGCCGTCGACGACGATGTCGACGAGCAACAGGATGACCTTGGAGGCCGGCTCGACGGTGTCTTGCGGGGCGGCGTAGCCGGGGACGGGTGCGCCGTAGATGAGGCCGTACTCCGCGGGGTGGGCGAGCGCCCAGGTCCGTACGGCGCGGCAGACGGCCAGCCAACGGCCGCGGAGATCGTCACGCGGTACGGCGGCGTCCGCCTCGGTCGCCGCGGTGGCGAGAGCGTCGTACGCGTCGATGATCAGGGCGGTGAGCAGGGCGTCGCGACTCGGGAAGTAGCGGTAGAGGGCCGAGGCGACGATGTCCAGGTCGCGGGCGACGGCGCGCAGGGAGAGGTTGGCGCCGTCCGTGGCGAGGTGCCGGCGGGCGACGTCCTTGATCTCCTGGCTCATCTCCGAGCGGACTCGGGCGCGGAGTGACGGTGCGGACATGGGACCAGTCTCGCACAGGTCAGAGAACAGTGGAACGGCCCGAGAACGGTGTTCTTGACGCGGATCGGCGATCTGCATACAGTGAACTTATTCGAGAACACTGTTCTCACTCCAGGCCTCAGAAGGGTTACCCGCCATGTCCCTGCACGTCGTCGTCGGAGCCGGCCCGGTCGGATCAGCCACCGCCCGCCTGCTCGCCGCCCAAGGCGAGCAGGTCCGCCTCGTCACCCGCTCCGGCAGCAGCCCCCAGCCAGTCCCGAGCCAGAGCCAAAGCCAGAGTGAGACGGGTGCGATCGAGTGCATCGCGGCGGATGCGGCCAACGGGGAGGAGTTGACGCGACTCTGCTCGGGCGCTGCCGCCTTGTACTCGTGCGCAGGGCCGGCGTACCACCGATGGCCGACCGACTGGCCGCCGCTGGGAGCCGCGTTGATGCGGGCCGCCGAGGTCAGCGGAGCCGTGCTCGTGACCACCGGCAACCTCTATGGGTACGGCGAAGTGGACGGCCCGATGACCGAGGAGACGCCCCTCCGGCCGAACTCGGTGAAGGGCGAGGTGCGCGCCAAGCTGTGGACCGAAGCGTTGGCCGCACACGAAGCCGGCCGGATCCGCACCGCCGAAGTCCGCGGATCGGACTACCTGGGCGCGCATACCGTCTCGCCATTCAGCGTCATGGTGCTGCCCAAAGTGATCGCCGGCGGTCGCGGCACCGCGCCGGCGGACCTGGATGCGCCGCACAGTTGGACGTACGTCGGCGATGTCGCCCGTACCCTGATCGCGGTCGCGGGCGACGAGACGGCGTGGGGGCGACCGTGGCACGTTCCCACTCCCCCGCCACTGTCGATGCGTGAACTGGCCGCCCGCGCCGCTGAGCTCGCGGGAGCGCCGGCCGCTCGGATCGCCAAGATGCCGGGGTTCGCGCTGCGACTCGCCGGACTCTTCAACCCTGCCGCCCGCGAGATGGTCGAGACGCAGTACCAGTGGCAACGCCCCTTCGTCGTCGACTCGACCCCCGCAATCGTTGCCTTCGGCCTCAAACCCACTTCGGCCGATGAAGCCCTCCAGGAAACCATCGACGCCCTCCGCGCACCCGCACACACATGAGCACCGACGACAGCTGCTGCTCTGCCGGCGGCGGCCACTGAAGGCTTGCGGTAAGGGTTTTGGCAGGCTGCCCTAGGCTGTCCGGATCGACGGGGAGCCGGGACCTTCTGGTCCGCCGATGCCGGGAAGGGCTGGAATGAGTTCGAGGAGACCGCGCCGCTGGTTGCGGCGCTTGATTGTCACCGTCGTGATCCTGGGCTGTCTCGCGGTGGGTGCCGATCGAGCGGCCGCCTGGGTTGCCGAGGATCGGCTGGCAACCATGGCTGCGGATGAGGCGGCGCAGTACGACGTACACGCCGCGAAGACGGACGTGGAAATCGGGGGGTTCGGGTTCCTGCCGCAGGTGGTGAAGGAAGAGTTCTCCTCGGTCACGCTCACCATGCAGCAGCCGACGTTCTCGTCCGTCCCGGCCGAGGACCTCACCGTGACGATGACCGGGGTGCACGTGCCGCGCGCCTTGCTGACGGGCGGTTCCGGTGCCACGGTCACCATCGACTCGACGGATATGCGACTCCGGTTGTCCCCGGCCGAGCTGACCAAACTCGCCGCGCGGGCGACCGGAGTGGACGACCTGACCCTGCGCGTCGTGGAGGGCAAGCTGCACGCGCGGCTACCGGTGCGCGGTACCGACGTCGACGCCACGATCAGCCCGAAGGTGGAGAAGGGACGCATCGTCCTGGCGGTCGACGAACTCTCCGACTCGGTCCCGTCGGCGCTCCGCAACGCCGTGCGTTCCCTGCTCGCTCAAGGCATCACCCTGCCCAAGCTCCCGTTCGGCGCCTCCCTCACCCAAGTAGCCGTCGAAGGCAGCTCCGTCGTGCTGGTGGCAACCGCCGACGACCTCCAGTTCGCCGGCTGAAACGACGTCGAAAGCACCCTTGGGTTGCGATGGTTCGCGATATATCGTCGACGTATCGCATTCTCTCCTGAGGGACGGTGGTCGGGATGACCGGATCGACGTACACCGCGGGGTGGCCCTGGCAGCACATCGCGCGGCACTGTTCAGCCTTCGAAGACATCAAGGACGAGTTGCGCGCCGCGATGACCGGCCGCAAGACCCACCACGGGCATCACCCGTTCGGGGCCCAGTGGGGAATGTTCGGCGGGCAGATGTTCGGGCCGCCGTGGGGGCCGCCGCCGCGCTGGCGCGGACCGAAGGCCCGGCGTGGTGACGTCCGCGCCGCGATCCTCGCCGTACTGGCCGAGCAGCCGATGAACGGCTACCAGATCATCCAGGAGATCGCCGAGCGCAGCGGCGGGGTGTGGAAGCCAAGCCCCGGCTCGATCTACCCGACCCTGCAGCAACTCGAGGACGAGGGCCTCGTCACCGCCGACGCCGCGGTCGGCCGCCGTACCTTCACGCTGACCGACGAGGGACGCGCGTACGTCGCCGCGCACGCCGACGAGGTGCGATCGCCCTGGGAGGCGATGAGCGCACCGGCCGATGACGACGAGAACGGGCTGAAACCGCTGCTCGGGCAGGTCGCGACGGCGATGTGGCAGATTCTCGCGACCGGTACGCCGGAGCAGCAGGCGCGGGCGAAGGACGCACTGGCGGAGCTGCGGCGCAAGCTGTACGGCATCCTGGCCGACGACGACGAGCGGCAGGACCGGTCATGAGCTCGTCGGTTCCCCAGCGCCACGGCCCGGTCCGGGTCGGCGATGCCGAACGCGATCAGGCCGTGGCCCTGCTCAGCGACCACTTCGTCGCCGGCCGGCTGACCCAGGACGAGTTCGAGGAGCGCAGCGAGCAGGCGACCCGGGCCCGGTACGTCGACGACCTGGCGCCGCTGTTCGACGACCTCCCGGATCCGGCCGAGCTGCAACTCGCTCAAGGTCCGTGGTCGCCGCGTCCGGTCCGGGCCCGGCGACGCCAAGGTCCGCCGCCGTTCATGATGCTGGCACCGGTGCTGATGATCAGTCTCGTCATCACGTCGATCGCGCTGACCGCGCCCTGGCTGCTGTGGGGCTTGTTCTGGATCGCCCTGTTCAGCGGAGCTCACCGCCACCGCTGGCAGCACCAGCACTACAACCGGCACCGCTGAGGTCTCATAGACGACGCCCGCGCTGCCGCGGGATCTCCTGGGCGAACTCGACAACGAATCCATCGGGATCCGCGACATGCACCGTCCGGTGTCCCCACGGACGGTCCGCCGGTCCGCTGAGCACTGCCACGCCGAGAGCCGTGAGGCGCTCGGCGCAGGCGTCCACGTCCTCGACGATCAACACGATCTCCGCGGCCGGACCCGGCGTGACCGTCCGCCCGGTCAACCACTCCGCCCGCCGGCGCTCGTACAACGCGAACCGCGTCCCGTCCGTGCCGAACTCGGCATACCCCGCGTCGGTGAACTTGTACGGCAGCCCGATCACGTCGCGGTAGAACTCCACCGAGGCGTCGAGGTCCTCGACGTACAAGATCACATACCCGAGCTCCACGGACCCACAGTAAGCGTCGATCCGTGGATCGAGGCCAAGTGTCGGCGCCGCGTTCTAGCCTCGGGCGTGACGAGAGGAGACCGGGTGTACGAGGGTGTTGTGATCCTGGAGAGCCTGAAGATCGGGACGGAGTTGTCGCGGATCCCGATCGTGGTGCGGAAGATCAGCCGGTACGACGTGAGCACGGCGACCACCGACCAGCCGCCGGTGTGGTCGGTGCTGGAGTTCGAGGTGGAGGACTCGCAGGCCGAGGCGCTGGCGCAGGAGTTGTCGGGAGCGCTGGACTCGCCGGGGTGGTACGCAGACTTCCACGACGACAAGGAGATCTTTGTCGTGTTCCCGGGACGGGTGTTCCGGTACCCGCGCGGTGACGCCGCGGCCCGGGCGGAAGCGCAGGCGTTCGGGCGTGAGCTGAGCATTCCCGAACCGCAGCTGGATTGGACGGCCTAACCGTGTCAAGACCCGAGGGACGGCTCCGACCATGGGTCGAAGGCACAACCTGAGGAGACTGTCATGGCCAAGGTTCGGGTCCACAACTTCACCATCACGCTGGACGGGTTCAGCGCCGGGGTGAACCAGCGGCTGGAGGCGCCGTTCGGGGACGGCGTGGACGGGCTGCACGACTGGATGTTCGCCGCCCAGGAGGACAAGGCGGCCGGCCGGCCCGGTATCGACGCCGACCGGGTCGGCCGCTGGGAGGAGGGGGTCGGCGCGACGATCATGGGCCGGAACATGTTCGGCCCGGTCCGCGGTCCGTGGCAGGACGATTCCTGGACGGGCTGGTGGGGCGACAACCCGCCGTACCACCACGACGTGTTCGTCCGCACGCATCACCCGCGAGCGTCGCTCCCGATGGAGGGCGGTACGACGTTCCACTTCACCGACGAGCCGGTCGAGGTCGTGCTCGAGCGGGCGATGAGCGCGGCCAACGGCCGAGACGTGGTGATCGCGGGCGGCGCCTCGACGGTCCAGCAGTATCTGCGGGCCGGCCTGATCGACGAGCTCTGTATCGTGGTCGCCCCACTCCTCGCCGGTGCCGGCGAACGCCTCTTCGACAACGTCGCCGATGCCCTGGGCAACTACCAGGTCACCGAGATGGTCAGCTCCCCCGCCGTCACCCACATCACTGTGAGCCGCCGATGACCGAGATCCTCCGCTACGCCGCCTTCACCACCGACCCGTCGGGCGGAAATCCGGCGGGCGTCGTACTCGACGCCAGCGGGCTGGACGACGCCGCGATGCAGACGATCGCCATCGAGGTCGGCTACTCCGAGACGGCCTTCGTGACCGGCGAATCGGACGGCGTACATCAGGTCAGGTACTTCTCACCCAAGGCGGAAGTCCCGTTCTGTGGTCACGCGACTGTGGCCACCGCGGTGGCGCTGGCGGAGCGGATCGGCCGGGGCGAGCTGGTGTTCTCGACTCCGGCCGGGATCGTGCCTGTCGCGGTGGACGACGAGCTGCGGGCGACGCTGACGAGCGTCGAGCCGTACGTCGAGAGGGTCGGCGACGTCAGCGAGGTGCTGGACATCCTCGGCTGGCACGCTGAGCAGCTCGATCCGGCCTTACCGGCGGCCATCGCGTACGCCGGAGCACGCCATCTGGTCGTGAGTACGGCGACCCGGCAACGACTCGCCGAGCTCGACTACGACTTCCACCGGCTGCTGGCATACATGCTCCATCGCGACCTGACCACCCTGCAGCTCGTCTGGCGCGAGTCCGCGACCACGTTCCATGTCCGCGACCCGTTCCCGGTCGGCGGAGTGGTCGAGGATCCGGCCACCGGAGCGGCCGCCGCCGCGTTCGGGGCGTATCTGCGTGAGCTCGGCATCGTCCAGGCGCCGGTCACACTGACGCTCCACCAGGGCTACGACCTGGGCCGGCCGAGCCTGATCCAGGTAGAGCTACGAGCCGGCGACAACAGGATCCGAGTGAGCGGCAACGCCGTACCGATCACTGAGCCTGGGTGAGCGGCAACGCCGTACCGATCACGGAGCCCGGGTGAGCGGCAACACCGTACCGATCACACGCAGCCCGGGTGAAGCTGTCCGATCACGGAACTCGGGTGAGCCAGTCCTCGGTGGCGAACTTGGTCTGCACGCGGTCCTCGGCCAGCTCGACGGTCGCGGGGTCGATGGTGCCGGGTTTGAGGCCGTAGCGGTTGGCGAAGGAGGCGATCATCCGGTCGATCACCTCGGTGCGGTCGAGGCCGGTCTGGCTGCGCAGCGGGTCGACGCGTTTGTTGGCGCTGGTGGTGCCCTTGTCGGACAGCTTCTCCCGGCCGATCCGCAGCACCTCGAGCATCTTCGCGGCGTCCATGTCGTAGGCCATCGTGACGTGATGCAGTACGGCGCCGCCGGCCAGCCGTTTCTGGGCGGCGCCCGCGATCTTGCCGGCCGGTGAGGTGATGTCGTTGATCGGCTGGTAGGTCGCCGCGATGCCGAGTTCGTTCAGCGCCCCGATCACCCAGTCGTCCAGGAACGCGTACGACTCGACGAACGACAGCCCGGACACCAGCGACTCGGGAACGTACAGCGAGTACGTGATCGTGTTCCCCGGCTCGACGAACATGGCTCCGCCGCCGCTGATCCGGCGTACCACTGTCACGTCGTGCTTGGCGGCTCCGGCCAGGTCGACCTCGTTGCTCAGCGATTGGAAGCTGCCGATGATGACCGCGTTCGACGCCCATTCCCAGACGCGGAGGGTGGGCGGCCGCTCACCGGAACCGACCTGTTCGGTCAGCACCTCGTCGAGCGCCATCTGGAGCGCGGGCTCCCGCGGTACGTCGTGCACGAACTCCCACTGGTGATCGTGCCAGCCGGTCGCGCCACTCAGCGCACGCCGTACGGCGACCGCCACGGCCTCCGGTGAGAACCCGACCATCTCGACGCCGTCCCCCAGTACGCCGCGCACCCGGGCAGCCACTTGAGCCGCCGGAGTCGTGACGGGCAATCCGGAGAGTGCTCCGTTGATCCGCTCCAGCGCGTCGTCGGGCTCCAGAAAGAAGTCGCCGCTGATCTGCGCTCGCCGCACCTGCTCGTCGAAGACCTCGAGATCCGCGACAACCAGCTTCCCGCCAGGAACCTTGTATTCACCATGCACGCTCTGCTCAACCACGCGCGCGCACCGGATGTTCCCACTGCCCGGCTCCGGTCGCCTGTTGCAACCAGGTGCTGGATCAGGGCTGCAGGACGACCTCGACCTCGTCACCGACCGCGGCCTCCGCGGATTTCAGCGCGGTTTTGCTGACGCCGACACAGAATCCGCCGCCGGCCACCAGCATGGTGCTCGCGGTGAAATCCGCGCCGTTCAGCGTCCCGCTCACCCGTCGCTGCTTGCGTCCGCCCAGTTCCGCTACGAATTCGGCCGGTACGTCGACAACCGCCAGCCCGCCCGGTTTGTCGTCACGCCATCGGCGCACGGTGCCATGAAATTCGACGGCCATGTTCTCTCCGAATTGTCGGAATTCAGCCTACACTCCGGATTTATGGTGGAAATGAGCATGAACAAAGCGATTCACGCAGCGTTCCGCCGGGATCTGCGGCGGTTCGTCGATGCCTTGGGCGCGTTCCCCGCGGGGGATCGGCAGCGGGCCGAGCAACTCGGGACGGCCTGGGACAACTTCGACACGCAACTGACGCGTCACCACGAGGGTGAGCACGACATCGCCTGGCCGGCGTTGGAGTCGGTCGGCGTGAGCCACGAACTGCTGACCCAGATGGACTCCGAGCACGACACGATGGCGGCCGCTTTGTCCGCGGCCCGCAGCACGATGGCGTCCTTGCGCCGTACGGCGAGCGCCGAGGACGCGGCGGCCGCACTGGCGGCGATGCAGGAGCTGCAACGGGTGACCGTGCAGCACATGGATCACGAGGAGGCCGAGATCGAGCCGGTGTACCTGGAGAACAAGGACTCGGCCTCGATGAAGGCGATGGGCAGGCAGTTCGCCAAGGTCGGCCCGTCGGAGGGCGGCACGTTCTTCGCCTGGGTCACCGACGGCGCCGGCCCGGACGAAATGGCCGCCATCACCAGCGGCATCCCCAAGCCGGTCTTCACCGTGATCACCGGCATCTTCGGCCGCAACTACCGCAAATCTGTCGCACCCGTCTGGCACAACTGACACCGGCCCACTGGACCTTCCCGGCAGTACGCCGCGATGTCATCCGGGCCAGAGATCACTCAGCCGGAGTCAAAGCGCAGGCGACGTGAAGGACCCGTTCACGAACCTCGGAGATCTCGCCGTTGCCGTCGACCTCGCGCAGCAGGCCGCGGCCGCCGTACAGGCTGATCAGCGGGACGGTCTGCTCGGCGTACACCTCCAGCCGGCGCCGGATCACCTCCTCGGTGTCGTCCGAGCGGTGTTCGATCTCGGCCCGGCGGAGCAGGCGCTGTACCAGGGCTTCCTGATCCACCTGCAGGACGACGACCGCGACGAGACTGCGGGCCTGTGCCGCCAAGACCTCGTCCAGTACGGCGGCCTGGTCGAGCGTGCGTGGATAGCCGTCGAGCAGGAAGCCTGGACGGCAGTCACCGGCATCCAGGCGCTCACGGACCATCGCGTTGGTGACCTCGTCCGGGACGTACTCACCAGCGTCCAGGTACCGCTGCGCGGTCCGGCCCAGGTCGGTCCCCGCGGCGACCTGGGCACGGAAGATGTCGCCGGTCGAGATGACGGGTACGCCGAGACGCCCGGCGAGCAGCTCGGCATGGGTTCCCTTGCCGGCCCCCGGCGGTCCCATCAGGACGACGGTCGTCACAGTCGGTGCTCCTGACTCTCGGTAAGTTGCTTCAGAGTAGGAGAAGTTCCGCACCGGCGGTACGGCGTACATCACGTCAACTGAGGGGCGACAGTCACATCACTGAGCGTAACTCCACCACGTCACCGGGACCCGCGAACTTGGCCGCGATCTCCTCGGCCCGCTCGCGGCTCGCGAAGTCGAAAAGGAAGAACCCCGCCAGGTGTTCCTTCGCCTCGGCATAGGGACCGTCCGTGCTGACCGGCCGCTTCCCCTCCCACCGGTACACGGTCGACGAGGCCGGGTCCCCGAGCGCTTCCGCGGTCACGAACTCCCCCGACGCCTTGAGCTCGGCCAGCAAGGCGTCGAACTCCGCGTACATCCGCTTTCGCTCCTCGTCCGGAATCCCCCGCCCCACCTCGGTGTAGTCCACGGTCGGATGTCCCCACGGCTGCGGATTGGAGTGGATCAGAATCACGTACTTCACAAGAACCTCCAGAGCTTGAGTCACTACGCAGGAGACGTCGGACCCACCCCATTCGACTCGACATTTCTCCAGAGTGCACCGAGTGGGTCACACTGCCCGGCTGGGGTTCGTCAGGAGGGTGAGGGCCCGGGAGTTGGGTCTTCCTGACGAATGGAGGCTGCTGTGGGGACGATGTTGGTGACCGGTGGGACCGGGACGTTGGGGCGGCAGGTCGTGCCATTGGTCCAGGCTGCGGGATGGAAGGTGCGGGTGCTGAGCCGGCACGCGCGGGCGCAAGCTGACGGGATCGAGTACGTCGCTGCGGACCTGCTGCAGGGTGACGGGATCGACGCTGCGTTGGCGGGTGTCGACGTGGTCGTGCATCTGGCGGGCGGGCCCAAGGGCGACGAAATCGGGACGCGGAATCTGGTGCAAGCGGCCGAGCGGGCCGGAGTGAAGCATCTGGTGCACATCTCGGTGACCGCGGTGGATCAGCTGCCGTTGACGTACTTCAGGTCGAAGCTCGGCGCCGAGCAGGCCGTACGGGAGTCCTCGGTGCCGTGGACCGTCCTGAGGGCGGCGCAGTTCCACGACCTCGCGTTGAAGACTGTGCGAGCGATGGCGAAGTTGCCGGTGCTGCCCGTTCCCGGCGGGCTCCGGTTTCAGCCGGTGGACGCACGGGATGTGGCCGAGCGGCTGGTCGAGTTGGCGCTGGGCGAGCCGGCCGGGCTCGTACCTGATCTGGTCGGCCCGAAGGTCTACACCCTGGGCGAGCTCGCTCAGGACTACCTGAATGCGACCGGCAAGCGGCGACTGTCGATCCCGATCCGCGTGCCGGGCGAGGCCGGCAAGGTGTACCGCGCCGGCGGCAACCTCACGCTCAGCGGCGCGGACGTCGGCACCCGCGGCTGGGAGGATTTCCTGGCCGGCCAGACAGACGGGGCTTTCGCCAGACCGTCCGGCGGGTGATGCTTGGCCCATGGCGATGGTGGGGCGCCGGGGGGAACTGCAGGCGCTGCAGGGTTGGGTGGAGGATGCTCGCGCGGGTCGCGGGCGACTGGTGCTGTGCGCCGGTGAGGCGGGGATCGGCAAGACGCGGCTGGCACAGGAAGTCGCCGGCCTGGCCCTCGCCCAGGGAGCCGCCGTCGCCTGGGGCAGATGCGTCGAGACCGAAGGCGCGCCCGCGTACTGGCCCTGGCGGCAGGTACTGCGATCCCTCGACGTGGACGCGAACCAGGTGCTCACCGGCGACGACCGCTTCACGCTCTTCGAGGAAGTCACCGACCAGGTACGACGGGCAGCCGGCGACCATGGTCTGGTCATCATCCTTGACGACATCCATCGCGGTGACGAACCGTCCCTGCTCGTACTGCGACACCTTGCCGGCCAACTCGCCAACCTGGCGGTACTGATCCTCGCCACCGCCCGCGACACCACCGGGCTCGGTGAACTCTCCACAGCCGAGCGCCTCGACCTACAGCCCCTCGCCGTGACCGAGGTCGCCGAACAGTTGTCGACGGCAACCACCGATCGTGCGCTGGGGGCAACGGTCCACCAGGTCACCGGCGGCAACCCGTTGTTCGTCCGAGAGCTCGCTCGAGCGATCGCCGACGGTTCCTGGCGTCCCAGCCAGCCACCGCCACGCTCGGTGCGGGAGATCGTCAGCACCCGGCTCGACCGTGCCTCGGAGGACTGCCGCCGCTTCGTGCAGGCCGCCGCCATCGTCGGCCGAGACTTCCGGCTCCGGACAGTTGCCGCGATACTGCAGCGATCGGTCGACGACTGCCTGTCTTTGGTGGACGAGGCAACGAAACTGGGTTTCGTGGACCGCGTCGAGGACTTCCGGTTCGTCCACGCGCTCACCCGGGACGCCGTCGAGGCGTCCCTGTCGGCCACCGAGCGCCTGACACTCCATCGAGCCGTCGCCGCGGCGCTGGAGAACGATCCCGAGGAGCAGCCGGCCACAATCGCCAGTCATCACGCGGTCCTCGCCCAGTACGGCGACGGCAAAACCGCCCGGAGGTGGATGGTCCGCGCGGCCGAGGACGCCGTACGTCGGCTGGCTTATGAAGAGGGTGTGCGGCTTTATCGGCAGGCACTGACGACCCGGCCGCTCGACGCAGCGGAGTGCTGTGACATTTCCATTGCCCTGGGCAAGGCGGCGTACCTGGCTGGGGACCTGCGAGCGTGTTGCAGCGCGGCGGTGCACGCGGCCACGGCGGCGCAGACTCCGGAGCAGGCAGCCGAGGCAGCACTGGTGCTCGAAGCAGTGCCCGATCCGGCGATCAACGCGACCGCGAAGCGATTGTGTGAAGAGGCGCTGGCCCGCGACGTCGATCCCGCGCTGCGCGCACGACTGCTGGCCCTGCGCAGCCATCTCGCGTTCTACGACGGCGAACAGTCGCGGCTCGACGTGATCAGCTCGGAGGCCCTCGACCTGGCTCGGTCCTCGAAGGACGACCGGGCGCTTGCGGACGCGCTGCGCGCTCGGCAGGAGGCCTGCCCTGGTCCCGAGGGTCGCGCCGAGCGGCTCGAACTCGCGGCCGAGATGCTCGAACTCGCCCAGCGCACCAGCAACCCGCGGGCCGAGATGTGGGGCGAGATCTGGCGGCTCGACGCCCTGATCGAGAGCGGTCGCCTCGCCGCCGCGGCCGAGCAGCTCCCCCGCCTCCGGGTCGCCGTCGACCGGCTCGGCGGCCCGGTCGCCGCTTGGCATCACGACCGCATCGCCGCCTGTATCGCCCAAGCTCGGGGCCGCTACGCCGAAGCAGCCGTGATCGCCCGGCGCGGGTTCGACCGGATGCGGCCGATCGAGCCGGCTCCGGCCACCGGCGCGTACGTCGCGCTGCAGATCGCCCTGGCCGGACACGTCGGCGTCACCGAGGAGATGCGGCAGTTCGTCGAGCGACCGTTCGAACCTCCGCCGCGGTTCGTCACGATGTCGCTGCTGTCGCGTGCGCGTCTGTTGCTCTGTGCCAACTCGCCCGAGCAGGCCGCGGCGACATACCGGCAGGCGGGTCCGATCGAGTCGTGGTCGTTGCCCGCGTTCTTCGTGCTGCCGGCGTACGTGTACGCGACCCTGGCCTGCTGCGAGCTTGGCCGCTACGACGATCTCGCCGAGCTGCTGAACCGGCTGCAACCGTTCCGCGGAGAGCATGCCGTGGGCAACGGTGTGGCGTACATGGGACCGGCTGAGCTGGCGATCGGCCGGGCCGCGGCGGCGCTCGGCCGATTGGATGCCGCAGTCAACGATCTGTCCACGGCGGTCGAGCTGGCCGAGACCGCCGGCGCGGCAGGATTCGTTGCCGAAGCGCAGTATCACCTGGCCTGGACCCTGTTCACCCGGGACCGCCCGGGCGACCGCGATCGGGCCCGGCCGGTGGCCACCGAGGCGGCACGCTTGGTCGACGCGCTCGGCATGGCGGCGTACTCGGAGCTGGCCGCCGTCCTCGTCGCCCGGTTGAACGGCTCCGAGGAGCACGGCCTGAGCCCCCGCGAGCTCGAGGTCGCGGCGCTGGTCGCCGAAGGCCTGACGAACCGGCAGATCGCCGAGCGGCTGGTGCTCTCGGAGCGGACCGCGCAGAACCACGTCCAGCACATCCTGACCAAGCTCGGTTTCACCACCCGCAGCCAGATCGCCGCCTGGTCGAGTCGCCGGTCGCGATGAGTACCCCGAATGAGTGATCTGGCGGATTCCAGGCAGCCTGCGGATCCCTAGCGTGACGAGTGGAAGCACTCATCGAGGAGGAATCATGCAGTGGATCGCAGTTGCCACCCCACCGTTCGCGACGATCGAGCAGTTCGACCAGGTCCTGGACCAGCTCGGCGAGGAGCAGGTCGAGGGCCTGGAGGCCCGGCACGTCGGCACCACGGCCGACGGACTCCGCGTGGTCACGCTCTGGGAGTCCAAGGAGCACGCCGACCGCTTCTTCGCCGACCGCCTCGGCCCGGCTCTGGCCAAGGTCCTCGGTCCTGAACCGGCCGGCCGCCCCGAGATCCTCGGCATCGACGTGGCCCGCACCTACACCCGCCAGCCGGTCGGCTGATCCAGCGTGGTGGGCGGGTAGAGCCCGCCCACCAGGTACGGCTGGAGCAGCCGGCCCGGACGCTCGTGCATCCGACGAGCAATACCGGCCAGCAGATCGGCAACCTGGACGCGAGGATCGCGGCGGGAGTCGACTTGGCTCACGGTCAGCAACGGCGGCGGAGCCGGGAACACGGCCCCAGCCAGGTAGGTGCGCAACCGGGCGACGCGCCACCGGGTCAACGCGCTCTGCTCGTCGTGCACCACCGCGACCGACCGGCGACCGCCGCTCCAGAGGAGTGCCGTCTCCGCCAGCGCTGGGACCAAGGGCTCCAGCGGCGGCGGAATCGCCGGATCGTCCTCGATCAGCCGCAGTACGACGTCCTCGACATGCGCGCGCGTCAACTCCCGCAGCGCCGGTACGCCGGATGGCATCGTGGCGAAGAACCGGTCGATCAACGCATGATCGACCAGCCGGAGCCGCTTGGTCCGCGTCATCCGGATGAACGCGTCCAGGAACTCGGCCCGGCCCGCTGCCCGGTAGATGGTGAGCGCGGCCTCGTCGTGATCGCGGGCCAGGCTCGTGCCCGCGCCGTACGACGGTTCGGCGACGAGCAGCTCGATCACCCGGCGGGCGACGTACCAGGTCTTGTCGATGACGTGGACGGACGCCCGCCCGCGCAAGGCGGTGAGGAACCACTCGAGGGCGGCTGCCTGCTCGGGCCGGAGCAGCAGGTTGGACTTGTACTCGGTGGATCCGCGGCGAGGAAACGACGACCGCAGTACGGCGACCAACTCGGCGGCCTCCGGTACGGCGAGATCCACGCCGGCGTGGGTGATCACCGGCGACTCGGGATCCAGGAGGTTGCTCCCGGAGAATCCCGATTCGTCACACGCGATCTCGACCCACGCCGACGACGGCGAGGTGTGCATCAGTGGTGGACTCCAAGGTAGAAAAGCTGCACGCTGAAGGGCCCGTGGGCGACGGGCGTGATCCTGCGCGGTACCGCGCGATCAGTGAGCGGCAGCGTCCTTCGGAGTCATGCAGCCATCATCGGCCACCGGGGGCCGGTCCACCAATGATTTGGGTCAGGGCTTGCGGCCGACGGCGACCTGCAGCAGCAACGCCATACCGGTGTTGAGGTTCTCCGCGTCCGGCCACCAGGTGGCGAGATCGACCAGGCCCGGTTCGACCAGGTCGAGACCGTCGACGAGTCCGGCGAGCTCGTCGGCGGTGCGGAAGCGGACGTCCGGGAAGGCTTCCCGCAGTTTGTTCTCGAGCGAGCCGGCGAACTCGGCCAGCGGGCTGCCGTCGCGGGGGTTCAGCGGATGGCTCATCGCCAGCCACGAGCCGGACGGTACGACGGCCAGGTAGTCGTCGATGATCCGCCGTACCTCAGCCGTGTCAGCGATCGTGTACAGCACGAGCCCGAGGATGATCCCGACCGGGCGGTCCAGATCGAGCGCACCGGAGACGACCGGGTGGCGGAACACGGCTGCCGGGTCGGTCAGGTCGGCGTCGGCGAAGTAGGCGTGCTGGTCGTCCGCGAGCAGCGCTTGACCGTGCGAAGCCGCGGTCAGGTCGTTGTCGACGTACACCACCTTCGCCGCCGGGTCCGACTCCAGGGCGATCTCGTGGAGGTTCGGTGCGGTCGGCAGGCCGGCGCCCAGGTCGAGAAACTGGTCGACGCCGCCGTCGCGGATCATCAGGCCGACCGCCTCAGCCAGCCAGCGCCGGTTCTCGACCGCGAACCGCGGCGCCTCGGGGGCGATGTCCAGCAGTTCCTGGTAGAGGTGACGGTCCGCCTCGAAGCTGTCCTTCCCACCGAGGAACAGGTCGTAGAGCCGGGCCTCGGACGGCCGATTGACGTCAATACTCGCCACCTCGGCGGCCCGCTGATAAGACGTAGACCGCCCCGTGTCGCCCCCGTCCGCCATACCCGCACCCCCGCCATCCGCACACTCGCCGTCCGAAATTCCGAAACCCAATTGTCTGAAGGCTACGGTCCCACCCCCTACCCTGGCTACACCGCGCAACCAAATGCGTACTTTGCGCGACCCGCTGCGGACCGCAGAGCCCCACCACGACACCCCAGGAGCAACCGCAGGTACTCACCGCCACGCGCGCGCCGCACCCGCAACCGCATCCCCTCCCCCGATGAGTTTCCGCTGGCTCGCTCGTCTCAACGTGGGTACGGGTAAGCGAGCTGGAGGTTGGAGATGGCGAAGGTGTTGTACTCGGTCACGTTGTCGGTAGACGGCTTTATCGCCGGTCCGGGTGGCGATATGCAGTGGATGCGGCAGTACCTCGGTCCGAACCCGGAGGTCGAGGAGCTGATCCCGCGGATCGGGTCGCTGCTGATCGGCCGGCGGTCGCACGACGGGGACGATCCGCACAAGGGGGAAGCCGGCGAGGGCGAGGCGTTCGGCGGCGGCTGGGACGGGCCGATGTACGTCGTCACGCACCGCCCACCGGCCAGTCCCGAGCCAGGGGTCACGTACGTCGACGAGTTCGCCGAGGCACTCGCGAGGGCGAAGGACGCGGCCGGTGACAAGTACGTCAACGTGATCGGCGCGAACATCGCCAAGCAGTGCATCGAGGCGGGTGAACTCGACGAGGTCCTGCTGTGCTTCGCGCCGGTCATGCTCGGCGACGGCACCCGGCTCTTCGAGTATCCCGGCGGCCGAACCGTTCGCCTGAGCCGCCTGAGCCTGACGGAGAACCCGTCGGCCTCCAACCTCTGGTTCGCCGTCGACAAAGACGGTTAGAAGTCGGCCGCGGTCGAGTGCATGACCGCGCGGATCTCCACCGAGCGTCCGGCCGTGTGCGTGTCAGGGAGGAGGTGAGCGAGCTCGACCGCGCGGGCCGGCGTCTCCACGTCGATCAGGTAGTAGGCGTCCATCGGGGTGGCGCGGGCTCGGTCCGGGAGAGTGACTGCCAGCTGCGGATCGGCCAGCAGTTCACCGCCGACCAGTTCGCCGGCCTCGCGGGCGACGTACTCGAACTCGTCGCGACACAGATCCCCACCGGTGTCGCCCCGCAGGATCAGTAGGAATTTCATCGGCCCACTCCTCTCACTGATACGACGGAGTCGAGGCCGTGGTTTTGACATCATGGTGGGATGTTCGTGCGAACCGAGCGGTTGAGCCTGCGGCGGTTCACCACCGCTGACGCGGAGGCGTTCGCGGCGTACCGGTCGGTGCCGGAGGTCGCCCGCTATTCTGCTGTTCGGCTTGCTCCGCAGCGACTACCTCAGCTGACCGCCTTGGCGGCCCACGCTCTGGCCGTCAACCGGATCGAGCCATCCGCCTCGATCGGCAGACGCGAGCGCACCGCCTCCCGCAGCACGTCCTGATCCGGCACAGCCAAGCTGCGCAAGTACGCCGGTGCGACGCCCTGCCCGCCGAGGAACGGACTCCAGTAGTCGTCGAATGACGCGAACTCCGTCGGTACGACGATTTCGCGCGTACCGACCGTGGTGAACCCGGCCTCGGTGAAGAGTCCCTCGAGGCCGTCTGCCGTACAGAACGGGAAGCGCAGACCCTCGTCGTGGTCGCGGTCCTGGGGTCGCACCTCGAGCATCGCGTCCCAGAAGTGCTTCATCAGTTGCATGCCGTCGGCGTAGTCCCAGACGTAGACCGCGACCGTCGAGCCGATCTCGCGCATCCGGCGCAGCGCCTCGACCCGGTCGGGGATGAAGTTGAGCACCAGGCCCGCGACGACGGCGTCGTACGCGCCGTCCGGGAGCTCGGCCGCGGACCTGACCTCGAAGCTCGCCCGCTCGTCGTCGATCGTCCGCCGTGCGTATCCGATGAACCCGTCCGACGGGTCGACGCCGAGCACCGACGCGGGATCCGCCGTACACAGGACCGTGCTGGTCAGAGCGCCCGTACCGCAGCCGACATCCAGCCAGCGCAGGCCGGCGGGCTGATCCAGCCAGCCGACGAACTCCGTCGCGACCAGCCGGCTCCACCGGCCTACGTACGACTCATAGATGTCGCCACTTGACCACTCACTCATTCCGGCAGCGTAGGCCCTAGCTGATGTGTGCCGGGAGGGAGACGCCGGTGAGCCGTTCGGACTCGGACCAGAGCCGGGCGTTGGCGGCCGGGTCGAGGGCGCGGCCGGTCGGCTTGACGAGCTTGGTCGGGCCAACCAGGCCGCCGAAGCCCGCTGGGCCGTAGTACTCGCCGGACTTGACGCTGGGATCTGTTGCCGCGAACAACAACGGCTCGGTGCCGGTCTCCACCCCCTGGGTCGGGAGCGGGTTGAACCGGTAGCCGAGCCGGCTGACCAGCGACGGCTTGTCCCGGCCGAGGGAGGCGCCGGCGGTCTGCAGGTTGGTCCGGGTGAAGCCGGGATGAGCGCCGACACTGAGGAGATTCCAGCCGCGATCGGCGGCCACCTGCGCCAGGTGAGTGCTGAAGATCAGGTTCGCGAGCTTGGACTGCGCGTAGGTACCGACCGCCCGGTACCGCCGCCGCTCCCACTGGAGGTCGTCGAACTGGATCCGGCCGACGTTCGCCGCACCACTGCTCATCGTGGCGATTCGCGGCGCAGGGGCGGCCAGGACCAGCGGCAGCAGCCGGAGGGTCAGCGCGAACGGGCCGAGGTAGTTGGAGCCGAACTGTAGCTCGAAGCCGTCCACCGTGGTCATCCGCCGCGGCGGCATCATCACGCCGGCGTTGTTGACCAGCAGATCCAGGTGCGGCTCGTCCGCGATCAGGCCGTCGGAGAATTCGTGGACCGAGGCGAGGTCGGCGAGGTCGATCCGCCGTACCTCGAGCTGGGCGTCGGGGTACTCGGCGAGGATCTCGGCCCGGGCCGCCTCGCCCTTCGCGACGGTGCGGACGGCCATCACCACGCGCGCGCCGGCAGCGGCCAGCCGTTTGGTGGCTTCCTTGCCGGTGCCGCTGTTGGCGCCGGTGACGACGGCGAGCTTGCCGGTCTGGGCAGGTACGACGTACATGATGATCTCCATAAAAGACTGGTGGTCTGTTATGGCTACGACAGTAACAGACCATCGGTCCGTTAACAACAGACCGGTGGTCTGTAGACTGTCAGGGTGACGACATTCCAGCGGGCTCGGAGTGCGGAGCAGCGCGAGCTCAGGCGGCGGGCCATCCTCGACACGGCTGCTGCGATGCTGACCGAGATGCCGGTCGCGGAGTTGAGCCTGAACGAGCTGAGCCGCCGCGTCGGCCTGGCCAAGTCCAACGTGCTCAAGTACTTCGAGTCTCGCGAGGCCGTCCTGCTCGAGTTGTGGGGCATCGAGTTCAACGCGTGGATCGACGATCTGCAGCCAGCTCTGCGAGACGTCGAGGCGGCGGCCGCGGCCCAGCGCGGCGAACAGCTGGTGGAGGCAGTGGTACGGACGCTGGCGGCTCGGCCCGTGTTCTGCGACCTGCTCAGCGCACAGGCGTCGGTCTTGGAGCGGAACATCTCGGCCGAGGTGGCGCTCACCTTCAAACGCGCCGCCCTGGCCGGCTACGAGCGGATGCTGACCGCGCTCGTCGCTTCCCTTCCACAGCTCGGCGTCGAGGGTGCCGCCCGCTTGATCGCCTCCACAGGCATGCTGGCCGGCGCGATCTGGACCCACACACACCCGACCGCCGCCATCCTGGCCGCGTACGAGGCCGAGCCCGCCCTCGCGCCCCTCCGGCAGGAGTTCGAGCCGGCCCTCCGCGAGGCCCTCACGAGTCTCCTCTACGGCCTCCTCCCCCGCTGAGGTGACGCTGGGAGCCCGCGTCGTGCCTCGCCCCCTGCGTCATCGACTGTGAGCACCGTGCTGCCGGCAATCGATTACCGGCGGCAATCTCCCTACAGTCGACGACACGACGGCACTCCACGGGCCGCGACTGAAGCCACCGTGCCGCTGCATGGCTGGTTGGCGTACCACGCGGTGAACCTCGAGCTACCGGGGTGAACGTCAGTCCACCTCCACGTGTGTGAGTTTGTCCGGGTTGGTGATTGCGTAGATACCTGTCACCTGATCGTCTTCGACGTCCAGCACGATCACGGCGAAGGGGGTGTCGCCCGACAGGAGCAGCGCCGCCGGGTCGCCGTTGACGACTCGATAGCGGATGTCGAGTCCCGGGACTGGGCCGCGTCGGCGATCGCCGATGATCAGCGGGGCGATCCGGTCGCGCCCCAGCAGCGGGTGCAGGCCGGCCGCCCGGGCCTTGCCGCCACCGTCGGCCCACAAGGTGACGTCGGGCGCGAGGACCTCGGTCAGCGCGTTGAGATCCGCATCGACGACGGCGTCGACGAACCGCTGCGTCACCTCGTGCTGCACCTGCGGATCCGCGGGGAACCGAGGCCGCCGCGCCTGCACGTGCTCCCGCGCCCGGTGCGCCAACTGCCGAACCCCAGCGGGCGTCCGGCCCACGATCTCGGCGATCTCCGGGGGCGCGCACCCGAACACCTCATGCAGCACGAACACCGCCCGCTCCAACGGCGTCAACGTCTCCAGTACGACGAGCACCGCCAGCGAAACGGCCTCGACCCGCTCGGCGTCCCCGGCAGGCTCGCCCTGCTCGGCACCCTCGGCACGCTCGGCCTGTTCAACCTGCTCGATGAGGTCGACCGGATCCACCGGTTTGACCACCGGCTCTGGCAGCCAAGGACCGACGTACTGCTCCTTGCGCCGGTTGATCGTCGTACGCCGGGCCAGCGCGGAGTTCACCGCGGCGCGCACCAGGTACGCCCGCGGATTCTCCGTCCCTGAGCGGGTGGACCACGCCAGCCAGGTTTCCTGCAGCACGTCCTCGGTGTCGGCGATCGAACCGAGGATGTTGTAGACGACCGCGAACAACAACTCCCGGTGCGCCCGAAAGACGCCGGTCAGCTCATCCTGTGCATTCACACTCCTTAGGAGCCCGCGGGCACCCGAAATGTGACATCAGTCCGGGTCGTACGCCAGGTTCGGCCGGAGCCAGCGCTCCACCTCGTCGACGGGAAGTCCACGGCGTACGGCGTAGTCCTCGATCTGGTCGCGGCCGAGGCGGCCGACGCTGAAGTAGCGGGACGCCGGGTGCTGGAAGATCAGGCCACTGACCGCGGCGGCGGGGGTCATCGCGAACGACTCGGTCAGCCCGAGGCCGATCTTGTCCGCCTCCAGCAGCTCGAACAGTTCCTTCTTCTCGCTGTGATCCGGGCTTGCCGGGTACCCGAGCGCCGGCCGGATACCGCGGAACCGCTCGGCGTGCAGATCCGCCAGCACCGGCTCCGCGTCCGGCTCGAACCAGGCCCGCCGCGCCTCCAGGTGGATCCACTCCGCGAAGGCCTCGGCCAGCCGGTCGGCCAGTGCCTTGACCATGATCGCGCGGTAGTCGTCGTTCCGGGCCTCGTACGACGCCGCCAGCGCCTCGGCACCGTGGATCGCGACGCCGAAACCGCCGAGGTGGTCACCGGCCGGCGCGACGTAGTCCGCCAGGCACCGGTTGTGCCGCCCGGCCGGCTTCTCGGTCTGCTGCCGCAGCATCGGGAAGGACACGTCCTGACCGTCCAGGATGATGTCGTCGCCCTCGCTGTGCGCCGGCCAGAACCCGTACGCGCCCTTGGCGGTGAAGGAGCCGTCGGCAATGATCTCGTCGAGCAGCGTGTTCGCGTCGTCGAACAGCTCGCGGGCGACCGGCTGGTCGAGGATCGCCGGATACTTGCCCTTCAGCTCCCAGGCCAGGAACAGGAACTGCCAGTCGATCATCGCGCGCAGAGTCTCGATCGACGGCGACATCTGGCGCAGGCCGGTGAAGGCCGGCACCGGCAGGTCGTCGTACGAGACGGGCTCGGCATTGGCACGCGCCGCGGCGACGGTGAGCAGCGGGCTACGCTGTTTGTTGGCGTGCTGCTGCCGGAGCCGCTCCTGCTCGATGCTGTTGCTCCGGGCAAGTTCTTCGGCGCGCTCGTCGTCGAGCAGGTCCGACACGACCCCGACCACCCGCGACGCGTCCAGCACGTGCACGGTCGTGTGGTCGTAGGCCGGCGCGATCCGTACGGCGGTGTGCTGCTTCGAGGTCGTGGCGCCGCCGATCAGCAACGGGAGCTTGAGGCCGCGGCGCTGCATCTCGGTGGCGACGGCAACCATCTCGTCGAGCGACGGCGTGATCAGGCCGGACAGCCCGATCGCATCGGCGCCCTCGGCAACGGCCGTGTCCAGGATCTTTGCCGCCGGCACCATCACGCCGAGGTCGACCACCTCGTAGTTGTTGCAGCCGAGCACCACGCCGACGATGTTCTTGCCGATGTCGTGGACGTCACCCTTGACCGTGGCCATCACGATCTTGCCCTGGCCGCGGACCGCTTCCGCGCGTCCCTCCAGCCGGGCCTGCTCCTTCTCCGCCTCCATGAACGGCTCGAGGTAGGCGACCGAGCGCTTCATCACCCGGGCGCTCTTCACCACCTGCGGCAGGAACATCTTGCCGGCGCCGAACAGGTCGCCGACGATCTTCATCCCGTCCATCAGCGGGCCTTCGATCACCTCGAGCGGCCGCGGCAGCTGCTGCCGGGCCTCCTCGGTGTCGGCCTCGATGTAGTCGACGATGCCGTGGACGAGCGCGTGCGAGAGGCGCTCCTCGACGGTGCCCTCGCGCCAGGACAGGTCGAGCTCGCGCTGAGTGCCCTTACCCTTCACGTTCTCGGCGAAGCTGACCAGGCGGTCGGTGGCGTCGTCGCGCCGGTCGAAGATCACGTCCTCGACGAGCTCCAGCAGGTCCGCCGGGATGTCCTGGTAGACCGCGAGCTGGCCGGCGTTGACGATTCCCATGTCCAGGCCGACCTTGCCCGCGTGGTACAGGAAAGCCGAGTGCATCGCCTCGCGGACGATGTCGTTGCCGCGGAACGAGAACGACAGGTTCGAGATGCCGCCGCTGATGTGGACGCCCGGACAGCGCTGTTTGATCAGCGGTAGCGCCTCGATGAAGTTCTTGGCGTAGCCGTTGTGCTCGGCCATGCCGGTGGCGACGGCCAGCACGTTCGGGTCGAAGATGATGTCCTCGGGCGGGAAGCCGATCTTCTGCGTGAGCAGGTCGTACGCCCGGCCGCAGATCGCCACCTTCCGCTCGACCGTGTCGGCCTGGCCCTGCTCGTCGAAGGCCATCACCACGGCGCCGGCGCCGTAGTCGCGGATCCGCCGGGCGCGCTCGAGGAACTCCTCCTCGCCCTCTTTCAGGCTGATCGAGTTGACCACGCCCTTGCCCTGCACGCACTTCAGCCCGGCCTCCAGCACCGACCACTTCGAGCTGTCGATCATGATCGGGATCCGGGCCACCTCGGGCTCGGTCGCGATCAGGTTCAGGAACGTGGTCATCGCCTGCTCGCTCTCGAGCAGGTCGGCGTCCATGTTCACGTCCAGCAGGTTTGCGCCGCCACGGACCTGCTCCAGCGCCACGTCCACCGCGGCCTGGTAGTCGCCGGACTCGACCAGCCGGCGGAACCGCGCCGACCCGGTCACGTTGGTCCGCTCGCCGATCATCACGAACCCGGTGTCCGGACCGATCTTGAACGGCTCGAGTCCGGAGAACCGAGTGGTGTCATTCGCCGGTACGACGGTCCGCGGCTCAAGACCGGCCACATTCCGCGCGATCTGCTCGATGTGAGCGGGCGTCGTACCGCAGCAGCCGCCGACGATGTTGACCAGGCCGGACTCGGCGAACTCTCGCAGCATCCCGGCGGTCTGTTCCGGCGTCTCGTCGTACCCGCCGAAGGCGTTCGGCAGGCCGGCGTTCGGGTGCGAGGCGACGTACGTGTCGGCGAACTGGGCCAGGTCGACCACGTGCGGGCGCAGCTCGGCCGCACCGAGTGAGCAGTTGACGCCGACGATCAGCGGCTTGGCGTGCTCGACCGAGGCCCAGAACGCCTCGACCGTCTGGCCGGACAGGGTCCGGCCGCTCAGGTCGACGATCGTCACCGAGATCCACAGCGGCAGGTGCGGTGCGACCTCGCGGGCCGCCATGATCGCGGCCTTCACGTTCAGGGTGTCGAAGATGGTCTCGATCAGCAGCAGGTCCACGCCGCCCTCGGCCAGCGCCGCGATCTGCTCGGCGTACGCGGCCCGCACCTGCTCGAACGTCACCGCCCGGTACGACGGATCCTCCACCCGCGGCGACAGCGACAGCGTCACGTTGAGCGGGCCGATCGAACCGGCCACGAAGCGACCACTGGACCGATTGCCGAACTCGTCCGCCGCCTGCCGGGCCAGCCGCGCACCGGCGACGTTCATCTCGCGGACGTAATCCTGCAGACCGTAGTCGGCCTGGCCGATGCTGGTCGCGGTGAACGTGTTCGTGGTGGTGATGTCCGCACCGGCCGCCAGGTACTGCCGGTGCACGTCGAGGATGACGTCCGGACGGGTGAGATTGAGCAGGTCGGGATCGCCGGTGACGTCATGCGTGTGGTCGCGGAAGCGATCGCCCTGGTAGTCGGCCGGGCTCAGCTTCGCGGACTGCAGCATCGTGCCCCAGGCACCGTCGAGGACCGCGACCCGCTGATCCAGCAGCTCCCGTAGAGCGATTTCGCTCATCTGCCGTCACCTCCAGAAAATCTCCGGAGGCGCCCTTGCATCAGTCCCCCGGGTCGAGCGTGGCGGACCAGAGCGGTCCGTTGCAGCGCCTCTCGACCTGGTCGCCCCATGTTAACGGCGTCACACCTCGAGAACAGATGGGATGTCCACTTAGTGAGACCGCTGTTCAGTCAGTGGACGCGCTGACTTGCGGGTGACCAACAGGAGGCAGGCGACGGCGCCCAGGATCATGGTGGCGAGCCCTGAGGTGGCGAGGGTTGCGCGTGACCCAACGGCTGTGACGAGCGGGCCACCCAAAGCGGTGCCCAGTGGGGACGCAGTGAGGAGGACGGAGCTGCGGGCGGCGAGAACGGCGGCCAGGTGCTGGGGCGGGGACTTCGCCTGGACGAGGGTCACCGAGAGGGGGACGAACGGGCCGTAGATCGCGCCGCCGAGCATGAAGCAGACGACGGTGACCGCGATCGGGACGTCGAAGCCGAACGGCAGGAGCAGCGCTCCCCAGAGGACGACGATGGCCAGCGTCACCGGCCAGAGCGGGAGCTGCCGGAGCGCACCGATGGTGAGACCACCGAGAACCGCGCCGATGCCGAAGAGCATCCAGTACAGGCCGAGCAGTGTGCCCGGTGCCTGCAGGTCGTTGGTCACGTGGAGCGGCAGGGCGACCTCGACCGGACCGTACAGGAAGTTGAAGAACCAGGTGAGCGCCAGCAGACCCAGCAGTTCGGGATGCGAACGCAGGAACGCGAACCCACCACGCGCGGCCGGCTCGTCCATGACAGCGACAGGTCGCGAGTCCGGGAGCCGGGTACTCACGACGATCAGCGCGAGGAACACATAGGTGAGCGCATCCAAACCGATCACCAGCGCGGAGCTGACGTACGTCACCAGCACGCCGGCGATGGCCGGCCCGGCAATCGTGGCAGCGAAGTTGAGCGAGCTGACGAGAGTATTGGCGGCCAACCGCTGCTCCTCGGGCAACAACTCGGCCATCAACGTGTACATGCCCGCACTCCCCCACGCGTGCAACAACGACGACACCGCGAGCAGTACGACGTACAGCGGAGGCGTGAGCGCCCCGGCAAACCAGGCAAGCGGTACGACGCCCAGGAATACGCCACGCACGATGTTGTCGGCCAGCAGGATCCGCTTGGGTGGAAGCTTGCGCAGACGGCGACCGAACACCAACGCGCCGACGACACCAGGCAAGGTGTACGCCGCCACCGCGCCGCCGACCCACAAACCGGCGGTCGCCTCCGGCGCGAGCTCGATCGCCAGCCACGCCACCGCGACGAAGCTCATCCCGTCCCCGAGGTACGAGACTGCAAAGCCGAGGATCAGCCGTCGGAGCACCCGGTTGGCCAGGACCGGCCGGTAGGCGGTGGGAACGAGGCGTCGAATCACCATGGCACTCACGCTAGGTGCGGCGTACCAGCTGAGGCTTCTCTATTCCTGACTGGTCCCGGCACAACACAGCGATCGGACCCGGGCGCCCCGTGGGGGGAGGTAGAAGGCGCCGGGCCCGATCGGTTCGGTCCGCTTCAGCGGGGGGGAGCGCTGGTGTCAGCGGACCGGGCCTGTGATGAGTTCGATGGTTGCCTTGTGCTGCTGTCCGGCCTGGTCGACCCAGCCGACCTCGACCTTGTCGCCGGGGTGGTGCTGGTTCAGCAGCTCGGACAGGGTGTCGGGCGACTCGACCGCCTTACCGGCGAAGGTGGTGATGACGTCACCGGCCTCGATCCCGGCCTCGTCCGCCGTGCCGTTCGCGAGGACGTCGCCGACCAAGGCGCCGGTGGTGTCCGCGTTCGACAGGACCGAGACCCCGAGCATCGCCGATGCGCCGATGTGAACGGTGTCCGACGCGTTCCCGGCCTCGATCTGGTCGGCGATCTCCATCGCCTCCTTGATCGGGATCGCATACCCCTGCGTCGTGGTCTGCCCCTGCCCGTTGCCCTGGCCGTCGCCTGATCCGCTGCCCGACCCATCTCCGGTGCCCGATCCGTCGCCGAAGGGTCCGTATCCGGGGCCGCCGTACCCGGGCCCGTCGGCCGTCGTGGTCGCCGTGCCGCCCGCAGCCGCGAGTGTTGCGGTCGCCGCGGTGGCCGTGCTCGCGGCTGTCTGCCTCGGCCGGCCCATGCCGCCGTTGTTGCCGCCCGAGCCGGCCGTGTCGACGCCGATGACCTCGCCGGCCGTGTTCGCCAGCGGACCGCCCGAGTCGCCGGCCTGGATGTTGGCGTTGGTCTGGATCAGGCCGGTCAAGTTCTCCGGGTCCTGCCCGTTCTCGTCGGTCGCGGTGATCGCCTGGTTCAGCCCGGTCACCTCGCCGGGCGCGTAGCTCGGCGTACCGCCGACGCCTCCCGCGTTGCCGATCCCGACCACCTGGTCGCCGACCGCGACCTTGTCCGAGTCGCCGATCTGGGCCGTCTGCAGCCCGGACGCGTCCTTCAGTTTCAGTTCGGCGATGTCGTGGTCCTCGTCGTATCCGACCACACTCGCGGTGTACGTCTTTCCGTTGCCGATGTCGGTCACCGAGATCGACGTCGCACCCTCGATCACGTGGTGGTTCGTCAGCACCTCACCGTCGGAGCTCAGCACGATCCCGGTCCCGGCGGCCCGTGCGTTCTCGTACCCGAGCACGGTGTTCACGTCGACGAGTCCCGGTGAGACCTTGGCCGCGACGGCCGCCGGATCCAGTTGCTGGTGCGAGAGCTGCGAGGAGCTGGCCGCGTGCTGATCGATGCCCCAGGCAACCGAACCGGCAACCAGCGCGACCGCCAGGCCGAGCGCTCCGGCCCCGAACAACCGCCGCCCTCGCTTCCGCGGCGGCCGCTGCTGCGGTACGCCGTAATAGCCCGGATACTGCGGATAAGGCATCCCCGCATACGGCCCACCTTGGTAGGGCCCACCTTGGTACGGCCCACCTTGGTACGGACCACCCTGCTGCGGACTGACCTGCTGCGGCCCACCCTGGTGCGGGACGGATCGTTGCGGACCGGCGTGCTGCCAGTAGCCCGGCTGCTGCTGCCACCCGCCGCCGCCCTGCCCTTGTCCTGCTCCTTGCCGTCCCGCGCTGTCGTTCATGTCCCGGTGCCCTCCTCGGCCAGTTCCTTCTGCCTTCGAGTAGAGCGCGCGAGACTGAGAACTCCTTCGGGCCAACCAATGAGTTGGCTGAGAATCCACCGTGGCCTGCGCCACACCGCTCAGGACGCCAGCAACCGCCGTACCGCTTCGACGACGGCCCGGCGCCGCGCGGCTCGATCGGGGGCCGAGGCGCCGTACTCGGGATTCATCGAGTTCCAGCTGGTCGCCACGGCCTGCACCAGCGCGAGCAGCTCGGCAGGGCGGAAATCGGCCGGTACGACGCCGGAACGCTGGGCTTGGTCGAGGTCGCCGAGGCGGCTCTTGTTGACGGCGACGATCGCCTCCAGCGCGGAACCTTCGGGGCGCTCGAGGCGGTACCAGATGTTCAGCCGCTGGTGTTCGGGATGCGCCTCGAAGTAGTCGAAGACTCGCCCGGCGTACCCCGGAAGATCGGCAGTGTCGAACCCGACCTCGGCCAGGTAGGTGTCAACGGCCGCCGTGTAGACCGCGTCGAACAACCCGTCCTTGCTGCCGAAGTACGCGTACAGCATCGCCTTGTTGCAGCCGGCCACCTCGGCGATCCGGTTCACCCGCGCTCCCGCGATCCCCCGGGCGGCGAACTCCTCGGTGGCGGCCGCCAGGATCCGCGTCCTGGTCCGGTCGGCGTTCCGCTGCATGCACATTAGCTTAGCAACCATCCGGTTGGTTGATTTGCGCGGCTGTGTGCGCTTATCTGGGAATACATCCAACCAGTTGGTTAGTTAGGACGATCATGAGCAGAGTTTGGCTGATCACAGGCAGTTCCCGCGGTCTCGGCCGCGCCCTCACCGAGGCGGTACTGGCCGCCGGCGAGCGAGTCATCGCGACCGCCCGTAAACCGGAGCAACTCGACGACCTGGTCGAGCAGTACGGCGACCAGGTCCGCGCGATCGCGTTGGACGTGACCGACGCGGCCGCGGCGCACTCCGCCGTACAAGCAGCACTCGAGGAGTTCGGCAGCCTCGATGTGGTCGCGAACAACGCGGGTTACGCGAACAGCGCCGCGATCGAGCAGACCACCGACGCGGACTTCCGGGCCCAGGTCGAGACGAACCTGTTCGGTCTCGTCAACGTCACCAAGGCCGCGCTACCGATCTTCCGGCGGCAGCGGAGCGGGCACTTCCTGCAGTTCTCGTCGATCGGTGGCCGCGCCGGCGGTACGCCGGGCATGGGCGCGTACCAGACCGCGAAGTACGCCGTCGAAGGGTTCTCGCAGGTGCTGAGCAACGAGGTCGCGCCGTTCGGCGTCAAGGTCACGATCATCGAGCCCGGCGCGTTCCGGACCGACTGGGGCGGTACGTCGATGACACTGGCGCCGGTCGATCCCGACTACGACGCCACCGTCGGCGCGATGAACCGCTATCGGCTCGAGACCGACGGCAAACAGCCCGGCGATCCGGTCAGGGCCGCCCGCGCCATCCTCGACATCGTTGCCCTCGACAACCCACCACTCCGTCTGCTGCTCGGCAAGGACGCCCTCACCCACGCGGACCAGGCCTCCCGCTCCCGCGCCGATGAAGCCGCCACCTGGGCCCACATCACCACCTCCACCGACTACGACGACTGACCCCCAGACCCCCACACAGGCTGCCCGACCAGCACGTCATTTGGTGCTGGGCAGGGCGGCGGTCAGGGTTGCGGCCAGAGAGGCGGCGCGGCTTATCAGTTCTGGAGGTGAATGGACTTCGAAGCGGTGGCCGAGGAGGGCGATGTAGAGGATGAGTTCGTCGAGGGAGTTGGCGCCGGTGTCGACCTGGGTCGTGTCGGCGGTCAGCGGAGTCACGGTGGCGGTGGTCGGGGACAGACGGTCGGCGAGTTGCTCGGCAGGGGCGTGGACGAGGAAGCGGGCCTGGTAGCGGTAGCCGCCAGCGGCGACCCCGCGGGCGGTGCTGTCGGGGTCGGGGACCTCGCGAGGAGTGAAGCGCGGTCCGGTCGGGATGCGCGGCTCGAGCCGGTCGAGGCGGAACGTCCGCCAGTCCGCGCGTTCGACATCCCACGCGACCAGGTACCACCGCCGACCGGTGTGGACCAGCCGATGCGGCTCCGTCGTACGCACGCTCGCCGTACCGTCGTGACTGCGGTAGTCGAAGCGCAACCGCTGCCGATCGCGTGCGGCCGCAGCCACGGCGAGCAGTACGTCGGGCTGCACAACGGCTGCGCCTGAAGGCGTGACATCGACCGCCTGCAGCAAGTTGATCCGGTGGCGGAGCCGGGACGGCAGGACCTGTTCGAGCTTGGTGAGCGCACGGACCGACGACTCCTCGATCCCTGCCACGTTCCCGGTCGCCGCCGCTCGCAGCCCGATCGCGACCGCAACCGCCTCGTCGTCGTCCAAGAGCAGTGGCGGCAGCGCCGCACCCGAGCCCAAGCGGTAGCCGGCCACCCCGGGTACAGCGTCCACCGGGTACCCGAGGTTGCGCAGCTTGTCGACGTCGCGGCGGACGGTCCGCGCTCCGACCCCGAGCTCCGCCGCGAGAGCAGCCCCACTCCACTCGCGAGGCAACTGCAGCAGAGACAGCAACTTGAGCAATCGAGCGGAAGTTTCGAGCATGTCGCAAGTCTGTCAGCCAGCTAGGACCGAAGCTGTCCTAACCGGCTGAAACAGTGGAAACATGATCAAGCCATTCAGCATCGACATCCCGCAGAGCACGCTCGACGACCTGGCGACCCGGTTGGCGAACAGCCGGCTTCCGGCCCCGCTCCCCGGTGACGACTGGGACACCGGCGTACCCGTCTCCTGGCTGGCCGAGTTGGTCGACTACTGGCGCACGCAGTACGACTGGCGCAAGGCCGAGGCGGAGCTGAACGCGTACCCGCAGTTCACCACCACGATCGACGGTCAGCAGATCCACTTCCTGCACGTGAAGTCGGCCGAGCCCGACGCCCTCCCGCTCGTCCTGACCCACGGCTGGCCGGGATCGATCGTGGAGTTCCTCGACCTGATCGGCCCGCTCACCGACCCGGTCGCGTACGGCGGTGACGCCGCCGACGCGTTCCACCTGGTCATCCCCTCCCTGCCCGGCTTCGGTTTCTCCGGCCCGGTCTCCGAAGGCGGCTGGACGAGAGCCCGGATCGGGCGGACCTGGGCCGAACTGATGGCGCGCCTCGGCTACGACAGGTACGGCGTACAAGGCGGCGACATCGGCGGAGCGGTGTCACCCGAGGTGGCCCGGGCAGCGAAGGACAAGGTGGTCGGCGTCCACACCAACGGCGGACCCAGCCTGCCGCCGTACCCCTTGGACGATGAGGAGCTCAAGAGCCTCACTCCGCTCGAGCAGGACCGGATCGGCCGGATCGGGACCTTCATGCAGGAGGAGTTCGGCTACATCGCCATCCAGTCGACCCGGCCGCAGGCGCTCGCCTACGGACTGACCGACTCACCGGTCGGGCAGCTCGCCTGGATCATGGACAAGTTCCGCGCCTGGACCCACCCGGCCACGACCTTGCCCGAGGAGATCATCAGCCGGGACCGGCTGCTCACCAACGTGATGCTCTACTGGCTCACGGGTACGGCGGGATCGTCGGCGTACGTCGGTTACGCGCAAGACCGGGCGTGGGGCGCGCCCCAGGAGAACTCGGGCGTCCCGACGGCCGTGCTGGTGCTCGCCCACGACGTCGCGATCCGCCGGTACGCCGAGCGGGAGCACACCATCACCCGGTGGACCGACGTCGACCACGGCGGCCACTTCGCCGCCCTCGAAGTCCCCGACCTCCTGATCAGCGACGTGCGCGAGTTCTTCCGGACGCTGCGCTGAAGCCGTCGAGCATGGCGGTCAGACCCAGCTGGAAATGCTCGCCCGGGGCCGCGCCGTCGGCGGCCTCGGCGAGCAGGTTGTAGGTGGGGTCGTCCGGCGCCGGCTTGCGACTGCGGCGTTCGGCACCGACCGAGAGGACGGCCATGGTGAGGACGTGGCCGATGGTGAACTCACGCAGACAACGAGCGACCTGAAGCGCGTACGCCGGGGTGAAACCGGCGTCGCGCAAGGCCTCGATCATGCGGTTGCCGGTGGCAATGGCCGCCGGGGAGCGCACCGGCCGGGAGGCGAAGACGGTGACGGCGTGCGGGTGATCCAGAAGTGTGCCGCGGAGGCGTTCGCAGTACGCCGTACACAGCGCACGCCAATCCTTTGCCCAAGGCAAGGAGTCGGGGTCGAGCCGGTCGAAGAGCAGTTCGGCGATGCCGTCGTACAAGGCCTCCTGGTCGGCGTAGTGCCGGTAGACGGCCATCGGGTCGACGCCGAGCTCCGCGCCGAGTTTGCGCATCGAGAACTTGGCGAGCCCGATCTGGTCGATCAGGTCGAGCGCGACCGTGGCGATGTACTCGCGATTCAGCACGGTCCGCGTCGGCGGGTTCCGGTCAGCCATCGATGAATGCCTCCAGCCGGCGGGCGAACTCCTCGGCGTGCTGTTGATAACCGAGGTGGCCGCCGGGAAACTCCAGACACGGTACGCCGAGGTCCGCGCCGAGCTGCCGGGCAGGGCGGCTGTAGTAGCGGCCTTCACTGGCCTCGCCGACACCGAAAGCCCAGCGGACGCCGGTACCGCGGAGGGCCGCGAGGTCGGGCTGATAACGGACGAACAGCGGCATCTCGGCGCCGATCAGCAACTCGGCATTGCCGAACAGGCGCCGCATGTCGTTGCCCTTCGGTACGACGAGGTTGGCGAGCCGGACGCCGGTCGCGCCGACGGTCCGGCCGACGCGGGACTCGAACAGTCGCGGCGGCTTCTCCATCGTGGTCGCCGCGAACTTCAGCATCGCCGGCAGAGAGCCTTCCGCCGCGGCGATCCGGGCGACGTCGTCGAACAGCACCTGGCGTTCGGCCGCGTCGGGCAGGACACGGATCACGGGCGGCTCGTGGACGACCGCACCGGCGAGGCGGTCGGCGTACGACGTGAGCAGGGTGAGCGTGATGAGCGCACCGGCACTCGATCCGAAAACGAACGCCTGGTCGAGTCCCGCGTGGTCCAGGATCGCGACGACGTCGGCCGCCTGCCCGTCGAGTCCCACGTCCTGGCGGCCGTTCTTCCATCTGCTCCGCGAGTTCCCGCGCCGGTCGTAGGTGATCACGCTGAACCGGCGGGCCAGCAGCGGCACCAGCTGCTGATAGATCGCGGCGTCCCCGCCACCGCCCGGTACGAGCACGACCGTCGGCCCATCACCGGCCCGCTCCACATGAAGCACGCTCGCCACTGTGTCTACACCGTAGATCATATCTACAGTGTAGACACTCCCGAGGGTCAGCGGCGGGGCGGGACTCGGGTGCGGGTCAGGTCGGCCGCGACGACGAGTTCTCCGGTGAATTCTTCGGCGGCCTCGTCGTGGAAGGCCTGGGGGTCGAGGTAGCGCTGGGAGAAGTGGGTGAGGACCAGCTTGCGGACGCCGCATTCCTGGGCGACCCGGGCGGCCTGGCGGGCGGTGAGGTGGCCGAAGCGGCGGGCCAGCGCTGATTCGGTGGACAGGTAGGTGGACTCGATCACGAGCAGGTCGGCCTGGTCGGCGAGCGCGAGCACGTTGTCGCAGAGTCGCGTGTCCATGACGAACGCGAACCGCTGCCCGGGCCGTGGCTCGCTGACCTGCTCGATCGTCACCGTGCGCCCGTCGACGTCGATCGCTCCGGCCTGTTGCAGCCGCCCGACCGCCGGTCCGGCCACGCCGTACGCCGCGAGCTTGTCCGGCAGCATCCGTCGCCCGTCCGGTTCGATCAACTGGTAGCCGAAGGACTCGATCGGGTGCTCGAGCCGCCGGGCCCACAACTGTCCGAACGATCCGACCGACAGCAGACCGTCCTCCTCGACCGGCTCCTCCAGCAACTCGGCTCGCTCGTAGAAGGAAGCGGCGTACCGGAGCCGGGTGAAGTACAGCTGCCCCGATGCCGGGTAATGCGCCCGGACCGGATGCGGTACGTCGTCCAGCGACAACCGCTGCACGATGCCCGGTACGCCGAGGCAGTGGTCGCCATGGAAGTGCGTGACACAGATCCGGGTGATCGCGCCGGCCGGGACGCCGGCGTACAGCATCTGACGCTGCGTTCCTTCACCCGGATCGAAGAGGAACCCTTCGGTGTCCCAGCGCAGGAAGTATCCGTTCTGTGTGCGTTCGCGCGACGGCACCTGGCTTCCGGTGCCCAGCACAACCAGTTCACGCACGCGCCAACAGTAGCCAACGCGGCGCCTAGGCCAGGGCGGCCACCAACGTGCTGGACGAGATGTTTCCGCCGCAGGACACCACGGCGACCCGCTTGCCTCCGAGCTCGGTACGACGCGCCCGCGCGGCAGCGAAGGCCATCGCGGCCGATCCTTCGATCAACTGATGCTCGGTGTCGATCACCATCCGCAACGCGGCCCTGATCGCGTCCTCACTGACCAGCACCCAGTCGTCGACCAGCTCACGGCACAGATCGAACGTGATACTGCCGGGTTCGACGCTGCCCGCCGTACCGTCCGACAACGTCTCCCCCGCGTCGACCTGGACGATCTTCCCGGCCCGCACCGACGCGGCCATCGCGTCGTCGCGCACCGGCGAAGCGCCGTACACCCGGATCCCGGGCAGGTGCTTCTTCAGCACCGCCGCGACCCCGCTGACCAGCCCGCCGCCGCCGACGGCCACGACCACCGCGTCGAGCGGCCGGCCCGCCAGTTGCTCGAGGATCTCGACGGCCACCGTGCCCTGGCCCGCGATGATGTCCGGGTCGTTGTATGGCGGTACATAGACCAGGTTGTGCTCCGCGGCGTACGCCCGCGCCTTCGGTTCCAGTACGCCGGAATCGTTGCCCTCGGCATGTAGTTCGAGACCGAGCCGGCGCAGTGCGGCCACCTTGCTCGGCGACGCGTTCTCCGGCAGGTAGACCAGACCGCGGCCGCCGAGTGTCGCGAGCGCGTTCCCGACCCCGAGGCCGTGGTTGCCGGTCGACGCGGTGACCACGCCGCGCTGCCGCTGCTCGGCGGTCAAGGTCAGGATCTTCGCCATCGACCCACGTGCCTTGAACGAGCCGGTCCGCTGAAGGTGCTCACACTTCACCAGCACCTCCGCCCCGAGCTCATCGCTGAACGCACCGAACCGGACGAACGGCGTGGGCGGCAGGTGCTCCCGCAAACGAGGGGCGATACGTTCGGACCGCTCGGCGGCTTCCGCGGGGCTCAATGTCATCAGTACTCCTCACGTGTTGCCACCGAGAGCCCGACGTCACAGTGCGCGAAGACGTCCGCGGCCGAGTCGGTGTGACCTTGCTTCATTGCATCACCTGTCACTGCTATCGGGTACTTTCCTGACCCCGCAACTGTTCGCTCAGGCGCTGAGCACATACGGCAGGACGCCGCCATGGCGGTAGTAGTCGATTTCACGCGGAGTATCGAGGCGGATCCTCAGCCGGTAGATCTTGCCTGCCGAGGACGCCGCGGCGAAGCCGTCGGCACCGAGTTCGATGTCGATCGGCTCCTCGCCGGTGAGGTCGTCCCCCTCCCCCGGCAGGAACTCCAGCGGCAGGATGCCGAGCCCGACCAGGTTCGACCGGTGGATCCGCTCGAACGACTGCGCGAGTACCGCCCGGACTCCGAGTAGCGCCGGACCCTTCGCGGCCCAGTCCCGCGACGATCCCGTCCCGTACTCCTTGCCCGCGACAACGATCATCGGTACGCCGGCCGCGCGGTACGCCTCCGCGGCGTCGAGGCCGTGCCATGGCGGAGTGCGTTCTCGAGCAGGATCCGCAAGGTGCGCGGCAGATGATCTGGAGCGATCCCTCGCAACGGCTGGATGCGGTGGCCGCTCAGGTCAACTCGTTGATCGAAGCAACGACCGCGCTGGTGAACTCGGCCGTTCCCGCGGTACCGCCGAGATCCGCCGTACGGACGCCGCGGGCGACTGCTGCCCGCAGCCCGCGATCGACCAGAACGGCCGCCTGCTTGGCGAGATCGTCGCCGAGCCAGTCGAGCAGCATCGCGCCGGACGCGATCATCGCGGTCGGGTTGGCCAGGTCCCGGCCGGCGATATCCGGCGCCGAACCGTGCGCGGCCTGCGCCATCGCGCGGTCGGGCGAGGCGTTGATCGAGGGCGCGATGCCGAGGGATCCGGCCAGCTCGCCGGCCAGGTCGGACAGGATGTCGCCGAACATGTTCTCGGTGACGAGAACGTCGAAGTCGGCGCCATGGCGGACCAGGTGTACTGTCATCGCGTCGATGTGGAAGTCGTCGACCCGGACCTCGGGGTACTCGACGGCGATCTCAGTGCAGATGTCGCGGAAGAAGCCCGTCGTCAGGCGCAGCACGTTCGCCTTGTGCACGATCGTCAGGTGCTTGCGGCGCCGCAGCGCGAGCTCGAACGCCTGGCGTGCGATCCGCTCGATCGCCGGCCGGGTGAAGATACCCATCGCGATCGCCACGTCGGCGGTCGGCATGTACTCACCGGTGCCGCGATACGTACTGCGGTCGGCGTAGAAGCCCTCGGTGTTCTCCCGGACGACGACCAGGTCGAGACCGGGCACCAGCGCCGGCGTCCCCTCGAAGGCCTTCGCCGGGCGGACGTTCGCGAACAGATCGAAGTGCTTGCGCAGAAAGCCGCTCGGGTTGAGCCGCACCCGATGCTCTTCCGGGTACGCCGCGCTGTCGTGGGGCCCGAGCAGCCAGCCGTCGAGGTGTTCGAGCGTCTCCAGCGTGATCGACGGCAGCGCGCTGCCATGGGTCTTGATCGCCTCGGCCCCGACCGGAAGTGGCACCCACTCGACCGGCTGGGCGCCGGCGGCGGCCAGCGCCGCATCGAGAACCTGGACGGCCGCGGGCACGATCTCGGGCCCGATGCCGTCACCGTCCAGCACACCCAGCCTGTACCTGTCTGCCATGCTCACGAGTGTCAGTCGTTATAACCTTCTGCGTCAACCGTCGAGCTGGATCGTCTCAAAGCCTGACCTGCGGGTATTATCTGCCGTAACTCTGTTATAACCGTGGAGGATCACCCGTGCCCGAGGCCAAGACGGCTACCAAGGCCGAGATCGCGTACGAGCTCGTGCGGGAGCAGTTGCTGCGCGGCGACCTCGTCCCCGGCGCGGTCATCCAGCAGGCCGCCCTGGCCCGCGAGCTCGGCATCAGTACGACGCCCCTGCGCGAAGCACTGCGCCGGTTGATGACCGAGGGCCTGGTCGAGCTGGACGCGCACCGGGACGCCCGCGTGACTCGGCTGACCGCGGAGGAAGCCCGGGACCTGATCGAGATCCGGCGCTCACTCGATCCGCTGGCGGCCGGGCTGGCTGCTGAGCGTCGTACCCGGCAAGACCTCGAGCTGATCCGGGCGACGGCGGACGAGTTGCTGCCGTTGCGGACCGACCCTGGGCCGGCCGAGTTGTCGACCCATCGGCGCTTCCATGTCGCCATCTACACCGCATCGCACAACCAGCTGCTCGTCCAGACCCTGGACGGGCTCTGGGACAAAGCGGACCGGTACCGCAGGCTTGCTCTCGAGGACGGCCGGACCGAGGAGGATCTGGACCGCACCCACGCCGAGCACCTCGCGTTGGTCGACGCGATCGCGGCCGGGGACTCCGAGACGGCCGCCGCGGTCATGCTCGCCCATGTCGACGCCAGCCTCGGGGCGCGGGCGGTCGCCCGCCTCACCTCCGCCGCCGCCCAACCCGTCGCCCGGTCACTCCGGGGCATTCGAGGAGGACGATCATGAGCGACGCGCTGTGGACCGGGTATCAGCACCGCGAGGTCGACGCGGACGGCTGGACGACGTACTGGCGGCTGGATCCACGCGGTCACGACTTCCGGCTGATCGACTGGACCGGCGACCCGGGTCGCCCCGGCCACCGGCTGTGGGAGCGCGCCGCGACGCCAGCCGGTGTCCGGGGCGCCTGGCGTACGGCGGCGACGTCGGTGAGCCTGGAGATCCGCGCGAGCCTGGGCATCTACACGGGGATCGGTCCGATGGACGTCCTGGTCGACGGCGAACTGCAGGAACGATGCGTGGTCCGCGACGGTGAGCAACGCGTGGTGGTCTCATTGCCGGGTCGTCCGGCCGAGGTCGAGATCTGGCTTCCGCACTCCGGCGTGATCGGCGTCCGGGGACTGAGCTTCGACGGCGAGGCCGAGCCGCTCGCGCCGACCGGGCCGCGGTGGGTCACGTACGGCAGCTCGGTCACCCAATGCACAGGTGCTGACGGGCCGTCCGAGACCTGGCCCGCTCTGGTGGCACGCAAGCACGGCT
The DNA here is from genome assembly GCF_040639075.1 of Kribbella sp. NPDC023972. Classification (NCBI taxonomy): domain Bacteria; kingdom Bacillati; phylum Actinomycetota; class Actinomycetes; order Propionibacteriales; family Kribbellaceae; genus Kribbella; species Kribbella sp. NPDC023972. The sequence continues at coordinate 48,937 of NZ_JBEZZH010000003.1, read as the reverse complement.
GGGATCTCGTCGCGCTCGGCTTCGCCGGCGAGTGCCACCTCGATCCGGTCGCGGCGCGCACGATCCGGGACCTGCCCGCGCGGCTGATCTCGCTGTGCCTCGGGATCAACGTGTACGGCGGTGAGACCTTCAGCGGTCGCACGTTGCCGGGCCAGGTCGACGCCTTCGTGTCGACCGTTCGCGAGGGCCATCCCCAGACACCGATCGTCGTGATCACCCCGCTCACCGCCCCGAACATCGAAGGCAAACCGAACGCGGTCGACCTGACGCTGGACGACGTACGCGCGTGTGTCGAGCTCGGCGCCCGGACGGACCCGGAGGTGCGGATCATCGACGGGCGCACCATCCTCACCGCGGACGAAGCCCGCGCGCTGTACGTCGACGACGTACACCCCGGGCCGGACGGCTACCGCCTGATCGGCGAGCGTCTGGCCGGCCAGCTCACCCTGGACGGCTGAGCGTCACGCGCGCGCCGCCGACCGGGACGGTGTCCACACCACCGTCCCCGCAGGTCAGCGCGCCCGCAACGAGCTGATCGTGAACGCCCTTACTCAGCCGGGCCGAGGCTGGTGCCGAGGGCTTGCCAGTCCAGGACCGGCGCGGCCAGAGCACTGATGGTTGCCAGCAGCCCCAGCCGGGCGGCGCGGACGTCCGGGTCCTCGGCCATCACCAGGATCTCGTCGAAGAACGTGGTGACCGGCTCGACCAGAACCGACGCGGCGGTGACGAAATCGGCCAGCCCGGTCGGCGCCTGGCCGACCTTCTGGACCGCCTCGTGCAGGACGACCTCGGCGGGCTCGGTCAGCTTGCCCGGGTCGTACGACGGCTCGGTCCCTTCCGGAACGATCCGGCGGACCCGCTGCAACACCGCGACCAGATCGGCGAAGTCGCCGCTGCCGACCAGCTGCTGCAGGGCCGCGAGCGTCTCGTCCGCGACCGCCGGAGCAGTTGCCAACGGCAACACCGCGGCCACCTGGTGATGGTCGTCACCGCGATCGATCAGCTGCTGCTCGTACCGCCGTACGGTGAACTCGACGACCTCCTCCAGCGACTCCGCCGGAACGTCGATGCCCTGGGCACCGATCTCCACGGCGGCGGCCCGCAGGCCGGTCGCGAGCGTGATCGCCTTCAGCGACGGGTGCTCACGCAGGATCGCGACCACCCCGGTCGCCGCCCGCCGCAGCGCGAACGGGTCGGAGCTACCGGTCGGCTTGGCGCCGATACCGAACAGGCCGGCCAGCAGGTCGAACCGGTCGGCCAGCGCGAGCAGCGCACCCGGCGTGGTCGACGGCACCGGATCGCCCGCGGACCGCGGCAACTCCATGTCGTAGAGCGCCTGGGCGACCGCCTCGGTCTCACCGGCACGGCGCGCGTACTCGCGGGCCATCGTGCCGGCCAGGCTGGTCAGCTCGACGACCATCTGCGACCCGAGATCGAACTTCGCCAGCTCGGCCGCCCGCCGCAGCGTGGTCAGGTCGTCGCCGTCCAGTTCCACGGTCGAGGCAAGACCGACAGCGATCCGGCCGATCCGGGCCGCCCGGTCGGCCATCGAGCCGAGCCGCTCTTCGAAGGCCAGCTTGTCCAGCTCGCTCTTCATCGTCTCGAGCGGCGTCTCCAGGTCGGCCCGCCAGAAGAACGCGGCGTCCTCGTAGCGCGCCCGCAGCACGCCCTCGTTGCCGCCGCGGACCACGTCGTCATCCACGGAACCGTTGGCGACGGCAACGAAGTGCGGGAGCAGGTTGCCCTCCGCATCACGGACGGGGAGGTAGCGCTGGTGTTTGCGCATCACCGTGGTGAGGATCTCGCCCGGCAGCGTCAGGTAGTCGGCGGAGAACTCGCCCAAGATCGCGGTCGGCTCCTCGACCAGGTTGACGATCTGGTCGATCAAGGCCGACTCGCCCTCGACGTCGATCGTGCCGCCGACAGTTGCGGCGAGCTCCTGCGCCGCGGCCACGATCTGCTCGCGACGCTTCGCGGGGTCGGCCTCGATGCCGTGGATCCGGAGCAGGTCCAGGTACCCCTCGGCCGCCGCGATCTCGACCTGCGGCTGGGCGGCGGTCCGGTGCACGCGCGTCGTCCGCCCGGCCGCCAGGGTGGACACCGACACCGGCACCACCTGGTCGCCGAGCAGCGCGACCAGCCAGCGGACCGGCCGGGTGAACGACAGCTTGGCGTCGTTCCACCGCATGTTCTTGTCCGACCGCAGCCCGCTGACGATCTCACTCAGTACGCCGCTCAGCACCTCGGCCGCACCACGTCCCGGGTCGGGCTTGGTCACCGCGACGTACTCGACGCCGTCGACATCGAGGTCGTGCAGCTCGCTGACGTCGACACCCTGGCCGCGGGCGAATCCGGCGGCCGCCTTGGTGACGTTGCCGTCGGCGTCGTACGCGGCCGACTTCCGCGGACCACGCACCACCCGCTGCGCGTCCGGCTCGCCCGCCTGGACACCGGCGACGAAGGCGACCACGCGCCGGGGCGTGGCGTACACGGTGATGTCGCCGTGGCTGAGGCGGGTCGCGGCCAGCTTCTCGGTCAGGGCCGCCTTGACGGCCGCCGCGGTCTTGGTCACCTCCGACGGCGGCATCTCCTCGGTGCCGATCTCGAACGTCAGCTGCCGGGTCCCGGTGCTGGCCGGGAACTCGGTCGGCGCCGGCGCCGCCGCAGGCAGCTCGGCGATCCCCAACGGGTGCTCGAGCTCGGTACGGCGCTCGGCCCACAGCTGAGCCACCTCGCGGGCGAGCGACCGCATCCGGCCGAAGGCCTTGGCGCGTTCCGTCGTACTCACCGCGCCGCGGGAGTCGAGCACGTTGAAGGTGTGCGAGCAGCGCAGCACGTAGACGTGCGCCGGGACCGGGAGACGCGCATCGAGCATCCGGCGGGCCTCGTTCGCGTACTCCTCGAAGAGCCGCCGCTGACCATCGACATCGGCGTCGTCGAGGTAGTACCGGCTCATCTCGTACTCGGCCTGGCCGAACGCCTCGCCGTACGAGATGCCGGGCGCGTAGGCGATGTCCTTGAAGTGCGAGACCCCTTGCAGCGCCATCATGATCCGCTCGATGCCGTAGGTGATCTCCACCGACACCGGGTCCAGCGTCATCCCGCCGGCCTGCTGGAAGTAGGTGAACTGGGTGATCTCGAGGCCGTCCAGCCAGACCTCCCAGCCGAGACCCCAGGAACCGGTGGCCGGATTGGCCCAGTTGTCCTCGACGAACCGGACGTCGTGCGCGTGGATGTCGATGCCGAGCGCGGTCAGGCTGTCCAGGAACAGCTCCTGCGGGTTGCCCGGGTCCGGCTTGAGCACCACCTGGAACTGGGTGTGCGTCTGCAGCCGGTTCGGGTTCTCGCCGTACCGGCTGTCGTCGGGCCGGACACTCGGCTCGACGTACGCGACCCGCCACGGCTCGGGACCGAGCACCCGCAGGATGGTCGCCGGGTTCAGCGTTCCGGCGCCGACCTCGGTGTTGAACGGCTGCACGACCATGCACCCGCGGTCGGTCCAGTACTTCGTCAGCGCCAGCAGCGCGTCCTGCATGGTGAGCACAACAAACCTCGAGCCATCTTCGGAGGGGGTTTCAGCACCCGAAGTCTATTCGCCCCGACCGCCCGCCACGCCCGGGCCACGATCTGTGCCCACCCGCACCCCCAGCAACCGTTTGATTCACCCCGCCTGACTTACAGTGTGCGGGTGACTTCGCCCAGACATGCGGCTGTTGTTCGCTAGTTGATCCGTCCGCTCCCCGGCGCCGTACCGGCCTCCGGGTGAGCCGCGCTGCCCTCATCTGAAATCCTCACGGCAGGGACGACTCATGCATGTCATCACAGTGGACGACTCCATCTCCGCGGATCGGGCGCTGCGCCTGATCGAACGCGGATCCGCACTCCTGTGGGAGGGCGACTTCCACAACGGCAAACAGCTGCTGGCGGCGCTCGGGCGACGGCTGCCGGCCGTGCACGGCGGCAGTTTCCAGGACCAGCGCCGCATGCAGGCCCGGCGGACACAGGTGCTCAATTCGTTGTTGATAGCAACTTCCGACCACACCGTCTCGTTGCGCCGGGCACCGGACGTCCGGCAGGCGTGCCTGGAGGCCTACGGACCACCCGCGGGCGATCGGCTGGTGCCGTTGCGCGAACTGCTCGGCGTGATCGGCGCACACCAGCTCCGGCAGCAAGGCATCGAGATTCCCGCCCTCGGTGGCCGGATCCACCCGCACTATGGCGTCTTCGCGCCGACTCGGTCCGAGTACGTCGATCTCGTCGCGAGCTGCCCGCTGCCGCCGGCGGCTGTTGCCTTCGACATCGGGACGGGAACCGGTGTCCTCGCCGCGCTGCTCGCCCATCGCGGCATTCCGCAGGTCATCGCCACCGACAACAGCAGCCGGGCGGTGGAGTGTGCTCGCGAGAACGTACGGCGGTTGGGTCTCGACGTCGAGGTGATCGAGACGGACCTGTTTCCGCCGGGGCGAGCCGATCTGATCGTCTGCAACCCCCCGTGGATCCCGGCCCGTCCGATCACCCTGCTGGACCACGCGGTGTACGACGAGGACAGCCGGATGCTGCGCTCGTTCATCGCCGGCGTGCGCGACCACCTCAACCCGGGTGGCGAGACCTGGTTGATTCTCTCGGACCTGGCCGAACACTTCGGCCTGCGGTCGCGCTCCGAGCTGCTCGGCTGGTTCGCGGACGCAGGTCTGCGGGAGGCTGGCCGGCTGGACGCCGTACCCGGGCATCGGAGCGCCCGGAAGCAGGAGGTGTCGAGTCTTTGGCGGCTGCGGGCCGGGTAAGGCGGTTGCCGTTCAGGCTGGGGTGTTGTTCTATCGGCGGGTGACGGTTATCGAGGCGCAGGGGGCGGTCGACGCGGTCTGGCGGATCGAGTCGGCGCGGATCATCGCCGGGGTGGCGCGGATCGTCCGGGACGTCGGGCTGGCCGAGGAGCTGGCCCAGGACGCGCTGGTGGCGGCGCTCGAGCAGTGGCCGGAGTCCGGCGTACCGAACAATCCGGGCGCCTGGCTGATGGCGATCGCCAAGCGCCGGGCGATCGACCTGATCCGGCGCAAGGAGACGTACCAGCGCAAGCTCGCCGAGCTGGGCCACGAGCTGGAGATCGACGGCGACAGTGTCGAGGACGACGTCGAGGCAATCCTCGAGGACCACATCGAGGACGACCTGCTCCGGCTCGTGTTCACCGCCTGCCACCCGGTGCTCACCATGGACGCCCGGGTCACCCTCACGCTTCGGCTGCTCGGCGGCCTGAAGACCGACGAGATCGCCCGCGCGTTCCTCGCTCCGGAGTCGACGATCGCCCAGCGGATCGTCCGGGCCAAGCGCAACCTGGCCAAGGCGGGTGTCGAGTTCGAGGTACCGGCCGGCGACGATCTGCTCGAGCGGCTCACGTCCGTGCTCGAGGTCGTCTACCTGATCTACAACGAGGGTTACTCCGCGACAGCCGGCGACGACTGGATGCGACCGGCGCTCTGCAACGAGGCGATGCGACTCGGCCGGCTCCTGGCCGAGCTGATGCCCGGCGAGCCCGAGGTCCACGGCCTGCTGGCCCTGATGGAGCTGCAGGCCTCTCGGGCGAACGCCCGGATCGGGCCCGACGGCGAACCCGTCCTGCTGCTCGACCAGGACCGCCGCCGCTGGGACCGCCTGCTGATCAGCCGCGGCCTCGAGGGACTCGACCGCGGCTTCGCCCTCGGCAAACCGCCCGGCCCGTACCTGCTCCAGGCCGCTATCGCCGCCTGCCACGCCCGCGCGGCCGACCCCGAGGACACCGACTGGGCCCGGATCGCCGGCCTGTACGCCGTCCTCGCGCAGGTCACCCCGTCACCGGTGGTCGAGCTCAACCAGGCGGTCGCGATCTCGATGGCGTTCGGCCCGGAGCGCGGACTCGAGGCTGTCGACGCGCTCGCCGACGAGCCGTCGCTGAAGGACTACCACCTGCTCCCGAGTGTGCGCGGCGACCTCCTGTTCAAACTCGGCCGGCTCGACGAGGCCCGAGCCGAGTTCGAGAAGGCCGCCGCGCTCACCCGCAACGAACGCGAACGAGCCCTGCTGCTCGAACGCGCCGCCGCCTGCTGACGGGTCAGCTCCTGCCGTTCCGCTGATGGCTCAGCTCTTGCCGTTCCGCCAGAGGTAGTTCACCCGGGACCGCTCGGCGGAGTTCGGGTAGGCGTTCGTACAGGACGGGCCGGGACCGCCGCGCCAAACCAGCGGGTCCGGTCCTGCCGACCGGGGAGAGTTTTGCGCCCGATCCGGGGCAAAACCCTCCCCGATCCAGCGGACCCACGCCCACAGCGAACGCATCCGACAGACACGACCCCCAGCCCCACGGACCCAGTACCAGTCGGCCACCCGCGCCAAGGCTGCGCCCGCCCGGGACCCCACCGGGACCCCGGACGTCGGGCTGACGAACGCGAGGGGCGCCCGGACCACCTGGTCCGGGCGCCCCTCGCGTCGTTGGGTCAGCTACCGGCGATCAGCGCGCCGGCGCCGGCGCGGGCCGCGTCGAAGCGGGCCTGCGCGTCGGCCCAGTTCACCACGTTCCACCAGGCCTTGACGTAGTCGGGCTTCACGTTCTTGTACTGCAGGTAGAACGCGTGCTCCCACATGTCCAGCATCACGATCGGGATCTGCCCGGCCGGCAGGTTGCCCTGCTGGTCGTACAGCTGGTGAATCAGCAGCCGGCCCTGCAGCGCATCCCAGCCCAGGATGGCCCAGCCGGACCCCTGGATGGTGGTCGCCGACGCGGTGAAGTGCGCCTGGAACGCGTCGAACGACCCGAACGCATCCTGCAGCGCGGCACCCAGCTCGCCGTCCGGCTTGTCGCCGCCGTCCGGCGACAGGTTCTTCCAGAAGATCGAGTGGTTGACGTGCCCGCCGAGGTTGAAGGCGAGCGACTTCTCCAGCCCGACGATGGCGCCGAAGTCACCCTTCTCGCGGGCCGCGGCCAGCTTCTCCAGGGTGTCGTTCAGGCCGTTCACGTAGGTCTGGTGGTGCTTGGAGTGGTGCAGCTCCATGATCTCACCGGCGATGCTCGGCGCCAGTGCGCCGTAGTCGTAGGGGAGGTCGGGAAGCGTGTACGTGGTCAACTCTGCTCCTTCGTCGGGGCCCGCGGGGGCCGATATCTCCGATGTCCTGTTTCAGCGGCACCAGCTTGAAACTTCAACCACGGTTGAGGTCAAGGCGCCACGCGGTCCAAGTTGCAGCTCTCAAGGCCCGGCCGGCACCTCCGACCATGTGCCCGGTCCAGGCCCGCTCAACGCAGGCCCACACCGGTCACCCCCAGCTTCACATACTCCGCCCGCGGAGCCACGGGCGAGTCTCATCTGTCACAGAACTTCGCGCAGTACGACGGCAAACGGCGTGGGGTCCGCCGCCGCGAAGCCGATGTGATCACCGGGGAACCGGGTCGGCTCGATCCCGAGCCCGGCCGCCAGCGCGGTCGTCGTCCGCTCGCACAGCTGGCCGGCCGACTCCGCGCCGATCCCGGCCACGATGCGGACACCGCCGTACCGCAGGCTGCTCAGATCCGGCCGCCAGCGGACCGACGCCCGCAGCTCGTGCTCGAACCAGAACCGCTCGTCGGCGACCACCCGCGGATCCCGCTCCCCGCCGAACATCGCCTCGAGTACGCCGTCCGGCACCTGGATGTTCGCCAGCGCGAAGAACTGCCGCCAGGCGCCGATCACGTCACCGGCCAGGTAGTCGGCGATCATCCGCTCGGTTGCGGCCAGCAACTCCTCGCCGTCGTCGCCAGCAGGTCAGCCAGCGGCGCGAACGAGTCGGCGTCCATCGGCGCACCGACCAGCACCACTAACGGCCCGCTGCCCCGCACTTCGTAGTACAGCTCCGCCTCAGGCACCGTCAGGGTAAGGCCGGGCGCCGAGTTCGCGGTCGTGCTGCTGATCATGATGTTCTCCTTCGACGAGTCGTTGGAACCACCACGAACGACAACCCGCGAAATGGACACCGACCACGACCTCCCCCGCGTCGAGTGAAGCCGCGATGCTCAGCGAACCCCGGCGTCGAGTGAAGCCACCGTGCCGAGTGAAGGCAGTTGGACGTCAGTAGGCCCCTGGTGACGACACGCCTCTTACACTCGACACAGTGGCTTCGCTCGCGGGATGCGGCCGGAGTCAGTCCTTGTAGAGGTCCGAGTTGGGGTCGAAGTCGGCTTCTTCGACCACTCGGCGGACCTCGACTTCGCTGCCGAGCGCTTCGGCGAGCCGGGCGGCCCATTCGACGGCCTCGTCGCGGTTGCGGACCTCGACGACGATGACGCCGCCGATCAGTTCCTTGGTCTCGGCGAACGGGCCGTCGGTGACGGTGCGCTTGCCGCCCTCGACCTTCACCCGGGCGCCGTGCTTGCTGCGGTGCACACCTTCGGCGAACAGCAGTACGCCGGCCTTCGACAGGTCCTCCACGACCTGGCCGACCGCGGTGGCCACCTCGTCGGACGGGAACTTCCCGGCTTCGCTGTCCGCGTCCGCCTTGTTGATGATCATGTATCGCATCGCAGTGGTTCTCCTCGTCGTGTCGGTCGATCACTTACTCTCACGTCGACCGGCCCACCACCAGATCGACACCCGCCCCGAAAACGAATTTCAGCGGCCCGCGCGCAAGGTCAGGTCTTCCATCACACGCGGATGCCCCAGTCGACTAGTTCGGCTGGTCGCCGTTCGGGTGGTAGGCGCAGGCGTCTTCGAGGTCCTGGGTAGGGGCCGGAGTCGCCGGCGTGACCGGCTTGCGGGTGGTGGGTTTCGTCGTCTGCGGGGTCGTCGGCGTGGCCGGGGCTGTGGTCGCCGGGGGCGCCGGCTGCTCGAGGGCCTTCTCGACCGTTTCGCGGAGAGCGTCGTAGTCCGGGTGCAGGTACTTCAGCCGGAGCTTGGCGGCGTCGAGGGTGACGTTGGAGACGGTGCCCGACTTCACCCGGAATGCGAGCTGGACCAGCGCGGGCAGCAGCTCCTGCGGGATGTCGGTGCGGAGCAGCTGCTGACCGGCCTGGGCGATCGCTTTGTACTTGGTCACCAGGGTCCGCGGGTCGGCCGCGTCGACGATGCCCTTGATCGCGCAGCGCTGGCGGGTCTGGCGCTGGTCGTCGTCGGCGCCGTACCGGCCGCGGGCGAACCAGAGCGCGTGCCGTCCGTCGAGGTGCTGGTTCGGGCCCGGTTCGATCCACTCGCTCGGCGGAATGTGGGAGCTGCTCACCCCACCCATCGCGACCCGCTCGTTGACGTTGACGGTGATCCCGCCGAGCGCGTCGACGAGCTTCGCGAACCCTTGCAGGTTGACCTGCAGGTAGTAGTCGAGTTTCAGCCCGATCGCCTCGCCGACGGACTGCTTCAGCACGTCGGCGCCCTCGTTGTCGGACGGGCCGAGGATGCCGGGGTGCGCGGCCGGGATGTTCTGGTACATCGCGGTCAGCATCCACTCCAGCCGGCCCTCCAGGCTGAGCCCTTCCTTGCCGTAGCCGTTCGGGTAGATCTTGTGCAGCGGCGAGTCCTTCGGGAACGGCATGAAAGTCAGCTGCCGCGGCATCGAGACCAATGCGGTGTCGCCGGTCCTGGTGTCGATACTCGCCACGATCACCGTGTCGGTCCGCACCCCCGGCCGGCTCGGCGCGTCGTCGCCGCCGAGCAGCAGCAGGTTGAGCCGCGGCTTGTCCTCCCACGGGTCCTTCGTGTTCACCACCGACGGCCGGGTCGCGCTCCTGCCCTCGCCCTGCGCGACGAACACGTCCTGGACCAGGTCACGCTGCGCCAGCACACTCTGGACGCCGATCGCCGCCGGCGCCGCGATCGCGAAGCACAGGACGCCGACCAGCAGCGCCCCGGCGGCCCGGCCACCCGCCCCACCTGTTGCCGGACGCAACGAACGGTGTGAGGCGACGATCACCACGATCCAGACGACCGCGAGCGTCCCGATCGCCACCGAGGTGATCAGCAGCCGGCTCGGTACGACGGCTGCCGCGAGCACCTCCTCGCGCCGGGTCAGACCGACGTACACGCCGATCGCGAGCAGGCCGAGGGCGACGGTCAGGATGAAGGCTCCGAGCCGGCGGCGCCCGCCGGCGATGAGACCGAGCCCGGGGAGCACGGCGCCGAGGAGCGTCAGACCGAGCAGCTTGGGCACCGACCGCGGCCGACTCTCGGCCGGCTCGGCTTCAGGCAGCTCGGGACCCTCCGTGGCGCGCGTCGCGCGTGAGCGTTTCCCCATGGCTCCCCTGTCGCCGGCCCCAGAACCAGTGTGGGTCAAGTACCCGCACCTTCGCCTCTTCAGACGTGTTACAGGGTCAATCGGTTGTCATACGGGCAGGTGAGTGCCCGAAAAGCCGGGCGTCTCGACCAGGGTTCGCACCACCACGGCGATCCGGGACGGCGGGGTCCACCTGCTGGTGTCGGCCTTCGGCATGGCGGCCCGGTTGGCCGGGGTGTCGATGGTGCCGGGCAGGATGGTGTTCACCCGAATGCCGTCAGCGGCGTACTCCGCGTGCAGGGCATCGGCGAACGCGATCACCCCCGCCTTCGCGGTGATGTATCCAGCCGCCCCGGAGAACGGTCGCAGCGCCGCACCACTCGACGTACAAACGATTGCTCCGCCACCGCCGGCGAGCAGGTGTGGCAGCACGGCCTGCGTGATGAGGTACGTCGGACGCAGGTTCAGCCGGAGCAGGCTCTCGAAGTCCTCGATCGGGGTTTCGTGCACTCGCGAGCCCGCCGCGAATCCGCCGACCAGGTTGACCAGTGCAGTCAGTGGTGCGGTCTCGTCCGCGGTGGCGAGCGCGACGACATCCGCCGTACCGGCCGGGTCGAACGGGTCGGCGATCACCGGGTTCAGCGCCGGATCGGTGCCGAGCCGGGCCAGCGACTCCTCGGTCCGTCCGGGGACGACGACCCGCCACCCGGCCCCCAGGAACTCCCCCGTCACCGCCGCACCCAACGCCCCGGTGCCCCCGGCAACGACCACCGTGGAGCTCATCGACGTCCTCGCTTCGCTCCGGGCGCCGATGCGGCGCGAAATCGACAGGGCTTGAAGATGAACTCGCTTCGCTCGTTCATGGTCGGAGCTTAATCAAGCGCGTCAAGCCGGCGCAGGCTACGGCGAGCTGCCCGAGTCCGGGAGGGCGAGGGTGCGGCCGGCGTCGCGGGCGGCGTTGATGCTGCGGGTGAGGGTGTCGCGCAACGCGGTCGCTTCGTCGGCGAAGCTCTGGACGACCGAGGTGTCACCGGCGGGCTCGGTGCGGGCGAGGAGTTCGATGTAGCGGTCGCCGTCTTCGAGGGCGGCCTCGGCCCGGAGCGCGGCATCGGCAGAGCGAACCCGGTCGGCGTAGCGCTCGAGCAGGTCCACCTTGCGTTTGATCGCGTCCACCGAGAGGGCGAGCGCCCGGCGTTGCGGTCCGAGCACGGCTTCGAGCTCGGCCGTCGCCATCCCCTTCGCGACTTCGCGCTGACGAGCCCGCAGGACGGTCTGCTCGCGCAGCACCTGGCCGATGTCCCAGAGCTGTTCGGGCAGGACCAGCTCGTTCTTCACGTCGTCCAGCATCCCGCGCCGGGTGACTGTTGCCTCAAGCACCGTTTTCACCGCGCGCTGGGCGCGGCCCAGCAATCGGCCGGCCTCGTCGTCGAAGTCGTCCGGGAGCAGGTACTTCCCGTGCTGCAGCCGGACCGCCTTGTGACCGCGATCCTCCGCTGCGGACTTGGCCACGACGCCGACGGTGGCGACGGCGGCGATCCCGGCCAGCACCACCGCGGACCAGGCGGCGACCTCGGCCGGCAGCGTCGCGGCCATGATGATCAGCGCCAGGATCCAGCCGCCGACACAGACCGCGAGCCAGACCAGCAACGTGCCGAACGTGTTCCCCGGTGCGACCGACCAGGCCGTCTCCCGCTTCGGCTTCGGCTGCCCGGCCGGGACGAACAGCTCGGGCCTGCTCGTGTACAACCGCCGTACGCCGTCCGGAACGTCGGGTGCGAACACCGGCTCCATCGGCACCTCCACGGCTGTCGACCCTGTCGACACTCAGCGTAGCCGGGTGAGTTTCTTTTCGAGGCCGTCCAGGAGCAGTTCGAGACCGAACTCGAACAGTCGGTCCAGGTCGTAATCGAAGTCGAAACCGGGCTGGAACACCGCCCGGAAACCGGCCAGATCCTCCAGGCTGATCATGGTGGCGATCGGACCGACGTGCTGGTCGGCCCATTCGTCGGCGGTCATCCCGGTGTCCTGCTCGGCCCGCACCTCGGCCTCCATCGCCAGCGCGATGCCACGGACATAGGCGAACACGGTGATCGCGGTGTCGAGCGCCGTACTGCCATCAAGGCCGAACGGGCCCAGCGCGCGCAGGACGGCGTCCGTGTGCGGCAGCAGGTTGGGGAGCGCCTGGGGACGGCTGAGACTGACCGCGCTCGCCAGCCAGAGATGCCGCCGGTACGCCGCCCACTGCAGCCGGGCCGCGGTCTCGATCCCCGCCCGCCAACTCTTCGGGGCTTTGGCCGGGAGGGGGAATTCCCCGATCGCCCGGTCGACCATCTGCAGCACCAGCGCGTCCTTGCCGCCGACGTACCGGTACAGCGCCATCGTCGACACCCCGAGGTCGGCCGCGACCCGCCGCATCGACAAGGCCGCCAGCCCCTCGCCATCCGCGATCGCGATCGCGACCCGCACCACTTCGTCCCGGTTGAGATCACGCGAAGGACCGCGAGACTGCGTCAGCGATGTCTGCGGCGATCCGACCACTGTGCCGACTCCGGGCCGGGCCTGCACCAGCCCCTGCTGCTGAAGCACCTGAAGCGCTTTCGTGGCCGTCGCCATCGCAACACCGAACTCCTTGACCATCGTCCGGGTGGACGGCACCCGGTCCCCGGGCCGCAGCTCGCCCGCCTCGATCCGGCGCCGGATCTCGCCCGCGATCGCCAGGTACGGCGCTTCAACCATCAGACCTCCTGCACTAGTGCGCTTCAGCCCTGCGCTGGACCGCTCCACCGAGTGCACCGCACGGTGTACGCGTACAACGTACGCGCACTAGCTCAGTGAGAGGAAGCCACCATGACGAAGACCGTTCTGATCTCCGGCGGCGGGATCGCCGGACCGGCGCTGGCCTACTGGCTGCGGCGGCACGGGTTCGCCCCGACGATCGTCGAGATCGCGCCCGCGCCACGACCCGGCGGCCAGACCGTCGACCTCCGCGGGATCTCCAAGGTGGTGGTCGAGCGGATGGGCTTGATGCCGGCGGTCAAGCGGGCTCAACTGCACGAGCGCGGCCTGGCCTACGTTCGGGCAAACGGCCGCACGGCGGTCGCGATGCCGGCCGAACTGCTCGACGGCGCCGGCCCGGTCGCCGACATCGAGATCCTCCGCGGCGACCTGGCCGGGATCCTGCACGACGCGACCGCCGGCGACATCGAGTACCTGTACGGCGACTCGATCGACGCGCTGGACCAGGACACGAGTGGCGTGCAGGTCGCCTTCACCAGCGGGGCGCGGCGGCGGTTCGACCTGGTGGTCGGGGCGGACGGGGTGCACTCGCGGGTCCGCGGACTGGCCTTCGGTCCCGAGGAGCAGTTCGTCCAGCACCTCGGCGGCTACACGTCGTACTTCACCGTCGAGGCACCCGAACCGCTCGACCACTGGATGAAGATCCACTCCGCGCCCGGCGGCCGCTGGGTCGGGCTCCGGCCGGACCACGACGAGCGGTACGCGAAGGCGTTGTTGAGCTTCCGCTCCGCCGCGTTCAGCTACGACCGGCGCGACGTCGACGCCCAGAAGGCATTGCTCACCCAGCGCTTCGCCGGGCTCGGCTGGCACACCGGCCACATCCTCGCCGCGCTGCGCGACGCGGACGACTTCTACTTCGACAGCACGAGCAAGGTCGTCGTACCGGACTGGTCGCGCGGCCGGGTCGTGCTCGTCGGTGACGCCGGGTACTGCGGCTCGCCACTGGCCGGCCACGGGACCGCGCTGTCGCTGGTCGGCGCGTACGTCCTGGCCGGTGAGCTCGCCGCCGCGGAAGGCGATCACGTCCGGGCCTTCCCGGCGTACCAGGCGCGGATGCAGGCGTACGTCGAGCAGCGGATGGAGCTCCCGCCCGGCGGGATCACGATGGCGATGCCGATGACGTCGGCGGGCATCTGGTTCCGCAACACCTCGACCCGGCTGATGATGTCGCCACTGTTCGCCGGCCTCCTCGCCAAGCTGGCGGCCGCGGCTCCGGACCGGATCGAACTGGACGACACGGCCTAATCAGTCCAGCGGGGAGACCCAGTCGGGGTTGCGGCCGAGGAGGCCGAGTAACTGGTCGAAGTCGGACGCGCCGCCGGGGATCTTGACGCTGCGCTCGAACGCGGCGCCAGGGCCCCGGACCGCGTCGGTGTCCGGGATCTTGCGGGCCAGCGCGAACGCCCGCTCGACCAGGTCCGGCGGCGGCTCGTACGGAATGTCGATGGCCTTGGCCAGGTCCCAGGCGTGCACCAGGCAGAAGAGCTGGTGGAAGGTCAGCGCGACGCGGCGCGGGAACGAGCCGAACTCGCTGACCTCGACGAGGCGGTCGAGCGCGCCCCCGTCGGCGAACGCCTCCGCGACGTGCACGTTGGACCGCCGGTAGGCACCGGCCGGATTGTCGCCGAGCCGGGCACTGGTCCAGGCCCGTCCTGGCGCCGAGCCGTTGATCGCAGCCTGGGCGAAACCCTCGTTGGCACTGACGATGTGGCGGAGCAGACCGCGCACGGTCCAGTCGGGGCAGGGAGTCGGGAACCACAGGTGCTCGGGGCGCACCTGCATCACCACCTCCCCGAGTACCGCACCGGCCCTACGATCCAGATCCCGGATATCCATCCGTGCTCCTCCCGTCGGGTGCCCTCGCTGAGCATAGGACGCTTTGCGCGGTTTCGGCATAGACCATCCCGAGCACAAGGGACCTACCCGCGACACGGCCCGTGAGATGATGCGGTGATGGGCTTCCAGATTGCCAACCAGCCGGACGCCGACCGTGTCCTCGACGAGTACCCGTTCGCCGTCGTACTCGGGATGATGCTGGATCAGCAGTACGGGATGGAGCACGCCTTCCGGGGCGGTTGGAAGGTGCTCAGCCGGTTCGGCACCCTCGATCCGGCGGCGATCGCGGCCGCCGATCCAGAAGAGTTCAAGGAGCTGTGCTCCCAGCCGCCGGCGATCCATCGGTTCCCCGGTTCGATGGCTGCCCGCTTGCAGGAGCTGGCCGCGTTGGTCGAGTCCAGGTACGACGGTGACGTGACGCGGCTGTGGACCGAGCCGACGACCGGCAAGGAGCTGCTCAAGCGCGTGCAGGAGCTTCCCGGCTTCGGCAAGCAGAAGGCTCAGATCTTCGTCGCGCTGCTGGCCAAGCAGCTCGGCGTCCGGCCGGAGGGCTGGGAGGCTGTCGCGGGAGACTACGCGCTCGACGGCTACCGGTCGGTTGCGGATGTCATCGACGCGGATTCGCTGATGAAGGTCCGCGAGTTCAAGCAGCAGAAGAAGGCAGCCGCAAAAGCTTCCGCGGGCTGATCAGCGGTTCGGGACCCGGGTCCGCCAGAGCAGGTAGACGAAGTACGGCGCGCCGATCAGGGCGGTGAGCAGGCCCGCCGGGATCTGTGCAGGGGCCAGCAGCGTGCGGCCGAGGCTGTCCGCGACGCTGACCAGGATCGCGCCGAGCAACGCGGCGACGGGCAGGATCCGGGCGTGCCGCCCGCCGACCAGAGCCCGGGCCGCGTGGGGGGCGACCAGCCCGACGAAGCCGACCACACCGATCGCGGAGACGGCCGCCGCGGTCAGCAACGCCGCGCACAGCAACGCGGTCAACCGGGTGCGCTCGAGCCGTGCGCCGAGGATCCGCGGTACGTCGTCGTCCAGCGCCAGCAGATCGAGTTCGCGCCGGGTGTGGACGATCAGCGGCGTGAGCACCAGCAGCGCGATCGCGACCGGCGCGACCTGAGGCAACGTCCGCCCGTACGTGCTGCCGGACAGCCACGTCATCGCCATGCTGAGGTTCCACGGATCGGTGGCGACGATCAGCAGCGTGATGATCGCGGTCGCACCGGACGACACCCCCACACCGATGAGAACCAGCCGATCCGAACTGAGACCGCCCCGCCACGACACCAGGTAGACCACCATGAACGTCCCCAGCGCGCCCACCGCGGCGACCCCCGACAACAACCAGATACTTGCTGAGGGCAACAGTACCAGTGTGATCACCGCGCCGACCCCGGCGCCGCCGGTGATCCCGAGGATCCCCGGTTCGGCCAATGGGTTGCGGCACACCGCCTGGACCGTCGTACCCGCGATCGCGAGGGCCGCGCCACACAGCACGGCGGACACCACCCGCGGGAACCGCTGATCGAGCACGTAGGTGATGGCCCGGCCCGACCGCCCGGTGATCCAGTTCACGACGTCGCCGGTCCGCAGGAACGCGTCACCGGCCAGCATCGCCAGGAGGCCGACAATGACCAGCAGTACGACGAGCACACCCGTGACGATCCAGAACGTCCGCCGGCTGCGGAAACCCGAACTCGCCCCACCCGGCGTCCGGCTCGGTCCCGAGTCGCGATATCGTCGCGCCAGCCACACCAGCACGGCCGCACCGACCATCATCGTCATCACACCGGTCGGGATCTCCACGCCGGCCTGACCGCCGAGCGCGGCCCGGAGTACGACGTCCGCACAGAGAACGACCAGTACGCCGGCCAGCCCGCTCAACGGAAGCAGTACGCGATGCCGCAGCAACCCAGGCACCAGCGGAGCGATCAGTCGCACCAGCACCGGTGCGACCAGCCCGACGAACCCGACCGGGCCGGCGACCGTGACCGCGGCGGCCGACAACGACACCGTGACCAGAGTGATCAGCACCCGCACCCGTCGTACGTGAACTCCCAGCACCGACGCGGTGTCGTCGCCGAGGGCCAGGATGTCCAGTTTCGGTGCCAACAGCAACGATGCGACGATGCCTACAACCACGACCGGGGTCATTTGGGTGATCGCGGTCAGGTCCGTTTGAACCAGCGTGCCCGCTCCCCAGGCGAACGTCCCCACCGTCTCCTCCCGGTAGAGCAGCAGGAGCAGCGTCGTGACCCCGGCCAACGCCATCGCAACCGCCGAGCCGGCCAGGATCAGCCGGGTCGGCCCGGACGAGCCGCCGGCCGACAACGCGAGCACCAGGGCGGCGGCCGCCAGCCCGCCGAGGAAGGCGACTCCCCCGGCGGGCAGCACCGGCAACGAAACCCCGAACGCGGCCACGACCACGACCGCGAGATACGCCCCGGCGTTGACCCCCAACGTGTCCGGCGAGGCGAGTGGGTTCCGTGCCAGCGATTGCAGGCCGGCGCCGGCGAAGCCGAGCGCCACCCCGACCAGGACGCCGGCGAGCAGCCGGGGCAACCGGGACGCGATGAGCACGTTCGCCGAGTTGTCCGTGCCCTGCCCGGCCAGCAACCGGAGCAGGTCACCGGCGTTGACCGACGACGTGCCCTGGGTGAGGTGCACGGCAGCCAGCAGTACGACGGCGGCGACGGCGATGACGAACACGCTCGCCACCCGCAACCGCCGTACCGGCTGCAGAGCCTCGGGGACCTGGACATCAGGTCCCGGGGCGGTCACCTGGGTCAAGAGGTGACTGCCTGGACGGCCGCGTCGATGAACTGCTCGGTGGACTTGGGGCCGCCGAACATCCAGATGCCGTCCGGCAGCCGGTGCACGTCGTTGCTCTTCACGAACGGCAGGTTCTTCCAGATCGCGTTCTTGGCCAGGTCGCCGCCGAACACGTCACCGCCGTCGGCGTTGTTGGCGATGTAGAGGAAGTTGCCGTCCTTCAGCTTGGTCAGTCCCTCGAGGTCCGTCTGGGCCAGGCCGTAGTCCTTGTCACCGGCGCCGGTCCAGCCGTTCTTCAGCCCCAGCTCGGTGGCGACCGCGCCGAGCAGCGAACCGGTGGTGTACATCCGGATCGAGATCGTGCTGCCCTGCTTCCACCCGTCGGACATGGTGAAGGTCTCGCCGGCCTTGCCCGCGTCGGCGATCTTCTGCTTGCCCTCGGCAAGCGCCTTGTCGAAGTCGGCGTTCAGCTGCTTGGCCTGGTCCGCCTTGCCGACCGCGGCGCCGATCAGCTCGAGGTTGGTCTTCATCTGCGCGATCGGCTTGGTCGCGTCCGAACCGCGGATCACCAGCACCGGTGCGATCTTCTCGAACTGGGCGATCGAGTTCGCCGACTCGTCGGTGGTGGTGATGACCAGGTCGGGGCTGAGCGCGGCGATCGCGTCGACGCTGGACTCGCCACGGGTGCCGACGTCCTTGACCGACGGGTCCAGCTTCTCGGCGGTGACCCAGTTGCCGTATCCCTTGGTGTCGGCGGCACCGACCGGCTTCACGCCGAGGGTGACGAGGCTCTCGATCGCGTTCCACTCGAGCGCGACGACTTTGGTCGCGGGCGCCTTCAGGGCGATCTTCTTGCCCCGCGCGTCGGTGACCGACACCGGCTGGGCGGTGGTCTGCGCCCCGGCGTCGGTGGTGGCGGGTTCGCTCGTCCCGCAGGCCGTCAGCGCGAACAGGGCAGCGGCGAGCAGGGCGGTGGTTCTCTTCATCAGTTGACCTCAGATGGTTGTGACGCGGCTGGGCGTGTGTGATGGTCCAGCGCCGTAGCAAGCAGGTGCTCGGTGCGGTAGCTCGGCGCGCTGGAGTAAAGGCCTCGATGTGGTTCCATCGTGGCCTTTGCTCCAGTGCGGCGAGATGCCGTGCCGAGTGCCGCGCAGTAGGCGGGGGACCATCACACACGCCCTCTTAGGTGTGTGCCGATCGGGCGGGTGGAGACGAAACCGGTGGCAGGGTCGGTGCCGACCTCGATCCGGATGCCGTAGGTCTCGGTCAGCGCGTCCGCCTCGAGCACCTCCTCCGGCGTACCGGTCGCACGAACCCGCCCCTGATCGAGCAGTGCGATCCGGTCCGCGACCGCCGCGGCCTGGTTCAGGTCGTGCAGTACGACGCCGACCGCGACCCCGTGGGAGTCGGCGAGCTCACGCATCAGGTCGAGGATCTCGATCTGGTAGCGCAGATCCAGGAACGTGGTCGGTTCGTCGAGCAGCAGGACGCCGGTGTCCTGCGCCAGACAGGTCGCGAGCCACACGCGCTGCAGCTCGCCACCGGACAGCTCGTCGACCGAACGCTGCGCCATCGCGGTCACCCCGGTGACCGCCATCGCGTGGTCGATGGCCCGCTGACCGTCCGGGTCGTCGGCCCGCCAGCGCCCGCGATGCGGGTGCCGGCCGTACCCGACGACCTCGCGCACGCTCACACCGTTGGGAGTCGGCCGCGACTGCGACAGCAGGGTGACCTTGCGGGCGAACTCCTTCGCGGACAGGTCGAGCGCGTTCACGCCGTCCGGGAAGGTGATCCGGCCGCCATCGGGCTGGTGCAGGCGTGCCAGGGCACGCAGCAGCGTCGACTTCCCGCTGCCGTTCGGACCGACCAGCGCGGTGACACTGGCCGCCTCGATCCGCAGCGACGCGTCGTCGACCACTCGCTTGCCGTGATAGCCGAGACGCAGGTCGTCCCCAGCCAGCCCCACCTTCTCCCGCATGGAGGAGAGGATAGCCTTACCTTAATTGAGCTGTCAGCTTCGCTCTCTGTCCGTGGACAGCCTCAGAGAGTGAGAGTCAGCCGGGTGGCTTGGTCGATCGCTCGTTTGGCGTCGAGCTCGGCGGCGATGTCCGCGCCACCGATCACGTGGACCGGGCGCCCGGCGTCGCGCAGCGCGTCGGCGAGGTCGCGAACCGACTCCTGACCGGCGCAGACGACGATGTTCTCGACGTCCAGAACGCGGGGGTTCTCGCGTTGCGGCCCGAAGGTCAGGTGCAGGCCGTCGTCATCGATGCACTCGTAGTTGACGCCGCGGAGTTGCTCGACCTGCTTGTTCTTCAAGGCCGCACGGTGAACCCACCCGGTCGTCTTGCCGAGGCCGGCGCCGATCTTCCCGGCCTTGCGTTGCAGGAGGTAGACCTGCCGTGGCAACGGCTCAGGTCGCGGCTTGGTGAGCGCGCCGGGCGCCGAAGTCGGATCGGTCACACCCCACTCCGCTTTCCACGCCTCCAGGTCGAGAGCAGGCGATGCCTCGGTGGTGAGGAACTCGCTGACGTCCACGCCGATCCCACCCGCTCCGATCACCGCGACGGTGGCGCCGACCGGCTTGCGGTCGCGGACGACGTCGACGTACGACAGGACCTTCGGGTGGTCGATGCCGGGGATGGCCGGGACGCGCGGGACGACGCCGGTGGCCAGGACGATCTCGTCGAAGCCGGTCAGGTCCTCGACGGTCGCGCGGCGGCCGAGGTGGAGTCTGACGCCGGTCAGGTCGAGCCGGCGCCGGTAGTACCGGATCGTCTCGGCGAACTCCTCCTTGCCGGGAATCCGCTGGGCGATCCCGAACTGGCCGCCGATCTCGTCGGCGGCCTCGAACAGCTCCACCGAGTGGCCGCGCTCGGCCGCCGTCACCGCCGCGGCCAGCCCGGCCGGTCCGGCCCCGACGACCGCGATGTTCTTGGTACGACGGGTCGGCAGCAGCTGGAGCTCGGTCTCGCGGGCCGCCCTCGGGTTGACCATGCAGCTCGCCTTCCGCTTGGCGAAGACATGGTCCAGACACGCCTGGTTGCAGGCGATACAGACGTTGATCTCGTCGGCCCGGCCGGTGGTTGCCTTCAGCACCCAGTCCGGGTCGGCCAGGAACGGCCGGGCCATGCTGACCAGGTCGGCGTCGCCGCGCGCCAGCACTTCCTCGGCGACCTGCGGCAGGTTGATCCGGTTCGAGGTGACGACCGGGATGTCGACATGTGGCTTGAACGCGGCGGTCACGCCGGTGAACGCCGCGCGCGGCACCGAGGTCACGATGGTCGGAACCCGGGCCTCGTGCCAGCCGATGCCGGTGTTGATGATCGACGCGCCGGCCGCCTCGATCTCCTTGCCCAGCGCAACCACCTCGTCCCAGGTCTGACCGCCTTCGACCAGGTCCGCCATCGACAGCCGGTAGATGATGACGAAATCGTCGCCGACGCGTTCGCGGGTGCGCCGGACGATCTCGACCGCCAGCCGGCGCCGGTTCTCCGGGCTGCCGCCCCAGCGATCGGTCCGCTGGTTGGTGCGCTCGGACAGGAACTGGTTGATGAAGTACCCCTCGGATCCCATGATCTCGACGCCGTCGTACCCGGCCTCCCGGGCCAGCGCCGCGCAGTCGACGTACGCCTTGAGCTGCCGGCGGACGCCGCGGTCGGTCAGGGCGCGCGGCTTGAACGGGTTGATCGGGGCTTTGATCGCCGAGGCGGAGACGCTGAACGGGTGGTACGCGTAGCGCCCGGCGTGCAGGATCTGCAGCGCGATCCGGCCGCCCTCGGCGTGCACCGCGTCGGTGACGATCCGGTGCCGACGGGCCTGCCGGCGACTGGTCAGCGTGGAACCGAACGGGGTGAGCCGGCCGGTCCGGTTCGGCGCGTAGCCGCCGGTCACCATCAGGCCGACACCGCCGCGCGCCCGCTCGGCGAAGTACGCGGCGAGCTTCGGCAGATCCTTCCCCCGGTCCTCCAGCCCGGTGTGCATCGACCCCATGATCACCCGGTTCGGCAGCACCACATGCCCGAGATCCAGAGGCTCGAGCAGGTGCGGGTAGCTGTTCATCCACGTCCTCGCTTCGCTCCGGGCGCGGATGAGACACGAGGCGCGCTGTGTTTGATGATGAACTCGCTACGCTCGTTCATGAATGGTCCTTCCGGAGGGCGTCGATCACTTCGTCACACCAGTCCACAAAGGACTCCTCCGCCCGGATGCCGCCGCGGAGGACGAGGTACTGGTGCAGGTCCCGGCCGCGCAGCGTGGCCGGCTTCGGGAAGTCTCTTCTCTGGATGCCGCGATAGACCTCGAGGCGGGTGGCGTGCTCGGCCCGGTGCCGCTCGACCTCTTTCAGGACGACGCCCGGATCACCGAGCGACGCACCACGCAGCTTCACGCCCAGGCCGTCCCGCAGTACGGCGGGATCCTCCGGCTCGGCCAGCCACCGGGTGAGCTCCGCCCTGCCCGCCGCGGACACCCGGTACACCTTCTTGTCCGGGCGGCCGTCCTGCGCGATCTCGGTGTGCCGGACCCAGCCGGCCTCGTCCATCCGGCGCAGCACCCGGTAGATCTGCTGATGGGTGGCCGGCCAGAAATACCCGATCGACCGGTCGAACCGCCGGGCCAGCTCGTAACCGGAGCCGGCCCGCTCGGTCAGCGAGACGAGGATCGCGTGTTCCAGGGCCATGCCCCGCAGCCTATCTATGCAACGCGTTGCACTGCACCTGATTGCAGCCTGGATCACAGGTCAGCGCCGGACATGCCGTCGAATTTGGGATAATGGTTGCAGACGCCAGCTATTGCGGATCGAGGAATCATGGACCAGCAGGCCCACCCGACCAGGACGACGTTGCCCGGCATCGGTACCCGGTACGACCTGACCACCGACGGCGGTAAGCACGTCTCGGTGGTGGTGCACAACGACGGACGGCGGTTCCTCGGCTTCCACGATCCCGATGACGACGACAACTGCAAGGACTCCGTCCCGCTGGATCCGGGCGAGGCGGCCGCCCTCGCCCAGTTGCTGTTCCCGGCGCAGATCGACCCGGTCCACGGCGAGATCGAGATCGACCTGGTCACCGAGCACATCCTGGTCACGGCCAAGTCGCCGTACTCCGGTCGCACGCTCGGCGACACGCAGGCCCGCAGCCGGACCGGTGCGTCCATCGTCGCGGTCCTGCGGCGGACCGGTGCGACCCCGTCACCCACACCGGACTTCCGGTTCGCGACCGGCGACACCCTCGTCGTCGTCGGCACCCGCGAGGGCGTCGACGCTGTCTACGACCTGATCGCGGGCGGGTGACATGCACGAGAACATCACCGCCCTGCTGATCGAGCTGGGCGCGGTCATCCTTGTCCTCGGCATCCTCGGGCGGATCGCCGGCCGGTTCGGGTTCTCACCGATTCCGCTCTACCTGCTGGCCGGCCTGGCCTTCGGGCACGGCGGCTTGTTGCCATTGGCAGCAAGTGAGGAGTTCGTTGCCACCGGCGCCGAGATCGGCGTCATCCTGCTGCTGTTGCTGCTCGGCCTGGAGTACACCGCCAGCGACCTGGTCGGCACGCTGAAGACGCAGTACGTGTCGGGTGGGGTGGACTTCCTGCTCAATGCGTTGCCGGGCGCGGCGGTCGCCTTGCTGCTCGGGTGGGGGCCGGTCGCCGCGGTCGCACTCGGCGGTGTCACCTGGATCTCGTCATCGGGCGTGATCGCCAAGGTGGTCGGCGACCTGGGCCGGCTCGGTAACCGGGAAACCCCGGTGGTGCTGGGGATTCTCGTGCTCGAGGATCTGTCGATGGCGATCTACCTGCCGATCCTGACCGCGCTGCTCGCCGGCGTCGGCCTGGCGGGTGGCAGCATCACGTTGCTGATCTCGCTCGGTACGGTCAGCGTCGTACTGTTCGTCGCGTTGCGCTACGGCCGGGTGATCAGCCGGGCGGTGTCGTCGGACAACCCTGAGATGCTGCTGCTCGTCGTCCTCGGGCTGACGTTGCTGGTCGCGGGCATCGCACAGCAACTGCAGGTGTCGGCGGCGGTCGGCGCGTTCCTGGTCGGGATCGCGTTGTCGGGTGAGGTCGCCCATGGCGCGCGGAACCTGCTGAGTCCGCTGCGGGACCTGTTCGCCGCGGTGTTCTTCGTGTTCTTCGGACTGAGCACCGATCCCCGGGACATCCCGCCGGTGCTCGCCATCGCACTGGGGCTTGCGGCGCTGACCGCGCTGACGAAGGTGGCCACCGGCTGGTACGCCGCCCGCCGGGCCGGCGTGGGGACGGCCGGTCGCTGGCGAGCCGGCGGAACGCTGGTCGCCCGCGGCGAGTTCTCCATCGTCATCGCCGGTCTCGCGGTGGGTGTCGAACCCCGGCTCGGCCCGCTGGCGACGGCGTACGTGCTGATCCTGGTCATCCTCGGCCCGATCGCCGCCCGCTACACCGAACCGATCGCCCGCCGCCTGACGAACCGCACGCAGACGCCCGCCGCCCCGCCGGCCGCCGAGCGCCTCGACGACCCCGCCAACACCCCGACCTGACCTCGAGTGGTCACTGGTTGGCGCGTTGGTTGCGGGCGGCTTGGGTGACGGTCTGCTCGATGCGGCGGGCTCGGGTGTCGGGGCGTTTGGCGAGGGTGATCCACTCGAGGATCGCGCGGCGGGCGGACGGCGGGAAGGCGTGGAAGTGCTTGTCCGCTTGAGGATTCCGGGCGAGCGCGGCCTGCAGGTCGGCGGGGACGATCAGGTTCTGGGCGTCGGCGAGGAGGTCCCAGGTGCCGGTGCGTTTGGCCAGGTCGACGAGCTCCTGACCGGCCGGGTCCATCAGGCCCGCCGCGGTCAGGCGCTCGACCCGCTCGCGGTTGACCTTGCTCCAGGTGCTGCGCGGGTTCCGCGGCGTGAAGCACTGGTACGTCGTCTTGTCGTCGCGCTTCACGGTCTTGCTGTCGATCCAGCCGAAGCACAATGCGTGATCGACCGCCTCCGCGAGCTTCGGGCCGGGCCCGTCGCGATGCACGATCAGCCAGACCGAACGCTCCACCCGCCCGTTCGCCGCCAGCCAGGCTCGCCACTCGTCCACGGTCAGGTCCAGCGCGTTCGCATCAGTCGGTGTGCTCATACCTAAAGAATGCACCCGATAAGTGCTCACCGAATGAGCACTTTTTAGGGCCTAGAACAGTGCGTCGCCGCGCTCGTGGTCCAGCAGGGCCTGCTTCCTTTCGAGGCCGCCGCCGTACCCGGTGAGGTTGCCGGTCGAGCCGACCACCCGGTGGCACGGAACGATGATGCTGATCGGGTTCTTCCCGTTGGCGAGGCCCACCGCCCGCGATGCGCCCGGGACCAGGCCGAGCGTTCGGGCGAGTTCGCCGTACGTCGTCGTCTCGCCGTACGGGATGTCCTGCAGGGCCGTCCACACGCGCTGCTGGAACGGCGTCCCCGCCAGGTGCAGTGGTACGTCGAACGTCGTACGTCCGTGCTCGAAGTACTCGGTCAATTGCTCGGCGACCACGGGCAGCACGGAGTCGTCGCGGTGGCCGAAGGTCTCCATCGCCGGGCGATGGCGGTGCTGCTCCATGTAGACGCCGGCGAGCCTGTCGCCGACCTCGACGAGCGTGAGCGGACCGAGCGGGCTGTCCATCACGGCGTACGTCACCGTGTCGCCTCCCACTGGGCGCGGTTGATCCGGTAGAGGACGTGGCGCTGCAGCGGGTGCCCATCAGGGAGGCGGACGTGGTCGAAGTCGTCGGCCTCGTCGTGCGTCATCCCGATCCGTTGCATCACCCGCTGGGACGGCATGTTGGTGGTCGAGGTGAACGAGACGATCTCCTCCAGCCCGGCCGGGCCGAAGCCGTACGCCAGCGCCGCCCTGGCCGCCTCGGTCGCATAACCGTTGCCCCAGGCCTCTTTCGCGAGTCGCCACCCGATCTCGACCGCGGGCGTGAAGTGCGCCTCGAAGCCAGGCACCGACAGTCCGGTGAATCCGACAAATCTTCCGGTCTCGCGGACCTCCACCGCCCAGAAGCCCCAGCCGCGCTCGTCGATCGACGCCGCGAGCCGGTCGACGAGGTCGTCGCTCTGCTCCCGCGTCAGCGGCGCCAGGAAGTGCTCTGTCACCGCCGGATCCGCATTCAGCGCGGCGAACGGCTCACGGTCGGACTCACGCCACTGCCGCAGCACGAGACGGTCAGTGGACAACGACAACTCGGTCATGGTCACTCCGCGGGGATCTTGTTGATGGCGTGGTCGCCGGTGGCCCACAGGTACTGCACCGCGTACGCACGCCATGGCCGCCACGCGCGTGCGTGGGCGGTCAAAGGTCGAGGGGCTTCGGGCAAGCCTAGGTCACGGGCCGCGTACCGGATACCCAAATCACTGGCCACAAACGCGTCCGGGTCGCCCAGAGCACGCATCGCGATCGACTCGACCGTCCATGGCCCGATCCCCGGCAGCGCGGACAGTTGTGTCCGCGCCCTGTCCCAGTCACTGCCGGCGCCGAGGTCGATCTCACCGGCCGCGAGCGTTGCGATCAGGGTGGTGAGCGTCGTACGCCGGGACTTCGGAAACGCGAGGGTTTCCGGATCGAGACCGGCCAGCGCCTCGGTCGTCGGGAACAGATGGGTGAGCCCACCACCCGCGTCCTCGATCGGCTCGCCGTGCTGCAGCACGAGCCGGTGTGCGTGGGTCCGGGCGGCCGCGGTCGACACCTGTTGCCCGAGCACGGCGCGGACGGCGAACTCCTCACCGTCGACAGTGTGCGGAACCCTGCGGCCGGGCGCCTTGGCGATCAGCGGCGCGAGCACCACATCGCTGCTCAGCAGGTCGTCGACCGCGACCGGGTCGGCATCGAGGTCGAGCATCCGGCGGCAGCGGCTGATCGCGATCGCCAGGTCACGCTGGTCGGTCAGGGACAACTGGCAGGCGATGTGATCGGGCATCGGCTTCAACGCGACCACACCGTGGCCGTGCGGGAGCCGAAGGGTTCGTCGGTAGTGACCGTCGCGCCACTCCTCCACGCCCGGTACGCCGGTCGCGATCAGGTGACCGAAGAGGTTGTCCGGAGTCAGCGGTGCGCGGAACGGGAGTCGCAGCGAGATCGTGCCCGGCGCGGAGGTCGTCGTGCCCCTTCTGGCCCGGCCGCGCAGCTCGGTCGGCGCGAGGGCGAAGACCTCCTGCACCGTCTCGTTGAACGTCCTGACGCTGGAGAACCCGGCGGCGAACGCGACATCGGCCATCTGCAGCTCACTGGTCTCGATCAGCAGGCGGGCGGTCTGTGCACGCTGGGCCCGGGCGAGCGCGAGCGGCCCCGCACCGAGCTCGGCCTGGAGCTGGCGTTGCACCTGGCGAACGCTGTACCCGAGCTGGGCCGCGAGTCCTGGTACGCCGTCGCGGTCGACGACGCCGTCCGCGATCAGCCGCATCGCGCGGGCGACGAGGTCGGCACGGTCGTTCCACTCCGGCGATCCCGGGCTGGCGTCCGGGCGGCAGCGCTTGCAGGCGCGGAAACCGGCCTGCTGAGCGGCGGCGGCGCTCGGGTAGAACCGCATGTTCTCGACCTTCGGCGGCGCCACCGGGCAACTCGGCCGGCAGTAGATCTTCGTCGTCAGCACCGCGGTGAAGAACCACCCGTCGAAGCGCGCGTCCTTCGACTGGACCGCCCTGATACACCGCTCTCGGCATTCGTACACGTCATCCAGCATCCCTGGCCGCACCGACAGTCTCTAGCGGTTTTGCGACGTGGAGGTATAGCGGGAATGCGACGCCAGGAACCGGGGTCGTATTCCCGCCAGAGTCAGGGCCGCGCGCACGGTGGACTTGAAGGCATGAACGAACTACTTGGCAAGAAGGCGCTGGTGACCGGTGGCAGCCGCGGGATCGGAGCGGCTACCGCGATCGCGCTGGCAGAGCGCGGGGCGGATGTCGCGCTGACCTACAACAGCTCTCCGGACGCGGCAGCGAAGGTGGTGAAGGAGATCGAAGCACTCGGACGTACGGCGTACGCCCTCGAAGTCGACGCGGCCGACGCGGTCGCGGTGGCGGACGGCGTCAACCGGGCCGCGGACCAACTCGGTGGACTCGACATCCTGGTCAACAACGCGGGTGTCGGCGCGATCGGCCCGCTGGGCGACATCACCCTGGACGACGTGGATCGGGTGCTGGCGGTGAACATCCGTGGGGTCTATGCCGCCGCGCAAGCCGCCGTACCGAGGATGTCCGACGGCGGCCGGCTGATCCACCTCGGCAGTTGTGCCGCGGGCCGGGTCACCAGCCCCGGCATGACCTTGTACGCGATGAGCAAGTCCGCCCTGATCGGCCTGAGCAAGGGTCTCGCCCGTGAACTGGGCCCCCGCCGCATCACGTCGAACGTCGTCCAGCCCGGCCCGACCGACACCGACATGAATCCGGCGGACGGCCCGTTCGCCGCGGCCCAGATCGCCGACCTGGCCCTGGACCGCTTCGGCACCCCCACCGAGGTAGCCGCCGCCATCACCTACCTGGCCGGCCCGCACGGAAGTTTCATGACCGGCACCGAACTGACCATCGACGGCGGCCACACCGCCTGATCACCTTTCCGGAACATCACTGCCACTGGCTGGCAGCGATGTTCCGGAAAGGTGTCGGCGGCGGACCGCCGAGGCGTTGACACGGCGGGGGCTGAGAGGGACACTGCGGATGTTTTTAACGTTCAAAACGTTCGTGGGAGGTTGCTGTGGCTACGTTGAAGCAGGTCGCCGCCCACGCCGAGGTGTCGGTGCAGACGGTGTCGAACGCGTTGAACGCACCGCATCGCCTCCGGCCGGACACGCTCGAACGGGTGAATCGGTCCATCGAGCTGCTCAACTACCGGCCCAATAGTAATGCCCGCAGCCTGCGCACCAGCGCCGTCGAGCTGATCGGCTACTGCGTTCCGAGCTGGCCGAACCAGACCCATCTGGTGATGGACCAGTTCCTGCACGCGCTGTGCGCCGCCGCGGAGACGACGGGCCGGCACATCCTCCTGTTCACCGCCCCGGCCGCGGTCGAGGGCATGCCCGTGTACGACGACCTGCACGCACGCCGCCTGGTCGACGGCTTCGTGCTCTCGCAGACGGAGACACACGACCCACGGCACGGCTGGCTGAAGGACAAGCAGATCCCGTTCGTGTCCTTCGGACGCGTCTGGAAGCAGAGCACCCAGCCCGGACCGTGGGTCGACGTCGACGGCGCGGCCGGCTCGGCGATGGCGGTGCAGCACCTGTACGAGACTGGCCGCCGGCGGATCGCCTTCCTCAGCTGGCCGAAGTCGTCCGGCCTGGCCGAGGACCGCCTGGCCGGCTGGCGCAGCCGCTGCAAAGAACTCGGCCTGCCCACCAGTGGACTGGCCATGCGCTGTCGCGAAGACACCATCGACGAAGGTGCCCGGGCCACCGCCGCGCTGCTCGACAGCGCCCAGCCGCCGGACGGAATCGTTGCCCTGAGCGACATTCTCGCCCTCGGCGCACTCCGTGTGCTCGGCGACCGCGGTCTGGTTCCCGGCGTCGACGTCGGCGTCACCGGCTTCGACGACTCTCCACTGGCGTCGGTCGTCTCCCCCGGCCTGACCAGCCTGCGGCAACCGATGGACCAGATCGCCTCCGAGCTGATCGCCATTCTCACCGAGACACCGAGCTTGACCGGTACGACGACCGGCGTACCGGCTGAACGCCTGCTGCAACCCGAACTGGTGATCAGGGGTAGCTCAGCCCCTGGCTGATGCGGTGCACGCCCGCCGCGAGAAGGAGGATTCCGCCAATGACTCCCCGCCCAAGACGCACCGCCCCACCCCGCCGGGCCAGACGAACGGCCGGCGTCACGTTGCTCGCCGCAGCCACCATCCTGGCCGGTACCGCCTCCGCCACCGCCGGATCCAGCCCGCCGACCACGGCTACCGGAACCACCATCCAACCTTCGGAGCTGTCGGAAACGACCCGGCTGGCCGACCGCCGGTCGCTGGTCGTCGGCGACCGGGCTTACGCGATGGGCGACGAGACCGGTCTCTACCCTGCCGCCGGCTGGCACATCCGCGGCGAGATGGGCGGCTTCTGGACCCAGCCGATCAAGCTCCTCGACGGCCTGTGGTTCGGGCTCGACGGCGCATGGCTCGGTAAGGACGTGGCGGCGCAGAAATACACCAGTGGCCACGGCTACAGCCGGATCGAGTACGCCGGCGACGTGCGCGTACGCCGTACCGACTTCGTCCCCGACGGCATTCGGGCGACCCTCGTCGGCCTGACGCTGCAGTCCAGTACGGCGAAGACGGTCAAGCTCGACGTGGACGCGCACTCCGAGCTGATGGCGTCGTACCCGTGGGGGTGGACGACGCCGAGTGCGGCTGACGCGAACCTGCCCGACACGGGCGCCTACACGGACGGCTCGTTGCGGTTCCGCGAGCAGGGCACGCCGTCGTACCCGAACGCGACCGCGCACGACTATGCCGCCTTCGTCGGTTCGTCCCTGCGTCCGACGAGCCACGCCCTGGGCCCGGACCACCGCGGCCCGCAGGATCCGGCCGTGATCTGCCCGGCCGAAGGTACGACGCCGGCACGCTGCGACGACTCGCTGGTCGGCAAGGGCACCGGCGGGCGGCTCACGTACGACGTGGAGCTCACGCCAGGCAGGTCGAAGACGATCTGGTTCGCTGTGGCCGGCTCGGACAACGGTGTGTCCGCCGCGCACCGTGAGTACCGCCGTGCCCTGAGCAGTCCGGATGCGTTGCTGAAGGCAAAGACCCGGGAGCGCAAAGAGATCGACAGCATGTCTGCGGTGGATCTGCCCGGTGACCGGCTGCTGCAGCAGAGCGTCGAGTGGAGCAAGCAGAACCTGGCCGACTCCGTGCAGGAAGCACGCAACCTGCGGATCCGCGACGTCAACGAGGGCAAGGACTACCCGGCGCCGGCCGGCACTGTCGAGACGGCGCGCTGGTTCGGCGCGGGCTTCCCGGACTACCCGTGGATCTTCGCGACGGACGGTGAGTACATGGCGTTCGCCGCGGTCGCGGCCGGTCAGTTCGACACGGTGAAGGAGCACCTGCGCGCGCTGCGGGACATCAGCGACATCCTCAACAACCGCAGCGGCA
The DNA here is from genome assembly GCF_040639075.1 of Kribbella sp. NPDC023972. Classification (NCBI taxonomy): domain Bacteria; kingdom Bacillati; phylum Actinomycetota; class Actinomycetes; order Propionibacteriales; family Kribbellaceae; genus Kribbella; species Kribbella sp. NPDC023972. The sequence continues at coordinate 18,277 of NZ_JBEZZH010000003.1, read as the reverse complement.
AGGTCGCGCACGAGGTGGTCCCGACCGGCGACGTGTACTTCGGCTCCAACCAGAGCGCGGGTAACACCGACGAGACCGTGAAGTTCCCGAGTGCGGTCGCGCTGCTGTGGCGGTGGACCGGCGACGACAGGTTCCGCGACTCGATGTACGACTTCAGCGTCCGCAACCTGCGCTACGTCTATCGCGAACTGGACAAGGACGGCGACGGCTGGCCGGAAGGCCTGGCGAACGTCGAGCGCAGCGGGATGGGTGTCGAGAAGCTGGACAGCACCGTCTACCTCGCCCGCGGTCTGCGCGACCTGGCCGACCTGGCCGCGTCCAAGCAGGACACCTCGGTCCAGCAGTGGGCGACCGCCCGCGCCAACGATCTCGAGGCACGCTTCGAGGCGCAGTGGTGGGTCCCGCAGGCCATGGGGTACGCCGACTCGGTCGACGACCCGGACAACTCCGCGAACGACAACACGCCGATCTTCCAGCGGCACTGGATCGGGGTGACGCCGATGGAGGCGGTCCTGACCCGGCCCGGTCAGCCGGCCTCGCCACTGGCCTCTGCCAAGCACGGGGCGATCGCGCTCGAACAGCGCGAGAGGCCTTGCTACACAGGGGAATTCGGCCTGTTCCACACCGGCACCGGACCGACATCCGCTCCGGGCGGCAACCGTGGTGAGTCGTGTGATCCGATCGTCTCCGAGATCCAGAGCGAGCGGGCCATGTTCGGCCTGAACACCTCGATCATGGCGGTTGCCGAAGGCAACTTCGGGCGCCTCGGCACGGACCAGCAGCAGGTCTACACGACCGGCAACGCCCGGATCCAGCTCGACCCGACGGTGTGGGAGACGCCGGGCGCGATGCCGGAGATCGCACCGTCACCCGACTCGCCGGCGAACATCGGCCGGCCGTTCTACGACCGCTCGATGTCACTCCAGGCGTGGGGTGCGTACGGCATCCTGTGGCCGGTGGTGCACCAGCAGCTGGGTGTTGCGCCGGATCTCGGGCACGGCAAGGTCGCCGTGATTCCGCAACTTCCGGAAGGCCAGCAGAAGGTGGCCGGGAGCAACATCCGGCTCGGCCGGGGATCGGTCGATGTGTCCGCACGCCTTGCAGGTAAGGAATTGCGGACCGACGTCGAGGTGAAGGGTGTCGCGGCGAAGTTCACCATCGGCGCCGTCCTGCCTGACGGAGCGACAGTCAAGAGCGTCACGCTGGACGGACGCTCGGCGTCGTACCAGCTCGTCACCACGACCCGCGGAGTGGAGGTGCACGTACCGGCCCGCGGCTCCTCCTCGGCGCTGACGATCACACTCAACTGATTGAACCACCCTTCGGGGCTCGCGACCCGGTGAGCCCCGGACGGCCGGCCGGCGCACCTTCGTCCTGTGCGCCGGCCGGCTTCTCGGTTGTCAACGACACTGCCGGGTGCCGCTGAGAACAAAGAAGCGAGGCCCCTCCGAGTATGAGTCGGAGGGGCCCGCAATAGCTGAAGGAAGGTGACGTCTCCAGCCTCCCGAACGAATCCGTGGGGCCGGCAGACCCCGTCACCGGTCTACCTCGGTGGGGATCCCCACCGCAAGGGTCCTCGGTTTCCGTTCGACCCGCCGCTCAGATCAGAAGCGGCGTGTCGACAGTTCTACCGCCGTCTCGAGGGCCGCACAACCCTTCCTGCCTAGAGATTTCGTCAATTCGCCAGCGACCGCGTGTCATCCACAGCGATGCCGCCACCATCCACAGAAATCGCCTCGGTTATACACACCCCCTGTGCATAACCCCGGGGTCTCAACCCTTCGCAGGCTTCAGTGCCATCGGCCGCAGCAGACGATAGCCGACGGAGAACCCGAGCGCACTGACCACCATGATCGACGGTACGGCGACAGCCAGTGGCGGACGCTGATAGCCGATGCTGTTCAAGGCGTCGGCGAGCCATTGAGCGATCAACAGGAACTCGGCGGCCGCGGCCGGGACCACCGCGAGCGGCAGCATCACCACCCCGCGCCAGAAGCCGAACCGGTAGAACGTGATGCCGAGCAGCCAGCCGGCCGCCTCGTGCGACAGGACCAGCAGGAAGAACTCGGTGAAGATCAGCCCGGCCTCGGAAGTGGCGCCGAACAGGTGCGGGTTCGCCAACGTCTGCGACCAGCCCTGTGACCGGTAGAGCAGGTGCTCGGCCTGGTACACCAGCACCCACAACAGCGCGGTCGCGGTCGCTGCCCCGGTGAGATAGATGCTTGCGGCAACGGAAAACATCCGCCGGGTGACGCCCTGGGAGATGAGCAGGCTGAAGTACGCCGGGGTGAGGGTGATGCCGAGCGCCATCGAGAAGTACTTCGGCGACTGGGTGCCGTAGTCCCACATGCTGTGGTCGATCCCGCCGGTGGCGAGCTTGAACGCGATCCCCACCGCGAGGAACGAAACCAGCATCACGGCCCAGTAGCCGACCAGCATCTGCCGGGTGCCGGTCATCATCGCCAGCAACACCTGCCGCAGCCGGTGGGTCACGGTGACACCCCGGGGCAGGGCGTGCTCGAGTACGGCGCTCATCGGCGCGCTCCCTTGCCGCTGGACGTGAGGTGGACGAAGAGGTCCTGCAGACCGACCGGCCCGACCTCGAGACCGGCGGCGCGTGCCTGGGCGAGCAGGTCGGGATCGAGGTCGCCCAGCACGGTGGTGGACTTGGTACCGCCGAGCTTCTCCTCGGCCAGCACGGTGAACCCGGCGGTGAACTCGTCGACCACCGCGGTCGGGCCGACGATCGAGGCACCGCGACCGCGCAGTGCGTCCACCGGCGACTGGGTGACGAGCCGGCCGTTGTCGAGGATGAGAACCTCCTCGAGCATCGTGCTGACCTCGCTGACCAGGTGCGTCGACAGCACGATCGTGCGCGGCACCTCGGCGTAGTCGGCGAGCAAGGCGTCGTAGAACAGGTTGCGGGACGGCACGTCCATGCCCAGGTAGGTCTCGTCGAAGATGGTCAGCGGCGCGCGACTGGCCAGCCCGAGGACGACCCCGAGCGCGGACTTCTTACCGCGGGACAGCTTCTGCACCTTCTTGGTCGTCGGCACCTCGAACCGATCGAGCAGGTCACCGGCGAGCTCACTGTCCCAGTACGGGCGCAGGCTCGCGGCCAACCCGAGCACATGTCTGACCAACGCCGCGTCGACCAGGTCACCCGACTCACGGATCAGGCAGACCCGGCTGGTGACGACCGCGTTCTCGTACGGCTCGGCCGCCGTACCGAGGTCGCCGCCCTCGATCAGGACCCGGCCCTCGTCGGGCTGCCGGAAGCCGGCCAGGGTCGCGGCAAGAGTGCTCTTACCCGAGCCGTTGCGGCCGAGCAGGCCGTGGATCTTCCCCGGCGCCAGCCGAAGGTCGAGCCGGTCCAGCGCGGGTACGCCGGCGAAGCGGACGGACAGGTTCTCGGTCCGCGCGGCGAGCGCATACGCGGTCTCCGGCTCGGTGACGAGGTCGGTGGCTTCCAGGGTGCGGTTGGTCATCACGCGTCTCCGTAGGTCGTGATGTGCTGGACGACGTCCTTCAGCGGTACGCCGATGGCCTGGGCCTCACGGATCATCGGGTCGACCACGTCGGCGAAGAACGAGTCGCGCCGGTTGGTGCGGAGCAGGTCACGCGCCTTCGGGCTGACGAACATCCCGATCCCGCGCTTCTTGTAGAGCACACCCTCGTCGACCAGCTGGGCGAACCCTTTCGCCGCGGTGGCCGGGTTGATCCGGTAGAACGCCGCGTACTGGTTCGTCGACATCACCTGCTCGTCCTCGGCGAGGGCGCCGGTGACGATGTCGTTCTTGATCTGCTCGGCGATCTGCAGATAGATCGGGCTGCGGTCATCGAACATCACGGCCTCCTCTCACGGGCAGCAGGCCTCAGTGGCCATTAGGTTCTTAGGTTCATTACTTGAGTAACGAACCATAGCGCCCCTCGGGGTCACAAGATCAACGGGCTCATCCGGCCGCCGCCGTGTGGGACTGCTGGAGCGCCTTCTTCAGCGCGGGTACGACCGGGCCGACCCGGACTGCGAGCTGGGCGAGCCGGTCCCTATGCCGGGTGCGCTGATCCTTGGTCAGGACGGTGCGCAGATCACCGGTCGCCGCCAGTACGACGACCGCGGCGTCGCGGAGGTCGACCCGGGTGACGAGCCGGGACGACCGGAGGGTGTCGGTCGCGTTGCGCAGCACGTGGCGTCGTACCAGCGGATGCCGCAGGGTGATGCGGTCAGCCGGGAACAGACCGAGGACGCGATAGCGCTCGACGTCGGCAAGGTTTCCGCGTAGCTGGAGATCGACCAGCGCGGCAGCCCGGAGGATGCGGCCCAGCTTCGTCCACCGGCCGGTCAGCCGTCCCGTCGACGGGTCGTAGGCGAGCAGGAAAAGCCTTGCGGTCAAGGCCTCCGGGGGCTTGACCCGGCCCAGGGCGGCAACCCGGGGGCGACGAACGGGCGGCCGGCGGGGCAGCGTCCCGCCGGCACCGCGGACCACGGTGAGATGGTTGCCTGAGGCATCGGTTCTACTCATCGTCTTCCTCCGTGGACGGGCGGCCCGGCTTGCGCATCTTGCCGACCCCGGACGGGAGCCGGCCGGCGTCTGCGAGCGCCCGGCGGAGCAGGTACTCGATCTGGGCGTTGGTGCTGCGCAGATCATCGGCCGCCCAGCGGGCCAACGCGTCATGCACCACGGGATCCAGCCGGAGCAGGATCTTCTTGCGTTCGACGGCCACGTCGAACCCTCACTGGTAGAGCGTGCCGGTGTTCACGACCGGCTGAGCGCGAGTGGTGGGCTTCAGAGGGGTTGGGCGAGGGCGGTGAGGTGGGATTGCCAGGAGGCGGATTGGGAGTTGGGGAGGGGGTCGATGGGGGAGTCGTTCCAGGCGTGGATGGGGCGGATGCCGTGGAGGGCGTTGAGGAGCCAGACCTCGCGGGACTGGAGGTCGGCAGGGGTGCAGGCTCGCTCGGCGACCTCGACGCCTTGGCCGGCCGCGATCCGGCGGAGCAGAGCGGCGGTCACCGAAGGCAGGAGGGGACGGTCCGAGGGCGGGAAGCACAACACATCGTCGTCCCACCAGGCGATGGCGGAGTACGCCGCCTCCAGGACGGTGCCGTCCTGGTCCAGCAGGATGATCTCGTCAGCGCGATGTGAGGCCGCCTCCTTCAACTTGCCCAGGAGTTCGAGGTCCGGGCCCTTCACCCGCGGTGCCGTCCGCGGGTCGGGACCTTCATGGACGACGACCCGGACGCGACCACCGATCGGCGGGGCCGGCCGGAGCTGGACCGCCAGCTCGCCCGAGGTGCGCAGCTCGAAGCGCGGGAACCAACGCCCGAAGCCGGGCAACCGGCCGATCTGCTCGTTCCAGAAGGCCGAAGCCTCCACCCCGGCTGCCGCGCACGACCCGACGAACCGTTCCCGGTGCAGCTCGATCCCCCGAACCTTGCCATTGGCCACCAGAAACGAATCCGCCACCTGCAAACCGCTCATTTCCCCCGCCTTTCGGCCGCGGCGTTCCCGCCTACGGCTGCCGTTGCCTTCAGCACCATTTCGTCGTACTCCGCGACCGGGTCCGAGTCGAGCACGATCGCCCCGCCCGCCCCGATCACCGTCTCCGACGGCGTCAGCACCGCCGTCCGGATCACCACACTGAGATCCGCCCGCCCGTCCACGGTCAGGTAGCCGAGCACCCCCGAGTACACCCCGCGCGCACTCGCTTCGAGCTCGTCGAGGATCTCCATCGTCCGGATCTTCGGCGCTCCGGTCATCGACCCCGGCGGGAAGCACGCCCGGACGGCATCGATCGCGGACACCCCGGACCGCAGCCGGCCGCGCACGGTGGTGACGAGCTGGTGGACGGTCCGGTAACTCTCGACCTGCATCAGCTGCGGCACGTGCACGGTCCCCGGTTCGCTCACCCGGCCGAGGTCGTTGCGGATCAGGTCCACGATCATCAGGTTCTCGGCGCGCGTCTTCTCGTCCTCGGCGAGCGCCTTCGCCGCCAGCTGGTCGGCGGCCGGATCCGCCTCCCGCGGCGCGGTCCCCTTGATCGGCCGGCATTCCGCCCAACCGTCCGCGTCCACGGTCAGGAACCGCTCCGGCGACGAGCTCGCCACCGCGAGATCGCCGTACCGGAGGAAGGCGGCGTACGGCGCCGGATTCTGCGCCCGCTGCCAGAGGAAGAACTCGAACGAGTCGGGTACGGCGGGCAGCCGGACGCGGTTCGTCAGGCACACCTCGTACGTCTCCCCCGCCTCGAGCGCGCCCATGCACTTGCCGATCCCGGTCAGGTACGTCGCCCGGTCCTGCTCCAGGTGCGCCTCGAGATCGAGCCGCGCGATCGCCGGCGCCTCGACCTCGGACATCGACCAGTGCGAGGCACTCCGCGCGGCGCGGTCCAGCCAGCCGTCGTCCGCGGAATCCACACTGACCAGGAAACTGACGTCCCGATCGTGGTCGATCACGACGAACCGGTTCGCCCAGATCCACAGCGCGTCCGGCACCGGCGACTCGTGCGCCGCGACTCCCCCGGTCAACGCCTTCAGCTCGTAACCGAAGTACCCGACGTACCCGCCGTTGAACAGACCGGCCAGCTCATCCGGTACGCCGTCCAGCCGCGCAGCCTTGGCCGCGAGCAGCCCCTGCAACTCGGCGAACACGTCGCCATCGGCAACATCCCGTACGACGACCTCCGCCTCGGCTCCCAGCGTCGTACCGAGCACCGACACCCGACGCACCGCCCGGTCGGTGAGACTGCCGTCGAGCCAGAACGCGACGGGCTCCCCGGCCAGCAGCTCGCGGTAAACCGTCTCACCGTCAAGCGCCCGCCCTACCGTCCGCACGAACCAGCGCAGTGCACTCACACGCACACGGTACCTACCGTTGGCGCTGGTGAAGCCTGGTGATCAGGTGCCTGTCAGGGCCAACTTGGTGCGCATGGCGGTGATTCGGCGGATCGGGATCGCGACTTCGAGGCCGTCCTTCGACTCGGCGCGGTCGGCGAGCCAGCCGGCCGCGGTGTCGCGGCGGCCCTCCGGCGTACCCGGAAGGTAGAGCGCGTTGACGAGGCGCTGTGCATCGTCGCGGGTGCGGATCAGGTAGACGTACCGCTCGCGCTGACTCTCCAGCACCTGGAACCCGGCGTGGTGCAGCTTGTCTTTCAGCTCGGTGATCTCACCACCGGCCGGGAACTGCGGGGTCGACCGCAGCCGCGTGGTCAGCCCGCTCAACGTGCGGATGTCACCGCGCCGGAGCGGTCGCACGGCCGGCACGATCGCGGCCAGTACGCCGCCACGCCGCAGCACCCTGGCCGCCTCGGCCAGAACAACGGGCAGCGGCTGCAGCACCGCCAGGCCCATCGAGCAGGTGACGACGTCGAAGACCTCGTTCGCGAACGGGAGGTGCAGCGCGTCCGCCTGGACCTTCGGACCCGGCGCACCGGCGAGCTGGGCCGGGTTGTTGTCGACACCGACGACCCACCGCCCGTACAGCTCGCGGGCGACCGGACCGTTGCCGCACGCGAGGTCGAGGACCCGGCGAGCCTCGCCGGACACAGCACGCACCAACCAGCGGTACGGCGTGTGGTCGCCTGCTACCGCTCGGGACAGCAGGGCTTCGGTGCTGCCCGGCGCCGCGGTGTGGAACTCCCGCAGGTAGGCCGGCCAGTCGATCTCGTTCTCAGGCATCGCGGACAGAGGCTACCTTGTGACCACAGGCTGTAAAGCACCGAGCGCTCAGCGTTGGATGCCTTAATGCACTTTTGAAGTACAGCATGCAGAGTTGACGTACGCCGTCAGACCCGGCTGACGAAGATGTGACCGGCCGTCTCGTCGCTGATCACGCCACCGGCCTCCCGGCTGCCGACCAGCACGCCCTCGGCGTCGAGGGTGGAGTCGACCTCGCGGCCCGGCAGTGCCCCGGCCTTCCGGAGCACCGCCATCGCGCCGTCGTCGGTCTGCACCGGCTCGGCGATCCGGCGGACCAGCACCCGGACACTCTCACCGGTGGCCTGGTCGACCACCTTGTCCAGCGGCTCGACGCCGATCCGGAACTCCTCGATACCACTCGCCTGGCCGTCGGCGAGCAGCTCCTCCAGGCCCGGGATCGGGTTGCCGTACGGCGACTCGGTCGGGTTGTTCAGGATCTTCAGCAGCCGCAGCTCGACCGCGTCGCTCATCACGTGCTCCCAGCGGCAGGCCTCCGCGTGCACGTCCTCCCACTCCAGGCCGATCACGTCAACCAGCAGCCGCTCGGCCAGCCGGTGCTTGCGCATCACCCGGACAGCCTGCTTGCGGCCGACCTCGGTGAGCTCGAGGTGACGGTCGCCCTCGACCGTGACGAGCCCGTCGCGCTCCATCCGCGCCACCGTCTGGCTGACCGTCGGACCGGACTGGTGCAACCGCTCGGCAATCCGCGCGCGCAGCGGCAGGATGCCCTCTTCTTCCAGCTCGTAGACGGTCCGCAGGTACATCTCGGTGGTATCGATCAGCTCGCTCACGAAAACCATTCTCGCCTATACAGGCAAGCCTTACCCAATCCGCCATCCACCCGAATGCCCACAGGCGGGACCGGGGATGACGGCAGGCCTGACCGGTCGAGATTCGCTCGGTCCGGCGTACCGGCGACACGGGATGTGCGCGGCGGTCGGGGGCGCTGGATCGGGCGAGCCGGGCGAGCCGGACGAGACCATCTTTCCGGAAGATGATGTGCACCAGGTGGCAGTGGAATTCCGGAAAGCGCCGCATCGCGCCCGCCGCCGCGAAGCATTCCGCCGTACGACGCCCTCCGCTGAGTGCCGCACGTCCGCTCCCCTTGACGCCGGCTTGAGCCATACCTCTATAGTGCTAGTTACCTAGATGAATGGGATTTGTCGATGATCGAGTTCCATCTGGACGGCCGGTCGGGGGTCTCGCCGTACCAGCAGATCGTTCAGCAGGTCCGCAACGCGTTGCGGCTCGGCCTGCTGCGGGAGGGGGATCAGTTGCCGACCGTGAAGGACGTGGTCGCGGCGCTGGCGATCAACCCGAACACGGTGCTCAAGGCCTACCGCGAGCTCGAACACGAAGGCCTGGTCCAGGCCCGGCCCGGGCGCGGCACCTTCGTGACCCGGACGCTGACCGACAACACACTCGCCGCCCACGGTCCCCTCCGCCAGGACCTGCGCCGCTGGCTGACCAAGGCCCGCAAGGCCGGCCTCGACGACGAAAGCATCGAGGCCCTCTTCATGACAACCTTTCGGACCGCCGCTCAGGAGGACATAGCATGACCGCGGTTCTGCAGGCCCGTGGATTGGGCAAGAAGTACGGGCGCCGGTGGGCGCTGACGGACTGCGATCTGGAAGTGCCGGCTGGACATGTGGTGGGGCTGGTCGGGCCGAATGGGGCGGGTAAGAGCACGCTGCTCAACTTGTCGGTCGGGATGCTCACGCCGACCACCGGGACTGTCGAGGTGCTGGATGCGCCGGCCGGGCGTCAGCAGGCGAAGGTCGGGTACGTCGCGCAGGACACGCCCACCTACAGCCGGCTGAGCGTGGCCGACCATCTGAAGCTCGGCGGCAGGCTCAATCCCGGGTGGGACGATTCCCTTGCCCAGCAACGGATTCAGCGCCTCGGCCTCGATCCGAAACAGCGCGCCGGGAAGCTGTCCGGCGGGCAGCGGGCCCAGCTCGCGCTGACTCTCGGGCTGGCCAAGCGCCCCGAGCTGCTGATCCTCGACGAACCGGTCGCCGCGCTCGATCCGCTGGCCAGGCGCGAGTTCCTGCAGGATCTGATGGAGGCGGTCGCCGATCAGGAGTTGAGCGTCGTCCTGTCCTCACACCTCGTCTCCGACGTGGAACGCGCCTGTGACTACTTGATCGTGCTGGTCGGTTCGCGGGTCCACGTGAGTGGTGAGATCGACACGCTGCTCGCGACCCACTACCGGCTGACCGGGCCGCGGCGCGACGCCAAGGATCTGCCCCGGGACCAGCATGTGGTGACCGAGAGCCACACGGACCGGCAGTCGACGTTCCTGATCCGGACCGACCAGCCGATCCTCGACCCGGCCTGGAACGTCACCCGACTCACGCTCGAAGACCTGGTGCTGGCGTACATGGGCCGCACCGCCCCAGCCCAACCCGAACGCCCAGTGCTGGAGGTACACCGATGATCTGGCTGACCTGGCGACAGTTCCGCGTCCAGTTCCTGGTGGTCGCGTCGGTGATCGCCGTGGCGATCGCCCTCCTCGCCGCCACCGGGCCGGGTCTCGCGGACGACTATCAGCGGCTGACCACCGAGTTCATCCGGAACCTCGGGTTCGAGCGGCTCAACCCTCAGCTGTACTACATCGGCCAGGCACTCCTGTACGCCGTACCGCCGGTGATCGGGGCGTTCTGGGGCGCACCGCTGATCGCGCGTGAACTGGAGACCGGGACGCATCGGCTGGCCTGGAGCCAGAGCATCGGCCGCCGGCGCTGGCTGGCGACGAAGGTCGGCGTGGCCGGCCTGAGCGCGATCGCGATCACCGGACTGCTCAGCCTCGCCGTGACCTGGTGGTCCGACCCGATCGACGACGCGATCAACGCCGGCCAGGAGTCGAACACCTACCTGCCCCGGATGTTCCCGCCGGTCTTCGGCGCCCGCGGCCTGGTCCCGGTCGGGTACGCCGCCTTCGCCTTCGCCCTCGGTGTCGCGGTCGGTCTCGTCGTACGACGTACTCTCGTGGCGCTGGCGGTCACGCTGGCGGCAGTGATCCTGGTGCAGATCCTCACGCCGAACCTCATCCGGCCGCTGCTGCTCGCGCCGACGGACCAGAAGCTCGTCGCCACGTCCGACAACATTCGCGGCTTCATGCTCAGCGGTCCAGGGGGCGACGTAAAACAGATCGAGGTCGCCACCGGCGCCGTCGGGGCGTGGAAGCTCTCCGACCAGACGGTCGACAAGTCCGGCAAGGCGGTCAGCCCGCTGCCCGACTGGGTCATGAAGTGCGCCCCGACCCCGCCGGGACTGAACGAGGCCGCGAACAGCCGACAGGACCGGGACGCCTGCTTCCAGCGGCTGGCCGACGAGGGCTACCGGCAGCACGTCCGGTACTACACCGCCGACACCTTCTGGAACCTGCAGTGGCGCGAGTTCGGGCTCTTCCTGCTGCTGGCGTTGGGCCTGACCGGGTTCAGCTTCTGGCGGATTCGCCGGGATCTTTCCTGAGCCGTCGGACGAGCAGGGCGACGGCGAGCAGGGCGGCGGCCACGACTGCTGAGGTCCAGGGCAGGGTGACCGCGAGGACGACACAGCCGACCAGGCCGATCACGTTGACGGCACGAGGCCAGCGACGTTGATCGGCCGGTTGGGTGAACGCGGAGGCGTTGGCGATCGCGTAGTACAGCAGGACACCGAACGACGAGAAGCCGATCACTCCACGCAGGTCGGTGGTGAGAACGAGGACACCGACGACCGCGGCGAGTGCGATCTCGGCGTGGTGCGGGACCTGGAACCGCGGATGTACGGCGGCCAGCCAGCCGGGGAGATCGCGGTTGCGGGCCATCGCCAGCGTGGTCCGTCCGATGCCGGTGATCAACGCCAGCAACGCCCCCAGGCTTGCCAGGGCCGCGCCCACTCGGACCACCGGAACGGCCCAGGCCGTGTCGATCGCGGTAGCAAGCGGCGCGGTGGTCGTGGCCGGGTCGACAACCCGCAGCAGCGCGATGCCGATGAGCAGATAGATGCCGATAGCAACAAGCAGGGCGATGGTGATGGCCCGCGGGATGGTCCGGGCGGGATCGCGGACCTCCTCGCCCATCGTCGCGATCCGCGCGTAGCCGGCGAACGCGAAGAACAGCAACCCAGCCGCCTGCAAGACGCCGTACCACGAGGTGTCGGCAAGCGTTGGCACCTCGCGCTGGGACGAGCCGGTGAACAGCAGGACCAGCACCAGGGCGAGCACGGTCAGCGTGCAAGCGACGAGGATCCTGGTCAGGCGCGCGGTTCGGGTCACGCCGCGATAGTTCACCGCGGCGAGGGCCAGCACCGCCGCGAGCGCGAGAAGCCTCTGCAGCCACTCGGTCCCTGGCACCACGTACGTCGCGAACGTCAACGCCATCGCCGCACACGACGCCGTCTTGCCGATGACGAAACACCACCCCGCGGCGAACCCCCACCACTCCCCGAGCCGCTCCCGCCCGTACACGTAGGTCCCACCCGACACCGGATAGACCGCCGCCAACTGAGCCGACGACACCGCGTTGCAATAGGCAACAACCGCGGCGATCACCAGCCCGATCAGCAACCCGGACCCGGCGGCCTGTGCGGCCGGTACCCACACCGCGAACACACCGGCCCCGACCATAGAGCCGACTCCGATGACGACGGCATCGGCGACGCCCAGCCGGCGGGCCAGGCCAGGCTGGGCGGCCATCAGACCGCCTTGAGAACACCCAGGAGGCGGGCGACTTCGGCCGCTACCGCGTCGCGGGCCGGGCCCAGGTACTTGCGGGTGTCGACCATCGACGGGTTGTCGGCGAGCAACTGGCGGACGGAGGCGGTGAAGACGTTGTTGAGATGGGTGGCGATGTTGACCTTGGTCATGCCGGCCTCGACGGCGCGGGTGAGGTCGGGGTCGGCCACGCCGGAGGATCCGTGCAGGACAAGCGGGACCGGAACCGCCGCGTGCAGTTCGGAGATCAGCTCGAAGTCGAGGGTCGCGGTCCGTTCGGTCATGGCGTGGGACGAGCCGACGGCGACCGCGAGAGCGTCGACGCCGGTCGCTTCGGCGAAGGCGACGGCCTCGTCGGGCCGGGTCCGGGCACCCGGCGCGTGCACGCCGTCCTTGCCGCCGACCTCACCGATCTCGGCCTCGACGAAGACGCCGTGGTCGTGGCAGAACGTGGTGACCTCGCTGGTCGCGGCGACGTTGTCGGCGTACTCGAGTTTCGAGGCGTCGTACATGACGGAGGTGAAGCCGAGAGAGACCGCTTCGGTGACCAGGTCGCGGTCCATCGCATGATCGAGGTGGACGACGACCGGGACCGACGCGGCGGACGCGGCGGCGAGGGTGGCGACACCGATCGGTTTGAGCGCGCCGTGGTACTTCACCGCGTTCTCGCTGATCTGCAGGATGACCGGCGCGCCGGCCTGCTCGGCACCGGCGATCAGAGCGGCCGCGTGCTCCAGCTGGATCACGTTGAACGCGCCGACCCCACGACCGGCCTTGGCGGCGGCGAGCACGACCTCGGCCCCGGAAACCAACGGCATGGAAACTCCTCCTAATTGACGACAACCTGAGGTTGCCAGCGTCGGTACGCGCCCAGATCGATGTCCCCGGCAACCGGTGTCAGCACAGCGGCAGCGGAGGCGGCGACAGCATCCTTCAGTACGACGGACCAGTCCGGCTCCGGCGATTCGGCGACGGCCGCGGCGACGACCGCCGTACACGCATCGCCCGCGCCGGTCGGATTTCCGGACACCTGCTCGACCGGCAGCGCCCGCCAGACACCTTTGTGACTCGCGGCAACCATTCCGCGCGACCCGTCGGTGATCACCGCCGCGGTCGCGCCGAGCTGTACCAGTTGCCGAGCGCCGTCTTCCACCGTCGTGTCGCCGAGTGCGTCACGCAACTCGGCCGCGTTGGAACGCACGACCGCACCAGCCCTGGCCGCAGCCGTCAGCGCGTCACCACCCGCGTCGATGACCGTCAGTACGTCGTGATGCCGGGCCCGGACCGCGATCTCGGCGTACGCGTCGGCGGGGAGGCCAGGCGGAAGGCTGCCCGAGCAGGCCAGCACCTCCAGTCGCCCCCACGGCATCCGGTCGAGGAACGCTCGCCACTCGTCGGCGGACACCGGCGGGCCGGCCTCGTTGAAGATCGTCGCGTCCCCGTCGGCACCGTTGACGATGGCAACGGTACGACGGGTCTCGCCGGCGATCGGCGTGAGCAGAGCGGTCAGCCCGGCGTCGAAGAGCTCCTCCGCGACAAGCTCGCCGGTGATACCGCCGACGAAGCCGAGCACGAGCACCTGGTGACCGAGGGTCGACGCGACCCGCGCGACGTTCACCCCCTTGCCGCCAGCACGCTGCCGGATCGCGCCCACGCGGTGACTGCCGCCGACGACGAGCTCGTCCACCTCGTAGGTGACGTCCAGCGCGAGGTTGAGAGTGACGGTGCCGATCATGGTCCGATCAGTCCAGCCACGACCCGGCCCGCATCACCTTCTGGACGGCGTACTCCTGGTCCAGGACCACCAGGTCAGCGCGCTTGCCGGTCTCGATCGCGCCGACGTCGTACCAGCCGAAGGTCTGCGCCGGCGTGGTCGACGCCATCCGGGAGGCGTCCACCAGCGATACCCCGGCCTTGACCGCGTTCGCGTACGCGACGTCCATCGTCAAGGTGCTGCCGGCGATCGAGTGCGTGCCGTGGGCCAACGTCACCAGACCGTCCTTCACGTCCACCTCGAGGTTGCCGAGCTTGTACCGCCCTTCCGGCATCCCGGTGGCCTCCATCGCGTCGGTGATCAGGGCGATCCGGTTCACCCCCGCGGCGGCCAGCGCGACCCGGACCACCTGCGGATCCACGTGCAGACCGTCGTTGATCACCTCGAGCAACAGCCGCTCGTCGTTGATCGCGGCGCCGACCGGGCCGGGGTCGCGGTGATGGAACGGCCGCATCCCGTTGAACAGGTGCGTTGCCACGGTCGCGCCGGCGTCGGCACCCGCGATCATCTGCTCGTACGTCGCGTCGGTGTGCCCGAGCGCCGCGACCGCACCGGCGTCGACCACCTGCCGGATCGCGTCCAGCCCGTGCTCGAGCTCGGGCGCGATCGTCACCATCCGCACGACATCGCTCAGCACCTTGGCCACGTCGTCCGCGACCGGGTCACGCAGCAACGACGGCTCGTGCGCACCGCACCGCGCCTCGGACAGGAACGGGCCTTCGAGGTGTACGCCGGCGATCACACCGTCGGCGACCAGGTCCGCCAGACATGCGGTCTGCGAGACCAGGTCGTCGAGCGGTGACGTGACCAGGCTGGCCAGCGTCGTCGTCGTACCGTGCCTGGCATGGAAGGCCGCGACCTTGCGCGCCTCCTCCGGGTCGGTGGTCGAGTACGTCGACCCGCCGCCGCCGTGGGTGTGGATGTCGACGAACCCCGGGACGACGGTGACGTCGCCCAGCTCCTCCGGCCGCTTGCCGTCGGCCGGCATCCCGTCGGACCGGCGGCCGAAGGCGAGGATGTCCTCGTCGACCACCTGGATCCAGGCGTTCTCCAGCACGTCGTCCGGCGTGACGAGCCGGCCCACCCGATACGTGGTCATGGGGCCTCCCGGCCTGGACTGAGGAGTGTAGGGAGCGAAGCGACCGGAGCGACGAGGGAAGGCCGGGAGCCAAAGCCCCATGACCCGCCACGCCGGAGGCGTGGCATCAGCACCGTCATACCGTCTCCTCCCTCTCGTCCGCGGCGACTCGGTCCCAGGCCATCAGCGCGGCGCCGAGGCAGCCGGCGTCCTCCCCCAGGACGGCGGCGACGATCTCCGGCTCGCGCTGGAACGTCAGCCGGGCGTGGATGCCGTCGCGCAGCGGCTGCAGCAGCGTCTCGCCCGCTCCCACCAGTCCACCACCGATCGCGATCCGCGTGGGCGCGACCAGGGTGGTGTAGAGGACGAGCGCGTCGATCAGGACGGTCAGCGCGTCGTCCCAGACCTGTGCGGCATCCGGGTCACCTGCCGCAAGCAGCTCGAGCACCTCGCGGGCCCCGTCCACGGTCCGCCCGGTGCGAGCGCCGTACCTGCGGGCGATGGCGGCGGCGGACGCGACGGTCTCTAGGCAGCCCCACTGGCCGCAGGCGCACAGCTCGGCCGCGTCGCCGTGGACGAAGCGGGTGTGGCCGAGTTCACCGGCGTACCCGTCGCCGCTGACCAGCGAACCGTCGACCACCATCGCGGCCGCGATGCCGGTGCCGAGGGGAAGGAAGAGCGAGTTCGTGGTGCCGGTGAGCGCGCCCTGGCGGAGCTCGGCGTACCCGCCGGCCCGGACGTCGTGGGCGAGCTGAACCGGCCGGTCCGCGCCGATCGCGGCCTTCAGCTCGGCCAGCACCGGCGTACCGACCCAGGCCAGGTTCTCGGCGCTGACCGTGCCGGTCTCCGCGTCGATGATGCCCGGCACGACCACGCCGACGGCCCGCACCAGGTGCCCCTCGGCGGTCGCCTTCTGGCTGAGTTCGACGACGGTTTCCAGCAGGGCGTCGAGTACGGCGCGGCCCCCGGCTTCCCGGGGTGTCGGCCTGGTCTCGCGGTGCAGCACGGCACCGTCCGCGGCGACCAGGCCGCACTTCATCCGGGTTCCACCGAGATCGACGGCAACCACGATTTCACAGGGGTCCACGGAGCGCCATTATGCAGCGTTACCCGGCAGTCCGAACATCCGTGAGCAATCCTTGGACAGCTTTCGCGACAAAGCCGTAGACCAGCCGCGGCTCTGGTTCGGTTGCGTCCGAAGATCCGCGGGCAGGGCGCCGCGGGTGATCGGCCGCCTCCAAATCAGGCCCGCAGGCCGCGGTCGAAGGCCGCCACCAGAAACGCGATCAGGTTCTCGGCCAGCTTGCCGGGATCCTCGGCGTCCTCGACGCCCGGTGCCCGCGACAGTGCCTGCGACTGGTGCAGGGCGAGCAGGCCGAGCATGTTCACGTAGCCGAACGCGACCGACTCCGGCGCCGCATGCGGCAGTGCCGCCTGCAGCGCGGCCAGGTACCGCGCCTCGATCGGATCGGACTCGGCCGCGTACAGATCGCGGATCCGCTGGCTCGGATCGAAGGCGATCCGGCCGATGAACCGCGCGACCACCGCGCCGCGCTCACCCCGGCGCAGGACCAGGTCCAGCCCGGGCTCGATGAACGCCCGGATCAACTCCTCCGGTGTCGGCTGCCCCTTGGCCTCGAGCTGATCCAGCCGGCGCCGACGTTCGATGTTGACCGGTCCCATCGCCCGCGCCACCGCCGCCCGCAGCAGCGCCTCCTTCGAACCGAAGTGATAGTTGACCGCCGCGATGTTGGCGGCCGCCGCGACCGTGATGGCCCGCAGCGACGTTCCTTCGTAACCCCCCTCGCCGAACCGTTGCTCGGCAACATTGAGCAACCTCTCCCGGGTCGATTCGACCGGTGTCTCCACAGAGTTCTCCTTCCCCCCGGCCACTGCTTGCTCAGGCACCCCACCTGCTCACTCGCCGTAGCCTGCAGTCAGCATAGTTCAAACGGTCGTTTGAACAGGAGTACTGAGCTCAGTAATCTCCGAGAATTCCTCAGATTTCTCTGAAACTCCTTCCTTCCCACCGGCATCGCAACTCACACCTCTGTGGTTTACCCGTTTTCGCCAGCTCGAGACCGACTGCCGCGAAGGCCTTTCAATCGGCTGAATTGCTCACTGTGTGTGTCAATGCGAGGCACCGAACGTGAACGACTAGGGTCGAGATCCATGAACGACCGGGAAGCGGTGCGAATCGCCGGGCGGTTTCAGGGACCGGCGAGATCCGGCAACGGTGGGTACGTCGCCGGCCGGGTAGGGACCGCGTTGGCCGGTCTCATCGGCAGCGGGCTGGTGCCACAGGTGACCTTGCGGGTGCCGCCGCCGATGGAGCGTGACCTCGACCTGGTCGCGGATTCTTCGGGGGCTCGACTGACGGACGGCGAGTCCTTGGTCGCGAGCGCCGTACCGGTCGCGTCGGACTTCCTGGCCGACGCGACGATCGATCCGGTGTCACCGGAGGATGCTCGCGCGGCGGAGGCGTCGTACCGGGGACTGACGAACCACCCGTTCCCGAGCTGCTTCGTGTGTGGGCCGGCCAACCCTGGCGGACTGCAGCTCAAGCCGGGACCGCTGGGCGACGGGCGTACGGCGTGCACCTGGAAGCCGGCCGCCGACCTCGCCGCCGGCGACGACGGTCAGGTGGATGCGGTGTTCCTGTGGGCCGCACTCGACTGCCCGGGTGGGTGGGCGATCGATCTGGAGGGCAGGCCCTCGGTGCTTGGCCAGCTCACGGCATGTATCGACGCACGACCGCACGTCGGCGAGGCCTGCGTGGCGCTGGGTCGCTATCTCGGCGAGGACGGCCGGAAGACGTTCACCGCCAGCACGTTGTACGACGCGGACGGTCGCGTCCTCGCCCGTGCTCGGCACACGTGGATCACCGTCGACCCGGCCCTCTTCAACTGACGCGGTTCCAACTGACGCGGTTCGACTAGGCGGTGTCTGACGGTTCAGCGCCGTAGCGAGCAGGTGCTCGGTGCGGTAGCTCGGCGTGCTGGAGCGAAGGTCTCGATGTGGTTCCAT
>NZ_JBEZZH010000002.1:0-803060 GCF_040639075.1 Kribbella sp. NPDC023972 | reverse complement strand
TCGCCGCACTGGAGCAAAGGCCACGATGGAACCACATCGAGACCTTCGCTCCAGCACGCCGAGCTACCGCACCGAGCACCTGCTCGCTACGGCGCGGGACCGTCAGACACGGCCTAATCGAACGTGGCTTCCAGGATCTTGTCGGCGACGGCGGCGTGGTGGGCGGCATCGATGTCCCGGCGGCCGATCCGGTTGGTCAGGTAGGCGTAGGCGAGCCGCCGATCCGGATCGGCCCAGCCGATACAGCAGTTGCTGCCGTTGTGCCCGAAGGTCCGCGGGCTGCTCGTCATCCCGAGCGGGGTGATCACGTTCGGGACGAAGCGCGGCCCGCCGAGCTGGAACCCCTGCGACCACCGGATCGGCGCGCCGACGGTCCGATCCAGCTCACCCTCACTCGTCGGCTCGACGGCGGCCGCGACCGACTCCGGCCGCAGCACCCGGCCGCCCGGCCCGGCGCCACCATCCAGTAGCGCCTGGTAGAAAGCCGCCAGCTCGCGCGCGGTGGTGGAGATTCCCGCCGCGGGTACGACGGCCTGCCGGGTGGCCCGGTTGTTCACGATCGACTGGACGATCGGCCCGATCGGACCACCGACCCGGATCGGGACGTTCCGGTGCCACTGGTCGGCGGGCAGCCCGAGGAAGGTGTTCGTGACCCCGAGCGGCTCGAGGACGAAGCGCCGTACCAGCTCCTCGAACGGCTGCCCGCTGCACCGGCGCGCGACCTCGCCGAGGACGAAGCCGAACGCGAGCGGGCTGTACGCGACCGTGTCGATCGGCCAGAGCGGCCGGGCCTGCTCGATCCGCCGCAGCGAGCGATCCCAGTCGCTCATCGCCCGGGCCTCGGCGAGATACCTGCCGACCGTGGTCAGTCCGGACCGATGCCGCAGCACCTGCCGAACGGTGATGTCCCGCTTGCCGAACTCGGCGAACTCGGGCCAGTACGCCGCCACCGCGTCGTCCAGGTGGAGCTGCCGGGCCTCGACCAGCCGGTGGATCACGATCGCGACGTACGGCTTGCTCGCGGAGAAGAGCCAGAACAACGCGTCCGGAGCGCAGCCGATCGCCTGGTCGACCACCACCCGGCCGTCCCGGATCACGCACAGCTGCGCGACGGCCTTACGGGACCGGACCAGCTCGACGGCCGCCCCCAGCCGGCCCGCGTCCATCCGCACGTTCCGCGGCTCGCACTCCCCACCCAGCTCCATCGATCCACCTCCCCGTCAACACCAGCTTGCCGCCTGGTATCAACTAAGGTCGTGCTGGTGAGTGTGCCAAGCGAGGGGAATCCACGGCCGGACGCGGAGATCGAGCGGGTTCTGGTGGTGGTCGCGCATCCCGACGACATCGACTTCGGCGGCGCCGGGACGGTCGCGACCTGGACCAAGACCGGCATCGAGGTGCACTACTGCATCGTCACCGACGGTCAGGCGGGCGGCTTCGAGCCGGACCGGGACCGGGCCGAGATCCCCGCGGTACGGCGGGCCGAGCAGACCACGGCCGCCGAGCACGTCGGCGTCCACGACCTGCACTTCCTCGGGTACGTCGACGGCCTGGTCGAGCCGAGTCCGGAGCTGGTCCGCGACCTCACCCGGCTGATCCGCCAGGTCCGGCCGCAGCGGCTGCTGACCCAGTCACCCGAGCGCTGGTGGTCACGCCTGCATGTCTCCCACCCCGACCACCTCGCCACCGCCGAGGCCACGGTCCGCGCGTTCTACCCCGCCGCCGGCAACCCCTACGCGTACGACGACCTCACCGAGGAGGCCTGGGACGTCGGCGAGCTCTGGATGATGGAGCACCCCGAACGCAACCACTGGGTCGACATCACCGACACCATCGACCAGAAGATCGCCGCCCTGCTGTCCCACACCAGCCAGCACCGCGACCCGGAGGCCCTGGCCGCCCAGATGCGCACCTTCGCCCAGCAGAACGCCCGCGATGGCGGCCTCCCACCGAACCACTTCGCCGAGCCCTTCACAGTCATCCGGCTCGGCTAGGCCGTGTCTGACGGTCCCGCGCCGAGTGCCGCGCAGTAGGCGGGGGCCGTCAGACACGGCCTAAACGATTTGCGGGTCCGGACTGGAGCGACAAGGGTGCGGGCATGACTATTGCTCATTGGGTGGTTGGGGACGGCCCGGCGGTCCTGCTGGTGCACGCAGGAGTGGCCGACGCGCGGATGTGGGCCCGGCAGGTGGCGGAGCTGCGCCGGGACCACCGGGTGATCACGGTGGACCTGCGCGGATACGGCGAGACGCCGCTGGAGCCCGGCGCCAAGTACTCCGACGCCGGCGACGTGCTCGCGGTGCTCGACGAGCTGGGAGTGGACTCGGTCGAAGCCGTCGGATCGTCGTACGGCGGGTACGTCGTGCAGCAGGCGGCCAGCCGGCAGCCGGAGCGGTTCAATCGGCTCGTGCTGATCTGCGCACCGACCGACGGAGTGGAGCCGACCGAGGATCTGCGGGCCGTGTGGGCTGAGGAGGAACGACTGCTGGAGGCCGGAGATGTCGACGGCGCGACCGACCTGATGGTGCGCAGCTGGATCGGCCCGGAGGCCGACGCGGAGGCCCGCGAACTCCTCCGCGTGATGCAGAAGCGTGCGTTCGACGTTCAGCTGGCCGCGGGTGACGTCGACAACGAGGAGTACCCGGTGGAACCCGAGAAGATCGGCGCGCCCGTGCGGTTGATCACGGGCGCACACGACTTCGGCTGGTTCGGCGCCTGCGCGGCGTACCTGGCCGAGCGGCTCCCGAACGCCGAGCACATCGACCTCCCGTGGGCCGGCCACCTGCCGACCCTCGAGCGTCCGTCCGAAGCGCTGAACTTGATTGGTTAGTCGGCCAGGGCGCCCATCGGGTCCCAGGCCGGGAGGACGATCGGCGCCTCGTCGAGTTGCGCCTGGAGGTCGGCCGGCAGGGCGGAACGCCGTACCGCGATCTCGAAGACGTGCTCGCCGAACCACGAGTCGTTCATGGTCCAGAAGCCGCTGTCCGCCTTCTCGTCACCCCAGCTGTTCTCGACCCGCCAGCGCCGCGGCTTGCCATCCACCACGTCGACACCGGTGAACAGCATCGCGTGCGTCATCAGTGTCTCGTGGTGCAGCAGCCGGTCGGCCTTGTCCAGGGTGAACTCGGTGTCGTAGACCGAGCCGTAGTCGTACAGCTTGGCGTCCCAGTAGCCGAGGTCGCCGTTCATCTGCTTGCCGACGTCACAGCCGAACCAGACCGGCTCACCGCCGACGATCGCGTCCTGGGTGAGCTGCTTCATCAGCTCGATCTCGACGTTCAGGTACACCACCGGCGGCGCGTCGATGACGTTGCCGAGGTAGTCGACGGTGAAGGTCTTGCCGATCGGGCTGGACGCGCGCGGGTCGTGCACCAGACAGACGTACTCGTCGATCGGCAGTTGCACGTACGCCGCGGCGAACTCGCCCGGCGTGGTCCAGCCGTCCCGGTGGAACTCCTTGTCGCTGTCCTTCCACTGCCAGAGGAACTTCTGCGGTGGCGTGCCGAGGTGGATGCTGAGCACCCGGTGCACGACGGTCAGGATCTCCTGCTTGCGGTCGCGCCGCGCCTCGGCGCCGTCCAGCGCGCGCAGGTCGCGGGCACCCTGGCGGAGCAGCTTGCGCAGCGTGTCGTTCATCTGCGCGGTCGCCGACGAGCTCTCGGTCTCGGGCATCGCCGACTTCGGCACCAGGCCGTGCTTGCGGACCAGCGCGACGAACATGTTCCACTGGCCGCCGTCACCGATCGGGTCGGACAGCAGGTGCGCCACGGTCCGGTCGTCGACGTCCCGGTCGGCGGTCTCGATGATCGCCTCGAGGAAGAAGTTGGACCGCTCGAACTTGTCCCAGAAGAGCAGGTAGTTCTGGGAGAACTCGAAGTCCTTGACGCCGAGCTTCTCGGCCGCGCCGACGCGGAGCAGGTTCAGCCCGGCGAACAGCCAGCAGCGGCCGCTCTTCTTCTGGTTCGTCACTTTCCAGTCGTCGAGCAGATGCGACACCGAGTGGTCGATCGAGGTGACGACCTGGCGGTCGAGGGCGATGGCGTTGACTGGCGTCTGCGTGACGGCGTTCTGCATCACCCGGTACTGCGGGTTCGACGCGAACTCCTTCTCGAAGAGCCCGAGCTGTTCGGCAGTGAGATTCCGCTCCATAGCACTCGACGGTATAACAGCCGCCAAGTCCGCACCGCCCGCGCCGGGGTGGCGACTCCGTGCCCTGTCCACAACACGCCACACCGGCTATCCTAAATGAAAACGACATTCAACAACGGAGGACCCCGACCATGCCCCGACGCCCGGCGCCCACCGGCAAGCGCAAGCCGAAGCAGAACCCGCTCGACCGCGACGGCATCACCTACATCGACTACAAGGACACCGCGCTGCTGCGGAAGTTCATCTCCGACCGCGGCAAGATCCGCTCCCGCCGGGTCACCGGCCTGAGCGTCCAGCAGCAGAAGCAGGTCGCCCGCGCGATCAAGAACGCCCGCGAGATGGCGCTGCTCCCCTACACGTCGTCCAGCCGATAGGTCAGTGCCAGAACACCGCGATGATCGCGTTCAGCAGCGTCAGGCCGCCGATGCTGAAGAACGTCTCGCGGCTGATCGCCGGCCGCTTGCGGTAGGCGAACACCAGCCCGGTGACGACGAGTACGACGACCAGCTTGACCGCGATCTTGGTGTTGTCGACGGTGAAGTCGTCGTCCTTGACCCCGGACGCGAGCCCGACCAGCAGGACACCGGTGACCAACTGCGTCAGCGCACCGTGCAGCATCGCCGCGTTCACCACCGGCGCCTTCGACTTCAGCTGGGTGAAGAACCCGCCGAACAAGGCCGCGAAGCCGACCAGGTGCAGCAGGGTCAGCACGTCATGCAGGAGATCCATGCCGCAACCCTAGCGAGCGTTTGACCTCCCGCGCCCCGGAGTGCGCGTCAGACCAGGCGGCGGTCGGTGGCCCAGCGGGTCAGTTCGTGCCGGTTGGAGAGCTGGAGCTTGCGCAGTACGGACGAGACGTGCGTCTCCACGGTCTTCACCGAGATGAACAGCTCGCGGGCCACTTCCTTGTACGCGTAGCCGCGCGCGATCAGCCGCAGCACCTCACGCTCGCGCTGCGACAGCCGGTCCAGGTCCTCGTCCACCGAGGCGATGTCGATCGCACCCGAGAACGCGTCCAGCACGAACCCGGCCAGCCGCGGCGAGAACACCGCGTCCCCGTCCGCGACCCGCCCGATCGCGTCGACCAGCTCGGCCCCGCTGATGTTCTTGGTCACGTACCCCCGCGCACCGGCCCGGATCACGCCGATCACGTCCTCGGCCGCGTCCGACACCGACAGCGCCAGGAACTTCACCTCCGGGTGCCGCTGATGAACCTGCTTCATCACCTCGGTGCCACCGCCACCCGGCAGGTGTACGTCGAGCAGCACCACGTCGGGCTCGGTCGCGACGATCGCCTTGACCGCCGTGTCGACGTCGGACCCCTCCCCGACGATCTCGACCGCGGTACCGATCTCACTGCGCACCCCGGCCCGGAACATGTCGTGGTCGTCGACGACGACAACGCGCCTCTGGCTCATCTGTCCATCTCCAGTCGCACTTCGGTTCCTGTCTCCGGATCGGACCGCACCGTCGCGCGCCCGCCATGCCGTTCCATTCTGCCCAACACACTGTGCCGCAGCCCGAGCCGATCCTCCGGCACGCCGTCGACATCGAATCCCTTGCCCCGGTCCCGGACGAAGACCTCCGCCCGGTCGCCGTCCACCTCGACGAACACGTCGATCTTGGCCGCCCCGGAGTGCTTGGCCGCGTTCACCATCGACTCGCGTGCGGCGCGGACCATCGAGGACAGCGGTTCGGTCAGCTCGCAGTCCCCCACCGTCACCACCTCGACCGGTACGCCGTGCGAGTCCTCGACCTCGGCCGCGGCCCGCTTGGTGGCACCGGCCAGGGTCTGGTCGGTCTTGTCGTCCTCGTCGTACAGCCAGGTCCGCAGCTCGCGCTCCTGCGAACGGGCCAGCCGTGCGACCGCGCGCGGGTCGTTCGCCTGCTTCTGGATCAGCGCCAGCGTCTGCAGCACCGAGTCGTGCAGGTGGGCGGCCATGTCGGCGCGCTCCTGCGACCGGATCCGCTCGGCCCGCTCGGTGTTCAGGTCGCGGGTCAGCCGGTGCACCCATGGCCCGGCGATCACGCCGATTCCGACCACCGCCAGCAGCAGTGCGACCAGTACGTCGCCGACCATCGAGAGCCGGCCGTTCTGGACCAGGAAGACGGTGACCGCCGTACCGATCAGGATCAGCCCGACGGCGATCCGGACCAGCGACTTCCACCCGCCCTTCCCGAGCACGATGCCGAGGATCGGGACCCGGACCGAGTTGGCCCACTCGTTCTTCTGGCTCTCGTCCGCCTGCCGCCAGATCAGCGCCAGACCGGTGCCGGCGAACACCAGCGGCCAGAACATCTTCCCGGCGATCCCGAGCCCGGCCACCTGCAGAAGGAGCAGCACACCGATGCCGACGACCACGAAGGCCGTCACCTGCCCGCGGCTCTTCTCCTTCTTCCGCTCCTTGGCCTCCACCACCGGCTGCGGGGGCGGCTGGTCGGTACGGAGTCCACCGCGGGTGTGCGCGGCCAGGCCAGGCGCCGCCGGCGCGGTCGGAGTGGCCAGCGGCATGAGGAACCAGAGTGCTGCGTAGATCAGTACGCCGAACCCGCCGAAGACCGTGGCCGCGATCAACGCCAGCCGTACGACGGTGTCGGACACGCCGAGGTGGTCCGCCACACCCCCTGCGACGCCGGCGACCACCCTTCCTTCAGTACGGCGGTAGGCCCGGCGTACTGGTGGTGGTTCGGAGCCCTGCCCGGGCTGCTGGGCGCCGTACGGTTGCTGGCCCGGCTGAGCGCCGTACGCATGCTGGCCCGGCTGAGCGCCGTACGGTTGCTGGCCCGGCTGAGCGCCGTACGCGGCGTAGGGGCCCTGGTATTGCCTGGGTCCTTGAGGGCCCCAGCCCTGGTACTGCCACTGGCCCTCGCCCTGGCTGCCCCGGCCAGGCGGAGGCCCGGGTGGGGTCTCCGGCGTGGAGGACCCGCCCGTGGGCGCGGCTGCGGCTGGGTGATTCATCCCCACGATCGTCACACGTGGACCGGGCCGACACCAGCGGGCTTGTCCCTAGCCGTCTCCTCAGCGGCTGCCCGGCGGGCTCAGGGTCGCACCGGGGAGAACCCCGAGCCCGGCCGTTGCCCGGTGGGGTGACGGCCGTGCGACCCGGGGTCGCGAGAGGGGGATCCCCGATGTCGTTCCGCCGGGTCCGGGGCCAGTATCGATGGCATGGAGCAGAACCAGAGTGGACCCGGGGGGTTCGACCGCAGCCGCCTGCAGAACGTGCAGAGCTGGCAGCGCAGCCGGTCGGACCGGATGGTGGCCGGCGTCTGCGGCGGTATCGGCCGCGCGCTGAACATCGATCCGGTGCTGATCCGCGTGGTGATGGCGGTGCTCATCATCAGCGGTCCCGGGATCATCTTCTACATCGCCGCCTGGGTGCTGATGCCCGGCGAGGGCAGCGAGCGCTCCGCGGCACAGGGTCTGCTCGGCGACCGGGTCCGCCCGGACCACCCGTGGCTGTGGCCGATCGTGATCGGCGCCTGTGTGTTCTTCGCGATCGCGCTGATGTCGTCGTTCGACTTCGGCCGGGCCGTGCCCGGGCCGCTGGTCGTGCTCGCGGTGATCTGGATCGTCGCCTCCCAGCGCAAGCGGGTCCGGCAGGGCCGGGCCAACTCGACGGTGGACCAGGGCTGGGCCGGGCCGCAGTGGACCGGCCCGCAGGGTCCGCCACCCGCCCAGGGCCTTCAGGACACTCAGACCACTCAGGCCCCGGGCACTCAGGCTCCAGGCACTCAGGCCCCGGCCGCCCAGCAGCCGGCCGCCCCGATGGGTCAGCCTGTCTCGGCGTACCTGCCTCCGCAGACCGGCCCGTCAGCTCCCCCGGCGGGCCCGTCGTCCTCGGCCACGCAGCGCCCCCAGGACCGCACCGTCGAACCGGTCCAGCCTGTGTGGACCGAGGACGACCCTCTCGGCCTGTACGTCGACGAGCCGCCGGCCTCGGCACCTCCGACAAACGCCAAGACGTCGGAGCCGCCGGCCAAGGGCCTGCGCGGGGTGAAGTCGATCATCGTCGTCCTGACCGGTGTCGCGATCACGATCGCCTGGGCGGCGGGAGCGGCCACTTCGACGATGCTGATCATCGGCCTGGCGACGCTCGGCGCCGGCATGCTGCTCGGCGGCTTCGTCGGCCGGACGCTGGCGCTGCTTCCGCTCGGCATCCTGCTCGCGGCCGGCGCCGTGGCGAGCACGGTGTTCCCCGAGGTGCCGCGCAACGTCGCGGACATCAACTACACCGCCTCGGCCGGCCAGACGATCACCGCGACCAGCACGAAGTACGCGTTCGACGCCGGAGCGGCGCACCTCGACCTGACCAAGGCGACGTTCGCACCAGGTGCCAGGGTGGAGGTCCACGGTGGAGTCGGCGAGGTCGTCGTCAAGGTCCCGCAGAACGTCGACGTCGAAGGCCACCTGTCCGCCGAGATGGGTGAACTGGTCTGGCTGAACGAGCACAAGGGCGGCCGCGACGCCCAGCTGACCTTGAAGGATCTAGGAGCGGACGGCAAGGCCGGCCCGGAGACTGTCACACTGGACCTGGATCTGAAACTGGGCAGCATCAGAGTGGAGCGAGGATGAAGCAGCACCAGAAGAAGGGGGCCAAACCGGACGTTCCCGGCGTCATCGCCGGCACCGTCCTGACCGGTGCCGCCACCATCTGGATGCTGACCGACAACGGCATCCTTCAGACCGATGACCTCGGTGTCACCAGTGCTCTGCTGCTGGTCGCGGCCGGCATCGTCGGTCTGGCGGCATCCAACCGCAGTTAACTCGATGGACCTGCGCCACCACGTTCTCTAGGCTCACCCGCATGTCCAGCCCGGAGGCCAGCAGACCGTAGCCACCGGCCGTTCGGTGGCACTCCCGCACCCGAACCGCCGGCGATGCCCGGCAGGCGATCCGTCCTGCCGCACCTCATCGACGTGGTTGCGGAGCTTCCTCATGCCTTTCGTGCTGTATCTGCTTGGGCTGGCCGTGTTCGCCCAGGCGACTTCTGAATTCATGCTGTCCGGTCTCGGACCGGACATCGCTCGTGAACTGGACGTCTCGATCCCCACCGCGGGCTGGCTCACCTCGGCGTTCGCGGTCGGCATGATCGTCGGCGCACCGGCGATCGCCGTGCTCGGCGCCCGCTGGCCGCGCCGCCGCACGCTGCTGGTGACGTTGACCGTGTTCCTGCTGGTCCATGTGATCGGCGCGGTCACGACCAGCTTCACCATGCTGCTGATCACCCGCGTGCTCGCGGCCCTCGCCAACGCCGGATTCCTCGCGATCGCGCTCGCCACGGCGACCAGCCTGGCGCGACCGGACGCCAAGGGCCGCGCGACCTCCGTCCTGCTCGGCGGTACGACGCTCGCCTGCATCGGCGGCGTACCGGGCGGCGCTCTGCTCGGCCAGCACTTCGGCTGGCGGTCCGCGTTCTGGGCGGTTGCGATCATCTCCGTCCCGGCGTTGATCGCGATCCTGCGCGCGGTGCCTGCTTCCCGTACTGGCGGTCCGGCCACGGCCGGCGGACTGCGAGTGGTTCAGCGGCGTCTCGTCGTGCTGCTGTTGCTCGGGGCTTTGGTGAATGGGGCAACGTTCTGCTCGTTCACCTACCTCGCGCCGGTGGTGACCGAGGTGACCGGCCTCGGGGCCGGGTGGGTGCCGGCGATGCTCGCGCTGTTCGGCGTCGGCTCGTTCGCCGGCGTCACCGTCGCGGGCCGGTATGCCGACCGTCGCGACCCGCGTCTGGTTTTCGTTGCTGGGGGCACCTTGTTGCTGGGTTGGTGCGTGTTCGCGGTGACCGCGTCCGTCCCGGCTGCGGCCGTCGTACTGGTCTTCACGCAAGGCTTGTTCTCGTTCGCCGTCGGCTCGACGCTGATCGCGTCCGCCCTCTACGCCGGCTCGGAATCACCTGTGCTGGCCGGCGGCCTGGCCACCGCCTCGCTCAACGTCGGCGCCGCCCTCGGCCCTTTGCTCGGTGGTGCGGCGATCACGTTGACCGGCTACCGCGCACCCCTGTGGGTCAGCGCTGTCTTGGTCGGTACGGCGCTCTGCCTGGCCGCGGCGGGTCAGCTCTGGCCTCGGCGCGCGGCTCGGCGCGACACGTAGAGCCGGACCTTCTGCGACGTACCGCAGATCTCCATCGAGCACCAGCGCCGGCTGCCGTTCTTCGACTGATCCAGGAACAACCACGGGCAGCCGGCGCACCGCTTGATCCGCCCCGCGCGCGGCCCGGTCAGCAACCCGTACGCGGCCTGAGCCACCGGCCACAACGGCGACTCCAACCGCTCGAAACGCCAGGAGGGCCGAAGATCCGCCAACTCCATCCGATCGACAGCCGCAGTCACGAACGGCCGCAGGTCCTCCCATCCCTCGAGCTCGCCACCATCCGCGATCGAACCTGCTGTGCGGTTGATTGCTTCGCGCAACGAGTGCGCTCGGCGGACCACCGCGGCTGCCGGCCGGGGGGCCGCGGTGTGGAGGAGTCGATCCGCCTCGGGCTCGGTGAGCAGGGATTGGCGCAGGGACCACCACAGGAGGCCGTGGTACGTGGCGATGTGGTCGTGCCGCTCCGGGCCAAGCGGGTCGTCGACCGTGTTGGCGAAGTCGAGGGCCAGATCACCCGCGACGATCGGGAGGGGGCGGATGCCCTCCGGCAGCTGGACTGTTTCCATCAAAATGCATTTTACCAGTTTGCGATCGGAAGCGCTGGGCACTGTTTCCGGCATGAGCGATTTGACCGGAAACACCCCTGTGCGAGCCGGTGGCTGGGCGGTCGTCTGTGTGGCCCAGTTCGTGGTGGTGCTCGACGCCACGATCGTCACGATGGCGCTGCCCGCGATCGATGCCGAGCTCGGCTTCGGACCGGTCGGCCTGCTGTGGGTCTTCACCGCCTACACGGTCACGCTGGCCGGACTGCTCATCCTCGGCGGCCGGGCGGCGGATCTGGCCGGACCGCGGCGGATGTTCCGGGCCGGACTCATCGCGTTCACCGCCGCATCGCTCGGCTGCGCACTGGCGTGGTCACCGGCCGCCCTGATCGTCTCCCGCCTTGTCCAGGGTGCCGGCGCCGCCCTCCTCGCACCAGCCGCCCTGGCCGCGCTCTCCGAAGCTCTGTCGCCTGAGGCCGCGCGACGCGCCCTCGGCTGGTGGACAGCAGCCGGTGCAGGCGGCGGCGCCAGCGGATGGGTGCTGGGCGGCGTGCTCACCCAGCTCGGCGGCTGGCGCTGGGTCTTCGCAGTCAACGTCCCGATCGGCCTACTAGCTCTCGTTGTGAGCTTCCGGGCCCTGCCCGGCCGCGGCCGGACAACACCCGTCCGCACGCTGGACCTGCCCGGCGCCGCCCTCGTCACCGCAGGCATCGCCCTGACGGCACTCGGCCTGTCAGAGATCGCCCACGACCCGACCACCCCTCGCGGCTGGGCCGCCCTGGCAGGAGCCGCGCCACTACTCGCTCTGTTCGCCAAGGTCGAGCGGCACTCACCACAGCCGCTGACGCCAGGCAGCCTCGCGCGGACCCGCGGCGTACTCGGCGGCAACCTCACCGCAGCCGCGGTCACCGCATCGACATCTCCACCAATGCTCACCGCCGCGCTCTACGTACAGGCTCAACTGCCACCCGCCCAGGCCGGCCTGATCTTCCCGGCCTTCAACCTGGCCGTCATCGGCGGCTCGCTGGCAGGTCCGCGCGCTGCCCTGCGCCACGGCACACGCCGCATGCTGCTCGCCGGCTTCACCGGCATCGCGTTCGGCGTAGCACTCCTGCTACTCATCCCCCGAGACGGTGTGCCACTGGCCCTCCTACTCGCCGCCTTCACCGTGATGGGCCTCAGCCTCGGCCTCGCATCGGTGTCGTCAACCACGGCCGGTACGGCGGAAGTCGTCGAAGGCCAGCGTGGCGTCGCAGCCGGCGTACTCACCTCGTCGGCGCAGCTCGGCACCACCCTCGGCCTCGCCCTGTGCGCACCCGTCACCGCCGCCGACGACCCGATGACCGGCTACCGGCTCGGTTTCCTGATCGGCATCGTCGTCGCACTCGCCGGCGCCGTGGCGGCGTTCACAGTCCCCAGGGCAGTACGGCGTACCGCGGACGAACTCCGCTAGGCTTTGGTGCGCTCCAGCGGCTTCGGCCGGTGGGCGAGTACCCGAGGGGTCCGGGTGAAGGCGGGCCCCGTTGTCACAGGAGTTTCGATGGTGCGCGGCACCGTGAAGTGGTTCAACGCCGACAAGGGCTACGGCTTCCTTGCCGTCGAAGGCCAGGACGACGTCTTCGTCCACTGGAGCAAGATCGTCTCCGACGGTTACAAGACCCTCGAGGACGGCCAGCAGGTCGAGTTCGAGATCGTCGACGGCCCCAAAGGCCGCGAGGCCGACGCCGTCACTCCGGTCTGACCACACCACTCCCACACCCGGCGCCACCGTCGGCACCCAAGAGCGGCATACCTGGCGTAGGTTGCCGCACCCGGCACCCGGCACCCGGCACACTCCGCACCAGGCCCCGCGGGATACCCGCGCTTCCGGGACCGCCAAACCGCGACCTCCGCGCCGCCCGGCGGTGCTTCCTGACGCAGCGAACGGTGACAACCGGCTTCCAGCGGCCGGCTCCGGCGCTGCCGGGACTCGATTCCGCGTGCCCCGTGGACCCGGGCTCCGGGGCCGGGGTGAGAACGGGCCGAATACGCCCTTGACCAATCCGCCGTTGACCCGGCAGGCTGTTGCGTATCGCTCGTCCTGTTGTGCATTACGCAAAAGGAGAACTGTGATGGCGCCTCGGCCTCCTGCCGGACACGAGTACGTCCTGACCCTGACCTGCTCCGAGGCGCCCGGGATCGTCTTCGGCGTCAGCCGGTTCGTGATGGAGCACGGTGGCAACATCAACGCCAGCCATCAGTTCGACGACCGGCTCACCGACACCTTTTTCATGCGGGTCCAGTTCCGCGTGGACGGCGCGGACCTGGACCAGCTGCGCCGGGACTTCGCCGCCGTCGCCGGGCAGTTCGCGATGGCGTGGCAACTGCACGACGCGAACACGCCGACGCGGGCGCTGCTGATGGTCTCCCGCTTCGGGCACTGCCTGAACGACCTGCTGTTCCGCACCCGGACCGGCGCGCTGAACATCGAGATCCCGGCCATCGTCTCCAATCACCTCGACTTCCAGCCGGTGGCGGAGGCGAACGGGATCCCGTTCCACCACATCCCGGTCACGCCCGACACCAAGCCCGAGGCCGAAGCCCAGTTGC
This sequence comes from Kribbella sp. NPDC023972, assembly GCF_040639075.1. Taxonomy (NCBI): domain Bacteria; kingdom Bacillati; phylum Actinomycetota; class Actinomycetes; order Propionibacteriales; family Kribbellaceae; genus Kribbella; species Kribbella sp. NPDC023972. The sequence goes on along the minus strand of NZ_JBEZZH010000002.1, from coordinate 789,692 downwards.
TGCAACTGGTGGACAGCCTCGACGTCGACCTCGTCGTCCTCGCCCGCTACATGCAGGTCCTCTCGAACGACCTGTGCAACAAGCTCGAGGGTCGCGCGATCAACATCCACCACTCGTTCCTGCCCAGCTTCAAGGGCGCCAAGCCCTACCACCAGGCGCACAAGCGCGGCGTCAAGCTCGTCGGCGCCACCGCGCACTACGTCACCCCAGACCTGGACGAAGGCCCGATCATCGAGCAGGACGTCGTACGGGTCGACCACTCGCTGGATGCCGCGGACATGACTGCCGCCGGGCAGGATGTCGAGGCCCAGGTCCTCGCCCGCGCCATCCGCTGGCACAGCGAACACCGAGTCCTCCTGGATCACAACCGCACTGTCGTCTTCCGCTGAACCAGCCGCCAGAACTGCCAGAAGGAGAGCCATGCCCGCCACGGTCAAGGGAGTCATCGCCCGCAGCAAGGGAGCACCTGTCGAGGTCGTCGACATCGTGGTGCCCGATCCGGGCCCGGGCGAGGCTGTCGTCCGGGTTCAGGCCTGCGGTGTGTGTCACACCGACCTGCACTACCGGGAGGGCGGCATCAACGACGAGTTCCCGTTCCTGCTGGGTCACGAGGCCGCCGGTGTCGTGGAGGCCGTCGGCGCGGATGTCACCGAGGTCGCCCCCGGCGACTTCGTGGTGCTGAACTGGCGCGCGGTGTGTGGCCAGTGCCGCGCCTGCGCGAAGGGCAAGCCGCAGTACTGCTTCAACACCCACAACGCCTCCCAACCGATGACGCTGACCGATGGCACTCCGCTGTCCCCCGCGCTCGGCATCGGCGCGTTCGTCGAGAAGACCCTCGTCGCGGCCGGCCAGTGCACCAAGGTCGACCCGCAGGCATCCGCCGCCGCGGCCGGGCTGCTCGGATGTGGCGTCATGGCCGGCTTCGGCGCGGCCGTGAACACCGGTGCCGTCACCCGAGGCGACTCGATCGCAGTGATCGGCTGCGGCGGTGTGGGCAACGCCGCGATCGCCGGCGCCGCCCTGGCCGGCGCTTCGACGATCATCGCGGTGGACGTCGACGACCGGAAGCTGAGCTGGGCCAAAGACTTCGGCGCGACGCACACCGTCAACTCGCGCGACGAGGACGCGGTCGAGGCGATTCGCCGCCTCACCGGCGGATTCGGCGCCGACGTGGTCATCGACGCCGTCGGCCGGCCCGCCACCTACGAGCAGGCCTTCTACGCCCGCGATCTCGCCGGAACCGTGGTCCTGGTCGGCGTTCCGACACCCGACATGGAGATCACCCTGCCACTGCTGGAGATCTTCGGGCGCGGCGGTGCGCTGAAGTCTTCCTGGTACGGCGACTGCCTGCCCTCCCGCGACTTCCCGATGCTGGTCGACCTCGCCCAGCAGGGCCGCTTCCCGCTGTCGGCATTCGTCACCGAGACCATCGGGCTCAAGGACGTCGAGACGGCGTTCGAGAAGATGCACGCCGGCGATGTCCTCCGGTCGGTGGTCGAGCTGTGAGCGCGGTGCGCAGTACGCGGGTCGTCACGGCCGGCACCTTCAGCCTCGACGGCGGCACCTGGGACGTGGAGAACAACGTCTGGGTGATCGGCGACGACCACGAGTGCGTGGTCATCGACGCCGCCCACAACGCCAAGCCGATCCTCGAAGCCATCGACGGCAGGCGAGTGCTGGCAGTGCTCCTCACCCACGCTCACGACGACCACATCGGCGCCGTCAGCGAACTGACCACCGCCACGGGTGCACCGTCGTACCTGCATTCCGCCGACCGGGTGCTGTGGGACCGGGTGCACTCGTTCGCTCCGGACCGCGAGCTCGCGGACGGCGTCGTCTTCGAGGTCGGCGGCGTACGGCTGGAGACGTTGCACACCCCTGGCCACGCGCCTGGCGCCTGCTGCTTCTACTCCCCCGACCTGGAGGCGGTCTACACCGGGGACACCTTGTTCCAGGGAGGACCCGGCGCGACAGGCAGATCGTTCAGCGACTTCCCCACGATCATCACCTCGATCCGCACCAAGCTGCTCACCTTGCCGCCGGCAACGGTCGTACACACCGGCCACGGTGATGACACGACCGTGGCGGCAGAGCTCCCCGCGCTCGAGACGTGGATCGCCCGCGGCCACTGACGGGACCGGCACACCTCTGGGACGCGATGAACGAGAGCCGAGAAACCGTCTATCTCGACCACGCGGCGACCACACCGATGTACGACGAGGTGGTCGCGGCCATGACGCGCCAGCTCACCCGGACCGGCAACCCCTCGTCCCTGCACTCATCCGGCCGCACCGCGAGACGGGCGGTCGAGGAGTCCCGCGAGCGGGTTGCCGACTCGCTCAACGCACGGCCGGGCGAAGTCGTGTTCACGTCGGGTGCCACCGAGTCCGACAACCTGGCGATCAAGGGCATCTACTGGTCGAGACGTCGGGAGGAGCCTCGTCGTCGCCGAATCCTGAGCACTGCCGTCGAGCACCCCGCAGTACTCGACACGCTGCGCTGGCTGGCGGTCCAGGAAGGGGCCGAGGTCGAGCTGCTGCCGGTGAATCGCCACGGCGAGCTCGACCCCGACGTACTGCGCGCATCGATCGAACGAGACCCGGGCTCGGTCGCGCTTGTCAGCGTCATGTGGGCCAACCACGAGGTAGGAACCCTGCAGCCGATCCGGCAGGCCGTCGAGCTCGCCCATGCGTACGGCGTCCCCGTGCATACCGACGCGGTCCAGGCGGTCGGGCAGGTGCCCGTCGATTTCGCCGCCAGCGGTGTCGACGCGCTGACCTGTACGGCGCACAAGCTGGGCGGACCGGCCGGCGTAGGAGCACTCGTGGTCCGCCGAACGGTCGGCGTCACCCCGTTGCTGCACGGAGGTGGCCAGGAGCGCGTCCTCCGGTCCGGCACCGTGGGTACGGCCTTGATCGTGGGATTCGCGGCCGCCATCGGGATCGCGGTCAAGCGGCAGCACAGCGATGCCATCCGGCTGTCGGCTCTGCGCGACGACCTCGTCCAGCAGGTCCGCCAGACGGTTGCGGGGGTTCGGGTGAGCGGTCACGAGTCGCGCCTCGACCGGCGGCTGCCGAACAACGCGAACCTGCAGTTCCCCGGGTGCGAGGGCGACTCGCTGGTGATGCTGCTGGATGCGCGCGGTATCGAGGCGTCGACCGGCTCGGCGTGCTCGGTCGGGGTGGCTCAGCCCAGCCACGTCCTCCTCGCGATGGGATTCGCCGAGGCGGAAGCCCGCAGTTCTTTGCGGCTCACACTCGGGCACACCTCCACGCAGGCCGACGTCGACGCATTCGTACGGGCGATCGGTCCGGTGGTGGAACGCGCTCGCGCGAGCGGCCTCCCGGCCTTGAGAAGGCTTCGGTCGGCCGGGCTTGCGGATTCTTCGGTCAGCGGTCGCCTGCCAGGCGCGCCAACTGCTCTTTCCGCCAGGCCTCGGTCTCCGCGACCTGATTGAAGGTGAACAGGTGTAGGCCCTGGACGTACATGCCCTCGTCTCCCAGAACGCTCGCCGCCCGGGCCAGGAACCGCAGCGGGTCATAGCCGCCCGGCGCCGCGATCCTGGTGAAGATGCCGGTGTTCTTGGCGAGGAACTTCGTCGACTCCCCGACACCGATCCTCGTCGCCATGCTCAGCAGCTTGGTGCGTTCCACCGGTCCCGGAAGGCCGACCAGGATGGGTGTGGTGACGCTGCGGGCACGGACGCGACGTACCCAGGAGGCCAGCGTTCGCGGGTCGAAGGTCAGGTTGCTGACGATCTGGGTCGCGTACCGTCGCTTGTCCCACATCGTCTGGATCGTGACGTCGTCGTGGATGGCCGGATGGGACTCCGGGTAGCCGGTGATCCCCACCTGGGCGAAGGGACTGCCGATCGCGACCAGGTCCTCCAGCAGATCCAGCGCCCCCACGTACGGTCCGGCCGGATCAGCATCGCCGGCCGGGACGAAGACCGTCGTGATCCCGGCCTGCTGCAGCCTGCCGACGATGTCGCTCAGCTCGACGCGACCGGAGACCATCCGCGCTGCCAGGTGTGGCACCACGTCATAGCCCCGGCCGGCCAACCGCTCGGACAAGGACAGCGTCGCCTCCAGGCCCTTGGTGGGTGAGGCGGTCACGGTCACCGTCCGCCCGACTGGCAGATGCTCGGCGACGACGGCCTCGATCTTCGCGGTGGGCAGAACCTCGTAGCGGGCGTGGGTCAGGAGACGGTGCAGTACGGCGGCACGGGTACCACTCCGCATGAGCATGAGGCGACTCATCCGACTCACCCCTGACCTGGCGCGAAGGCCGGCGTACGCACTGACTCGGAGGTCGCATCAGGCGTTGCAGCTCGCAGCCGGCTGACACAGCGGGTCGCCGCAGCTGCCGCCGATACTGCGTGCACCCGGACCCCCCAAGCACCGGCAGCAGCAGCCAGGGCCGCAGCAGCGGCGGACGCGTCGTCGCGGTGCACTGGCTGCGCGCCGTCCAGGCCTCCGTAGTCCAAGCACTCGGCGAGGAACCGCTTGCGCGAGGCGCCGACCAGGACCGGGAACCCGAGCGTGAGCAGGCGGGGCAGCCCGGCCAGAACCGACCAGCTGTGCTCGTTGGTCTTGGCGAACCCCAGGCCTGGGTCGAGCACGATCCGGTCCTCCTGGATCCCGGCCGCCAACGCAGCCTCGCACCGGTCCGCGAGCTCTCTACGCACCTCCTCGACCACACTGCCGTAGTTGGCGTGCTGGTCCATGACCGTCGAGTGAGCCCGCCAATGCATCAGCACACAAGGGATTCCGGCGTCAGCAAGAAACGGAAGCATGGCGGGGTCGGCCAGACCACCGGAGACGTCGTTCACCAGTACGGCGCCGGCTGCGACCGCCGCGGCAGCGACACGGGATCGCATGGTGTCCACCGACACATAGGCGCCGAAGCCACGAAGCGCTTCCACGACCGGTACGACGCGGCGCAGCTCCTCTTCCTCGCTCACCCGGCCCGCACCCGGCCGAGTCGACTCACCGCCGACGTCGACCAGGTCCGCGCCGTCGGCCACCAGGCGGAGGCTGTGCGCGACCGCGGCGCTGGTGTCGAGGAAGCGGCCACCGTCGGAGAAGGAGTCGGGAGTGACGTTGATGATGCCCATCACCAGGCAGCGACCGCCCGAGGCGGCTCCGAGTGGTCCCAGCGGCGCGTTCATGCCGGCTCAGCGGCGACGGCCGCGAGTCCAGGGCTCTGGACGCTGCCGGACCCGGCAAGTGCTGCACTGTGGCAGCTGCCGGTGAGGCCGCGCTCGGCGATCTCCACAATGTTGGTCAGCAGCATGGCGCGGGTCATCGGCCCCACTCCGCCGGTGGCGCCGCTGACCTTGCCCGCGACCGCACCGACCTCCGGGTGCACATCACCAAGGATCCCCTCGATCGTGCGGGTGATGCCCACCGAGAGCACAGTCGCGCCAGGTCGTACCCAGTCCGGCTTCACCAGGTGGGCGACACCGGCAGCCGCGACCACAACATCCGAGGCGCGGGTGTGGGCCGCCACGTCGACGGTGGCGACATGGCACAGGGTCACGGTGGCGTGCTCGGTCGGCCGGGTCAGCATCAACCCGAGCGGCCGTCCGACGGTCAGCCCGCAGCCGATCACGCAGAACCGCGAGCCGGTGATCGGTACGTCGTGCCGGCGAAGCAACTCGATGATGCCGCGCGGCGTACAGGGCAATGGACCGGGCATGCCGAGCACCAGCTTGCCCAGGTTCGTCGGGTGCAGGCCGTCGGCGTCCTTGTCCGGATCGATGAGCTGCAGGACACGATGGGTGTCGATGTGCGGCGGCAGCGGCAGTTGGACGATGAAGCCGGCGCAGTCCGGGTCGTCGTTGAGCCGACGTACCGCGGCGTCGATCTCGGCCTGGCTCGCCGTGGCGGGCAGCTCCACCCGGAGGGAGGCGATTCCGACGTCGGCGCAGTCGCGGTGTTTCCCGGCCACGTAGGCGCGGCTGCCGGGGTCGTCACCGACCAAGATGGTGCCCAGGCCGGGCCGAACCCCTTGGGCATGCAGCAACTGGACGCGGGCGGTGAGCTGCTGCTTGATCTCGGCAGCGACCCGCTTCCCGTCGATCCTCGTCGCGGTAGCCACGGCTCCCTCCTTCAGTGAATGGCAGTCGGAACCGCGGCGGAGTTGAGCTGGCGCCGCCACCGTCCGAACAGACGCGGCTGATTCATCGCCAGGACGGCGACCGGGACCTCCCCGCGCCGGTAGACAGCCAGCAGGCTGCGGCTCTCCACGGAGCCCTCCTCCACGGTCACTGAGTCCGCGCCGGCGGCATGGCCGGCGAACTGGATGCGGACGTCGTACTGATCGGACCAGAAGTACGGGGCGTTGGTGGACTTGGTCAGATCGGGCGCACCGGCGTCGCCGCGCAGCAGGCTGGACACTGCGGTCGCGGGCCGCTCGAGCGCGCCGGTCCAGTGCTCGACGCGGTGCGGGCGACCCAGCCGGGGTTCGTGCCAGGACGCGCAGTCGCCCACGGCGACGACGCCGGAGACATTCGTCCGGCCCTCGCTGTCACACTCCAGCCCGTTGCCGAGGGCAAGACCCGAGCCGATGAGCCATTCGATGTTCGGTACGGCGCCGATGCCCACCACCACGACGTCGGCGGGCAGTACTGTGCCGTCAGCCAACTCAACCGCCTCGACCCGCTGCCGGCCGGCGAGGCGACTCACCCCGGTCCCGCAGAGCAGCCGCACGCCGTGGTGCTCGTGCAGCCTCGAGACGACGGCACCCATCTCGGCACCGAGCGGTCCGGCCAGCGGCGTGGTCATCGCCTCGACGACGGTGGCCTCCAGGCCCAGAGCACGCGCGGTCGACGCGACCTCGGCGCCGATGAATCCGGCACCGATCACGACCAGCCGGCTGCCCGGGACCAGGTCGGCCCGCAGACCGACGGCGTCGTCGAGGGTCCGCAGGAGGTGTACGCCGGCCAGCGACTCCGTGGCCGGCAGGGGCCGGGCGCGAGCGCCGGTCGCGATCACGACGCCGTCGCTGCGCACCCGGGTTCGATCGCTGAGCACGACCTCGCGGGTGCGGGTGGCCAGGCAGACCGCCCGCGTCCCGAGCAGCCACTCGGCGTCGAGGTCGTCGTCGGAGTCTTCCAGCGCCAGTACGTCGGCCTCGATCTTGCCAGCCAGGAAGTCCTTCGACAGCGGCGGCCGGTCGTAGGGCCGATGCGGCTCGTCACCGACGATCACCAGGCGGCCGTCGTACCCCTGATCACGCAGGGCGCGGGCCGCGGACAGGCCGGCCAGGGACGCGCCGACAACGGTGACGGTTCTCATAAGAGTCTCCACCTTGATGCGGATAACACAACCTGAAGCACTATGCGCAACAGACTCCCGGTGAGTCCACCGACTGTCAAGGGGTGCCGGTGCGCCTTGCGCAACCCCTCGATGATCCGGCTCACAAACCCGGCCCGTCCCGGGATTGTGAACCCTTGTCACGTAAGGTTGCGTTATGAGCAACGGGAAGCAGACTGGGAACGCTCGAGGGACTGGCCGCGGCGCGGGCGGCGATTCGGCCGGCGGGGTCCAGTCGGTGGACCGGGCGATCACCGTGATGGAGATCCTGGCCCGCGAAGGCAGCGCCGGGGTCAGCGAGGTCGCCGCCGAGATCGGGGTCCACAAATCCACAGCCTTCCGCCTGCTCGCCGCCCTCGAGGAACGCGATCTGGTCGAGCAGAACCATGAGCGCGGCAAGTACCAGCTCGGTTTCGGAGTACTGCGGCTGGCCGGCGCCATCCCGACCCGGCTCGACATCGTTCGCCAGGCCCAGCCGGTCGTCGACGAACTGGCCGCACGCCTCGACGAGACGATCAACATCGCCGTGGTGCGGGAGCACTACGCGGTCCACGTACTGCAGGCCCTCGGCTCGGCCGCGATCGCCAGCCAGAACTGGGTCGGCCAGCTGACTCCGCTGCACGCCACCTCGAGCGGGAAGGTGCTGCTCGCCTTTCTGGACGAGCAGGAGCGGGACGAGATCCTGGACACTGCCGGACTCGAGGCTTTCACCGAGAACACGATCACCTCCCGCAAGGCGTTGCTCGAGGAGCTGCGCCAGGTGCGCGCGGATGGCTTCGCCACCGCGTTCGAGGAGCTCGAGACCGGCCTCAACGCCGCCGCGGTGCCGGTTCGCGACCACACCGGAGCGGTGGTGGGCGCCTTGAGCGCGTCCGGACCCGCCTACCGGATGGACAGGGCGACCATCAAGGCGCAGACCGAGGACCTCAAGGCCGCCGGCGCGCGGATCAGCCGCCGGATGGGCTACCTCGACCGAGACCAGTCCCGCACCGAGACTGCCGCCGGCTAGGAGACAACCAGCGGCGCGCGGCGCCCCCCGGGCGACCACACACCGCACGCGTTTCGCCACTCATCTGCGGCCATCTGTCATCACTCCGACAGGTGGCCGCAGTGCTTTGTCAGGCCCGGCCAACAGTGTGAAGCAGATCACACATACTTTTCGACTGTTTCATCTGAAGCGAGTTGTTGCGGATCACACAACACCGTCTTACAGTCAAAGCCGGACCCTGACCCCGCCGAATGGACACCGTCATGACCGCGACAACTCCCGTTTCGCCCCCCACGACAGAAGCACGATCAGCGCGGTTGCCCGCCGACCGCATCGTCTTGTTCACCTCCGCAGGGCTGGTCGTCGCCTTCGTCCTGTGGGGCATCGTCGACCACGAGAGCCTCGCCGAGGTCTCGTCCAAGGCGCTCAACTGGGTGATCAGCAGCTTCGGCTGGTTCTTCGTCCTGGCGAGTACGGCGTTCGTCGCGCTGTCGCTCGTCCTCGCCTTCAGCCGGTACGGGCGGATCCGGCTGGGCCGCGACGACGAACGGCCGGAGTTCAGCACGGTCAGCTGGGTGACGATGATGTTCAGCGCCGGAATGGGCATCGGCCTGATGTTCTACGGCGTGGCCGAGCCGTTGTCCCACCTGGCCGAGCCCCCGCTGGGGCAGGCCGAGCCGAACACGCAGGCGGCGGCCCAGCTCGCCATGCAGTACTCGTTCTTCCACTGGGCGATCCACCCGTGGGCGATGTACGCGGTGGTCGGCCTGGCCCTGGCGTACTTCTGTTTCCGCCACGGCCGTGCCAACCTGATCAGTTCCGCGTTCTTCCCGTTGCTGGGCAAGCGGACCGAGGGCGGCACCGGCCGCGCCATCGACACGTTCGCGATCATCGCCACGCTGTTCGGATCCGCCACCTCGCTGGGCCTGGGCGCCCTGCAGATCAACTCCGGTCTGAGCCAGCTCTACAACGTGCCGAAGTCGACGCCGGTCGCGATCATCATCATCGCGTTGCTCACCGTCGCCTTCATCATCTCGGCCGTGAGCGGCGTCCACCGTGGCATCCAGTACCTGTCCAACACGAACATGGTGCTGGCCGTCGCGCTGCTGTTCTTCCTCTTCGTCGTCGGTCCGAGCGTCTTCATCCTCGGCACCTTCACCGAGTCGGTCGGTGACTACCTGTACGAGATCGTGCCGATGAGCTTCCGGGCCGGCGCGTTCGGCGGCCAGGACTGGCTCAGCTCGTGGACGATCTTCTACTGGGCCTGGTGGGTGTCGTGGACCCCGTTCGTGGGCACCTTCATCGCGCGCATCTCCCGGGGCCGCACCATCCGCGAGTTCGTCCTCGGTGTCGTGCTCGCACCGAGCCTGGTCACTTTCGTCTGGTTCTCGATCCTCGGCGGCACCTCGATCCACCTGCAGCTGGGTGGCACCGACCTCGCCGCTGCCTTGGCGCAGGGCCAGGAGACGGCGCTGTTCCAGGTGCTTCGCCAGTACCCCTGGTTCGGCCTGACCGCTTTGATCGTGGTCATCCTGGTCGCATTCTTCTTCGTCTCCGGAGCCGATGCGGCCGCACTGGTGATGGGCATCCTGTCCTGCCGGGGCTGCCGGAGCCCGCGGGCGATGATCACGATCTTCTGGGGCGTCATGACCGGTGCGGTGGCCGCGATCCTGTTGCTGGCCGGTGGTCTGGCCGCCCTGCAGACGCTGTGCATCCTGGCCGCCTTCCCGTTCGTCTTCATCATGCTGGGCGCGGCGGTCTCGCTGGTGAAGGAACTGCGGAACGAGCCCGACCCGCCGCCGAGCCCCGGCCGGCGGGCGAGCTCGTCGACGCGCCCCGTCGAGGCGGCCGAACTGGTCCCGGCGGAGCCGAACGGAAAGGCTCCCCTGCCCAAGACAACAGTCTGATCCGCTCCATCACCGATGGGCCGGGAGACACAGGCCGTTCGCGGCTCGTGTCTCCCGGCCCATCGTCGCGTTCAGCAGTGGACGGATCAGAGGTCCCGGTCAGGGGCGGATGGTGGCCGACGGCTCGAGCCGTACGACGACGGACTTCGACGTCGGCGTGTTGCTGCCTTCGGCGGCGGAGTCCAGCGGGACCAGCGGGTTGGTCTCGGGGTAGTAGGCGGCGGCGGTACCGACCGGGGTGTCGTACTCGACGACACGGAAGTCACGCACGCGGCGGTCCCGGCCGTCGTCCCAGCAGGCGACGATGTCGACCAGGTCACCGGCACGCAGACCCATCGCCCGCAGATCCCGGCGGTTGAGCATCACCACGAGGCGACCGCCCTCGATTCCGCGGTAACGGTCGCTGAGCCCGTAGATGGTGGTGTTGAACTGGTCGTGGCCGCGCAACGTCTGCAGGACCAGGCAACCGGGAGGCACCTCGAGAGTCTCGATCGGGGACGCCGTGAAGTGGGCCTTCCCGGAGTCGGTGGTGAAGGTGCGGCTGTCCCGCGGCGGGTGCGGCAGCACGAAGCCGCCACGGCGCGAGACCCGCTCCTCGTAGTCCTCGAACCCGGGCACCACGCGCTCGATGCCGGCCCGGATCAGCCGGTAGTCCGCGCCGAGTGCAGCCCAGTCCACCACCGACTCGGTACCGAGCGTCGCCTGGGCGATACCGGTGACGATCGCCACCTCCGAGCGGAGGTGCTCGCTGGCCGGATCGAGCCGGCCGCGGGAGGCGTGCACCACCGACATGGAGTCCTCCACGCTGATGAACTGCGGCCCGGCCGCCTGGTCATCGCGTTCGGTGCGTCCCAGCGTCGGCAGGATGAGGGCGGTCCTTCCGGTGATCAGGTGGGACCGGTTCAGCTTGGTGGAGATCTGCACGGTGAGCGCCGTACGCTCCAGCGCCTCTGCCGTCAGGGCCGTGTCCGGTGCGGCATGCAGGAAGTTGCCGCCGAGGGCGACGAACACCGACGCCTTGCCGGCCAACATGGCGTGGATGCACTCCACGGTGTCGTAGCCGTCGTGCCGGGGCGGTTCGAAGCCGTACTCGGCGGCCACGGCGTCGAGGAACTCGGCCGGCGGTTTCTCCCAGATCCCCATCGTGCGGTCGCCCTGCACGTTGGAGTGGCCGCGCACCGGGCACAGACCGGCGCCAGGTTTCCCGATGTCGCCACGGGCCAGGGCGAGGTTGACGACTTCCTTGATGGTGGCAACCGCGTTGCGGTGCTGCGTGAGGCCCATCGCCCAGCAGTAGACGGTGGCGTCGGAGTCGGCGACCATCCGGGCTGCCTGCGTGATCTCCTCGCGGGACAGCCCGGTGACTGCCAGCACCTGGTCCCAGTCCACCTTCGTGACGTGGTCGCGCCACTCCGCGAACCCCACGGTGTAGCCGGCGACGAAGTCGTGGTCGAGGGCATCCCACTCGACCAGGAGCGCCCCGATGGCCTGGAAGAGCGCGAGGTCACCGTTGAGCCGGACCTGCAGGTGCAGGTCGGTCAGATCGGTTCCACGCCCGAGTACACCCCGCGCGTTCTGGGGATTGTGGAAGTTCACCAGGCCCGCCTCGCGCAGCGGGTTGATCGAGATGATGCGGGCGCCGCGCTTCTTGGCGGTCTCGAGGGCGGAGAGCATCCGCGGATGGTTCGTCCCGGGGTTCTGGCCGGCCAGCACGATCAGGTCGGCCCGGTAGAGGTCTTCCAGGCTGACGCTGCCCTTGCCGATACCGATGGTGTCGATGAGCGCGACACCGCTGGACTCGTGGCACATGTTCGAGCAGTCGGGCAGGTTGTTGGTCCCGAACGCGCGTACGAACAACTGGTACACGAACGCGGCCTCGTTGGAGGCGCGGCCGGAGGTGTAGAAGACCGCGTCGTCCGGGGACGCCAGATCCCGCAGGTGGTCGCCCACCACCTGCAGTGCCCGATCCCACGAGATCGGCTCGTAGTGGTCGGCGCCGGGCCACTTGACCATGGGGTGCGTCAGCCGCCCCTGCTTTCCGAGCCAGTGGTCGGTCTGGCCGAGCAGGTCACTGATGCTGTGCTCGGCGAAGAATGCGGGCGTGACCCGGGCTTTCGTGGCCTCTTCGGCGACCGCCTTCGCGCCGTTCTCGCAGAACTCGGCACGGTGCCGGTGTTCGGGGTCGGGGTCGGGCCACGCGCAGCTCATACAGTCGAAGCCGTCGGTCTGGTTGAGGCGCAGCAGCGTCCGCGCGGTGCGGACCGGGCCCATCTCCTTCCAGGCCCGCTGCATCGCCACCTTGACTGCGGTCAGCCCGGCGGCGTGGTCGTGCGGGTGGTCAACTGTCAGGCTCGACTCGTCCGCGGACCCGAGCAGGCCTTCGTCGTTCCCCATCAGCACTCGATGACGTTGACGGCCAGACCGCCGCGAGCGGTCTCCTTGTACTTGGTCTTCATGTCCCGGCCGGTGTCCCGCATCGTCTTGATCGCCTTGTCCAGACTCACCTTGTGGCTGCCGTTGCCGTTGATACCGAGCCGTGCGGCGTTGATCGCCTTGATCGAGGCGATCGCGTTCCGCTCGATACACGGGATCTGCACCAGTCCGCCGACCGGGTCGCAGGTCAGCCCGAGGTTGTGCTCGATGCCGACCTCGGCGGCGTTCTCCACCTGGGGTGGCGTACCGCCGAGGACCTCGGCGAGACCGCCGGCCGCCATCGAGCAGGCCGACCCCACCTCACCCTGACAGCCGACCTCGGCGCCGGAGATGGAGGCGTTGGTCTTGAACAGGATCCCGATCGCGGCCGCGGTGAGCAGGAACCGCACGATGCCGTCGTCGTTGGCGCCCGGCACGAACCGGACGTAGTAGTGGAGGACCGCCGGGATGATCCCGGCGGCGCCGTTGGTCGGCGCCGTCACGATCCGGCCGCCCGACGCGTTCTCCTCGTTGACCGCCAGCGCGTACAGGTTGACCCAGTCCACAACGTGCAACGGGTCGGCCTCCGACTTGCCCGTCAGTTCCCGGTACAGGCCGGGCGCCCGCCGCGGGACGCGGAGACCACCCGGGAGCACGCCCTCGCGGTGGTAACCGCGCTCGACGCACTCGGCCATCACCGACCACAGGTGCAGCATCCCGGCCCGGATCTCCGCCTCGGTGCGCCATGCCTGCTCGTTCGCGAGCATCACATCGCTGATCGACATCCCTTCCCGGGCGCAGATCTCGAGCAGCTCCTCCCCGCTGCTGAACCCGAACTTGACCTGGGTGTCGTCCACCACGACCCGGTCGGCGCCGGTGGCCGACTCGTCGACGACGAAGCCGCCGCCGACGGAGTAGTAGGTGTGCCGGGTGATCTCGGCGCCGGCCTCGCCGAAGGCAGCGAACGTCATCCCGTTCGGGTGGACCGGCAGGCTCTTGCGGCGATGCATGATCAGGTCGTTGTCCACGTCGAACCGGACCGGCGTACTGCCGGCCAGCAGCAAGGAGCCACCAGCCCGGATCTCGTCGATCCGCGCGTCGGCCCGCTCGGTGTCAGTGGTCGCCGGGTCCTCACCCTCCAGACCGAGTACGACGGCCTTCGGGGAGCCGTGCCCGTGTCCGGTCGCGCCGAGAGAGCCGAACAACTCGGCTCGGAGTGAGCGGACCTCAGACAGCCGGCCTGTCTCGGCCAGGCCGTCGGCGAACCGCTTCGCGGCGCGCATCGGCCCGACCGTGTGCGAGGACGACGGCCCGATACCGACCGAGTAGAGATCGAAAGCGGACAAGGCCATCAGGAGTTCACGCCGTCCCGGAAGCCGGAGCCGAACTCCTGCATCGCGTCCAGCAGCCAGGCGGCGACGTACTGCGCGAACGACGAGCGCGGCAGCAGACGATACGTATCGGGGCCGATCTGCCACAACAGCAGCGGCATCCGGGCCAACGTCGTGGACACCGCCCGGCCGGCCTCGAAGGCCCGAGGATGCAGATCCAGCGGGCATCCCTTGCTGAGCACCGACCGGGCGGCCGGGCCAGAGAGTTCGAGAACAGTCCGGTTCGCGGAAAGGTCCACGACGGCGGCATGGGCGTCACCGACGGCGTCGAGGAGCGCCTCGAGCAACGCGCCAGGCTCGAGTTCGGAGACGATGAGCCACTCGTCGGGGCCGAGCCAGAGCAGGTGATGGCCGGCGTTCGCGGTGACCTGGCCGCACGATCGGGGCAGGTTCGTGCCCAGCACGCCCTCGACAGCGGCCGCGGCCGGCGAGCTCGGGTCCACCCGCAGGCCGACCATGGTCAGGTAGGGACGCTCCGTCAGCGACACGTGCCGGTCACCGCTGACGGCACCCTCGCGGAGGTCCAGCGTCAGGTCGGCCAGGGGGCTCCTGCGCTGCACTGTGAGGTCAGCCATCTCGCTTGGTCCCTTCGGGGTCGTAGAGCACGGAGGAGGTCACCTCGACCTCGACCAACTGGTCGCCGACCGGTGCCACCAGCACCTCACCGATCCGGTCCCTGCCGCCTTCGACGAGGGCCAGTCCGAACGTCCGCTCGAGGGCCGCACTGTGGTAGCTGGACGTGACGTGTCCGAGCATCGGGACCGGATCGATGCCGTCGAGCGGGGTACCCGCCGCGATCAGCTGGCTGCCCTCAGGCAGCACCGTCGTCCGATCCAGCGGAAGTACTCCGACCATCTGTTTGCGGTCGGTGCGCTGGGTGTCCGGGCGGGAGTAGGAACGTTTGCCGATGAAATCCTTCTGCTTGGACACGATCCACTCCATCCCCGCGTCCTGGGGGGTGACCGTGCCGTCGGTGTCCTGCCCGACGATCGGGTACCCCTTCTCGGCCCGCAGGACGTGCATGGTCTCGGTGCCGTACGGCGTGATGCCGAGGTCCTGGCCGGCGGCGTAGATCTGCTGCCACACCGCGAGCCCGTACCATCCGGACACGTTGACCTCGAAGGCCAGCTCGCCGGAGAAGGAGATGCGGCAGATGCGGGCCGGCACTCCGGAGGCGAGTGTGGTCTCCCGAAGTGTCATGAACGGGAACGCCTCGTTGCTGACGTCCAGGTCGGGCGCCAGCCGTCCGATGACCTCGCGGGAACGAGGGCCGACCACGGCGATGGTCGACCACTGCTCGGTGACCGAGGTGCAGTACACGTCCAGCTCGGGCCACTCGGTCTGCAGCCACTCCTCCAGCCAGTCCAGCACCGTGGCCGCGCCGCCGGTGGTGGTGGTCATGAAGTAGCGGTGCTCGGACAGGCGCAGCGTCACACCGTCGTCGAACACCATGCCGTCGGGCTTGCACATCACGCCGTACCGGGCGGAGCCGGGGGCCAGCTTCTTGAACGCGTTGGTGTAGACCCGGTTGAGGAACTCGCCCGCGTCGGGCCCGCTGACCTCGATCTTGCCGAGGGTGGAGGCGTCCATCATGGCCACGCCGGTGCGGGCCTGGCGGCACTCGCGGTCCACCGCGGCGTCCATCTCCTCACCCGGCAGCGGGTAGTAGCGAGGGCGCAGCCACTGGCCGACCAGTTCGAACACGGCATCGTGCTCGACATGCCAGCGGTGGATCGGGGTGGTTCGCTCGACGTCGAAGAGCTTGCCGCGTTCGCGTCCTGCCAGCGCCGCGAACGACACCGGCGAGTACGGCGCCCGGTAGGTGGTCGTCCCGATCTCGCCGATACCCGGTCCGCCGAGAGCGGCCGCGATCACCCCGATGGCATTGACGCCAGAGGTCTTCCCCTGGTCGTTCGCCGTGCCGATGGAGGTGTAACGCTTGACGTGCTCGACACTGCGCATCCCGGCGCCGGTGGCCCGCCACACGTCGGCGACGGTCTGGTCGCGCTGCAGGTCGACGAAGTGCTCGTCCCACTCCGTCGGGTCGCCTTCAGTGGCGGGGACCAGCCACAACTGGCGAACCTCCCCAGCCCCCCGGAGCGGTGCGGTGCCGCTCACGCGCAGCGGCTGAACCGCGAACCCCGCCCGGGTGGCAGCGGCCGCGCCGGCGCTGGCGCCCTCGCGCAAGCCGTCGTCCAAGGTAAAGGTGCCGGCCGCGGCTCCGACGACCTGCTGGCCCCTGATCGCGCCGTCAGGGACGAAGGCCGCCAACTGGTCGTCCCAGCGCAGCTGTCCGCCGCGCTGGCTGTGCAGGTGGACGACCGGACTCCAGCCGCCGGAGACGGCGAGAAGGTCACACTCGAGCGTCTCCCAGGAGGTGGCCTGGTCACAGTGGTCGAGGGTCCCCACGTGGACCGCGGTGAGCAGGCCCGTGTCCGGGTCACCCTCGGTACCTTGCGCAGTACTGCAGGGCAGGACCCGGACACCCCGGGCGGCGATCTCGGCGGCACGCTCGGAGATGACGTCGCGGGCGTCAAGCACGGCGACCAGTTCGACTCCGGCGGCCAGGAGGTCCTCGACGGTGTCGTAGGCGCTGTCGTTGGTGGTGGCCACCACGGCCTTCTCGCCGAGCTTGACGGCGTACCGATTGATGTAAGAGCGCACCGCGTTCGCCAGCATGATGCCGGGGCGGTCGTTGCCGGCGAAGACCAAGGGCCGCTCGTGGGCACCCGTGGCCAGCACAACCTGACGGGCGCGGAGGTGCCACACCCGCTGCCGCGAGACGCCGCTCGGCGCCGGGGTGGACAGGTGGACGGTGCGGTTCTGCACCGCGAGCACGTAGTTGTCGTCGTACGACCCGAACGCGACGGTGCGAGGCAGGACGGTGACCTCGGGCTCGGCGGCCAAGGCCCGGGCGGCCTCGGCGACCCAGTCCCGGGCGGCTTGGCCGTTGACCTCTTCGTGCCGGCTCGACAGCAGGGACCCGCCGAGCTCGGACTGCTCGTCAAGCAGCACTACTCGGGCCCCGGACCGCGCCGCGGACAAGGCCGCGGCAAGTCCGGCCGGCCCGGCGCCGACGACGAGTACGTCGGTGTGCAGAAACTTCTTGTCGTAGCTGGCGTCGTCGGCGATCGGGTCGAGTACGCCGAGTCCGGACAGCGTGGCGGCGGTGAGGCCGTCGGTCAGGACGCGGGTGGTCGCGGGCACCATTGGCTCGGGGTAGTCGCCGCCGATCTGCAGCAAGGCGTTGGCCTCCTCGACACCGGCGGCCATGATCCCGCGGGGCCGGCCGCGGTAGATGGAGTCACCGACCCGCACCTGCCCGTTGGCCAGCAGCGCCGACGCCACGGTGTCGCCCGGGTGTCCGGTGTACTCGACGTTGTCGATGGTGAAGGTCAAGACGGTGTCGCGATCGATCCGCCCTCCGGTGGGAAGGCGGCGGGACTGGGTGCTCATCGCGGCTCTCCTGCTTCGGATCCGGCGCCGACCGCCGGCCGCCGGTCGGTGTTGGTGTAGACGGCGAGGACCTGATAGGTCCGGGTGTCGCGCACGACGTTGAACCAGCGACGGCAGCCGGCGGTGTGGACCCAGCGTTCGGCGAACGGGCCCTTGGGGTTGTCACGGAAGAACAGGTACTGCGCCCATTCCTCGTCGGTGAGGGCGCTCGGGTCTTCGGGGTAGGGGACGTGGGCTTGGCCGCCGTAGTGGTACTCGGTCTCGTCCCGCGGGCCGCACCATGGGCAGTTCAGCTGCAGCATCGGGTTGCTCCTCTGGTCTGATTCGGATCAGTGCGCGACGGCGGCGGCGCCGTGCTCGTCGATGAGGGCTCCGGTGACGAACCGCTCCAGCCCGAAGGGCCGGTTGAGCTTGTGGGGTTCACCGGTCGCCATCGTGTGCGCCATCGCCCAGCCGGCCCCGGGAGTCGCCTTGAACCCGCCGGTCCCCCAGCCGCAGTTGATGTACAGGTTCTCGACCGGCGTCGGCCCGATCACCGGTGACGCGTCGGGCGAGACGTCGACGATGCCGCCCCAGGTGCGCAGCAGGTGGGCACGCCCGAAGATCGGGAACAGCTCCAGCGCCGCGGCCATCTGGTGCTCGATCACGTGGAACGACCCGCGTTGCCCGTACCCGTTGTAGGCGTCCACCCCGGCGCCCATGACGAGTTCTCCCTTGTGTGCCTGGGAAACGTAGACGTGCACGTGGTTGGACATCACCACGGTCGGGTGGATCGGCTCGTAGAGCTCGGAGACCAGAGCCTGCAGCGGATGGGACTGGACCGGCAGCCGGAATCCGGCCTTCTCGGCCAGGACGCTGCTGTGGCCGGCGGCGACCAGACCGACGGTGCCGGCGTTGATCCGGCCGCGGCTGGTGTGCACACCGACGACCCGGTTGCCGTCCTTGACGAAACCGGTCACCTCGCAGTTCTGGATGATGTCGACACCCATCGCGTCGCAGGCCCGGGCGAAGGCCCAGGCGACGTGGTCGTGCTTGGCGATCCCGGCGCGCGGCTGGAAGGTTGCCCCGAGCACCGGATAGCGCACGTCGGGAGAGATGTTGACGATCGGGCAGATCTTGGCGACATCCTCGGGCTCCAGCCACTCCGCGTCCACCCGGTTCAGCCGGTTGGCGTTGATCCGCCGGGTGGCCTCACGGACGTCTTGCAGGGTGTGCGCCAGATTGAGCACGCCCCGCTGACTGAACAGGAAGTCGTAGTCGAGCTCGGCGGGCAGCAACTCCCACTGCTTGAGCGCGAACTCGTAGATCGCGGCACTCTCGTCCCACAGGTAGTTGGACCGGATGATGGTTGTGTTGCGGGCCATGTTGCCGCCCGCGAGCCAGCCCTTCTCCAGCACCGCGATGTTGGTCATGCCGTGATTGCGGGCCAGGTAGTACGCGGTCGCGAGACCGTGGCCGCCGCCACCGACCACGATCGCGTCGTACGACGCCTTCGGGTCGGGGTCCCGCCACAGCCAGTCCGGGTGTTCCGGAAGCGGCTTGACCATCAGTCCTCCAGCAGGGGGTAGAGCGGGAACTTGGAGGCGAGGGCTTCCACGCGTCCCCGTAGGTCATCGGTGAGGCCGGGATCGAGCGGGCCGCGCAGCGCGAGCGCGATGATGTCCGCGACCTCCTCGAACGCGGCCGCGTCGAAGCCACGGGTGGCCAGCGCCGGGGTGCCGATGCGCAGGCCCGAGGAGACCATGGGTGGCCGCGGGTCGAACGGGACGGCGTTGCGGTTGACGGTGATCCCGATGGAGTGCAAGCGGTCTTCGGCCTGCTGGCCGTCCAGCTCGGAGTCGCGCAGGTCCACCAGCACCAGGTGCACATCGGTCCCGCCGGTGAGGACGGAGACGCCGGCCTCGGTCACGTCCTCGGCGGTCAGCCGCCGGGCCAGGATCTGGGCGCCTTCGAGGGTACGGCGCTGCCGGTCCTCGAACTCCTCGGAGGCGGCCATCTTGAACGCGACCGCCTTGGCCGCGATGACATGCTCGAGCGGGCCGCCCTGCTGTCCGGGAAAGACCGCGGAGTTGATCTTCTTCAGCAACTCCTGGCGGCAGAGGATGACACCGCCGCGAGGGCCGCCGAGCGTCTTGTGGGTGGTCGTGGTCACCACGTCGGCGTACGGCACCGGGCTGGGGTGCAGTCCGGTGGCCACCAGTCCGGCGAAGTGGGCCATGTCCACCATCAGGTATGCCCCGACCGCATCCGCGATCCGGCGGAAGGCGGCGAAGTCGAGCCGGCGAGGGTACGCCGACCAGCCGGCCACGATCAGCTTCGGGCGATGCTCCAGCGCGAGCCGCTCCACCTCGTCCATGTCGACGAGCAGGTCGGACTCGCTGACGTGGTAGGGCACCACCTTGTACAGGCGTCCAGAGAAGTTGATCCGCATGCCGTGGGTGAGGTGGCCGCCGTGGGCGAGGTCGAGTCCGAGGATGGTGTCGCCGGGCTCGAGGAGCGCGAACATGGCGGCCGCGTTGGCCTGGGCACCCGAGTGCGGCTGGACGTTCGCCGCCTCGGCGCCGAACAGCGCCTTGACCCGGTCGATCGCCAGCTGCTCGACGACGTCGACGTACTCGCAGCCGCCGTAGTACCGGCGGCCCGGGTAGCCCTCGGCGTACTTGTTGGTGAGGACCGACCCCTGGGCCTGCAGTACGGCGGTCGGCGCGAAGTTCTCGCTCGCGATCATCTCCAGCGTGGACTGCTGCCGGCGCAGCTCCTGGGTGACCGCGGCGGCGACCTCGGGGTCGAAGTCGGCGAGGTCCCGGTCGAGCAGGTTGCCGGCGGCCCTGGTGTTCTGGATGGTCGTCACGGGGTTCTTCCTTCGCTGTCGAGGTCCGGCTCAGGCGCCGTGGTGGAGGGAGTCGAGGACCCACTGGTGGAACTCGGCGATGTGGTGCTCGCTCGGCACCAGGACGCCGCCGTCGGCGTAGACGCGCGAGTTGGTGGCGAGCTGGCAGCGCTCGCAGGCGTCGAAGTCCTGCTGGTTGACGCGGTGGAACAGCTCGACGGAGTTCGACACGTCCTTGCCGCTCTCGACGACGTCGGGCAGGTAGAGCCAGTCGCACTCGACGATGGTGTGGTCGGCGGCCATCGGATACATCCGGTGCAGGATCACGTGGTCCGGCACCAGGTTGAGGAAGACCTGCGGCCGGATCGTCACCGCGTAGTAGCGGCGGTCCTGGTCTTCGGTGATGCCGGGGATCCGGTCGAACCCTTCGGAGCCGTCGACGGTGAAGCCCTTGATGTCCGCGCCGAACTCGGCACCGTGCCCGACGAAGTACTGCGCGGCGAATCCGTCGGCGAACTCGGGCAGGACTTCGGTCAGCTCGGGGTGGATGGTGGCGCAGTGGTAGCACTCCATGAAGTTCTCGATGATGAGCTTCCAGTTCGCCTTGACGTCGTACCTGATCCGGCGGCCGAGCGCGAGGTTGGCCACGTCGTAGTGCTCGATGGACTCGATATCGCCCAGCCGGGTACGGACCGCGCCCATCACGGTGTCCTCGAAGGACGGGGCTTCGTCGGCGACACAGACCCACACGTAGCCGAGCCACTCGCGGACGTGGACCTTGCGCAGGCCGTACTCGACCCGGTCGACATCGGGCATCTTGGTCAGGTTCGGGGCGGCGACGAGCTTGCCGTCGAGGTCGTAGGTCCAGGCGTGGTAGGGACACTGGAAGGAGCGCTTCACCTCGCCGGACTCCGCCGTGCACAGCTGCGCGCCCCGGTGCCGGCAGATGTTGAAGAACGCCCGGGCCTCGCCGCGACGGCTGCGGGTGATCAGGATGCTCTCCCGGCCTACCTGGACGGTCTGGAACGCACCGGGTGTGCCCACGTCGGCGGACCGGGCGGCGCAGAACCACATCTGCTCGAAGATGAGCTCCTGCTCGCGGGCGAACAGTTCGGGATCGGAATAGGCCGAGCCGGGCAGCGTGTTCAGGAAGCTTTCCGGCCGGGTCGTGTTCTCGATGAGGGTCATGCTGTTGCTCCTTGCAGGGACGGGAAGGCCGGGATCGAGGCGAGCTGGCGCCGGACAGACATGAAGTGCTTGGGCTGGTCGATGCCGAGTACCGCGACCGGCTGCCCGCCGCGGCGGTACACCGCCACGAACGAGCCCTCGGCCACCGAGCCGGTCTCGACCTCGCAGCCGTCGGCCAGCTCGGCGTGGCCGGCCAGCTGGATGCGGCTGCCGTGGATGTCGGACCACAGGTAGGGAGCGCGCCGCGGAGACACGGCCTGATCGCCACCGAGCAAGGTGCGGGCGGCGATCGGGGCCCGGTCCAGCGCCGAGGTCCAGTGCTCCACGCGCTGGTGGCGGCCCAGCGCCGGGTCGAACCAGGCGCTGCAGTCGCCGACCGCGACGACACCCGGGAGGGAGGTGGCTCCGAAGGCGTCGCAGAGGATGCCGTCGCCGAGCTCCAGGCCGGAACCGCCCAGCCAGCCGATGGCGGGAGTCGCGCCGATCCCCAGTACGACGGTGTCGGCCGGAAGGTGCCACCGGTCGGCGAGTACGACGTCCAGCCAGTCGCCGGAGGCCCGGACCTCGCTGACTCGCGCGTGTGTCATCACTTTGACGCCATGGCGCCGGTGCAACTCGGAGATCGTGCCGGCGAAGGGGCCCAGGCTTGCGCGCAGCGGTGCGCTGTCGGGCACCAGCAGGGTCACGTCACTGCCCGTCGCCCGGGCCGTGGCGGCAACCTCGGACCCGATGTAGCCGCCGCCCACCACGACCACCCGGCCGCCGCGGCGCAGGTCCTCGCGCAATGCGACGGCGTCGTCGAGGGTCCGGAGCAGGTGCACGCGATCGAGCCCGGCCCCGGGGAGATCGGCGCGGGCGCCGGCGCCGGTGGCGATCACCAGGCCGTCGAACGACACGGTGGATCCGTCGTCGAGGTCGAGCGCGCCTGCCTCGAGGCCGACCGCGCGCGTGCCGAGCCGCCACTCGATGCCGAGGTCCTCGCCGTCCGCTTCGAGGGTGAGGTCAGCGATGTCGGTGGCGTGGGTCAGGAAGTCCTTGGACAGCGGGGGCCGGTCGTAGGGACGGTGACGCTCGTCCCCGACCACGACGAGCTCGCCGTCGTACCCCTGGGTGCGCAGCGCCCGGGCGGTGGCGAGGCCGGCCAGCGAGGCACCGACCACGCAGACCCGCCTGACGACCGCGCTCATGAGATCGTCCCGGCGGGGCCGGCGGTGACGCCCGGCGGCAGGTTGGGTGCGTCCTCGGACAGGGTCACGTAGACCATGTCGTCCTCCACATGCACCTTGTGGGTGCGGACCGGCCGCTTCGCCGGAGGCGCGTCGACGGCACCGGTGCGCAGGTCGAACCGGGAGGCGTGCAGCGGGCATTCGACCTCGCAGCCCTCGAGCCACCCGTCCGCCAGTGAGGCGTCCTGGTGGGTGCAGGTGTCGTCGATGGCGAACACCTCGCCGTCCTCGGTGTGGAAGACCGCGATGGGAACGTCGCCGTCGATGCGGACGGCTTCGCCGCGCGGTAGCGCGGACAACGGGCAGGCCGGGATCATCACTGCACCTCGCTGGCGATCGGTCGCGGGCTGAGGCCGGCGGTACGCTCGGCCGCCTCGACGACATTGGTGAGCAACATTGCGCGGGTCATCGGGCCGACGCCGCCGGGCATCGGGGCCAGCCAGGCCGCGACCTGGGCGACCTCGGGATGGACGTCGCCGAGCAGACCCTCGTCGGTCCGGGTGACACCGACGTCGAGAACGGCGGATCCGGGCTTGACCATGTCGGCGGTAATCAGCCGCGGAGTTCCGGCCGCTGCCACCACAACGTCGGCACGGCTCACCTCGGCGGCCAGGTCCTTGGTGCCGGTGTGGCACAAGGTCACCGTCGCGTTCTCGCTGCGCCGGGTGAGCAGCAGGCCCAGCGGGCGGCCGACGGTGACGCCCCGGCCGACGACACACACGCGGGCGCCGTTCAGACCGACGCCGTACCGGCGGAGCAGCGCGACGATGCCGCGCGGGGTGCACGGCAACGGAGCCTCGACGCCGAGGACGAGGCGGCCCAGGCTGACCGGGGCCAAGCCGTCGGCGTCCTTGTCGGCGTCGATGCGCTGCAAAGCCTCGTTGGCGTCCAGTCCGCGCGGCAACGGCAGCTGGACGATGAACCCGTTGCACCCAGGGTCGGCGTTGAGGCGATCGATCGCCGCCAGCACATCCTCGCGGGTCGCCGACGCCGGGAGGTCCTCGCGGATGGAAGCGATACCGACCTCGGCGCAGTCGCGGTGCTTGCCCGCGACATAGGCGGTGCTGCCGGGGTCTTCGCCCACCAGCAGGGTGCCGAGGCCCGGCTGGATACCGCGGTCGGCAAGGGCGGTCACACGGGCCCGCAGGTCGGCTCGGATCGCGGCCGCGGTGGCCTTGCCGTCGAGGAGCTGCGCGGTCATGGGGCTCCTTATCGTGGGTGGTCGTCGTGGTCGGGTGAGCTGGTGGCGTCAGCCACGCAAGCGGGTCATCTTCGGGTCGAACAACGGCTCGGGAGTGACCGTGGCGCGGACCCGGCGACCGAAGTAGCCGATCTCGGCCCGCCTGCCTTCGACAGCGAGCTCGGCGGGCAGCCAGGCGTAGGCGATGCCCTTCTCAATCGTGTAGCCGTAGGCGGCGCTGGTGACGTAGCCGACCGGGCGGCCGTCGACGTACACCGGCTCCTTGCCCATCACCACGTCGGTGGCGTCGTCGATGGTGAGGCAGGCGAGGCTGCGGGTTTGCGACTCCTTGCGGCGCAGCAAGGCCTCACGGCCGACGAAGTCCCCCTTGTCGAGCCTGACGGCGAAGCCGAGGCCGGCCTCGTACGGATCGTGCTCGAATGTCATGTCGGCGCCGAAGGACCGGTAGCCCTTCTCCAGCCGCAGACTGTTGAACGCTCCGCGTCCCGCGGCGATGATTCCGTGCTGCTGTCCGGCCTGCCAGATGGTGTCCCACAGACGCAGGCCGAGATCCGCCGACGTGTACAGCTCCCAACCGAGCTCACCGACGTACGACAGGCGCATGGCGGTCACCGGGACGTTGCCGATGTGCAGCCGGCGGGCCCGGAAGTACTTCAGGCCGTCGTTGGTCAGGTCGGCATCGGTCAGCGGGCCGAGGACCGCACGGGCGTTGGGACCCCACAGACCGATACAGCAGGTGCCTGGGGTGATGTCGGTGACCTGGACCGATCCGTCCTCGGGCAGGAACCGGTGGAACCAGTCGGTGTCGAGGCTGCCGTTTGCGCCAACCTGGTAGTGGTTCTCACCGAGGCGGGCGACCGTCACATCGCTGCGGATACCGCCGTCGATGTCCAGGAGAAGGGTGTAGGTGACCGAGCCGACGGACTTGTCCACGTTTCCGGTGGTGAGCCGCTGCAGGAAGGCGGTCGCGCCGGGACCGGTGACGGTGAGGCGCTTGAGGGCGGTCATGTCGTACATCGCGACGTTCTCGCGGGTGGCCAGCGCCTCGGCCCCGACCACCGGGGACCAGTAGCGGGCGGCCCAGTCGTTGGGCTGCGGGATCGTGAACCGCTCGAGCAGGTTCTGGTTGGCGTCGTACCACTGGGGGCGCTCCCAGCCGGTGGCCTCCAGGAAGAACGCACCCAGCTCCTGCTGACGGGCGTAGAACGGGGAGGTCCGCAGCGGCCGGGGTGAGTCCATCGGCTGCAGCGGATGCAGGATGTCGTAGACCTCGACGAAGTTCTGGCAGTCGCGCTCGAGCACATACTCGGGAGCCAGCTGGAAGCTCTCGAACCTGTTCACGTCGCACTCGTGCAGGTCGAAGCTGGAGCAGTATCCATCGACCAGCCACTCGGCCATGGCGCGTCCGACGCCGGCCGAGTGGGTCACCCAGACCGCCTCCGCGACCCAGAAGCCGGACAGGTGGGGCGACTCGCCGAGCAGCGGCATGCCGTCGGTGGTGAAGGAGAAGACGCCGTTGATGCCCTCCTCGATCTTCGTGTCGGTGGTCGCGGGCAGCAGGGACTGCGTCTCCTCCCAGGCGGGCGCGAAGTCCTCGGGGGTGAACGTGAGCACCGAAGGCATCACCTCGGCCTCGTCCACGGAGAGCAGGTCGTGCGCCTCGATCGGCATCGGGCGGTGCCCGTAGTAGCCGATGCCCAGGGTGTCGTACCGGTCGCGGTAGTAGAGGTCGGCGTCCTGGTGGCGCAGGATCGGGCGGACTGCCTCCTGGTCCTGGCCCTCGAGCGAGGGCACCGGGCCGGTCCAGGCGAGTTGGTGGCCGAGCGGGGTGAGCGGGAGGTCCATGCCGGCCATGGCGGCCACCTTCGGCCCCCAGATCCCGGCGCAGCAGACCACGACGTCGGCGGGGATCTCGCCGTGGTCGGTGACGACACCGGTCACCTTGCCGTTCTCGGCCACGATGTCGAGCACCTCGTGGCGGGCGAGGAACTTCACGCCGCGGCTCTTCGCCTGCTCGATCTGCGCTTCGACCGCCCACAGCGCCTTGGCCAGACCATCGGTGGGGATGTACAGGCCGCCCAGGACCCGGTCGCGGTCGAGGAGGGAGTGCAGCTCGACGCACTCGTCGGGGTCGACCAGCCGGGCGTCGATCCGCCAGGAGGTGAGCCAGCCGTGCCGGCGCTGAAGCTCGGCGAGGCGCTCGGGCGTGGTGGCGACCTCGAGACCACCGACCTGGAGGAAACAGGACTGGCCCTCATGCCGCAGCGCGACGAACTTCTCCACGGTGTACCGGGCCATCTCGGTCAGGGCCTTCGAAGCGTTGGCCTGGAAGACCAGACCGGGCGCGTGCGACGAGGAGCCACCGGTCGCGGGAAGGTCGCCCTGGTCGACGACGGTGATGTCCGTCCGGCCCAGTGCGGACAGCTCGTCCGCGAGGGCCGCGCCGACCACTCCGGCGCCGATGATGACGGTGCGCGGTCCGGCCATACCGTGCCTCCTGTTGCGTAGTCTGCAAATGATTGCGGTAGATGCAACCATGCCTAGCGCTTCCGGGCGTCGTCAAGAGCCCGCATCGCCGAAAAATCCGGCCGCCGGTCCGACCGTGCCTCCGAGGCGCCCAGAGGGGCGGCAGTCGACCCCCGTGATCTGCACGCTCGCTTAACGGCTGAGGCCTAAAGCGGAGTCCGGCTGCCACAACCGGCAAAAGTGGCCGAGCCGTTGACTTCGTTGCGCACCCGAGGCTTCACTTTCGGACAGGACCGTAAATAGGTCGTCCACCGGAGGCATCGTCATGCGATCAGCCCGTTCGCTCATCGCGGTGGCACTCGCCGCGCTGCTCGTCACCACCCTGACCACGTCCGCCGACGCCGGCCAACTCGCTCAGGTCGGCCCACCGACGGCGACCCTTGTCTCACTCGGTACGCCGCTGTCCGACGTACTCCTGATCGGCGGCACCGTCGCGCCCGGCCCGAACGGCAAGAGCGCGATCTGGAACGTGTCGACCGGCAAACCGGCGTACCTGAACGCCATCGACCCGGCCACCGGCGCCAGCCTGCTCTCCGCGCCACTGCCCGGCGCCGACGGCAGCTACGCCGTGGCCGCGGCACCCGACGGCACGATCTACGCCGGCACGTACAACAACGGCCACCTCTACCGCTGGAAGCCCGGTTCGGGGACCACGGTCGAGGACCTCGGCCGCCCGATCGCGACCGAGACGTTCATCTGGCGGATCACCACCGACGAACAGGGCAACGTGTACGGCGGCACCTTCCCGAACGGCAAGGTGTTCCGGTACGACCACGCGACCGGCGCGGTCCGCGACTACGGCCAGGTCAAGGCCGGCCAGCCGTACGTCAAGAGCATCGACTACGCGAACGGCAAGGTCTACACCGGTTCACTGCCCGACGCGCACATCATGGAGCTCGACGTCGCGTCCGGCGCGATCACCGAACTGCCGTCGCCACCGGGCCTCGGCGACCCCGCGGACAAGGTCGTCTACGACCTGAACGCGCGGGCCGGCCGGGTCTACGCGCGGATCAGCACCGCCTTCCCCGGCCCGATGTACGTCTGGGACATCGCCACCCGCACCTGGGTCGACGAGATCCCGAACGCGCACGGCCTGGACATCTCCCCGGTCGGCGACAACGGCGAGATCTACCTGATCCAGGCCAGTGAGCTGAAGAGGTACGACCCGGCGACCAAGACGCTGAGCGGGACCGGTCTCACCTTCACCGGCCGGATCCAGAACACCCGCTCGATCGGCTGGGCCGAGCTCGGCCTGCCCGACTACCCGGGCAAGAGCATCATCGGCACGCTCTGGCGCGGTGAGGAGTTCCGCTACAACCCGCAGACCGGCAAGTCGGAGATCTTCCAGACCCAGGTACGGCGGGAGCCGATCGAGATCCTGTCCGTGGCCGGCGGCAAGGACAAGATCTACGCCGGCGGCTTCCTGAACGGCGGAGTCTCGGTCGTCGACCCGGCCACCGGTGCCGCCACCTTCAACCGGTTCTCGCAGGTCGAGGCGCTGCTGGAGGGCAAGGACGGCAAGCTCTGGATCGGCGCCTACCCCGAAGCCCGGCTCTACTCCTACGACCTGAGCCAGCCGTGGAGCAGTCCGGAGTACTCGCCCGGCCCACCCGGTACGCCGGACAACCCCAAGCAGCTGCTCAACCTCAAACCGGACATCTTCCAGACCCGGGCCCGGGCGCTGGTCGAGGTGAACGGCAAGATCGCGATCGGAACCGTTCCGGACGGCGACCGGCTCGGCGGCGCGCTCGTCATCTACGACCCGAGGACCGGTACCGCGCAGAAGTTCCGCAACGTGGTCCAGGACGAGAGCGTCTTCGGCCTCACCGCCCGCGGCGGCATCGTGTACGGCGGTACGTCGATCGTCGGCGGCCTCGCCACCACGCCACCGACCCGGACCGACGGCACCGTCTTCGCCTGGGACGTCAGGCGCGCCAAGAAGCTGTGGGAGACCGTGCCCGTGCCCGGCGCGATCACGGTGTCCGCGGTGACGATGGGCCCGGACGGGCTGCTCTGGGGTGTCGCCGGCAAGACCGTCTTCGCGGTGGACCCCCGCTCGGGCAAGGTGGTGAAGTCCTACGTCCTCGGTACGACGTCGTCCAGCGGAGACATCGTCGCGACCAGCGATGCGGTGTACGTGAGCATCAACCTGACCAAGATCTACCGGATCGCACCGGGTCAGGCCCCGACGCTGTTCGTCGAGAAGGCACACCGCCGGCTCGGCGTCCGCAACGATCACCAACTGCTGCTCACCTACGGCGCCGAGCTGTTCCGAGTTGATATCAGCCGTTGACAGCCCAAATTCCACCCAGCTACTTTCGGTCCTGACCGTTATTCGGTTCACTGCTTTCCGGCCCTGACTTCCGGACACCCAGGGGGTGCGATGAAATCCACGCTGCAACCCACGCTGCAAACCACCGTCCGCCGCATCGCGGCACCGCTCACGGCGCTCGTGCTGGCCGCTGCTCTCAGTTCATGCGGGGGCGGCGACGACCCGGGCGCGTCGGAGGACAAGAAGACCGTCACCCTCTGGATGTATCCGGTGATCGCCGACCAGGCGACCAGTGACGCGTACTGGCAGAAGGTCGAGAAGGACTTCGAGGCCGCGAACTCCGGCATCGACCTGAAGCTCGAGATGCAGCCGTGGGACAAGCGCGACGAGAAGATAGCGGCCGCCTTCGCCGGCAAGAAGGGCCCGGACGTCGTCCTGCAGATCCCGGACCAGCTGCCGCAGTACGTCAAGAACGGCTCGTTCGAGCCGGTCGACGACGTGGTCGAGGAGGCCCTGGACAAGTTCCTGCCAGCCGCGATCCCCGGCCTGACCGTGGACGGCAAGGTCTACGCCGCGCCGATCTACCACACCGTCACCACGACGATGTTCAACAAGACGATCCTCACCAAGGCCGGGATCAGCAAGCCGCCGGAGACCTGGGACGAGATCAAGGCCGCGGTACCGAAGATCAAGGCGGCCGGCTTCTCCACCCTGGACTACTCCGCCTCGCCCGAGGCGTCACTGAACCTGAACTTCTACCCGCTGCTCTGGCAGGCCGGCGGCAAGGTGTTCGCCGACGACGGCAAGACGGTGGCCTTCAACCAGGCGCCCGGGCTCGAGGCACTCACCTTCCTGAAGAGCCTGTACGACCAGGGCGCGATCCCGAAGAGTGCCTTGACCAACGGCAACCTCGTCGCCGACCAGCCGTTCGGCAAGGGTCAGGTCGCGATGGCCTTCAGCAGTACGCCGGCCGACGCGAAGACGGTGGCGGCGACCTGGGGGGCCGCCAACGTCGAGATCGGCAAGCCGTTGACAGGCAAGAAGCAGGTCGCCTTCGGCATCCCCGGCGGTCTGGCCGTGAACGCCGCCTCGGAGAACATCGAGGCGGCGAAGAAGTTCCTGTCCTTCATGATCCAGCCGGCCCAGGTGGAAGGGCTCAGCAAGGCGTCGGGCTTCTTCACCCCCCGCACCGACGTGAAGGCGCCGGTCACCGACCCGGCCGCACAGAAGTTCGCCGACTCGCTGCAGTACACCTACGCGGGTGAGCGGAACGCGTCCGCCCGCCAGGTGATGTCGCTGCTGGGTGTTGAGATCCAGGCCGTGCTGACCGGTAAGAAGGCACCCCAGCAGGCGCTGGACGACGCCGCCAAGCAGGCCAACGACCTCCTGTCGAGACAACGTTGACCGAGGCCCGCCAGGTCCCGGACTCGGCCACGGGTGACCCAAAGCCCGTGGCCGCCCACCCGGCACCCCCGACCGCCAAGCCGGCCTCCAGCAGCGACAGCACCTTCCCCCCGGGCGCCGGCTCACGCGCCGGTTCCGTCTTCCGGCGATCCGCGCCTGCACTGGGGCGGCGCGGATCG
This sequence comes from Kribbella sp. NPDC023972, assembly GCF_040639075.1. Lineage (NCBI taxonomy): Bacteria > Bacillati > Actinomycetota > Actinomycetes > Propionibacteriales > Kribbellaceae > Kribbella > Kribbella sp. NPDC023972. The sequence goes on along the minus strand of NZ_JBEZZH010000002.1, from coordinate 759,393 downwards.
CTCCGGAGGCCGTGGGTCGGGTTGTTGTTCGTGGCTCCGATGCTGCTGCTGTTCTTGGCGTTCCGGTTCTTGCCGGTGGTCGGCGCGGTACTTCTCAGCCTGACCGACTACCGGCTCAGCGGCCGCTGGTCTTTTGTTGCCACCGACAACTACACCCGCCTGCTCCAGGACGGCCTTTTCCACCAGGCGTTGCTCGTCACCCTCACCTACACGGTGATCTTCGTTCCGCTGACCGTCCTGCTGTCCCTCGGCACCGCCGTCATGCTGCATCAGGTGGTCTGGAGGCGCGGCTTCTTCCGCGGCGTCTTCTTCCTGCCGTACGTGACCAGCATCGTGCTCGCCGCGGTGATCTGGAAGTGGATCTACGACGCCCAGGACGGCCTGATCAACTCCGTCCTCGGGCTCGTCTCGATCGGCCCGGTGGACTTCCTCGCCGAGTCCGGCCTGGTACTGCCGTCGATCGCGGTGACCTCGGCCTGGAAGGGCTTCGGCTACTCGATGCTGATCCTGCTCGCCGGGTTGCAGGCAGTGCCCCGCTCGTACCTGGAGGCCGCGATGATCGACGGCGCCGGCACCTGGCAGCGGTTCCGCTACATCACGCTGCCGCAGCTGCGGCCGGTGCTGTTCTTCGTGCTGGTGATCGAGACCATCGGCGCGTTCCAGGTCTTCGACGCGATGTACGTGATGACGGGCGGCGGCCCGGTGCGGGCGAGCTACTCGCTTGTCTACTTCCTGTACGACAGCGGCTTCAAGTACTTCGACTTCGGCTACGCCAGCGCGATCGGCCTGGTGCTGTTCGCGATCGTGCTCATCGTCTCGCTCGTGCAGCGACGGCTGGTCGGGAGGGACGACTGATGTTGAACCTGCTGGAACGACCGCGGCCCCAGGACGCGGCACCACCGGCGCCGAAGGCCGAGCGGCGCCCGGTCGCCCGGCTCACGCTGCCGACGTTGCTGATGCTGACCGCGATCGTCACCATCGTGCCGTTCGCCGCGATGGTGCTGGTCGCGTTCGCGCCGCCGAGCGGCCGGACGTTCCCGGACGCGCTCGACCCGACCCGCTTCACCCTCGACAACTTCACCCGCGTGCTCTCCAGCTCCGACATCCCGCGCTGGACGGTCAACTCGCTGCTGTACTCGCTGGTGTCGGTGGTCTTCGTCCTGCTGTTCGCGGCGATGGCCGGCTACGCGTTCGCGAAGAAGCGGTTCCCGGGCCGGGAGATCATGTTCTGGGCCTTCCTGGCCACCCTGATGGTCCCGTTCCAGGCGACGCTGATCCCGTCGTACATCCTGGTCTCGCGGCTCGACTGGGTGGACAGCTACTGGGGACTCATCGTTCCCACGCTGGCGAACTCGCAGGCCGTCTTCCTGCTGCGGCAGTTCATCAGCCAGTTGCCGGACGAGCTGTTCGAGGCGGCCGAGATCGACGGGGCGCCGGAGTGGCGGATCTTCACCCAGATCGTGCTCCCCCTGATCCGGCCGGCGCTGGCCACCCTCGGCATCTTCGTGTTCCTCTGGCACTGGAACGACTTCCTCTGGCCGCTGGTGATCGGGCAGTCCGGCGAGATGCAGACCCTCACCGTCGGCCTGGCCACCCTGCAAACCCAGGCGGTACCGATCAACCAGGTCATGGCCGGCGCCACCATCACCGTCGTACCAAGTCTCCTGGTCTTCGGCCTCCTCCAACGCTACTTGACGGACAGCATCGCCATGTCCGGCCTGAAGGCTTAGGAGTCTCACCCGGGGGACTTACGCCAGATTCCCGAAGGCTTCGATCGCGCGGAGTACGTCGACCTGCGGCATGCCTGGGGGCTGGATGCGGAGAATGATGCCGTCGGCACCCATCTCCTCGTAGTGGGCCAGGCGTTCGGCGCACTCGGCGGGTGAGCCGATCACGCTGCGCGCGGCGATGTCGTCCCAGCCCTGGGTGTAGCGGCCGGCGTCCGCGGACGTGCGCTTCCAGCCGGTGTAGGCGTCGTACAGGTCGCGCAGCGGCTCCTCCAGCGTCCGCCGCGCGTCCTGGGAGGTGGGAGCACAGAAGCCTTCGCGGCAAAGGATCACGTCGCGCCCCAACGTGCCCTCGCCACTCGGGTACGCGAGGTACTCCGCGATCTTCCCGGGCAGGTCGGAGTCCAGCTCGTTGAACGACGTCGTCCAGCCGTCACACATCCGCGCAGTGCGTTCCAGTACGGCGGAGACGCGGCCACCGTTCCACAGTCGCGGCCGCGGGCTCTGCACCGGCCGCGGCGACAGGAATGCCTCGCTGATGCTGGTGAACTTGCCGTCGTACGTCACCTCGTCCTCGGTCCACAGCCGGGTCACGATGGTCAGGCACTCCTCGAACCGCGCGACCCGCTCGGCCTGTGTCACGCCGTACAGCGCGAACTCCTCCGGCCGGTAGCCGAGCACGAACCCCGCGGTGAGCCGGCCACCGGACAGTACGTCGATGTGCGCGAGCGTCTCGGCGAGTACGACGGGGTCGTACAGCGGCGCCACGATGCCCGAGGTTGCAAGGCCGATCCGGTCCGTCTTGGCGGCCAGGTAGGCCAGCGACGTGAGGATCTCGTGGTAGCCGGGCCGGTGCAGGTGGCGCTCGCCGAGCACGATCCACTCGAACCCGGCCTGCTCGGCCAGCCGCGCCTGCTCGACCGCGTCCGCCAGCCGGGGCCGCTCGTCCGGCGTGCCGTAGAGGTTCAGATAGAGACCCAGCCGCATCAGGGTGCCACCTTCCGTTGACAGAGAGCGCTCGCGGTATTTACGGTCTTGACCGTAAGTCCTTTCTCGCCAGATTGCGACCCTGAGGAGCCGGATTTGAGTGTCGTACCGCATCCGGTCGGGTTGCCGGCCGAAACCGGGTCAGGGCCGATCAGCGCGATCAAGACCCGCGTGGTCAGTGCACCGTACCGGCGCCCGTTCCAGATCAGCAGTGGGGTCAGCACCGAGCTGATCAGCCTGGTGGTCGAGGTGCATACCGCCGACGGTGCGATCGGCATCGGTGAGACGTCGCCGATGACGGCGTACACCGGGGAGACGCTGGCCGGTGTCACCGCTGCCATCGAGGAGCATCTCGCCCCGGCACTGATCGGCCATGACCCGCTGGACCGGGCCGGAGCCCACCTGGTGATGGACTCGGTCCTCCGCGGGCAGCAGGTGGCCAAGTCCGGCCTCGACATCGCCCTGTACGACCTGGCCGGCCGGCTGAGCGGCTGGCCCGTGCACACCCTGCTCGGCGGCAGCATCAGGGACCGAGTGCAGACCAGCTGGGTGGTCGGGCTCGGCACGCTCGACGAAATGGCGGCCGAGGCCGCCGAGTACGCCCACCGGGGCTTCCGGCACCTGAAGGTCAAGGGCGGCCACGACCCAGCCAAGGACCTCGAGCTGGTCCGGGCGGTGCGTGCGGCCATTCCTGCCGACGCAGAGCTCTGCCTGGACGCCAACGAGGGGTACGACGCGACGACGGCAATGCCCTTCCTGGTGAAGATGGGTGAGGCCGGGCTGACTCTGCTGGAGCAGCCGTTGCCGCGGTGGGACCTCGCGGGCCTGGTCCGGCTGCGGGAGCGGCTGGACATCCGCCTGATGGTCGACGAGAGCATGCACTCGCTGCAGGACGCGCTGGAGATCGCGCGGCGCGGGGCGGCCGACGTACTGAACATCAAGATCCTCAAGGTCGGTGGACTGCACAGAGCCCTGCAGATCGCCAACGTAGCCGAGGGCGCGGGCCTGGCGGTGAAGGTAGGCTCGATGCCTGAGCTGGGCGTGGCCACCCTGGCCGCGGTCCACCTGGCCGCCGCCGTACCCGGTGCGACCGTGGCAGCCGACCTGGTCGGGCCGCTGATGGTGCACGAGGACCCGCTGGCTCCGACCGTGTTCGCCGACTGCGACGGCTGGATCGACGTACCGAAGCGCCCCGGCCTCGGCCACGACGTCTGAGAGGTTCCATGTCTGATTCCGGGCACCCACTCGTCGAGCAACTCCGCGGCACTCTGCTCCCTGCCGTCGTCACCCCGATGGACACCCAGGGCGTCGTCGCGTACGACGCTCTGACCGCGTACGCCGGCCGGATCGCGACGGAGCCCATCGGTGGGGTCGCTGTGTGGGCTCACACCGGTCGTGGGCTTTACCTGTCTCCGGCAGACCGCTCCAAGGTGCTGGAGACCTGGCGGCAGGCGACGGACGTCCCCATCGTGGCTGGAGTCGGCGTACCCCGTTCTGAACCGGCACATACGCTGCAGGAGGCCGCGGACGCGACCGTGGCCATGGCACTGCAGGCTGCCGGGGGTGGAGCTGATGCGGTGATGGTCTACCCGCTGGCAGCGCTGGGCGCCTTGCCGGACGGACACACAGAGGCGGTCGCACTGCACGAACGAGTGGCGGCTGAGACTGGCCTGCCGCTGGTCGGCTTCTACCTGCACGGCGAGGCCGGTGGGTACCCGTACCCGCCGGAGCTCATCCGCGACCTGCTGAGCCTGGAGGCCATGCTCGGGGTCAAGACAGCCACCCTGGACCGCGCCATCGGCTGCCAGGACGCCATCTGGGCCGGACGTAGCACGGGCAAGCTGCTGATCACCGGTGAGGATCGGATGTTCGGGCCGTCGTTCATGTGGGGAGCCGACACCGCACTGGTTGGCATCGCGGCCGCTCAGGTCGAGCTCTCGGCCGCAGTACTGCGCACCTGGACAACCGGCGACCACAGCGCCTTCCTGACTGCCTCCGACCGGCTGGACCGCTTTGCCGCGGCGACCTTCTACGCACCGATCGAGGGTTACGTGCAGCGAATGCTCTGGGCGGCCGTGTGGGAGGGCCTGATCCCCGAGGACGCGGCACACGACCCGTACGGCCCGGAGCTGCCGGCAGCCGAGCGTGACCTCGTGATCCGCTGCCTGGAGGAACTCAGCCACTATCCTGCGAGTTAAGGGCCCGACCAGAAGGAGTGCCGTGCAGATCAATCCAGCGGTGGCCTGATGGCCCTCACGGTCGGAGTCATCGGCCCGGAGGACCTGGTCCAGCGCGTGATCGCGGTCGGTCCGCCGAGCGGCGCGACCCTGCTCCCACTGCCCTACCACCACGAGACCGAAGCGGTCGAGGTGGTCGAGCAGTCGCACGAGAAGGTGGACGCGATCCTGTTCACCGGCGTCGTCCCGTACACGATCGCCACCGAGGCCGGCGTGATCGACCGCCCGGCCATGTACGTCTCGTACGACGGCGCCACCCTGCTCCGCGCCCTGGTCGAACTGCTCCGGCTCGGCCACAACGTCACCCAGTTCTCGATCGACACCCTGCGCCGCAGTGAGGTGCTGGAGACACTGATCGAGGCCAAGCTGCCCACCGACCAGATCCACGTGCTGCCGTACCGGCCGGGCCTGACGTCGGACGACATCGTCGCGTTCCATCGCACCGCGCGGGACAAGCACGACACCAAAGTCGCGATCAGCTGCCTGGGGTCCGCCTTCCACCTGCTCGAGAACGAGATGCCCTCGGTCCGGCTCGCCCCGTCGCGGTACTCGATCCGGTCGACGTTACAGGCCCTGGTTCTGACCACGACCGGCCAGCACGTCGGTGACGCACAGGTCGCCCTCGGCGTGATCGACCTGCCCGAGCCGGACGACAACCTGGCCGCCGACCTGATCACCCTCGGCGCCAGCCTGGCCGCGCTCCCGGACGGCCGCCACCTGGTCGTCACCACCCGCGGCGTCCTCGAGCAGGCGACCGAACAGTTCACCCGCATGCCCCTGCTCGACCACCTCGCGTCCAGGCACAGCACGGCGTACGTCGGCTTCGGCGTCGGACGTACGGCGGCCGAAGCGGAAGCACTCGCCCGTCGCGCGGTCAGCCGGGCAGCCTCGATCGGCTCCGTCGCCGGTGTGGTGTCGATGTCCGACGACGTCGAGATCGTGATCGAACCGACCGGCGACCAACCCGCCACCGCCCGCGGCCCCGAAAGCCTCCCGCTCCTGGCCCGCCGGGTCGGCCTCAACACCCAAACCCTTGCCCGGATGCGCGAACTCGTCGCCACCCTCCCCGACGGCCTCACCACCCAAGACGTCGCCGACCACCTGGCCGTCCAACTCCGCACCGCCCGCCGAGTCCTCAAACGCCTCGAACGCGCCGGCCTGGCCGACCCCATCGGCAGCCAACAACACGGCCGCACCGGCCGCCCACCCACGGTCTACCTGATCCGCCTGTAGGCCTGAGCCCAAGCAGTCGTCTCACGGATGGCGGGTTGCTGGATGGCTGGCGGGTTACAGCACGCTATCGGCGCAAGAACCCGCCGGCGGGCTCAAGGATGGATGACGGTGACGCCGGCGGGAGTGCCGTTGGAGAGGGCGGCCAGGGCGGCGGGGGTTTCGTCCAGGGTGATGGTGCGGGTGATCAGGCCGGACGGGTTGAGGTTGCCCTGGGCAACGAGGTTGAGCATTTCGGGGTAGGCGTGGGCGGGCATGCCATGGCTGCCCAGCCATTGCAGTTCCTGGCCGATCAGGCGGCCGACGTCGAGTTGTACGCCGGCTGGCAGCAGGCCGACCTGGAGGTGTCGGCCGCGGGGCCGGAGGGCGTGGAGGGCCTGCTGGACGATGTCGTTCGAGCCGAGGGCGTCCATGGTCACGTGGGCGCCGCCGAGTGCTTGGATCTCGTCGACGGTTCGTGGCGAGGCTTGCAGCACCTCGGAAGCGCCGTACTCGCGGGCCAGCTGCAAAGCGGCCGGGTTGGTGTCGACGGCGATCACCCGGGCGCCGAGCGAGGCGGCGATCATCACCGCGGACAGGCCGACGCCACCGCAGCCGAAGATCGCGACAGTCTCACCGGCGGCGACCCGGCCGACCTGGCGGATGGCCCGGAAGGACGTCGCGAACCGGCAGCCGAGGCCGGCAGCGGTGTCGAAGGACAGGTCGTCCGGCAGCCGGACCAGGTTCACCGACGCGTACGGCACAGCGACGTACTCGGCGAAGGAGCCCCAGTAGTTGAACCCGGGCTGCAGCTGGTTGGGACAGACCTGCTGGTTCCCTTCCAGGCACTGCTCGCACTCACCACACGCGCAGATGAACGGCGTGGTGACGCGGTCGCCGACCTGCCAGCCCTCAACACCGGCGCCGATGGCGGCGATCGTTCCGGCCAGTTCGTGCCCAGGGACGTGGGGCAGGACGATGTCCGGGTCGTGTCCCATCCAGCCGTGCCAGTCGCTCCGGCACAGCCCGGTGGCCTCGACCTTCAGGACGACACCACCGGGCTCCGGCTCGGGAGCGGCTACCTCTTGGATCGTGGGCAGGACGCCGTACTGCGAGATGACGACAGCGCGCATCCGGCAATGGTGCCTTAGCGTCAGCCGCCGGCGACCGCGGGGATGATGGAGATCTCGCCACCGTCCTTGATCGACGTCTGCAGGCCGTCGGCGAACCGGACGTCGTCGTTGTCGACGTACACGTTCACGAACCGCCGCAGCTCGCCGGACTCGTCCAGCACCCGGGCCTTGATCCCCGGGTACGAGCTGTCCAGCGACTCGAGCACCTCGCTCAGCGTCGCCCCCTCGGCGCTGACTGAGGACGCCCCCTGGGTGTAGGGCCGCAGGATGGTCGGTACCCGAACACTGACACTCACTGCAATCCTGCCTTCACGAAGGCGTCGTACGACGCGGGGATGGTCACCTTGGGGCCGACCCGGTCGGCCACGGCGTCGAGCGTCTTCAGCCCGTCGCCGGAGTTGATGATCACCGTCTCGGCCTCGGGGTCGAGCTGACCGGACTCGATCAGCTTCTTCAGCGTCGCGACCGTCACGCCACCCGCGGTCTCGGTGAAGATGCCCTCGGTCCGGGCCAGCAGCTGGATACCCTCGACAACCTCTTCGTCGGTGACGTCCTCGATCGCACCTCCGGTACGCCGGGCCACGTCCAGGACGTACGGCCCGTCGGCCGGGTTGCCGATCGCGAGCGACTTGGCGATGGTGTCCGGCTTCACCGGCTTCACCACGTCGTACCCGTCCCGGAACGCCTGCGCGACGGGCGAGCAGCCGGTGGCCTGGGCGCCGTACACCTTGTAGTCGGTCGCGTCGACCAGGCCGAGCTTGCCGAGCTCGGTGAAGCCCTTGTCGATCTTGGTCAGCTGCGAACCGGAGGCGACCGGGATGACGATCTGCTGTGGCAGCCGCCAGCCGAGCTGCTCGGCGATCTCGAAGGCCAGGGTCTTGGAGCCCTCGGAGTAGTACGGGCGGACGTTGACGTTGACGAACGCCCAGCCCTCCTCCTCGCCGGCGATCTCCGAGGCCAGCTTGTTCACGTCGTCGTAGTTGCCCTCGACGGCGACCAGGGTGCCGCCGTACACGGCGGTGGTGATCACCTTGGGGCGCTCGAGGTCGTGCGGGATGAACACGACCGAGCGGATACCGGCCCGGGCCGCGGCAGCGGCCACGGCGTTGGCCAGGTTGCCGGTGGAGGGGCAGGCGAAGACCTTCATGCCGAGCTCGCGGGTGGCGCTCAGGGCACTCGCGACCACGCGGTCCTTGAAGGAGTGGGTCGGGTTGCCGGAGTCGTCCTTCACCCACAGCTTGCGCAGGCCGAGCTCGCGGGCCAGGTTGCCGGCGTCGATCAGCCGGGTGTAGCCGGGCTCGGTGTTCGGGAAGCTGGCCACGTCGACGGGGACGGGCAGCAGCGGCTGGTAGCGCCAGATGTTCTTGGGGCCGGCCTCGATCTGCTCCCGGGTGATGGTCGGGTACTCGTACCCGACCTCGAGCGGACCGAAGCACTCCGTACAGGCGTAGAACGGACCGAGCGGCGACTTCGCCCCACACGCGCGACAGCTCAGGTGCGTACCGTTGCCGAAGGCACCTTCACGGAGGGTGTGGGTGGTCGAGGCGGCGGTCAGGCTCATGTGAGGTTCCCCTCTCATCTTCCCCGGTCACCGGATTTCGGCGCGGGACGGATTTGGCACCGTTCCGCCGCGAGGGCCCCGGACTGGGACCTCAACGGGGAGGGTTGCCGGGACTTCAACGGGCCGTTTCCCTCAGTCCCTCTGGATGAGCTCCCCCGAGGTTACCCAATCGGGTCCATATTGTGTCTTCAGTTCCCACTATCCGAGACAGCCGATCTCAGCTTTCCCGCCGGGCCCGGAAGGTACGGCGGTACGCCGACGGCGAGGTGTGGAGCTGCTTGGCGAAGTGGTGCCGCAGCGTCACCGGGGTGGCGAAGCCGGCCGCCAGTGCGATCTCCTCCACCGGCGCGTCCCCGGTCTCCAGCATGGTCAGCGCCGCCTGGATCCGCTGGGCGATCAGCCACTTGCCCGGTGTCGTCCCGGTCGCTTTCACGAAGTGCCGGAGGTACGTCCGCGGCGACAACCCGGCCTGCTTGGCCAGATCCGGTACGCCGATGGGCTCGGCGAGATGTTCGAGCGCCCAGCCCAGGCTCCGAGCGACCGAGGCGTCATCGGGGTCGGGCGGCACCGGGGACTCGATGTACTGCGCCTGGCCGCCGGACCGGTAGGGCTGGATCACGAGCCGCCGAGCCACCGCGTTCGCCACGGCCGCGCCGTGGTCTTTCCGGACCAGGTGCAGGGCCAGGTCCAGCCCGGCGGCACATCCCGCGCTCGTGAGTACGTCGCCTTCGTCGGTGTAGAGCGGCTCCGGATCCACGACGATCTTCGGATAACGCTCGCGCAGCAGGTCGGCGTACCGCCAATGGGTGGTGGCGCGCCGGCCGTCGAGCAGGCCGGCGGCCGCCAGCGCGAACGCGCCCGAGCAGATCGACACGATCCTGGCACCCCTTCGATGGGCCGTCCGCAGCGCCTCGATCAGCTCTCCGGAGGTATCAGCACCGGGATCGGCGACACTCGGGATGACGACCGTGTCCGCGGCCGCGAACTCCTCCAGGCCGTGCGGGCTGCTCAACGTGGCACCGCCGAGCACACGGATCGGCTCGGGCGTCTCGGTGCAGACCTTCAACTCGTACCAGGGCTGGTCGATATCCGGCCAGGCCAGCCCGAACACCTCGATCACGATGCCCGCTTCGAAGGCAGTCATCCCGTCGTACCCGAGGACTGAAACAGTGCGCTGACCCATGTCATTATCTTAGCGATAGTCGTCGTTCGCGCCACTTCTGCGCGCGGGCCGGCCCTTGGACGATGGAGACATGTTCAAGGTATTGAAGGAGATCGCAGCCGGAATCCACGCCGCCAGCGCGATCCGTCACGGGATCGAGCCGCCCGCCTGGGTGTTCAGGTCCGGCGGAGGTCGAGCATCCGCATCAGCGGCGTCACCGCAACGCCGTGAACAACCACGCTCAGCACGACGGTGAAGCCGACGGTCGCCCACAACCACGGCAGGTCGGTGCGGAAGTCGGCGCCCGCATACGCCAGATAGAACACCGACCCGACACCCCTGATCCCGAACGCCGCGGTCACCCACCGCTCGGATCGCCGCAGCGGCGTCCCGGCCAGGGCCGCCCAGGCGGTCAGTGGACGGATCACCAGTACCAGCAGAACCCCGAGCGCGGCACCGGCCGAGGTCAGCGGCTCGAGCAACCCGGCCGTGATCGCGACCCCCAGAAGCAGCAGGATCCCCCAGGTGAGGATGTGTTCGAGCTGCTCGATGAACCCGTGCAGTTCCTCATGGAAGTCGTGGCTTCGTTCGGCCGAACGCAACCCCAGCGCCGCGACGAACACCGCGATGAAGCCATAGCCGTCCAGCACCTCGGCGAGACCGTACGCACCCAGCGTCATCGCGAGAGCCAGCACGGGTTCGCGCGAGTCCGCCAGGCGGAAGGTGCGCGAGCGTGCGGAGAAGGCCATCTTGCCGAGCAGCCAGCCCACGCCGCCGCCGACGGCGACGCCGATCACGGTCCGGCCGATCAGGTCCCACGCGAACCACTGGATCGCCCAGTCGCCCACCGCGCCCTTGGTCGCCGCGAACACCGCGGCATACACGAAGGGGAAGGCCAGGCCGTCGTTCAGCCCCGCCTCAGAAGTGAGCGCGAACCGGACCTCGTCGTCCTCCTCGGGCTCGGCACCCGGACCGGTCGTCGGCCCTTGCACCTGGACGTCCGAGGCCAGCACCGGATCGGTCGGAGCGAGGACGGCACCGAGCAACAGGGCGGTCGCGGGCGCCAGCCCGAGCAGCCAGCCCGCGCCGGCGACGGCGGCGATGCAGGCGGGCATGGCGACCAGCAGCAGACGCCAGGTCACGCTCCAGCGGCGCCACCCGATCGGCCGGTCGATGGCGAGGCCGACGCCCGTCAAGGCGATCAGGATGGTCAGTTCGGCCAGGTGCTTGGTGAGCTCGGGTTCGGCGATCGGACTGAGGTGAGTACGGTCGACGGCCAGGCCGAGTAGCAGTCCGGCGCCGAGGAAGGCGATCGGTGCGGAGACGGCGTACTGCTCGAGCAGACGGGGCAGAACGGCGCCGACGAGGAGGGCCAGACCCGCGACCAGGTAGAGGCCGTCCCCGTCGATCGTCATGGTGCCGGTCGGGTACCCAGCGCGTGACTACCTCAAGCGATGCGTGGCTCCGGGGGTGTGGGTCGGCAGGGACTTGCGGGGTCCGTAGCGGGGGTGGCCGATGCCGGCGAGCTCCAGCAGGCGCTGGACGCGGAAGCGGTGGCCGCGGTACGGCTCAATGAGCTCGGCGCAACCGTCGTCGTCGAGTTCCTCGCCGATCAGGGCGTACGAGACGTTGCGGGAGACGTGATAGTCCGCGAACGAGAACGCGTCCGCGTCACCGTGCGCCCGTTGCCGCACTTCGGCGGCCGTCCACACCCCGACACCGGGCAGCGACCGCAGCCGCCGCTCGATCTCCGCCGAGTCGGTCAGCTCCAGCGTTCGCTCCAACGCCTTGGCCCGGGTGGCGGCGGTGATGACGACCCGCGACCGGCGGCTCTCGACGCCTGCACGCAGCCACTGCCAGGAGGGGATGAGCCTCCACTCCTCCGGTGCCGGCGGGACCATCATGGTGCGGCCGTCCGGTGGTTGCGGTCCTGGCGCGGGTTCGCCGTACTCGCGGAGCAGCAGCCGCCACGCGCGGAACGCCTCCTTGCCGGTGACGACCTGCTCGATCCCGGCGGCGGCCATCGCCTCGAAGACAGCTCGGGTCCGCGGCACCCGGACGTGCGGGAACCGCCGCGCCGCGTCCACCAGCGCCCGGTGCTCCGGCAACGGCTCGAACCCGTCCCAGCTGTCCGCCTCCCCCAGCAATTCCGGCACCCCATCCAGGGCCCACGCGGCACCCGGCCCCCACGCCTCCGCCTCCACCTCCCCCGTCGACGCGTACGGCGTCAGCCGCAGCAACACCGGCCCATCCGGCGTCCGCGTGGCCCGCCACACCGAACGCCGTACCGGATCAAACACATACGCCGGATCCCCAGGCCCCTTCCGCAACCCCCCAATCACCGAATGCGGATCCACCACCCGCCCAGCCCGCCAAACCCGCACCACCGATCTCACCGCCCAAGTCTTACCCACCCCACGGACAACCGCGGCGCCATCTCTCCCCAAGAGGTCGAGCGGGGTGAGTCTGCGGAGCGCAAAGCGAGTGAGGGGAGCGCATCGAGTGTGAGGGGTGTACAGCCGGCAAGCGCTTACCGGTGGCAGACTCACTCCACTCGACGCACTGGCTTCGGTCCCGAACCCAAACCCCGCACCTTCGTGGGCGGGGTGGGGGCTGATACTGAGGCATGGGTCGGTGGTTTTGGGTGAAGGTGGTGGGGAACTTCCTGAACCTGTCGACGGTGGCTGGGCTGGTCGTCGGGGTCATTGGGCGGGCTCGGTTCAGTCGGGGGCCGCGCGGGTTGGTCTTCGCGAACGGGTACAAGGTGAAGTTTCCGATGGCGGGTGCGTTCACGATCGGGAACGTGGTGCTCAGCAAGCATGAGCAGGCGTACTTCGACGACGAGGCGCTGGTGCGGCACGAGGAGCGGCACTCGTGGCAGTACTTCTGCCTGATCGGGCTGCCGTTGTGGCCGCTGTACGTCGTGGGCGTCGTCATCTCGTGGGTGCTCACCGGGGATCCGGCCTCGCGGAACCCGTTCGAGCGGCTCGCGAACCTCAAGGACGGCGGGTACGTCGAACGGCCGATCCAGTCGTTCGGTCAGACACTCGCGCAGACGTTCAGCGTGCTGCGATCGCGTCCGAAAGAGCCGTGAGCACGGTCACCACACCGGTGGGGTCGTCCACCACGATGTCCGCGGCCTCGATCAACTCGGTTGCGTTCGAGGACCGGGTGGCCAGCAGCACCGCTTTCAGACCGGCCTTGCGCTGCTCCTCGATCGCCCGGTACGCCGCCAGGTCGCCGAGATCATCTCCGCCGTAGAGGATCGACTGAGCGCCCGTGGAACCGAGCAGGCGGCGCAGTGCGACCCCCTTGTCGACACCCGGCGGCCGTAGCTCCAGCACCAGGTTCCCCGGCTCCAGCCGAAGCTCTGTCGACTCGGCCAGCTCGGTCAGCGGCGTACGCAGCCTCTCAAGCGCACCGACCGGATCCGCCATCCGACGGGTGTGAACCGCCAGCGAGCTCTCCTTGTCTTCCACGAAGGCGTCAGACAGCCCCAGCTCCCGCAGCAACCCAGGCAGCCGCTCGCGTGCTTCGGCCACACCGGACGGAACCGGGTCACTCATCACCGTCCCCGTGGCCGCGTCCCACCGCTCCAGCCCGTAGTGCCCGAGTACGACGAGACGCCCGAGGCCAGGGTGGCCGGTGACACCGGTCAGCTCGGTGGCAACCAAGGCCGGGCGACCGGTGACGATGGCCACCTGGTCCACTGAGCGGGCCAGCCGGGCCAGCGCGTCGAGTGCGCCCTCCACCGGCCGGGCCCGGGCCGGATCCTCGACCAGCGGCGACAGGACGCCGTCGAAGTCCGTCGAGATCACCGCGGTGGCCGGATCGGCGACGATCGCCTCCCAGCCCTCGCGTCCGGCCTCTGTCTGGATGGTCGGCGTACTCATCCGGTGTAGTCCGAGGTGAGGATCACGGTGAGCCGGTCCTTCTTCATGTTGTCCAGCGCGCCCTTGGTCCGGCCGACACCGAGGTCCCGGGCGAGCTGGTTGGCGGCGTCGAGCATTCCTGGCGGGTAGTACACGGTGCTGGCGGCGACCTTGCCGCGCCAGTTGTCGGCGCCGGCCACGGTCCAGCCCGCCTGCCGCGCGCGGCCGGCGACCGAGTCGGCCAGGCCCTTGCGCGCGGTGTTGTTGTAGATCTCGACCGCCGGACGCTGCTCCGGCGGGATCGTGGTCGGCTGCGTCGCCGGCGGCTGGGTGGTGGCAGGCGGCGCGGTGGTCGGCTCGCTGCTGGGCTCGGTCGTCGGCGTGGGCGTGGAGGTCGGCGCCGGAGTCGTTGTGGTGCCTTCGGCGGTCGGCTTGGGCACGCTCGCGCCGACCGTGGACGGTCCACCCGTCGGCTGCGGCTTCGGCGAGGGCGTGCTCGTACCGGATGCCTCGTCCGCGGTGCTGTCGTTACCGCGGGTGCCGAACAGCACCAGCAGTCCGGCCACGATCGCGACGACGGCCAGCACGGCGACGAGGGACGAGAGGACCTGGCCCTTGTCGTCCTTCGGGCGGCCCATGTCTCAGACCTCGATACCCAAGCGGCGTGCCGAGCGGGCTCGCTGGCGGGCGGCGCGCAATCGGCGCAGCCGTTTCACCAGCAGCGGGTCGTGAGCCAGCGCCTCGGGCCGGTCGATCAGCGCGTTGAGCACCTGGTAGTACCGGGTCGCGGACATCTGGAACTGGTCCCGGATCGCCTGCTCCTTGGCCCCGGCGTACTTCCACCAGTGGCGCTCGAAGGCGAGGATCGCGCCGTCACGCTCGGAGAGTCCGGCGACGGCCGGCGGCGCAGCCTCGGCGGGGCCGGGAGAGCTGGCGTTGGCGCTGTCCATCTGCTGCTGACTCCTGTGCGGTCGGTGATCGTCCGTCCGCGCTCCACTGTACGTGCTGAACAACAGCGATGTCATTCACCGTCATGGCGACACGGACCGTGTCGTTGGCTCGGCAGCCGGACCAGGTGGGGTGTGGAGGTGCCGTGCCGAGTGCCGCGCAGTAGGCGCGCGATCGCCACACCCGACCTCAATCAACTCTGGCAGGATCGTTTGAGTGAGCTCAACTCTCTCCAGCGTGGCGCTGGTGGAAGAGCTGCAGGCCAGGAGCCGTGAGGTGGACCCGCTGGTCAACGCCATCTGCACGCCCGCCCCCGCCGCTCTCACCCATGCCGCCCAACTCGACACAGAGCGTGACGAAGGTCGAGTCCGTGGGCCGCTGCACGGCGTACCGGTCCTGGTGAAGGACAACATCGACACGGCCGACCTGCCGACCACGGCCGGCTCCCTGGCCCTGGCCGACCAGCCGCCGCCCCCGCAGGACGCTCCACTGGTACGGCGACTGCGTGCGGCCGGCTGTGTCGTCCTGGGCAAGACCAACCTGAGTGAATGGGCCAACTTCCGCGGCTCGGCATCCTCCTCCGGCTGGAGCGCGTACGGCGGCCTGACCCGCAACCCGTATGCGCTGAACCGCTCCGCCGGCGGCTCGTCGAGTGGATCGGGCGCGGCGGTCGCGGCAGGTCTGGCGGACTACGCCATCGGCACCGAGACCAACGGATCGATTGTCTGCCCGGCCGCACTGAACGGCATCGTCGGCCTGAAGCCCACAGTGGGGCTGGTACCGCAGCAGGGCATCGTGCCGATCTCTCACTCGCAGGACACCGCCGGACCGATGACCAAGACGGTCTCCCAGGCTGCTGCCCTACTGACCGTGCTGACAGGCGGCAGGACCGACTACACCCAGCACTGCCGTGGTGCGGACCTCAGCGATGTGCGCATCGGCGTACCGCGAGGGCCGCTGTGGGGCTACTCGACAGGGCTCGACCTGGTCACCGAGCACGCTCTGGGGATCCTCAGCCGCTGTGGCGCCACTCTGGTCGACCACCTGTCGCTGCCGAGTCCTGGTGGCGACGAGGACCAGTTGCAGGTGCTTGCGCATGAGCTGAAGGTGGACCTGGCGGCGTACCTGGCGACACGCGTTCCAGGCGGCCCGCGCACGCTGGACGACCTGATCGCGTTCAACAAGGAGCATGCGGACGTCGAGCTCCAGTGGTTCGGCCAGGAGCTGTTCGAGCGGGCCGCAACCACGGACGGCCTGAGCTCCCCCATCTACGTGGCCTCGCGGCTGACCGCACTTCGAGCGGGCCGGGACGGCATCGACGATCTGCTCCGGGACAACCAGCTCGACGCGCTGGTCACCCCGTCGTACTCCCCGGCCTGGACCATCGACCTGGTCAACGGCGACCACGTGCTCGGCAGTTCGTCCTCACACGCCGCGCTGGCGGGTTATCCGCTGCTCTCGGTGCCGTCCGGGCTAGTCGCCGGGCTGCCGGTCGGGATCACCTTCAGCGGGACCAGCCGGAGTGATGCCACGCTCATTCGCTTGGCTCACGCGTTCGAAACAGCGAGAATCGCTGCAGACGGTCCGTTCCCGACCCCGGAGTTCACACAGTGGGTGTAGATCGCGTCAGGTGGGGTATCGTTGCTACTGGCAACATCTCCACGTCGTTCACCAGGGATCTGAAGCTGCTCGCCGACGATGCCGTGGTGACCGCGGTCGCGTCCCGGGCCCAGCACAGCGCGGACCGGTTCGCCGCCGAGTTCGGTATCGAGCACGCGTACGACGACTACCGCCGGTTGATCGACTCCGGCACCGTCGACGTGCTCTACATCGGCACGCCACACCCACAGCACTACGCCGTCGCCCGGGCCGCGCTCCAGGCAGGCATCGCCGTCTTGTGCGAGAAGCCTGTCACGCTGACGGCCAAGCAGGCCCGGGACCTGATCGCGGTCGCGACCGAGCACAAGACACTGTTCGCCGAGGCCATGTGGATGCGGGCCAACCCCGTCATCCAGGCGTTCTTCGCCGACCTGGCGAGCGGCGCGATCGGCGAGCCGCAGCAGGTGGTCGCGGACTTCGCCTTCCACAAGCCGTCGCTGCCCGCCCGCCTGCTCGACCCCGCGCTGGGCGGCGGTTCGCTGATGGACGGCGGCATCTACCCGATGACGTTCACCTACATGGCGCTGGGCCGGCCCGCCGAGGTGAAGGCGGTCGGCTCGCTGAACGAGGACGGCGTCGACCTCAACGTGGCCATGGCCTGGCGGTACGACTCCGGCGCGGTCGCCGCGCTGACCTGCGGCCTGCGCTCGCAGAACCCGTGGACGGCCTCGGTGAGCGGTCAGGAAGGCAGCCTGTTGCTCCCGCACCGCTTCCACCATCCCGAGTACTACGTGCGCAGTACGGCGGCCGGCCAGGAGCGGATCGACGTACCAACGCATGGAATTGGGTACCACTATGAAGCGGCCGAAGTGATGCGCGCGCTGCGTAACGGTCTCGTCGAGGTGCCATCACTGCCGCATGCCGCGACGGTCGAGATCCTCGAGCTGCTCGACGAGACCCGTAGACAGATCGGGGTCAGGTACCCCGGTGACAACGAAGACCTGGGTGGATAACAGCAGATGCCGAACGGACGTAGTTCCTTCGTAGTGGTGGCCAATCGCCTTCCCGTCGACCGGATCGAGATGCCCGACGGCAGTACTGCGTGGCGGCGGAGCCCAGGCGGGCTGGTGACCGCGCTGGCCCCGGTGATGCAAGGGCACCACGGTGCCTGGATCGGCTGGACCGGCAGTGCCGACGAGAAGGTCGATCCCTTTGACAACGACGGCATGCACCTGGTGCCGGTGATGCTGTCGGCCGAGGACGTGCAGCTGTACTACGAGGGCTTCTCCAACGCGACGCTGTGGCCGCTGTACCACGACGTGATCGTGGCGCCCGAGTTCCACCGGGAGTGGTGGGAGTCGTACGTCGCGGTGAACCGGCGGTTCGCCGAGGCCGCCGCGGACGCCGCCGACGACAACGCCGACGTGTGGGTGCACGACTACCAGCTGCAGCTTGTCCCGGCGATGCTGCGCCGGCTGCGTCCCGACGTACGGATCGGGTTCTTCCTGCACATCCCGTTCCCGCCGACCGAGCTGTTCGCGCAGATGCCCTGGCGCCGGCAGATCCTGGACGGCCTGATGGGTGCGGACCTGGTCGGGTTCCAGCGGCCCGGAGCCGCCTCGAACTTCGCCCGCCTGGCCCGTAACCGGATGGGCCTGCGCACCCGCGGCGACCGGATCCACCTGCCCGACGACCGGATCGTCCGGGCCAAGGCGTTCCCGATCTCGATCGATGTCGGCGAGCTGGAGAGCCTGGCCCGGCAGCCGGAGACCAAGGCCCGCGCGGAGGAGATCCGCCGCGAGGTCGGCAACCCCGCCCATGTGCTGCTCGGCGTGGATCGGCTCGACTACACCAAGGGCATCCGGCAACGGATGCGCGCGTTCGGCGAACTGCTGGACGAGAAGCGCGTCTCCGTCGACGACGCGGTGTTCCTCCAGGTGGCCACGCCGTCGCGCGAGCGGGTCGAGCAGTACCGGGTGCTGCGGGACGAGATCGAGCTGCTGGTCGGCCGGATCAACGGTGAGCACGGCCGGATCGGTACGCCGGCCATCAACTACCTGCACACGTCGTACTCGCGGACCGAGATGGCCGCCCTGTTCCGGGCCGCGGACGTCGCGGTGGTGACGCCGTTGCGCGACGGCATGAACCTGGTCGCCAAGGAGTACGTCGCCTGCCGGTACGACGACACCGGCGCGCTGGTGCTGAGCGAGTTCGCCGGTGCGGCCGACGAGTTCCGGCAGGCCTTCCTGGTGAACCCGCACGACATCAACGGGATGAAGGACACCATCGTCGACGCGATGAACACCGACGACCGCCAGCTCGGCCGCCGGATGAAGGCGATGCGCAAGCACCTGGCCGCGCACGACGTGAACGTCTGGGCCGCCAGCTTCCTGAAGGCACTGCATGACGAAGACTGACGGCCGGGTGCTCGCCCTCGACCTCGGTACGTCGTCCGCCCGCGCGCTGGTGCTGTCCGCCGCCGACGCCGCCCCGGTCCCGGGTGCGCTCGCGCGGTACAAGATCTCGCCGACCTACGCGACCGGCGGCTCGGCCACACTCGACCTGCACGAGTACGTCGAGGGCCTGCTCGGCTGCCTGGACGAACTGCAGCAGAACGGGCACCTGGACGACATCGGCGCGATCGTGCTGTCCTCGCAATGGCACTCGATCGTTGCCCTGGACAACAAGGGCGCGGCGCTCACCCCGGTGATCACCTGGGCGGACACCCGGTCGGTGGAGCTGGACCTCGGACCGTCGTTCGACGAGCACGCCTTCCATGCCCGCACCGGTTCCTGGCTGCACCGGCTGTACTGGACGCGACGGATCCCCTGGCTGCTCTCCGAGGGCTCAGCGGCCGGGTTCGCCGGCCTGCCGGACCTGGTGCTGGAGCGTCTCACCGGCGAGCGCGTGACGTCGGTGTCGATCGCGTCCGGGACCGGGACGCTGGATCTCGCCCGCGGTGTGTACGACGAGGAGGCGCTGGAGATCGCCGGCGCCAAGGCCGAGCTGTTGCCGCCGATCGTCCCGACCGGGTGGACCGGCGCACTGTCGCCTGAGTTCTCCCGACGCTGGCCGGCGCTGGTCGGCGTACCGGTGCATCCACCGACGGGCGACGGTGCCGCGTCGAACGTCGGGACCGGTGGGTACGACGAGACGACCGCGGCGGTGACCGTCGGGACGTCGGCCGCCGTACGAGTGGTGCATCCGATCGCCGACGCACCCGAGTTGCCTTGGGAGTTGTGGCGTTACCGGGTGGACGACAAGCGTGCGGTGACGGGGATGGCGTTCTCGGCCGCGGGCAATCTGCATGCGTGGCTGACCGGCGTACTGCAGCTGGATTCCGCCGAGCCGATCGGTGTCGAGATCGGGTCGTCGCGGGTGATCGCGATCCCGTTCCAGGCGGGGACGCGGCCGCCGGCGACCGTACCGAGCGGGTCAGGGGTGTACTTCGGGCTGTCCTTCGACGACACCGGCGCGGATCTGCTCGCGGCGTCGCTGCAAGGGGCGTCGCTGGAGATCGACCGCGGGCTGCGGATGCTGGACTCGCTGTTCGGGCGTGACCTCTCGGTGGTGCTGGGCGGTGGCGGGATCGACGCGTCCGCGTGGTGGCGGCAGTGCCTGACCGCGACGTTCGCCCGGCCGGCGACTGTGTGTGCGGAGGCCGAGGTCGGCGCCCGGGGCGCGGCGGCCGTCGCGCTCGGTCTGTCCCCCGAGCCGGGTGGCGAGCACCTGACGCCTGTGGATGCGGAGGTCGCACGCGTCGCCCAGCTCCGCCCGCGGTACGCGGCCCTTCGGGAACTGGCTGTTCAGGCGTCGACCGGCTGACCTGTACTGCGTTCGCGGTACGACGCGGATACGGCCGCTGGACGACGTGGTTTCGGTGGGTGAGCACGTACTGTGAGGGAATGGGCGCGCTGCTGCGGTTCTGCCGCGACTTCAAGTGGCACCCGTTGGCGCTGGACCATGGCCTCGCACTGACGCTGCTGGCGCTCAACCTGATCGTGCCGGGCAGCCGGCAGGTGGGTGAGCGGATCCCGCTGACGCCGACGGTCGTGGTGCTGTCCGTCGTGGCCGCGATCGCACTCGCCCTGCGCCGGTTTGCGCCGTTGGTGGTGCTCGGGGTGACCACGGCCGTCACGACCACCTACCTGATCATCGAGCAGGGGAAGAGCCCGATCGTCCTGTTCATGGCGTGCGCGGTCTACACGGTCGTGATGGAGAAGGACCGAAGGACCCGTTCGACCGCGGTCGTCGTGGTGGCGCTGGTGACGCTGATCGCGGATGCCCCGGTCTCCGACGGCAACGTGCTCGACAACATCGGACTGATGTTGCTGGTCCTGTTCGCGGGCGCGGTCGGCGAAGCGGTGCGGTACCGGCGCGCACTACAGGCGGAGCTGGAGGAGCGGGCGCTGCGGGCGGAGCAGTCCCGCGAGGAGGAGGCGCAGCGCCGGGTGATCGAGGAGCGGCTCCGAATCGCCCACGAGCTGCACGACGTGATCGCGCACCACATCGCCTTGATGAACGTGCAGGCAGGCGTTGCCGCCCACGTCCTGCGCGACCAGCCCGAGGAGGCCGAGCGTGCCCTCGCCCTGGTCCGCTCCGGCGGCCGCACGGTCCTCCAGGAGCTCACCGTCCTCCTCGGTGTGCTGCGCCGCGGCAGCTTGTTGCCGACAGCACCGGCACCGTCGCTCCAGGAGCTGGGCTCGCTGATCGAGTCGTTCGCTGCCGCAGGCGTAGAGGTCGACTGGCAGCCGCCAGCGGAGATCGACCCCCTCCCAGACGTCATCGAACTGGCGGCGTACCGCATCATCCAGGAATCCCTGACCAACATCCTCAAACACGCCCCCGGCGCCCCCGCCCAAATCCGCCTGACCCACCAACCAGGCGCCCTGACCATCCACATCACCAACCCGGCCCCAAACCACCCCAGCACCAGCCAACCGCCACCCCTGACCCCAGCCGCACCCCACCACCCCAACGGGACCCGCCCCGACGGCAGCTCCTCTCCACCCTCGCGAGCCTTGCTCGGCGCAGCCTTCCCCACACCCGACACCAGCGCCGCCCAGCCCAGCGCAACCTCCCCCACATCTCATCCCGGTGGGGACCGGACCAGCGCCACGTCCTCCCCCCGCCCCGCGACCCACGCCGACGCCACCTCCTCCACAGCACCGCGCGACACCTCCTCCGCGCCTCACGCCGGCACCACCTCCCCCACGCCCTCCACCCCACCGCGCGGCACCTCCCGCTTCACACCCCACGCCGGCACCTCCTCCACAGCACCGCGCGACACCTCCTCCGCGCCTCACCCCGGCGGAGGGCGGTCCGGTGCTGGGCACGGGCTGCTCGGGATGCGGGAGCGGGTGGCGGCGGTTGGGGGCGAGCTCAGGGCCGGGCCGGAGCCGGGTGGTGGGTTCGGTGTGCATGCTGTTCTTCCTTTCGAGACGGGAGTTGTAGGTGACGATCCGGGTGCTGCTGGCCGACGACCAGACGCTGATCCGCAGCGGGTTCCGGGTGCTGGTGAACTCAGCCTCAGATCTGGAGGTCGTTGCTGAGGCCTCGAACGGCCGGGAAGCGGTCGAGCTGGCCCGGACCGAGCGGGCCGACGTGATCCTGATGGACATCCGGATGCCGGAGGTCGACGGGCTCGCGGCGACCCGGCTGATCACCGCGGACGCGGCGCTGGCCGGGGTGAAGGTGCTGATCCTGACCACGTTCGAGGTGGACGAGTACGTCTTCGAGGCGATCCGGGCCGGCGCCAGCGGATTCCTCGGCAAGAGCGTCGAGCCGGCCGAGCTGATCAACGCGATCCGGGTGGTCGCCCGCGGCGACGCGCTGCTCTCACCGAAGGCGGTCCGTGGTCTGATGAACCGATTCCTGGCCGAGCCCCGGATCGGTCAGGACGTCGGCCCGTCCGTCCTCGACGCGCTCACCGACCGCGAACGCGAGATCGTCAGCCTGGTCGCCCTCGGGCTGACCAACGACGAGATCGCCGAACGCCTGGTGCTGTCCCCGTCGACGGCGAAGACGCACGTCAACCGCGCCATGGTGAAACTTGACTGCCGCGACCGTGCCCAGTTGGTCGTGATCGCCTATCAAACCGGCCTGGTCCGTCCCGGTACGACGCTACCGTCCGCCGACGTACCGCAAACGCAGTAGCTCGTACGGCGTCCGCAGTACGTCGAGAAGCCCACGCCTGACCGACGACGGCTACAACGCCCGGCCGGAACGATCGGCGGCATGGCAACCTTCCTCTACCGGCTCGGCCGGTTCGCTTTCCGCCGGCGCCGGCTGGTGGTGCTGGTGTGGCTTGGTCTGCTGGCCACGGGTGTCGCTGGTGCGGCCACCTTGTCCGGACCGACCGCCGACGGCTTCTCGATCCCGGGCACTGAGTCGCAGCGCGCGGCGGATCTGCTCAACGATCGCTTCCCGCAAGCCGGTGCGGACGCCGGGACCGCTCGCATCGTCTTCCAGGCCCCGCCCGGCCGAACGCTGACCGACGCCGCCACCACCGCGCAGGTGCAGCAGACGCTCGCCCGGGTCGAGGCCGCGCCGCAGGTCGCCCGCGTCCTGGATCCCTTCACCACCAAGGCCATCTCCGACGACGGCCGCACCGGGTACGCGCAGGTCACGTACGACGTCACCGCCCAGGAGGTGACGCCCGAAGCCCAGGAGGCAATGGCCGCCGCGGTCGAGCCGGCCCGCGCGGCCGGCCTCACGGTCGAGTACGGCGGTGACGCCATGCAGGTGCAGGACGAGCAGAGCCTGACCGAGGTGATCGGTATCGGCGTGGCCGCCGTCGTCCTCCTGATCACCTTCGGCTCACTGGTCGCGGCCGGTCTCCCGTTGCTGTCGGCAATCATCGGGATCGGAATCGGAGTTGCCGCGATCACCGCCGCCACGGGCTTCATCGACATCGGTTCCGGTACGCCGATTCTCGCCTTGATGATCGGTCTGGCGGTGTCGATCGACTATGCGTTGTTCATCATGTCGCGCTACCGCAATGAGCTGAGCACCGGACTGGAACCCGAGGAGGCGGTCGGCCGGGCGGTCGGGACCGCCGGATCCGCGGTGGTGTTCGCCGGGCTGACCGTGGTGATCGCACTGGCCGGGTTGTTCGTCGTCGACATTCCGTTCCTCACCCAAATGGGTCTGGCCGCGGCGTTCACCGTCGTACTCGCCGTCGCGATCGCGCTGACGCTGCTACCCGCGCTCCTCGGCTTCGCCGGGCGGCGAGTCCTCGGCGGACGGATTCCCGGTCTGCGCTCCGGTGACCCCGAAGCGGCCGGACGCATGACCGCCGGGCGCCGCTGGGCCCAGTTCGTGACCCGTCGGCCAGTGGCAGTGTTGCTGGTGACTGTGATCGGTCTCGGTGCGCTGGCGATCCCGGCGACCGATCTCGAGCTCGGGCTACCCGACGACAGCACCGCGGCACCCGACTCCACTCAGCGCAAGGCCTACGACCTGCTCTCCGAGGGCTTCGGCCCCGGGTTCAACGGTCCACTGATGGTGGTGGTCGACGCGGGCGGGTCCGCCGATCCGCGGGCTGCGGCCAGCGCCACGGTGGCCGCCGTACGCGGTCTGCCGGACGTGACGATGGTGACGCCACCGACATTCAACCCAGCAGGAGACACGGCGCTGCTGACGGTCATCCCGGCCAGTGGTCCGGGTACGACGCAGACACGCGACCTGGTCGAGGCGATCCGGGCGCTGCCGGAGAACGATCGGGCCGAAGTGGCCGTCACGGGCGCCACCGGTATCGGCATCGACTTCTCCGACAAGCTCCGCGACGCCCTGGTGCCCTACCTGTTGCTGGTGGTCGGTCTCGCCTTCCTGCTGCTGATGCTCGTGTTCCGGTCGCTGCTGGTGCCGCTCAAGGCGACGCTCGGCTTCCTGCTCACGGTCGCGGCGACGTTCGGTGCGGTGGTCGCGGTGTTCCAGTGGGGCTGGCTGGCCGGGTTGTTCGGGATCGAAGGGCAGACCGGTCCGGTGATCAGCATGCTGCCGATCTTCCTGATCGGCGTGGTCTTCGGCCTCGCGATGGACTACCAGATCTTCCTGGTCACCCGGATGCGGGAGGAACATGTCCACGGCGCCGAGCCCCGAGCCGCCGTCGTCGACGGATTCACCCACGGCGCCCGCGTCGTCACCGCCGCAGCGGTCATCATGACTGCCGTCTTCTCCGGCTTCATCCTGTCCAGCCAGACCCTGATCCGCGAAATGGGCTTCGGCCTCGCCCTCGCGGTCGCCATCGACGCCTTCGTCGTACGCATGACCCTCGTCCCAGCCGTCATGGCCCTCCTCGGCCGCTCCGCCTGGTACCTCCCCCGCTGGCTCAACCGCCTCCTCCCCGACGTGGACGTAGAAGGCGACTCCCTCCGCCAACACCTCCCACCCACTCCCCAACCCCGCGAACCCGAACTAAGCACCCGCTAACCACCGTGTTCTACGTTCCTGCAACCCCCGATCAATTGCGCCCTGGCGCGTTGATCGGCACAAGCAGGTCGGGACGGCCACGACAACCCTGGACGGTGAAGCGGTCGGACCCGCCGGTGGCATCCGCGCGTCGATCCGCGACATGGCCCGTCTGACGGCCGCACTACTCGACGGCAGCGCACCCGGCACTGCCGCACTGGACCCCGTCGCGAACTTCTCCGGACGGGCCGCACGCATCGGCGCCGCGTGGATCACGCTCGAGCACGACCACCGCCTCGTCACCTGGCACAACGGCGGCACCGGCGGATTCCGCACCTGGCTCGGACTCGATCGCTCAGCCCGCACAGCGGTCGTCCTCATGTCCGCAACCTCCACCTCAGTCGACCACCACGGCTTCAACCTGCTAGCGCAAATGACCCCAGCCCACGACCACCAGCCCGACCCTCGAGAAGACCACTAGCCCAACCCCGATCAGGAGATCAGCAACCGCCGACCTCGGTAGGCACCGCCCCGGGAGGCGTTCCCTCACCGCCGCTTGATGGCGTTCGGGACTTTTCATGTCCCGGTCCAAGCGCAACTGGCTGGAGGGGTGAACCGGTTGGGTGATGGGGGTTACAGACGAGGTGGGGGTGGGGTTGGATCATGGCGCGCATGTGGCGGGAGATGATGAAGTCGAAGGTGCATCGGGCGACGGTGACGCAGGCGGATCTGGACTATGTGGGGTCCTGCACGCTGGATGCGGCGTTGATGGAGGCGGCGGATCTGCTGCCCGGCGAGAAGGTGGACATCGTCGACATCACCAACGGGAATCGGCTGTCGACGTACCTGATCGAAGGGCCGCGCGGGTCCGGGGTGGTGGGGATCAACGGGGCGGCGGCGCACCTGATCCATCCGGGTGACCTGGTCATCCTGATCGCGTACGGGATGTTCGACACCGCGGAGGCGAAGGTTTTCGAGCCGAGCGTAGTCTTCGTGGACGAGCACAATGCGATCACCCGCATCGGCTCCGACCCCGCCGAGGCGCTGCCCGACAGCGGCACGCTCCGCGGCGACCAACTGCATACCCAGGTCGTGCCTGAGGCGACCTGACGCTGAATCGCACACCCCGCGCCGAGATGAGGACTGGTCGACGATGACCGACACGACCCAGACCACCGCAGCCGCCAGCACCGCAGCGGACAACACCACCCCCGAGACCGCCACCCCGGCCAACGCAACCGCGGTCGGCAACACCGCGACCGGCGAGACGGCAGCAGGCGAGACCGTGAAGGCGGCCGACGCGACCGCGGTCGGCGACGCCGCGACCGGCGAGGCGGGGGCTGGTGGGGAGGGTGGAGCGGCGCCGAAGACGGCGTCGCATGACACCGAGCCGAACCCCAAGCTGCGGGCGTTCATGAACTCGGGCTGGGCCGACTCCGAGCGGCAGGACGTGACGCTCAGCGACGTCGGGGTGTGGGCGGCTAAGCGGCGGGACGCGCTGTCGCAGGCGTTCCCGGGCGAGCGGCTGGTGATTCCGGCCGGTACGTACAAGGTTCGGTCGAACGACACCGACTTCGTCTTCCGCCCGCACACCGACTACGTCTGGCTGGCCGGCGACCAGACCTCCGACGCGGTCCTGGTGCTGGAGCCGAACGGGACCAGCGGCCACGACGCGGTCCTGTACTTCCGCCCGCGCGCCGACCGCGGCGAAGGCGAGGAGTTCTGGCGGGACCGGATGTACGGCGAGCTGTGGGCCGGCCGGCGTCCGTCGCTGACCGAGACCGCGAAGGAGTTCGGCCTGGAGACCCGGCACGTCGACCGGCTCGCGGACGCGCTGAAGGGCGACGTACCGACCCGAGTACGGCGGGGCGAGGACGCGTCGATTGCCACGCTGCTGAGTGGCGCGAAGACCGACGCCGACCGGGACCGGGAGTTGGCCGCGACGCTGTCCGAGCTCCGGCTGGTGAAGGACCCGTTCGAGATCGAGCAGTTGCGCAACGCCGTCGCGATCACCCACCGCGGCTTCTCCGACGTACTCGCGGAGATGGACAAGGTGCGCGAGTACGGCGAACGCTGGATCGAGGGCACGTTCTGGCGCCGGGCCCGGGCCGAAGGCAACGATGTCGGGTACACCTCGATCGCCGCGGCCGGACCGCACGCGACCACGCTGCACTGGATCGAGAACGACGGACCGGTCGTCGACGGCACGCTGATGCTGCTCGACATGGGCGTGGAGAACCGCCAGCTCTACACCGCGGATATCACCCGTACGCTGCCGGTCAGCGGTGAGTTCACCCCGCGGCAGCGTGAGCTGTACCAGCTGGTGCTCGACGCGCAGAACGCCGGTATCGCCGCGCTCCGGCCGGGCGCGCAGTTCCGCGCCGGTCACGAGGCCGCGATGGAGGTCATCGTGCACGGTCTCGACGCGATGGAACTGCTGCCGGTGTCGGCCGAGGAAGCGCTCGACCCGGAGAGCATGCTCTACCAGCGCTACACCCTGCACGGCGTCAGCCACATGCTCGGCCTCGACGTGCACGACTGCTCGGCCGCGCGGGAGGAGAAGTACCGCAAGGGCACCATGCAGACCGGCTACGTGCTCACTGTCGAGCCGGGCCTGTACTTCCAGTCCGACGACCTGACCGTGCCGGAGGATCTCCGCGGCATCGGCATCCGGATCGAAGACGACATCCTGATCACCGAAGACGGCACCGAAAACCTCTCCGCCGCCATGCCCCGCGACATCGAGGGCCTCCAAAACTGGATGTCGTCCTAACCCCCCATCCGCGTGCGCACGCCGCGCGCGCTTCCCCATCACCGACCCGGCAGCCCGCCGCCTGCAACGGCGAGCTGCCGGGGTTTCCACGTGAACCGAGCTACCACGGTCCGTGCAGTGGGCGGGCCTGCCGAGGGTCCGCGCATCAACGAGGCGAGGTGGGATGCGGCGTACCGCCTGACCTTGGCCTCGGTGGCTGCCGTTTGGACGATGGCCTGGTTGCGGAATTTGGGGTCACCAGATGCGGACGCGCTCCTCCGGCGCCAACCACATGCCGTCGGACTCGGTGGTGGCGAAGGTCTGGTGGAACTCGTCGATGTTCTTGACGACTGCGTTGCAGCGGAACTCCGGGGGTGAGTGGGGGTCGATCGCCAGGCGGCGGGCTGCCTCTTCCGGGCGGGTCTTGGTCGACCAGGCGTTTGCCCAGGAGAGGAAGAAACGCTGGCTTCCGGTCAGTCCGTCGATGACCGGGGGCTCGGCGCCGTCGAGCGACAACTGGTAGGCGACGTACGCGATCGACAGGCCGCCCAGGTCGCCGATGTTCTCGCCGAGGGTGAGCTTGCCGTTGACGTGCTGTCCCGGTGTCTCGGCCGGTGACAGGGCGTCGTACTGCGCGACGAGCTTGTCGGTCCGTTGCTCGAAGGCGGTCCGGTCGTCGTC
Organism: Kribbella sp. NPDC023972; assembly: GCF_040639075.1. Lineage (NCBI taxonomy): Bacteria > Bacillati > Actinomycetota > Actinomycetes > Propionibacteriales > Kribbellaceae > Kribbella > Kribbella sp. NPDC023972. The sequence continues at coordinate 731,113 of NZ_JBEZZH010000002.1, read as the reverse complement.
GGTCCACCAGTCGTTGATGTTGCCGTCGCCGTCGAACCGGGAGCCCTGGTCGTCGAAGCCATGACCGATCTCGTGCCCGATCACCGCGCCGATCGCGCCGTAGTTGACCGCGTCGTCGGCGTCCAGGTCGAAGAACGGCGGGCGCAGGATGCCGGCCGGGAAGACGATCTCGTTCATCCGCGGGTTGTAGTACGCGTTGACCGTCTGCGGTGTCATCTTCCACTCGGACCGGTCGACCGGCTGCCCGAGCTTGGCCAGTTCGCGCGCGGTCTCCACCGCGACCGATCGGCGGACGTTGCCGACGAGGTCGGCCGGATCGACCTCGAGCGCGCTGTAGTCCTTCCACTTGTCCGGGTAGCCGATCTTCGGCAGGAAGGTGCCGAGCTTGTCCAGCGCGCGCCGTCGGGTGTCGGGGCCCATCCAGTCGAGCGTCTCGATCCGCTGCCGGTACGCCTTGACCAGGTTCTCGACCAGCTCGACCATGCGGGCCTTCGCGGCCGGCGGGAAGTGCTCGGCGACGTACAGCTTGCCGAGCGCCTCACCGAGCGCGGACTCGACCACGCCGACACCGCGCTTCCACCGCTCACGCAGCTCGGGCGCACCGGTCAAAGTCTTGCCGTAGAAGGCGAAATTCTCGTCCACGAACGCTTGGCTCAGCAGCGGCGCCGCGTCGTGCACGATCCGCCAGCTCAGCCACTCCTTCCACCGGTCGAGCTCGACCTCCCGCAGCGCGCCGGCGGCCGCGGTGAAGAAGTCCGGCTCGCGGACGACGACGTGCTCGATGGCACTCGCCGGTACGCCGGCGCCCTCGAGCCAGCGGGACCAGTCGAACCCAGGCGTGAGCTCCTCGAGCCCGGCCCGGTCGACCTTGTTGTAGGTCAGTGTGACGTCGCGGTTCTTGACCCGGTCCCAGTGGCCGGCCGCGATCCGCGTCTCCAGCTCCATGATTCGCTCCGCGGCACCGGCCGGATCGGGCAGCCCGGCCAGCTCGAGCATCCGCGTCACGTGCGCGACGTACGCCGTACGGATCTCGGCGAAGGTGTCCTCGCGGTAGTACGACTCGTCGGGCAGGCTGATACCGCCCTGCATGAGGTAGACGATGTACTCGTCAGACTTCTTCGCGTCGGCGTCGACCCAGGTGTGGAAGATGCCGGACACGCCTTGCAGTTCGAGCGTGCCGAGCGCGGCGGCCAGGTCGCCCACGGCGGCGATGTCGCGGACCAGAGCGAGCTGGTCGGCGATCGGCTCGGCGCCGAGCCGCTCGATCGTCTCGGTGTCCATGAAGCTGGTGTAGAGGTCGGCGACCTTGCGCGCCTCACTGCCCTCCGGATGGCCGGCGGCGACCGCCTTCTCGACGATGGCGCGGACGTCCTGCTCGGCCGTGTCCGACAGCGCGTGGAAGGCACCGTAGATGGCCTTGTCCGCTGGGATCTCGTGTTGCTCCAGCCACGGCCCGTTCGCGTGTCGGTACAGGTCGTCCTGCGCCCGTACCGTGTCGGACAGACCCGAAATGTCGATCCCTGCTGTCATCCCTGCCCCACTCCTTCAGCCCGGTGATCCTGCTGCCAGCGACAGTACCCAATCCCCGCCGGCGAGGCCGTGAACTATCCACAGGCCCGTGCCGTTGACCGGGTAAAAGAACAGGGAACCCCGCCCATGCCACGCCTTGTCCGTCGGCTCACCGCCGTCCTCAGCGTCCCCGCGCTGATGCTCGGCTTCGTCATACCGAGCGAGCCCGTCCCCGGTCCCTGGGTGATCACCGTGCCCTGACCGGTCTTCAGGGCGAACTGTCTGCGCAGTCCGCGGTCCAGACCATCGCGTCCAGCGGGGGCTACCAGCACGTCCCGGATGTCAACAACGTCAACGGCATCGCACTCACCCCGACGGCAAGGCGCTGATCATCGTCCAGTCGGCCACCGGCTTCCTGTTCCGGGTCGACCCAGACACCGGCGCGACGCAGAGAATCGGCGACTTCGTGATGACGAACGGCGACGGCCTCCTGGTCATCGGCACCACGCTGTACGTCGTCCAGAACCGGCTGAACAAGATCGCGGTACTGAGCATCAACCCGTCCGGCACCGAGGGACACCTGGTCCGCGAGATCACCAGCCCGGAATTCGACGTACCCACCACCGCGGCCGCCTTCGGCTCCCGCCTCTACCTGCCGAACGCTCGTTTCAACGTCCAGCCGCCCACTCCGACCACGCCGTACTGGGTCACCGCAGTGCCACGCTGAACCGTTCACGGCGGCGGCCCGTTGTCCTACGGTGAAGGCACAACGAGCCGCCACGTCGGCCGTCTGGGGCACGCGAAGCCGACTCCGCGGCGTAGACCGGGGAGGAACCTGCTCATGCCACACCTTGTTCGCCGGCTGGGGATCACGCTCGGCCTATCCGCCCTGATCGTCAGCGTGGTCGGTACGCCGGCCCCGGCGACCACCACGTCCCACACGTTCCCGACGCGGATCGAGTTGCCGAACGGTTTCCTGCCGGAGGGCATCGCGATCCGGAAAGGGATTGCGTACTTCGGCTCACGCGCGGACGGCGACATCTATGCCGCCAGTCTGCGGACCGGCGAGGGCAGGGTGATCAGCCAAGGTCCTGGTACGCCGTCAGTCGGGCTGAAGGTGGACAACCGCGGCCGGCTGTTCGTCTCGGGCGGCCCGGCCGGCGACGCGCGCGTGGTCGACTCCCGCACCGGCGACATCCTCAAGACGTACTCGTTGGCCGCCGGCCCTCCGACGTTCGTCAACGACGTGATCCTGGGCTTCAAGGCCGCGTGGTTCACCGACTCGCAGAAGCCCGTCATCTACAAGGTGCCGTTCGGTCGCCACGGCAAGCTGGCACCGCAGTCCGCCGTACGCACGATCCCGTTGACCGGCGACTACGTGCACCAGCCCGGCTTCAACGCGAACGGCATCGCGCTGACACCGGACCGGCGCGCGCTGATCATCGTGCAGTCCAACACCGGACTGCTCTTCCGGGTGAACCCGTGGACCGGAGTTACCAAGCGGATCAAGCTCAACGCCACCATGACGAACGGCGACGGCCTGCTGGTGATCGGCAAGACCCTGTACGTCGTACAGAACCAGCTGAACCGGGTCGCGGTGGTCAAACTCAACCGGGCCGGCACCAAGGGCTCCCTGGTCCGTGTGATCACCAGTCCGGACTTCGACATCCCGACAACGGTCGCTGCCTTCGGCAAGCGTCTCTACCTGCCGAACGCTCGCTTCAACACCGAGCCGACGCCCACCACGCCGTACTGGGTGACAGCGGTACGGCGCTGAGGTCAGGAGATCGTGCGGAGCTCGCCGCGGGCCGCGGCCTTCAGACGGCTGCCGCAGGACAGGCGAACGGAGTACCCGGCCGGGATGGAGAGCGGCTCACCGGTCTGCGGGTTGCGGCCGGTCCGCGGCGCCCGCATCACCCGCTCGATGCTCAGCAGGCCGGTCAGCGACACCTTGTCACCCTTGTGCACGGCCTCGGTGACGACGTCGCCCAGCGCGTCGAGGACCTTCTCGGCCTGGTTCCGCGGAATGCCCGCCTTCTGCGCCACGCCGGCGACCAGCTCGTTGCGATTCACGGCTCTCCTCAGACTCGTGCCGCCGGGACGGCACCTCAGCCGCCGTCCCGGTCGATCGCCAGCACCTTAACCGAAATGATTGTCGTTAGCGAGAAGCATCCGCATACCGGTCAGCCCCGGCATGACGGGAACTATGCCGATTCCATGGTCGTCGCTGACTGATCACAGGCCGTCCTGGTCGTGCCAGTGGTTCTGCCACCTGCCGTCGATGGCCGCATCGGCTCGCTGGTAGCGGATGTCGGTGGACAGCCGCATATCCGCCGACACGTTGTCGAGGGCCGCGTGGATCGTATGCGCGGTGTGGATGACCACGTCTCCGGCCGCGTAGTCAGCGACCAGCCACCGAGCGTCGTACTCCTCGGCCAGCCCTGGCAGGTCCGCGGTCATCGACGCCGCCGGGCGCTTCAGCCGCCCCGACGCCTCCTCTGCCAGCACGCGATGGTGACTGCCTTCCAGGTACGTCAGACCGCCCCGGGCGACCGGGCAGTCGCCGAGCGGGATCCACGCGGACAGCACCTGGTCACTGCCCTCCCGGAGGTACACCAGGTCGTAGTGCGCCTGCGTCGCCGTACCGATCCCGTTCTCACCCGGCGCGGTCTGCCGGATGATCTTCCGCTTGTGCAGGAACGGCTCCCCACCCAGAAACCACTCGAACCACGCCTTGATGGCCGGCTGCGCGCAGAAGGCGGCGTACTCCGGTCCCGGCACGATGCGGTCGAACAGCACCTTGCGGTACGACGCCCGATCGGTGACCGCACTGGTCAGCTCGAAGTAGTACCGCCGAAACTCGAGAACCACCGAGGGATCGAGCAACCCGGTCAGGAACAGGTACCCGTCCCGCCGAAGCCGATCGCGCAACCGCGGCAGGTCCGCACGCTCCCGATCCGGTACGACGCCCAACTCACCGAGCCGCCGTGGGGATCCGTCGAGCACATAACCGTTGGATGTCAGCACAGCACCCATTCCACCCGCCACCCGCGGCACACCGGAATGGACACCGACCACCGGATTCTTGGACTCTTGTCAGGTGCCCAACTGGTCGATCTACCTGACTCCTGGTCAATCCGAACGCCAACTTGGACTCTTCTGCCTCGGAGCCGGTGAGCAGGAGAACCCGCGTGGACCGGCGCCGGAACGCGCGCTGGGATGTCACGCACTCGTGTGGATCAAGGAAGGCCGTGGCCACCTGTTGCACGGCCCCGACCGCCAACTATTCGAGGTAGCGGCGCCTGCGATGCTCTGGCTCTACCCGGGCGTCCTGCACGGCTATCGGCCCACCACCCGCTGGCGCCAGACCTGGACGCTCTTCAGCGGGCCGGCGACCGCAGCACTCACGGCACTCGGCCACCTCGACCCCAGCCAGCCAGTACGCCGCTACGCCGATCCCAGACCCATCGACCGAGCCTTCACCCGGCTGCTCCGCGTCAGCGCCACGCACAACGCCGTACAGACTGTTGCTGCGCTTTACGACCTCATCGCTCAGGCCGCACCGCCGCCGGACGACGATGTGGCTGCTCAACTGGCCGGACTCGCGTGCAGGGCGCTGAGCATTCAGGCCTACGCCGCAGAGCTGGGACTCAGTGTGAGTGAGCTACGCGAGGCCGTGCGGCGTACGACCGGCTCTACACCGCAGGAACTGGTCTTGACCACAAGACTCAACACAGCCAAGGCTCTGCTCGCGGAGGAGGACCTGTCCGTGGGAGCGATCGCACGGCGGGTCGGGTACGACGATCCGGCGTACTTCACCCGGTTGTTCACGGCACGTGTCGGGCTGTCACCGCGCGCGTTCCGGCGATCTGGTTCGATATCCGGCCCGATTTCCTCCTTCTGAAGGAGGCGGACGCGACTTTCCGACCGGTAGAACCGTTCACTGGGGTGACGTGTACGACGGCGGACCCCGATACGGTCATAGGTATGAGTCAACCGCAGCCCATCGACCCGCGCTACGTGAACCGGCCGCCGGCACCGCCGAAGAAGAAGCGGCACTGGTTCCTCCGGACCGTCGGACTGATCGTCCTGCTGTTCGTCCTCATGCTGGTCGCGGTTCCGCTGTACGCCTGGAGCCGGATCGACAAGATCGACGCGATGCCGACCGGCGAACGACCCGCCGACACGCCCGGGACGACGTACCTGATGGTGGGTTCGGACAGTCGCGACGACCTCAGCCGGGCCGAGCGGGCCAGGCTCCACACCGGTGGCGAGGCCGGCGCCCGCACCGACTCGATCATGCTGATGCACGTCCCGGAGTCCGGTCCGACTGTGCTGCTGAGCATCCCGCGGGACAGCGTGGTCGACGTACCCGGCCAGAAGAACAAGCGCAAGATCAACGCGGCGTACGCCATCGGCAGGGGCAACCCGGCGTTGCTGATCCAGACCATCGAGGGTGCGACCGGGCTGCGGATCGATCACTACGTCGAGGTCGGCTTCGGCGGCTTCGCCTCGATCATCGACGGCCTCGGTGGGATCGAGATGTGCTTGCCCAAGGCAATGAAGGACCCCGACGCGCACATCGACCTGCAGGCCGGCTGCCAGGAGCTGGATGGCGTCAACGCGCTCGGCTACGTCCGGTCCCGGCACGCGGACGGCCAGAACGACTTCGGCCGGGTGCAGCGGCAGCGCGAGATGGTCGGCGCGGTCGCGAAGAAGGCAGCCTCGCCGTCGACGTTCCTGAACCCGGTTCGGTACTACAACGTCGCCACCAAGGGCGTCGACGCGCTGACCGTGGACAAGGGCATGGGGTTGTTCGACTTCGGCAAGTTCGTCCTCGGGATGCGGGCAGTCTCAGGCAATGGCGGCGTCACCCTGACCGTCCCGATCGGCGACGACAACTACCGGACGGCGCAGGACGGCATCGGCGTCCGCTGGGACCGCGCGAAGGCCCTGGCGCTGTTCAAGGCCCTGAAGGAAGACAACACCAGCGGCCTGAAGAGCAGTTGATCGCGCTCGTCCATGCAGTGGTGAGCCTGGGCATGCTCGTCATCGTGCCGCTCGGGCTCACCCTCCTGCCCGAGCGGCTCACCCAGGTGCCCGGGTGGCTCGCACTCACTCGGCGGTCGTGGCGAACCACCAGCCCCCGCTGGTGGTTCTACTTCGCAGTCGCGACCATGGCGCTGGCGTTGAGCTGGGCCTTGGGTCATGTGGTCGACACGCCCTCTCTACCGTTGGAGTGGATGGTCGCCACGCACGGGGTGGCGAACGCGGTCGGCTTCGCGTTGTGTGGATTGCTGGCCTGGCGACGACTTGGGGAAGGTGCCGAATGAAGCTGGAGGACCTGGACCGGCTGCGGTTCTCGTACGACGTGGTCGGATCCACCCGGTACGACGAGACGCCGCCCGGCTACCACCGGCTGGAGTACAAGGCCCGGATCGGCGAGGGCGTCGAGGTGTTCCGCCGGGCCGGCGAGGCGCTGCTGAACTGGCGGATGCACCGCACCGCGGGCCTGCCGATGACGGCCACGGACAGCCCCGCGACGATCGGCACGAACAGCCTCGGCCACCTCGGCGCCGGCATGGTGATCGGCCGCCTGCGCACCGCGATCCCGGTCGGCATGCTCGGACTCCCGGTCCCCTGCCGCGTGGTCTGGACGGTCGACGAACCCGACCGCATCGGCTTCGCCTACGGCACCCTCCAGGGCCATCCCGCGGCAGGCGAGGAATCCTTTGTGGTCAGCCGCGAACCCGACGGCATCTACTTCACCATCCGCGCCTACAGCCGGCCCGCCACCTGGTACACCCGCCTCGGTGGCCCCGTCACCCGCAAGGCCCAACTCCAGACCGCCCGCCGCTACGCCAACACCCTCCGCCGCCTGGCAACCCCATAGCAAAGGCCCCGCAAGCTCATACCTTTGCGGGGCCGGGTCCTTTGTACCGTGGGGGGACAAGGCGGGGGTTGAGCGACACGCGAACTTCGGGCGAACGCTTGGGTGGGCGTGGGTCTTGCGCGGGATCTCGTTCCCGACGCGGCGGGACAGCACCGTCTACCTCCAAACGAACTTCCTGACGTTCTGGTTGCAGGTCAGCAACGGCGGCAGTGCGAACCGTCCGACCAGCGCCTCGGCGGTGGGAATCATCTACGACACCACACCCGATGGGGCGTTCGACCTTAAGTCAGCCGCGCAGCAGCTGGATCTGGCGGTTCACACCGAGGACGGCACCGTCCTCGGAACGCACCGGTCCTTGCGGCTGGACGGCGGCCCCGAGTTCGACGAGGACGAGGTCCGCGAGCGGGTGCTGGGCTCACGCCTACGCTCGGACCGGCCGCGAGCGCGGATCGTTGAAGGTCGCGACGTTCGGCTATGACCAGATGCCGCTCACCGACTTCCGGGTGAATCCGTCCACCGGACAGGCCGAATCACTCGACGACCCGGTCGAGCTCTTCCGGCCCTGATTGCTGGCACCCGATCGGGGCTGCGAAACTGTGGCGGGTGAGTCCCAAGACGTTGACGGATCTGGTGGCGCCGGACTGGGCCGAGGCGCTCGCGCCGGTCGAGGACACGGTCGCGAAGATGGGCGAGTTCCTGCGGGCCGAGATCGCGGCCGGACGGCCCTACCTGCCGGCGGGTGAGAACGTGCTGCGCGCGTTCCACCGGCCGTTGCAGCAGGTGAAGGTGCTGATCGTCGGCCAGGACCCTTACCCGACGCCGGGGCACCCGGTCGGCCTGAGCTTCTCGGTCGCGCCCGACGTCCGGCCGATCCCGCGCAGCCTGGCCAACATCTACCGCGAACTGATGGCGGACGTCGGCGTACCGGCTCCGTCGAACGGCGACCTGACGCCCTGGGCTGACCAAGGTGTGCTGATGCTCAACAGAGTGCTGACCGTGCAGCCCGGCAAGTCCGGCGCGCACCGCGGCAAGGGCTGGGAGACTGTCACCGAGCAGGCGATCCACGCGCTGGTCAAGCGTGGCGGCCCGCTGGTCGCGATCCTGTGGGGCCGCGACGCCCAGACCTTGAAGCCGATGCTCGGCAGTACGCCGTACGTCGAGAGCGCGCACCCGAGCCCGATGTCGGCCGACCGGGGCTTCTTCGGCTCCCGCCCGTTCAGCCGCGTCAACGCCCTTCTGGTCGAGCAGGGCGCCGCCCCCGTCGACTGGCGCCTCCCCTAACTCGAGTACGACGTCAACGCGCCGGATCCACGCGGTCACGGCGCGTTGTCGCATGGTCCCGGCAAAACTTGTTCGAATGATCCATTGCAGGATCGTTCAACAATCTCTTATGGTGGCGAGACTTGCCCAACCCAAGCAACACCGCTCTCCGTCCCCGGGAGGAACCATGTGGGTTCTGCTCGCCATCGCGGTGGTCGTCGTCGGGTTCGCCCTGCGGCTGAACTCGATGCTGGTCGTCACCGCGGCCGGGATCGTGGCCGGCCTGATCGGCGGCCTGTCACCGGTCAAGATCCTGAACGCCTTCGGCGACGGTTTCGCCGGCAGCCGGTCGGTCACCGTCTTCATCGTCACCCTGCCCGTGATCGGGCTGATCGAGCGCTACGGCCTGCAGCAGCAGGCGCGCAAACTGATCGGCAAGCTGAAAGTCCTCACCACCGGGCGGCTGCTGGCCCTCTACCTGCTGATCCGGCAGGGCACGGCGGCGCTCGGCCTGACCAGCATCGGCGGCCCGGCGCAGGCGGTCCGGCCGCTGATCGCGCCGATGGCCGCCGGGGCCGCGGAGAGACGCTACGGCCCGCTGCCGGAGAAGCTACAGGAGAAGATCAAGGGCTTCTCCGCCAGTGCCGACACGGTCGGGTTGTTCTTCGGTGAGGACATCTTCGTCGCGATCGGTTCGATCCTGCTGATCACCGGGTTCGTCGACGCGACGTACGGGCTGCACCTGGAGGCGATCGACATCGCGCTCTGGGCGATCCCGACCGGTATCTGCGCGCTGCTCATCCACGGGGCGCGGCTGCTGCTGCTCGATCGCCAGCTGGACAAGCTGGCCGCGGAGCACAAGGCCGAGCAGGTGACCCGATGATCAAGGTCGAGTGGTTCTACTGGCTGTGCGGACTGTTCTTCGTGCTGATCGCCCTGCAGGTGGTCAACGACCGCAGCAACCCGAAGCGCCTCGGTAGCGCGGCGTTCTGGGGGATTCTCGGCGTCTCCTTCGGCTACGGCACGTTCGTGGTCAACAAGCAGGCGCCGGCCTGGCTGCTCGGTATCGCGGTGATCGGCCTGGCGGTGCTGGCCGGCTCCGGTTTCCCGGGCCGCGGCCACGAGCAGACCACCACGCCGGCCGAGCGGGTCCGCTTCGCCGACCGCTTCGGCAACAAGCTCTTCCTGCCGGCCCTCGTGATCCCGGTGGTCGCCGCGACCTTCGGCGCTTGGCTGGCCAAGGTGAAGGTCGGCAACCAACTCCTGTTGCAGTCCGGATCCGCGACCATCATCGGCCTCGGCGTCGCGTCCCTGCTCGCTCTCGCGGTCGGAATGCTCATCCTCAAACCGAAATCGCCGGCCGTCCCGCTGCATGAGGGCCGGCGGTTGCTCGAGCACATCGGCTGGGCCGCGATCCTGCCGCAGATGCTGGCCACCCTCGGCCTGCTGTTCAACGCGTCCGGCGTCGGCAAGGCGGTCGGCCGGGTCACCGATCACCTTGTCCCGAAGGGTTCGCTGATCGCCGCGGTCGCGTTGTACTGCATCGGGATGGCGGTCTTCACGATCATCATGGGCAACGCGTTCGCCGCGTTCCCGGTGATGACGGCCGCGGTCGGCTGGCCGCTGCTGGTGGAGCAGTTCGACGGTACGCCGGCGATCGTGTTCGCGATCGGCATGCTGGCCGGCTTCTGCGGCACCCTGTGTACGCCGATGGCCGCCAACTTCAACCTGGTCCCGGCGGCCTTGCTCGAGATGAAGGACCAGTACGGCCCGATCAAGGCGCAGATCCCGACCGCTGTTCCGCTGCTGGCCTGCAACATCGCCCTGATGTACGTCTTCGCCTTCTAGGAGAGTCCCGATGAAGTACGCCGCCGACTGGGCCGCGATCGCCTGCGAGGTGCTCGAAACGCCTTATCCGTACGGCGCCGCGCACGCATCGCTCGGCCCGGACGACGTGGATGTGACGCCGGAGCGCTTGCATCCCGCCTTCCACGGCTCGTACGACTGGCACTCCAGTGCGCACATGCAGTGGTCCCTGGTCCGACTGCTCACCATCGCGCCGGACCAGGCCGGCCGCCGGCCGATCGAGGTGCTCGACCGGCGGCTGACCGCGGACGCGATCGCGACCGAGGCGGCGTACTTGCGCGACCGGCCGTCGTACGAACGCCCATATGGCTGGGCCTGGGCGGCGATGCTGGCCGCCGCGGCCCATGACAAGTGGCCAGTCGAACCGCTCGCCGACACCATCGCGGACCTCGTCCTCGGCTGGCTGCCGCGCCAGGCGTACCCGGTCCGGCACGGCGTACACCTGAACACCGCGTTCGCGCTCACCCTCCTGCTGGAGGCGTACGGCGACCTCGGCCGAGCCGACGTGGTCGACGCGATCCGTGCCCGCGCGATCGAGTGGTTCGGACAGGACACGGCGTACGACACTCGCTTCGAGCCGTCCGGCACCGACTTCCTGTCACCGGCGCTGACCGAGGCGGAGCTCATGCGCCGCGTCCTGCCGGCGGACGAGTACAAGACCTGGCTGACCGCGTTCCTGCCCGGCCTCGGCACCGACGCGCACCTGCACCTGCTCGACGTCCCGGCGATCGACGACTCCGGTGACGGCCAACTCGCTCACTTGTCCGGTCTGGCGCTATCGCGAGCGTGGCAGCTCCGCACTATCGCGCCGGCCCTGCCAGCGGTCGCCGACGTACTGAGGGCAGGAGCAGACCGTCAGGTCGAGGCCGTCCTGCCCACAGTGACCGGCGGCGACTTCATGTCGACGCACTGGCTGGTCTCGTTCGCCCTGCTGGCAACGCTTGCTGAGTAGTACCCGTCCAGCTGCGCCAGAGCTGGGCATACCACCCTCCGTCAGCCAGCAATGAGTCATGCGTTCCGGACTCGACCACCCGTCCGTGGTCGAGTACGACGATCCGGTCCGCCTGCTCAGCCTGAGTCAATCGGTGTGCCACGACCAACGTCGTACGTCCCTCGGTAGCGGCCGCACTGGCTCGCTCCAGCTCGCGAGCGCCCGCACTGCCCGCTTCCGCGGTCGCCTCATCCAGTACGGCGATTGGCGGATCAGCCAGCACCAGTCGGGCAAAGGCGACCTGCTGTGCTTGCGCACCGGTCAACTGATGCCCGTTCTCGCCTACGACAGTGGAGAGCCCGTCCGGTAGCGCACGCACCCACGCCAAGGCGCCTACTCGATCCAGCGCCCTCTCCACATCCGCGTCGGTTGCATCGGCTCGAGCGAGCCGGACGTCGTCGACCAACGGGCCCGAGAACACGTGGACCTCCTGACTCAGCAGGGCGACCTGTGCACGAGTCCTGTCCTCGCCGAGCTCGCGCACATCCACTCCGCCGAGCTTCACCGCACCGGCAGTCGGCGTGAGTACTCCGGCCGCAATCGCAGCCAGCGTGGTCTTTCCGGCGCCACTCGCACCGACCAGTGCGACCCGTTCACCTGGTTCGAGCCGGAGAGTAACCCCGGCCAGCACCTGCGGCCCGTCATAGGTGTGACTGATCTCCCGCAACTCCAGCGATGCGTCCACCGGGGCGCGACCTGCGGGCGGTTCGTCAACCGGCGGAATCTCCAGTACGCCGGCCAACCGGGCCAAGCCGGCGGACGCGGTCTGGATCTGGTCGAACTCCATCAGCAGCATGCCGATCGGGTTGAACAGCCGGTGGAAGTACAACGCGGCCGCGGTCACCGCACCGACGCTGACCGCATCGTCTCGGACGAGGAAGAACCCGGCGACCAGGATCGAGGTCAGGCCGACGAACTCCGCATGGTTGATCCGCGACGAGAAGAAGCTGAACAGCCTGAAGACCTTCAGCGACAGGTCCCGCGCGGCCGCCGACGTGTCATCGATCTTCCCCAGTTGCACGTCTTCCAGCCGGTACGCCCGGACCGTCGCGCTGCCGCGCAGGGACGCGATGATGGCCTCGGACCGCTCACCCATCGCCACGCGCTCGTCGCGGTAGAACGGCGCCGAGCGAGGTAGGTACCACCGCAAGGCCCACAGGTACATCGGGAGCGACAGCAATCCGGCCAGCCCCAACCGCCAATCCAGCGCGAACATCCCGGCCGCGGTGAGCACGATTGTCAGCGAGGCCGAGAGCAACGCGGGCCCAACCTGGGTGAGCGCCGCTGCGACCGATGCCACGTCGTCGCCGACCCGGGACAGCAGATCGCCCGTTCGTACCTTGTCCAGCACCGGCGCCGGCAACTGCAGCACCCGGTCGATCACCTTCTCGCGGATCCGCGCCAGCACGGTCTCACCCACTCGCGCGACCAGCGTCACGCCAACAGCGGTGAGCACCCCGGACACGAGCGCGGCTCCACCGATCAAGGCGACCACGCGTACGACGGCCGAGCGGTCGGCACCACCGGCGATGTCATCGACCAGTACGCCGAGTGCCCACGGTGCGACCAGGCCGGCCGCACTCGCGACGGTGATCACCACGGCCGCGAGCACCGACAGCCCCGGCAACCGGCGAATCTCCTGCCACAGCACGGTCCACGTTGCCCGGGGGCCGGCGACCGGCAGCAAGCTCATCGCAGTACCGCTTCCTGGTAGGCGGCATCCTCGACCGCGAGGTCGGCGTGCTTGCCTTCGGCAATTATCGAGCCGTCCGACACCACGATCACCCGATGCATCTTGCCGAGCAGGGCGGGGCTGCTGGTGAGCACCAACGTGGTCAGCCCTTCCCGGACCTCGGCAAGGCCCTCCGCCAGCAGCTCCTCCGTCACCGCGTCGACCGCCGTACTGGGGTCGTGCAACACCAGCAGAGGCGGCTCGGCCAGCAGCGCCCGGGCCAGACCGAGCCGTTGGCGTTGTCCGCCCGACAGTGACTGACCACGGTCGGCGAGTGGGCGGTCGAGCTCGTCGATCAGGTCAGCAGCGCCCGCGGCCGTCATCACCCGCTCCAACTCGTCCGAGTCGACCAGTAGGTTGCTCCGTAGTGTCCCCTCGAACAGGTCGGTGTCGTGCTGCTCCAGCAGGACAGTGCGTCGTACGGCGTCAATGTCGAGGTCCTCGATCGGCGTACCACCCACAAGCAGCTTGCCGGTGTGTTCGGGAGCTCGGCCGGCCACGACGCTCAGCAACGCGTCAGCGTCGCGTGGGTCGTAGCAGAGCACACCGACGAGCTCACCGGGCCGGAGTGCGAGATCCACTGACGACAAGGACTTGTAGGACACGCCCACCAGCTCCAGCAGCGGCTTCGACGAGTCCAGCATGGTCGCCGTACCAGAGGCGATCAGCGGCGGTGACGACAGCACAGACGCCAACCGCCCGGCCGATGCACGAGCCATAGCCGCTACCTGGCTGGCGTACCCGAGCGACCCGACCGGCTCCGCGACGAACTGCGCCAAGCCGACCACAGTAATCAACTCACCGATGGTGATCCGGTCCGTCAAGGCGAACCAACCAGCCACACCGGCAACGGCGGCAAGCAGCAATCCGCTCAGTGCGGTGGTCACTCCGTCCTGCAGCCCGTTGGTATTGGCTGCGCGCAAGGTGGCACGCAGTGTGGCCTGGCTGGACCGCCGATACCGCGCAGCCGCGTTGTGCTGCGCGCCGATCCCCCGCAACGTCCGCAGCCCTCCAACCAGGTCAGTAGCCAGCGCGGTCGTCTGGGCCACAGCCTCCTGCTGGCTGGACGTACGCCGCGTCAAGAGTGGTGACAGCGCTTGAATCCCCAACACCAGCAGCGGTACGCCGACCAGCACTCCAAGCCCCAGTGGTACGTCGATCAGCAGCAACGACACCGACGACACCACCAGCGCGGTCGACGCGGCGACGCCGATCGAGACAGCCCGCATCACCAGTGCTGCCTTCTCGGCGTCGGACGTCGCGATCGACAGCAGCTCACCGGACCGCAGCCCGGTGCGATGACCACGAGGATCCAGAACTCGGCGGGCGATCTCCAGCCGCAGCGCATGGGTCTCGTACTCGATCGCCCGGACCACCTGGCGCGCGCCGGTCTTCCACGCGTTCGACAGCACCGCGAACAGCACGACCATCATCAGCACGCACCAGAGCAGCGGCTGGACGTCGCCACTCGCCACCGCCCGGTCCACGAAGATGCCGATCGCCACCGGTACCGCCGCCTCGGTCGCCTGGTGGAGCGACAACACCAGCACGCCGACGATCATCCGGCCGCGATGCCGCCGCACGGCCCGCCACAAGAGTTCCCCACTCGACATAGTTAGGCGACCCTAACCCATCCGGACCGATTGACACCGCCATCAGTCCGCCGTACGGTCTCGCATCAATAGGAAACTTTCCTAACAGTTGCACTGATCAGCGAGCCGACGACACAACCGCAGCGGAGGGAGGCAGGGTTGTCCCATGGCCACAACACCCGGAACTCCCCGTCTGCTCCGCGCGATGAACGACCGCGCCGCCCTGGACCTGCTGCTCGCTCAGGGCCCGCTGTCGCGCACCACCCTCGGCAACCTCACCGGCCTGTCCAAGCCGACCGCGTCACAGCTGCTCGCGCGGCTGGAGGCGGCCGGCCTGGTCCGCGCCAGCGGCACCACCGCCGGCCGGCCCGGCCCGAACGCCCAGCTGTACGAGATCAACGGCGGCAT
Organism: Kribbella sp. NPDC023972; assembly: GCF_040639075.1. NCBI lineage: Bacteria > Bacillati > Actinomycetota > Actinomycetes > Propionibacteriales > Kribbellaceae > Kribbella > Kribbella sp. NPDC023972. Next base: position 715,862 of record NZ_JBEZZH010000002.1, on the reverse strand, counting down.
CGCGTACGTCGCCGGCCTCGACGTCACCCCGGCCCGGATCCGCTCCGCCGTCGCCGACCTGACCGGCAAAGTTGTCGGCAGCTACGAGCTGCCCACACCGGGCCGCAGTGCCAAGGGCACGGTCGAGCGGGTGCTCAAGGCGATCGACGGCGCCGCCGGCGAGGCCGGGCTGAACCGTGGCCGGCTGCACCGCGTCTCGATCGGCACTCCGGGCGGTTTCGACCCCACCACCGGGCGGCTGCGCTACGCCACCCACCTGCCCGGCTGGCACTCGCCCCACCTGCTCGACGAGCTGGCCGCGGCGATCGCCGTACCGCTGGAGGTCGAGAACGACGTCAACCTCGCGGCCATCGCCGAGCAGCGGGTGGGCCACGCCAAGGACAGCGACAACTTCGTCCTGCTCTGGGGCGAGGAAGGTATCGGTGCCGCGGTCGTGATCAACGGGCGCCTGCACCGCGGTGCCACCGGCGGCGCCGGTGAGGTCGCCTTCCTGCCGCTTCCCGGTACGCCGCTCGTCCGCAACGTCAGCCGGAACAACGCCGGCGGCTTCCAGGAGCTGGCCGGTGCAGAACCGATCCTCCGGCTCGCCCGTGAGCACGGTCTGAAGGCCCGGACCGCTGAAGCCGCGATCGCGTCCGCGCTGCAGACCGAGGGCGCCGGTGACGCCGTACTGGCCGAGTTCGCGCACCGGCTGGCCGTCGGCCTGGCCGCGGTCGTCGCGGTCGTCGACCCCGAGCTGATCGTGCTCGCGGGTGGTGTCATCACCGCCGGCGGTGAACGTCTGCGCGCCCTGATCCAGGACGAACTGGCCGAGCTCGCCGTACCGCGGCCGCGCCTGCTGATGACCGCGATCCAGGAGGACCCGGTCCTCGCCGGAGCCCTGCAGTCCGCCCTCACCACCACCCGAGACGAAGTCTTCGACACCGCAGGTCCACCCATCCCCTAGGACACCTCCGCGGTGCCGTCGGCTAAGGCGGCTTTGCGGGCTGCGTTCGCGTCTCCGTCGGCTGCTTGAAAGGCGCTCTGTAGAGGTGTAATCATAATTACATGAATACGAAGACTGAGAGCGAGCGGGTGCGGGGCTGGCTGACCGGGCGACTGCCGGACAACTGGTTCGAGGGTGAGCCGGAGCTGACGATCGATCGGGACGAGATCCTGATCGTCGGACGGATCCCGGCGCCGGAGCAGAAGGGTGACGTGAGCGCGGCCGAGCGGTCGGCGGCCGAGGAGGGCCGGATCAAGCAGTACCGGGAGGACACCCGGGAACGCCGGATCGAGATCGCCCGCGAGCTCGAGCACGCGACCCGCCGCAAGGTCGCCTGGGGCGTCCAGTGCGGCGACACCCGGACCATTTTCACCTCACTGTCCGCCCCGGTGATGACACGCCTCCGCCAGCCCGAACGCCAGGTCCTCGACACGCTCGTCGACGCCGGCGTGGCCCGCTCCCGCAGCGACGCCCTCGGCTGGTGCGTCAAACTCGTCGCCCAACACAGCGACACCTGGCTCTCCGACCTCCGCGAAGCCCTCACCAAAGTAGAAACCATCCGCGAGTCCGGCCCCACTACCAACGGCTGACCATCCACAAACCCCACCCACCGGGACATCCCGCCCGCCCACCCAGCCGTCGTTCCACTTGACAGGCGGCCGGAGGCCCAACCGCCTGGTCTGAGAAAGCCGCACGCCTCCGTGTGGGGTGCGGAGGCGTGCGGGGTTTGTGTGGTCAGCGTTGGCCGCCCTGCCAGTTGCCGTCCGGGGTGGTGCCGTTGGACGAGCCGGATTGCGGTGCGCTGTGGGTGGCGTGGTGTTGCTCCTGCGCGGGCGGGTAGTTGCCCTGCTCACCCTGCTCGTAGCGACCCTGCTGGTACGCGCCCTGCTGCTGGTAGGCGCCGCGGTCGTACCCGGTCGTGCCGTCCGACGACATGGTGCCCTGGTCGTAGGTGCCGTTGGGGCCCATCGCGCCGCTGGTGGCCGGCTTGTTGATCATGTTGCGATCGAACAGGTTGCTCAGTGCCCGGCCCGCCATCTCCCGACCGCCGAGGCCGAAGGCGAGACCCATCGCGAGCGCGGCGCCGGCGAGCACGATCAGCAGGGTGTTGCCGGTCAGCTGGACCGCGATACCGAGCTGAGTCAGTGCGGCGAAGGCGGCGTACACAAGGATCGCGTACTTGCCCACCTTGGCCAGTGTCTCGTTGCCGGTGGCACCGCGGATGATCGCGGCCAGGAAGTTCGCGAACAGCGCGGCCAGGCAGATAATCACGATCGCGGCGAAGATCCGCGGGATGTAGGCGAGCATGTCACTCATGAACGCCGAGATCTCCGGTACGCCGAGAGCCGACGCGAACATCGTGAAGCTGATCAGGAAGACGAACCAGAACACGACCTCACCCAGCATCGCCGAAGCGGTCAGCCCCGTGCCGGACCGCTGCAGGACGCCGGACACACCGGCTCGTTCCATCCACTGGTCGAAGCCGACCTTGCCGAGCAGCTTGCCGACGAGTTTGCCCAGCACCTTGGCGACGAAGTAGCCGATCACCAGGATGACGAGACCGCCGAGCAGGTTCGGGACGAATCCGAGAAGCTTGCCGAAGGCATCTTCGAAGGGTTGGGTGAAGTCGATCGCCAACGCGGACATCGAGACTTCCTTCCGGACTGGGCCCGCATCCGCTGTCGCGCCACACCGCACACGACCCCGGCACGGGCGGATGCAGTGGTGTCTAGTATCCCTCGTGCCCCGCGCAACGTCGCGCAAACCGTTGTCTCAGGCATGTAAAACAACGGTTGCAAGGTAAAGTCTTTGCATAAGGCAATCATCGTCCGTCGCCTTTGCTGGTTACCCCGGAGGCTGAACCGGTCAAGGTGGTTGAGATCCTGTAGGTATGTCCGATCAGAGCTCTGCCCAGTCCACCGCCCCGGTCGCTGTGATCCGGCGCGCCACCGCCGGCGACGTCGCCGGGATCGTCGCGATGATCGCCGACGACCAACTCGGTGCCGTCCGCGAGTCGGTCGACGACCTGACGCCGTACCTGCGCGCCTTCGAGGCCATCGACGCCGATCCGAACCAGGTCCTCGTCGTTGCCGAACGCAACGACGAGCTGATCGGCACGCTCCAGCTCACGATCATCCCCGGCCTGTCCCGAAGGGGTTCCACCCGCGGCCTGGTCGAAGCCGTCCGGGTCGCCGCCTCGGCCCGCGGTTCAGGCCTCGGTACGACGCTGATGGACTGGGCCATCGAGGAGTCGCGGAACCGCGGCTGCACGCTGGTCCAGCTCACCTCGGACAAGGCCCGCACCGACGCCCACCGGTTCTACGAACGCCTCGGCTTCACCAACTCCCACGAGGGCTTCAAACTCAAACTCAGCTGACCTTCATCATCAAGCTCACCCGACCTCCATCGTCAAGCTCACGTGACCTTCAGGCTCAGCTGACCCGCTTGGCCGCCGCGGTGTAGGTGTTGCAGGAGGCGAGGTTGGTGGACTTGAAGGCGGGACCGGCCCACAGCCACTGGTTCTTCCGCGAACCGTGGTCAGGGATCTTCTTCGGGTTGTACTCGTCACCGCTGTGCTGGGTCTGCCATTCCCACATCTCCAGCTTCTCGCCGGCGAAGCCCATCGACTTCTTGTTCGCGCCGAGGAACAGGGCACCCAGGCAGGTCGCCTGCAGTTCGGTACGGCGTGACCACTCGAGCTTCTCGGCCTGCGTCTTCGCCCAGCCCTTGCGCGACCACGCCGCGTTGAGGATGTGCGTCAACTCCTGCACGTGATGCCCGTACTCGTGCGCCATCGTGTCCATCATCCAGACCCGGGCACCGAGCGGATCCTCCTTGTAGTTCTTGAGGTCGTCCTGCCAGTCGATGGCGATGGCATGGTCAGCCGGGCAGTAGTACGCCGTCTCCGCGTCGCCGGTGCAGGTGGACGCCGCCACCTGCTTGCTCTGCAGGACGACCTTCGGCGGGCTGAACTCGTACCCGGCCTTCTTCACCACCGGCGCCCAGGCCTTGTTCAGGCAGGGCAGCAGGGCTTTGTAGTAGTTCAGGATCGCGGACTGGGAGTTCGGCCTGATCGCCGGTTCCTTGCAGTTGACGGCGGGGATCTTCCCGGCCGCGTACAGCTTGTTCTCCCGGAGACGTTCCAGGTCGGGGACCGGCTGCACGGTGACGGTGACGGTGGGGTCGGCCGGGATCGGCAGGGGTTCCCGGGACTTCTTCACCGTGGGGCGGGCCATCGGGCTGTCGACCGAGTCGTAGGAGTTGATCAGCTTGACGCCGGCGATGCTGCCGCCGGTGACCAGGAGCAGGGCGAACGCGGACAGGCCGGCGATGACGGCTTTCGAGTACTGCCGGGCTGGGGTGATCGGCGGCGGTACGGCGGAGAACTGGCCACCGGCTCCGGTTCGGGACGACGGCGAGTGCCAGCCGACCGGACCGGAACGACCGGTACGACGGGTGCCCGCCAACGGGGTGACGGGTGCGCCGGCCAACGGCGCGGGCGGGGGTGCGCCGAAGGCCGTTTCGGTGCCGGGATCCGGCGGGAGCGGGCGGGCCTTCTTCCGGAGGGCCGGGTCGGGGGGCGCGGACAGGGCGCGGGCCTTGCCCAGGTCGAGCGACTGCCGACGCTCCGCGGCACGCGCGCGATCACCCTCGGTCAGGATGTCGCCGGCCCCTCCCGGCAGAAAATGCCCGGGCTTCGGCGAGCCACCCCGGCTCGGCGTGGTACCCGACCCGACGACCCGACCTGCATCGGCCGGCGCGGGGGCACCGGCCGCGGACGATGGCTCTGTGTCCGGGTGCTCCTCAGGCATCGCTCGTCCCCATCGCTCGTTCTCGTTTCGTCAGCCGACCTTGGCGGATGCTGCCACGAAAGTGTTGCAGGTGCCCGGATCGGTGCTGGCAAAGCCCTGGTTCATCCACAGCGCCAGACTCTTCGCCGATCCGTGATCGCGGATCTTGTCGGTCGTGTGCTCGTCGCCGCTGCGCCGGATCAGCAGGGTCCACTGGCTCAACAGTTCACCGCGCAGTGGGAAGCTCGCCTTGACCGCGCCGAAGAACGCGGCCGACAGGCAGTTCGCCTGCAGCGCTTGCCGCCGGTCCATTTCCAGTCGCGCCGCCTCGGTCGGCTCGGTGTCCCGGAGGTTCTTGGTCGCGTCGAAGATCCCGGCCAGGTTCTGCAGGTGCGCGCCGTACGCGAAGCCGAGTGACTGGGCCATGTCGACCCGGCTGGTCGCCTTGTGTTCCGGGTACTCCTCGGTCAGCTTCTGCCACGGCATCGTGACGCTGCCGCCCTGTTCGTCGGCGCAGTACGACGAGACCTCCTTCTGGATGCCGCACGCCGTCTCCTCGCCCTCGTCGAACACGATCAGCCGCGGCGAGCGGAACTCGAACCCGGCCTCGGTGACGAGCGGTGCCCACGCCTTGTCCATACAGGCGATCAGGGCCTGGTAGTACGAGCGGACGTTCTCCTTGGAGGTCGGCCGGTACGCCGGCTCCTGGCATTTCACCGTGGCCAGCGGACCAGTCGTGTAGAGGGGATTCTCCTTCTGCACGACGAGATCCGGGGTCGGCTTCGCGGTCGGTGTCGGTTCCGGTACGCCGGACGGGTGGTAGGACGGCGTACCGAGAGGGTCGGCGACGAAGTCGTCGAAGGAGGGGAGCAACTTCGCGCCGAGGGCGACTCCCCCGCCGACGACGAGGAGTACGGCGACCACGACGGAGGCGATCAGCGCCTTCGCCCGTTGCTTCGGTACGAACGGGATCGGCTCGGGGGCGTAGACGGCTCGGAAGGCCGCGGCCGCCGGATCGTCGGGCGGTGGCGGGCCGAACCGGGTGCCGGAGAGCTGCAGCGATCGCCCGGGCTCGATCCGGGACCCGGACAGCTGCGGCGGCCCGGCCGGTGTGTCCGCCCCCAGTCGTGGCGTCGGCGCGGAGAGCGGGGACGATCCGGGCGTGGATCCGCCATTCTCGGAGCCGTCCGCGCCCGCGCCTCCGGGCAGGAAATGGCCAGGCTTCGGCGCCGGCTTGTCCGCCATGGTTCCCCGCTTCTCCCCAGTACCGGCCCGCGCCGGTCCCCACCCACTCAGCTGAATCGCGGCCGGGGACCCCGCCCGGAACCGCCGCAAGATGCTAAGCCGTTCACCCCCGCCACGGATACCGGATTGCCGCTTTTGTCATCGTTTCGCTACCCCCGTCCGCCGGACTTACTCCGAGTAACAATCACCGAGGAAGACCGGATGGGCTCGGTTCCTCTAGGGTGCGCGCATGGATCTGGGGTTCGTGTGTTCGTGCTGTGGTGACGCCCATCCGGAGCTGCCGATGGCGTTCCACGTCGAGGCTCCGGCGTACTGGCAGCCAGAGCTGGCTGGAGCGCCGGGCTGCGAGCTGACGTCGGACCAGTGCGTGATCCACGGTGAGCACTTCTTCGTCCGCGGACTGATCGAGCTGCCGGTGATCGACACCGGCGAGACGTTCGCCTGGGGTGTCTGGGTGTCACTCAGCGGGCAGAGCTTCCAGCAGATCTCCGACCGGTGGCACGCCGACGGCCGCGAACACGACGAGCCGTACTTCGGCTGGCTGTCCACCGTGCTGGACTACGAGCCGACCACCCTCAACCTGAAAACAAACCTCCACAGCCGGCCGGTCGGCGAACGCCCGTCCATCGAGCTCGAGCCGACCGACCACCCCTTGGCAGTCGAACAACGCCACGGCATCACCCGAGCCCGAGTCCAGCAGATCGCCGAGCAGGCCCTCCATCCCGACCGCTGACTCATCTGACCGTGCCGCGGGTGAGGAAGTGGAAGCTGGCGGAGATGAGGCGGGGCCGGCTTCGAGGAGACGGGCCAGGCGGAGGGCTGAGGGCAGGAGGGCGTCGACCTGCTCCGGAGTGGCCAGGTGGAGGACGGTGGTGGCCGGGCCTTCCACGCCGAGGGTTTCGAGGTCGGCCAGGCCGGCGGCCGCGAACTCGGCGGTCAGCTCGTCGGCGTGGTGGAAGTAGGCGTTGGTGAAGCCGTTGGGGTCGTCGTGGTTCCGGCCGGTCTCGAAGACCTCGACACACTCCTGCTCGTTGGCCCCGGTGAGCGCGCCGCTGCTGCCGAGCTCGAGCAGGCCGGCGTACCGGTTGAGGCCCGCGGCAACCACCAGACCACCGGGACGGGTCACACGCGCCGCCTCGGACAGGGCCTGGGCTCGATCGGCGGCCTCGACCAGGTGGTAGAGCGGGCCGAGCAGAAGCGTGACGTCGACGCTCGCATCCGGTTGCTCCAGGCGGCGCGCGTCCCCGCGGCAGGATGCGTATCCGCGATCGAACGGGTACGACGCCAGGCCGTGTCCGACCACCGCGGCAGCCGCGACGCGTCACTCGACATGCTCGAGGCCGACCAGGGCGAGTACCTGACGTTCACGTTGCCCGCCGCGCGCAAACCCGCGGCCTGACTGTCGCCGACGTACCGGGGTAGGGGATGCTGGGACCATGAACGAGCGAAGCGAGTTCATCGTCAGACACAGCGTGATTGGTGCCTCATCCGCGCCCGGAGCGAAGCGAGGACGCGGATGAGCTGGGCTGTGTACGCGATGCGAGGACCGGGAGGCGTACGCCGCCTCGACGACATTCCGGACGGTTACGAGCCACCGTCGGTCGGTACGTCGGAAGACGTGGTGGCGCTGGTTCGTGAGATCGTGCCCGATGTGGACGCGAGCAAGCCGTCCTGGCTGTCGCTGCGCAGCGACGACTTCGACGTCGAGATGACGATCGGCAAGGGCGTCGAGGTCCGCGACATCACCTTCTACCTGAACGACGGCCCGCGCTCGATCCCGATCGTGATGGAGATCAGCCGCCGCCTCGGCGTGACGCCGTACGACACCGAGTCCGGCAACTTCCTCACTGAGCAGTCCCGCCCGCCGGTCCCGCCGCCGCTGACCGAGGACGAGATCAAGGCCAACAAGCCCAAGTGGTGGAAGTTCGGCCGCAAGTAGTCGCCTGAGGACCCACGGTCGGGGCGCCGCGGTCGACCAGGGCACCTGTTTCCAGACCCGGTGTTGCCGCTGAGGCGACGTGCGTTCTAAGATCAGGGCGATCGTACAGGACAACTGTTCAGGGCGATTGCCCAGGAGGTGAGACCGATGCCGTCCCCCGCTGCTGTGCGCGGCCAGGAAGTGAGACAACGGCTGCTGGCCGCGGCGGCGGAGCTGATCCCGGAGCGGGGCTGGTCCGCGGTCAGCACGCGGGTCCTGGCCGACCGTGCCGGAGTCACGCCGAGCGTCGTGCACTACCACTTCCCGTCGGTGCAGGCGGTGCTCAGCGAGGCCGCCGTCACCGCTATGCGGGAGCTGCTGGCCGCGACCGACGAGCAGTTCACCGCGGCCAGTACGCCGACCGAGGCGATCGACGCGATGCTCGGGTCGATCGAGCAGCACTCCGGCGTCGACCAGCTCTCCCTGCTCTTCGTCGAGGCCTACCTGGCCGCCACCCGCGACGAGCGCCTGCGCGAGCAACTCGCCGCTCTCGTCGCGGATTTCCGGCAGCGCGTCGGTGACTGGCTCGCGATCCATCAGGTCCCGGATCCGGCCGCGACCGCCGCCGTACTCGCCGCCGCCATCGACGGCATCCTGCTGCACCGCGGCCTCGGCTCAAGTGGCGAAGGTACGGCGGACGTCCTGCGTCGGCTGGTGACGCAGTCATGAGGGCGATCATCTGCGGAGCCGGTATCGCCGGCCTGGCCGCCGCGAACCTGCTGGCCGCCCACGGGTGCGACGTGATCGTCGTCGAACGCACGCCGAGCCCGCGGACCCAGGGCTACATGCTCGACTTCTTCGGCCCCGGGTACGACGCGATCGAGGCGATGGGCCTGCTCCCCGCACTCCAGGACGTCGGCTACCGCGTGGTCGAGGCCGCCCTGGTCGACAACCACGGGCGGCACCGGGCCCGGATGAACTTGCGGCAGTTCGCCGACGGTGCGCTGGTGAGCGTGATGCGGCCGGATCTCGAGCGGGTACTCCGCGAGAACCTGCCGGCCGGCGTGGACCTTCGGTACGACGCCGCCCTGGAGAGCGTCACGCCGCTGGATGACGGCGTACGGGTCGAGCTCGCCGATGGGTCGGTGCTCACGGCGGACTTGCTGATAGGTGCCGACGGCATCCATTCCACCGTCCGGCGGCTGGTCTTCGGGCCGGAGTCGTCGTACCTGCGCCGACTGGGTTTCCACACCGCCGCCTACACGTTCGACGCTCCGGACATCCATGCGGCGGTGAACGGTCGCTTCGTCCTGACCGACACGATCGGCAGTCAGTTCGGCTTCTACGGTCTGCGGGACGGGCGGGTGGCGTCGTTCGCGGTGCACCGTACGACGGACCCGTCGCTGCCGGACGATCCCCGCGCGGCGATCCGGTCGGCGTACCGCGAGTTGGGCTGGGTGGTGCCCGAGGCGCTCGAGCGGTGTCCTTCGCCGGAGGAGATCTACTACGACCAGGTGGCGCAGATCGTGCTGCCGACGTGGAGCAAAGGACGTGTCGTCCTGCTCGGCGATGCGGCGTACGCCGTATCACTGCTGGCCGGCCAAGGGGCGTCGCTCGGTATCGCCGGCGCCTACGTCCTCGCCGACCGGCTCACCCAGGCCGCGTCGATCGATGCCGCACTGTCCGAGTACGAGCGGCTGTGGCGCCCGGAGGTCGAATCCAAACAACGCGTCGGCCGCTCAGCCGCACACTGGTTCCTCCCGCGCTCCACCCCTGCCCTGATCGCCCGCCGACTGGCTCTACACCTTCTCCGCCTCCCCCTCCTCAACCGCCTCACCCCCACCGCAATAGCCGGCAAACCCACCACCCTCATCCAAACCCTCCACCCATCCCACCCCTAACCCTCCCGCGTGGCTGGCGGGTTATGTCATCGGTAGCACGTTGCAACCCGCCAGCTATCAAATAACCCGCCAGCGGGGTCCGCCGTCAGGCGGGGCGGGTGGAGGTCAGGGTGCCGATTTTGTTGATGCGGTGTTCGGGGTTGCCCAGGGCGTCGCTCCAGTAGTTGCCGGCGGCATGGTCTTCGAGGGTGGCGCAGGTGGAGAGGGTGATCATCGCCTGGGTGGGGGTGACGCCGGGGCGGCCGGGGACGGCGGCGTTCTGCTGGGCCTTCTCGGCGGGCTTGCGGAAGGAGATCGTCATGGTCCGGGTGATCACATAGTCGTAGATCTTGCCGTTGGCGGTCACCAGGACGTGGTCGCCGTTCTTCAGTTCGGGGACCCGGCCGAACGGGCGGCCGTGCGTGGTGCGGTGCGCGGTGATGATGTAGTTGCCGATCTCACCCGGGCCCACGCCGCCGGCCCTTCCGCGCGGGCTGGCTGCGACGCCGCGGTCTTGGATGACAGTGCCAGGGCGGTCGTCGGCCGTTCCTTTGTACGGGACCACGCGGAGCCGCCGTACGCCGATCGCCGGAATCGTCATGCTCGCGACAGTCGTGGTCGGGCGGGTCGCCGTCGGGCTGGGCGTCCGCGGCGTCGAGGGCTTGGCGGTGGGCGAAGACGGCACGGCGGTGGGCGAAGTCGGCACGGTGGTGGGAGACGGCACGGTGGTCGGCGTACTCGGGGTTGCACTGGAAGCACTGGGCGTCACGCGGCTCGACGTCTCACCCGCCGGGCCTGCCACGTCAGCACACCCGACCAGCCCAGCCGCCGCCACAACCGCACCAACCATCCACCGCCCCACCCCTCGAAGGTAATCCCACGCACCGAAAGCCGCCCGAAAACCAGTCAGTCGTGCAGGGTGAGCGTCGCCGGACCCACTTTCAGAAAGCCGGAGGTCAGTGGCGTGGTCCGGATACCGCCGTGGCCGCGCAGGCCTTTGAAGGCGCCGGGTCCGAGCACGGTGTCCATCCAGGCACACGGGTTCGCCGGCCGGTTGGCCTGGAATTCGACCGGACCGGAGCCGGAGTCGAGGGAGAAGCGACGGCCCGGGATGCGGGTCCCGTCCGGACCGCGGTGGGAGGCGAGGGTGTCGACGGCGTAGCCGCGCAGCGCGATGTTGCGGCGGAGGAGCAAGGGATCCGGGGCTACGGGAAGCCACGGCAGCGACTCGAGTGCGGCAGCGTCCAGGAAGGTGACGGCCGCGTTCCGGTGCGCCGTCTGGCCGAAGTACCGATCCCCCACGATCCCCAGCCGCGCGCGCACCTCCACCTCCGCCCGCCCCACCGGCGCCGGATCCGGCCGCGGCCCATCCTGCGGCCGCCCCTCGTACGCGTGGATGGGCGAGACCATCAGCGCGACGATCTCCACCGGAATGCTCACCTGATCAACAGTACGGGCGTCATCCCCAGGTGAGCGGATCCAGCAGGCGGTAGAACTCCAGCCGCCGCTGATCAGGATCCGGTACGCCGTACGCCGCCAGGAATGGCCCCGGATCGGCGGACCACTCGTCGTGGACCTGGATGGTGGTGAGGGCAAGGTCGGAGTAGCGATCGGCGACGCCGAGGCGACCGACGTCGATCAGCCCGGTCACCTCCAGCGTCGACGGATCGAAGAAGACGTTGGGCAGGCAGGCGTCACCATGGCAGACCACGAGCTCAAGACCCCTCTCGATGGAGGGGCGCTCGGCGAGCACGCGGGCCAATAGCTCCGAAGGATCCAGCAAGCGCCACTCGTCGGTGAGGAAGTCTGGATTGACCGCGCCGCGTCGTACGACGTCCTCCGCTGTGGCGATCACAGACTCCAAGGGTCTTTCGAACGGGCAATCCGTCAGTTCGTGCAGGTCCCGCAGGGTCCTACCGAGGCTGTGCATCGCCTTGGAGCGCGCGGGTTCAGGGAGCTCCGTACCGGGGATACCAGGCACCGCTGTCGTCATCAGGCAGGCGCCGTGCGGCGACTCGAGCCAGTCCAGAACCGTTGCCCCGGGCAAGCTCGTGCCTGCCAGCCACTCCACCCGATCGCGCTCGCCGGCCAGCTCCGGCACACCATCCGGGGCACAGCACTTCGCGAACACATCGCCCCGCCGGTACACCGAGGTGTCGGACTCCCCGACCGTCACCGGCTCCCAGTCGTCACCCGTCAGCTGGAACACGCGAGGACTCCCGGATGATCAGTTGCCAGGGGAAGTCGAAGACCTCGCCGGGAGCGCCTTCGCGATCGGTCAGGCGGCCGACGATGATGCGCGCCAGGGCTTCGTTGAAACCGACCGGGCCGACCGTCGACAGCGACGGGTCGAGGTGCTCGCCCTCGGGCGTGTTGCCGACGCCGACCACGGCGAGATCCCGGGGTACGTCGATCCGCAGCCGATGTGCAGCCCGGACCGCCGCGATCGCCGCGAAGTCCGTCGTGCAGTAGATCGCGGTCGGGCGGTCCGGCTTGGTCAGCAACGCCATCGCGGCCCGGTAGGCGCCCTCCGGATGACGCTCGAAGATCTCGATGTCCTCGTCCCGGATCGGCCGGCCGGCGGACCGCATCGTGTTGACGTACGCGTCGAACCGGGCGAATCCCGACGTACGCGAGGTCAACGCCCCGACCCGCGAGTGATGCTCGAGCAGGTGCTCGACGGCCAGGTGACAGCGCGGCTCGGCACCCGACCGGATCACGTCGAAGCCCCGCGGCTCGAGCGTCTCGCTGAAGGCCACGATCTGCACGCCTTGGGCGGCGAACGCCTCCAGCTCCGCGATCTGCGCCGGATCCGGGCTGACGCTGTCGATGAAGATCACGTCCGGCGTCCGGTTCGACAACACTGTCCGCCAGTCTCCGTCGGCCACGATCAACGCCGTCTTGCCCAGCGGGCTGACCGCCGCGCTGACCGTCTCGGCGACGGCCTGCGACCACGGGTCGGCGAGCACGCTGAGCGAGAGCAGGACGAGGTCGGACTTGCCGGTGCGGATCGCCCGGGCCGCGTCGTTCCGCCGGTAGCCGAGCCTGGCCGCCGCCTCGCGCACTCGGTCCGCCGTCGAGTCCTTGATGGTGTGGCTGCGATGCCGGCCGGACAGCACGTACGACACGGTCGCCACCGACACCCCGGCCTCGGCCGCGACCATCCGCAGCGTCGGCCGGTCCCCCGCAGCGGGAGAGCGGTCGGCCGCAGGTCGTTGCCCCATCGACATGTATCGATTCTGGCAGACGTCGTCAGCCCTTGACCGCACCGGTGATGACGCCCTTGGTGAAGTGCCGCTGCAGGAACGGGTACACCAGCGCGATAGGCACCAGCGCGACCACCACGACCGCCATCTGCAGCGACTGCGGCTGGGGCAGGGGTTCCACCCCGAGCTGGTCCGCGGACAGTGACTTGCCCTGCAGCACGTACGTCCGCAGGATCACCTGGACCGGCCACTTCGACGTGTCGTTCAGATACAGCAGCGCGTTGAAGAACGCGTTCCAGAACCCGACCGCGTAGAACAGGCCGACCACCGCGATCACCGCCTTCGACAACGGCATCACGATCCGCCGCAGGATGGTGAAGTCGCTCGCCCCGTCGATCCGCGCACTCTCCAGCAGCTCACCCGGCACGTTCATGAAGAACGTCCGCAGTACGACGAAGTTGAACGCGCCGAGCGCACCCGGCAGGATCAGCGACCACAGGCTGTCGAGCAGACCGAGCTGCTTGACCACCAGGAACATCGGGATGATCCCCGGCGCGAACAGCAACGTGAACAACACCATCAACAGCACCGGCCGCCCGAACAACACCGGCCGCGATGTCGCGTAGGCCAGCGCGATCGTGACCGCGAGGGCGATCGCCGTACCGACGACTGTCACGAACACGCTGACCAGGATCGCCCGGCCCATCAACCCGCCGCTGAACAACGTCTCGTACGCCTTCAGCGTCGGATGCGACGGCCACAGCACGTACCCGCCGGCGTCGATGATGTCCTGGTCGCTGGCCAGTGACGTCGAGATCACCACCATGATCGGGACCACGATCACTAGCGCGAACCCGCCGAGCACAACGCCTTTGATCGATTGGTAGAACGGCGACGGCTTCTCTTTCCAGATCGGTCTCATCCGCGCCTCTGAAAGATTCCCGGCTCACCGAGCCGATGAGCGAGCGAGTTGGCACCCCACAGCAGCAGGGCTCCGACCACGCCCTTCGCCAGGCCGGCCGCCGCACCGCTGCTCCAGTCGCCGCCGACGACACCCGCGTAGTACGTGAAGGTGTCCAGTACTTCGGCCGCACCCGGACCGACCGAGTCGCGCTGCAGGATGAACTGCTCGAACCCGACGCTCAGGATGTCGCCGATCCGCAGGATCAGCAGCAGCACGATCACGGTCCGCATCGACGGCAGCGTGATGTGCCAGAGCCGCCGCCACCGGCCGGCGCCGTCCGCCGCTGCGGCCTCGTAGAGGGAGACGTCGACCGCGGTGAGTGCGGCGAGGAAGATGATCATCGCCCAGCCGGCGTCCTTCCAGATCAGCTGCGCGACCACCAGCAACGGGAAGGTGTCCGGGTTCGTCATGAACGGGATCGGGTCCAGCCCGGCCTGCCGGAGCAGGTTGTTGACGAACCCCGCGCCGCCGAGCGACTGCTGGAACAGCGTGATCACGAGCACCCACGACAGGAAGTGCGGCAGGTACGCGATGGTCTGGAACCAGCGCCGGAGCCGGTTGCTGACCAGCGAGTCGACGATCAGCGCCAGCGCCAGCGGGATGGGGAAGAACAGCAGCAGCTGCACGCCGGCCAGGATCAGCGTGTTCCGCAACGCGTCCCAGAAGTCCGGGTTGCCGTACAGGTTGACGAAGTTCCGCAGCCCGTTCCACTCGCTGTGCATGATGCCGAGGTACGGCTGGAAGTCCTGGAACGCGACCACGTTCCCGAGCACCGGCAGGTAGAAGAACACCAGCAGGAAGACCACTCCCGGGACCATCAGCAGCACCATCTGCCAGTCCCGCCGCCACCGCACCGCGAACGGCAGGCCGCTGCTGACCTGCCGCCGGGTGACTGCCTTCTTCAGCATCTGTCAGGACCCCGTGACCGGCACATTCGACGGCAGCACGGACTCGAACTCACCACGCATCTTGTCGCCGCCGCCGCTCTTCCATCGCTTGAGTGCCTCGTCGTACGCCGTCATCTTCTGCCGGCCGGTGACGATGTCGACGATCGTGTCCCGAAAGGCCGCGGTCAGCTTCGGGCCGACCTTGCTGGACGTGTCGGAGTACGTGCCCGCGGTCGGGTTGCGCATCGCGAACTCGAGCAGCTTCTGCTCGGTGGCGTAGATCTTCTTGGTGTCTTCAGGGAACGCCGGGTTGAAGATCACGCTCTCCGGTGACGTCATGATCTGCAGGGCACTGACCAGCCCGGGAGCCTGCTGCGTGCCGGCCTTCGTGAGCACCGGGTTCTTCCGGGCGTCCAGCTGGTACTGCTGGCCCAGGACGCCGAAGTTCTTCTGCAGGTACTCCTTGGTGCCGAACGGCGCGGACAGGTAGTCGACGAGCGCGAGCAGCTCGCGGATCCGGCCCTCGTCGGTCTTCTTGAACGGCGTGAACCCGACCGTGCCGTAACCCATGTCGTAGACCGGCTTGGCCTTCCCGTCGTGGCCGAACGGGATCAGCGTGTCGACGAAAAGCGTCGGGTCGAGGGCCCGGAAGTCGGCCGTCGCCCGCGGGCCGACCACGACCTGGGCGGCGATCTGGCCGTTCACGGTCTTCGGGGTGGCGTCGGCCAGGTTGAGGTCGGGGTAGAACACCTTGGCGGCCCAGAGCTTGGCGGCGTACTCGACCGCGGCCTTGTAGTTGTCGGTCTCGTACAGGTGGGTGAGCGAGCGGTCCTGGTTCACCCGCCAGCCGTTCGGGGCACCGAACCACTCGCCGAACATGTGCAGCATGTTGATGATGGCCGGCTCGAGCGCGTAGTCGGTGCCGTTGGTCAGTTCCTTGCACTTGGCAAAGAACTCGTCGGCACTGGTGCACTGCAACCCGCCGACCTTCTGCCAGGTCCGCGGGTTGCCCATCATCACCTGGCCGAACGGTGTCGACGGGATCGGGGCGCCCCAGATCTTCCCGTTCACCACCGCTGTCCGCCAGGACGCGGGCTTCAGCGCGGCCAGGTTCGGATACTCCAGTACGGCGTCGCCGGACAGGTACTTCGTCAGGTCCTGGAACTTGGCCTCCAGCATCGGGCCGATGTTCGGGATGCCCTGGTTCGGCGGCAGCCACATCAGATCCGGCAGCGAGTCGCTGGCCAGCAGGGTGGCGAACTTCTCCGGGTAGCCGGGATCGGTGCCGATGGTGAGCCGCAGCTCGGCACCGAGCGCCTGGTTCAGCGACTGCCACATCGGGTTGCTGCCCATCGGCGGCGGTGGCGTCGCGAACGTCTCGGTCAGCGCGCTCACCGCGTTCTTCAGCGGCGGTGCCTTCACACTCGAGATCGCGTCCGGCGGGAACTGCAGGAACCCCGGTTCCAGGCCCGACTCGGCGCCGGGCAGGTCGGGCCGGAGGCCCTCGAACGGCTTGTACGTCGGCAGAGTCAGCTCACTCGAGGCCTTCGCCCCACCGTTCGCCGTACCGCCGTCGCCGCAGGCCGCGAGCGTGGGCCCGGCGAGCGCCGCTCCGGTCACGGCACCGCCAACCTGCAGGAATCGCCGCCGACTGATCATAGTTGCTCCAAGTCATGAACAAGTGCTCACTACTGCACACTTAAACGTTAACCTGGACCGTAAACCCCGCCCTGCTCCGGATGCAAGACATCAGCACAAAATGAGCCGGCGGCCGGCCGATCTGAAACTTGCGAAGGGCAACAGACCCGGCCGGTTTACCGCGGCCTCAGGCGGGCGCCGACGACGACCTTCTCTGTCAGTCTGAAGCGGTAGTTCCGTTTCTTGCGTAGGGCATCGACATGGGCGTGCGGGTCGAGCCGAACCAGTTGCTCTCCCACACCTCTCGATCAACTGCTCTCGGGTGGCGTCGTACGGCGGCCGCCCCGGCCCGGGCCGCCGGACGAGCTGGTCAACGTTGTGGAAAGAGACCGGCAAGTCCCCGGGGCACTCGGTACGCTCGGGGCCAGATGGTTGCCGTCAACAGCCGGAGGATGAGTGCTCGAGATCAATGGCCTGACCTGGGCCGTCACCATCGCCCTGATCGTCGTACTGCTGGCTGTGGACCTGGTGATCGCGGCGGTCCGGCCGCACCGGGTCGGGTTCCGGGAGGCGGCCGCCTGGTCGATTTTCTACGTCCTGGTGGCGATCGCGTTCGGTGTCTGGTTCATGACCGCGCACGGCGGTGACTTCGGCGCCGAGTACTTCGCCGGCTACATCGTCGAGAAGAGCTTGTCGGTCGACAACCTGTTCGTGTTCGTCATCATCATGACCACGTTCGCCGTACCCGAGGAGCACCAGCACAAGGTGCTGACCTTCGGCATCGTGCTGGCGCTGGTGATGCGGGCGATCTTCATCGCGCTCGGGGCGACGCTGCTGTCGCTGTTCTCGTTCATGTTCCTGCTGTTCGGGCTGCTGCTGCTGTACACGGCGGTGCAGCTGTTCCGGCATCGCAACGAGGATCCCGACGTCGAGAACAACGTGATCGTGGAAACCGCGCGCCGGGTGCTGCCGGTGAGCGACGACTACGTCGGCGGCAAGCTCATCGCCCGGATCGACGGCCAGAAGGTCGTCACCCCGCTGTTCGTCGTCCTGGTCGCGATCGGCGGTGTCGACCTGCTGTTCGCCCTGGACTCGATCCCCGCGGTCTTCGGGGTCACCGAGGAGGCGTACATCGTGTTCGCCGCGAACGCCTTCGCGCTGCTCGGGTTGCGCGCCCTGTTCTTCCTGGTCAAGGGCCTACTGGACCGCCTGGTCTACCTGTCCGCCGGGCTGGCCGTCATCCTCGCCTTCATCGGCGTCAAGCTGATCCTGCACTGGGCCCACGTCAACATCGACGGGCGCATCCCCGAGGTCCCGACCGCGATCAGCCTCGGCGTCATCATCGCCATCCTGACCATCGTCGTCATCGCCAGCCTGATCAAGACCCGCCACGATCCCACCGCCAAAGCCCACGCCGGCTCCCTCCACGGCCACCGGGAAGATCCGGAGGATTGAGCGAGTACGCCCCCGGCCAAGGACTTGCCGGGGGCGTTCCGTCGATCAGCTGACCGTCACGATGCGGTACGGCGAGACTGCCTGCGCGTGGTCCGCGTCGCCCGGGAACCAGGCCCGGTAGGCGTAGCTGCCCCGGGCCGCCGGCCTGACGCCGAAGGCATACTTCCCCGAGGTGCTGAGCTTGGCCGAGGCGATCGACCTCCACGTCTTGTTCGAGTACAGCTGGAGGTACACCAGCTTCCCGCCGTGCGCGGGCGCGACGTACCCGGACAGCGCGGTCGTGCCGCCCAGCCGGATCGAGGTCGGCGACAGCACCGAGGAGATCGTCGGCGCGACGTTCACGGTGATGTCCGCCGTCCGGGTGCCCATCAGGTCCGCGTTGCCGGGGAACGTCAGCATGTACACAGAGGACACCGCCGGCTTGTGAGCCACCGACACTGTCCCGGTCGACGACGTCTTCAGCGCCGCCAGCAACTTGAACGTCGACACGTTCTTCGGCCGCACATAGACGTTGACCGGCAGACCGGCGTACGCCTTGTTGTCGATCCGCAGCGTGCTGCCCTTGATCGTGATCGACCCGCCGTAGTTGACCAACGTCGACGTCGTCGCAATTCCCGACTTCATCCCGAGCAGCCGGGTGACGGCCGCCGGACCGACCTTGCCGCTGCGGTCCTTGACCCAGGCCGCGAACGTGTACGTCGTCCCCTGCGCAAGCCCGGTCGCCTTCACCGCGGACGCCGTACCCGCGTACACCAGCGTCCCCGTCGTCAACGTCGGCGCCGTACTCCCGACGTTGCGCCGCACAATCACCTGATCGAGGTCCGGGGTCGCCGGAATCGTCCACGAGAGGTTCGCAGCCAGGTACGAACCCGTCGCGTCGAACGAACCGACCGGCTGCGGCGCCAGATCGACCGTGCTGAACACCGAACTGATCGGCGCCAGCGTGCGCCAGTCCTGCCGCACACCTGCGACGACGATCCTGTACGGCGTGGCCTCGAGCAGGGGCGTGGCTGGCGCGAGGGTCGCCTTGCGGGTCGCCGGATCGTAGGTCAGGCCGGCTCGTACGGCGGCACCGGTCCTGCCATTGAACAACCGAACCGTGCTCGCGGTGACGGTACTCGCCGTCACGTCCAGCGCGAAGGTCACCGTCGGCTGCACGGTGAGCGGCGCACCCGCGGACAAATCGGCCGGCAACACGTCGGAGACCGGATAGATCTGGGCGTCTGGGCCACCACCGGCGCCTTGCGCGAAGACAGTCAGCGTGTAGGGCCGCGTGTCCCGCGATCCGTTCGCGTTGCGGACCCTGATGTAGCTCTTGCTCGAGTTCGCTCCGACGTCGACGGCCGCGAAGAGCGGGATGGCCTTCGGCTCGCCGGTCGCCGGATCGATCTCCGTCGGGTACGGCTTCTCGCCGTGCTTCATCGGCTTCATGTCCGCGTCGTACACATCGATCACGGGACCGAAGTTCGCCGCGTACTGCCTGTCGTCGTACACCGGGCCTGTCGCCCACGCCTGGAAGCCCGTCGGCGTTCCCCAGTCGACGACGTACCAGTCGGACTCCCCCTCGGTGCTGATCACCGCCGGGATCTCGATCCCTTGCCCCCAGGCAGGAGCCGCCACCTTGGTCGCACGCGAGGGCTGGTCGTTGCCGTCCGGCGGGTTGACCGGGAAGTCGGTGGTCCACTTGCCGCCGAGGGCCGCGTACGCGTCGACGATGCCGGCCCCGTAGTACGGGTCGATGCCGCGCGGTCCGGCGTCACGGGAAAGCAGCTTCAGTCGCTGGGCGACCTGGGCCGGGGTGAACGTCGGCCACTTGTTCTTCACCAGGGCGGCCACGCCCGCCACGATCGGGGCCGAGCAGGAGGTGCCGGTGCAGTACCAATATGGCTCGTAGCCGGCTGGTGTCATCGACCGGACTCCGGTGCTGAGGATGTCCCAGCCCGGGGCGGCGAGGTCGACCCAGTCGCCGTACGAGCTGAAGCTGGTGAGCGCGCCGCCGGCGTTGGTGGCGCCGACCGCGATCACCTCGGCATACGACGCCGGGAACTGGACCACGTCGTTGCCGTCGTTGCCGGCCGCGGCGACGACGACCGCGCCCTTGGAGACCGCGTACTTGACCGCGTCGTGGAGGACTGGGTTGTCCTCGGGGCCACCGAGCGACATGTTGATCACCTTGGCGCCGTGGTCGGCCGCCCACCTGATGCCCTCGGCGATGTCCACGTCGTACCCGGCGCCGTCGGAGGCCAGGACCTTGACCGGCATGGCCTTCGCAGCCCAGCCGACACCGGCGACACCGATGGCGTTGTTGGCCGCTGCCGCGATGATGCCCAGCGTCATGGTGCCGTGGCCGTTGTCGTCGATCGGGCCGCGGTTCGGCGAGGTCGCGTTGTACCCGGGCACCAGGCGTCCGACCAGGTCCGGGTGTCCGGCGTCGACGCCGGTATCGAGGACCGCGACGATCTGGTTGCCGGTCGTCTTGGACAGGTCCCAGGCCTGCGGGACGCGGACCGTGTTCAGGGGCGCCTGCTGGTCTTCGACGTACCACTCGTCGTTCGGGACGGCCGAGATCCGGCGTTTGTAGTTCAGCGAGGCCAGCTCGACGGTCGGGTCGGCCTTGACCTTCTTGAGCAGGTCCGGCGCGGACACCGGGCCGGTGAGCCGCACGAAACTCGAGGTGACCGACTGCTCGGCGGTCGCGCCGAACTTCGACACCGCGGCCTTACGGGCCGAGGTGGTGGCCTTCTTCTTGAACTTCACCATCACCGCGTTCGGCTCGTACTCCGCTGTCGCGGTCTGGTGATGCGCGGTGAACTTCGGGCGGTAGGGACCGGGCTCGGCGGCGGAACCGGACGAACCGGTCACGGCAACCAAGCCGCCTGCCACCAGGGCCGCGGGCACGACCAGGCGCAGCAAACGGGCAGAACGGGACAACAAGGGGACCCCCAAGAGCCTCAGCTGGGCGGAGAACGGGCCGCAGAAAGCGGCCCGACGAGTAGATCGTTTGATCCACCCCAGTCGTTACACCCGCCGCTGAAGTGTCGCCGGCTAGCCGAGTTCGCGGAGGATCATCTCGACCAGGGCGTCGACGTCGGTGGGGACCATGGGTTCGCCGGTCATGCCCATGCGGTGCAGGAGCGTGCCGATGACGACGTCGATGAAGAAGAGCACCCGGTGCTCGGGTTCATCCAGGGCGTCCTGGAGCACGGTTCGGTAGGGGTCCTGCAACTGGGTGGACAGGATCTCGCGCAGGCCGGGATCCCCGATGGCATCGGTGAACACACCGGCGAAAGCGGCGGCGATGCCGGGCTCGCCGATCTTGGCCGCCGCGTACCGAATGGCCGTGGCCATGATCTCCGCCCGGCTGTCGCCTTCCTTCAGTGGCAGCGGGCCGAAAGCGTCGACCAGGCAGGCGGTGATCAGCGCACCCTTGGACGGCCAGCGCCGGTAGATCGTCGTCTTCGCGACGCCGGCCGCGGCGGCGATCCGGTCGACGGTCGCGCGGGTGTAGCCGAGCTCATGGACCGTGCTCAGCGTCGCCGCGAACACCTCGGCGTCGACGCTGGAGCGCGGGCGGCCGGGTGCTCTGGTCGGGGTGGTTCCTCTGGCCATGGTCACACTCTAACGAGTTATGCTACTTTCGGTATCGATACTTCTAGTAGCGAAAACCCCTGAGGAGCAGACGTGGGTGAGGCCACCGCTGTGCAGCAACCGCCGCTGGGCGTCCGGCTGCTGCACGCGCTGCGCAAGGAGCCGGACTTCTCGGCGATGTCGGACGAGGCGCTGGTCGCCTTCCGGGACGCGCAGCATCGCAAGCTGGCTTCCGGTTTGGCGCGGGTCATCACCGGCTTCCCGGACCGTGCGGCGACCATCGGCTGGCAACAGGTGGAGCTGCCCGACCGCGTCGTACCGGTCCGGGTGTGTCGGCCGTCGGTCTCGGGTCCCCTGCCTCTCGTGCTGCACGTCCATGGCGGCGGATTCATGGGTACGGCGGTGCAGTGCGACTGGGTGAACAGTCATTTGGCCGCACAGTTGCAAGTGGTCGTCGTGTCGGTCGAGCATCGCTTGGTCGACGCGAGAACCCCGATGTCGGCGGCTGTCGACGACGGCTGGGACGTACTGCGCCACGTGGTTCAGAACTTTTCGGACTGGGGAGTCGACCCTGCGAGGGTGGCCCTCGTCGGCGAGAGTGCCGGTGGGCTGATCGCCGCCCTGGCCGCGATCCGGGCCAGGGAGTCGGGCCGGCTGCTGCGGGCACAGGTCCTGGTCAATCCTTGCATCGACCTGACCTCGACGGCGCTGAACTACGACTCAATGACTGAACACGCCACCAGCCCGACCCTGACCGTGACGCGGATGGAGCTGTTCAGGCGGCTCGCCGTACCGGACGGAACGGATGCTCGGGCAGTGTCTCCGCTGTACGCCGACGACCTGAGCGGGCTGCCACCGGCGCTCGTCGTGGTGCCGGAACTCGACCCGGTCGCCGATCACGGACGCGCGTACGCCGCTCGCCTGCGTGAGGCGGGGACGCCCGTGCAACTACGGGAACACCCCGGAGCGGGACACGCGTTCCTCAGCATGCCGGGACTGGTGCCGCAGGCCAAAGCCGCCCGCGCGCAGATCACCGACTTCCTCCGCGGTCGGCTATGACCAGCTCTACTTCAGCACCGGCGCAATTGCTGCGCCCGTTCCTGGGCCGATTCGGCGCCGTGGTGATCCTGCAGGTCATCGGCGCTGTCGCCGGCCTGGCACCTTTCCTGGCAGTCGTCGAGCTGGGCCGGACGCTGTTGTCGTCCGGCGCCATCGATCACGATCATGGCTGGACCGTCGTGATCGTGGGCGCGGGCGGCCTTCTGGTCCGGTTGCTCTGCACCGGCGCATCCGCCGGCATCGGGCACCTGCTCGACGATCAGGTGCAACTGTCGTTCCGTCGCCAGCTGGCCGCGCGGCTGGGGCGCGTCCCGATCGGCTGGTTCTCCCAGCGTCGTACCGGCGAACTGGCCAAGGTGGTCGGCGACGACGTGAGCGCCGTACACCCGTTCATCGCCCACACGCCAGGCGAGCTCGTCGCCGCCTTCGTGGTGCCGCTGGTGTCGCTGGTCTACTTGTTCACCGTCGACTGGCGGCTCACGCTCATCACGCTGATCCCGGTGCTGCTGGCGGTGGCGCTCGTTCCGCTGATGATGCGGCCGGCCCGGCTACGCGAGCAGGAAGAGTTCGACGCGGCGATGGGGCGGATCGCCACCTCGGCCGTCGAGTTCGTCGAGGGGATCTCGGTGGTCAAGGCGTACGGCGGAGCCGGGCGCGCACACCACAGGTTCCGTACGGCGGTGGACGATTTCGTCCACACCTTCCTTCAATGGGTACGCGGCCTGTCCGGGATCGCCGCCGGGATGCAGCTGGCGCTGTCGCCGCCGTTCGTGCTGCTCGTCGTACTGATCGGTGGTGCGGTGCTGATCACCAGCGCCGGCATGCCGCCGTCCGACCTGGTGCCCTTCCTGTTGCTGGGCCTGGGCCTGACCGCTCCGGTGGCGGCGCTCGGCCACGGCTTCGACGAAATGCAGGCCGCGCGGCGTGCGGTCGGGCGGATCCGGGACGTGCTCCAGGTGCAGTCACTGCCGGAGCCGACGCACCCGATCGCACCGGACGGACATCGGGTGGAACTCCGCGACGTGCGCTTCGGATACGACACCTCTCACGAAGTGCTGCGTGGGGTCGACCTGGTGCTCGAGCCGGGGACCGTCACCGCACTCGTCGGGCCGTCGGGCAGTGGGAAGTCCACGCTGGTCCAGCTGTTGCCGCGGTTCTTCGACCCAACCCACGGATCGGTCGTCCTCGGCGGTGTCGATCTGCGTGAGCTCAGCAGCCGGGACCTGTACCGGATGGTGTCCTTCGTCTTCCAGGACGTCCGCCTGCTGCGCGCATCGATCGCCGACAACATCGCGCTCGCGGTACCGCGGGCCGGCCGCGACGAGGTGGTGCGCGCCGCCCAGCTCGCCAACATCCACGACCGAATCCTCGAGCTGCCGCGCGGCTACGACTCGGTGCTCGGTACGGACGCCGGGCTGTCGGGTGGCGAGGCACAGCGGATCTCGCTCGCTCGCGCCCTGCTTGCGGACACGCCCGTTCTGGTCCTCGACGAGGCGACCGCCTTCGCTGATCCGCAGACGGAACACGCCGTACGCCGGGCTCTTGCGACGCTTGGCGATCGAACCATCCTCGTGATCGCCCACCGACTGGAGACGGTCGCCGACGCCGACACCGTCGTACTGCTGGAGAACGGGTCGATCGTGGAGCGCGGCAAACCCGCCGAACTGCTGGCACAGAACGGGAAGTTCGCCGCGTTCTGGCGATCCCACTCACTCGGAGGTCTGCCCGGATGATTCGCCTGTTGCTGCGCGTGCTGGGACACGAGTATGCCCCGCCCATTCGTCGCACCGTGGCCTTGATGACAACCACCGCGATCATCGAGGGGTTGTCCTACGCTCTGGTGGTTCCGGTCCTGCGCGCGTTGTTCGGAAGTGATCCTGGTGACGCGCGGCCTTGGCTGATCGCGTTCGGTGCTGCGGTCGTGGTCTACGCGGTGCTGCGCTACTGCAGCGATCTGTCCGGGTTCCGCGCCGGTACGACGTTGTTGCGCGGCATGTACTACCGGCTCGGTGATCACCTGGCCCGGCTGCCTCTGGGCTGGTACGACGGCGGCCGTGTCGGGAAGGTGTCAGTACTGGCCAGCCGCGGGGTCTTGCAGGCAATGAGCGTGATCGCGCATCTGCTGTCACCGTTCATCTCCGCCGTGGTGACTCCGCTGACGATCGTCGCCGTGATGCTTGCCTTCGATTGGCGACTGGGGTTGGCGGCGTTGCTTGCCGTGCCGCTGGTGGCCGCGGTGCAGGCCTGGACGGGACGCTCGATGGCCGGCCACGACGCGGAGCGCGCCGAACGCGATCAGGAGGCCGCTGGGCGCGTGATCGAGTATCTCCAGGCCCAGCCGGTCCTGCGGGCGGGCGGCCGGACCGCCGAACGCTTCCGGTTGCTCGACGACTCACTACAGGCGGTCCAGCGCGCATCTCGCCGTACGACGCTGTCGGCGCTGCCGGGCGTGGTCGGCTCGGCGCTCGTGGTGCAGGCGACGTTCACCGTGTTAATTGCCCTGGGCACCTATCTTGCGCTCGGCGGGAAGATCTGCGCGGCCGAGTTGCTGACGATCCTGGTGCTGGCCGCCCGCTGCGCGGATCCGCTGCTGTCGCTGTCGGACATCGGCGGCAAGCTCCGCGGAGCGCGTGCGGAGTTGACCAGGCTCGACGCCCTCTTGGGAACCGAGCCGCTGCCGGAGCCTCGCGAACCTCTTCCGCCGGCCGGCCACGACCTGGAGTTCGATTCCGTCACCTTCCGGCACGGCGACCGTGTGGTCATCGACGACCTGTCGTTGTCCGTGCCTTCCGGTCAACGACTCGCCGTCGTCGGTCCGTCAGGCGCGGGGAAGACCACGCTGCTGCAGCTACTCGCACGCTTCTACGACGTGGACGCAGGTGCGGTGCGGATAGGCGGTGTGGACGTCCGCTCGATGAGCACCGAAGTGCTGATGTCCCAGATCGCCATCGTCTTCCAGCACGTCTATCTCTTCGACGGCACCATCGAAGAGAACATCCGCCTCGGCCGCCCCGAGGCGACAGACGCCGAAGTGCGGGCGGCAGCGGCCGCGGCGCGGTTGGACGAGGTCATCGATCGACTTCCCGGCGGCTGGGCAACCACCGTCGGTGAGGGCGGCACACTGCTGTCCGGCGGCGAGCGTCAACGCGTCTCGATCGCCCGAGCCCTGCTGAAAGACGCGCCCGTCGTCCTCCTGGACGAGGTCACCTCCGCCCTGGACCCGTTGAACGAAGCAGCTGTCCACGAGGCCCTCGACCACCTGACGAGGGGCCGAACCGTGGTGATGGTGGCCCATCGGCTCCGCACCATCCAGCACGCCGACCACGTCATCTTCCTCGACACCGGACGAATCGTCGAGCAAGGAAGGCACGACGATCTGCTTCATCGCGGCGGCCGCTACGCGGCGTTCTGGGACGTCGGTGGCGTTCGCTTACCTGACGTCACCCCGCGAGCCTCGCGGTGACACCTGATCCAGCGAGGCAAGCTCTGGCACTGCGGTGGGGTCGAGGGACCGGCCGGCGGCCACCGCTTCGTCGTACGCGTCTTCGCCGAGCGCGGTCTGTGCTGCCTCCTGCGCCGCGTCACGGAGGCGGTCGTCGGGCAGGTAGTACGCGTAGACATCGGCGCCGACCGTCTCCCGCAGGCCGGTCGCGGCCCCGAGCAGTGTCGCGACGCGGAGGTGGTTACCTTCCTGGGACTCGATGACCGCCAGGGTCTCGACGAAGTAGGCGAGATTGGCCAGATCCCGGGTCTCTTGGGACAGGACGATGCCTTCCTGGACGCGTTGGCGGGCGAGCTGGTAGTCGGCCAGGGCGAGCGCGGCCTGCGACAGGTTGTAGAAGGCAACGTACGTCGCCAGCCGGTCACCGCGGCCGCGGGCCAGGTGGAGCCCGCGTTCGATCTCGGGTACGGCGGCGGCCGGTTCACCGCGGAGCAGATGCACCGTGCCGAGCCAGACGTGGACGAGGGAAGCCATCCAGGACGAGCCGCGGTCGCGGAGGGCGAAGTCGAGGGCGACGCGAAAGCGGCTCTCGGCGGTGTCGAGGTCGCCGGCGGCGAGAGCGGCGAGCCCAGTGCCGGCGATGGCCTTGCTGCGAACCTCGGGATCGTCGAGATCCATGGCGGTGAGGTCCGCCTCGGCCCAGTACGACGCGGCGGCCGCTTGGTCGCCCGCGGCGTACGACATGGTGGCGGCGGCGAGGTTGACGCGGCTGCGCTCCCAGGGCGGAAGCTCGGCGCGGAGGCACTGTTCGGCGAGGCGGCGGCCGATCGTGAACTGGCCGCGCATCCACCAGTAGAGCCACAGGAACCAGGTGATGCGCGCGGCGGTGGGCGCGTCACCGGCGTCGAGGGAGCGTTCGACGGCGACGAGGAGGTTCGCCTCCTCTTCCTCGATCCGCTCGAGCCACTCGACCTGGTCCGCACGCTCGTACCCGGCGGCGGCCCGTTCGGCGAGGCCAGCGTAGAAGCGAGCGTGAGCGCGTCCGATGCGAGCAGTGCGGTCGCCGACGAGCAGGCTTCGGGCGTACTGCGCAACGGGTTCGAGCAGGTCGAGTCGGTCGCCGCGGACGCGAACGAGTGAGTGCTCGGCGAGCTCGTGCAGAATTCCGAGGACGTCGCGAGTGGGGATCTCATCGCCGTTCTCCGCCACCGACTCGACGGCCTCCAGCGTGGCACCGCCGCGGAACGCTCCGAGCAGCGTGAAGAGGCGCTGCTGGTCGGGATCGAGCAGGCTGTAGCTCCAGTCGAGGGTGGCCCGCATGGTCCGCTGCCGTTCCGGCAGATCCCGGGCTCCGGACGTCCGGCCGGCGGACTCGAGCCGACCGAGGAGCGCTCTGGGCGAGAGCAGCCGCAGCTGTGCGATGGCGAGTTCGATGGCCAGCGGCAGTCCCGCGAGACGGTGACAGAGCTCGGCGTACGCCGGTACGTCGTCGACGGACGGTCGTGCTCCGACCGCCAGTGCCCGATCCAGCGCGAGGGCACCGGCCGGGTGGGCGCGGACCTCGTCCACGGTTGCGGAGTCGCGCGCCGGCAGATCCAGCGGCTCGACGACGTACTCGCGTTCGCCCCTGACCCGCAGTGGTGAGCGGCTCGAGACGAGCACAGTGAGGCCCGGACACAACGCAGTGAGTTGCCCGACCTGGGCTGCGGCGCTGAGCAGGTGTTCGAAGTTGTCGAGCACCAGCAGCAGGCGCGAGTCCCGCAGGTGCGCGGCGACCAGGTCGAAGGCGCCCGGGTCGTCGATGCCCGCAAGACCCAGCCCACGCCCGACCGTGGCCATCAGTGCGGACGCGTTGGCAAGCGGCGCGAGCGAGATCTGTACGACGCCGTCCGGGAAGTCGCCGGCCAGAACATCGGACACCGCGGCGGTCAGCCGGGTCTTGCCGACTCCGCCGGGTCCGGTCAGCGTGACCAGGCGGGCTCCGGAACGGATGAGGTCGGTCACCGAGGCGATGTCGTCGTCGCGTCCGAACAAGGGCGTCGGCGGGATCACCAGGCCCGTCGCCCTGGTCACTGGTTCGGCGGACGGCTTGCGGCGGGGAACCGCGGCGATGAGTGCTGCGCGCTCGCTCTCGGTGGCTCCGAGAGCATCGCAGAGTGACCGGACCGTGTGCGGATACGGGCGCGTCCGGGCGCCGCGCTCCAGCGAGCTGATGGCGTGCGAGGTCACCTCGGCGCGTTCGGCGAGCTCCTGCTGGGTCAGTCCGGCTCGTTCGCGGAGTGAGCGCAGCAGCATGCCGAAGTGCGCAGCATCCTTGGCCTCGTCCCCGGGCATGCGGCTCAGCATAGGTGTCCCACGCTGGGTATGGGCCGTCAACTGTGCGAGCAGTGTGCGAGTGCTGCCCGTGGTCTGTGGCGCGCGCGACCACGAGGCTTGCTGCCATGACAACAACCGATTGGCTCCCGGAGGGGTGGAGCCATCCGCAGCGGGTGCCCCTGACAACGGGACACCACCTGCGCCCGATCCGGGCAACTGACGTCGACCTCGACATGCAGGCGGTGATGGGGTCACAGGAGCGGCTCTGGTCGCTGTACGGGGAGGCCTGGGGGTGGCCTCCCGCGACGATGACCGCCGAGCAGGACCGCGAGGACCTGGCCCGGCACGAGGCGGAGATGGAACGGCACGAGTCGTTCAACTACGCGCTCTTCGACAACGGCGAGACCGAGCTGCTCGGGTGCGTCTACATCGACCCGCCGATCCACGACGGGACCGACGCGGAGATCTCCTGGTGGGTCGTCGACTGGCTGGTGGGCGGGCCGATCGAAGCGGCCCTGGACGAGCTCGTACCGCGCTGGATCGCGTCGGACTGGCCGCTCGCCGATCCGCACTACACGCACCGATCGAAACAGGGGGACTCAGCATGACCAGCACGATCGTCACGACCGGCGGCAGCCACGCCGCCACGATCCGTCCTTCGCAGGGGAAGGGATGGGTCGTTGCCGGCATCGGCGCGGGCGTGGCGGGAATCGCCACCATCGTGGGCTCGAGCCTCGCGAACGCGGTGTACGACGAGAAGCTGGCCGGAAACGCCGCCGGCATCATCGACAAGCTCGCCACCCAGACCGTGCCGATCCTCGTCATGCACACCGCCGCGATGCTCTCCGCCGTACTGCTGCTCGTGTTCGCCGCCGGTCTCCGCCGCCGACTCGTCAGCGTCACGCCGGAAGGAAGCCTGCTCCCGCAGGTGGCGGCCTCAGGCCTGATGCTGGTGTCGGTGGCGCTGCTGATGGGCTCGGCGCTGACGACTGAGTTCGTCTTCGGCGTCCAGGATCCGGACCTTCTCGTGCCGGAGACCGCGGTGTTCTTCGGGCACTGGATCGGCACCGTGCCCTGGCTGTGGGTGGGCGCGGGCGTCGCCGCGCTCGCACTCGGCATCGCCGGCCGGAAGTTCAAGGCAGTTGCCCCGTGGCTCGCCTGGGTCAGCCTCGTACTCGGTGGCCTCACCGTCGTCCTCGGCATCAGCCCGGTGCAGTACATGGCCGGCATGACCGGCCCGCTGTGGCTCACCATCGCGGCCATCGCTCTGCTCAAGCAGGACTGAAACACCCGCGCGCGCCCCGACTGGTTCAGGTCGGGGCGCGCCGTCGTTTCAGCGGTTGGTCACCTCGAAGGCGACGACGGCAGCGGCTATGGCCACGTTGAGGGATTCGACTCCGGCGTTGAGGGGGATCTGGAGGTCGGAGTCGGTGGGGACGGTGAGGCCGTTCGTTTCGCCGCCGAGGACGTAGACGGCGCGGGGAGCCAGGTCGGCCTTGAAGAGCGACTCGTGGGAGCGGGCTGACAAGCCGTAGATGTGGTAGCCCGCCGTGCGGAGCAGGTCGACCGCCGCGCGAGCGGTGGACGTGTTCACGATCGGAGCCTGGAAGGCGACGCCGGCGGAGGCCTTGATCACCAGCGGGCCGACGTGCGGGGTGCCGGCGCGGGGCAGGATCACGCCGTCGAACCCGGCGCCGGTCGCGGTCCGCAGGATCATCCCGACGTTGCCCGGGTTCGTCACTCCGTCGAGCAGGAACACGTTCGTCGGCCGCTTGCCGCGTTCCCGGACGAACTCCTCCAGCGGCGTCATCCGAGGCGCGTCGACGTCCGCGACCACCCCCTGGTCGTGCTTGCCGTTGCCGGCCAGCCACTTCACCCGGTTGGCGGTCGCCCGCTCCACGGGTACGTCGTACTTGGACGCCGCCCGGAGGATCTCGTGCAACGACTGCCCGGTCGCGTTGTCGGCCACGACCACCTTCGCCACCGACAACGCCGGGTCATGAAGCGCCTCGAGGACCGGTTTACGCCCGTAAATCGTGATCCACTTGTCCCGCGGCGACCTCTTCGATTCCACCTGCCTACGGTACGCCGGACAACTTCACGTCCTGGCAACAGTCGGGCAATGTACGTCGGTCACCCTCGGCAGCATGGAACAGTTGCGTACGGCGCTCGTCGGTGGGACCGCCTGTGAGGTGTGTGGGCGACTCCCGCATCCACGGCGGCTGCGGCTGACCGTGGCCAAACTGCTGGCGATCCTGCCGGTGGAGTTTGTACTGCACGCGCTCGTGCTGGCGTGGCATCCGCCGTACTTGGTGTCCGTCACGCTGCTGGTGTTCGCCACCACCGCCTTGGTGATCTGGGTGGTCGAGCCGTCGACGATGCGCCTGCTGCGGTCGTGGCTGCATGCGCCACGAACCCGGCCGGCGTCCGGGATCGACGCGCTGTGGCGGATCCGCGTCACCGTCGCGGACCGCGCCGGCGCGCTGGAACGGCTGACACATGAACTGGCCGAGCTGGACGCGAACATCCTCGGGCTGCACGTCCATCCGGTCCACGACGGCGTACGCGACGAGCTTGTCGTGTCGACCCCGGACACGACAAGCCCGCGAGCGTTGCTGGCGGCAATCGAGGCGGCCGGAGGACGGGACGCGCACGTGTGGCCGACGACCACCCTCGCATTGGTCGACGGCCAGACGAAGGCGTTGAGCCTGTCCGCGCGGGTGGTCGGTGACCCGAGTGAACTCCCGCACGCGGTCGCCGAGCTGCTCGGCGCCCAGCTCGTCACCGACCGCGTCGCTCTGGCGGGTCCGCTGCCGGCCGACGGGACCGTCCTCAAGATCCCGTCGCCATGGACCGGCCTGTTCGCCTTCACCCGGCCGGGCGAACCCTTCACGCCCGCCGAATCCGCTCGAGCCCACCGGCTCGCCCAGCTCGCGGAGCTGACACTGGTCAACCGGCGGGGTTAGTCGCCTTGCCGTCGAGCCAGAGGACGTTCGACGGGTCGCGGTGCGTGCCCTTGCTGCCGACGTGCTTGTCGCTGATGACCGGTCCGTTCTTGATCACGTGGACCAGAGCCATCGCGTGACCGCGGCCGAGGTCGTAGTCGGCCTTGAGCCAGTCACAGATCACGCCGGCCTTCACGTCCGGGGCGTCGTACCCAAGCTTCTTCGCCTGCTCGACCAGCGCCCGCGGGGTCTGGCCGGTCTTCTCCTCGATCTTGTCCAAGTACGCCTGGAACGACATCTGGTGCCTCCTTCAAGAGTGTGTCTGCACCAGTGCGTCGATCGGCCGGCCCCGAAATCGACACCCCTCACTCATCAGTTTGCAGACCGTACTTGCGCAGCGCGGCGGACAGCCGGCCCTCGTTCTGGGAGTCCACGAGGTCGGTGGACAGGTCACGCAGCTTCACGTTGCTGTCCTGGGAAGCTCGCTTGAGTACGTCGAACGCCACGCTGCTCGTGATCCCATAGCGATGCATGAGCACGCCCTGCGCCTGGCCGATCACGGTCCGGGTGATGAGTGCCGTACGCAACTGATCGATCAGACTCCGGCTGTCGTTGAACAGTTGCACGTTGTCGAACGCGACTCCCGCGTGCAGCGCGAACAACAGGACGATGTCGTACGACGTACTCCCGAACGCGTCGACCTTGGCCGAGAAGAGGCTGAACGCGGCCGCGGAACCGGCCACCGCGGGTAACGGAAGCAGCAGGCTGCTCCGGTAACCGGCATTGATCGCCGCCGCGGCGAACGCCGGCCAGCGGTGGTCCGCGGCGAGATCGGCGATCCGGTGCGGCTCGCCGTACGTGAGTACGTCGTACAGCGCGCCGTCCCGGTCGATCAGCTTCTGGGCCAGCGTGGACCGGACGGGCTCGGCGAGCGGGTCCGCGGTCTTGTGGTACCGGGCGACGATCTCCGGCGCATCGCCGGCGAGCACGGTGATCGACGCCTCCTCGCAGTCCGGCACGGTCCGCACCACCCGGCTGACGAACCGGCCCAGCGTGGTCGCGACATCGTCGTCCTCGACCAGCCGGCTGACCTCGGCCAGCTCCTGCGCCAGTTCCAGAATCCCCTCGCCCATGGCTCCATCATGCGCCCTCGTTCTGGGTTCCGGGACCCAAACGACGCTAGTCTCGTTGCATGGAGGAACATCGCCTGACCGCCAAGGGCCAGGCGACCCGCGAGCGGATCCTGGCCGTCGCGGCCGAACTGATCCTGCGGCAGGGTGTCGCTCACACGGGTCTCGACGACGTACGCCGGGCCGCGGGGGTGAGCGGTTCCCAGCTGACGCATTACTTCCGGGACAAGCAGACGCTGATCGACGACGTGATCGCCTGGCAGGCGGACACGACACTGGAACGCGAGCCGGCGCTCGACTCGATCGACGCCTGGCGTCGGTGGGCCGACCAAGTCGTCGCGCGGCAGAAGGCGCGGAAGTTCCAGGGCGGCTGCGACTTCGGCTCACTCGCCGGTCAGCTCGCCGAAGCGAGCCCGGAAACGCGCGCGCTCCTCGCCGACGGCTACGACCGCTGGCTCGAGCGGTTCCGGCGCGAACTCCACACCATGCGCGACCAGGGTCGGCTCCGTCCGGACGCCGACCCCGACTCCCTCGCCAACACGCTGCTCGCCGCGATGCAAGGCGGCGTACTCCTGTCCCAGACCCTCCGCCGCGCCGGCCCCCTCCGCGACTCCCTGGACGCGGCCCTCGCCCGCTTGGAGTCTTTCGCGCCGTAGCGGGTACCGGCGGCCCATGGCCACTCAGAAACAGCGTGCGGCGGCACGCAAGAACGTGAAGTCGGCAGCCAAGGCCGCGACGGCCAAGAAGTCGATCTCGAACATGCCGAAGAAGACCCGCACCGCGCTCGGCAAGCAGGGCGCCGCGGTCGCACAGCGCAAGCGCACCGGCGGCGACGAGCCCAAGACCCGCCAGGAGCTCTACCGCGAAGCCCAGCGCCGCGACCTCAAGGGCCGCTCGAAGATGGGTCGCGACGAGCTAGCCAAGGCCCTGGGCCACCGCTAGTACGGCGGCCGCCGAACGGTCGACGTCGTCTTCGTTCGTCGTCCAGTTGCTGACCGAGATCCGCATCGCGGCCCGGCCCTGCCAAGACGTGCCGGACATCCAGCACGTGCCCTCCTGCTGGACGGCACGCACCACCGCACGGGTTCTCTCGTCGTCGTCATCGAACCGGACGAGGACCTGGTTGAGAACGACGTCGTTCAGTACGGCGACCCCGTTCGCGGCCAACGTCTCCGCGAACCGGCGCGCCATCAGGTGACACCGCTCGACGATCTCGGCGATCCCGTCCCGGCCGAGGGCCCGGATCGCGGCGTACACCGCGAAACCGCGCGCCCGGCGGGAGAACTCGGGGTTGAACTCGAGCGCGTCGCGTTCCCCGTGCTCGTCATGGATCAGGTACGACGCGCGCACGGACATCGCGGCGCGGTGGGCTTCGGGATGGGCGCAGAGGACGAGGCCGGAGTCGTACGGAACGTTCAGCCACTTGTGCGCGTCGGTGGCCCAGGAGTCGGCCTGCTCGATGCCCTTCAGCAGCGGCTTGAGCTTGGGGCTCACAGTTGCCCACAGTCCGAAGGCGCCGTCCACGTGCACCCAGGCACCGACCGCATGTGCTCGGTCGCAGATCTCGGCGATGGGATCGATTGCTCCGGTGTTCACGTTGCCGACTTGGGCGCAGACGATCGTCGGGCCGTCCGTTTGGAGGGCTGCGGCGAGCGCGTCGACCCGCATCCGCCCTTGGTCGTCGACGTCGATCGGCACGATGCAGCTCGTGCCGAGACCGAGGAAGCGCAGCGCTCGGTCGACCGTGTCGTGCCGCTCGGCGCCGGCCAGCACGCGAATCGGCGGCGCACCGATCAGTCCGTCCCGCTCGACGTCCCAGCCCTGCTGCCGGAGTACGGCGTGCCGGGCGGCGGCGAGGCCGGTGAAGTTGGCCATCTGCGCGCCGGTCACGAAGCCCACCGACGTACCGCTCGGCAGGCCGAACAGCTCGACCAACCAGCTCGCCGCGACCTCCTCGACCACAGCCGCCGCAGGTGAGGCGGCGTACAGGCCCGCGTTCTGGTCCCAGACCGTGGTGAGCCAGTCGGCCCCGAGCGCGGCCGGGGTCGCACCGCCGAAGACGAAGCCGAAGAACCGGCCGCTGCCGCTCGGCAACAGGCCGTCCTCGACCCCCTTCGCGAGCTGCGCGATCACCTCCTGCGGGTCCGTCGGCTGCCGCGGCAGCGCTCCCCCGAGCGCCTGGTGCAACTCCGCCGCCGTCGCCCGCGGCCCGACCCGCCGCTCCGGCAACCCATCGAGATACGTTATTGCCCGCTCGAACGCCTCCCCGAGCGGCCCTTTCCAGTCCGTCATGCTTTCCTTTGTACGCCGTACGCGTGTGAACGGGCGTGTGATGCTCAACCCCGATCGGTAGGAGGACGTGGTGGCGGTCACTGGCAGTCGCTGGACGGCGATCGTCGGTTATTCCCTGGTCGGCGCGGCCACCCAACTGGTCTGGCTCAACTTCGCCGGCGTAACCACCGTCGCGGCCTCGCACTACGGCGTCTCCGAGAGCGCGATCGGCTGGCTCGCTCAGGTCTTCCCACTGTTGTACGTCGTCCTTGCGATCCCTTGTGGACTTCTGCTGGATCGGTGGTTCCGCGCCGGGCTGATCGCGGGCGCCGTACTGACTGCCCTTGGCGCCTCGCTGCGCCTGATCGGCGACGACTACGGCTGGCTACTCGCGGGCCAACTCGTTGCCTCGGTCGCCCAACCGCTGGTACTCAACGCAGTCACCGGCATCACCGGCCGCTATCTGGCCCCGGACGATCGACCGAAGGGGATCGCCGTTGGCACCGCCAGCATCTTCGCCGGAATGGTCCTCGCCTTCCTGCTCAGCGCCGTCTTCGGGGCTTCCCTTGAGCCCATGCTGGCAGTGACTGCCGCCTTCTGCGTTGCGGCAGCCGTCGTACTGATCGCTGCCCTTCGTGATGAGGGCGCCTATTCAGCGACGCGCCACCTTGAACGTGGTGCGTTGCGGATCGCGTGGGGCGACCCACTGATCCGCCGGCTGTGCGTGCTCGCGCTCTTCCCATTCGGCGTCTTCGTTGCCCTGAGCACCTTCGCACAGGCGTTGCTGGAACCGGCCGGGGTGAGCAGCAGTACAGCAAGCACCATCCTGCTCGTCAACGTCGTGGCCGGCGTACTGGGGTCTGCGGTGATCCCCGTCATCGTCGCCCGCCGCCAAGCCGAGTCCTCACACCTAGTCCTGAGCCTGAGCATCACCGCCCTAGCCTGCATAGCCCTAGCACTGACTCCAGGCGTAATCACCGCCTTCATCACCATCACCCTGATCGGCCTAGCCCTCCTCCCAGCCCTCCCGATCGTCCTAGAGCTCGTCGAACGCCGCACCGGCGAAGCCGAAGGCACCGCCGCCGGCCTAATCTGGATGTCCGGCAACCTCGGCGGCCTACTAGTCGCCGTCGCAGTCGGCCTACTCGTCAACCACCCCTCCACAGCCTTCCTCGTGATGGCCG
This sequence comes from Kribbella sp. NPDC023972, assembly GCF_040639075.1. Classification (NCBI taxonomy): domain Bacteria; kingdom Bacillati; phylum Actinomycetota; class Actinomycetes; order Propionibacteriales; family Kribbellaceae; genus Kribbella; species Kribbella sp. NPDC023972. The sequence goes on along the minus strand of NZ_JBEZZH010000002.1, from coordinate 679,958 downwards.
CCATCGCCCTGGCCGCCGTACCAGGCGCACGCGCCCTCAACCAACCAATCGCCGACCTCCAATCCCCCTCCCACCCACACCCGTAGCGCCGAACCCCATCGCTCCCCGATCCTCTAAGATGGACCGGCACGTTGCACCCGCCGGTGTGGCGCAATTGGCAGCGCACCGCTCTTGTAAAGCGGTGGTTAGGGGTTCGAGTCCCCTCACCGGCTCTCTCACCAGGGCATATGCCTCATTGGTCATGATTCGGAGTCCTCCGATCCATGGTTTACCCCATGGTTTTCGGTTCCAGGAACTCCGGCATCGCCTTGTCCAGTGCGGATGCTGCCTCCGGGTTGCGTGACCTGCGTCCGAAGTAGACGTCCTGGGTCATGGATGGTCGCGACTGACCGAGTTGGTCGGCGACCTGCCGCGGGTCTGCCCGCCCTCGTCCAGCATGGTCGCAGTGGTCTTCCGGAAGATGTGCGACGTGACCCAGGCGAACTGATCGGAGGCGGATGGCTCACCTGCTCGACCTGCAAGGTCGAGCAGCGATGCGCGAACATGCCGCTTTACTCGATACACAGCGCCAGCAGAGCTTCCATTTCAGAAGGGTCCACCCGCACGCGCGCAGTCTCGATCAGGCTGAGCTTATGTATCGACCACCCCAATCGATGAGCGACGTCAGCCTGCAAGAGGCCCTCACTTGCATATGGACCGTGCCACCTGCCTATTTGCACGAGTACCGCCCACAACACCCCTGGCCGTGGTTGCCAGGAGTCTCGTGGAGAGGGCCTTCTCGATCACTCCTGCCCTCTCGCCGACACTCCAAAGTACCGCTGGAAGAACTCTTCGAGGCGAGCGAGCACACGCTGCTTCTTCTCGCCGTGGCCGCCGGCTGCCGAGAAGCGGGAGGCTGGCGGCAGAATCCTCGTGACCGCCGTGCCGGTAACGGGGATGGCGCCGTCGCGGAAGGCATGCTCGATGAACGCCTTCGTCTCCTCCGGCTTGAGACTCTCGTTGGTGATGATGGCGTCCAGTTCAGCGGTGCGCTTGGCGTCCACATAGGCGCGCCACTCTTCGTCGATCTCGCCGCTGGCAGACACGCGATCGACGAAGTCCATGATGAGATCCTTCTTGTTGCGCAGCGTCACGCTGGAGTCGATGGCACGCTGGATCTTCATGACGGCGTCCAGCTCCTTGTCTGAGCCGTTGCCACGCGCTTCGCGCCACTTCTGGACGAGCATCAGGATGTAGTCGACGTTGATCTCGACCTGTTTGATGAGCTCGATCTCGAAGACAATGTCGTCGTTGATCGACTCCTTCTCAGCTTCACCCTGTTTACGGAACTCGGCGTAGAGGTCCAGATAGACGCTGCGGTAGTCCTGGTTGTGGCGCTCGCTCAGATTCTCGTTGCCGACGAACTCATCGAACGAGGTCAGGATGTTCTGCAGGCGCAGGATGGCACCAAAAAGTGCGATGAACGCCTTCTGTGGAGCCTCACCAACAATCGGTTCGCCGAGTGGGAACTTCGTCAGTAGCTCCTGAACCCGCTCGCTGTACTCGCCGTAGTACTCGGCGTACGGCTTGAGCAGGACGATGCCACGGGCTTCCTTGTTGCCGAACAGCGCGATGGCGTCGTTGGTCTCGTCCTCGAGGTCACGGAACGAGACGATGTTGCCGTAGGTTTTGACCGAGTTCAGGATGCGGTTGGTGCGGGAGAAGGCCTGGATCAGGCCGTGGTTGACTAGTCGCTTGTCCACAAACAGCGTGTTGAGCGTGGTGGCGTCGAAGCCGGTCAGGAACATGTTGACCACGATCACCAGATCGATCTCGCGGTTCTTCAGCCGCAGCGACAAGTCCTTGTAGTAATTCTGGAACTTGTCGGCCGAAGTGTCGAAGCTGGTACCGAACGCCTGGTTGTAGTCCTGGATAGCAGCATCGAGGAAATCGCGAGACGACTGGTCGAGCGCACCGGTCTCGAAGCCCTCGTCGTCCAGGTAGTCGTCACCGACATCCTCGTTGGCTGCGTAGCTGTAGATGATGCCGATCTTGAGCCGACGGTCAGGTGTCAGCTCCTTCTGCTGCGCTTTGAACTCGGCGTAGTAGCGCTTCGCCGCGTCGATCGATGCAGTGGCGAACAGCGCATTGAAGCCGTGCACCCGCTTACCCGCCAGGGAGTAGTGCTCGGCCCGCTTAGTCTTCTGGTCGAAGTGCTCCAGCGTGTAGGCAACGACTTGGCTCAACCGCTGGGGTTCAAGCAGCGCCCGCTCGGTGTCGATCGCCGAAACCTGCTTGTCGTCGATGCCCTCGGGCAGCTTGATGGTGTTGACGTAGTCGATCCGGAACGGCAGCACGTTCTTGTCGTTGATGGCATCCACGATGGTGTAGGCGTGGATGGCCAGCTGGTGCTGCTCGGGCGGGCACTTGGTCGGGTCGCCGTGAAGGAAGCAACCGAAGGCCTGCGCCGTGGTGCGCAGGTTCGGGTTGCCACCACTGCCGGCGTTCACCGAGAAGATCGGCGTGCCGGTGAAGCCAAACAGGTTGTAGCGCTTGAACGCCCGGGTGATCGAGGTGTGCATGTCACCGAACTGCGAGCGGTGACACTCGTCGAAGATGATGACGACGTGACCGTCGTAGATCTGATGACCCTTGTTGGCGGCGATGAAGGTTGAGAGCTTCTGGATCGTCGTGATGATGATCCTGGCGCTGGGGTCTTCGAGCTGCCGCTTGAGCACCGCCGTCGAGGTGTTGGAGTTGGCCGCGCCCTTCTCAAAGCGGTCGTACTCGCGCATCGTCTGGTAGTCCAAATCCTTACGGTCGACCACGAAGAGAACCTTGTCGACGTCTGGCAGCTTTGATGCCAGCTGCGCCGACTTGAAGCTGGTCAGTGTCTTGCCCGAGCCGGTGGTGTGCCACACGTAGCCGCCGGCCGTCACGGTGCCGAGCTGCTTGTAGTTCGTGGAGATCTCGATCTTCTGCAGGATTTGCTCGGTCGCCACGATCTGGTACGGGCGCATCACGAGTAGCAGTCGGTCGGCGGTCAGGACGCAGTACTTGGTCAGGACGTTCAGCAGTGAGTGCTTGGAAAAGAAGGTCTTGGTGAAGCTATTCAGATCTTGGATCGGCCGGTTGGTGGCATCTGCCCACCACGAGGTGAACTCAAATGAGTTCGACGTCTTGCGGCCTCGCTTCGCCCCGGTGCTCTCGCTCAGGTGCTGGCGGCGTGTGGTGTTGGAATAATACTTCGTCAGCGTGCCGTTGCTGATGACGAAAAGCTGCACGTACTCGAACAGCCCCGAGCCCGCCCAGAAGGCGTCGCGCTGGTACCGGTCGATCTGGTTGAACGCCTCGCGGATGTCCACGCCGCGTCGCTTCAGCTCGATGTGCACCAGCGGCAGGCCGTTCACCAGCACCGTCACGTCGTAGCGGCTCGCATGTGCTGCGCCGCCCTCCCCAGCACCGATTTCGTACTGGTTGATGACCTGCAGGCGGTTGTTGTGGATGTTGGTCTTGTCGATGAGCTTGACGTTCTTCGTGCTGCCGTCGTCCCGCTTCAAGATCTGGACGTAGTCCTCTTGAATCCGGACAGTCTTCTCGACGATGCCCTCGTTCGCCCCAGCGATCTTCTCACTGAAGAACGACTCCCACTCGGTGTCCGAGAACGTGATCCCGTTCAGGGCTTCAAGCTGCGTACGAAGGTTTGCAACCAGGTGCACGCCGGATGCGATGTGGAGATAGTCGTAGGCCTGAGACTGCAGCAGGCCGATGAACTCCCGCTCCAGGCCGGCCTCGGACTGGTAGGCCGTCTCCGTGCCTTCGTCCGCGATGAACTCAGCGACAACGGTGCTCTCCGGGCTGACTGCGATCGGCTCGTAGCGATGTGAGCTGAGGTCGCTCATGCCCCTGCCTTCTCGAAGGTCAGCAGCTTGTCGCGGTAGTACTCGTACTGGGTGCGACGAGCGTTCCGCTCAGCGGGGAGGTCACTGCTGAGATCGTTCACGAGGGCGTGGAGCCTGTCCAGGATGCCGACGATCCGCTCCTGCTCTTCGATAGGAGGGACTGGCACCTTCACGAGTTTCAGAACATTGGCATTAAATTGAGGCTGCCCGCCGGTGCTAACCATCGCGTTGGCCTGAGCCCAATAGATGCTACTTTGAGCAAAGTGCCAATAATAGGCTGGCAACACCGCGCTATCGTTGAACCGGATTCGAATGAGGAACGAAGCGTAAACTGCTGGCTCGTCGGAGTCGACTAGCATCGTCTTGCCGTACGTTGCCCCGGTGCGCGCCATCAAGAGGTCGCCTTGCTTTACGACGTAGCCAAGAGCAGCGTCTGATATGTCAACGTACTTCGCACCCTCTGGCGAAAGCTTTCCCAACTGATTGATGTCCGTGATGCGGAGGAACCGATATTCGCCAGATTCCTGGGCACTCGCTGTAAAGCCGTACTGAAAGCTTGCCAGCTCGCCAAGAGGAACCCAGGAACTCATACCACCGTCCGCGGATGTTAGTAGGTCCTCACGATAGTACGCATATTGACGGCGCCGAGCTTCCAGCTCCGCTTCGAGCTCCGCTTCGAGCTCCGCTTCGAGCGCGCTAAGTGAGTCAAGGACATGAACGATCTCGCGCTGCACCTCGACAGGCGGAACAGGGATCCTGATCTTGGCGAGACTCTTGGCCGACACATCAATCACCTTGGTGCCGGTGGCGTACTTCTTCTTCTGGATCTGGAATCCAGGGCTCTGCAGCCAGTACGCGACGAACTTCGGATCTTGGTCATGCTTCAAGACGGTCGCGTGACCACCAGTCACGATCTGCCCGTCGCCAAGCCAGGCGACAGCCTTACCGACGTCTTCAAGGTTCTCACTGGTATTCGTGATGATGACGTCGCCCGGGTCAACCTTCGCGAGCCGAACAGCCGTCTCGGGAGCAACGAACGAGATCGTGCCCGTCGTCCAGGTGCCGTAGTACGTGTAGATCTGGCCGTAGTGGATCGCACCGACGCCAGACTCGGTGAAGTCCGTCTTCGGCATTCCGTTTCCGCGTACCAGCTCGCCGACCGCACCGAGTTCCTTGAACTCGACCCCGCTCGGGCTGAGCTGCCGGATCAGGTCGTCAATGTGGCTCACGACGCACCCTCGATTTCGGCCACAATGGCATCGATCTGCGCTCGCAGCTCCGCCTGGCGCTTAACGATCCCCCCAATCTGCTCGTTCAGAGCGGTGATGTCGACCGCCTCAGTGGTGTCCTCCTCCTCGACATAGGACGACACGGTGAGGTTGTAGCCGTTCGCAGCGATATCGTCGTTAGGGACGAGCTTGGTGAAGTGGTCAGCGTCTTCGCGAGCGACGAAGCCGTCGAGCACCTTCTGCTGGTGCTCGGGCAAAAGCTTGTTCTTATTGCCCAGGCGCTTGAACTCGGCCGATGCATCGATGAAGAGGACGCAGTTGTCCTTCTTCGACTTCTTCAGCACGAGGACGCAGGTCGTGATCGTGGTACCGAAGAAGAGGTCACGCGGCAGCTCGACAACGGTGTCGACGTAGTTGTTGTCGACCAGATACTTGCGGATCTTCTGCTCAGCACCACCACGGTAGAGCGCCCCAGGGAACTGAACGATGGCCGCGGTGCCATTGACTGCCAGCCACGACAGCATGTGCATAGTGAAGGCCAAGTCGGCCTTAGACTTCGGTGCCAGCACACCGGCCGGCGCGTACCTCGGGTCGTTGATAAGCAGCGGGTTCGCATCGCCCGCCCACTTGATCGAGTATGGCGGGTTGGACACGATCGCCTCGAACGGCTCGTCGTCCCAGTGCTGCGGATCAGTGAGCGTGTCACCGTGCGCGAGATCGAACTTCTCGTAGTTGATGTCATGCAGGAACATGTTGATGCGCGCCAGGTTGTAGGTGGTTAGGTTGATCTCCTGACCGAAAAAGCCCTGGCGGACGTTGTCCTTGCCAAGCACCTTGGCAAACTTCAGAAGCAGCGAGCCCGAACCAACCGCCGGGTCGTAGACCTTGTTAACCGACTTCTTGCCGACCACCGCGATGCGAGCCAGCAGCTCGGAGACCTCCTGCGGCGTGAAGAACTCGCCACCAGACTTGCCAGCGTTCGACGCGTACATGGTCATCAGATACTCATAGGCATCGCCGAACGAATCGATGGCGTGGTCGTTGAAGTCACCGAGGTTCAGGTCACCGATCGCGTCGAGAAGCTTGACCAGCTTCTCGTTGCGCTTGGCGACGGTGTTGCCGAGCTTGGCGCTATTGACGTCAAGGTCGTCGAAGAGACCCTTCAGGTCGTCCTCGCTGTCGGTCCCCAGCGCCGAACCCTCGATGTTCTTGAAGACTCGAGCGAGGGTCTCGTTGAGGTTCTCGTCGCCTGCGGCGCGCTTGCGAACGTTGGCGAACAGCTCGCTCGGCAGGATGTAGAAGCCCTTCTCGTCGACCGTGTCCTTGCGACCGAACTCGGCGTCCTTGTCGCTGAGCTTGGTGTAGTCGAAATCGGTGTCGCCAGCCTCGCGCTCCAGCTTGTTGAGGTAGGCGGTGAGGTTCTCGGAGATGAAGCGGTAGAAGAGGATGCCGAGCACGTAGCTCTTGAAGTCCCAGCCGTCCACACTGCCACGCAGGTCGTTGGCGATGCGCCAGATGGTCCTGTGCAGCTCGGCGCGCTGACGCTCTTTGCTCTCAGGCGCCATCAAGCAACCCCTCCGATGAGGCAGCAGGTTGATCGAGTGATGCGACAGCCGCTTGTCATATGTCCTCTCATCTACCATTCATTCGAACGTTTGTGCGACACCCGTCCCTCCAGTGCGGAGGGGCCGCACTCTAAGGATGGCAGTAACATCCCACAGTGTCAGGGAGATGGCGCGAGCCGCGAGCGTTAGCTTGCTGCCCGCATGGCATCCTCGAATCGAAGCCGAACTACTGACCTGGCTGCCGCGCCCACCCGCAGAGCAACTGTGAGGCATCCGCATCCGCCGCGACGCTCGATCCCGACTGTTGCAGATCACCTGGCGGGCGAGTGTCGCGAATCGCCCGACGGGAGGACATGCCATCCGCGTTCGGTCAGCTGACAAGTTTCTCTACGTCTTCAAGTTTCTCTCCGTCTTCAAGACGGGCCCCTTCAGGGCCCCGAAAGCGCGCCGCCACCGCAGGGCGGGCCGCCTGCCCGCCACTCCGCTTCGCTGCGCTCTGGGCGCGTCCCTTGGCTTGGCGCGCACGTGCCAACAAGGTGGCGGGTCGAAGACAGCAGAACTCGCCACCAACGATCGACACCCTGTCGATGTGGTACTCGCCCAAATGGCCGGCTATCCGCCGCCCTCGGCTGATCCATGCTCCCGTCTGCCGGTGGGCTCCCGCATCGCCCCGCTAGCAATCATGGAGAGGTGCGGTCCGGCCCGGCACGCCTCATTAGGGCGCCTACGGCGTCGCAAGCGATCGAGCAAGCTCGACCCTTGACCCCCACCGGTCCGAACCTAAGGTCGGCAGCTATCGGGGCGATGCGGAGAACTGGCCGCGCGTTTGACCCGTATCCGTCAACAGCACACTGGACACAACCAGGACGTTAGCCCTTGCCGTTCGCCCCATCGACGAATCGCCTCAAATAGACCGGTCCCCATCAGCTGGGCGCAACCGAGCGTTGATCGCATCATTTGACCAATAGCTTTCGCTGACCAGTTACCGCGACTCCCCCACGCGGTCCTCACTAAGAGGGCGGCAGCGCCATGCAAATCATGCCCACACAGCTCACCTCTGTCGTCACTCGCCATGGTTCCGAGTTCGGCGACCAATTTAGCTTCGATGTCCGCGTATGGCAACTTCGGTGGCTTCTTGGCTCGCTTGGCTGCCAGGTCGATGAGGCCAGCCAATGACACAGCCAGCGTCTTCGGATCGGCGACTTCCCCAATTGGAAATCCGTCCAAGCCCAAACCAATTGACTCAGAAATCGAAACATGCCGAAGTGCCGAAACCGGCCGCGCTAGACGACTTATTGCATCGAACTCGGTGTCGCAACCGCTCGACGCAAGATGCGCGCGTCGACTGTCGGGGTCTGAAACCACGGACAGTACCCTGCTGAGTACTGACTGGGCGCTGAAAATTAGCGTATCTAAATCATAAGCGTCCACTTGAACCAAATTGTCGCTCCGAACCGGCAGAGGCTTCCGGTCGCTGTCGATTACGCCGAGGACCCACTTGACCTGGTTCAGATCAACCAGCTCAACAACACGCAGAACCGATGGCTTGCCATTCCCTGGAATGGAGTAAATTTGCGAGGAATTCAGATGTGGATCCAACGCAGAACAGTCTGTCGGCCCTTCCAATACCATAGCTGCGCGTGGATCAACGCCCCGCATCATCAGAATATGATTGTAGATGTCATCGCCGGTCAGAAAATTTAGCATCAAATCTCCATCCCGCGCGGGTCGATCTCCGGACCGAGCGCCCTCGCTCTCTCCCACCACTTGTGAATTATCTGAGGAGAATGAGTAGCAACGACAAAGCGGAAATTTGAAAGCTCGGCTATCTTAGCGACATCATTCAGGAAGGACTGCTGCCAACCGATGTGCAGGGAAATCTCGGGCTCGTCGATGAACACAACGCTTCCCGACCTGACCTTAAACAACAGTTCATAAGTCAACACGAGCTCGTGCTGCTCGCCCGAGGAGAGCCGCCTTGGACTTATCTCACTCCCGTCCTGCATGACGAATCGAAAGCCGTTCTTCGGATCGATGGTCAACTCCTTATATATGAACCTGGAGTTAACAATCTCGCGGAGCAGGGTCACCTTTTCCAGCAATGATTGAAATGTGCTGAGCTTTTGTTCACTGTCGTCTAGATACGTCCACAGCACTCGACGCTGCCACGACTCAAGTGCTTCGGTCGGCAGCGGCAGCGGCGGCGTGGGATCCAATACTGAAATTCTGGCTAGCTGCGCGCGCAGCTCATTCTGCTCTTCATAGCGACTCCTGATGTTTTCATCAGTGACCGTCGGCGGCAATTCTCCGGCGCGAAGCAGCCGGCTGGGAAACGAACGATCCAGCTCTTGAGACTTTCTTGAGTTTTGCGCCAATGCCATGCTGAGCTTATCTACAACGTCTCTGGAATACTCTTCTACCGTGGAGGCTCTGGCGGATTCGCGAGTCGACCGAGGATCCACATCTGCCATTGTCAACAGGCGCTGAGTTTCAATGAGGTGCACAGAAAAGTCCTCAAGAAACTCGGCTAACTGTGCGGGTGCAGGATCGTCCAAGTTTGGAAAATAGACACCCGATGCCCCTAAAAACTCCAGCGTCTCCTCCTGACTCATCCTCCGACCATTCCGCGGGTTTCGCCACTGCCGTGGACCGACTTGAGTCAGCGCGGAATGTCGATCGATCCATTGAGCGACCTGCCTCGAATCAGTCGCACCGGAGGAAGGGGTCCATGTGACTGGGGCGGAGTCCGGTTCGTGAAGCGAAAATTCAAAGGCGTACTGTGCAACTGGAGCGGAGTCGGGCATTATTTCAGGTAAAGGCAGTTGCCCCACACGCACAATCCACAATTCGATGCGACCCTCAAAGTATAGCGTTGCTCGATCGAAAGGGATCTGATGCAGCGTGAATAGATCAATAGCAGCAACCGCTTTGATCAATTCGAGAATCTTCGTCTTACCAACGCCGTTTGGCCCATAGAGGATCACGAAATCCCAGGACGCAGGGAAGTCGATGTCGTGATGGAACTGACCCAGCAGACCCTCAACATCTACGCGAACAAGCGATGGCATGCATCTCCCTCTCGTGGCTATAAAATGGCAGCGCATGTAGGGTCTGTCCCACTCGAACTGATCAGATTGAACGCCGCCACTTCTCGACATTTTCGAAGCGGCAATCAGACTATGTGCCTTATCGAAGGTAGTAACGACCCCGTTACAACATTCGGCTGCTGCGTTGCCTGATCGTTACCAAGCACAACATGCCGCCAGGTGGTGGTTTGGTAGCGAAGCCATCGGCGGAGGCGTGGCTTGGTTGGGCACGGCCGGCCCTGAATCTCACGAACTGGAGACTACAAACTCATGGCATCCCGCGACTTTCACCAGGTGTGCCGCGAAGTCCCATGCCACGGAGTACTGAGCCAGGTTTCGGCCGGACAGGCGGGCCGACCAAGGGCCCGTGCCTCCTGCGAGCGGGCAACGGATCCGGCACGGTCACCGACGCATGTCCTCGACCGTGCTAGAACAAGCATTCGGAGACGAGTGCGTGGAGGTCGCCGGATCGCGTGTGCTGACACCCATGGTTTAGCCCATGGGTTTCAACGCGAAACGACGCCAGACGCCGACCGTCAACGGACCGCTCGATGAGCCCAAATCCCTGTGTCACAAGGGATCCGAGCATCAATGCATAACAACAGCAGGTGAACGCCCAGAAAGCGGTGTTAGGGGTTCGAGTCCCCTCACCGGCTCCAGCACTGACCAGGCATTACTACACAGCGTGACGATCTTCTCGGTTGCCCTGTCAATGAATCTGTCAATGGGTACCATGAGGCATGCCTCCGCGGAAGCCCGAGCGTGGCCACCTGCGCAAGCGCGGCAACTCCCATCAGGTGATGGTCTACGCCGGTGTGGACCCTGTCACAGGCAAGGACTCGTACCTGGTGGAGTCGACCACTGACGAGAAGCTGGTCGATGAGATCCAGACCCGACTCCAGGCTCAGGTCGACCGACAGCGGAACGCTGCGACAAAGGCGACCTTGGCGTACGCGCTGGAGGAGTGGCGCAAAGTCCACAAAACAGGTGAGTCCACTCTCGACAGGTACCGCGACCTTGCGGAACGGACCATCGCACCGGCCCGAAGGTCGACAGCATTCGGACAGCGCTTCGGGCCGGCGAGGCGCTACCACCGGTGAACTTCCTTCACAATCCGGGTGGCCAGTATCCCTATTTCCTCCTCGAGGGTCTGCACCGCTTCAACGCGACGTGTTACGAGCAACAGGCCGAATCTTGGCGTGGGTTGCGCAGATCGCGTGCTGCGGCGGTCCGGGGCCCGATCTCTGACCAGAGGGCGGCCCTCGACGAGCTACGTCGCATTAGCTCCGATCATGGTCGGCATGGTCTGTCAGCTCTCGCTGTCGTTGCTGTCGTTGAACATGGTGGTTGCACTGTCACGCTCAGCCTGAGCTAGTCGTGCTTGGAAGACCATCGCGAACCATTCCAACGCGCTCGTGATCGCCGAGCGCCGCTGCGGGTCTATGAGGAGGTCGAGCGAGAAGGACGGCCGAAGATTGAGCTTGGCCTGGGGAATCTCCAGACCTGCGTGCTCGATCCGCTGCCGGAACTCATCGCGTAGCGCGACATCGTCGAAGACTGGACGGCGACGCATGTGCTGAAACACCACTTCGGCCACCCCGGTTTGTGGGTAGAGCACGAGTGGCCAGGTCGACTGGAGCTCGTAGCGGGCTGGCTCGAGTGTAAGGAAGCATGACGTCTCCGCCGCGCTGCCGTAGGAGAGCTCGCCGCCCGATGCTCGCCATGCGGACAGCACATCCTGGACACCGTCCACAGCCTGCGGGTGGGATTCAGTGAGCTGGGCGAGGAAGCGCTGCCCCGCCTCCGAGTCGAGGTCGACCTTGGCGTCCGGGCGGGGTAACGGCTCACTGGCTTCCATCCCTAGTAGCGCAGCGAGGTCCGTGCCCGTCAGACGTTGTGCTGGGGCCGCCCGACCCGACACGAACGTGAGGCCTTCTGACTCGAGAAGCTGCTGCGGGTCGTCGGTGCGTCCCTCGATCTCCCAACGGAATCCCGGAGAAATCCGGCCGTCCACGGTCAGCACCCGCCAGGCGTTCAGTACTGGGTGCGTGGCCAGGTGCACGCCGACCGGGACCGGGTGGCTGCCAATGAGCTCGGCCAGATCGCCATAGGTTGTCCACGTCCCGGGAGGGATGGCGGCGCACGCGCGCCGGAGAAGCGACCAGTCCCGGCCCTCGCTCTCGTCGGTGACACCCTCGGTCGGACTCGGCCAGATGCGAAGAGCACGCTCGGCCAGGGCGTCGCTACGAGCCAGGATCTGCGCCTTGCCCCAGGTTGGCGAGTCTGCAATCTCTCGATTCATCCGCAAGGCACTCGACTGATAGATATCTTGCTTGCGTTGAAACGGACTGTTGGACAACCTGGCGTTCTCGGCGGTCAGGGTGAGATTGCCGAGGGTATGCACGATCAGCTCGTGCAGTTGCTTCGGGCCTCCCTCGTCGGTCACCTCGGCGGCCAGGAGGTCGATCCATTCCTGCGTCAGAGTCTGCGGAAGGACGTGCTCGATGGTGAGCTTGGCGCGGTCGAAGTCGACAGGTTCAGCAGCCTGGTAGCTCTCCTCGAGCCTGCGCAGGACGTAAACGCGCTGCGGGCCACGGCCGGTCCAGTAGAACGGGCGGGTGCGCACGCTGTTCCTGAGCTCAGCATCGCTCGGCCAGTACCGGCGTCGCCCGGATAGGTACCGGCGCACGACCGGGGCGATAGGCCCGGTTTCACCGACCGCGCTCGGTGAGGCGTTGAAGACGCGGTTGAGGTTGTTGGTGGGCACCTGGCAGATCATGCGCCGGGTCAGGAAACTCTCGATGTAGGCCAACGCTTCGGCAACATCGGTTGCGTCGGTAACGCCTCGGTCCAGCAGGTCGAGCAGATGCATGACGAGCGGGTAGGCGGTGGCTGCGCCCCACGCGCGAAGGCGCCGGAGGCCGACGCTGAGTTGGCAATCAGGCTCCTTCGCTGGGTCTAGGATGCGTTCGAGGTGCCGGGACCTTCGTGCCAGCTCGGCTATCTCGGCCTCGATAGCAGCCTCGTCTCCGTCGTCGATTCCCTCGAGACGTTCCTGCTGGGCACGGTAGATCTCTGACTGTTTGACGCGCACGTCGCCGCGGATGACCAGATCCAGCCATACGAGGAGCTCGAGCTGCGATCCCGTTAGCGCTTCCTGGATTGGAAGCCAGACGTCACGGTAGACATCTTCGCCGCGCTTGGGCAGTCGCATAAACAGGTAGTTGCGCAGCAGATCTGCCTGGCTGAGCTTCATGCCTGTGTTGTTGAGCGACTCGAAGATCCGGTAAACATTATCGCCCGACTCTGCGGTGATCTCGACGATTGACAGCCCGGCCCGGATGGTGTTTTCGATCCGGGTCAGGTCCTCAGCATCGTCAGGATCGTCCGTTGCAACCAATGCGGCGCGGAAGTACCGGTAGGCCTCGCTGATGTTGCCGATCCGCTCGCCAGTCGAGTGCTTGAGCATCAGCGCCCGGTAGGAATCGCGATCTGCCTGGGTCGGCAACAGACGAAGATGCTCGTCGCCCTGCCGGAACTCGTTCACGAGGTACTGCCGATGGATGCGGTCCGCGTCGCGGCTGTCGGTCTGCTCGACGTGGTCACGCAGTGCGGCCAGCGCCAGCATCAGCGTGGTGAGCCGCTGCTGGCCATCGACGACCAACCACCGCTGTACGCCGGCCGCGTGCAACGCCGGACTCGGCGCGATCACGACCGACCCGATGAAGTGCCGCGGGTGAGCCGAGGACACCGCCATGGCGCTGCTCTGCTCCACGATGTCCCTCCACAGCCGAGCGAGCTGCGGCTCCACCCAGCTGTAAGGCCGCTGGTACAGCGGAACCTGGAATTGTTTCTCACCCTGGACCAGGTCGAGGAAGCTCACCTCATGAGCGCGCATTCGTAAAGCCCTTCCTCGTGCGTTTCAAACGCCTAGCTCAGCTGAACGCATCTTCATCGTACTCAGTAGATCAGCCTGGGCACCGGTCAAGTCCCTTGTGGTGGTGTAGCGCTGCGCGATCCTGTTGGGGTTATGCGGTGAGTGCGGGCAGGTCGTCAGCTTCGATCTCAGGGTCGGTGTTGGGGACGGTGGTGAGGCGGCAGCGGGCGAGAACCTCGGCGAACAGCTCAGCTCCGCTTCACAACCGGAGGCCTTCACCTGTCAGACCGACTCACCGCCCCACGGCGGAAAGACCTCCCTGGACATCACACCTAAGCCGCCGATACTGGTGACGCCGCCACGCTCCGGAGCTAGTTCGCTTGCAGGTTCGTCTTCATCGCCGGTCAGATGTTCGACGATCCGGACGGCAACCTGGTCTACGCCGGTGACTTGGCCGTCCAGGCTCGGCAGGTGTTCGGCAATCTGGGTCGCGCGATGGCCGCGCGCAGCCCGACCAGGTCGTCAGGCTCGGCATCCATGGCGTCGGACACCGCCGCGAGTACCTGCTCGTGACCGAGCAGCCCAAGTCGGAGTTATTCAGTGACCACAACCAACTGACACTCTCATCGGCGTCGAATCGCTGGCTGTCCCGGCTACTTGATCGGCCTGGGGTCGACCGGCGACCGGTCGCGGTACCGCTCAGCCCATGCTGCAGAGGCCTGCGAATCCTCTTTGCGCCACTCGCTTTGCGGCGGCAGAACCTCGTCGTCGAGGTCGCGGAGCGCGCAGGTCGGCAAGCTTCGGCGGCTGCCGGACGCCGACTTGCGGTCCACCCTCCAGCCGCCACTCAGGCAGTGCCGCGCCGGTGTTGATGTCAACATTCGGTTTTGGGATCAGGCTCGCTCGGTTCGTCCGGTCCAACGTGGCTGTGGCTTGACCGCGATGTGAAAGCGATCTGAAAGACGGCCGCGGTTGTCTGGGTGCAAGCGGTCGTACCAAGCGATCGCGTTCGAGGGGAGCATCTGATGAATCGACGTATCTTGCCGGCAGCGGCGCTCGCCGCCGTGGGACTGCTCGGTGGTGCCCTAGCGGGAACAGTCCCGGCACAGGCACAGGTGAGTGGGGGCAGTTGCACCAGCTGGATCAGCGGTGAGCGGGGACACGGGAAGTGCAACTCCGAGCACAACGGCGGGGGACGCACCATGTACCTCGATGTGAAGTGCGACGCCTGGTGGGACGCCGACATCTACAAGGAGGCCTACGTGAGGGACGGCAGCACAGTCGAGCTGCAGGGTCACTGCCACTCCTCGGTCTCCCAGGCGTCCGCCGGCTGGAAGTGAGATTCCGCGGTCGCTCAACGCCGGTGTTAGTTCAACCAGGTGACAGGATCAGGACCGGTTTGCACCCGCCTGTTCGTGGGCGGTTTCGCTGCGCTGCGGCCCTGGCGATGCGGTCGGTTCCCTCGGAAACGGCCACTCGCCACGGTGTCTGAACCATCGCCTCCAGCACTGCGACCTCCAGCTGCAGCAAGCCACGACCCTCAATGAGCACGAGATGCGTAGACCAGGAAGCCCGTTTCCCGTGTTGGACCCCGTGGCATCTAACGCAGCATTGATGCGGTCGTGGCTCGAGGCAACGGGCGGCTTCAACATCAGCAATACCCGGTGGATCGCATCAGACGTCCGCACCGTTATCAGTAAGTATCGGAACGTCTTCCGGCTGCAGCTTTCAGTACGGCCCCGCCGAGGGCTACATGCCTTCCGTCCGAAGTAGATGTCCTGGGTCATCGACGGCCGGGACTGGTTCGGGCGGTGCCGCTTCGCACTGGTGAGTGGCGGTTTCCCGACGGCGTACAGGCACGGGCCGACGGCGGTTTGTTGACCATCCTGCCGGCGCTGATCAAGCGCCGGCAGGACCCGACCGCGGTGCTCGGGGTGGAGGACCCGACCGCGCCGAAGCGCACTGCTCGGGCCCGGCAGGGAGTCCTGCTTGTCCGCTACCAGGCGGAGCGGCCGAGTTCGCCGATGAGTTCGAGCTTCGACCGCTGGGTTTGGGGTGAGAGCGGATTTCCCTGCATCGCCGAGGCGAAGCCGCACTGCGGGGAGATTGCGAGGTTTTCGCGCGGATGGTACTTCGCCGCCTCGTCGATCCGGCGGAGTACGGTGTCGCGGTCCTCGACCACATCGGTTTTGGTGGACACCAGGCCGAGTACCACGACCTGGTCGTCCGGCACGTGCGCGAGCGGCTCGAATCCGCCGGAACGCTCGTCGTCGTATTCCAGGAACAGGTAACGGAAGTTGGTCAGCCGGGGAAACACCTGCTCGGCGATCGTGTCGTAGCCGCCGGAGGTGTGCCACTGGCCCTGGTTGTTGCCCCGGCAGATGTGCGTGGAGAACGTGATGCCCGGTTCGACGGCCACGCTGTTCAGCAGTTCCACGCTCTGTTCGAGGAACTCGGCGCGGCTGAGCCCGGCGGCTTCGTAGAAGAACGCGGCCTCGTTGATCGGGAACGTCAGGTCGGGCGCGTCCAGCTGGATGTAACGGCATCCCTGCGCCGCCAGGTCGCTGATCTCCTCGCGCAGCAGCGATCCAAGATGGGTCATGGCCTCGGAAACGTCTCGGTAGCCCGAGGTGGAGTGCTCGCCGGACCAGAACACCAGCGCGATGCTGCTCGGGCTGGGCAGGGTCACCTTGACCGGCCTGGCCGTCCGGGTCTTCACGTAGCCGAATTCCTGCCCGGCGAGGGACTCCCGGCGCGACAGCCTGCCGGTGATCAGCAGTTTCGCGTCCAGCTCGGCGAGGTCGGCTTGGTCGTCGGCGGAGTTCCAGGCCGCGTCGCCGACCATCGCGTCCACCACGTCACTTTGTCCTTGGCGGACCGGGGTGATGCCGTCCAGTACCGTGGCCAGCGAGTCGAAGTAGACGCCCCGGCGTTGTTCCCCGTCGGTGACGATCTCAATGCCCGCCGACTCCTGCAGTTCGACGGCGGCGTTCACCGCCTGGTCTTCCAGTTCCCTCAACTGTTCCGCGGTGATTTCTCCGGTGCCGAACCGTTCCCGGGCGGCGAGCAGCTCGGCCGGGCGGAGCAATGAACCGACGACGTGACTCCTAGCGATATCCATGGTGGAAACCTGACCATGTGCGACCCGGTGAGGCAAGTCATGCGCTGCCCAAGAGATCCGGGTGTCGTCACTTGGTGGTTGCGCGATGCGGGCGGGCGGGAGCAACCAGGGGGCGCGCGCCCGGTTCAGGCAGTGGCCTCGAGTGTGGCGAGGTCGCGCACCGCGTAACGGTGATGCTCGGCCTCTTCCTTCAGCACCACCTTGAGGCAGCGGCGTACGACGTACTCCTGGTCTGGGTACGGGTCTGCCGGCTTGCGACCGCATACACGATCGAGCTCGGCCTCGGTGAGGCTGTCGACGACCCGCCGCATCGTGGCCATGCGGGCGAGCCGCGGCGCGAGCACCTCGTCGAGCGTCGGAGTGGCTTCGAGGGTGAGCCCTAGCTTCGCCGCCGCGTCGGGTTCCATCCCGCCGGTGGGGAAGCCCAACGGGTGGTACGGCGCTTCCTCCTCGAGCACGGCATTGCCGAGCCAGGCATCGCCGCCGTGCAGCAGGTGTCGTTGGGTCTCGACGTACGACCACTCGCCGTTGACCTGCTCGTGCAACTTTGCCTCGGGCAACAGCCGGGCGCGGTCGAGCGTCGCCTGCCACATCCTCTCGATGGCATCCCAAGCAGAGCGGTAGTCGTCGGGGGACGAGGCATCACGCGCCAGCACCCGCGTGGGGTGCTGCCGGTCGAGCTCGGCCTCGACGTAGGCGGTTACGTCGACGTCGTTGACGACGACACGCTCGAAGTCGCCACCGAGGTAGACGTCGCTCCCGTAGCAATCGACGATCTTCAGACCGCTGACCTCGCAATCGCGGATCTCGAACCCGGCGAGCTCACTCGAGCGGATGCGGGCACCACGGAACTGGTCACTATGGGCGTACTCAGTAGCCATCGAGGCAGACTCCTGGGGGATCACGCAACAGCCGGGGCCCGAACGCCATCCAACTCGCACCCCGTGAGCGTGGAATTCAGCATGAACACAGAAAAGCTATGGGACCTGCGGCCACATGGCAATAACCGCCCGCCGTCGACATGCACGCTGCCTGCACAACCGCAATCGTTGGCGAGAGTGCATCTACTGATACTCGCCTTGTTTGGCTGCCAGATGCCGATCTGATGTCAAACATTTCCATCGGATGGATCAGCGACCGCGCACTCCACCTCCCCTGATCCCTTGAGACGACGCCGAATGCCCCGTAGGCGGTGGGCAGTCCCGGGCTGCCACCGTTCAAAGGCCGCCATGGGCGGCGAGGATTTCGTCGAGCAGCTCGCTCATGCTCGAGCCCCGGGCAGCACCTTCATGAGAACGCGCCGATCGCCGTGGACGCTCGCTGCGGATAGTGCTTCAGCGATGGTGATCGCCCCGGCGGCGAGTCCCAGGACGACTTCTGGCTCCGCTTCGAGGATGGTGTCGGGGCGCCGGTCCGGTTCGACGGTCACGTGCGGCCCGTCCTCGTCGATCCGCAGAGTCATGAAGCAGCCGGAAACCTCGATGCCGAGCTCAGTCGGAGGCTTTGCCGTCCTTCCGCTGAGTAGCGCTGGGAGTGCGACAGCCAGCCAGCGAGGCTGAAACGAATCGGAGTCTCGCCCGCTCACCATGAGTGGGGTGCTCCAGCCGACGAGGGCCTCGATTGCTTCCCGGAGCTGACTGCCCCAGGGCGTCAGCGCGTACGTGACGCCGCCCGCTTGGCCCAGTCGCCGCTCGATCACTCCGGCGGACTCCAAGCTGCGCAGGCGGCCGGCCAGCAGATTCGTGGCTATCCCTCCCAGTGACGCGACGAGTTCGCTGTAGCGCATCGGGCCGGGAAGAAGCTCGCGGACGATGAGGAGACTCCAGCGATCGCCCACCGTGTCGAGCGCGCGCGCAAGACCACAGAACTGTCCGTAGGAGCGAGCTGACATGTGCTTGACTTTCTCTATCGAGCTTGATGTTATCAAGCAACGTACCAGAGGAAGTCTCCCCGAGAGGGTCCAATGTCTGTCTCCGGAAGAGCCGCCCCTTCCACCTCGCTGGCCTCGACCGCGACCAGCGCCCTGCGCGCCGCCGCGGAGAGCGGGGATGCGGACGCGGTCGCCGAACTGCTGGCGCCTGGCGTCGTCTTTCACTCGCCGATGACGGACCGAGTGCGCTTCGAAGGCAAGGAGGAGGTCGCGGCGCTGCACCGCGACATCTTCGCCGTCCTTGATGACCTCGAGACCACCGAAGCGCTCGCGCTCGGTGATTCGCGATCGTTCTCCTTTCGCGCGCGGGTTCGCGGCGTGGACCTCGAGGCCCACGTCCTGCTGCACGTCAACGAGCAGGGTCAGATCGACGAGCTCAAGATCTTCGTTCGCCCGCTGCCGGCCCTCGCGACGCTGTTCGCGGTACTCCCGCCGCGGGTCTCGGCGAGGCGTCGCGGACGCCTCACGGGCGCGGTCGCGGCCTACCTCACCGGGCCCCTCGCCTTCGTAGTGCGCACCGCCGACCGCTTCACGCCCCGATTCCTGTAGGTAGCAGTGGCAGACTGCTGACGTTGCCGTACGGCGGCCGGTTCGCCGGTGCCAGCGAGATGCCTTCGGCCTCTGCATTCGCCCGGATCGCGTCCTCGCTGCGGCCGAGCTTGATGCTCCTTACGCCGGTCGGGATGTTGCCGTCGGCAACTTCTGGCGGTGTTGCCACATCCTCGGTGGTCCATTCCTCGCCGTTGTGACGGCCGGTGGTCGTGACGGCCGCGCAGTGCCGCGAGAAGCGCGGTCTGCAGCGGCGGCGAGGTCTCGGCAGCAGCGAGCTACGCACCCGGATCCGGACCGATCCCATAGCCCCGCATGGCGACACCCGCCGGCCAGGCTTTCGCTGCCGCCCGGGATCCACAACGAGCCCAAGACGCCCGACTCAACCAGTCGCTGGGCTGGGTCATCAGATCCAGGGAAGGCGATCAGGCACCTGGACCCGGGGAGTTGCTGTCTATCGGGATTCGCGCGCGGTCTACCGCGCTCGCGGTCTGAGAGGCGAGGCGCTCGGTGGGTTGTCGGGGCGGGAGTGGGTTCAAGCGTTCGTGGCAGCGGGTTCCTGCGGCGCCGCCCAGGAGTGTGCCCACCATGGTGACGAGCAGGATCGCCACGAGAGCGAGCAAAGTTAGCGGTCTGCGATCAGTTTCGGCGATGGGTAGAGACGGCCAGTCGATTCGCGCGGCGAGGTCGTACTTGCGGTCCGCTACAAAGCCCAGCGCGACGATGAGGCCACCGGCGATCCAGCTGAAGAACCAGACGCCCAGGCCTTGCCGGCCGCCGTGCGAGCGCACCATGCGCCCGCTGGCGTAGGCACCGGAGAACGCGCCGAGTCCCATCGTCAGCACGAGGAGAATCCAGGCGCCGACAAGAAGCCTGCGCAGGCCGGCGTCAGTCTCCGACCAGTCGGCAATTCTGTCCCAGCCGAACAGACTGCAGACAACACCCAGCAACGACGCCAGGAGTACGACGGTGCTGCCGGCGACCAGCCAGCCGAAGAACGCGGCACTGAACGCGCCGCCCACAATGTCAGGCTCTTCCGGAGCATCGGTGACGAGTGGCGAGAGATCAGCATCGTTCTCCAGGTGCCGCTCATCGGTGCCAATCTCAACGTCGTCATCAAGGCCGTCGGCCTCGATTCCGAACAACTCATCCAGTCCGACCTCGATGACCTGGTCGGACTCCCGCTCCGCGTAGACCGCACCTCGCCGATGCCACATGGCCGCTCCTTGAACGGATCCGGCGCCCAGGTCAGCTGATTCAGCCGCGGCCCACAGCCTTGGGTGGTGAGCCTTCGAACGGCCCATCCGCTACGCCTTCACCAGTACCCCGAACACGCACCAGGGATGCGAATGCTCGCGCGCCGAGCAAACACCGACGAAGGTCGACAAGTCGGCCACGCAACGGAGTCAGAGAGTCGCCATCAGAAAGCGACGACGTGGGCCTGGAGGATGCGACAACATCCGCCGTTCACAGTGATCAGCGGAAGCTGGCAGGCGCCCAGTAGTGGTAGCGGTTGTGGGCCGCCGTGAGCCGCATGGCTGACTCGCTCTCAGGGTACCGGCAGGAAGACCGCTGCTGCGGAAGGAGTGACCATGCCGAAGGACCGTTTGGGCGACAAGTTCGACCGGCGGGTTGAACAGATCAAGGGCGGAGTGAAGAACCTCGCTCACAAGATGACAGAGGACGACAACAGCCCACGCACCGACGCTATGGCAGGGCGCATGAGGGGTGAGGTGGCCAAGGCTGGTGGTGCGATGCGACGGTCATCCGCCAAGGGCCGGACCGGCTCGAAGAAGGCAGCCTCAGACCTGAGAACCAAGGCGCAGCTGTACGCCGAAGCCGCACGCATCGGCGTGAAGGGCCGGTCGAAGATGACCAAGGACCAGCTGGCCAAGGCGGTGCGTCGCGGCCGATCCTGACTGTCTTCAAGCCGCACATAAGACGTCCCGTTCCCCTGGGCTCGGGACGTCCGGCATGTTCTCGACGAGATGCACGAGTGCCCTAGCGACTCCAACGATTGCCCCAGCACGCCGGCGCCCCGCCGTACGATCCGGATCGGGTGCCGGGTCGGCGACCGTCGCCAGATCCCATCGGAGCACGGCGTCAGGCCGGGAGCACCGTCGGAGGTGGGGTCAGGGGGTTCGTAAGCAGAATTCGTTGCCGTCGGGGTCGGTGAGGGGGATCCAGGTGGGGTCGCATTGGCGGGTGGTCGAGCTGGTTGCGCCTAGGGAGATCAGGCGGTTGAGCTCCAGGTGGGGATCGGTGCTGGGGGTGAGGTCGAAGTGGAGGCGGTTTTTGGCGGGTTTGGGGGCTACGGGAGAGCCGCCCCACGTGATCTTTGGGCCGCCGTGGGGAGAGCGAATGGCGGTCTCCTCGTCCTGGTCCCAGACCAAGGGCCAGGCCAGGGCTTTGGACCAGAAGTAGCCGACTGCTTGGGAGCCGTCGGAGGCAATGGCGCCTAGGAAGCCGCAGTCGGCCAGGAACTTGTTGCCTGGGGGAAGGACGCAGAACTCGTTGCCTTCGGGGTCTGCCAGTACGACGTGGCCTTCTTCTGGACGTTGGCCGATGTCGATGTGGCGGGCGCCTAGGTCGAGGGATTTCGCGACTGTTTGCTGTTGGTGCTCCAGCGATTGGCTGGTGAGGTCGAAGTGCATCTGGTTCGGGACGGTCTTCGGTTCCCCGGTGGGGAGGAAGCGGAGCAGGAAGCCGGTGTCGTCGGTCGGGCGGAGGGTGACGGCGTCTTGTTCCGTCTCCCAGTCCAGGACGCCGGCCCAGAAGCGCGCCAGGCGCGGCGGGTCGTTGGCGTCGAAGCAGAGTGCATGGAGTTGAGAGGTCATCCGACGCAGCCTTCCGCTCAGGAGGTCCTCAACGGTAGGCAAGCGCGAGACGCCACGGCAACGCAATTAACGGGCCCGGTCGATCACCGTGAGCAGCGCTCCGAGGAGGACGACGGTCGCCGCGGCGAGAGGAAGGCCGTGTGGGCCGAGGAAGCTGAGGATGCCGGCGAGGGCGGAGCCGGCCGAGGCTGCGGCGATCTTGAGGGAGGCCATCGTGACGAAGACCTGTGCCCGAGCAGCAGGAGGTGCGTACTCCGATCGCGCGGCGAAGGTGGCGGCGCCGAACAGAGCGTTGCCCAGCCCGATCAGAGCGAAAGCCACCAGCGCGACCACGTAGCTGGGTGTGAAGGCACAGATCGCAGTAGCCGCACCGGTGAGGGCGACGTACCGAGTGGTCAGGCGGTCGGGTTCACCGCGCAGGGGAAAGGCCGTCACCAGCAGGGCGCCGACGAGGCTGCCGACGCCGAGCACCGCCATCAGCGTCGCACCGGCGCTGGATCGACCGGTGAGATGGGTTGCCAGTACGACGGCGATCACCGCGAGACCGCCGTTGCTCATGGCCGTCAGCATGGTGGCGTAGTTGACCCGGCGCAGTGGGCCGTGCCGGACCAGCAGCTTCAGGACCGCTCGGACCTTCTCGGCGTCCTTCGACTTGCCGTCGTCGGTGACCGCGGGTGGCAGTGTGAGCGTGATGAAGGCGGCGACGATTGCGGCGGCGCCGAGGCTGACGAGGGCAACGCGAGGATCGGTGACGGCTGCGAGCGCGGCGACGCCCGCCGGTCCGGCGACACTGGCGACACTGAAACTGAGCAGGTCCAAGCCCTCGCCCCGGCGGCGGGTCCGTTGGTCCGGGCCGGTGAGATCGGCTACCCGACTGCTCATTCCGCCGGTCAGCAACGGGCCGCAGCAACCCGCGACGACTGTTGCCAAGAGCACTAAAACAAGTGGTACCCGCCCGAGCAGCATCGCGGAACCGGCGAGTGCGCCGCCGAAGAGAACGAAGGCGACGAACAGGTAGCGGCGGCTGTCGCGAGCGCGGTCCAGGCGACGGGCAACCACCGGTCCGAGAACGTGCGGAGCCGTCAGTCCAGCGGCGAGGATGCCGCCGACCGCTTCGGGATGCGACAGGTCAGGTTGTGCGACCGCCAGCAGGACCAGGCCCACTGCGGCTCCGCTGTCGGCTGCCCGCGCGAGGCTCGCCGCGACGAAGTACCGCGCCAGAGCCGCCTTCTGCATCGCGTTTCCCAGTCGTCATTGGCCAACAGCCATGGACCGGTTCCCCGCAGCAGGTTTTCTCAACCGGCGGGAACCTCTTGTACGGTGCGATGGAGAAGGCAGAACTCGTTGCCCTCGGGGTCGGCCAGGACGGTCCACGTCGCGTCGTCCGGCTGGCCGAGGTCGACGTGGGTGGCTCCCAGGTCCAGCAGGCGTTGCAGTTCCTGCTCGGTCGAGACGCCGTCGGCGCGGACGTCCAGGTGCAGGCGGTTCTTGACCTGTTTGCGTTCGGGAACGGTCGCGATGTCGATTTTCAGTCCCGGCCCGTCGCCGGCGATGCTGATGAACTCCACATCCTCCTCGACGATGCGCCACCCCAGAACGGCGCACCAGAACTCGGCCACTCGGCGGCTGTCCACCGCGTCGATGGCGATCGCTGCAAGCCGACTCGTCATACTGGAACCCTAGAACACTTACCTCAGGTACCAGCCTCGGGTGTTGTTGGCTGCTTGCCAGAGCCTTGCGTACGGGCCATCGGCGACGACGAGGGATTGGTGAGTTCCGGTCTCAACGACCTGACCGTTGTCGAGGACAACGATCTGGTCTGCCCGGCCCGGCGACCACTTCCCACCCATACGTCGACGGTAGCCGAGGAGCTCAACCGGTGATCTGAGCGGCGAGTTTCTCGGCCTCGTCCTTGGTGTAGGTGCCGGCGATCTGGATCTTGCCGCCGGGGATGGCGGACATGACGGCCGGGGCGGCGACGACCTGGCCGCGGACGACGATCGCGATCTGATTGAGGGGTGTTTGCTTGGTGGCGAGATCGGCGGTGAGACTGCCGAAGGTCTTGGCGCCTTCGTCGTCGAAGGTCAGGTTGATCAGCCAGGTGGCGTTGTCGGGTGACTGGGCGGGTTCGACCTCGATGATGTGGCTGCCGTCGAGCTCGACCTTGCCGAGGACGTAGTTGTAGCCGTCCAAACCACAGACGGTCGAGCCGGATGGAGTCGGCGACGCACTGCTGCAGCCGCCTGCCTCGGCCTTCAGGACTCGACGGAACTGCACCGCATCAGGAGTCGCCGGCTTGGTCACTGCGCTCGGCGTATCCGGCTCGTTGAGGCGCCGTACGACGATGACCGTGCCCACCGCCAGCACTGCGACCAATACGAGCACGAGTACGCCGACCAGCACGAGCAGACCGCGGCCACGCTGCGATGGTGCGCCGTACGAAGGTGGCGGTGGAGGGGTCGGCTGTGCCATGACAGCAGATGCTATGCGCGGATGAAGTCACCGGCCGCGGAGCAGGCGAGCCGCGAGCTCGGCGTTGCGTTGAGCGAACGGCTGCCAGTGCACGGGCGTCGCCGTCACCCGATCCCGCGCGACAGCCTCGGAGACGGCGCGTTGCGTCCACGTGCGCATCCGGCCCGCGCGGATCTGGAAGTGCACGAGGACGCCGTCGGCCCAGCCGTACACGTCGGCGTCGTGCGGCTCGAGCCGGGAAACCTTCTGCTCGGCGACGATCCAGTCGAACGCCGCGATCTCGTCCTGCACCTTCGCCGCGAACTCGAACCGCAGCTCGGCGGCAGCACGGTCCCGGCGCCGTTCCAGCTCGGCCCGGAGCGCGGCCACCGCCGCCGGATCACGTTCGAGTACGGCGATCGCCGTCCGGGCAAGGGTTTCGCGGTCGGCCGGCCCGATCCCGAACAGCTGGGCGAACTCGCGCGTCGAGCCATCCGCCGTACCGGCGTAGGTCAGTGGCAGCACGCGGTGGAGCGCGGAGATCGCCTGCCGGATCCGGAGACCGCCGAGGTACGGGCCGAAGTGCCGCGCGGTTCCCGAGGCCAGGTGGGCGAACCGCAGGCCGGGGCGCTGCGGGCTGTCGTCGAACCGGATGTACCCGACGACCTCCTGGCCGCCTTCGGTGCGGTTCCAGCGCGGCTTGGAATGCTCCAGCAGGTTGCGTTCCAGCCAGGCCGCCTCGTGGTCGGAGTCGCACCACACACCTTCGACCCGCTCGATACGCTCCACCATCCGGCGCAGCCGCGGCCGGTCCCCCAGGTTCGTCCAGTACGACTGCACCCGCCGGCGCAGGTTCACCGCCCGCCCGACATACAGCACCTTCCCGGTCCCATCCCGAAAGCGATAGACGCCCGGTCCCACCGGAAGCTCCCGTGCGACGGTCCGCGCTGAACTCACTCCACCATTCTCACTTACCAGCCTTCAGATCGAGGCCGGTCGCATCGCCAGAGCTTCGCAGTTCCAGGCGGTCATAGTCGATGGAGTAGGCGAGCTTGCCTTTCAACCTGGCCAGTACGCCGTCATGCAGTCGAGCGGCATCGCCGGTGCAGGCCTTGTCGGTGACACTCAGGTCACCGACAGTCAGTGTGGTCGCCGTGTGGGTGACGGAACCATGGAACTGGTTGCAGCCGGTCGATCCGATGACCCGCCCGCCCTTGATGGTGATGGTCGCCGGCGGCAGGTCGTAGAAATGCTCGAAGACCTCCTTCGTCATCATCCCGTCAACAGTCCAGGTGGTGCCCTGGAGCGGAAGGTCGGGTTCGACCACCTTCCGGTCCTGCAGGACGAGCGTCGTACCGCCTCTGGTGATGGTCAGTACGTCGGCCTCGAGCTTCCAGGTGGGGCGGTCCATCAGAAACCTTGCCAGCCACTCGTCCTGGGCTTGTCGTGCGGGGTCGCAGCCCATCTCGGTGCCGCCGTACCCGTCCATCACGATCGTGCCGCCGTCCAGCGAGATCTCGCCGCCCAACTGATTGCAGCCGGTGTGGAACGACAAGGCACTGTCGTTCCGGAAGTCCAGCCGGATCCGGGTGTTCGGCGCCAGTGGCTTGACCTTGCCGTCTTCGGTGACTTTCACCGACAGGTACGACGTGCCTACCGGCGAACCACCTGCGTCATCGACCGCCACGACCTCGCTGCCGCAGGCAGTCAACGAGACGACGAGCAAGCCCAGCAGTCGCATCCTCATACTCCTAGGATGCGAGCGGGGCCTGAGTCGTTGCACCGCTTGACCCCTACCTGTGATGGGATCTGTGGTTGGGTTCCCCGGGTCGCCGGGTTGCCGTCCAGGCGCAGGTCGCCCGCTCGGGGAGCGTCCCGGGGAACCCACCAGTCAGCTCTTCGCGATCATCAGCCAGCTGACCTGGATGTCGGGTGAGCGGGTCGGGGTGATGGTGACCGTGAGCTTGCCGTCGTCTCCCACCACGCCTGGGTACGCCGCTGCCGTCGGGGTGGCGGTGAAGAGGCGTTGGGCGTCCACAACGGAGCCGTTGACGGAGACCGAGGCGGCTCGGTTGGCCCAGGGCCAGGGGTCGTAGTAGCCGGCGTGGACTGTGTAGGTGCCCGGTTCGAGGCCGCCGAAGGTGTAGACGAGCGGCTCGTGGTTCTTGGCGTAGCGCAGGGTGGTGTAGAGGTCACCGGAGCCGGCAGGGGCGCTGGAGCCGGTATAGCCCCAAGTCGTGCCAGTAGTCGGGTCAGTCGCCAGTGGCTGCTCGGGCACGGAGTTCAGCAGAGGGGAAGCTACCTCCGCCAGGCGTGTCCAGTCCGGTGTCGCAGCACCCCCCGCGTTGACGGCGTACCGCAGACCGTGCGGCACCACCACGACCGAGCGAGTGAAGCTACGACCGTCCGACAGTGTCCCCCGCAACGAGGCCGGGCCGGGCTGGGCGACACTCGATGCGTCCCACGTGACTGCGACCTGCTGCGAGCCGCGGGCGGTCGTCACAGTGACTTGGCTGGGCAGGGTGCTGGTGTCGTTCAGCCAGACGTGGTCCGGGACGGCCGACGTGACGGTCCAGCGGGTGTAGGGCTTCAGGTCCTTGAGCGTCCACTCCTGATCCGGGCCGATCGACAGCGTGCCGCCCTCGCCGAAGCTCATCGGCATCCAGACATACGGCGCGTTCGCCAGATCGCTCGGCGTCCACCGGTCCCCCATGAAGATGAACTTGTTGTGCTTGCGGTCGACCGGGATCACGTTGGTGCTCTGCGACCGGTACGTGTTCGCCGCGCCGGCACCGCCGATCGGGTTACCGCGATCGGTGAACTGACCGAGGATGTTCTGCGATGTCGCGTACCGCGCCGGGTTCGGATCCCAGCCGGTCGCGCCCGACGTCACCAGGTAGTAGGTGCCCTCGGACTTGAACATCGCCGGGGCCTCCCGCTGGTTGCACGGCAGCGTCCGGACGAAGTCCTTGCCCTGAACGGCGTTCTGCGGTGCGGCGGACAGGTAGGTGTAGGCCTTGTTCAGCTTGGAGATGTACATCGTCCGGTTCTCCTCGGACGAGTAGATGATGTACGCCGTGCCGTCGTCGTCCACGAACAGGTTCATGTCCCGGGCCATCCCGCCGGCCGGGTCGAACGCGGACGACGTACCGCACCACGGCACCGAGTCGCTCGGCACCCGGTTCAGCCGGTAGGAGTCGATCCAGCGGAACGGGCCGGTCGGCGAGTCCGCGATCGCGACCCCGGCCTCGGCGCGGGCGTACGTCGAGGTGCTCGTCGGTGACGACGGTCCGTCGGAGTGCACCCACATCACCCATTTCCCGGTGGCCTGGTTGTAGATCACCTTCGGCCGCTCGAGGATCGACGGCCGCGCCCAGCCGTCGTCCCGAACACTGTTGGTGGACAGGTCACGCCACACGATCTCCTGCTGCGCGGCCGTGTACCCCTTGTAGAGCTTCGCGAAGTACTTGTCGTTCTCGAACTGGTCGCGCGAGCTCATCGCCCGCAACGCGAGTCCCTCGTCCTTCCAGTTGTAGAGGTCGTACGACGAGTACACGTGCACACCCGGGCTGTCGAAGTAACCCTTGCTGCGATCCTCGCCGTACCAGTAGTAGATCCGCTGGCCACGGTGATCGATCGACGGCACGACCTGGCCGCCATGTGCCTGGACAACCTGACCATTGCTGTCCAGCCACGGCTCCCCCGGCCGGAAGGACTCGTACTTGTCGACGGCTGAGGCCGGTGTGACACCGGCGACCGAGGCCACCAGAATCGCCAACGCTGCAACGGCGAATCGTAATCTTCGACGGGTCATCGTGACTGTCTCCTCACCAGACGAGAACGTGTGCCTCAGCGTGCTGCGTGGCCCGGACGACTTCAACGGTCCGTACACGATCGAACACAGTTGTGACGATCCGGTCAGCGCCTGAAGTAACCACCTACTGACCCCGAGTAGGCGGCATTGCGCTAGCGCGCATCCTGCCCCATGCTGGCGAACACCTCGATGTTTTCTCGCCGGGGGTGGTGAGGGCAGGCATCGAGGATCGCTTTGTCTGGGGGGACAATGTCTATATCCGCATGCCGGTTGCCGAGGGCAATCATCGCAGCACTGTTGGTAGCCGGCGGCCTGTTCGTCGTACCGGCCGCGCGCGCCGCGGTCGCGCCGAGCGGCTTCAGCGAACAGGTCGCGTTCAGCGGGCTGACGAATCCGACGAACGTCGCGTTCGCTGCCGACGGCCGCGTGTTCGTCGCCGAGAAGAGCGGCCTGATCAAGGTCTTCGATTCGCTCGAGGACACGACGCCGGCTGTGTTCGCGGACCTGCGCACCAAGGTCTACAACTACTGGGACCGCGGCCTGCTCGGCCTCGCCCTGCACCCAGACTTCCCCGCCGATCCACGCGTCTACGTCCTCTACACGTACGACGGCCTGATCGGCGGACCGTCGCCGAAGTGGGGAACTGTCGGCGGAACCGACGACCCCTGCCCGTCACCACCCGGTCCGACGAGTGACGGCTGCCAAGCCAGCGCGCGCTTGTCGGTCCTGACGCCCAACGGCTCGACCGTGGCCGAGCAGGTGCTGGTCGAGGACTGGTGCCAGGTGTTCCCCAGCCACTCGATCGGTTCGATCGAATTCGGTCCGGACGGCATGCTGTACGCCGGCGGTGGCGACGGCGCCAGCTTCAGCTACGCCGATTACGGCCAGGACGCCTTCCCCGCCTCGGACATCACGCCGGACAACCCCTGTGGCGATCCGCCGTCACCGACCGGCACCGCGCTCGCGCCGCCGTCGGCCCAGGGCGGCGCGTTGCGCGCCCAGGACATCCGCACGAGCGGCGACCCGGCGACGCTGGACGGATCGATCATCCGGATCAACCCCGACACCGGGCTTGCCGCGCCCGGCAACCCCATGCTGAGCAGCCCGGATCTCAACACACGCCGGATCGTGGCGCACGGCCTACGCAACCCGATGCGCTTCGACTTCCGCCCGGGCACCAGCGAGATCTGGGTCGGCGACGTCGGCTGGGGTGCGTGGGAGGAGATCAACCGCATCACCAACCCGACCGCGGTAACCAACTTCGGCTGGCCCTGCTACGAGGGCGCCGCCAGGCAGAGCGGGTACGACGCGAACGACCTGAGCATCTGCGAGAACCTGTACGCCGCCGGTCCGTCCGCGGTCGCAGCGCCGTACTTCGCTTATCACCACAGCGAACGGGTGGTGGCCGGTGAGAGCTGCGGGACGGGTAGCTCCTCCATCACCGGAATGTCGTTCTACGAGAAGGGCAACTACCCGCCGGAGTACGACGGCGCCCTGTTCTTCGCCGACTACAGCCGCAAGTGCGTCTGGGCGATGCTCCCGGACGCCAACGGCCTGCCGGACCCGGGCAAGCTCGTCACCTTCGCTTCGGGTTACGGGACCACCAGGCTGCAGACCGGACCGGGCGGTGACATCTTCGCGGTCGACTACGACAACGGCCGGATCATCCGCTACGTCTACAACGGGACCAACACCCCGCCGACCGCGATCATCAACGCCGATCCGGCCAGCGGCCCGAGCCCGCTCACCGTCACCTTCGACGGCACCGCCTCCCACGACGCCGACGGCGACGCGCTGACGTATGCCTGGGACCTCGACGGCGACGGCCAGTACGACGACTCGACCGCCGCGACCGTCCAGTACACCTACACGGGCAGCCAAGTCGTCACCGCCGGGCTCCGCGTGAACGACGGCCGCGGCGGTGTCGGCACCGCGGCGACCGAGATCGAGGTGGCCACGGGTGCACCCATCGCGACCAACGATCCACCCACCGCGACCATCACCGCACCCGATCCGTCGACGACCTGGAAGGTCGGCGACACCATCAGCTTCGCGGGTACGGCGACCGACCCCGAGCAGGGCACGTTGCCCGCATCGGCCCTCACCTGGGCGCTGATCATGCATCACTGCCCGAGCGACTGCCACGCGCATCAGATCACCACGATGGCCGGCCCGAGCACCTCGTTCACCGCGCCCGATCACGAGTATCCGTCGTACCTGGAACTCAGGCTCACCGCCACGGACGCCGGTGGCCTGACCGACGTCAAGAGTGTGCGGCTCGACCCGAAGGCCGTCGGGCTCACGTTCGCGACCCAGCCGTCGGGGATGAAGCTCACCTACTTGTCGAAGAACGTGAGCACCCCGACGACCAGTACGGCGATCGTCGGGTCGAGCGGATCGTTGTCCGCCGACCTGTTCCAGCCGTCGGCGGGCAAGCTGTACCGGTTCGCGTCCTGGTCGGACGGCGGTGCACGCAACCACAACTTCACCGCGCCGGCCACACCGACGACATACACAGCGACGTACCTACCGAAGCGGAATCTGGCGCTCAACCGTCCGGTGGCCGTGTCCAGCGTCTACACCGCGGGCCGCGAAGGGCCGAAGGCCGTGGACGGCTCGATGGCGACGGCCTGGTCGAGCGCGCGAAGTGATCCGCAGTGGTTGCAGGTCGACCTCGGCTCGGTCCAGTTGGTCGATCGGGTGCTGCTCAACTGGCTGGGGTCGGCG
The DNA here is from genome assembly GCF_040639075.1 of Kribbella sp. NPDC023972. Taxonomy (NCBI): domain Bacteria; kingdom Bacillati; phylum Actinomycetota; class Actinomycetes; order Propionibacteriales; family Kribbellaceae; genus Kribbella; species Kribbella sp. NPDC023972. Next base: position 648,891 of record NZ_JBEZZH010000002.1, on the reverse strand, counting down.
TACGCGAAGGGCTATCAAGTTCAGGTGTTGGCCAGTGGACGGACGTGGAAGACCGTCTACTCGACCACGGTCGGCGACGGTGGTGTGGACAGCTTGACGTTCACGCCCAACCTCGCCCGGTACGTCCGCATCAACGCGACCAGCCGGGGTGTTGCGGGCAGCTACTACTCGCTGTGGGAGGTCGGCATCTTCCAGAACACCGGGCCGATCACCGGGATCGCCGGCAAGTGCATCGACCTCTACCAAGCCAGCTCGGCCGACGGTACGCCAGTCACGCTCTACACCTGCCACGGCCATGCGAACCAGCAGTGGACCCAGTTCGAGGACGGCACCCTCAGGGCCCTCGGCAAGTGCCTGGACGCACGCGGTACGGCGCTCCGCACACCGGCCGTGCTGTGGACGTGTGACGGCAGCGGAGGCCAGAAGTGGTTGCCACGCACAAACGGCACACTCCTCAACCGCCGCTCCGCCCAATGCCTGGACGCCACCGGGGGCTCAAGCGCCAACGGCACCCGCCTGATCCTCTACACCTGCCACACCGCCCTCAACCAAAAGTGGACGCTGCCTTAACGTCCTGACGGCAGCAGTTGACAGGCGAGCGTCAAGCCCTGGCTCGGGTGAGCCAGGGCTTGCTGGGTGGGGTCAGGCGTTGTGGCGTTGGTCTGCGCAGAGCTTCGCGATCCAGGTCCAGCCGAGGATGATGGCGAGGCCGAAGGCGATGATGGTGGGGCGGGAGCCGGCGCCGGCGCTGAGGCCGGCGAAGGCGCCGAAGAACAGGATGCCGGTGGCCGCGGAGTAGCGGCTGAAGGCTGTCCGGCCGATGCTGCGGTAGTGCGCGGCGACCACCAGGCAGGCGGCGATCAGGCCGGTGAAACCGATGCTCCCGGCAACGAAGTGGCCCATCCCCCGAGTGCTGATCTCGGCGTAGTCGGCCGGGGTACCAGCCGGGAACCCTGCCGCCGGGTCGGCCGGAAAGACGGCGGCGAGCAGGAGTCCGACGCCATACGCGCCGAGCAGCCGGGGCGCCCACTTGCCGCCGCGACCGCGCAACGTCCGGCGGAGTCCGACGGCGGCACCGATCGACAGCAGGCCGCTGATCACGAAGTTCGCGGTCTGGATCCAGCCCGGGCCGCCGTTGGCCAGCAGGCTCGCCGGGTGCCGGGTCGGGTCGAAACCCTCGCGGGTGAAGGCCTGGCCCAGCCAGACCGCGATGTACAGCGGGCCGGCCACGATCCCGCCGGTCAGCAGAGCGCGGGTGGAGACACGAGTGGTGGCCGGGATCGTCAGGTGGTTGGTGGTCATGGCCGGTGTCCTTCCAGGTGGTCTGAGGTGTTCCTTCACCCCTGCGTCGACCGGCCCCGGCCGAAATCGACACCCCACCCGAAAAAGCTTGAGAAGAACCGCGTGGCGTGGATGCTGGGCAGATGACAGACGAAGACGAGGTACGGGCCGTCGCGGCGGCCTTCGACGAGATCCTGGTCGGCAACGACGCCACCGCCGTCGCGAGCTACATGACCGACGACTGGGTGTACGTCGACGCGGCCGGAATCACCTCCAAGTCCGACCTCATCGGCTGGATCGCCTCCGGCCGACTGGCCCACCACACCATGACCGTCGTCGGCGGCGAGCGGCTGATCCGCGTGGGTGACACCTTCGTCCACACCGCACGGAAGGCCAGTTCAGGTCTCTGGGACGGATCGCCGTACACGACCGAGGAGTGGATCAGCGACCTGTACGTCCGCGAATCCGGCCGGTGGCGCTGCGCTTTCAGCCAGAAATCTGTGTGATTCAGCTGACGCGACCGCGCTGCCGGGTGGGCCGGCAGCGCGGGCGTCTTATTCGTTGAGCAGCTTCTCGTACGCCGTGGCCGGCCAGCTGGCGGCGGTTTTGGTGACCAGCTTGGCGCCCAGGCGGTCGTAGAAGCGGTAGCCGGCCTCGTTCTCGAGGCGGAGGCCCCAGCCGATGGTCAGGCGGTCCGGGAGAGCGTGGCGGGCCAACTCGAGCATCAGCTGGCGACCGACGCCGGCGTCGCGGAACTGCTCGCGGACGTAGAGGTCGTCGAGGGCGAGCATCTCCCCACCGACCCAGAGGTACGGGCGGCGCAGCGAGGACACGTACCCCGCCGGTGTTCCGTCGATCTCGGCGATCAGCACGATCACGTCGTCCCGGCCGAGGAACCCTTGCCAGTCCTCGACGGTGGCCGTGACGTACTTCCCCTGGTCCTGGTAGTCGGCGAGCTCGACCAGCATGGTCCGGGCGAGCTCCGCATCCGCGGGCACCGCACGGCGGATCTCAGTGGACATGAGCTGCTCCTGTCGGCTTGGCGACCGGTACGACGACCACCGCGAGGACGGCTGCGACCGCCGCGGTGATCGCCGCGAAGGTGAAGCCGCGGCTGAAACCGGTGGTGACCGTTCCGGCCAGGCTTGCTGCCGCGATACTCGACACGATCGCCACACCGAGCGCCGCACCGAACTCGTGGAAGGTGCTCAGGATCCCGGACGCCAGCCCGGCTTCGGTGTAGTGGATCTGCGCGAACGTCGTGGTCGAGGCCGCGACGAAGGCCGCACCGATCCCGCCGGCACCGAAACTCGTCCCGATCACGACCACGGCAGCACCCTCCCAGATGGCGGGGGCAGCGATGCCGATGGCGGCGATGACCATCCCGATCATCGCGACCGGACGGGCACCGACCTTGCCGATCACCTGGCCGGACACCTGCGCGCCGGCGATGGTCAGTACGGCGATCGGCAGGAACAGCAGCCCGGTCCGCAGTGCGCCGTACCCCTTGTAGTGCTGCAGGTAGAACGACCCCAGGAAGAACACCGCGATCATCAGCGCGGTTGCTACCAGGATGAGGAAGGTACCGGCGACCACCGGACGGCGGGTCAGGATCCGCAGGTCCATCAGCGGCGAGCGGACGACCTTCTGGAGCCAGGCGAACGCGGCGTACAGGACGACCGAGCCGGCCAGCGTGCCCAGCGTCGCGGCCGACAGCCAGCCGCGGTCACCGGCGTTGATCAGCGCGTAGATCGCCGTACCGGTGCCGGCCGTCACCAGGATCGCGCCCGGTACGTCGAGCCGGCCCTGGCGTTCGGCCGGACCGTCGGCCGGCAGCATCTTCAGCAGGATCGCGAACACGATCACACCGATCGGCACGTTCACGTAGAACACCCACTGCCAGCCCGGGCCGGCGGTCAGTACACCACCGAGCAGTACGCCGATCGCCGAGCCGCCCCCACCGATGGCGGACCAGATGCCGAGGGCCTTGTTCCGCTCGTCGCCGTCGAAGGTCTTGGTCACCGTCGACAGCGCGGCCGGAGACAACAGCGCGGCACCGATCCCCTGCGCGATCCGGCCGCCGATCAGCACCTCGGCACTGTTCGCCAGGCCGGTCGCCAGCGAGGCCGCGGTGAACACCAGCAGACCGGCCAGCACCACCTTGCGAGAGCCGAACAGGTCGGACGCGCGCCCGCCGAGCAGCATCAGCCCGCCGAACATCAGCGTGTAGGCGCTGACCACCCAGGTCAGTGTGTCGCGCTCCAGTTGCAGGTCAGCGCCGATGTGCGGCAGCGCGATCGCCACCACGGTCACATCGAGGATCAGCATGAACTGCGCGATGGCGAGCAGTCCCAGCATCCGCCACCGCCGCGGATCCGCCACGGTGACCTCAGGTTCTGTCATGGTCCCTTCCTCGCTCTTAAATCGAACAGCATTGTTCGAGTTATTTCGGCTACAGTAACTCGTACAGTGGTGTTCGACAAGAGGAGGCGCGATGCCGGCGAAATCAGCGGGTACGGCGACCAAGCGGGCCGACGCACAGCGCAACATCGCGGCGATCGTGGACGCCGCCACCACCTGCCTGAGTCGCGATCCGAGTGCGAGCACCAGCGAGATCGCCAAGGCGGCCGGCGTCGGCCGAGTCACGCTCTACGGCCACTTCCCATCCCGGACCGAACTGGTCGACGCGGTCTTCGTGCACGCGATCGAGCGCGGTGAAGCAGCACTCGGCGAGGTCGACTTGTCCGGCGACCCGCGCGCGGCCCTGGCGCGGCTGATCGAGTCGAGCTGGCACCTGGTCGACCGGTTCCGCTCGCTCCTGGTCGCCGCGCAGGACGCCCTTCCCCCAGGCCGGATCCGCGAGCTGCACGCCGATCCGATGGTGCGGGTGGAGCGGCTGATCGAGCGCGGTCAGAAGGAAGGCGCGTTCCGGACCGACCTGCCGACGTCCTGGCTGGTCGGCGCCATGCACAGCGTCATGCACGGCGCGGCCGACGAGATCAACGCCGGGCGGCTCACCCCCGACAAGGCCGCCGAGTACATCACCGCGACGGTCCTGGCCGCCTTCACCCCACCGGGCGAACGCGTCCCGGCCTGACCGGCTGGGTACCGCGTTGACCATGCTGAACGTTGCCGAGCTGTCCGAACTGCAGAAACGCTTCGTCCGCCTCAACTTCGGCACCGGCCCGAAACTCCTCGAGGAACTCGTCTCCCGCCTGACCTCAGCCGTCCTCGACTGATCCCCGATGCGGCGACAGGCTGGTGTCAGCCTCCCGCCTGACCGTGCCGCGGCGCATGACCCAGCGTTCCCAGCTGTCGTCGACGCCGTGCTCCAGCGCATAGAGAACGCCGTACGAGCCGGGCGCGATCCGCGCGACCTCGCTGAACAGCTTGATGACGCCGTCATCGCGATGGTTGTGCGAGCCCGCCAGCCACAGGTGCAGGCTGCCGTTCGCCCAGCGCACGTCGACGGTCTCATTCGGTACGTCGGTGGTGGCGAGCCGGGTCACCTCGTCCTCGGCCGCGCGTTGGCGTGCTTCGGCGGACTCGTCATCCTCCGTGCCGGGGCTCGCCACGATGGTGGCCCAGCCGTGCCACTCGAACAACTCACTCCAGCCAGGTGGTTTCGAAGGTGGGGTTGGCGTGGATGTGGACGGCTTCGTAGCCCTCGGGGCCGGTGGCGAACTTGTGCGGGGTGTCCGCCGGTACGACGAGGATCTGGCCGGCCCGGCCGACGACCTGCTCGGTGTCCACGGTGAACGTGGCCGAACCACGGCGGATGATGAATGTCTCGGCGTACGGGTGCTTGTGCAGGCGCGGGCCGACACCCTCCTTGGTGGTCGACTCGAGGATCAGCGAGACCCCGGCCCCACCCGGAAGCAGCTCGTAGTTCTCAGTCCACTCCTCACCGTCGTCCCGCCCGTCGGCGCGGCTGATCACCGCCGCGCCGGTGTTCGCGATCTCGGTCATGACATCTCTCCCCTCAGTTCCAGCCCCACCGTAGACCGCGACCGGTTCGCTTGCGACCGCAGTGATCAGGACTGAAAGGTCGTCGGCTCCCGCTCGCTCTGCCTGGCGGCGACCGGGCCGAGGGCCGCCACGAGCAGCGCGAGTACGGCGACGCCACCGAGCGCGACCGGCAACGACCAGGCCGACGAGGCGGCGCCGACCGCGGCCGGACCGAGCAGGAAGCCCAGGTACGCGAGCGTGGTCACGGTCGAGATCGCACCGGCTCGCCGCTCCGGACCGGCCCACGCACCGGTCATGCCGATGATCGTCGGCGCGCAGACCGACGTCCCCAGCCCGGCGACGCCGATCCCGATCAAGGCCGGCCACGCACTGCCGGCCGTGGCCGCGACGATCGAACCCGCCGCCGCGATGATGCCGCCGGCAACCAGCAGCTGGACCGGCCGGAGCCGCCGGAGCAGAGCGTTGCCGGCGATCCGCCCGGTCGCGGCCGCGGCGGCGAACACCGCGGGAGCGCTGGACGCCAGTCCTGGTGCGGCGTCCAACGAGGTGTCGAGGTGTACGGCGCTCCAGCTCTGCCAGGCGTTCTCCACGACGTACGCGAGGGCGCAGAGTCCGCCGAAAACAAGGAGAACGGGCTCGAGCCGCCGCTTCGATTTCGGCTCGGTGGACGCTTGCAGGTTGGCGCGGGAGCCTGGCGCGAGGACGACGACGGCCGCGACGGCGATGGTCACACCGACACCGCCGAGCACTGGTAACGCGTCCGCGCCGGCTGTGCGGAGCGCCGCCGTACCGAGGCTGGCGATCACGACCGCGACGGAAAAGATGCCGTGGGCAAGGTTCATCAGCGGCTTGCCGGTGACCGCTTCCGCATGGGATCCGGTCGCGTTGATCGCGACATCCGTCGCTCCGGAGGTCACGCCGAGCAGGAAGAGCGCTCCGCTGAGCGTGACGACGTCGGTGGCGAAGGCGGGCAGTACGCCGCACAGGCCGAACAACACGACCACGACCGGCAGCACGACACCGCCGTACCGATCGATCAGATACCCGGTGAACCGCATCGAGGCCAGCGCACCCAGCCCCACCATGAGCAGCGCGATCCCGAGCTCGCCGTCGCCGACACCCGACTCCGCCCGCACGGCGGGCAGACTCGCACCCCAAGCCCCCCAGAACAGTCCGAACCCACCAAACCCCACGAGTGTCCTGAGCACCCACTCAACCCTAGACCTTCGAGTGGTGGGTCGCTCGCCAGGTCATCGGTCGAGAGGGTTGTGGTGGAGCGGGAGGCGCATGCCCAGGCGCCAGAGGACGGCGGCGCGGGAGTTGGGACGCTCCTTGGATTCGCGGCGCATGAGGGTGGCGAAGCAGGTGGGAAAGCCGTCGCGGGGATATTTGCTGACGACCTCGCGGATGGCCCGGCGGGGTAGGTCGGCGGCCCGGGTACCGGCGACGTCGAGGTGGGCGCCGGCGTGGAGGAGATGCGCCTCGAGTCCCTGATCCGCTGGGACGCGGACGTTCATGTGCAAGGCGATCGCGTGCGCGACTTCCTCGGCGTACGACGGTTGGGCGCCGAGCGATGTGAGCGTCGTACGGGCGACTTCACCACCGTGTACGGCGAAGCAGGCGACGGACTCCGGCGGCCGGTAGTCGTCGGTGAGCGCGATGTCGTGCAGGAGGCAGGCGACGTACAGAAGCTCCTCGTCTGGTTTGGTCCCTGCCGCGAGGAGCTCGGCCCACAACCAGGTACGCAGGCAGTGACCGAGCAACGGGTCTGGGTACGACGCTTTGGCCAGCTCGAGCACCTGCCGGGTCAGCGCGGTGTCGGGCGGCTCACGCTCAGTCAGCACCGCCGCACCAGGGCCGCTCGTCAAGTGCGCACGGATCGTGCTGGGGAGGCCGCTGATCTGCGCAAACACAGCCGAGCGAGCAAACCGCACCTTGGCAGCCAGGCCGAGCTCTCCAGTCCGCATCACCCGCCACCTTTCTTACAATCATTGCAAGACCGGGCACGCTAGCACCCCTGTGGCAGGCCCAACAAGAATCGCCGCGGCCAACCTGGGTACCGGACCCACGTCGGGTTAAGCAGACAGCCCACAGTGCGGCTCCCGTGGCGGGCACTCGCAAAGCCCACCACGGGGGCGCACTTCCACCCACCCCCGCCGGAGCATCACCCGCCCAACTGACCGGGTCAGCTGATCTGCTGGACTGTGGTGGCGTGGCGTCGGGCCAGATCGTGGTAGACGGCTGCATTGTGGTCGACGAACAGTTTGGCGACGCCCTCGAGCGGGACGATCTTCTTCGCCGGGCTGCCCATTGCCACGGACTCCGGCGGGATCACCGCGCCAGGGGTGACCGTCGAGCCGGCCGCGACCAGGCTGCGCTCGCCTACCACCGCGCCGTCGAGGACGATCGCACCGTTCCCGACCAGCGCCTGCTCGCCGATGGTGCAGTCGTGGACCAGGCACTGGTGTCCGACGGTCGCGTTCGGCCCGATCTCACACCCGTTGCTGCCGACGTGGATAACGGTGTTGTCCTGGATGTTCGCCCCCGCCCGGATGGTGATCCGGCCCAGATCGGCCCGAATCACCGCGCCGTACCAGATCGACACCCCTTCCTCGACCACCACGTCCCCCACCAACGTCGCAGTCGGCGCAACCCACGCCTCCGGATGCACGACCGGGCTCTTACCTTCGAACGAGAACAAGGGCATACCCGGCACCCTAATCCGCAACCAACCCCACCCCGCCGCGCCGCCGGCGGCAAAGACAACCGCCGGGTGGCCTCACACAGGCTGTTTCCTGTCCCGGGCCGCTCGTCGTCCGGTGATCCGGAGTCTCGGGTCAAGCCACCCGCGGGAGTCGGCCACCGATCTGTGCACTGGCCGGATGACCGTTGACCAGCAACTGGTGGGACTGCTCCAGTTTCAGGTTCGCAGCCGGCCAAAGACCATGCGCTATTTCACCCGCCCGCCGCGAAAGCAGCAGTACCAGCCGGCCGCGCCGCGGATCCAGCACGCGGTCGAAGCTGGCCATCATCCGCCGGGCCAAGGTGGCGAAGTCGACGTCCTGGTCGTCGTACTCGCCCCACGGTGGATCGGTGACGATGGAACTCACCGAACCGGTCGAGATCGACGGAAGCTCCAGGGCGTCCTCGGCAAGCACGTCGACCCGACTGCTGCGCCGGATCTCTGGCGGCATCTGCAGGTCCGGCCCCCCAACGGCGAGATCTGAGTAGATCGCCCGGCCGTAGGGCAGCGCCATCCGAGCCCGGACGATGGAACCGCTGCCTGCGAACGGGTCCAGGAAGACGTCGTCGGGCTTTGGGTCGGACGCCTTCACCAGCAGGGTGGCGAGGTCGGCCCCGAGGCTGCCGGCTGCGCCAGGCTTGACGCCCGTCGTCAACCGCCGGCAGAACAACATCGATGTGAGCTCACGGCGGCCGATAAGCCAGTACTCCACGCCGCCACCGCGAGGGCTCAGCCGCGCTCCGGTGGCCTTGGCGATCGCCGACTCGAGCCGGACTTTGGCCGGCCGGGGCAACCCGAGCAGCTTCCCGTCTACGCTCACCATCGTCCGGAAGTTCTTTCCCCGTCCCTGCCCACCCAACATCGGGGTCGAGAGCACCTGCTCGGCGAACTGTTCGGCCGCCCGCTGAGCTGAGGATCGTGGAATTGTGCCGAGCACACTGAAGGCGTTCTTCAGATAGGCCAGGTTGGCGACCTTGGACGGATTGCTGCCGGTGTCGAAGATCAGACTGCTCTCATCGGAGCTGACCACCTTCACCCTCGCGAGGTCACGCCGCAGACAGTCGATCACGAGCTCGCCGAGCCCCGCGCGGAACTGAGCGAAGTAACGCATCGGCCGCACGCTATCGCAAGCTGTCACGACGCTGCCACCACTTTTGGCGCAACGCACTAGCTCCAGGCCGTCAGGGGCGCTGGCGGTAGCTCTCGAGGAACGTCGCGATTCGGGTGACGGCGGCTTCGAGCTGGTCCTTGTGAGGCAGGGTGACGATGCGGACGTGGTCGGGTTCGGGCCAGTTGAAGCCGGTGCCGTGCACGATCATGATCTTCTCGGCCCGGAGCAGGTCGAGGACGAGCTGGCGGTCGTCGGTGATCCCGAACACCTTCGGGTCCAGCCGCGGGAACACGTACAGCGCACCCTTCGGCTTCACGCAGCTCACCCCGGGGATCTGGGTGAGCAGCTCGTACGCCGTGTCGCGCTGAGCCAGCAGTCGTCCGCCGGGCAGCACCAGATCCTTGATCGACTGCCTGCCGCCGAGCGCGGTGGCGACCGCGTGCTGCGCCGGCATGTTGGCGCACAGCCGCATGTTCGACAGGATCGTCAGGCCCTCCAGATAACTCGCCGCCTGGTGCCTGGGCCCGCTCACCGCCATCCACCCGCAGCGATAGCCGGCCACCCGGTACGCCTTCGACAGCCCGTTGAAGGTCAACGTGAGTACGTCGGGAGCCAGCGAGGCCACCGGGGTATGGACGGCCTCGTCGTACAGGATCTTGTCGTAGATCTCGTCGGCGTAGATCAGCAGACCGTGCCGGCGCGCGATGTCGGCGAGCTGCACGAGCAGTTCGCGGTCGTAGACGGCGCCGGTGGGGTTGTTCGGGTTGATGATCACCAGTGCTTTCGTGCGGTCGGTGATCTTCCGCTCGATGTCGGCCGGGTCGGGCATCCAGTCTGACTGCTCATCGCAGCGGTAGTGCACCGGCGTACCTCCGGCCAGTGCGACCGCCGCGGTCCACAGCGGGTAGTCCGGGGCGGGAATGAGGACCTCGTCGCCGTCCTCGAGCAGCGCCTGCACGGCCATCTGGATCAGCTCGGAGACGCCGTTGCCGATGTAGACGTCCTCGATGTCGAGGTGGACGCCCCACGGCTGGTAGTGCTGTACGACGGCCCGGCGGGCGGCCGGCAGACCCTTCGCGTCGCCGTAACCGTGGGCGTCCGCGAGGCTGCGGACGATGTCCTCGAGGATCTCCGGCGGGCACTCGAAGCCGAACGGCGCGGGGTTGCCGGTGTTGAGCTTGAGGATCCGATGCCCCGCCGCCTCCAGCCGCTGCGCCTCCTCCAGCACCGGTCCACGGATTTCGTAGCAGACGTTCGCGAGCTTGGACGACTGCATCAGCGGCGGCATGGTCCGCACCCTAACCGCGGTCACGAATTCTTTCCGCCGAGTGTGTCAAATCTCGCCATGTCAGTACGACGAACAAGTGAGAGCCGACCAGATCACGACCTAGGAGTCACCATGAGTGAGCACAACAGCACCTTCAAGCGGTTGCTGCTGAACACGCTCGTCGCCAACGTCACGAGCACCTTCCTGTCCTTCGCGCTGGCGTTCTGGGTCTACCTGGTGACCGAGTCCGTGCTGGTCGCGTCGATCGTCGCCGGCAGCTCGATGCTGGCCGGCGCGTTGTCCGGTGCCGTCTTCGGCGCGATCGTCGACGCGAACCGGAAGAAGACCGCGATGGTCATCTCCAGCTCGATCACCGCGGCCGCCTTCGCCGCGGCCGGGTTGGTCTACCTGCTGGTCCCGGTGACCGACTGGACCAGGCCGTGGTTCTGGGTGTTCGCGGCCTTCGTACTCATTGGCAGCCTCGCCGGCGGACTGCGGAGCATCGCACTGTCCACGACTGTCACGCTCCTGATTCCCGAGGACCGCCGCGACAAGGCCAACGGCATGGTCGGCACGGTCAACGGCCTGGCTCACCTGGTGACCAGCATCCTCAGCGGCCTGTCTGTCGGATTCCTCGGTATGGGCGGTACGGTCGTCATCGCGCTCGTACTCACCTTCGTCGTACTCGGACACCTGCTGCTCGCGATCCGGATCGACGAGCCGCGCCCCGCCCGTCACGCGCGGCGTCACATGGATCTGCGCGGTTCGTGGCGGACGATGCGCGCCGTACCGGGTCTGGTGCCGCTGGTCCTGTTCAGCACCTTCAACAACCTGGTCATGGGCGTGTTCATGACGCTGATGGACCCGTACGGCCTGACCTTGTTCTCCGTCGAGGCATGGGGCATCGTGCTCGGCGTCACCAGCATCGGTTTCATCGCCGGCGGCGCGGCCGTCGCGCGCTTCGGCCTGGGCCGTTCGCCGCTGCGCCTGCTGCTGCTGGCGAACGTGGCGATCGCCGTCATCGGCATGACCACCGCCATCCGCGAATGGCAGTCGCTGCTGGTGCTGGGCATGCTCGGGTTCTTCCTGGTCGTCCCGGTCGCCGAGGCGGCCGAGCAGACGATCCTGCAGCGCGTCGTCCCGTTCGAGACCCAGGGACGCATCTTCGGCTTCGCCCACAGCATCGAGTCGGCCTCCACCCCGGTCGCGGCCTTCGCCATCGGACCGGTGGCCCAGTTCCTCCTGGTCCCTTACATGAACTCCACCTCCGGCCACACCACCTTCGGCTGGCTCCTGGGCGAAGGTCACTCCCGAGGCCTGGCCCTCACCTTCGTCATCGCGAGCACCGTCATGCTGATCGTCGTACTCCTGGCTTTCCTCACCACCGCCTACCGCCGCCTGACCCACGAGTACACCGCCGTAGCCACCCAGCCTGAACTCGTCCCCGCCTAGCCTCGTCTGACGGTTGCCGCCGAGGGTGGGGCTGAGGACTGGTGGATGTGGTTGGAGGTGGCTGGCGGGTTGCGTCACCGCTGGCGGGTTGCAGCACGCCAGCGGTGACATAACCTGCCACTGGCCGTGGATCCGAGGGGCTGGTTTCGGCATGTGGCCGGGCTTGTCCGCATGGCGGGATTTCCGGGGGCAGCCCCTGGGATGGATCATCGAGTCGTCAATCGTGGTCGAAAAATCGCGGTCTCCCGAACCAGAATCCGCGACTCGATGCACCCACGGCCCCTCTCGCCCAACCAGACCCGGCCGGCTCCACGGGCAACCCGGCCACCAGGTTCGCAAGAGTCATCCACCCCACTCGGGTCACACCTCCCGCGGGATCCACGTAGCTGCGTCCTTCCCTGGTCGGTGTGGTGTGGGTCAGGGGTCGAAGATCCGCGCAGCGGACGCCGCAAGGCGCCCTTGAGGCACATCGCACCGACCAGCACCATCACGCAGCGGAGCCCGCGGAACCACACCCACTCTTCACCCATCACCCAGCGGAACCCGCGAAACCACACCCACCCTTCACGGCCCTGAACCGTCAGACACGGCGTAGCCCAACCCCCGGCGGCTTCAGCGCTCAGGGCTTTCCGCCTTACATCCGGCGGTAACGAAGGGATTGCCCGAATCCGGCACCGGGCTCACTGAGCGGCGGCTGCACATCCCAGTGAAGAAGCTCCTTGGACCGGGCGTGGCCGACCACGCCGCGCGTCGGAGCACGCGCTGACCGCGTAGGTGACAACTACGCGACTGTGCGGATCTGGCGGACCAGGAGGCCGGCCAAGGCGGTGACGGTGGCGGCCAGGAGGTAGAGGACGGGGTAGCCGCCGAGGTGTTTGACGATGGGGGCGGCGATCGCCGGGGCGAGGACCTGGGGCAGTGAGTTGGCGATGTTGATGACGCCGAGGTCCTTGGCGCGGTCGCGGGCGCTGGGCAGGATCTGGGTGAGGAGGGCGAAGTCGACGGACAGGTAGACGCCGAAGCCGGCGCCGAGGATGATCGCGCCGAGAACGGCGCCGGGCCAGGTGGGCCAGCCGGCGAGGACGACGCCGGCGATCGCCATCACCACGCCGGAGCCGGTGACGAAGATCTTGCGGCGGGCGATCCGGTCCGACCAGGTGCCGAACACCACCGAGGTGACGAGGACGCAGACGCTGTAGATCGCGGTCAGGATCAGTACGGCGGTGTCCGGCTCGTCGACGCGGACCTCGTCCTGCAGGTAGAAGAACAGGTACAGCGTCCCGAGCGCATTCCCGACGTTGAACAGGAAGCGGGTCAGCCATCCCCAGCCGAAGTCCGGGTAGCGGCGCGGGCTGATCCAGAAACCGCGGAGGAACTCACGCGCCACCAGCGGCGGTCGCGAGGCCAACCGCTCGTCGCCACTGCCCACGAGATACGGCACCACCGACAACAGCAGGAAGACCGCACAGGCGACGTACCCGGCGCCGATACCGCCGAAGTACGTCGCCAACCCGGTGCCGACCAAGGCGCCGAGGACCTGGGACAGTGCGACCCATCCCCCGACCGCGCCACGCTGGAGTGCCGGGACCCGATCGGGGACGGCGGCGGTGATTGCCGCGAGCAACGCGTTGCCGAACAGTTGCAGCAGGCACCAGCCGACCAGCATCCAGGCCACGGACGCGACACCGGCCAGCACCAGCAACCCGACGACACCTCCGGCAGCGCCCGCCAGCACCCACGGGACCCGGCGGCCGAAGCGGGACGTCGTACGGTCGGAGATCGCACCGGCCAGCGGGTTCGCAATCACCGAAACCGCGGCGCCGACGCCGGTGACCAGCCCGAACACGAACTCCTTGTTGCCCGGAGCAACCGCCTGGGACTGCTTCGCCAGCAGCACCTGGATCGGCCCCAGCCAGGCCGCGAACACCCCGACATTGGCCAGTACGACGGCCGCCGTCCACCGCGACCGGACCCGGACGGCCGGCTCCGCGAACGCCGTTGGCACGACGCCCGGCTCGGGGATCATCCGCGGCTCTGCGCGATCACGTCACGGAACCAGTGGTACGACGCTTTCGGCGTCCGGACCTGGGTGTCGAAGTCGACGTGCACCAGGCCGAACCGCTGGGAGTATCCGGCCGCCCACTCGAAGTTGTCCAGCAGCGACCAGTGGAAGTACCCGCGGACGTCGACACCGTCGTCCATCGCCTGCCGGAGCGAGCGCAGGTACCCGTTCAGGTAGTCGATCCGGCGCTGGTCGGCGACCACGCCGCCGACGGGTCCGTCGCCGAACGAGCACCCGTTCTCGGTGATGTAGATCGGTGGCAGCCGGTCGCCGTACCGATCCTTGAAGGCGCGCAGGATCTCGCCGAACGCCGACGGCACGATCGGCCAGCCGAAGTCGGTCCGCTCGTAGCCGGCGAGCACTCGCGGCTCGAACGGCAGGCCCGGCGGGAGCAGGATCCCGTCCGTCGCGGCGGTGTCGGCCTGCCCGGTCGCGGCGCCGACGGACACCGGCGCGTAGTGGTTGATGCCGAAGAAGTCCAGCGGCGTGGAGATGATTGCGAGGTCATCCGAGACCGGGCCGGGCATCGCGGCCTCGAAACCGGATGGATAGCTGCCGAGCAGGACGGGGTCGGCGAACAGCCAGTTGATCAGGTTGTCGTAGAGAGCGGCCGCTTCCTTGTCCTCGACGCTGTCGCTGGCCGGCCAGGTCGGGGCGTGGTTGCTGGCGATCCCGATGTTCGTCGCCCCACCCGCCCGTAGCGCCTGCACCGCGCGCCCGTGCGCCAGCAGCTGGTGATGCGCCACCGGGAGCGCGTCGAACAGCAGCTCCTTGCCGGGCGCGTGAGCGCCGAGCGAGTACCCCATCAGCGTGAGCACCATCGGCTCGTTGATCGTGATCCACAGCGGCACCCGATCAGCGAAGTGCGCGGCCAAGATCGCGGCGTAGTCGGCGAATCGATCCGTGATGGAGCGATCGAGCCACCCGCCGGCGTCCTCCAGCGGCTGCGGCGTGTCCCAGTGGTACAGCGTCGGCGCCGGCTGGATGCCCGCACCCAGCAGCGTGTCGATCAGCCGGTCGTAGAAGTCCAGCCCGGCCGCGTTGCCCGGCCCGCTGCCCGAGGGCTGGATCCGCGGCCACGCGAACGAGAACCGGTAGGTGTCGACCCCGAGCTCCCGCATCAGCGCGACGTCCTCGGCGTACCGGTGGTAGTGGTCGCAGGCCACCGCACCGGTGTCGCCGTTCAGGATCCGGCCCGGCTCGGCGCAGAACGTGTCCCAGACCGACGGGCCGCGGCCACCCTCGGCGACGGCCCCTTCGATCTGGTACGCCGACGTCGACACCCCCCAGCGGAAGCCGGGGCCGAAGGTCAGGTCAGCTGTCATGGGCATCATCCTCAGGAGGGGCCGGTGCCGGCTCGTTCTTGCGGGCGATGACCGCGGTGCCGTAGGCGGCCACCTCGCTCATCGTGTTGGCGATCTCGGTGCAGTCGAACCGCATCGCGAGAATCGCGTTCGCGCCCATCTGCTGCGCCATCTGGCACATCCGCATCACGGCGACATGCCGGGACTCGGCCAGCATCTGGGTGTACTCCGGCACCTCGCCACCGGCCAGCGACCGGAAGCCGGCGGCGAAGTTCGACCCGAAGTCGCGGCTGCGCACGGTCAGCCCGAACACCTCGCCGAACACCTTCTCCGCGGTGTACCCGGGCAGGTCGTTCATGGTCGAGACCAGCACCGGGTACGGCGAACCCTGCGGCGCGATGTGGGGTGCGTTCTGCGGGGCCGGCTGGTAGTTGCCGGGAGCCTGACCGTACCCGGGCTGACCGTAGCCCGGCTGCTGCCCGTACCCCTGCGGCGGCGGACCCTGCTGGTAGCCGGGCTGCTGCTGCGGCGGCGCGTAACCGGGCGGCGGGCCCTGCTGGTAACCCTGCTGCGGCGGGTACGGCTGGTTCGGGTTCGGGGGGAAAGTCTGGTTCATGCCTTCATCCTGACAGGCTGCCCGGTCGTCATTGGCGGAAGACCTGGAACTCGTGGAGCGCGTACCCGTACGACGTCGCCCGCCGCGTCCCAGTGACCCGGACGGACCGCGCCGGCGCCAGGTTGCTGACGTCGTCACCCCGGCGTGCCGGGAACTCGATCACCTGCTGGTACGTCGGCCGGTTGACCCAGGCGATCCGGTCCTGGGTGATGCCACCCATCGGGCTGTGCGCGATCTGGTCCGCGCAGAACTGGTCTCCCGCGGCACAGTCCGCGGTCGCCGGGTATGTCGTCGCCGCCGGGACCTTGGTTGCCGCCAGCAAAGAGTCGGCGAGCACCGTACGGCAGGCCGCGAGCGAACCGCCGCCGCAGTACGTGACCGGCTGCGGCGTCCGCACCGGATCGCCGAGCACCTTGCGCAGGTCGCGCTGAACGAAACCCCACCATCCGTTCTGGAACGCGGATCCCTGCGCACCCGGGCGCTCGTCGATCTTCAGGTTCGCGACCAGGGCGCCGTACAACTCGGGGCCCAGGTCCTTGAACTGGGCCGGCACCAGCAGTGGCCACCAGGCGTCGAGGATCCGGATCGCCTCACTGTGGTCGTAGACCTTCGACGAAGCGTTCGGAGTCTTGCGGTGGCTGCCCGCCGCCTGCCACGCGGTCAGCTTCGCGACCGCGTCGGCGACGGCCGGATCGGTGATCGGGGCAGACTTCAGGACCCTCAACAGATACGGAACGACCTGGTCGCCGCGGAGGTCGACGGTGGCCGCGTCCTCCATCGCCTCGACCAGCTTGCCGCGGGTGAACTTCTGCCCGCTGTTGATGACCGCCTTGATCCGGTCGTCGAGCGGCTGGCTGCGGTAGACCGCGTTGTAGCCGAACTGACCGTCCGATGCCGAGAATCCGGGTGCCTGCTTGTTGTTCCAGCTGGTCAGGTAGTCCTGGTTGACGACTTGCGGGTGCTGGGCGGCCGGAGTGTAGGTCGCCCGGTTGGTGTCCGGGTTCCAGCCCTGCCACTCGTACGAGCTCCAGGTCGGCAGGTTGGGATCACCGCCCGCGGCGCGGACCGGGTTGTCACCGGAGTTGAAGTACGCGATCGACGTCTTGTCCGTGTAGAACCAGTTGAACGTGTAGCCGATGTTGTGCGCCGCCCTCTGGAAGTCGGCCGCGGAGTGGATCCTGTCCGGGTCGTTGAGCTGCATGAACCCGAGCGCGGATCCTGCCTCGTTCCCGTAGGTCGAACGGTTCTTGGTGAACAGCACCGGCCGGCCGCCGACCGTGCCGCGGTGCGTGACGATGCCGTATTTGGTGCGCAGGGCAACCAAGGTGTACGACCCGGCCGGTTCGGACGATCCCAGGCTGGAGTACCACTCGTTGTGTCGCTCGAGCCGCTCGATCGGGACACAATGGCCGCGGAACTCGTAGTACTGCGAGCTCTTCGTCGGCGTCCCGCCGCCGGGTTCGCACAGCGGTACGGCGAACGTGTCGGTGATGTCCTGGCCGGCCGACGTGGCGCTCCACGAGTAGTCGGGACCGCGACCGATCAGGGTGTAGAAGTTCAGGCCGGCGAAGGCGATACCACGGGAGCTGACACCTGGACCTTGGAGTTCCTGCCGGAGCAGAAGTTGCGGGGCGAAGTAGCCGGTCTGCGGTCCGTAGACCGCGACCGGGTTGCCGCTCTCGGTGTGCGCGCCGGAGACGAGCAGGGCGTTCGACATGCCCTTCTCGCCGAACCCCTCCGGGAACAGGCCGCGGTCGAAGATGCCGCGCAGGGACTCCGCACCCTTCGGCGCCGGTTTGCTCGCCGTCCCGGCCGTCTGATCGATGACCTGAGGCTCCGGAGTGACCGAGCCGCGATCCGGCATCGCGCGACCCGCCGGGTTCGGACCCGTGACGCCGTACGGGAAGGTCGCGCCGTTGTGCACCGTGGTGTTCGCCTCCGGGTCGTTCTGCGACCGGAACGACTCCCAGACCTTGGTGCCTAGGGCAACGCCGTACTTCGCTTGTGCCTCGAGCAAGGCCAGCGCCGACGTGACCTCGTGTCCGCCGCCGGTGCCGAAGATGCCCGCGACGACGGCCGCGGTGGCGACCACGTCGGTCACCTTCCACTGTGGTGTCGGCCAGTCCAGTCCGAGCGCGACGTACTCACCGGGGTACGCGAGGCCGACGGTGTTGATGTAGTGGTTGACCCCGTCGACCCAGGCCTGGATGTCCTGCTGCATCTTCACGCCGTCGGCGCCGTACCTCTCGTCGGCGTCGTCGTACTGCCGCTGCAGGTCGGCTTCCGTGTACGGCGCGGTGCGCCAGAACTCCTGCTCGAACGCGCGATTGGCCGGCGCCCCACCCGCGAACGGGGTCAGTTGGCCGCGGCCGAGATGGCGGAACACATCCATCACGAACAGCCGGTCCTGCGCCCCCGCGTACCCGGCGCCGAACATCACCCCACGCCGGGTGGTGCCGGTGATGTGCGGGATCCCGCGCGACTTGTCCCGCACGATCCTCACGTCCGCACGCGGCTGAATCGTGCTCGCGACGTCACCTGCTTTCACGCCGAACGACGCGTCGTCGAAGTACGCGCCGAGACCGTCGTCGGTGATGCCGGTGGAGTTCCAGACCAGGTTCTGGTACGGCTTGAGCGAGTCGCTGAAATGCGCCGGCCGGGTCCCGAAACCCTTGAAAAGAAGGAGATCCGTGAAGGTGGCGTTGCCGTTCTGTCCCGGTGGCAAGATGTCGCCGCACTAGCCGACGCAGTAGTCCACCGGTGGCGCCGCCGCAGCCTCGGACTTGGCTTGGGTGGGTGTGGGAAGGAAGGCGAGCAGTGCTGTGATCGCAGCCGCGGCGATCGTCGTACGGATGGTTCGGTGAGCGGGGCGGAGCTGCACAGATCCTCCTCGAGACGCGACCAGGACGGCAGGGGAGTACTGAAAAACTGAGAATGACTCACCAGTAGCTTCGGGTCAAGATCGGGACCGAACTGAGTCTCGCCAACACTGTCGGTGACCACTACTGTGTGCAAGACCATGAGCATCCACGATCGGTACCGGCTGAGTGTGGTGATCAACGCCAGGGGGACGTACACCCCACTCGGAGTGTCCCGGAGTTCCCAGTCCGTGGCGGCGGCCGTCGCACAGGCCTTGCCTGAGTTCTTCGTCATGGACGAGCTCGGCGACCGGGCGAGCGAGGCCATCGCCCAGGTGACCGGCGCCCAGGCCGGCGCGGTCGTCCACTGCACCGCCGCGGGGATCACGCTCTCGGTCGCGGCCACCATGACCGGCGGCGATCCGCGCCGGGTGGCCGCGTTGCCGGACACGACGGCTATGCACAACCGCGTGGTCCTGCCGGCCGTCCATGTCGTCAACTACGGCCACTCCAACCTGCAGGGCATCCGTCTCGCCGGTGCGCAGGTCGACCTGGCCGGCGACGAAACCCGTTGTGGCATTGACGATCTGGAGGAGGAGCTGGACGGGCCGGACGTCGCCTGCCTCCTTCTCGTCTCGTCCCGGCTGACGCAAGGCGAGCCGATCGACCTGGTCGCCGCCGTACGTGCCGCTCACCGTCGCGGCGTACCGGCGATCCTCGACGGCGCCGCTCAGTTCCCGCGGATCGCCGACCTGCTGGCGACCGGCGCGGACCTCGTGCTGGTCAGCGGGCAGAAGTACCTCGGCTCCCCCACCGCCGGGCTGATCGCCGGCAGCTGGTCGTTGGTGCAGTCCGTCCGGGCCCAGGACAACGGCATCGGCCGGGTGATGAAGCCGACCAAGGAAGCCGTCATCGGTGTCCTGGCCGCCCTCGAGGAATGGCAGGCGTTCGACCGGGTCAAGTGGGAGGCGGACCAGCTCGCCAAGGTGGTCTCGTTCGCCGGTTCGGCCGCAGAGATCCCTGGGGTGTCGGCGGAGGTTCTGCCGGATCCGACCGGGTTGCAGATCTCGCGCGTACTGCTGAAGGTTGCCGACGCCAAACGCATCGCGACCGAGCTGGAAGCGGGCTCACCGCCGATCTACGTGATGACGGACCGGGCCGACGAGGACGAACTCGTCCTCGAGCTCGTCCCACTCGGCGACAACGAGATCGCCGTCATCCTCGCCCGCCTCTGGGCGATCCTCACGCAGTAGGTCGCTCACTGACGGCTGATGTGCTCACTGGCGCGTTGCAGCACGCCATCGCTGACAGAGAACGCCAGCAGGCCCTGACCTCATGCCGAGGTCAGGGCCTGCTGGATGATCAGCGCTGGTAGGACTTGCCACCTTCGTAGCGGTTGCTGTCGGTACGGCGCGGGCCGTTGCCGCGGCGCGGACCGCTGCTGCCGCGACCGTCGTGACCGCGACCCGGCCGGCTGCTGCCGAACCGCTTGCCGCCGCCGCCCTTGCCGAACCGCTGCGGCTTCGGCGCCGGAAGCTTCACCGGGTAGCCGGACGGCTTGCTGCCGCCGGTCAGCTCGGTGACGAGCTCGTCACCCGGACGGGCCTTCACCGGCGCGGCCTCGACCCCGGCGGACTCGGCCAGCCGGATCATCCCGCGCCGCTGGTGCGGCAGGACCAGGGTGACGACCGCACCCTTGCCCCCGGCGCGCGCCGTACGTCCGGCGCGGTGCAGGTAGTCCTTGTGGTCCGCGGCCGGGTCGGCCTGGACGACCAGGCCGACGTCGTCGACGTGGATACCGCGCGCGGCAACATCCGTTGCCACCAGCACCGGTACCGAACCGTCCTTGAACTGGTCCAGCGTCCGGTTCCGGGCGCCCTGGGTCAGGCCGCCGTGCAGCGCCGCGGCCATCACGCCGCGATCCCGCAGCTGGGTGGCGACCCGGTCGGCGCCCAGCTTGGTGCGGACGAAGACGATCGTCCGGCCGTCACGGCTGGCCAGCTCGGCCGTCAGCGACTGCTTGTGCCCCGGCTCGATCACCAGCATGTGGTGCTCCATCGTGCTGACCGATGCCTGACCGGACTCGGTCGAGTGCTGGACCGGGTCCTTCAGGTACGTCTTCACGATCTTGTCGACGTCGTTGTCCAGCGTCGCCGAGAACAGCAGCCGCTGTCCCTCCGGCGGGGTCATGTCGAGCAGCGTGGTGACGGCCGGCATGAAGCCCATGTCGCACATGTGGTCGGCCTCGTCGAGGACGGCGATCTCCACCGCGCCGAGGTCGGCCGCGCCCTGCTCACACAGGTCGATCAGCCGGCCGGGGGTCGCGATCAGGAGGTCGACGCCACGGCGCAGCGACTCGATCTGCTTCGGGTACGGCAGGCCGCCGGCGATCAGCTTGAGCGACACGTTCATCACGTGCGCCAGCGGCTCGAGCGCGTCGTGCACCTGCATCGCCAGCTCCCGCGTCGGCACCAGCACCACGCCGCGCGGACGGCGCGACTCGGTGTGGCCGCCGGCCAGGCGCATCAGCGTCGGCAGGCCGAAACCGAGCGTTTTGCCGGAGCCGGTCTGACCGCGGCCGAGCACGTCCTTGCCGGCCAATGCGTCCGGGATGGTCGCGGTCTGGATCGGGAACGGCGTGGTGATCCCGTCCCGGGCCAGCCGCTGCACCAGCCGCGGCGACAACCCGAGGGCGGCGAACTGGTTGTCCGGAGCAACGTTCCCCAGATCCACCGGCTCCTCCACCCGCTTGTTCTCCTGGTACGACGAGCGCGTGTCGTCCCGCCGGTACGACGAACGGTCGTACGACGGCCGCTCCTCGCGCCGGTACGACGGCCGGTCGTCACGGTTGTCGCGGTTGTACTGCGGCCGGTCGTCCCGGTTGTACTGCGGACGGTCGCCGGACCGCGCCCGGTCGCCCCGGTTGTCACGATCGCCGCGGTTGTACTGCGGCCGGTCCTCCCGCCGGAACTGCGGGCGGTCGTCACGGTTGAACTGCGGGCGGTCGGTGCGGCTCCGGTCGCCGTACTGCGGCCGCTCGTCGCGGCTGAAGCTCGGACGCTCGTCCCGGTTGTAAGCCGGGCGCTCATCGCGGTTGTAGGCCGGCCGGTCGTCGCGGTTGACGGGCCGGCGGTCGGTGCGCGGCTCGCCGGCACGCTCGGCGCGGTAGCCCTTCACCGGGCGGTTGTCGCGCCGGTCGTTACCGAAGGTGCGGGAACCGCGGTCGGAGTACTGGGTGGGTCCACCGCGGCGCTCACCGCGCGCGGCGTCGTTGCGAACCTCACCGCGGGCGGCGTCGCTACGGACCTCGCCGGCCGGCGAGGCGGCGGCCTCGGCCGCCATCCGCTCGCCGTACGACTGGGTCTGGAACTTCTTGTGCCGCGGCTTCTTGATCCGGCCGTCAGCCTGGTCGGCGTCGGCGGAGTGGTTCTCCTGGTGGTGCTGGGTCACGCAAAAACTCTCTCTCAACGTCACGGACGGATGGCCGGATCGCAACCGCACAGAAAGGCCGGTCACAGACGTGACCGGACAGAACGTGCTGGGCAGGAGACGGGCATCGACCTGCGGGTGCTATCGCGTTGCACCCATGTCGCCGGGGACCTTCAGCCGGATGCTGAAACCGACGGGTCGGAGCGCCTGGGAAAATCTCTGGTGACGCGACGCGCGCACCGACGCAGAAAAGTATACCCGACCGCGACCGCTGCCCTGACCACACCGTCCCGGGACCAGACCACTCGGCACGGTGGCCTACTTCGCGCAGTTCAAGTGAGGTTGAATTCTTGCGCGACCATTCTAGGGTGGCGGTATGGCGGAGGAGAACGTTCCGAGCAAGGATCACTGGCTGTCCATCGGGGAGATCGCGCATCGGTCCGGAGTCGCCGCGTCGGCGCTGCGTTTCTACGAGGACCAGGGCCTGATCCATTCCCGGCGTACGGCCGGGAACCAGCGGCAGTACCAGCGCAGCACGTTGCGGCGGATCGCCTTCGTCCAGGCGGCCCAGCGGGTCGGGCTGGCGCTGTCCGAGATCAAGAGCGCGCTGGACTCGTTGCCGGACGACCGTACGCCGACCCGCGCGGACTGGAGCCGGTTGTCGAAGTCGTGGCGGACCCGCCTCGACGAACGCATCGCCGAGCTCGAGCGGCTGCGCGACGACCTGGACGGCTGTATCGGCTGCGGCTGTCTCAGCCTCCAACGCTGCAACCTCTACAACAAGGCCGACCGCCTGGCCGAACGCGGCCCCGGCGCCCGCATCCTCAACGTCGGCATCCCCGGCGAATAGCCCCGCCGACTCGTCAATTCCGGTCCGGACCCCCCGATCCCGAACCACAGTCGACAACTCGACGCCGCGCGTCGTAGCAGTACGACCCGACCCGGCTCCGGATCGGAGCTCCGGGTATGACCCCGTCCGGCACCTATCCTGATTCCGTGCGTAGGTGGGTGGGGATCTGGGGCGCCGCAGCCGCCTGCTGTGCCGGCCTCACGGGCTGCACGGTCCCGCCAGGCGGGGTGGTCGGCGTGACAGTCGACACCGCCGGCCACCCGGTGATCGTCATCCAGATGTGCGAGGGGCACATCGACGGCGCGACGCTGTACCGGGATGACAAGACCCTCGGCAAGTGGGAGGTCAGCTCTCCGGTGACCAGGTTCTCGCAGTTCGACCTGGACTCTGGCGGCAACGGGTGGGCTCTGGTCGGGGAGTTCGTGAGGCGGGACCCGGAGCAGCAGTACACGATCTACGGGTGGTCGAACGACGGCAACTGGTCGGCGACCCACCTCGAATTCAGCGACCGGGAGCTGTCCGGCCTGAAACCGGGCACAGTGCTCGTACCGGAGCGCGAGCAGGAAGGAAACAGGTCCGAGTCGCTCGAGGACTTCAAGACGAAGACCTGCGACGACTGGAACTAGCGCGCCGGCCCGGTGGACCCCCGGACGACCAGCTCGGGGCGGAACAGGAACTCGGTGTGCGGGGTGGTGTGGCCGCGGACCTCTTCCAGCAGCGACTGGACCGCGGCCAGGCCCATCGCCTGCACAGGCTGGCGGATGGTGGTCAGCGGCGGGTCGGTGAACTCCATCATCGGGGCGTCGTCGTACCCCACTACCGAGATGTCGCCGGGAACCGCGAGACCACGTTGCCGGGCGGCGCGGATGACGCCGAGCGCCATCATGTCGGAGCCGCAGACGACCGCGCTGACGCCGACGTCGAGTAGCTGCTGCGCGGCCGCGGCCCCGCCCTCGACACCGAACATGCTCAAGGCAACCAGCTCGTCGAGCTCGGGGTCGGACAGGCCGAGCTGGGCCTTCATCGAGGTGCGGTAGCCGGCCAGCTTGCGTTGCACCACGATGAACCGTTCCGGCCCGGAGGCGAAGCCGATCCGGCGGTGGCCGAGGGCAACCAGATGGGCCACGGCCAGTTCCATCGCGGCGTACTCGTCCGACGACACGAACGGCGCCTCCACCGTGGGCAGCCAGCCGTTCACGAACACCACCGGCAGCCGCCGGTCCACCAGTGCCTGATAGCGCACATGGTCGGCACCGGTGTCCGCGTGCAGACCGGAGACGAAGATGATCCCGGAGACGCCGCGCTCGAGCAGCATCTCGACGTACTCCTCCTCGGTGGCACCGGACGGTGACTGCGTGCACAGCACCGGGGTGAACCCGCGCTGCGACAACGCCGACTCGATCACCTGGGCGAACGCCGGGAAGATCGGGTTGATCAGCTCCGGCATCACCAGCCCGATCAGCCCCGCTGACCGGCGCCGCAACCGGGTCGGCCGTTCGAACCCCAGTACGTCGAGCGCGGTGAGGACCGACTGTTTGGTCTCCTCCGCCACCCCCGGCTTGCCGTTCAGCACCCGCGAGACCGTCGCCTCGCTGACCCCCGCCTTGGCCGCGATGTCCGCCAGCCGCGCTCTGCTGCTCACCCGGGGCACTGTACCCAGGGGTCGTTGACCTTGCAGCAAGATCCTGCAAGAACTTGCAGGATGCGTGGAGTTGTCCACAACGTGAACAGTATGGACACGTCACACGCCGTACACCTTGTCAGGACGAGCCGGGCGGGCGAGGATAAGCGCACCCCCGCCTGGGGGCCTTTACTCGGATCGTCCGGCACGTTCCTGCCGGTGAAGGGATGTAATCGTCATGGCCACTGTGTCGTTCAAGTCGGCAACCCGGATCTACCCCGGTGGTGACACCCCCGCCGTCGACAAGCTCAACCTCGAGATCGAGGACGGCGAGTTCATGGTTCTCGTCGGCCCGTCGGGTTGTGGCAAGTCCACCTCGCTCCGGATGCTCGCCGGCCTCGAAGAGGTCAACGAGGGCTCCATCTACATCGGCGACCGCGACGTCACGCACCGTCCGCCGAAGGAGCGGGACATCGCGATGGTGTTCCAGAACTACGCGCTCTACCCGCACATGTCGGTCGCCGACAACATGGGCTTCGCGCTGAAGATGCAGGGCGTCTCCAAGGAGGACCGGGCCAAGCGCGTGCAGGAAGCCGCCAAGCTGCTCGGCCTGGAGGAGTACCTCGACCGCAAGCCGAAGGCCCTGTCCGGTGGTCAGCGTCAGCGTGTCGCCATGGGCCGCGCGATCGTGCGTAACCCGCAGGTCTTCCTGATGGACGAGCCGCTGTCGAACCTCGACGCCAAGCTCCGCGTCCAGACCCGTACCCAGATCGCCGAGCTGCAGCAGCGCCTCGGTGTCACCACCGTCTACGTCACCCACGACCAGGTCGAGGCCATGACGATGGGCGACCGGGTCGCCGTACTGAAGGACGGCCTGCTGCAGCAGGTCGACACCCCGCTGAACCTGTACGACCACCCGAAGAACAAGTTCGTCGCGGGCTTCATCGGTTCGCCGGCGATGAACCTGCTCAACGCCGACATCGTCGAGGGTGGCGCGAAGCTGGGTGACTACGTCATCCCGATCGAGCGCAGCCTGCTGGCCAAGACCGGCAGCGACAAGACCATGACCGTGGGTGTTCGGCCGGAGGCCTTCAAGGTCGCCGACCAGGGCCTGCCGGTGCACGTGGCCGTGGTCGAGGAGCTCGGCGCCGACGCGTACCTGTACGGCACCGCCGAGCACAACAACGAGCACCAGCAGATCGTCGCCCGGATCGACGCCCGGATGCCGGTCGAGAAGGGTTCCACCATTCACCTGGCGGCGGTGCCGGAGAAGCTGCACCTCTTCTCCACCTCCACCGAGGAGCGCCTGACCGCCTGATCAGCGGTACGCCCGCCGCGGCCCCGGGTGGTTCGTCCACCCGGGGCCGCTGCATGTTCCAGCCTAGGTCGCCCGCCGGCTGCGTTCGTCCGGATGCAGCGGGTTGTCGGCCGGGTTCAGGTTGGTCTGCTTGAGCAGGTAGTGCGGCCGTTGCTTGGTCTCGTAGTAGATCCGGCCGATGTATTCGCCGATCACCCCGAGCATCACCATCTGCAGCCCGCCGAGCCCGGTGATCGCCGCGATGAGCGTGACGTACCCGGGCATCTCCACCCCGTGCAGGACGGCGACCGCGATCACCCAGATCGCGTACCCGGCGGCGACCGCGGTGAGCAGCAGGCCGACGTAGATCGCCAGCCGCAGCGGCCGGTTGTTGAACGAGAGCAGCCCGTCCAGCCCGTACTCGAGCAGCCGCCGGAACGTCCACCGGCTCTTCCGCTCGGACGGCTGCTGCACGTTGTCGTACTCGAACAGGATCGACTCGAACCCGATCCAGGCGAACAGCCCCTTGGAGAACCGGTTGTACTCCCCCAGCTCCAGCAGGCCGTTCACGGCCCGGCGGGACAACAGCCGGAAGTCGCCCACGCCGTCGACGAACTCGACGTCGGCCCACTTGTTGATCAGCCAGTAGTACGCCCGCGCGAAGAACGTCCGGGTGGCCGGGTCGCCGACCCGGTTCCGCCGGGCGATCACCTGGTCGAAACCGCGCTCGTACAGCTCGAGCATCCGGCCGATCAGCTCCGGCGGGTGCTGCAGGTCGGCGTCCATGATCACCACCGCGTCGCCGGAGGCGTACCGCAGTCCGGCCAGCATCGCGGCCTCCTTGCCGAAGTTCCGGCTGAAGGACAGGTACCGGACGGCCGGATCGGCGTCCGCGAGCTGCACCAGCGCGTCGAGAGTGCCGTCGCTGCTGCCGTCGTCGACGTACACGATCTCGTACTCACCGCCGGTCGCGGCGAGCTCCCGGCTGACGGCTTCATGGAACCGGTCGACCACCTCGACCTCGTTGTAACACGGCACCACCAGACTCAGCCGCATCATCTGTCCCACCTCCTCCGCCCGGACCGATTCTTGTCCAGACCGGAACTACGCGCTAGTTTGGCGCTCGGTCGAGCGCGTACACCCAGGGACCCCGCGCGCGTACCCAGGGACTGAGCGGAGGGGCGGCCAGTGGACGACGAAGCGGTAGAGGACCCAGTTGCGCCCAGTGCCGCCCAGGCGCCCCCGACCGCTGCGCCGGACGTACGGCGGCCGGCCGCCAACCGATCGGCTCCGGAGCGCTCGGCACTGCCGTCGGCGCTCGCCGCCGGGTTGCTGGTGGCGGCGGTGTTCGCCGCCTCCGGATTCATCCGCGGTACCTTTCCTTTCGGTTCACTGTCCCGCAGTACCAACGATCTCGGTACCCAGTACATCCCTTTCTTCGCCCACCTGTGGGACGTCCTGCACGGCCGCGCCCAGGGTGACCTGTTCTTCAACTGGCAGAGCGCGTTCGGAGTCGGGTTCCTTGCCGACTACGGCGTCGACCTCGGCAGCCCATTGTCCCTGCTGGTGGGGCTCTTCCCCCGCGACCAGATCGACCTGGCCGTCTACGTCATCACCGTCCTCAAGCTGAGCCTGGCGGCCGCCGCGATGGCGGTCCTACTACTCAAGATGTCGCCAGGACCCCGCTGGGTTGCAGCGATTCTCGGCGCGTCGTACGGCGTGTGCGGCTGGGCGATCGACGACGGCGCGTACGTGCCGATGTGGCTGGACGGCCTGATCGCGCTGCCGATGTTCTTCCTGGTGGCCGAGTGGTCCCTGCGCCGGACCAACCGCCTGCTCAGTGTGCTCGTGGTCGCCCTCTTCTGGATCTCCAACTTCTACACCGCCTACATGGCAACGATCGCGGCCGGCCTGTACCTGCTCGCGCGGGTGCTGACCAGCGACCTGACCTGGGCGCTCCGGCTGCGCGGCGTCCTGCGGCACGGCATCTCCTTTGTCCTCGGCCTCGCCCTGGCCGGTCCGATCCTGCTCCCGATCTTCGCCGCCAACGACGACGCCACACCGTCACCGTCCGGCGTCTTCAGCCCGTCCCCGGTCGACATCTTCCTGTCCCGCCTGCTCCCGCTGTCCGAGGGCGTGGGCCGCACCGCCAGCCTGTACGTCGGCACGGTCGCCCTGCTGCTCGCGCTCACCCTGCCGTTCAACCGCTTCGTACCGATCCGGACCAAGGCGGTCTGGATCGTGACGACCGCCGCGATCGCTCTGTCTTTCCGGTGGACGCCGACCCAAGAGATGTGGCACGGCTTCGACACCCCGAACGGAAGCCAGTACCGCGAGGCCTTCGTCCTGTGCGGCGTGATCGTCGTACTCGCGTGGGTTTCGGTCGCGCATCGGCTGCCCGGTCCGCTGGCGCTGCTGGGCGGTGCGGCCCTGGTCGCGGTCATCGCGGTACTGTCCAACGGCAGCCCACTGCTGACCGACCACGCCATGACCGTCCTCATCGGGTCCGGAGCTGTCACGCTCGTTGCGCTGGGCACCATTTGGGTCGTACGCCGTACTGCGGCAGGTCGGCGTACCAAGTGGCCGGTGGCTGTGGCGTTCGCCGCCGTCATGGCGGTGGTTGCCGTCGAGACCACGTGGACCGCGGTGGTGACGGACGAGGAGCGGTCGAAGATCCTCAGTGCGCTCGTACCACCGTGGAACCAGCAGCAGACCGAGCGGGCCGACGCGATCGCGGGCGCCGACGACTGGCCGCACTATCGGACCGATCCGGGGACGGCGGTGACGCCGAACGACCCGATCTTGCTCGGCGGTCAAGGCGCCGGGCTCTACAGCAGCCTGCTGCCCGCGTCGGTCAACCAGACGCTGACCGGGCTCGGGTTCGGCTGGTCCGGGTACGGCCGGGCCTCCGACGATCTCGAGCATCCGGTGATCGACGCGATCTTCTCGATCGGCGCCCGCCTGCATCTCGCGTCAGGCGGCAAGGAGACCATCGTTCGATCCGTGGTGCCGCCGTTGGTGACGGTCCGGCGGCGGCTCGGGGCGACGGCCGCCTCGAACGCGTTCGTCGCCCAGGAGCGGTTGCTCGGGACCCAGGTGTACGAGGTCCCCGAGTATCGGGGCAGCAAGGCGACCACCGGTGGTGACGTGAAACTGGTCGGGCGCTGCACACCCGGCACGACGGCGTACCTGCACCAGCCGCGGGTCTCGGGGCAAGCGCGACTGACCGACAGCGTTCAATGGCATGCGCTGACCGCGAGCCGCAGGCCCGGCATCAACACGAACAGCGCAATGGTCCGGCTGGGCACCGTCCCGGCGTCCGGGGTGGTGTCGGCCGAGATCCGATTCACCGGCAGCACGTCCGGTATCACCTCCACCGGTGCGCTCGGTTGTCTCGACGAGCAGCGCCTGGCGAGGGCCGTGCGGATGCTGCGGTCGAGCGGGGCAACGGACGTCGAGGCCGGCGGCCATTCGATCAGCGCGACGCTGCCTCCCGGCAGCCAGGGGTACGCCGTGATCGCCGTGCCGAAGCTGCCCGGGTGGAAGTGCTCGGCCGGTGACGGCGAGGCCCAGACGCCGCGGAACTACGGCGGTCTGATCGCCGTACAGTTGACCGGCAACGCCGACCGTGTCGACTGCACCTACACACCGCCAGGCCTCCGGCGCGGACTCGCGCTGGCCGGAGTCGCGGCTGTCATCACGCTCGGGCTCGTGCTGATCGGACGCCTCCGCCGGTCTAGGAGTTGACGTCCCGGCGGTAGAAGACCGCTCCACCGAGGAGGACCAG
The DNA here is from genome assembly GCF_040639075.1 of Kribbella sp. NPDC023972. NCBI lineage: Bacteria > Bacillati > Actinomycetota > Actinomycetes > Propionibacteriales > Kribbellaceae > Kribbella > Kribbella sp. NPDC023972. The sequence goes on along the minus strand of NZ_JBEZZH010000002.1, from coordinate 619,244 downwards.
CACGACGGTCAGGATGCCCAGGTACGAGGCGCCGTGCTCGAACGAGAGCGTCTTCTCGATGCCGGTGCACAGGTAGCTCCCGTCGTCGCCGGTCGAGCACTCGTTGACGTAGTACGTCGTATCGTGCCGGACGAAGGCGTCGAAGTTCAGCTTCACCAGCCACGGCTGAGCCTTGTTCAGGAAGCCGGCGAACACACCCTCGATCAGGACCAGGTAACCCATCGCCACACCGATCGCGGCCGCCGTGTGCCGGAGCAACAGCCCGACCACTCCACCGAGTGCGGCACCGACGGCGATCAACAGGACGGCTCGACCAGCGGTCGCGGTGAGATCGCCCCAGACCTTCCCCGTCGTACTGGAGGTGTCGCCGAGCTGATCGACGATCAGATAGGTCCCGAGCGTCAGGATCGCCAGGACGGCGGCCGCCACCGGCGCGAGGCCGATCGCGGCGGCCAGCAGCTTGCTGCCGTAGACGCGCAACCGGCGTGGCTCGAAGGTCAGCCAGTTGCCGATGGCACCGGTGCTGAACTCGGCGCCGAGGAAACTCGCCCCGATCAGGAAGGCGGCGAACAGCAGCAGGTACGACGAGCCGAGCAGCAGCTCGGGCATGCTCTCCGCGAACACCGCCCGCGGCTTGCCGAAGTCGTCGATGCGCGGCTCCGGGTAGTTGCACATCTCGTCCAGCGCGGGTTTCGGATCCGGCTGCTTCTGCCACTCCTCCGCACACCGCGCGCGATCCTCCTCGGCGTGCTCCTCCCAGTACTGGTGCGCTGTCTCGAACTGCGCCTGAGACTGGCGCTGCTCGGCCTCGGACGGTGGTTTGGCGTCGATCCAGGTGGCGACGAGCAGCAACGCTGTGATCGCCAGCACCCCGAGTACGCCGATGACGGTCAGGCGGCGGGCGGTCAGCCGGCGGAGCTCGACGGTGGTGAGCCGGATCATCGACCGGGGTGGCGGGGTGGGGAAGGTGTTCAACGCAGTCCCTCCCCGGCGGTCAGCTCGAGGAAGACCGACTCGAGGTCGGCGCGGACCGGGACCAGCTCGGACACGTACAGCTCCTGGTGGGCCAGCCGGCGGGTCACGTCGGCCGGATGCTCGGCTCCCTCGACGACGAGGTAGTTGCCATCGGCCCGCACTGTCATCCCGGCCGCGGTGAGGATCCGGATCGCCGCCTCGTGGTTGTCCACGGCAACCTTGACCGTGCCCGCCGTACCGCCACCGATCACCTCGGCGACCGAGCCGGAGGCGAGCAGCCGGCCGTGGCCGATGATCGAGACCGTGTCGGCGACCTGCTCGACCTCGGCCAGGATGTGGGAGCTGACCAGCACCGTCCGGCCCTGGTCGCCGAGGCTGCGCATGGTCTCGCGGATCTCCCGGATGCCGGCCGGGTCGAGGCCATTGGTCGGCTCGTCGAAGATCAGCAGGTCGGGCTCCTTCAGCAGCGTCGCGGCGATCGCCAGCCGCTGCTTCATACCGAGTGAGTACGCCCTGAACTTGTCCTTGCCGCGCTCGCCGAGCGAGGTCTGCTCGAGCACCTCGCCGACCCGCTGCCGCGGTACCCCGATCGCCTCGGCAAGCAGCTCGAGGTTCTTCCGGCCGCTGAAGGCCGGGAAGAACTTCGGCGACTCGACGATCGCGCCGACCCGGCCGACGACCGCCGGCAACTCGGCCGGCACCGGCCGGCCGAACACCGTCATCGACCCCGCGTCGGCCCGGATCAGCCCGAGCAGCATCCGGATCGACGTGGTCTTCCCCGATCCGTTCGGCCCGAGGAACCCGTGCACCCCGCCGACCGGCACGTCCAGGTCGAGCCCCTGGACGGCCACCACCTGCCGGCCCCGCCGGGTCCGGTAGGTCTTGCGCAGACCGCGCGTACTGATCGCCAGCTCCGGCATCTGACCCCCTCGTCCTGCCAGTAGACGCACAGCTTCGCAGGTTTGTCGGCGAGCCGCTCCGAAAATACCCCCGGCCCGTATTGCGCCGGGACTTGCTTTCGATACCCCAAGGGGGTAACTTCGTGGTTGTCGACATACCCCCGAGGGGTAGATGAGGAGCCTGAGATGACCACCGATGCGGCCGACCACCAGGTGCACGGATACACCGCCGAGAAGAGCAGCCACCTGAAGCGGCTGCGACGGATCGAAGGCCAGGTCCGCGGCCTGCAGCGGATGGTCGAGGAGGACAAGTACTGCATCGACATCCTCACCCAGGTGTCGGCGGCGACGAAGGCGCTGCAGTCCTTCTCCCTGGAGCTGCTGGACGAGCACCTGGCGCACTGCGTGGTCGAGGCCGCGCAGAGGGGCGGTCCGGAGGCCGAGGAGAAGGTCCGCGAGGCCTCCGACGCGATCGCCCGCCTGGTCCGCAGCTGAAGCACCCCCCACAACACGAGCAAGGAGAGACCGCTATGACCACCACGACCTACTCCGTCACCGGCATGACCTGCGGGCACTGCACCGCGGCGGTCACCGAGGAGATCAGCAAGCTGACCGGCGTGCAGGAGGTCAGCATCGACCTCGTCGCCGGTGGCACCTCCAAGGTGCACGTGACGAGTGAGTCCGCTCTCGACGAGACCGCCGTACGCGAGGCCGTCGACGAGGCGGGCTACGAACTGGCGGCGTCGTGAGCCGGGCCGTCGCGCTCCGGCTCGGCGCGTTCGCCGGTGCGCTCGCGCTCGCCTTCGGGGCGGCGTTCGCGATCGGCACCGCGGTCGACCCGATCGCGGCGGCCGACACCACCACTGCCCCTGCTCACGGAGAGGAGATGGGCGGCATGGAGGAACCAGCAGCCGGACACGGGGAGGAGCACAGCGAGTCGGGCGAGCAACTGCCCGGACTGGCGGTTTCCGAAGCCGGGTACACCTTCTCCCCCACCACGACGTTCTACCAGCCCGGCAAGAAGACCGAGCTGCGCTTCACCATCCAGGGCCCGGACGGCAAGCCCGTCAAGGAGTACACCGAGACGCACGAGAAGGATCTGCACCTGATCGTCGTCCGGCGTGATCTGTCCGGCTTCCACCACGTGCACCCGACCCGGGACGCGAGTGGGACCTGGAGCATTCCGTTCACGTTCACCGCCGGTGGCACGTGGCGGCTGTTCGCCGACTTCCAGCCGGCCGGTCTCGACCGGACGCTGACCCTCGGCACGGACGTCAACGTCTCCGGCCTCTACATCCCGGTCCCGCTGAGCGAGCCGGCCGGCATCTACAGCTTCGACGGGTACGACGTGACACTGGCGGGCGACCCGGTCGCGGGCAAGGAGTCCGAGTTGACGTTCTCGATCAACCGGGGCGGCAAGCCGGTCACCGACCTGCAGCCGTACCTGGGTGCCTTCGGACACCTGGTCTCACTGCGCAGCGGCGACCTCGCCTACCTGCACACCCACCCCGCGCAGGAAGCGACGGCGGGGATGAAGGGCGGACCGAAGATCACCTTCGCCACCACCTTCCCCACCGCTGGGACGTACAGCCTGTTCCTGGACTTCCAGCACGCGGGCGCGGTCCGAACCGCCGAGTTCACCGTCAAGGTGGGCACGGACGGGACCACCGCGATCGTCCCGCCCACCAAGCTGCCCACCGCCGCACCGAGCACGCCCGGGCACGAAGAGACCCCGCACGGCCACTGAGAAAGGAGGCACACTGCAATGACCACTACAGAACCCGGTCAGTCCGTCGAACTCATCATCGGTGGTATGACGTGCGCCTCCTGCGCCGCACGGGTGGAGATGAAGCTGAACCGGATGGACGGTGTCACCGCGACCGTCAACTACGCCACCGAGAAGGCGAAGGTGACGTTCGCCGACGGCATCACCACCGACGACCTGGTCGCCACCGTCGAGAAGACCGGCTACACCGCCACGCTTCCGGCGCCGGCGCTCGACTCGCCGGACAGCGAGGAGCCCGACGAGCTGAAGCCGCTGCGGGAGCGGTTGTTCGCCAGCATCGCGCTGGCGGTGCCGGTGATCGCCCTGGGCATGGTCCCGGCGCTGCAGTTCGACTTCTGGCAGTGGGCTTCGCTGACGCTGACCTTCCCGGTAGTCACCTGGGCGGCCTGGCCGTTCCACAAGGCCGCCTGGACGAACCTGCGGCACGGCGCCGCGACGATGGACACGCTGATCTCGCTGGGCGTGGTGAGCGCGTTCCTGTGGTCGCTGTACGCACTGTTCGTCGGCGGCGCGGGCGAGCCGGGCATGAAGATGCCGTTCACGCTGATCCCGTCCCGGGGCAGCGGGGCCGAGGAGATCTACCTCGAGGTCGCGGCCGGCGTCACCACCTTCATCCTGGCCGGCCGGTACTTCGAGGCCCGCGCCAAGCGCCGGTCCGGTGCCGCCCTGCGGGCGTTGCTGGAACTCGGCGCGAAGGATGTCGCCGTACTGCGGAACGGCTCCGAGGTGCGGATTCCCGCCGACCAGCTGGTCGTGGGCGACCAGTTCGTGGTCCGGCCGGGCGAGAAGGTCGCCACCGACGGCGTGATCGTCAGCGGCAGCAGCGCGGTCGACGCGTCGATGCTCACCGGTGAGTCAGTGCCGGTCGAGGTCGGCGAGGGCGACCCGGTCGTCGGGGCGACCGTGAACGCCGGCGGCCGGCTCCTGGTCCGGGCGACCCGGGTCGGGTCCGACACCCAGCTGGCGCAGATGGCCCGGCTGGTCGAGGACGCGCAGAACGGGAAGGCCGCCGTCCAGCGGCTGGCCGACAGGGTGTCCGGCTTCTTCGTGCCAATCGTGATCGGGCTGGCGCTGGCGACGCTCGGGTTCTGGCTGGGCAACGGTTCGCCGGTGGAGATCGCGTTCACCGCGGCGGTCGCCGTCCTGATCATCGCCTGCCCCTGTGCTCTCGGGCTGGCCACGCCGACCGCGTTGATGGTCGGGACCGGCCGGGGCGCGCAGCTGGGCATCCTGATCAAGGGCCCGGAGGTGCTCGAGTCCACCCGCCGGATCGACACCGTCGTACTGGACAAGACAGGCACCGTGACGACGGGCCGGATGGAGCTGGTCGACGTACTGCTGGCTCCCTCGGAGGACCGGGCCGAGGTGCTGCGGCTGGCCGGGGCGCTGGAGCACTCGAGCGAGCACCCGATCGCGCAGGCGATCGCCCGAGGCGCTGTGGACGAGGTCGGTCAGTTGCCCGAGGTCGAGGACTTCGGGAACGTCGAAGGCCTCGGTGTCCAGGGCATCGTCGACGGTCACGCCGTACTGGTCGGACGCACCCGGCTGCTGGAGGAGTGGAGCCAGTACCTTCCGGACGAGCTGGCGCACGCGAAGGAACACGCCGAGGCCGAGGGGAGTACGGCGGTCGCGGTCGGCTGGGACGGTCAGGCCCGTGCAGTGCTGGTCGTCGCGGACACGGTGAAGGCGACGTCTTCAGAGGCGATCGGCCAGTTGAAGGCGCTGGGACTGCGGCCGGTGTTGCTGACCGGTGACAACGAGGCCGTGGCTGCGAAGGTCGCGGCCGAGGTCGGCATCGACGAGGTGATCGCCGAAGTACTGCCGGCCGACAAGGTCGACGTGGTGAAGAAGCTGCAGGGCGAGGGCCGCGTGGTCGCCATGGTCGGCGACGGCGTCAACGATGCGGCCGCCCTGGCCCAGGCCGACCTCGGCCTGAGCATGGGCACCGGGACCGACGTGGCGATCGAGGCCAGCGACCTGACCCTGGTCCGCGGCGACCTGCGCGCGGCGGCGGACGCCATCCGCCTCTCCCGCAGCACCCTGCGCACCATCAAGGGCAACCTGTTCTGGGCCTTCGCCTACAACATCGCCGCCCTTCCCCTGGCCGCCGCCGGCCTCCTCAACCCCATGCTCGCCGGCGCCGCCATGGCCTTCAGCTCCATCTTCGTAGTAACCAACAGCCTCCGCCTCCGCCGCTTCCGCCCGCTTGGCACATCTTGAGCTGAGAAATGTTGCCGTACGACGCCACAAGGAAATGTCGTCGTACGGCAATACACGAGGTTCTGGTCGTACGGCTGGCGGCCGTACTTCGTGAACCCGCAATTCTTCACTAGAAGATCGCAAGAAACGACTTCCGATGGGAAGCGGGTCGGCGGTGCGCCTGGGGCGGGTTGGACTTGGGGCTCGGCCGCGCCGAGTGCGGGGTTAGATCCGGGCTCGGGCGGTCGAGGCTCGGACTACCAGCTCGGGTTCGAAGAGGAGTTCGTCGGCGGGGACGGCGGCTCGTTCGATGAGGGCTACGAGCATGTCGACGGCGGCGCGGCCCATGGCGTCGATGGGCTGGCGGACGGTGGTGAGGGGCGGGTCGGTGCAGTTCATCATCGCGGAGTCGTCGTACCCGATCACCGAGACTTCCTCGGGGACGGTCAGGCCGGCCCGGCGGACCGCGCGGATGGCGCCGAGGGCGAGGATGTCGCTGGCGCAGACGATGCCGGTGACGCCCTTGTTGACCAGCCGGGTGGCGGCGGCGTGCCCGCCCTCGAGCGAGAACATCGTGTGCTCGACCAGGTCGAGATCGGCCTCGTCGGCCGCGATGAACGCGTCCAGCTTGCGCCGCGAGGGGATGTGGTCACGCGGGCCGAGGACCATGCCGATCCGCCGGTGACCGAGGGCGCGCAAGTGGCCGATCGCCATCTCCGCGGCGACGTAATCGTCCGACGACACCTGTGGGAAGCCGAGGTGGTCGACCGCCGCGTTGACCAGTACGGTCGGCAACTTGCGCTCCTGGATCAGCTCGTAGTGCTGATGCGGCGCGTCGGCCTGCGCGTAGAACCCGCCGGCGAACACCACGCCGGACACCTGCTGTTGCAGGAGCAGGTCGACGTAGTCCGCCTCGGACACCCCACCGACCGTCCCGGTGCACAGCAACGACGTGAAACCTTGCTGGGCGAGCGCCCCGCCGACGACCTCGGCGAACGCCGGGAAGATCGGGTTCTGCAACTCGGGCAGTACCAGGCCGACCAGCCGGGCCCGGTCGCCGCGCAGCTGGGTCGGACGCTCGTACCCAAGCACGTCCAGCGCGGTGAGGACCGCTTCACGGGTCGCCTCGGACACGCCCGGTTTCCCGTTCAGCACCCGGCTCACGGTGGCCTCACTGACGCCGACCTTCTTGGCAACCTCTGCAAGTCGTCGTGTCATGACGCAAATTTTACGCTCGATAGCGCAAGCTCTTGCAAGCGCTTGCGCTGACTGTTTCACGAACCGGACCGAATGGGTCTGTTTCGCGAGCCGGACCGACTGGCTGAGTGCTCAGGTTCCGGCCCAAATGCTGACAGACTGGGGGCCGTGCCCCGATTCGTCGCCACCCGCCCGGACACCGGTCTGCTGTCGCTTCCGTGGGATGTCCCGCTGGAGGACTGGCCCGAGGACCAGCTGGTCGCGCTGCCGCGCGGTATCTCGCGGCACGTGGTCCGGTTCGTCCGGGTCAACGGCAGCGTGTACGCGATCAAAGAGGTCCTCGAGCATCTCGCCCTGCACGAGTACCGGCTGCTCCGCGACCTGGAACGGCTGGAAACTCCCTCGGTCGAACCCGTCGGCGTGATCACCGACCGGCTCGACCGCAACGGCGAGCCGATCGACTCGATCCTGATCACCCGGCACCTGCAGTTCTCCCTCCCCTACCGTGCGCTGTTCTCGAGCACGCTCCGGCCGGACACGGTCAACCGGCTGATCGACGCGTTGGTCGCGCTGATCGTCCGGCTGCACCTCAACGGGTTCTTCTGGGGTGACTGCTCGCTGTCCAACACGTTGTTCCGGCGCGACGCCGGCGCGTTCGCGGCGTACCTGGTGGACGCCGAGACCGGTGAGCTGCACCAGGACATCTCCGACGGGCAGCGCGCGCACGATCTCTACACCGCGGAGATCAACCTGTTCGGTGAACTGCTCGATCTGCAGGAGGGCGGGCTGCTCGACCCGGACATCGACCCGCAGGAGACGGTGCAGTCCATCAATGACCGGTACGAGGCGCTGTGGGCCGAGCTGACCGCGCCGGAGGAGTTCGCCACCGACGAGATGCACCGGCTGGACTCGCGGATCCGGCGGCTGAACGAGCTCGGGTTCGACGTCGCCGAGATCGACATCATCACCGACTGGGACGGCAGCCAGGTCCGGATCCAGCCGAAGGTCGTGGACGCCGGGCACCACTCCCGCCGCCTGCTCCGGCTGACCGGGCTGGACGTCGAGGAGAACCAGGCCCGCCGGCTGCTGAACGACCTCGACTCGTTCGCCGCCGCCACCGACCAGCAGAACGAGGACGAGGAGATCGTGGCCCACCAGTGGCTGACCGAGGTGTTCGAGCCGGTGGTCCGCTCGGTCCCGCGTGACCTGAACCGCAAGCTGGAGCCGGCCGAGGTCTTCCACGAGGTCCTCGAGCACCGGTGGTTCCTGTCCGAGCAGGCCGGCCACGAGGTCGACACGATGGAGGCCGCCCGCTCGTACGTCGACGACGTACTCCGCGCCAAACCCGACGAGAAACTCGCCCTCCCCACGCCGGCCACCGCCGAACCGGAGTAGCTCAGCAACGGTCGGGTCGGCAGACGTGGGGGTGACCCCGGTCCGGCGCGTACGCATGGCCTGCAACGTTCTGCCTCTCCTCCGCGTGGTTAGGGGTGGGAGGTGGCGATGGAGTGCCCGGAGTTCGATGCGTGGGTGGGGGACCGTGGTGCGGCGTTGCTGCGGTTCGCGTACCTGATCACGCGCGATCACAGCCGGGCCGAGGAGGCTGTGCAGGATGCGTTGGTCGCGGCGTACTCGCGGTGGGCGCGGATCTGCCGGGACGGAGATCCGGAGTCCTACGTCCGGCGCTCGATCGTGAACGCGGACATCTCTCGGTGGCGGCGGTTCTTCCGGCGTGAGAGTCCGACCGCGGACCCGGTCCCGCGCACGCCGAGCCCCGATCACGCGGTCGCTCAAGCGGAGCAGGACGCGGTCTGGGCGTTGTGTGCGACGTTGCCGGCCAAGCAGCGGGCGGCCGTCGTACTGCGGTACTACGAAGATCTGCCCGATGCCGAGATCGCCGAGATCCTTGAATGCAGCCCCGCGACCGTCCGATCGCAGATCCACCGTGCGCTGGCGAGCCTGCGCACCACCCTGACCACAGCCGAGGAGGTCAACCGCTGATGGACGCCCACGAGAAGCTGATCGTGACGAGGTTGTCGAAGCACGCGGCGGAGGCGCCGTCGGACCACGACCTGCTGGCTGCGGTCCACCACCGTCTCCGGCGTCGCCGGACCGGTCGCGCGATCGGTGCCGCCGTACTGGCGTGCGCGGCGATCGCGACCGCGATCACCGCGACTCACTCCATCTCCGGCGAACTGCGCACAGATCCCGAGGTCTCCCGTCCGGCTGCACCGGACACCGGCTGGCGCTGGGAGTCATACCAGACGGTCCAGGTCCAGGTGCCGGCGGACTGGACGCAGTACATCTCCGGCCCGGCACCGTGTACCGAGATCTCGGGCTCGGGCTCGTCCTCGGGCAAGCCGGCGGTCGGGCGGTTCAACGGCTGGCTCGGTCCCTCGAGCTACGTCTGCGAGGACGCGGTACTCCCTGCGGAGCAACGATTGCCGTACCTGTGGTTCAACGACGTACAGAACCCGGGCATCAAGCCGTACGACGCCGGATGGACGGAGGAGACGCGCCTCGTGGCCGGCGTGAAGATCAGCGTGCTGACCCAGGACGATGCGCTCCGTCGTCGCATCCTCGACTCGGCCCGCCCGAACATCGGCACCGACTACTACGGCTGCGCGCCCACGGACACCGCCCCGCGCGGAACCGGCCTGGACCCGGACGACCGCATCACCTCGGCAAGTATCTGCGAGTACTGGAACAACACCCTGGTCGCCGGCTCGACCGTCTCCGGCGACCCCGCCGCCAAACTCGCTCAGCAGCTCGCCGCCTCACCGGCTGGAGAGCCGGCAGCGTGGGGCGAAGGCTGCAGCCAACCCGATCAGCGCACCTTCGTCGTCACCCTGCACGGCCGCAGCAAGTCCTACCCGGTTCGCATCACCGTCGCCTACTGCTACGCCGACCGCACCTTCCCCACAGACGACGGAGTCACCCAACGCCGCACAGGCTACGAAACCCTCGACCTCATCCGCCAAGGCGTCCACCAGGCCCACGAGCCCAGCCAGCTCTTCGACCCAGCCCGCCCCCTCACCCCATCACCCAGATGAGCTTGTTGCCCTACGCAATGGATAGCCGTGCGCCGGAGGTAGCGATCGCCGCGACCACGGGGCCTGGACATCGCGCTCGCCGGGTCAGGCCATCCCGGGACTTGCCGTCGGGAGGCCGATTGTCTTGGCGGTGGCCAGGAGGCGCCGGTCGTAGGTGACGAAGGCGGTGAGCTCGTCGCCCAGCACGGCATCCGCGGTCGCGAGGTGGATCGCGTCGAGGGATCGGATCGACGGATCCTGGTAGGCGGCCGCAGTGGTCCGCACCGTCTCGTCGACGTCGTACATAGCCACGTGGGCAAGAACGGCGGGAGCCGCGGTGAGAAGCGCCGGCTCACTCCGCCGGAGAGCACGGGGCAATTCCACTTCCACCAGGGCTGACGAAACGAAGATCCGATCGACCTGCTGGTTGAGCCAGTCGACGAGCTCGTCCGACGCGGTCTCCCGCCGAACGAGCTTTACCAACGCCGCTGTGTCCAGGTAGATCATCAGTAGCGCTCCTCGTCGCGCAACTGCTCCAGGAGCTCACCGGCTTCGGGATCGGTTCGCACCTCGCCGCGAGGACGCGAGAAGGCCTTCGTCAGCCGAGCCGGCCGGAGACTGCCGGTTGCCAGGAGCCACGCCGTGGGCGACGGCTCGGCGGGAACCAGGCGAGCGACGACCACGCCGCGCTCGGTGATATCGATCTCCTCGCCGTGTTTCACCCGGGCCAGCACTCGGGCCGTTTCCTGGTTCAACATCCGGATCGGAACCTCAGCCATGGCCGCATCATAGTACATATTTGTCTGACACCCATCGTTGGTGGTTGGTCGCCAGAGAAGATATGCGTGTTCCGGCCTGGATCAGCCGTTGTCCACAGGGCTATTTCGCGCGGTACACCCGGACGTAGTCGACGTCGAAGGAGTTGGGGAACTTGGTGGTGGCGTCGGGTGGGCCGCCGCGGTCGGCGTTGGCCCAGGTGCCGCTGTTGAGGACGATGTACATCGGCTTGGTGGGGACCTGGGCGCCGGTGATGGTGTAGGTCGGGGCGCCGTCGGTATAGAAGGTGATGCGGCCGGGTGACCAGAGGACGCCGTACTTGTGCCAGCCGGTCGTCGGGGTGAGGCTGGTCGCCCAGTGACTGTCCCAGCGGACGTCCGGCCAGTTGCCGGAGGCAATGCCGCTGTGCATGCTCTCGATGCTGCCGAACCACTCCGCGACGTCGATCTCCGGCGGCCAGGTGCGGTCCTGCGGGATCAGCCAGAACGCGGGCCACAATCCCTTGCCGGCCGGGAACTTCGCGCAGATCTCCCAGTAGCCGTACGACTGGAAGAACTTGTCGTGCGAGGAGATGAAGCCCTCGGTGTACTGGTACGTCCCGGCCGGATCGGTGCCGACGACAGGCTTGTTGTCGGTGACGAGCCGCAGCTGCCCGTTGGACAGTACGACGTTCTCGTCGACGGCATAACTTCCGTACGACGTGTTGTGGTAGTGACCGCCCGCCCGGCCGGGGAAGTCCATCACGGTGCTCCACCGGCCGGCGTCGAGTGTCCGGCCGCTGAACTCGTCATGCCACGCGAGCGGCAGTCCTTGGGCGGGTGGAGACGTGCGTTCGGCGCAGGTAGGCCCAGACCGAGAGCCGTCGACCGCGGTCGATTCCGCTTCAGCAGTGACCGCGCCAGTGAGGCTTGCGGTCGCGAGCATCAGGCCGGCGATGGCAAGTGACATCGCTCGTCGTCGTGTCATTCGGAACTCCTCGCGTCAGTTGGTGGTGTCGCGTAGGACTGCTGCGCCGTACGGCGGTAACTGCAGACGCTCGGTGAGCGCCGGACAATCGGGCTCGAGCAGGTTGACCCAGGCACCCGCGGCACCGAGGTCGATCACTACTGACGCCAGCCTCCTGCATCAGCTGGAGCTCCTCGCGCCAGGTCTCAGTCGACCACTGCTCGGGGTTGTAGTCACCGCCGTACCCGAGCGCCTGCTGCCGCTGTCTGAGTCCTTCGAGCATCACTTGATTCCCGAGGTGGAGAAGCCGCTGACGAAGCGCTTCTGCATGAACATGAACAGCACCAGTACGGGCAGCACGTACATGACCGCACCGGCCGCCACCAGGTTGTTCAGCGGCAGGCCCTTGTCGTTGACGTAGCCGGTCGCCATCGCCACCGCCAGCGTGGTGCTGTCCTGGCTGAGGAACATGGCCGGCCCGACGAAGTCGCCCCAGGCGCCGGTGAACGACAGGATCACGCTGGCCGCGATCACCGGCCAAGACTGTGGCAGGAAGATCCGCCAGAAGATCCCGACGTACCCACAGCCGTCGATGACGGCGGCCTCCTCCATCTCCTTGGGGATACCGGCGAAGAACTGCCGGAACAGGAAGATCAGGAACGCGCTGCCGCCGAGTCCCCAGGCCACCCATGGCCAGTAGGTGTTGACCATGTGCAGCTTGGCGAAGATCAGGTACGTCGGAACCAGCGTGACGATGCCCGGCAGCATCATCGTGGACAGCAGGATGACGAACAGCTGCTTCTTCCCCGGCGCGGTCAGCCGGGCGAACCCGAATCCGACCCAGGCGGAGCTGAGCGTGGTGAGCGTGGTGGTGATGAAGGCGATGGTCAGCGAGTTCTGCAGCGCGCCGACGAAGTTGACGCTGGTGACCGCATCGCTGTAATTCGACAACCGCGGCGCGGACGGCCACCAGGTGGGTGGGAACGACGCCATCTCGGCCGGCGACTTCAGCGACGTCTGCACCAGCCAGTAGATCGGGCTGAGCATCAGCAGTACGACGGTCAGCAGCACGATGTAGAGCGCATAGCGGTAGGACCTGGTCATCGCTTGCCCTCCGGCTCGACGGTGTAGAAGACGGTCCGGGCGCTCACCTTGATGATGACCAGGGTGACGAGCAGGATGACCGCGAACAACATCCACAGCATCGCGGAGGCGTACCCGAAGCGGGACGCGGCGAAGTACTGCGCGAAGACGTGGATCATGTACATGTAGTTGCCCTGCGGAACCGCGCCGGCGCCGCTGAGCGAACCCGAGGACAGCAGCAGCGGTGCGAACGACTGCAACGAGCCGATCACCCCGGTGATCACCTGGAACAGGATCACCGGCGAGAGCAGCGGGATGGTGATCCGGGTGAAGGACTGCCAGTACGACGCGCCGTCCACCTGAGCCGCCTCCTGCAACTCACGCGGGATGTCCTGCAGTCCGGCCAGCGAGATGATCATCGACCCGCCACAGCCCCACATCACCAGGCCGTACAGCACGTAGCGGGCGTTCGGGTCCACCAGCCAGGTGATCGGGTCCGCGCCGAAGGTGCTCAGGATGCCGTTCGCCGCACCGGCGTCGCGGTCGAAGATCAACCGGAACGTCAGCGCCGCCCCCACCGGCGGAACGACCGCCGGCAGGTAGATCAGCGCCCGGAACAGGCCACGGGCCCGGATCCGCTGGTTCAGGATCACCGCGAGCAGCAGGCCGGCGAAGATCGACAGCGGCACCGTGACCAGGGTGAACACCCCGGTCTTGGCCAGCGAGCTGAGTGTCAGCGGGTCCTGGAAGATCTCGATGTAGTTGGCGAAGCCGACGAAGTGGGTCTTGGGCGAGAGTCCGTCGGAGTCGGTCAGGCTGAGCCAGAACGCGTAGCCGAGCGGGAACACGGTCAGCGCGACGAACCCGATGATCCACGGCGCGACGAACAGGTAGAAGGTCCGCGCCTTGCGCAGGCTGGGCGGCTTCCGCTTGCCCCGGGCCACCGGTTCCGCCGCGGCCGGCGCGGCGGAACGACGTACCTCGGTCAGTGCGGAGCTCACCGGAGCCGCTTCTTTCCGTCCTCGAGTTGCGCGTTGATCTGCGAGTTCAGCGCGTCGGCCAGCTGGCCCGCCGACGTCGTCCCCTTGATTGCCTTGGGCAACTCACGGCTGATGACGGTGTTGATCGCGTCCAGCCGCACGTACGGCGTGAACGACATCACCGAGAAGTGCTCCTTCTCGGCCATCTGCACCTCGTAGGCCTGCTTCTGGTACGGCAGCTTCTGCGGCATGAGCTTCTGCAGCGACTTCAGCGGCGGGATGCCCCAGCCACCGGCCGCCCGCGCCTTCGCCGGGTCACCGGCCAGGAACCACTCCATCACCGCCCACGCGGCATCCTTGTTCTTGCTGGCCCTCGGGATCCACAGCCCGGTGCCGCCGAAACACGGGCTGACCCGCCGGCCGGTGTCGAACTGCGGCGCCGGCGCGAAGCCCGCGACCTTGGCGGACTTGGGGTCACCGGCGAAGAGGCCGCCGAGCCAGTAGCCGCTGAGCGTGGCCGCCATCCGGCCTGCCTGGAAGGTCGGGCCGTCCCAGCCGTTCGGGTCGGGGTTGAGCACGGTCGGGCCGATGCCGGCCTTGGCGTACTCCAGGTACCACGTCAGGGCCCGCTGGGCCTCCGGGCTGCTGAAGTCGACCGACGCCAGATCGTCGGCCGTCAACTTGCCACCGGCCAGGTCGGTCAGCCAGCTCAGCTGCGTGAACAGGCCGAGCCCGTTCGGGTTGAGGCCGTAGACACTGACCTTGGCGCCCTGGCGCTTGGTCAGCTTCTTGCCCTCCTCGAGCAGCTCGTCGAGCAGCAGCGGCGTGGTCGCACTCGGGCGGGCGACATTCGCGGCGTCGAACAGCCCGCCGTTGTACCAGAGCGTGCAGTCCTGCGAGTAGTCCTTGGCGAACCCGTACCGTGGCCCGCTGCCCTGCTTCTGGCCGTCGTACCGCCACACGTCGTTGACCGGGTCGATGTCGTCGGCCTTGATCAGCGTGCTCTTCTCGAAGTACGGATCGAGGTTCTCGGCCACCTGCCGGGCCACCAGGTATGGCGTCTCGGTCGCACCCATCCCGCGGACGACGTCCGGCGGGTTGCCGCTGGCCAGCATCGCGGTCAGCTTGGTCAGGTCGTACTCGACCGTCTTCACGGTGAGGCCGAGTGCCTGGGAGGCCGCCTTGGCCTCCTTCGGGCCGAACTCGCCCGACTGCGACATCACGGTCACCGTCCCCTTGGCGGCCGATCCCGAGGCCGGGCCGGCGGCCGGGGTGTTCGTCGAGGACGCGGGCGAGCAGCCGACCGCGAGGGCGCCGCCGACGGCGGCGCCGGAGACGGCAAGGAACCGGCGGCGGGAGAGCCCTGGATTCGTGGGGGTCATGTCGAACCTCTCATTCGGAAAGCTGTGAGTCGTCGAAGAGCCGGCAGACCGGGCCGGAGGAGGGCCCGGCCCGGTCCGCCAGCGGCTCGCTGTCGTCCTCGGGCCGGTAGCCGAGCTCGTGCCGGGCCGAGGTGATGTCCCAGTGGTTGCGGGTGTTGGCGGAGACCCCGAAGTGCACGCCGTAGTGCTCCCGGGCGTTCAGCGCCGCGAGCATCAGCCGACCGGCGTCGCCGTCGGACAGCCACTGCCCCAGGTAGCGCCGCTCGGTCAGCGGCCAGCCGGTCAGGCCGAGCCGTAGGCAGGTGACCGAGGCGCCGGTCCGGTCCGCGTGCGTCCGGCCGAGTGTCTCCAGCACGACCTTGCCGAGGCCGTACGGGCAGCACGGTCGCGGGTCGAGCCGCGGATCCACCGGCCAGAACTGTGGGCGGTTGTACTCACCCACCGCATGCAGCGAACTGGCCAGCACGATCTTCGGTACGGCGAGCGCCGCGGCCGCGTCGAGCACGATCTGGGTCGGCCGCACGTTGGCGGCGTACACGCTGTCCCAGGTCTGCCACGGGCTGCTGTTCGCCGCCAGGTGCAGGATCGCGTCAGCTCCTTCCAAGGCCTGGTACGCCGCATCGGGGTCGCCGATGTCGGCCTGCCGGACCTCGTCGCCGGATGCGACCGGCGCGGATCGGTCCACGAGCCGGAGCCGGTAGTGCTTCCGCAGTCGCGGCAGCACCACACTCGCCACCCGACCCAGTCCGCCGGTGATCACCACCAGCGGCTCGCGGTCGTTCCGTGTAGCGCCCATGTCGTTGCCATCCATGTCGCCCGGCCGGGACCGATACCCGAACTGTGACCGTGATTGTTCGAGTACTTCCGGGTTTGTGTCAAGAGTGTGAACGAACCATGTCAATTTTGTTGACGCCGGTAAGTCCGGCCGTCAATACTCAACGCTGTGGCTGCCAAGGACACCGGATCACTGCGAGCGCTACGGCGCACCAACTCCGAACGGCTGCTCTCGGCCTTGATGGAGCACGGCGCGTTGCACCGCGCCGAGCTGGCGCGCATCTGCGGCCTGTCCCGGACCACCGTGTCGACGATCGTGGCGGATCTGATCGCCGGCAGCATCGTGATCGAGGCCGTCGGCGACCAGGTCGCCCAGGCCGGCATCGACGCCTCGGAGGTGGACGGGCGGGCCCGCGGTTTCCTGCAGGCGAACCCGGGAGCGGGTGCGGCGGCCGGCCTGGACTTCACCCTCGAACGCGTCTGGGGCCAGGTCACCGACCTCTCGGGTACGACGCTTGCCAGCGCCGGGGTGACCACCGCCCGGGACACGCCGTGGCAGGAGCGGCTGACCGCCGGCCTGACTCTGCTCGACGACTTGCTCACGCAGGCCGGGACCGATCGTGACGCCTTGGTCGGTGTCGCGATCGGCGTACCCGGGCCGATCGACTCGCAGACCGGCGTGGTCGGTCCGTCCTTGCCGGGTCAAGCCTGGGCCGGAGTGAACGTCTCGGCCGAGTTCGGGCGGCATCTCGACATACCGATGCTGGTGGAGAACAACACCCGGCTCGAGGCGGTCGCCGAGTTCACCTGGGGCGCCGGCCGGGGTGCCCGGGACGTGCTGTACCTGGGGCTGTCCACCGGGATCGGCTCGGGATTGCTTGTCGACGGCAACCTTCATCACGGGGGTGCGCGCGGTGGCGGTGGCGAGTTCGGCCACATCTCCGCGGACCCGTCCGGTGCTCCCTGCCCGTGTGGGAACCGTGGCTGCCTGGTGCAGTACGCATCGCTTCCCGCCGTACTGAAAGCCCTGCAGCTGGGGGACATCGACGAGTTGCTCGCGTCGGCCGAGGCCGGTGATCCGGAGACCGTGCGGGTCCTGCGCGAGGCCGGTGAAGTGACCGGGCGGGTGCTCGCGAACGTCTGCAACCTGCTCAACCCCGAGCTGATCATCGTCGGCGGCGAACTCGCCCGGACCGGCGACCTGGTGCTGGAGCCGATCCGCGCCGCCCTGCGCCGGTCCGCGATGGCGCTCACCCGCGACGCCGAGGTGGTCGCCGCGCAACTCGACCTCGGCGCCCGCGCAGGCGCCTCCGGCGCCGCGGCGCTGGTCCTGCGCCAAACCGACCAACTCGTCGCCGCGCTGCTGGCCGGCGCAGAACTTCGAACGAATGAGGCCGTTTGACGTCCTCCCCATCCCTTGAGGGCGGGGATTCCAACCACTACGCGGAGGTAGCGTGTTGAGGTTCACGCTTCGGCGAGACCCACGGGGGCGTCTCTCGGCGTGCTCTGACGGCCCGTCCGGCCGCGATGTTTATGGCCGCATTCACGTCCGCGTTGGCCTGGTGCCCGCAGGCGACGCACCGGAAGACCGCTTGGCTCTCACGGTTTCCCGGTGCACGGTGCCCGCAGACGCTACAGGTCTGCGACGTGTACGCAGGGTTGATCTTCTCGACCCGGCCCACAGCCTTGTGCTCCAAACGGACCACCAACTGACCCCAGCCGTTGGCCAGGATGCCGCGGTTCAGACCGGCTTTCGCGCGGCGACGGTTCGGCAGATAGGCACCCGGCCGCTCCGGATCAGGTTTCGGCCTGGGTCGCCTGGTCATCGGCGCGACCCGCAGATCCTCCACCCGGATCACGTCGAACCGCCCGGCGAGATCGGTGCTGACCTTCTCCACCCAGTCCTTGCGCCGGTCGCCGGCCCGGGCATGCAGCTTGGCGATTGCGACCTGCACCCGCCGACGCCGGTTGGAGCCGCGCCGGCACCGGGAAAGCCGACGCTGCAACTGCTTGAGCCGTTCCTGCTCGGTCTCCGACAGACCGGGGCAGGTCAGGAGTTCTCCGGTGGACAGGGCGGCGGAGACGGTGACACCGCGATCCACGCCAACGACTTCACCCCCGCCCGGCGCGGGGATCGACTTCGGGATCACCGCGAACGCGATATGCCAGCGACCCATCCGGTCGCGGGTGATGCGGTACGACTTCGCGTCGGGAACGGCCCGGGTCAGCCGGAACCGCACCGAACCGACCTTCGGGACGTTGACCTTGGCCCACTTCCGGCTCAGCTTCACGATCCGGGAAGCCTGGGAACCGACGATGCGGAATCCCTCGTGCAGTCCGGCTTTGCGCCACGTTGGCCGCCGGTGGGTGCCCGCGTAGAAATTTCTCACGGCTTGGTCGAAGTCCCGCAGTGCCTGCTGTTGCACGGTCTGCGAGCCGGTCCGCAGCCATCCGAACACGGCTCGCGCCTCGGTCAACTGTCGGCACTGCTCGGCAAAGCCCGGCGCCGCTGTCTTGTCGGGGGTCCACATCGCCCACTGCTCAAGCGCCAGGTTCCACACGTACCGGGCATACCCGCACTGCTCCAGCAAGGCATCCTGCTGAGGCGGAGTGGGGTATAGCCGGAACCGGGACATGCCGCCTACCCAATCAGCCGGGACCGACAGTCCCCAATCAATCCTCGAAGTGAGGCAACGTGAAGATCGTCGGGTTTGAGACATTTCTGGTGGCGCCGCGGTGGCAGTTCTTGCGGATCGACACCGACGAGGGGATCAGCGGGTGGGGCGAGCCGATCGTCGAGGGGCGGGCCGAGGCGGTTCAGGGTGCTGTCACCGCGTTGATGGAGTACCTCGTCGGCACCGATCCGTTGCGGATCGAGGATCACTGGCAGACGTTGGCCAAGGGTGGCTTCTATCGGGGTGGGCCGGTGCTGTCCAGTGCGCTGGCCGGGATCGACCAGGCGCTCTGGGACATCAAGGGCCGCTATCACGACGCGCCGGTGCACGAGTTGCTCGGCGGTCCTGTCCGAGACCGGGTGCGCATCTACACCTGGGTCGGTGGTCGCGACGCCGCCGAGCTCGTCGACGACGCGCAAGCCAAGGTGGCCAAGGGGTTCACGGCGATCAAGCTCAATCTCGCCGGGGAGCTCCCGGCGATTCCATCGGCTGCCGACGTCCGCGGGATGGTCGCGCAGGTGGAGGCGCTGCGCTCCGCACTCGGTGACTCCGTCGATATCGCGCTCGACTTCCACGGCAGGTTCAGTACGGCGGCCACCCGCCGGATCCTGCCGTTGCTCGAACCACTGCTGCCGATGTTCGTCGAGGAGCCGGTGCTGCCCGAGTTCGCGCGCGACCTGCGCCGGGTCACCGACTCGACCAGCATCCCGATCGCGACCGGCGAACGCCTCTACTCCCGCTGGGACTTCCGCGACGTCCTGCCCACCGGAATCGCGGTCGCGCAACCCGACCTGTCCCACGCGGGCGGCATCTCCGAGGTACGCCGGATCGCCGCGATGGCCGAGGCGTACGACGTCACCGTCGCGCCGCACTGCCCGCTGGGTCCGATCACGTTGGCCGCGAGCCTGCAGGTCGACCTGGCCACGCCGAACTTCCTGATCCAGGAGCAGAGCCTCGGCATCGAGTACGGCGGCGGCAGCGCGCTGCTCGACTACCTCGTCGACCCGAAGGTGTTCAGCTTCGTGGACGGCCACATCGAGCGGCTGTCCGGTCCCGGGCTCGGCATCGAGGTCGACGAGGAGGCCGTCCGCGCCGCCGCCTCCGAAGGCCACCGCTGGAGATCCCCGGTGCTGCGGCACTCCGACGGTTCGTTCGCCGAATGGTGACCCGGGCGCACACCCCGCCGATGGGGTGGAACAGCTGGGACTGTTTCGGTACGACGGTCACCGAGGCCGAGGTGCTCGCCAACGCCCAGGTGATGCACGACCGGTTGCTGAGCTATGGCTGGGACACCGTGGTCGTGGACATCGCGTGGTACGACCCGATGGCCCGATCACACGGGTACAACGCGGACGGGACGTTCTCCCTGGACGGCTACGGCCGCCAGCTCCCGGCGCCCAACCGCTTCCCGTCGGCCGCGGACGGTGCCGGTTTTGGACCGCTCGCGGCCGCAGTTCACGGCCAGGGTCTGAAGTTCGGTCTGCACATCATGCGCGGTATCCCGCGCCAGGCGGTGGATCTCGACCTGCCGGTGTTCGGGACGCAGTGGACCGCGCGGGAGATCGCCGACGCGGAGCACGTCTGCCCGTGGAACCCGGACAACCTGGGCCTGAACCACGACCACCCCGGCGCGCAGGCGTACTACGACGCACAGGTGGCGCAGTTCGCCGACTGGGGTGTCGACTTCATCAAGGCCGACGACATGCTCGCGCCGTACCACGACCGTGAGATCGCGGCGTACGCGCGGGCGATCGAGCGCAGCGGCCGGGACATCGTGTTGTCGCTGTCACCGGGCACCCACCTGTCGACTCACCACCTCGAGCATCTTCGGGCCAACGCGCAGATGTGGCGGATCTCCGACGACCTGTGGGACCGCTGGGAGGACGTGCACGCACAGTTCGCCCGGCTGGCGCGCTGGGCGCCGTTCCAGCAGGCCGGTGGGTGGGCCGACGCCGACATGCTGCCGTTCGGGCACATCGGGATCCGGGCCGAGCGCGGCGAGGACCGCTCCAGCCGGCTCACCGGGGACGAGCAGAAAACGCTGCTGACCTTGTGGGTGATGGCCCGCTCGCCGCTGATGATGGGCGGCGACCTGCCGACCACGGACGACGAAACGCTTGCCCTGCTGGCCAACCCCGCGCTGTCCGAGATGTTGCGGACGTCGTACGACGGCCGCGAGGTCGTCCGCGAGCCGATCGACGACGGCGAGCTGATCGTGTGGTCCGCCCGATCGGAAGAGTCCACCTACGTGGCCATCTTCTGGACCGGCGCTTCCACGCGGAAGGTGTCTGTTCCGCTGGCATCAGTCGGTGCGGGTACGTCGGTCGCCCGCGACCTGTGGGACGGGTCGAGTCAGCCAGCCGCCGGTCAGCTCGAGTACGACGTACCCGCGCACGGTGTTCGCTGGCTGAAGCTCAGCGCGGCGGCATCCTGAGGGCGCCGTCGAGGCGGATGACCTCGCCGTTCAGCAACTGGTTGTCGATGATGTGACCGACCAGGGCGGCGTACTCCGACGGCCGG
Organism: Kribbella sp. NPDC023972; assembly: GCF_040639075.1. Lineage (NCBI taxonomy): Bacteria > Bacillati > Actinomycetota > Actinomycetes > Propionibacteriales > Kribbellaceae > Kribbella > Kribbella sp. NPDC023972. The sequence continues at coordinate 598,020 of NZ_JBEZZH010000002.1, read as the reverse complement.
CCGAGGCGTGACGGGTGCGGCACCTGCTGCTCGAGGACAGTGCGGGTCTCCTCCGGGAGGCCCGCCAGCATCGGCGTCTCCATCGTGCCCGGCGCGATGGTGACGACACGGATTCCCTTGTCCGCAAGGTCACGCGCCGCGGTCAGGGTGAGGCCGACGATCCCGCCCTTGCTGGCCGCGTACGCCGCCTGCCCGACCTGGCCGTCGTACGCCGCGATGGACGCGGTCATCACCACCACACCGCGATCACCGTCGTCGCCGGCCGGTTGCGCGATCATCCGCTCGGCGGCCAGCCGGAGCACGTTGAAGGTGCCGATCAGGTTGACCTCGACCACCTGCCGGAAGGTTGCCAACGGCAGCGGACCCTTGCGGCCGACAACCCGGCCGGGGGTGGCGATTCCAGCGCAGGTGACGACGACTCGCAGCGTCCCGAGCGAGTCGGCCGCGTCCAGGGCGGCGGTCACCGCGGCCTCGTCGGTGACGTCGGCCGGGGCGAACACCACCCGATCACCCAGCTCGTCCGCGACCGCCTTGCCGGCCGAGGAGGGCAGGTCGACGATGACGACCCCGATCCCCTCCGCGGCCAGCCGCCGTACCGTCGCCTCTCCGAGCCCGGAACCACCGCCGGTGACCAGCGCTACCTCGGACGGGCCAAGCTGCATCAAACGCTCCTCAAGAGATCACGGCTGATGACGAGCCGCTGGATCTGGTTGGTTCCTTCGAAGATCTGGGTGACCTTGGCCTCGCGCATGTAGCGCTCGGCCGGGAACTCGCGGGTGTAACCGTACCCACCGAGCACCTGGACCGCGTCCGTGGTGACCTTCATCGCGGCGTCGGTGCAGACCAGCTTGGCGATCGCCGCCTGCTGGGTGAACGGCCGGCCGAGGTCGCGCCGCCGGGCCGCCTGCAGGTACGTCGCCCGGCTCGACTCGACCGCGGCCGCCATGTCGGCGAGCAGGAACTGGACACCCTGGAACTCCGCGATCGGCTGCCCGAACTGCTGCCGCTCCAGCGCGTACGACGCGGCGACTTCGAGCGCGGCCTGGGCCAGGCCGGTCGCGCAGGCCGCGATCCCGAGACGCCCGGAGTCCAACGCGGACAAGGCGATCCGCATCCCGTCACCTTCGGCGCCGATCCGGTTGGACAGCGGCACCCGGACCTGGTCGTAGTTGACCAGCGTGGTGGTGGAGCCGGTCAGCCCCATCTTGCGCTCGGGAGCGCCGAAGCTGAGGCCCGCGACCGACGCCGGCACGTGGAAGGCGGAGATGCCGCGCTTCGGGTCGTCCGACGTCCGCGCGAAGGTGGTGTAGAAGTCGGCGTGCGAGCCGTGACTGATCCACGCCTTGGTCCCGGTCAGGACGTACTCGTCGCCCTGCCGGACCGCCTTCGTGGTGAGCCGGCTGATGTCGGAGCCGGCCTGCGGCTCGGACAGCGCGTAGGCGCCCAGCTGGTCACCGCCGACCATGTCCGGCAGCAGCCGGGCCCGCTGCTCCTCTGTGCCGGAGGTGGCGACGGCGTAGCTGGTCATGGTGTGGACCGAGACCCCGACGCCCACCGACATCCAGGCCGTGGCGATCTCCTCCAGCATCTGGAGGTACACCTCGTACGGCTGCTCGGCGCCGCCGTACTGCTCCGGGTAGGGCAGGCCGAGCAGGCCGGCCTTGCCCAGGGTGCGGAACGCGTCCCGGGGGAACGTCTCGCTCTCCTCGGCCTGAGCGGCGTACGGCGCCAGCTCGTGCGCGCACAGGTCGCGGACGAGAGCCAGCAGGTCAGTGGATTCCTCAGTCGGCAGCAGCCGATCGACAGCCATCAGGTGCCCCTCTCAACGGCTGTGCAGAATGATACTCCAAGCGATACTGACGACCATACTTCAGTATCGTTCTATGCTGTCTCGATATGACAACAGTCGTTCCGGGGCGGCGTACCCGCAGGCAGTCCGAGCTGCTCGACCGGCTCCTGTCCCTGTTTCTCACGCAGGGCTTCAGCCGGTTCACCCTGGACGACCTGGCCGCCGAGCTGCGCTGCAGCAAGACGACCCTCTATGCGCTCGCGCCGAGCAAGGAACAGCTCGCCGTCGAGGTGGTGAAGCACTACTTCAAGAATGCCACCGCCCAGGTGGAGTCCGCGGTCGCGCGGCAGACCCGGCACGACCGGCGGATCGCGGCGTACCTGAACGCGGTCGCGGACGCGCTCCGGCCGGCCAGCCGGACCTTCCTGGACGACGTGGCCCGGTTCGCCCCGGCCCGCTCGGTGTACGAGCGGAACACCCGGATCGCGGCCGACCGGGTCCGGACGCTGATCGAGGACGGCATCAACAACAAGGCGTTCCGGCCGGTCGACATCGCGTTCGCGGCCGAGATGATCGCGCACACCATGCAGGCGATCCAGCGTGGTGACATCGCCCGCCGGACCGGCCTGAACGACGCCGAGGCCTACCGCGAGCTCGCGTCGTTTGTCCTTCACTCCCTGCGGCTGGACTGACGTTCTGCGCTCCCTGCGGCTGGACCGACCTTGTAGCTTTTCCTGATGGAACTCAGGCTGGGGCCGCTGCTGCGGTACGTCGACGAGACGCGGGCAACAGTCTGGGTCGAGACCAGCACCCCCGGCGAGGTGGAGATCCTCGGCCATCGGGCCCGGACCTGGTCGGTCCACGGCCACCACTACGCACTGGTCCGCATCGAGGGCCTCACGCCGGACAGCGAGACGCCGTACGAGGTCCGGCTGGACGGTTCGAAGGTCTGGCCGCCGGAGGACGAGCCGTACGGCCCCAGCCTGATCCGGACCCCCCGCGGGGACGGAACCTTCCGGTTGACGTTCGGATCGTGCCGGCGGTCGGCGCCGTTCGACGCCAAGGGGTACAAGGAATTCGGCCCGGACGCCCTGGTCGCACTCGCCGAGCGGATGGCCGCCGGTATCGACGAACCACCGGACGCGATCCTGCTCCTCGGTGACCAGGTGTACGCCGACGACCCGTCGGACGCCGTACTCGAGAAACTCCGGAGCGCGCATGGCGGCCGGCAGGGATCGGAGGTGGCCGACGAGATCGGCAACTTCGAGGAGTACACCTGGCTGTACGACGACGCGTGGACGACGCCAGCGGTGCGGTGGCTGTTCTCCACGGTCCCGCTGTGCATGCTGCTCGACGACCACGACCTGCGCGACGACTGGAACACCTCGCTGACCTGGCGTCGCTGGGTGACCTCGCAGCCGTGGTGGCGTGATCGGGTCGTCGGCGCCTACGCGTCGTACTGGGTCTATCAGCACCTCGGCAACCTGTCGCCCGAGCAGCTCGACCAGGATCCGACGTACCGCGCGATGCTCGCGATCGAGAAGGACGACGAGCGTACGGCGTACCTGGACAGCTTCGCGTGGACGGCGGACGAGGACCCGGCCTCGACCCGGTGGAGCTTCGTCCGCGACTTCGGCGACGCGACCGGCGGGGTCCGGCTGGTCGCGATCGACTCGCGCTGCTCGCGGCAGCTCGAGCCGGGCGAGCGGGCGATGGTCGACGCGTACGAGTGGGAGTGGGTGCGCCATCGCACGGTCGAGGCGTCCCGTCCGATCCACCACCTCCTGCTCGCATCGACGCTGCCGTTCCTGCTCGCCCCCGGGCTGCATCACCTGGAAGGCTGGGACGAGGCGATCTCGTCCGGGGCCTGGGGACCGCGGGGCGCCCGGATCGGCGAGAAGATCCGGCAGGGCATGGACCTGGAGCACTGGGCGTCGTTCCGGAAGTCGTTCGACGACGTGACCGGGCTGCTGGCCGAGGTGGCCGGCGGCGAGGACCCGCCGGAGTCGATCCTGATGCTGTCCGGCGACGTGCACTGCAGCTACCTCGCCGAGGCCCGCCTGCTCGCCGTCGACCATCCCGGTACGGCGATCCGCCAGCTCACCATGTCGCCGTTCCGGAACCCGGTCCCCCGGCACATCCAGTGGGCGAACCACCTGCTCGACAAGCGCTGGATGACGAACCTGCTGCACAGACTCGCCCGGTCGGCCGGCGTACCGGACGTGGCGGCCGACTGGCGGATCACGCACGGACCGTGGTTCGGCAACGGCGCGATGACGTTGACGTTGTCCGGTGCGGACTGGTCGGTGGACGTCGACCACGCCGAACTGCGCGGGGAGCGACAGCTGCTGAGCCGGACCTTGACCTACGGACGCTTAGACTCGCCGTCCAAACGCTTGATGTCCTGAAGCTGCCACGGCCGGTTCGCCCGCCGTTCCTCACGGAAGGCTTATGACATGCGATCCACTACCCTCCGACGCACCGCGGCGATCGTCGCGGCTACTGCTTTGTCCCTGGCCGCGCTGCCACTGGCGCAGGCCGACCCGGTCAAGCCGCCACGGCTGTCCGCGGCCGCCATCACGTCCACCCTCAACGAGGAGGTGACGACTCCCGGAACGGCCTGGATGACCCGGCCGGACGGCAAGGTCGTCGTCTCCTACGACTCCTCCGTCACCGGCGGGAAGCTGACCGCCCTGACCAACGTGACCAAGAAGCTCGGCGAGAACGTCGTCCTCGAGAAGCTGCCCGGCAAGCTGACCAAGTACGTCAGCGGCGGCACCGGCATCTGGGGCGGCGAGATCAAGTGCTCGGTCGGCTTCAACGTCCAGCGGCGCGGCAAGTACTACGCCCTGACCGCCGGGCACTGCGGGAAGGAGGCCTCGACCTGGTACTCCGACGACGACCACGACGTCTACATGGGCAAGCTGCACCACGCCAGCTACCCGTGGAACGACTACGCCCTGATCATCTACCCCACCGCCATCCGCCCGCCCGGCGGCAGCGTCTACCTCTACAACGGCCGCTCGCAGGACATCACCACGGCGATGAACCCGGGTATCGGCCAGTACGTGTACCGCGCCGGCATCACGACCGGTCTGCACAGCGGCCGGGTCACCGGGCTGAATGCCACGGTGAACTACGGCGACGGCCGGGTCGCCGGCCTGATCCGGACCAGCGTCTGCGCCGAGCCCGGCGACTCCGGCGGTCCGCTGTTCTACCGGCACTGGGCGTTCGGCCTGACCTCGGGCGGCACCGGTGACTGCGACTCCGGCGGCGTCACCTACTTCCAGCCGGTGGTCGAGGCCCTCAACGCGTACGGCGTCAGCGTTTACTGAGTGTTGATGTGACGCCGGTCACACCCGCCGCGGCGACTTCCCCTTGTACGGGTAAAACCGGGGGAAGCCGCTGCGCAGGATTTCCCTCACTCTCCGAATTCACCTGAGTACTCAGGGAGAAACTGGTGTAATACTGGACACGGTTGAAGTCAAGGACGCACCCGCCCCGAGCGCGTCCTCATCGTGAGGAGGCTGAAACCGTGAAATTTCTGCCCATCCGTCGTACCGCCGCAATCCTGGCTGCTGCCGGGCTGACCGCCACCGGACTGCTCGCCACCCAGGCCTCGGCTGCCCCGGTCGACCCGTCGACACTGTCGGCCACGGCCATCACCGCGACCTTGTCCAAGGACGCATCCATCCCGGGCACCGCCTGGCAGACCAACCCGGACGGCCGGATCATCGTCTCGTACGACGACACGGTCACCGGTGGGAAGCTGACGGCGCTCACCAACGTCACCAAGCAGTTCGGCAACCGGGTCACGCTGGAGAAGATGCCCGGCAAGCTGTCGAAGTTCATCCGCGGCGGTGACGCCATCTACGGCGGGCAGTACCGCTGCTCGCTCGGCTTCAACGTCCGCAGTGGCAGCACGTACTACTTCCTGACCGCCGGCCACTGCACGAACGTCGCGTCCAGCTGGTACGCGAACTCCAGCAAGACGACCCTGCTCGGCGCCCGGTATGGAACCAGCTTCCCGGGCAACGACTACGGGATCGTCCGGTACAGCACGTCGTACACGAACCACCCCGGTTCGGTGAACCTCTACAACGGCTCCACGCAGGACATCACCTCGGCCGGGAACGCGTACGTCGGCCAGGCCGTCAAGCGCAGTGGTAGCACGACCGGCCTGCGCAGTGGCTCGGTCACCGGCACCAACGCCACGGTGAACTATGCCGAGGGCACGGTCTACGGCCTGATCCGCACCAACGTCTGCGCCGAGGGTGGTGACTCCGGCGGTGCTCTGTTCGCCGGCACCGTGGCCCTGGGCCTGACCTCCGGCGGCTCCGGCAACTGCACCACCGGCGGCACCACCTACTTCCAACCCGTCACCGAAGTCCTCTCCCGCTACGGCGTCAGCGTCTACTGAGGGTGAGCTTCACCGAAGTCAGTAGTTGAGAACCGCGGGCCGGGGAGCCTCCCCGGCCCGCACGGCGTTCCGGGGTCGGCGCCAGCCGATCCCGCAATGGCTTCAGTCGGCACGACTGCGTCGGCACGGTGGCTTCACTCGCAGCTCACGCTCATCGACTGCGACCACCGTGTCGGCGGTAATCGCTTACCAATGACTCGGTTGCCACACTCGGCCGCGGGCCGACCGACAGACGCCCGCCACTGAAGCCACCGTGCCAGACGCCTGGGAGTGCGCTGACTCATTCCGCGGACGCGGGTCAAAGACGCCGCTCGGCGTCTCGTTCGGCGATGAGCAGGTCCGCCAGGCTACCCACTCCGGGAGCCATGTCTGGTACTGGGTCAGGCATACCTGATGCGGCGGGCAGCGCAGCCTCCCCGGCCTGGATCATCTCCTGTAGCACCCGCGATTGCTCCACCTTCGGATCCATCTCCACTCAGTTCCCGCGGCGGCGGGAGATTTCGTAGAGGGCTACGCCGGTGGCTATGCCGGCGTTGAGGGACTCGGTGGCGCTGGTCATCGGGATGGAGACGATGACGTCGCAGTTCTCGCGGACCAGGCGGGCCAGACCCTTGCCTTCGGAGCCGACCACCAGGACGAGCGGCTCGGTGGCGGCTGCCAGCTCGGGAAGCTCGACTTCGCCGCCCATGTCCAGGCCGACGACCAGGAGGCCGGCGTCCTTGTAGGACTTGAGCGCGCGGTTCAGGTTCGTCGCGCGGGCGACCGGGATCCGGGCCGCCGCACCGGCCGACGTCTTCCACGCCGACGCCGACATGGACGCCGCACGACGCTCCGGCACCAGTACGCCGTGCGCACCGAAGGCCGCCGCGGACCGGGTGATCGCGCCCAGGTTGCGCGGGTCGGTCACCCCGTCGAGCGCGACCACGAGCGGCACCTCGTGCGCGTCGTATGCCCGGCTGAGCAAGTCGTCCGGGTGTGCGTACTCGTACGGCGGGATCTGGACCGCGACGCCCTGGTGGGCGCCGTTGCCCGTCACCCGGTCGAGCTCGGTGCGCGGCACCTCGAGGACCGAGATGCCGTGCTCGACCGCGACCAGCAGAGCCTCCCGCAGCCGGGCGTCCCGTTCGGTGCCTTCGGCAACGTGCAGCGCCGCGACCGGGACACCGGCCCGCAACGCCTCGACCACCGGGTTGCGGCCGTACACCCACTCGACCGTGGCGTCGGTGTCCTTCCGGACCGGGCGACGGCTGCGCTCGCGCTCCTTGGCGCGCTCCTTCGCCTTCGCCCGCTTGTGCGCGGGGTGCTTGACCCGGTCCACCGCCTTCGGCGTCGGGCCCTTGCCCTCCAGACCGCGGCGAACCCGGCCACCGGATCCGGCGGTCGGGTTACCCCGTGGCTTCTTGCGGACGGCTCCCTTGCGCTGGCTGTTGCCTGGCACGTCAGCTTCCTTCGTTGTTGGTTGCGGACCGGGCGTCAGACACCGCGAGCGACCAGCGAGGACCCTGAGGGGTGTCCTCGACGACGACGCCGAGCGCCTTCAGCCGGTCGCGGATCTCGTCCGACGCGGCGTAGTCCTTGCGCTCCCGGGCGGCCTGCCGCTGCTCCAGCAGCGCCTTGACCAGCCCGTCCACCACGTCACTGAGCTCTTCGGTGGCACCACTGCGGGACACCCACGGCTCGGCCAGCGGATCCAGCCCGAGTACGCCCAGCATCCCGCGAACCGCCGCCAGACTCTCCCGCAGTGCGGGCGAATCCCCGTCGGCGACCAGCTTGTTGCCGTCCCGGATGGTGTTGTGCAGTACGGCGAACGCCGCCGGCGTGCCCAGGTCGTCGTCCATCGCGGTGACGAAGTCGGGCGGCAGCTCGGCGGCCGGCTCGACCCCGCCGGTGACCTCGGTGGCCCGGGTGACGAAGCCCTCGACCCGCTGGAAACTCGTCGCGGCTTCGTCCAACGCGCCGAACGAGAACTCCACCACCGACCGGTAGTGCGACTGGACCAGGTAGTACCGCAGCTCGATCGGCCGGACCCGCTCGACCACGTTGCGCACGACCGCGCTGTTGCCCATCGACTTGGACATCTTCTCGCCGGCCGTGGTGACGAGCGCATTGTGCATCCAGAACCGGGCGAACCTCTGCCCGACCGCGGTCGACTGGGCCAGCTCGTTCTCGTGGTGCGGGAACCGCAGATCCAGCCCGCCGCCGTGGATGTCGAACTCGTCGCCGAGGTACTTGCCCGCCATCGCCGAGCACTCCAGGTGCCAGCCCGGGCGGCCGCGACCCCACGGGGTCGGCCAGGACGCCGTCCGCGGCGTGCCCTCGGTGTGGCCCTTCCACAGGGCGAAGTCGCGTGGGTCCCGCTTACCGCGCGGGTCCGCGTCCTCGGCGGCCTCCATGTCCTCGATCTTCTGGTTCGACAGCTCGCCGTACGCCGGCCAGGACTTCACGTCGAAGTAGACGTCGCCGGAGCCGTCCGGGGCGACGTACGCGTGCCCGCGCTCGATCAGCTGGTCGATCAGCTCCAGCATCTCCGGGATGTGCCCGGTGGCGCGCGGCTCGTACGTCGGCGGGCGGCAGCCGAGCACGTCGTACGCCCAGTGCAGCTCGCGCTCGAACTCGTAGGCGTGCGCCCACCACGGGACGCCCCGCTCGGCCGACTTGGTCAGGATCTTGTCCTCGATGTCGGTCACGTTCGCGATCACGGTGACCTCGTACCCGGAGCGCTCCAGCCAGCGCCGCAGGACGTCGAACACGACCTCCTTGTAGATGTGCCCGACATGCGGGGCACCCTGCACCGTCAGCCCACAGTGGTAGATCCCGACCTTGCCCGGATGGACCGGTTCGAAATCCCTCACTGCTGCTGTCGCGGTGTCGTACAAGCGAAGTGTCACCGATCAAGGGTAACGGGAGTTGACACCTGGTCTTGACAAGATTGCCCGAACCAGCCCTAGGAGGACTCCCTTGTCGAACCAGCCCCCGTACGGCGGACCACCGCCGCAGGCACCACCGCCGTACCAGGGCCCACCGCCCCAGGGACCACCTCAGTACGGTCCGCCACCACAGCAGTACGCCGGTCCACCTCCTCAGTACGGCGCTCCCCCGCAGTACGGTCCGCCTGGTCCGCAGCAGTGGGGCCCGCCGCCGCAGGGACCCGGTTTCGGGTGGGGCCCGAACGGGTTCCCGCCGCCCCCGCCGAAGAAGAAGAGCAAGGCTGCCTTCATCGTGCTGCCGATCGTGCTCGTGGCGGCCGGGGTCATCGGGCTGTGGATGTGGATCCAGGTGTCGAACGGCCCCGACGACGACTACACCTCCCCGCGGCCCGCCTACAACCCGACCACGGCACCGACCTTCCCCCGGACCACCGGTGCGCCGGGCCGGGCCACGAACCGTCCGACCACGACGCGAACCACACCCACGACACCACAGGTGTCGGACTCGGACATCGTCACGAAGAACCGGATCTACAAGACCGGTGTGCAGGCCACAGTGAACTGCCGGGAGTCGGGCGCCCGGGCCAACAGCGCCGCGAACGCCCGGAAGTACTACGCCGCCATGACGGCGTGCCTGAACAAGGCCTGGCCACGGCAGGTCGCGCTGTCGGGGAAGACCTTCGAGGCGCCCCGGGTGGTCGGCTTTACCGGGCGGGTCTCGACGCCCTGCAGCGGCAGTGCGCCGAGCTCGTTCTACTGCCCGTCGAACCAGACGATCTACATGGACGTCGCCGGCGATCTCAAGCTGTACCGGCAGTACTCGCGCTACCCCAACAGGACCCAGGCGTTGACCTGGCTCCGGGCGGCGATGTCGGACACGATGGCGCACGAGTACGGCCACCACGTGCAGAACCTGACCGGGATCTCGCGCGCGTCGTCGAGAATCAAGTACGAGAAGTCCGGTGACGCGGCGCTGCAGATGAGCCGCCGGCTGGAGCTCCAGGCGACCTGTCTCGGCAACGTCTTCCTGGGTGCGAACAAGAGGAGCTACAAGCTCAGCGGGATGTTCAAGTCGCAGCTGGACTACCTGCACTCCCATCAGGGCGACGAGTACGGCACCCGGCGCGACCACGGCAGCCGGGCTGTCGTCCCGCGCTGGGCGAACGCCGGGTTCACGACGCGCAGCCCGGGCGCTTGCAATACGTACGTCGCCGCCGCGACCTACGTACGGTAAATACTCACAGATACCTAGAGATCGAGGGTTGATTCTTACGAAACGCGGGTAAAACCTCCGCCGAGCGCTCTGTTCCGCCCCTCATCGCTCTGTGGAGGTTCACCGTGAAGTCCGCCCTTTTCACGGGTGCCGCCGTCACTCTTGGCCTGCTCCTGGCCTCGATCGGCTCCGCCCAAGCACGTCCGACCGATCCCACCATCACCGCAGCACAGCAGCCCACCGCACAGGCACGTCAGCACGGCATCAGCCGGGCAGGCGAGGCGTACATGGGCTGGCTGCAGAACACGACGACCAGTTCCGCACCAGCGGTCATGGCGCCCGCCGCGACAGTCGAAGGTATCGACGTTTCCAGCCACCAGGGCAACGTCAACTGGTCGTACTGGTGGAGCCAAGGCAAGCGGTTCGCCTACGTGAAGGCGACCGAAAGCACGTCGTACAAGAACCCGTACTTCGCCCAGCAGTACAACGGTTCCTACAACATCGGCATGGTCCGCGGCGCCTACCACTTCGCCACCCCGAACACGTCCAGCGGCGCCACCCAGGCCAGCTACTTCGCCAGCAACGGCGGCGGCTGGTCCCGGGACGGCAAGACCCTGCCGGGTGCGCTCGACATCGAGTACAACCCGTACGGCGCCACCTGCTACGGACTGAGCCAGTCCGCGATGGTCAGCTGGATCCGGGACTTCCTCACCACCTACAAGGCCCGCACCACTCGCGACGCGGTGATCTACACCAACCTCGACTGGTGGACCCGCTGCACCGGCAACACCACCGCCTTCAACGCGACCAACCCGCTCTGGGTCGCCCGCTACGCCTCGACCGTGGGCACCCTGCCGGGCGGCTGGCCGTTCTACACCTTCTGGCAGTACAGCTCGAGCCCGATCGACCAGAACCGGTTCAACGGCGACCAGACCCGGCTGGTCGCCCTCGCCAACGGCTGACGCCAGGCTGGGACGCCAGGCCCTCGCACAACGGCGTGGGAGGGCCTGGCTTGCCTTGCGTTATTGGGTTGCGAGGTCTCTTAGGCTCGTGCTGTGACCTACTCGCTGCCGATCGAGACCGAACGCCTGATCCTTCGCCGCTACCTCGAGACCGACTACGACGACCTGCTGAAGCTGCAGTCCAACGACGATGTGACGCGGTTCCTGCTGTACGACTCAAAAACCCCGGAGGAAGTCCGCGGAACGCTGGCCGGCCGGCTGGCCGACGTACCGATGGATACCGACGGCCAAGCGTTGACGCTGGCCGTGATTCTGCGCGAGACCGGGCAGCATGTCGGCGAGGTGTCGCTGTTCGTGCAGAACGCCGCGCATCGGGGTGGCGAGATCGGCTTCGTGTTCCACCCGGACTTCCACGGGCGCGGGTACGCCGCGGAGGCCTCGGTGGAGATCCTGCGGCTCGGGTTCGAGGAGCTCGGGATGCACCGGATCATCGGCCGCCTGGACGCGCGCAATACCGCCTCGGCGAACCTGCTGAAGCGGCTCGGCATGCGGCAGGAGGCGCACTTCGTCCGGAACGAGTTCCTCAAGAACGAATGGACCGACGAACTGGTCTTCGCGATGCTCGCCGACGAGTGGAACGAACGCTCGTAACAATTTGACCGGACAAGACCCGTACTGCGGCACGCGTTCACCGCGACAGCGGCGAAGCCCAGGGCTACGGTCAGTTCATGACCACCGCCCACAGCCTCACCGCACTGATCGCCAGTGTGGTCGTGCTGACTTCCGGCACCTTGCCCAGCGAGGCCGCCAAGCTGCCGCAGTTGCGCGACATCGCGTACACCACGTGGACGTCGACCGATGACTTCCTCGCCGGTGCCCACTCCGGCACCACCGTCGCCGACGGCGCCCTCACCTTCGGTACGTCGAGCGGCACCACGTCGTACGTCGACCCGTTCGGTGACGGCACCGCCAAGAGTTACGACCGGACCAGCTGGACGTCGCCGGTCGTCACCCCCGGCTTCGGCCTGACCGAGCTGATCGCGTCCTGGAACGCGACCACACCACCCGGGACCTGGGTCGAAGTGTCGATGTCCGGCCGGACCGATCTCGGCACCTCCACCAAGTGGTACGTGCTCGGCCGGTGGTCGAGCGGCGACGACACCGCGGCCGGCGACATCCACCGCACGTCGGTCCCGTCCCAGGGCGACACGAACGGATCGGTTGCCGTCGACACCTTCGTCGCGGCCGGCGACCGTTCACTCGACCGGTGGCAGCTCAAGGTGACGCTCTACCGGCTCACGGGTACGACGCAGGCCCCGGTGGTCCGGTCCGTCGGTGCGATGGCGTCCCGGCTGCCGGACGCGAAGAAGGTTGCCGCGAGCCCACTTGGCGGTGCGGAGGGCATCGTCCTCGACGTACCGACGTACTCGCAGGAGACGCACATCGGGCACTACCCGCAGTGGGACGGCGGCGGTGAGGCCTGGTGCTCGGCCACGTCGACCGCGATGGTGCTCGACTACTACGGCGCCGGGCCGTCCGACGAGGAGACGGCCTGGGTCGATCCGGACGACGCCGATCCGCAGGTGGATCACGCGGCCCGCTCGGTCTTCGACTACGCGTACGACGGCGCCGGCAACTGGCCGTTCAACACGGCGTACGCCGGAACGCGGTCCGTGGACGGATTCGTGACGCGGCTGCGGTCGCTGACCGAGGCGGAGCAGTTCATCAAGGCGGGCATCCCGTTGATCGCCTCGCTGTCGTTCAAGAAGGGCGACCTGCCTGGAGCGGGATACGGGACCAACGGGCACCTGATGGTGATCGTCGGGTTCGATGCCAACGGCAACGTGGTGGTGAATGATCCGGCCTCGCACCTGATCCCGAGCAACGACGAGGTGCGGACGACGTACGACCGGGCCGCGTTCGAGAATGCGTGGGTGCCGCACTCGGGTGGACTGGTGTACGTGATCCATCCGGCCGGGATGCCGTTGCCGCCGGTCGGCTCGCAAGCCAACTGGTAAAGCGACAGCGCCCGCCACACCGGGGCGGTGTGGCGGGCGCTGTTCTGTACAGCTCAGCGGGCGAAGAGTGCGCCCGTCAGGTTGGTGGTGAGGTTGCGGAGCGAGTCCGGCAGGTACTGCAGGTGCCAGCCGCGCGGGCCGCGGTACCACGGGAAACCCTCGTCCTCGTCGACGTCCTGGTCGGTCGCGACCAGCGCGTCGATCCAGCGCTCCGAGCCGCCGAGCACGACGGCGTACGGAAGGGCGCGGGAGCAGAGCTCAGCGTGCTGGTCGGTCGGCAGCTCGCTGACGTCCATTTCGAGCAGCTCACCCCGGATCGCGGCGACCTGGCCGAGCACCCGGCCCGCGGCCGGAGCCTTGGCCGGCATGTGACGGCCGACCACGATCAGGCCGACGCCGATGGCAGTGACCGCGAGCCCGAGCAGGCCCCAGGTCGACAGCAGCGCGAGTACGACGGTCAGCACGACGCCCAGCACGGTGACGCCGATACCGATCGTCGCCCACAGCGAACGGGTCCGGTCCGGCCGCTCGGTGAACCAGCCGCGCTTCACCACACCGTCGTACAGAGCGTCCTGGACCTGGCCGAGGTTCGCGCGGACCTGGCGGCCGAGCTCGGAGACCAGCACCGAGTCGGAGTCGCCGAAGATCGCGCGGATCAGCACGTTCTCGTACCGCTGCAGTTCCTCGGCCGGCGCGTTCGCGACCCGGCGCAGTTCCCAGTCCGGCCGCGCGTACTCGGAGTCGTGCTCCTGCTCGATGATCGTGATGTGCCCGCGGACGGCCAGGTCGATGATCGTCGCGGTGACGTCGACCGGGTCGATCCGCTCGTCGATCAGGGTGCCGACCTCGCCGGGCCGCAGGTCCGACGGCGGGGTGAAGTCGATCCGGGTGTCGGTGCCGAGGCTGAACAGCGACGCCGGCACGACGCGCCGCGGGTCGACCCGATCGCGGCCGCGGAGCCGGTAGAGCACCAGCAGCGCGATCGCGCCGAGCAGCAGCAGGCCGAGCGCGGTGAGCAGCTGCGCGGTGTCGGTGGAGAAGGCGCGCTTCAACGTCTTGCGGTACTCGACGATCGAGTTCGCGGCGATCTCACCCTCGGGGAAGCCGACCGTCATCCGGACCGTGTTGCCCGGCGGCAGGCCCTGCTGCTGGAACGTCGGCCCGGCCGTCTCGCCGATCTGCGCCAGCGTGCACGGGGTGTTGCTGTCGATCGCGCCGGCGAAGCAGGAGACGTGGGTGACCTCCGGCGTACTGAAGACGATGTTGGCCTGCTGGATGGTCAGGTTGATCCCGGTCAGCGGGGCGAACCGCACCTCGGTGCCGTTCAGCGTCTCGGCGACCGCGCCCTTGACCGTGTAGCTGAAGTCCAGCTCGGTGCTGCCGCTGACGTCCGCGACCGCGATCGAGGTGACGTCACCGTTGGTGCTCACCTCGGTCTGCTTGTCCTGGCCGCCGGCCGTGACCTTCAGGTCCTGGATCTCCTGCACGTGGTCGATGTCGTCGGGCAGGTGGTCGCGAGTGACCACGAACCGGGTGAACGTCCCGGTCACGTTGCTGAGCTTCCAGGTTTCGGCGACCTTCAGCAGGCCGTCGCGTTCGACCCGGATCTGACTGTCGAAGTTGGTCACGACCGGGTCGGCCGAACCGTGGGAACCGGTCGCACCGGCAGGGACGCCGGTCAAGGCCGATAGACCGAGGGCACACAGGGTTAGCCCAAGCAGACGTAGACGCATCGCCCAATCACACCGTATAGAGAGGGTCAGTTGACTCGGGCACCTTATCGTGGGCATCGCCGCGGCCAAGGTGATCCCTGGCTCCGCTAGCTTCTGACGGGTGTCAGGCAACCAGTGGGGCCCGCCGCCCGGGCCGCATCAGCAGCCTCCCTATGGTGCACAGCAGCCGCCTCATGGTGGGCCGCAACCGTCTTACGGTGCGCCGCCATGGCAGCCGGGTCCGCAGTACGTCGGTCCGCCGCCGGCAGCGCCGTACCAGGGGATGCCTCCGCAAGGGCCGCCGTACGGAGGACAGCCGCAGTTCGGCTGGGGCGCTCCGCCTGGTGGACCGCAGCCGCCGCGGAAGAAGGGCGGCGGGGGCAAGGCAGTGCTGGTGGTGCTCGGCGTCGTCGTGCTCGGTGCGGTCGCCCTCTTCGGTGTCTCGAACGCTTTGAGCGACAACGACAACTCGTACACCCGTCCGTCGTACTCGTCCTCCAGCTACACCCCGACGTACGGACCTTCCAACACACCGTCGATCAAGCCGAACGGCCCGGTGAAGACCACGACGCGGCCGACCGCGACCAGACCGACCGCGCCGCGGACGACCTCCACACCGAAGCCGAAGCCGGGGCCGAGCGACAGCGACCTGGTCCTGCGCAACAAGCTCTACACGGCCGGGGCGATGAAGTCAGTGGGCTGCAAGGAGTCCCGCTCCCGCCCGACCAACGTGGCCGGTGCGCGAGCGAACTACGCCAACCTGCTCGCCTGCCTGAACAGGTCCTGGCCGGCCCTGGTGGCCAAGTCGGGCACGAACTTCCGTCCACCGAACGTGCGGATCTTCAGCGGCAGGGTCAGCACACCGTGCGGGAGCAGGAGCGACTCCGGGCCGCCGTTCTACTGCGGCAGCAACCAGACCATCTACATGAACCTCACCGAGGACATCGGCAACTACAACCGCTACACCCAGGCGCACCAGAAGGTGTGGGCCCGGATGTGGTTGCTCCACCAGTTCGCGCACGAGTACGGCCACCACGTGCAGAGCCGGACCGGGATCCTGGCGGCCAACCACCGGATCCGGTACGAGGCGCCGACCCGGGCCAAGGAACTGGAACACAGCCGCCGGCTCGAACTGCAGGCGTCGTGCTTCGCCGACATTTTCATCGGGGCGAACAGACGCACCTACCCGATCAGTGGCGAGTCGATGCGGCAGTGGAGGTGGCTGATCGGGCACGTGACCGACTACGCCAACGACCACGGCGACGCAGGGAACCACCAGTACTGGGCGACCCGGGGCTTCAACACCCGCAACCCGAACTCCTGCAACACCTTCGCGGCGTCCTCAGCCAGGGTGCAGTAGACCTCGGTACGGCGACGCTCGCGGGCGTCCGGCGTACGCCGGGAACTGGTGCGGCAGCTCACACCGTCATAGTGGTCTCGATCACGATGCGCCGGGTTGCAGACGGAGACTGGCCGGGCTGGCTAGCCTGGGGCGTCCGGATCACGCAGAGTATGTCCGGGGGGCGAGCGGTCTGTCCCGGGGGGCGAACGACCTGGCGCGGCGTCGGCACCCCGAACAGGGCCGGACGCACCACGTGACGGCTACAGCCAGCAAGGTCGTGAGGAGTATCGATGTCGGACAACTGGAACCCACCCCCGGGGCGGCGCGAGCCGGCTGACGGCGACCAGCCGGCCGGTCCGCCGGAGCAGCCTGCCGGGGAGGGCCAGTCGCCCAGGTGGTGGAGCGAGAAGACGGACGCCAAGCGCGAGTTCCAGGACCCGAACGAGGACCAGGGTGAGCGGCCGGCGAACAGGTGGTTCGGCGAAGGCTGGACCAACCGGCGCCCGGAGGACCCCGACCAGGGCCCCTCCTGGCAGACCCAGCCGGAACAGTCCCGCCCTCCACGGCCCGGCGATGCGCAGCCCGGCAGTGTGCAGTCCGGCCCTCCGGCCGGCGGTGCGCAATCCGGCGGTGCGCCGTCTCGTCCCAGCCAGTCCGGCCCGAGCCAGTCCGGCGGTGCGCCGACCGGTGGTGGGCAGGGTGGCCGTGGTCCGGGGAGTTCTTGGCAGTCGGCGCCGTCGTACGGGAGCACGCCGCAGCCGCCGCAGAGCGGACCTGCGCGTGGAGCCGGGCCTCAGCAGGGTCCTGGGCCGAACGCTGGGGCAGGCCGCGCTCCTCAGACGGGTGCTCCGCAACCCGGGAGGCCACAGACAGGTCCGCAGAGCGCCGGCCCGCGGCCAGGCCCCCAGACCGGTGGACCACAAGCAGGTCCTCAGGCCGGTTCACCGACTGGTCCTCAGGCTGGTCAGGCTGGTGGTGGGAGCGGGGCGTACTCGGAAGGGTCTTACTTGTGGGCCCCACAGTCCGCGCCACCCCCGCAGCAGCAGTCGCCGTGGAGCAACGCACTGCCGCCGAACATGCAACAGCAGAATGGCCCGAGGCACGCGGCGCAGCGCGGCCAGGTCGGCCCGATGGGACAGCCGGTCCAGCAGCCGCCGACCTGGCAGTACCCGCCGATCCCGATCCCGCAGCCCCCAGGCCCCGGCCGCCGGCGTCCGCAGAAGACCCGCACCCGCGGCCTGCTGATCGGTCTCGTCGTGCTCGCCGTACTGGTTGTCGGCTCCGGCGTCACGCTGCTGGTCCGCAACACCGGTGACGACACCCCGCAGACGACGAACAGCCCCTCGGTCGCACCGTCGGAGACCACGTCGGAGTCACCATCCCCATCCGGGAGCCCGTCGTCCCCGACACCGTCCAGCCCCGCCGCGCCGGCCACCGACGAGATCCTCACCGCGAACAAGCTGTACTCCGTCGGCCCGATCGCGGCCTCGAAGTGCCCCGAACCGCCGTTCGCGCCGATCAACTTCGCCGCCACGCAGAACTACTACAACCGCCTGCTGCCGTGCCTGGACCGCACCTGGTCACTCGCGATGAAGAAGGCCGGACTGGGCTTCCGGGCGCCGAAGGCCGTCGTGTACGCCGGCAAGCTGTCGTCACCGTGTGGCATGCAGCGCAGCGTGCGGGCGTCGTACTGCGGTGCGAACGCGACCATCTACCTCCCGTTCGCGGTGGACAACCGGTACTACCGGTCGAACCCGGCCTACGCCCGCGCGGTCATGCTGAACACCTTCGCGCACGAGTACGGGCACCACGTCCAGAACCTGAGCGGCATCCTGATGGCCTCGGCGACCCGGCAGCAGTCGATGACGCCGAACCAGAAACTGCTGGAGAGCCGTCGCCGTGAGCTGCAGGCGACCTGTCTCGGCGCGGCCTACCTGGGCGCGAACGCGGCGTTCATCCCGATGCGCAATCCGTTGCTGGCGAACTGGCGGTTCCTGATCGCCCACACCGGCGACGACTACGCCCGGCCGCGCGTGCACGACCACGGCAACCGGGTGAGCAACTACCAGTGGTCCATCGCCGGGTACAACAGCAAGCAGCCCAACTCCTGCAACACCTTCATCGCCGACGAGGCCCGCGTGGCCTAGGTGTACTGACGCAACAGCCCGGGTCCCCGAATCGGGGGCCCGGGCTGTTGTCGTTGTGGGCTCAGAAGAGGCGGCGAGCCGTGGTGAGGGAGCCGCCGAACGACGTCACGAAGTTGCTGAGCGATTCGCCGATGTCGGACAGGTGCCAGTTCTCCGGTCCGGAGTACCAGCCGATGCCGGCATCCGGGTCGTCGTCGTCATCGGTGGCGGCGATCTCCAGCGCCCACTTCTCGGTCAGCCCGAGCACAGCGGCGTACGGGAGGCATCGCGACGCGAACTCGAGCCGGTGGCTGTGCGGCAGGTCTGCAGACGTCTCGTCGAGCAGGTACCGCTGCAGGCCGGCCACGCGTCCCAGCACGGCGGCACCACGCGCAGTGCGAGCCGGAGCGACCTGACCGACGAGTGCGAGCACCAGTCCGGCCAGCATGACCGCGAAGCCCACCAGGGCGTACTTGCTCACGATCGCGAGCACGATCGTCAGTACGACGCCCGCACCCAGTAGCACCACGCCCGCAGTGGTCCAGCGGTTCCGGACCGCGTCTGGACGGTTGGCAAACCACCCCTGCGTCACGACGTCGGCGTACAGCTGCTCCCGCACCAGGTTGAGCCGCGGCCGCAACGACGGGCCGAGGGTGGAGACGACCACCGAGTCGCCGTCCGCGAACACCGCGTCCAGCAGGGCCTTCTCGTACGGCAGCAGCTCGGGACCGCCCGGGTTCAGCCGGTGCAGCTCCCAGTCCAGCTTGCCGAACTGGCTCTGTCGCGGCAGCTCCACGATGGTGAGGTAGTTGCGTACAGCGAGGTCCAGCAGCGTGGCGGTGATGTCGACAACATCGGCGGTCTCGTCCACCACCGTGCCGACCTGCCCCGGCCGGATCCCGTCCGGCGCGGCGAACTGCGGCCCGTCCGAACTGTCCAGCACCGGCCGCTCCGGCGCACCGCCACCTACCTTGGCCGCGTCCCGTCCGCGGAAGAACCACAGTGCCGCGGCGCCCAGCAACCCGAGGCCGAGCACGAGCGCGGCGAGTCCGAGCGTGCTGGAGTCGACGGTGAACGCCCGGCCGAGGGACCAGCGCGTGGTGAACTCGGCGTTCGGCTGGACCGTCGCCTGGTCGCTCAGCCCGGTCAGGAAGGTCAGCCGGCCACCCGCCGGTACGCCGTTCTGATCGATCTGCAAAGCGGCCGACTCGGCCAGCTGCGACGACGTACACGGCATGCTCGAGCCGACCCGGCCGGCGATACAGGTCACCCAGGTCGCGAACGGGACGTCGACGGTCACGGTGGCCTTCGGCACCGACGTACTGAAGCCCTGCACGATCGGCCAGCTCACCTCGCGGCCCTCGGTGGACTCGGCCACCACGTTGTCCACGGTGTAGCTGTAGACGATCTTCGACTGGCCGGACACGTTCACGGTGAGGCGGCGGCCGTCGTCGATGCTCTCGTTCTGGAACCCCTGTGCCGGCTGGCCGTTCACGGTCGCCGATACGTCGCGGACGTCGTACGTTCGGTCCCGCTCGGAGTCGGCCCGGACCTTCGTGGCCAGCGTCCGGCTGAACGTCGTACCACCCGCGGTCAGGTCCACCGTCTCCTTGACCTGCAGCGCGCCGTCCTTGGTCAGCGTCGCCTCGGCGGCGTAGGCCGTGATCTGGTCGTCGGTGGCGCGTTCCGCGGCAGCCTGGGCCGGCAACGTGCCCAGGGCAACGAACGGGACGGTCAGGGAGATCAGCAGGGCAGCCGAACGGAGGCGGCGCTTCAGTGACATGGGTCGAGAGTAGTCTCGTGCCGGTTCGTCCAGCGAACCCGACCGAACCGAGGAGGCACGACCTGTGAGCAGCCCGTACGGCGGCCGTCCCCAAGACCAGCGCCTGGTCCCTGGTCCGCCGCCTGGCGTCCTGCCGCCACCACAGGCCGCGCCCTGGCCACCACAGGGGCCTGGTCAGTTCCAGGCCGATCCGCGGTTCCAGCCCGGCCCTCAGTTCCAGCCTGACGGTCAGTTCCAGCCTGGTCCGCAGTTTCAGCCTGGGCCCGGTCAGTACTCAGGGCAGTGGGCTCAGCCGTACTACGGCGGCCCGGGTCAGTTCAACGGCTTCCAGCCACCGAAGCGCCGGGGTGGATCGCTCCGGCTCATTGTGTTCGGCTTCGCGATGCTCGTCATCGTCGGCGGGGCGCTGGCAGCGATCAGCGTGATCCTGACCGGCGGCGACACCGACCCCACCGCCCAGCCGGGGGTGACGGGCCCGTCGATCGTGCCGACGGCGACCACCAACCCGCAGGAGGGCTCGGCCGAGGACTACCTGCTCAATGCCGACATCTACCGCTCCGGTGGGCTGCCGGAGCAGAACTGCAAGGCCGCGAACCTCGGCAACGGCAGCCTCGCGGCGCAGAAGGTGTACTACGAGAAGCTGTTCACCTGCCTGAACGACGCCTGGCGGCCGATCTTCAAGGACCTCGGCCAGGACAAGCCCGACCCGGGCCTGGTCGTGTTCGACAAGCCTGTCACTACGCCGTGCGGCCAGTTCGCTCCGCTGTCCGGGCGGGTGCTGGCGTTCTACTGCTACGGCAATCAGGTCATGTACACCGACGTACAGCAGATGAACAAGGCGTTCGGACCGCAGCAGGACCTCGCGTACCTGATGACGATCGCGCACGAGTACGGCCATCACGTGCAGGGTGTCACCGGGCTGTTCTACGCGCGAGCGGCGTACCTGCAGGAGCATCCGGACAGGAAACTCGACTTCTCACGCCGCAACGAGCTCCAGGCCTCCTGCTTCGCCGGCGTCTTCAGCAAGGCCGTCGCCGGCACCTACCCGCTGACCGACCGCATGTCAGAGTTCCGGGAACAGTCCAGCAACAGCTTCGGCGAATCTCCCAGCACCCCACCGGAGGAACGAACCCACGGCCTGGCCACCAGCCAAGGCTTCTGGATCCAGAACGGCTTCAACATCGGCGAAAACAAAGCCTGCAACACCTACGCCGCCCGCTCCGACCTGGTCCAGTAACCCGAGGGAACGCACGTCGGCTGAAGTACTTCCGTCCCACGCGGCGGATCACTGAGTTGTCTCGGGGGTTGTTCGGAGTTCTGGTGGTGTTAACCGGGCGGCGTATCATCCGGGCGTGACGTTGCGACGCGGGGAGTGGGCGGCGCCCGCGCGGACGTTGGTGGAGGTGTTGCGGGAGACCGCGGCCAAGTATGCGGACGAGCCGGCGTTGGACGACGGCAGCGTGAGTCTGAGTTATCGGGAGTTGCTCGAGCAGACGACGAAGTTCGCGGCGCGGCTGACCGAGGGTGGGATCGGGCCGGGCGATCGGGTCGGGGTGCGGATCTCGTCCGGGCACAACGACTTGTACGTCGCGATCCTCGGCACGTTGCAGGCCGGGGCGGCGTACGTGCCGGTGGATGCGGACGATCCGGAGGAGCGGGCCGAGCTGGTGTTCGGCGAGGCCTCGGTGGCCGCCGTCGTCACCGACGACCTCGAGCTCACCACGACGCGTCCGCACCTGGGCCCGCTGCCGGACAACGACAACGCCGACGGCTACTACGATTACCCGTACTCCGCCCGCATGGACACCAGTACGGCGCCGCCCCGAGCCGACGGTCCGGAGCCGGGCGACGACGCGTGGATCATCTTCACTTCGGGCTCGACCGGCGTACCCAAGGGTGTCGCCGTCACGCACCGATCGGCGGCCGCCTTCGTGGATGCGGAGGCCCGGATGTTCCTGCAGCAGGAGCCGATCGGGCCCGACGACCGCGTCCTCGCCGGTCTCTCGGTGGCGTTCGACGCATCGTGTGAGGAAATGTGGCTGGCGTGGCGCCACGGCGCCTGTCTCGTCCCGGCGCCGAGATCACTTGTCCGCAGCGGTATGGATCTCGGCCCCTGGCTGGTGGCGCAGGGCATCACGATCGTGTCGACTGTTCCGACGCTGGCGGCGTTGTGGCCGTCGGACGCGCTGGACCAGGTCCGGCTGCTGATCTTCGGCGGCGAGGCCTGTCCGCCCGAGCTCGCGGAACGGCTCGCGACGGACGGCCGCGAGGTCTGGAACACCTACGGACCCACCGAGGCGACCGTGGTGGCCTGCGGCGCCCGGCTGACCGGTGAAGGACCGGTCCGGATCGGCCTCCCGCTGGACGGCTGGGACCTCGCCGTAGTCGATGCTGAAGGCAACGAAGTCGGCGAGGGCCAGATCGGTGAGCTGATCATCGGCGGCGTCGGGCTGGCCCGCTATCTGGACCCGGCCAAGGACGCGGAGAAGTTCGCCCCGATGCCTGCCCTGGGCTGGGAACGCGCGTACCGCAGCGGCGATCTGGTCCGCTACGAGCCCGAGGGCCTCATCTTCCAGGGGCGAGCCGACGAGCAGATCAAGCTCGGCGGTCGCCGGATCGAGCTCGGCGAGGTCGACGCCGCCCTGCAGGCGTTGCCCACTGTGACCGGAGCGGCCGCCGCGGTCCGCGTCAGCGCCGCGGGCAATCAGTTGCTCGTCGGGTACGTCGTACCAGAAGACGCAGCGCAGTTCGACCAGCAAGCGGCAACCGAGCGCCTCAGAGAGGCCCTGCCCGCGGCCCTCGTACCGCTGCTGGCGATCGTCGACACGTTGCCCACCAGGACCTCGGGCAAGGTGGACCGCGACGCGCTCCCCTGGCCACTCGAAGGGATGGACACCGACGGACCCGCCGCCGAGCTCGACGGTACGGCGGGATGGCTGGCCGAGCGTTGGACGAAGGTGCTCGGAGCGAAGGTCACCGGCCTGGACAACGACTTCTTCCTGCACGGCGGCGGGAGCCTGGCCGCCGCCCAACTCGTGTCGGCCCTGCGCGAGCGCTATCCCGACGTCACGGTCGCGGACATCTACGAGTACCCGAGACTCGGCGCACTCGCCGATCGACTCGACGAGGCCGGCACGACAGTCACAGAGCCACAAGAGATCCGCGAGATCAGGCCCACTCCCAAGGCCACCCAACTACTGCAGACCGCGCTGACGCTCATCCTGCAGACGGTCGTCGGGGCCAGGTGGCTCGTCTATCTGTTCACGCTGAACAACCTGCTCGCGGAGTTCGCCGGCCCGCTCCCCTGGGTTCGCACCGTCTCGTGGTGGTGGATCCTGGCCGGCTGGCTGATCCTGATCAGCCCGGCCGGGCGGATGGGCATCGCCGTCGTCGGAGCGCGCCTCCTGCTCCACAACCTCCAACCCGGCACCTATCCCCGCGGCGGCAACGTCCACGTCCGCCTGTGGGCGGCCGAGAACCTCGCGGACGCCGCCGGCGCGGCCAACCTCGCCGGCGCACCCTGGATCGCCTACTACGCAAGGGCTCTCGGCGCGAAGGTCGGCCGCGGCGTCGACCTGCACACGCTTCCGCCGGTGACCGGCATGCTCACGATGGGCCGTGGCGCGTCGATCGAACCCGAGGTCGACCTGGCCGGCTACTGGATCGACGGAGACCAGCTGCACGTCGGTCCGGTGAGCGTCGGCGCCGAGGCGGTCGTCGGCTCGCGCAGCACACTGCTGCCCGGTGCGGAGATCGGCCGGAACGCAGAGATCGCCGCCGGCTCGGCGGTGTCCGGCAAGGTGCCCGCGAACGAGCGCTGGTCCGGCTCCCCCGCGACCCGCATCGGCCGCGCCAGGCACCCGTGGCCGGATCACCGTCCGGCCCGGGCGCCGTGGTGGGTTCTCGCGTACGGCGCTCAGTCCGCACTGATGTCCTTGATCCCCGTGGCCGCGGCCGCGGCGGCGATCGTCGTACTGGGCAACGCGCTGCAAGGCACAACAACGCTTCAAGCTGCGGCTCTCGAAGCGCTCATAGCCGTGCCGCTGATGACGCTGGTCGGCTTTGCGACGTTGGCCCTGCTGACGCTGGTCGGCGTACGGCTGCTCGGCATCGGGATCAAGCCGGGCCATTACCCGGTGCGCAGCCGGATCGGCTGGCAGGTGTGGGCGACCGAGCGACTGCTGGACTCGGCCCGCACGCTGCTCTTCCCGCTCTACGCGAGCCTGCTGACACCGTGGTGGTTGCGAGCCCTCGGTGCGAAGATCGGCCGGGATGTCGAAGCGTCGACGGTGCTGTTGCTGCCGAAAATGACGACGGTCGGCGAGGGTGCGTTCCTGGCCGACGACACGATGATCGCGTCGTACGAGCTGGGCGGCGGCTGGCTGCACGTGGCCGGCGCGAAGGTCGGCAAGCGCGCGTTCCTGGGCAACTCCGGGATGACCGCACCCGGCCGGTCGGTGCCGAAGAACGGCCTGGTGGCGGTCCTGTCGGCAGCGCCGAAGAAGTCCAAGGCCGGTACGTCGTGGCTCGGTTCGCCACCGGTGAAGCTTCGGCGGCAGGCGGTCGAGGGCGATCAGAGCCGGACGTTCCACCCGCCGCTCAAGCTGAAGGTGGCCCGGGCACTGGTCGAGCTGTGCCGGTTCGTGCCGATGATGTGCACGGTGGCCATCGCGCTCGGCGTGCTGTTCGCGTTGCAGGCACTCGACGTGTGGCTCGGGCCGTGGCTCACGGTGTTGCTGTCCGGTGCGGTGATCCTGGCTGCCGGCGCGGTTGCGGGCGGGATGGCGACGGTGGCCAAGTGGGTGATCGTGGGCAGGACCCGCGCGGTCGAGTACCCGTTGTGGAGCTCGTTCGTCTGGCGCAACGAGGTGGTGGACAGTTTCGTCGAGCTGGTCGCCGCGCCCTGGTTCGCCAACGCCGCCGCCGGTACGCCGGTCCTCGCGCTCTGGCTGCGGACCCTCGGGGCGAAGATCGGCAAGGGCGTCTGGTGCGAGACGTACTGGTTGCCCGAGGCCGATCTGGTCACCCTCGGCGACGGCGCCACGGTGAATCGCGGGTGCGTGTTGCAAACTCACCTGTTCCACGATCGAGTTCTGTCCATGAGCACAGTCACCTTCGGGCCGGGGGCGACCCTCGGGCCGCACGGCATCGTCCTGCCGGCCGCCGAGGTAGGAGCAGGGGCTACCATCGGCCCGGTGTCTCTCGTGATGCGTGGTGAAGGTGTACCAGCCGGGACGCGCTGGGCCGGGAACCCGATCGCTCCCTGGCAGAGCTGATGGTTGCCCCCGGCAAAGGGCAGCAGAGCAACGGGCAGCCCGGTGCGTCGACCGCCGGCGACCCCTATGTGCCCACCCACGGCAACGGCGGCTACCACGTCGAGTCCTACGAGCTGGAGCTGGACTACCGGGTCAGCAGCAACCGGCTGACCGGCAAGGCGACCATCACCGCGGTGGCCACGCAGGCCCTGTCCCGGATCAGCCTCGACCTGTCCGGCCTGCGCGTGTCGAAGGTCTCGGTGAATGGCCGGCGTCCGCAGCGCTACACCCAGCGCTCCGGCAAGCTGCACATCTCGGCGAACATCACCGACGGCGCCGAGTTCGTCGTCGACATCCAGTACGGCGGCAACCCCAAGCCTGAGGACAGTCCGTGGGGCGAACTGGGCTGGGAGGAGTTGACCGAGGGTGTGATCGTCGCCAGCCAGCCGAGTGGCGCGGCGACATGGTTCCCGTGCAACGACCGGCCTGGCGACAAGGCGCACTACCGGATCACGGTCACCACTGATTCGCCGTACCAGGTGGTCGCGAACGGGCGGCTGGTGTCCCGGCGGGTGAAGGCCAGCCGGACCACCTGGGTCTACGACCAGGCCGCGCCGATGGCGACATATTTGGCGACAGTCCAGATCGGTCGGTACGACGCGGTCGAGCTGGCCTCGTCACCGGTGACGACGCGGGCACTGGTACCGGCTTCGCTGGTCCGCGACGCCAAGGTGGATCTCGGCCGGCAGCAGGACATGATGAAGCTGTTCTGCCGGCTGTTCGGGCCGTATCCCTTCGGTGCGTACACGGTCGTGGTGACGGACGACCCGCTGGAGATTCCGCTGGAGGCGCAGGGGATCTCGGTGTTCGGCAGCAACCATCTGGACGGCCGGCGCGGATCCGAGCGGCTGGTGGCCCACGAGTTGGCGCATCAGTGGTTCGGCAACAGCCTGACCCCGGCGAACTGGCAGCACATCTGGCTGAACGAAGGATTCGCCTGCTATGCCGAGTGGCTGTGGTCCGAGGCGTCGGGCGGCCTGACGGCGACGCAGCAGGTGTCGAAGGCGCACACGCGCCTGAAGAGCTTGCCGCAGGATCTGCTGCTGTCGGATCCGGGGCCGGAGCTGATGTTCGACGACCGGCTCTACAAGCGCGGCGCGATCACCTTGCACGTACTGCGTCAGCACCTCGGCGACGACGCGTTCTTCGAGCTACTGCGAACCTGGACCAAGACGTACCGCCACGGCTCGGTGACAACAGCCGAGTTCATCGCACTGGCGGTGAGCTTCAGCTCGGATGAGAACGCCGTACGCGCCCTCTTCGCGCTGTGGCTGGACTCGACGGAGCTGCCGGCGCTCAAGAGCGGGCGACCTCGGCAGCGACCTTGACGAAGCGTTCGGTCAGCGGGGTCCGGGTGGCCCAGGCGGCGCCGATCCACCAGGAGGCGGCCCGCCCGGGAAGTGGCACAAGGCGCAGCTCCGGCGGCGCGATGCGATCGGCAGACTGCGGTACGACGGCCGGGCCGGCACCGGCGGCCACCAACGCCAGCACAGTCTGGAGGTCGGCAGAGTCCTGAAGGACTCCCGGATGGCAACCGAGCTCGGCGCACAGGCCCTGGATCTGCGCGGTGAGGCCGGGACCACGGGACGGGGTGAGACGGACGAGCGGGCGACCGTCGAGCCAGCCGCCGATGTCTCGCGGAAGGGCCAGCCCGTCCGGTACGGCGAGGGCCAGCCGGTCCCGCCGTAGCCGTAGGTGTTCGAGACCGGCCGGGACGGGCAGGCGGACGAACCCGATCTGCAAGCTGCCCGCGAGCAGGCGCTCGCACTGGACTGCCGACGACATGTCGTCGAGTGACACCGAGACACCTGGCCAACGACTGCGGAACAGCGCGACAGCCCGTGGTGCCAGCTCGATCCCGGACAGCCCGAATCCGATCGCAAGAGACCCTTCGCTCCCCGCCGCGACCTGCGCCGCCCGCCGATCGAAGGCCTCGGACCGCTCGAGCAACTCCACGGCGTCCGGCAGCAGGAGCTCCCCGGCCGGTGTCAGGCGAGCACCGTGCCGGCCTCGGCTGAACAGCACCGTGCCGACCCTTCGCTCGAGCACCTGGATCTGCTTGGTCAGCGCCGGCTGGCTGGTCGACAACTCTTCCGCCGCGGCCCCGAAGTTGCGCAGCCGAGCGACGGTGACGAACGCCCGGAGCAATCGCAGATCCATAACCCCACGATATGGAATCTGATCAAACAGCTATTGGACGTCATAGAACGTTCGGCGTTTCGATGGACGTATGAATCTCTTCCGCAGCGCGGTCGTCCAGTTCGAGGCGGTCCCGGACCAGCCGTCGGCGAATCTCGCCACCGTCGAGCGACTTGCCCGGCAGGCGGTCGCGGACGGCGCCCGGCTGGTCGTGTTCCCGGAGCTGTGCCTGCTCGGCTACTGGCACCTCCGCCGGCACACCGCCGAGCGGCTGCACGAGCTGGCCTCGCCCGTGGACGGCCCGCTCGTCGGCCAGGTCCTTGCCCTGGCCAAGGACCTCGACGCCGGGATCGCTGTCGGGTTCCTCGAGGATGCCGATGGCAGGCTCTTCAACTCGTACGCCGTCTGCCTGCCGACCGGCGAGATCCACGTGCACTGCAAGCTGCACGCGTTCGAGCACGAGGCGATCGCGAGCGGATCGTCGTACACGGTGTTCGACACGCCGTGGGGGTTCCGGGCCGGGGTACTGATCTGCTGGGACAACAACCTGGTCGAGAACGTCCAGATCACCGCGTTGCTCGGGGCAACCGTCCTGCTGGCGCCACACCAGACCGGTGGAACGAACTCCCGCAGCCCACACGGAATGAAGCCCATCCCGCTGGATGTCTGGGAGAACGGCGACCGGGAGGCGATCGAGGCCGCCTTCAACGGACCCAACGGCCGCGGCTGGCTGATGCGCTGGCTGCCGGCCCGGGCGCACGACAACGGCCTGTTCGTCCTGTTCAGCAACGGTGTCGGACGGGACGACGACGAGGTCCGCACCGGCAACGCAATGATCCTGGACCCCTACGGCCGAATCGTTGCCGAGACCCCGGTACCGGCCGAGTCCGTGGTGGTCGCCGACCTCGACCTGGAACTGGTGCCACTGGCAACCGGCCGCCGCTGGCTCCGGGGCCGACGTCCCGAGTTGTACGGCGTACTCACGGAACGGACCGGCGACGAGCTCGACCCGCGAGCCGCGCGGTTCTCGACGGATCCCGTCAGCCTGTCGAGGCCGGGTCCTCAGTAGATGAGCGCGGTCGCGATCGCGGCGATGCCTTCGCCGCGGCCGGTCAGGCCGAGTCCGTCGGTCGTGGTGGCACTCACCGAGACCTCCGCATCGCAGACGGCGCTCAAGGCCTTTTCGGCCTCCTCGCGGCGACCCGCGAACCGGGGCCGGTTGCAGATGATCTGTACCGACACGTTCCCGATCTCGAAACCGGCGGCCCGCACCCGACGCGCGGCCTCGGCCAGCAGGGCTGCCCCGGACGCACCCGCCCACTCCGGCTCCGACGTACCGAAGTTGGACCCCAGGTCTCCCAATCGTGCCGCGCTGAGCAGGGCGTCGCAGACGGCGTGGGCCGCGACGTCACCGTCCGAGTGGCCCGATGGTCCCGACGTCTCCTCCGGCCACAACAGGCCGGCCAGCCACATCGGGCGGCCCTCCTCCAGCGGATGTACGTCGATGCCGGTGCCGACCCGGGGAACCTTCACGGCAGTCTCCTGTCCGCCAGCAACGCCTCAGCCAGCAGCAGGTCCCGCGGCCGCGTCACCTTGAACGCTTCCTCGGAACCCTCGACCGTCACCACGGTCACACCGAGCCGCTCACACAGCATCGCGTCATCCGTCGCACCGGCAGCACCGGCCGCATGCGCACGACGCAGGACGGCGGGGTGGAACCCCTGTGGAGTCTGTACGGCGACCAGCCTCGACCGGTCGGGCGTGTCGACGACCTCACCGGTCGCGGAGACCAGCTTGATCGTGTCCGTCACGGGCACCGCCGGCACAACGGCCGCAGCACCGCCACGAACCGCCGCGACGACCCGTTCGACGACGTCGGCCGGGACGAACGCGCGGGCCGCGTCGTGGACGAGGATGCAGTCGATCCCGTCGACCGGGACCAGCTCCAGGCCGGCCCGGACCGAGTCGGCCCGCTCGGCGCCGCCCGGGACAACGAGCAGCCGGGTGCCCCCGGCGTACGGCTCGAGCTCCGTACGGACCGCGTCCTCGGTGCCGGCCGGGACTACCACCACACAACAGCTGAGGTCGGCGGCGGTCGCTGCCAGCAGTCCACGAACGGCGTGGACCAGCAGCGATTCGCCACCGACCTCTCGAAACGCTTTCGGGGTCTCACCACCGAGCCGGAGTCCGAGACCGGCCGCCGGGATGATGGCCGCGGTGCTCATCGGGAGCGGTCCGCGCAGGACGGCAGGATCACGTGTTCCGACTCGGGTCTGATCGGGTGGATCAGGAAGCGAGAACCTCGTCGAGGATGGCTTCCGCCTTGTCCTCGTTGGTGTGCTCGGCCAGGGCCAGCTCGGAGACCAGAATCTGGCGAGCCTTCGCCAGCATCCGCTTCTCACCGGCGGACAGACCGCGGTCACGTTCACGGCGCCACAGGTCGCGGACGACCTCTGCCACCTTCATCACGTCTCCGGAGTGCAACTTCTCGAGGTTCGCCTTGTACCGACGCGACCAGTTGGTCGGCTCCTCCGTGTGCGGTGCGCGCAGCACGTCGAAGACGCGCTCCAGGCCAGCCTGATCCACGACGTCACGCACGCCGACGAGATCGAGGTTGCACGCGGGGACCCGGACGACCAGGTCGTTCTGAGCGACGATCCTCAAGACCAGATAGGTCTTGTCCTCACCTTTGATCTGACGGGTCTCGATGTCCTCGATGACGGCCGCACCGTGATTGGGGTAAACAACCGTCTCGCCGACTGTGAAAGTCATATGTCACGTGCCCCTTTCCAAGCTCCATCCTACCACGTGGCAGATGGTCCGGCCGGGGACGTTTGCGCTGGTCAGAGGCCATTTCCTGCCTTGACAAACGCTCGAGGCCGTGCCTCGTGCGCGCGTGAAAGGTTGCCCGGGACACCGTTGGGACAGCCCGTGATCGCCATCCCGCCGTCGAGCCCGACGGGCACGAGAGCTACGCTGTGACGCGCCGGAGGCCGCTGCCTGACGGCGTCGAACAGCTTGCAGGAGAGGGATTCCAGTGCCGATCACGATGTCCTCGCGGTCCGTCCGGCGCACCGCGCTGGCGGGTGCCGCCGCCGCTTTGAGTATCGCGCTGACGGCCTGCGGCGCGAGCTTCAACGCCCAGACGCTGCAGCCGTACCAGGCCGCCGAAGGCACCAACGCCGACTCCGGCTCGATCGCGGTCCGCAACGTTCTGGTGCTCGCCTCCGAGGACGGCAAGGGCGAGTTGCACGCGCTCATCGTCAACAACGGCGGGTCCGACGACGAACTGGTCGGCATCGCGCAGGCCCCGGCCGGGACCCCGGACGGCCAGGCCGGGGGTGACCAGCCGAGCGAGGTCACCTTCGGTAACGTCAAGCCGCTGGACTTGAAGGCCGGTACGTCGACGCTGATTCCGCCGGCCCCGGTCGCGGAGGGTGAGAACGGCGAGGCGAGCGGTGAGCCGATCACCGTCACCGGCGGCAAGCCGGGCCAGATGATCAACGTGACGATCACGTTCGGTCAGGCCGCACCGATCACCACCTACGTCCCGGTGCTGGCCGAGGACCACTACTCCCCGTCCCCGCGCCCCGACGAGGGTGGCGGGCACGGCTGAGACAGCCGAACGGGCCGCCCCGGCGCGGGACGGCCCGTTCGTCGTACCGGCGGGACCTGTGGCCGAGGTCCCGGCGGACGGTCAGCCCGCGGCCTGGGCGGCCTTGGACAGGCCGGGGACGATCTTGTCCAGCACCCACGGAACGCTCAGCACGCTGACCGCGCTCATCCCGGAGATGACCTGCTGGTCCTCCATCACGTAGGCGCTGCCGCGCTTGACCGCGGCCAGTGACGAGTAGACCGGGTCGGCCTGGAACTTCTGTGCGCCCAGCCCGTCGACGTAGGCGACCACCACGTCGGCGTCCACGTCGGGCACCTTCTCCTTGCTGACGGTGAGCGCGAACTCCTTCTTGGTGTTGCCGGCCTGCAGCTTCTCCACGCCGGGCGCGTTCACGAACCCCATCTCGTTCAGCATCTGCACCCGCGGGTCGGTCGGCATGTAGACGTAGTTCTCCGCGCCGAACGAGCCGACCGTGATCGTCTTGCCCTTGAACTCCGGGTGCTCGCTCGCGACCTGCTTGATCTTGTCGTCGATACCGGCGATCAGCTTCTCGGCCTCGGCCTTCTTGCCCAGCGCCTCACCGATCAGCAGGGTCTGGTCCTGCCAGGTGGTCTGCCAGGGGGCACCCGGGTAGGCGACGGTCGGCGCGATGTCCGACAGCGTCTTGTACGTCGCCGCGTCGAACCCCTCGTACGGCGCCAGGATGACGTCCGGCTTCAGCGCCGCGATCTTCTCGAACGGGAACTTGTCGGCGGTGTCCAGCAACTCGGTCTTCGAGGCGTCGAACTTGTCCGCGTCCCACGCGGTCACCCCGGCCGCGGTCGGGCCGTAGGTCACCTTCGGCATCCCGACCGGCGTCTCGCCGAGGGCGTAGACCACGTCCTGGGCGTTCCAGCCGAGCGTCACGATGCGTTCCGGCTTCTTGGTGATGGTGGTCTCGCCGAACGTGTTCTTCAACGTGACCGGGAACCCGGCGGCCGCCGTACCGGCAGAACTGCCGGCCTGGGGGTCGGCATCGCTCCCGCAGGCGGTCAGCGTGGTCGTCGCGACCAGCGCGGTGGCGATCGCGGTGACGGCCCGAGTACGGGACCAGGACATGGTGGCTCTCCTTAGACAGACTGCCTCAACTAAGGAGAGCCTAAGCTAACCCGACAAGCCATCGCGACCTGTGAGCATGTGACTCAGGACTCGAACTTGTAGCCCAGACCACGCACCGTGACGAGGTGCTGCGGATTCGAGGGATCCTTCTCCAGCTTCGAGCGCAGCCGCTTCACGTGCACGTCCAGGGTCTTGGTGTCACCCACGTAGTCGGCGCCCCAGATCCGGTCGATCAGCTGCCCGCGGGTGAGCACCCGGCCGGTGTTGCGCAGCAGCATCTCGAGCAGCTCGAACTCCTTGAGCGGGAGCCGGATCTCGGTCCCGGACACCGTCACCACGTGCCGCTCCACGTCCATCCGGACCGGCCCCGCCTCCAGCGTGTCCGGCAACAGCTCCACGTCCTGACCACGCCGCAGTACGGCGCGGATCCGGGCGAGCAACTCGCGTGGGCTGTACGGCTTGGTCACGTAGTCGTCGGCGCCCAGCTCGAGGCCGACCACCTTGTCCACCTCGGTGTCCTTGGCGCTGACGATGATCACCGGGACGTTGCCCCGGCTGCGCAGTGCCCGGCACACCTCCGTGCCGGACAGACCCGGCAGCATCAGGTCGAGCAGGACGATGTCCGCACCGGCCCGGTCGTACTCGTCCAGCGCGTCCGGTCCGGTCTCCGCGACGGCGACCTCGAACCCTTCCTTGCGCAGCACGTACGACAACGCGTCGCTGTAGCTCTCTTCGTCTTCGACGACCAGCACTCGGGTCACGAAGCTGTCTCCTTTGTGATCTAGCGGCCTGCATTGCAGGATGCTTCAGTAGCGGCGGTGTCCGGGTGGGTGCATCGCAAGGCGGAGGAGGTGCCTCGATGTGGGGTTCATCGTGGCTCCTCCTCCAACGCAGCGAGGTGCCCGCCTGGGCGCCGCCGATGCGAAGGATCCTGCGATGCAGGCTGCTTACCTGACGGGGTAGGCGCCAGGGGAACGGCCGGCTCTGCCTGGCTGGGGGAACCGGTCTGGCCCGGCGCGGGTTCGAGCCGCAGCGGGAGTCTCACGGTGAAGGTGGAGCCCTGGCCCTCGACGCTCCAGACCCGCACGTCACCGCCGTGGATGGAGGCGATGTGCTTGACGATCGAGAGGCCGAGCCCGGTCCCACCGGTCTCACGGCTGCGGGCCCGGTCGACCCGGTAGAACCGCTCGAAGATGCGTTCCAGGTCGCTGCTCGGGATGCCGACGCCCTGGTCGCTGACGGTCACCTCGACCAGGTCGCCGATCGGGTGCGCGGCGACCGCCACCCGGGTGCCGTCGGGGCTGTAGTTGACCGCGTTCTCGACCAGGTTGCCGATCGCGATGGCCAACTGGTCCGCGCTGCCCATCACCTCCAGGTCCGGTTCGGTCTTCACCACGATCTTGATGTCGCGGTCCTCGGCGTCCACCCGGCAGCGGTCCACCGCGGTGTCGATGACGCCGTTGATGTCGACCGGCCCGGGGTTCTCCAGCGGGTCGTCGCCCTGCAGCCGGGACAGCTCGATGATCTCCTTCACCAGCCGGCTCAGCCGGGACGCCTCGATCCGCATCCGGCCGGAGAACCGCTGCACCGCCTCGGGGTCGTCGGACGCCTCCGAGACGGCGTCGGCGAGCAGGATCAGCGCACCGATCGGGGTCTTCAGCTCGTGGCTGACGTTGACGGTGAAGTCCCGCCGGATCGCCTCCAGCCGGCGCTCCCGGGTCCGGTCCTCGACCAGCACCAGCACCAGCTGGCTGCCCAGCGGGGCGACCCGGGCACTCACGTACTGCGTGGCACCGAGCCGGCCGCGGATGATCTCCAGGTCCTGCTGGCGGATCTCGCCGTCCCGGCGGACCGCCCGGACCATCGTCAGCAGGTCCTCGACCACCAGCCGCTCACCCCGCACGATCCCGAGCACGTGGGCCGGGGCACTGGCCTGGAGCACCTGGTCCTCCGGGCCCATCACCACCGCGGACGACCGCAGCACCGACAAGACGGTGGCGACGCCGGAGGGGACGGCCGGCTCCGGGGACTCCGGAATCTTGCGCTGGGCCCGCTCGCTGAGCATCATCGCCCCGAGCGAAAGCAGGGCCAGGGCCGCGCCGATGACGCCGCCCAGCACCGCAGCCAGCGTGGGGTCCACGGCAACGATGCTACGCGGGCAACCAGCAGGGAAAGACCGAACGAGCACCTCATGACCGAGGGACGACCTAACTGTTCATCAGGCGTTCACCACTCGTCGCCATCCGGCAACCTCGACGGCATACGGTCACCGTTGACGGGTACAGGCGGTGCCTGCCCGCGCCGCCGCACCGTGGCACCGAACACCACAGATCGGAAACGAACACAATGCGTGACAGCTACCACGAGCAGCTCGACGACATCCTCGCCGAGCTGGAGCGGATGACCCGGACGGTGTCCACCGCCGTACGACGCTCCACCGCGGCGCTGCTGGAGGCCGACATCCGCAAGGCGGAGGAAGTCATCGCGGCCGACATCCAGCTGGACGCGGCCGGCGAAGGGATCGAGGACAAGGTCTTCGAGCTGATGGCCCGGCAGTCCCCGGTCGCGAACGAGCTGCGGATGCTGGTCGCCGCGCTGCGGATGGTGGCCGACCTGGAGCGGATGGGCGACCTGGCCGCGCACGTGTCCAAGATCGCCCGGATGCGCTACCCGTCACCGGCCATCCCGGACGAGCTGCACAGCGTCATCGAGGAGATGGGCTCGGTGGCCGGCAAGATGGTCGACGCCGCCGGCAACGTGATCCGGACCCGCGACGTCGAGGCGGCCGCGAAGCTCGAGGCCACCGACGACCTGATGGACAAGCTGCGCAGCAACCAGTTCCGCCTGATGATGGACGACTCGTGGCCGCACGGTGTCGAGGTCGCGGTCGACATCGCCCTGCTCGGCCGGTACTACGAGCGCATCGCCGACCACGCCGTGTCGATGGCCCGCCGGGTCGTCTACCTGGTCACCGGCGAGCTCCCGGTCGCCGTCGGCGGTACGGCGGCAGGCTCCGGCGCCGGCGCCTCCGCCCCCAACCCGAACGGCAACTGAGCTCCAAAAAGTAGCCCTCGGCAACCACTTGGTTGCCGAGGGCTTTGCCGTTCGTCCACAGCCGCGAACCAGGTCGGCGCGCCGCGGGCGCGCACGGATATGTTCACCGGCATGGACGACAACTCAGAGACCGACCGCCTGATCAACACCGACGTGTCCGCCTTGACCGGCGCCGAGATGCTGGCTCATCTCGACGCGGTCGAGCGCCGAATGAAACAACTGCTGCGCACCGAGCGCGACCTCCTCGAAGGCAGCGCGGACGTGCTCGCCGACCGACCCGAGCTCCAGGCCAGACTCGACTACCTCCGAACCGTCGAGCTGGACGAGGCTACCGGCCCTGGTTCTTGACGGCTTCGATCGCTGCCTGGGCGGCCTTGGGGTCGAGGTACTCGCCGCCCGGGGTGACCGGGTTGAAGTCGTCGTCGAGCTCGTAGTAGAGCGGGATGCCGGTGGGGATGTTGAGGCCGACGATCGTCTTCTCGTCCAGGTTGTCCAGGTGCTTGACCAGGGCGCGCAGCGAGTTGCCGTGCGCGGTGACCAGGACGGTCTTGCCGTCGCGCAGGTCCGGCACGATCGCGTCGTACCAGTAGGGCAGCATCCGCTCGACGACGTCCTTCAGGCACTCGGTCGACGGCAGCAGCTCCGACGGGAGCCCGGCGTACCGCGGGTCGCCGGCCTGGTCGTACTCCGAGCCGCGCTCGATCGGCGGCGGCGGGGTGTCGTAGGAGCGGCGGAACAGCATGAACTGCTCCTCGCCGAGCTCCTCCAGGGTCTGCTTCTTGTCCTTGCCCTGCAGCCCGCCGTAGTGGCGCTCGTTCAGCCGCCAGGACCGGCGTACGTCGATCCACTGGCGCCCGGCCTCCTCGAGCGCGATGTTGGCGGTCCGGATGGCGCGGCGCAGCACCGAGGTGTGCAGGACGTCGGGGAGCAGTCCGCGCTCGAGCAGCAACTGACCGCCGCGGTGCGCCTCCTCGACGCCCTGGGCGTTCAGGTCGACGTCGACCCAGCCGGTGAAGAGGTTCTTGGCGTTCCAGTCGCTGTGGCCGTGGCGGAGCAGGATGAGGCGATAGGTCATGGCGATCAGCCTACTGGGGCTCGAGCCAGCCCTTGAAAGCGTCCAGATTCCGGGTCGACTCGCCGCGGGAGACGCGCCACTCGTACTCCTTGCGGATCGAGGAGGCGAAGCCGAGCTCCAGGATGGTGTTGAACGACGAGTCGGCGTACTCCAGGACCGCGCCGAGCAGCCGGTCCACCTCGGTCGGGGTGATCGCGTGCAGCGGGACCTTCCCGTCCAGGTGGATGTCGCCGAGATGGTCGACGGCGAAGGCGACGCCGTACATCTTCAGGTTCCGCTCCAGCAGCCAGCGGTAGACGGCCGTGTGGTTCTCGTCCGGATGCCGGGCGACGAACGCGTGCACCTGGACCGCCTGTGCCCCGACGGTCAGCGAGACCGTGGTCTTCAGCTTCCGCTCCCCCGGCAGGTCCGCGATGAAGACGCCCGGCTCGCTCTCGGTGAAGTCGAGCTCGTTCTCCTTCAGCACCTGACGGATCACGTCCGCCGCCGAGACCCTCATCCGGTTACCTCCGCGGCCAGCTCCGCCGCCATCGTCTCCGCCGCCTTCCGGTACGCCGTCACCGTCTTGCGCGCGGTCAGCTCCCAGCCGAAACCCTGGGCGTGCTTGACCGCGGCCCGGCCCATGGTCTCGCGGGTGAGCGGATCCGTCGCGATCCGCGTCAGCGCGTCGGCGAAGTCGTCCACCCGGTGCCCCGGCACCAGCAGCCCGGTCTGTCCGTCCGCGACCGCGGTCGTCAGCCCGCCGACGGCCGCCGCGACCACCGGCGTTCCGCAGGCCTGGGCCTCTAGCGCGACCAGCCCGAAGGACTCCGAGTACGACGGAACGCAGACGACCGACGCGGATCGGTACCAGTCGGCCAGCGCGGACCGCTCCATCGGCTTGACGAACCGGGTCACGTCGTCGACCCCCAGCGCCCGGGCCAGCTCGGCGTGCGACTCGGGATGCTCCATCCCGTTGC
Organism: Kribbella sp. NPDC023972; assembly: GCF_040639075.1. NCBI lineage: Bacteria > Bacillati > Actinomycetota > Actinomycetes > Propionibacteriales > Kribbellaceae > Kribbella > Kribbella sp. NPDC023972. The sequence goes on along the minus strand of NZ_JBEZZH010000002.1, from coordinate 560,472 downwards.
CCGACGGTCCGCCGATGATCGCCACCATCAGCCGGTCCCGCAACGACGGATCGCGGCCGAGCATCCGCGCGGCGGCCCGGATCAGCAGGTCCGGCGCCTTCAACGGCTGGATCCGCCCCACGAACGCCAGTACGACGGCATCCTCGGGCAGCCCGATCACCCGCCGGGCAGCCGCCTGGTCGCCGGGGCTGAACATGTCCAGGTCCACGCCCGGGTTGACCACGCCGACCTTCGCCGGCTGGGCGCCGTACAGGGTGATCAGCTCGTTCGCCTCGTCGTCGGTGTTGGCGAGCAGCCGGTCGGCGGCCTCGACGACCTGCTCCTCACCGAGCAGTCGGGCCGGCGGCTCGGGTACGTCGTCCTCCGCGAGGCTGGCGTTCTTCACCTTGGCCATCGTGTGCATGGTGTGGACGAGCGGGACGGCCCAGCGGTCGCGGGCGAGCAGGCCGACCTGGCCGGACAGCCAGTAGTGCGAGTGGATCACGTCGTAGTACCCGGGCTCGTGGATCGCCTCGGCGCGCAGGACAGCGCGGGCGAAGGTACACAGCTGGGCGGGCAACTCGTTCTTGGTCAGGCCTTCGTAGGGGCCGGCCGCGACGTTGCGGACCATCACTCCGGGCATCAGTTCCACCCGGGCGGGCAAGGCCGACGAGGTCGCGCGGGTGAAGACGTCGACCTCGACCCCCAGGTCGGCGAGGCGCTTCGAGAGCTCCACGACGTAGACGTTCATCCCGCCGGCATCTCCGGTGCCCGGCAGATCCAGCGGCGACGTGTGCAGGCTGATCATCGCGACCCGCCGGAGAGGACGGTCGGCGAAGGGTTGGGTCACCTGGTCAGGGTAACTCCGGCGGCACCTGGTCGCGCCGGTTGTCGAGAGTCTGAGCTCAGTCCGGCTGCCGCCTCGGAAGGGCGAGGGTCTGGCCGGTTTCGAGTGTGGCCGCGACTCTGCGTGACAAGGCCGGACGGAGATCGTCGGTCTCCTTGCCGAGCTTGCCCCCACCCGAAACCTCGACGTTCTACTGTGCGGACTGGCTCCCGCCGATGGCAGCGGGGCTGGGAGACTCGGAGGCATGACTTCGAATGCACGTTCTCTTGCCGTCGTGACCGGAGCGAGCAGTGGGATCGGAGCCGCGTCGGCTCGGCACCTGGCCCGGGAGGGTTTCGAGGTGATCTGCGCGGCCCGCCGGCTGGACCGGATCGAGGCGCTGGCCAAGGAGATCGACGGCCGGGCGGTCCAGTGCGACGTGACGTCGGCCGACGACGTCGCCGCACTGACCGAGACGGTCGGTGACCGGCTCGAACTGCTGGTGAACAACGCCGGCGGCGCGTTCGGGCTCGAGCCGGTCGCCGAGGCGGATCTCGAGGGCTGGCGGCAGATGTACGAGGTGAACGTGATCGGGGTCGCGGCCGTCACGAAGTCGTTGCTCCCGGCCCTCATCGCCGGGCGCGGCACGATCATCGTGATGGGCTCGACCGCCGGCCAGGTCGCCTACGAGGGCGGCGGTGGGTACGTCGCCGCCAAGCACGCGACCAAGGCCGTCGTCGACACGCTCCGGCTCGAGCTGTACGACCAGCCGGTGCGCGTCTGCGAGATCGCGCCGGGGATGGTGCGCAGCGAGGGCTTCGCCCTGACCCGATTCGGCGGCGACCAGGAGAAGGCCGAGGCTGTGTACGCCGGTGTCGCCGAACCGCTCACCTCCGACGACATCGCCGACATCGTCGCCTGGATCGCCACCCGGCCGCCACACGTGAACATCGACCGCCTCACCGTCCGCCCCCGCGCCCAAGCCGCTCAACACAAGGTCCACCGCGTTCAGTAGAGTGGCCTGACCGCCGACAGAATCTCCACAGGACGGCTCTTTCGGTACGCCCGTCGTAACGCGGACTCACTTCGCGCGAGGCAGTACTCGGTCGCCGAAGGCGGCAACCACGCGGACGAGATCGGCAAAGTCCTCCGGTAGGTCCTGTCCACTCATGCCGAGACCAGCGCGGTATGCGGCGTAGGCGCCAGATCTCAAGGCCACCAGTGCTGAGGTCACCTCGGTCAGTGGGCGCAATGCAGTGCCGCGGAAGGATGCCGTCGCCCGGACAGCCCTCCGGACCGCGTCATCTTCGAGTTCCCGGCTCGTGATCAGCGTGTAAAGGTCTGCGTAGTCGCGGACTCGTGTGTTCGCCGCTCCAAGCGCCACCGCAGTGGCGAGCTTCTCCGCGATCACGGTCTCGATCGGATAGCCCAACACCCGAATCGCGGCGACGCCCGGGCGCAGCGCAGGCACCTCGACAATCCGCGGTGCCGGAGTCACAGGATCGCCAAAGTTGACGTCCAGCCGCAGCCTCACCGCTGCCGTCGCGATCCTGGCTCCCATGCTGACCCGGACCCCGGCGTACAGCGCATCGTCGCGGATGACGCGGGTGGTCAACGTGTCCGGCAAATACTCGACACCGCCATCCGGATCCGGCAGAGATGCGATCTCGGCGACCCGGTTTGCGACCATCTTCTCATCTCCCGGCATGTTCCGAGCGAGAGCGTCCGCGTCCGCGGTAGGACGACGCCGACCGTACGCCGCAAGAAGCATGCCGCCTTTGAGGACGAAGTCGTCCAGTTGGCTCGATCTGCTCAGACGTGCCAGCCAGCGCTCCACGACGTACAGGGTCAGAAGTTCCTGTGTTCCGCGTCGCTCGCGCCGCGCTCGGTTCTGCAGGTCAAGGAACGCACGGCCACCGGCGTCTTCCCTCGTCGGTCGGCTCATCCTGCGCTCGCGATGTCCAGTGCAGTGCGCATCGGTCCATGGACGCCCAGCGCGGATGCGTACTCCAGCAAGAGAGCCGGCTTTGCCCCGCGCTGCTTGACATATCGCTGTAGGGCCGTGTGGGCCAGTGGCTCCCCGAGACGACGGCGCAGTCGCATCAGGTCGACGACCGTTCGCGGCGCATCGTAGATACGCACCCACTCACCAGGTGCTGCCTCGAGCCGGGACAGTCCGATCTCGAAGGTTCTCTCGTCGAACCGGTACACCGTCGTCGGCGGGTAGTCGACCCGTGGAGCTCGCGCTCGACCAGGTACGGCGATCTGCACTGCTACCGGTAGCTCGTCGGTCAACTCGTGCGCCGCCGCGGCCGAAGCACAGCAGACGATCGCCGTCGGGGACCGATACGCGACGGCGAGGAAGTCGGGGAACGACGGCACCGGAGCGTCGGCCCGTCGGAAAACTCCTCTGGAAAGCTCGATCACCTGGCCGGTGTCTCGCCATGAGTACAGGTCGCGGGGATGCACCCCCAGAGCCCGGGCGGCACCAGTCGTGAAAGTGCTCGGCAACTCGGCCGCGACCTCCTTCATGGATAAAAGTGTCGCACGGTCATGCTCTTCGTGCGACATATTGATCCAGAAATCGGTCTGTGTCCAACCCGTTGTCCACAGGTTCTGCCGGCATCACTTGGCGCGGAGACGGTGGACTGGAGGTGACGGGACGGGTAGGGGTGTGGTGGGCGCGGGGAGGTCGTAGGTTTCGTAGAGGCGCCGGCGGATGGCTTCCAGGGGAAAGGTCTGCTGGTAGATCGCCAGCTTGACCGTGACGCCCTCTAAAGTTGCTCGAAGCAACATTTCCTCGACGGCCGGGTCGGCGGCGCCGCGGGCGGCGAAGACGGAGCGGATGGCGTCTTCGACCTGGGCGAGGCGGGTGTTCTTGGCGGCCTCCACCCGGGCGAACACGTCGTGCGTGGTGGGCTGCATCATCAACGTGATGGCCAGGCGCTGGATCGGAAGTGTGGTCGCGGCCGCCATCAGGGCCCCGTCGATGATGCCGGCCAGGCGCTCGTCCGGGGTGCCTTCGATGGCGAGGATCCCGGTGATGCCGTCGAGCCAGCGATCGAGCAGTTCGGCGGCGAGCTGGTCCTTGGACGCGAAGTAGTACGAGACCAGTCCGCGGGAGACCCCGGCCCGGGCGGTGATCTCGGAGATCGACGCGGCCTCGTAGCCCCGCTCGGCGAAAACCTCGAGCGCGGCGGCGAGGATGCGTTCCCGCGAGCGTTCCCGCAGTTGCTGGTTCGCCGTGGCCGAGCGCGGCACGTTTCCTTCCCCGATGCTGGTCATGGCCCCGGAGGGCCGAGCAACCCCCCCAACTTCCCTGCTCGGCGCTCCCGGGCTGACCCCCGTCTTTCCGGACCCCTCCCCAGGCGGCCCAGCTATAGACTGGACGTCCAGTCAATCAAAGTCAACCGGCCGACGATTCGTTGGCACCGATCAGTCACCGGTAGAATCAGGGTGCTGCGCCCTGTGTCGAGTGGCACGTGAACCAGCCGTAGCCACCGCCTGAAACCCTTCTGACTGCTTGGAGCGCTTCCCCATGCCTGTCCGTAACGACCTGCGCAACGTGGCCATCGTGGCCCACGTCGACCACGGGAAGACCACCCTGGTCGACGCGATGCTGTGGCAGTCCGGCGCCTTCGGCGCTCACCAGCACGTGGACGAGCGGGCGATGGACTCCGGCGACCTGGAACGTGAGAAGGGCATCACGATCCTGGCCAAGAACACCGCGGTCCGGCACAAGATGGCCAACGGCGAGCAGGTGACGATCAACATCATCGACACCCCCGGCCACGCCGACTTCGGCGGCGAGGTCGAGCGCGGCCTGTCGATGGTGGACGCGATCGTGCTGCTGGTGGACGCCTCCGAGGGCCCGCTGCCGCAGACCCGGTTCGTGCTGCGCAAGGCGCTGGCCCGGCAGATGCCGGTCATCCTGGTGGTGAACAAGGTGGACCGCCCGGACGCCCGAATCGCCGAGGTCGTCGACGAGACGTACGAGCTCTTCCTCGACCTGCTCGACCACGACGCGGACCAGAGCGCCCTCGACTTCCCGGTCGTGTACGCGTCCGCCCGGGCCGGCCGCGCCTCGCTGACCCAGCCCGCCGACGGCGGCTTGCCGGACTCCGAGGACCTCGAGCCGCTGTTCGAGACGATCCTGGCCAACGTGCCGGCGCCGACGTACGTCGAGGACGCGCCGCTGCAGGCCCACGTGACCAACCTGGACGCCTCGCCGTTCCTCGGCCGGCTCGCGCTGGTCCGGGTCCACGAGGGCACGCTGAAGAAGGGCGCGCAGGTCGCCTGGTGCAAGCACGACGGCAGCGTCGAGCGGGTGAAGATCACCGAACTGCTGATCACCGAGGCGCTCGAGCGGGTGCCGGGTGAATCGGCGGGACCGGGCGACATCTGCGCGATCGCGGGCATCCCGGAGATCATGATCGGCGACACGCTCGCCGACCCGGAGGACCCGAAGCCGCTGCCGCTGATCACCGTGGACGAGCCGGCCATCTCGATGACGATCGGCACCAACACCTCGCCGCTGGCCGGCCGGGCCAAGGGCACCAAGGTCACCGCCCGGCTGGTGAAGGACCGGCTGGACAAGGAACTCGTCGGCAACGTGTCGATCCGGGTGCTGCCGACCGAGCGGCCGGACGCCTGGGAGGTGCAGGGCCGTGGTGAGCTGGCGCTGGCCATCCTGGTCGAGCAGATGCGCCGCGAGGGTTACGAGCTGACCGTCGGCAAGCCGCAGGTGGTCACCCGCGAGATCGACGGCAAGCGGCACGAGCCGGTTGAGCGCCTCACCATCGACTGCCCCGAGGAGTACCTCGGCACCGTCACCCAGCTGCTCGCGGTCCGCAAGGGCCGGATGGAGCAGATGACCAACCACGGTACCGGCTGGGTCCGGATGGAGTTCCTGGTCCCGGCCCGCGGCCTGATCGGGTTCCGGACCGAGTTCCTCACCGACACCCGCGGCACCGGCATCGCGCACCACGTGTTCGAGGGGTACGAGCCCTGGTTCGGCGAGCTGCGCACCCGGCCGAGCGGTTCGCTGGTGGCCGACCGGGCCGGCGCGGCGACGTCGTACGCGATGATCAACCTGCAGGAGCGCGGCACGCTGTTCGTCGAGCCGACCACCGAGGTGTACGAAGGCATGATCGTCGGCGAGAACTCGCGCAGTGACGACATGGACGTGAACATCACCAAGGAAAAGAAGATGACCAACGTCCGGTCGTCGACGGCGGACGAGTTCGAGAAGCTGATCCCGGCCCGCAAGCTGTCCCTCGAGCAGTCGCTGGAGTTCTGCCGCGAGGACGAGTGCGTCGAGGTCACCCCGGACGCGATCCGGATGCGCAAGGTCGCCCTGACCCAGGTGGAGCGCGCGAAACTCGGCCGCAAGAACAAGAGCTGACCACCAGCATGTGATACACACTTCTTCGGTCCGAGGCGGGGGAACGCAAAGCCGGATCGTTACCAACCAGACGTGCGGCGATGACGTCTGACCTGTGCAAGCAAGAATCAGTTGGGGGAAGGACACAAGGAACATGGGCATTCTGCGTAAGCTCGGCGCCACCGTCACGGCCGCCGCGTTCGTGGGGGTGGGCGCTTTGACCGCCAGCACGACGGCCGAGGCCGCCACGGTCGCGCCGAAGGTTGCGCCCCAGGCCGTGGTCGTGCCGCAGCAGGCGACCGCGGCGGCGAGTTCGGCCGCGGTGGTCCCGGGGAAGCTGCGGATCGACAAGCGCTGCATGACGAAGGGCCGGGTGCTGTGCATCAACAAGCGCACCCGCAAGTTGGTGTACATGGTGAACGGCAAGCCGATCCAGATCGCCGACGCGCGGTTCGGTGGGCGTAGGACGCCGACCCGCAACGGCGTGTTCAAGGTCTACCGCAAGTCGAAGAACCACGTGTCGAGCATCTACAAGTCGCCGATGCCGTACGCGATGTTCTTCAGCGGCGGCCAGGCGGTGCACTACTCGTCGGACTTCAGGGCCCGCGGGTACAACGGCGCCTCGCACGGCTGCGTGAACATCCGGGACAAGAAGAAGATCGCCTGGATCTTCGCCCGGGTGAAGGTCGGCGACAAGGTCGTCGTCTACAACGGCTGAAGCCCCATCGACAGCGGCCGGAGAGTTCTTACTCTCCGGCCGCTGTCGCGTTCTGGAAGGCCTTGTAGAGCTTGGGGTCCACCAGGCAGAAGGTCGCCGTCCGGACGTCGGTCGCCGTACGGCGAAGTGTCTGTACGGCGATGTCCGCGGCGGACTGGGCCGGCCAGCCGTAGATGCCGGCCGACACCGCGGGGAGGGTGAGCGTCTTGACCCCGAGCTCGTCCGCCACCCGCAACGCATTGCGATAGCAGGACTCGAGCAGCGCCGGCTCCCCTGAGCCTCCGGTGTAGATCGGCCCGACCACATGGATCACGTACGACGCCGGCAGCGAGCCAGCGGTCGTCCACACGGCCTCACCGGTCGCGGCGCCGCGCGGATAGCGCTCGATCAACTCCGCCAGGATTTCCGGCCCACCGGCACGGTGAATGGCGCCGTCGACGCCGGCGCCACCGCGCAACGCCGCGTTCGCCGCGTTCACGATCGCATCCGCGGGAACCGTGGTGATGTCCGCTGTGCTGAGAACAATCTCCATGCGGACATCCTCCGGTACGCTGAGGCGCCAACCAAAAGACCGGTGAGGACGTCCTACCAATGCAGGGCGGGGTCTACCAAAGGGGTGTTCGATGCGTCGGCTGATCATTCGCAGCGTAGTCAGTGGATTGGTTGCAGGTACTGCTATTGCCGCACTGCTCAGTTCCGGAACGGTCGCGACCGCGCGGCCGACGGCGACCTCGGAGCTCAAGACGGTGCCGTTCCAGGTGAGCGGCGAGCTGCCGATCTATCCGAAGGCCCTGTGGAAGAACGGCTCCCAGGGGACGAACGTCCGCAAGGTCGAGGCCCGGCTGGTCCAGCTCAAGCTGCTCGAGAAGCGCTATCTGGACAACGAGTTCGGCACCATGACCCGGTCCGCGGTGAAGAAGTTCCAGAACTCCAAGGGCATTCCCCAGCTCGGGTACGTCGACCAGAACACCTGGGACAAACTGGTGTCGGTCACCCACGAGCCGACCCAGGCCGAGCTCTACCCGCCGGCCCCGGTGGTCAACGGCAAGAAGCTGGACGCCCGCTGCGCGACCGGCGTCGTACTCTGCATCGACAAGAGCACCCGAAAGCTGCGGTACGTCGTCGACGGTGTGGTGAGGATGCAGCTGGACGTGCGGTTCGGCGCGGTGAAGACGGCGACCCGCGAGGGCAGCTTCACGGTCGGCTGGAAGAGCCGCAACCACGTGTCGAAGCTGTACGACTCCCCGATGCCTTACGCGATGTTCTTCAGCGGCGGCCAGGCGGTGCACTACTCGTCGGACTTCGCCGCCCGCGGGTACAACGGCGCCTCCCACGGCTGCGTGAACGTCCGGGACCTGGGCAAGATCAAGATCCTGTTCGACCAGATCAACGTCGGCGACAAGGTGATCGTCTACCGCTCGTAGCGCGGCTCAGAGCGGGCGGGGGCCGCGACGGCGGCGGATGCCCCAGCCGCCCCGGCCGCGACCGGAGGCGGCGCGTAGGGCCGGGCGGGCGTCGACCAGGTAGACCGCGGCCGCGACGATGCCGAACAGGCCGATGAAGCTCAGCCAGCCCTGGAAGATCTGGCTCAGCGTGAACACGGACAGGATCAGCACCCAGCCGGGCTTGGTCAGCTTGTCCGCGGCGGCGAACACCGCCCGTGGCCGGAAGGCGGCGTCGACCAGCGCAACCAGCTTGATCCCGAGCAGCACCCACCAGATGATCTCGAGCGGACCGGCGAACCCTGGAAAGAGGTTCGGGAACGTGGCGAGTGGGAGCATGCGTACGAGCCTACCGAAAGACCGGGCGGCCCACCTCTGCTCAGCGCAGATTGTGGGCCGCCCGGCCTCAGGTTTCACCCCAGACGGGGGGCGTTGTCACTGTCAGTCGCCGACCTTGGTGGCGGCGTCCGCGGCGGCCTTGGAGGCCGTCTTCGCGGTCTTGCGGGCGCTGGTGGTGGTCGACTTGACGCTGCGGGAGGCGGTCTCGGCGGTCTTCTTCGCGGTGGTCCGGGTAGCCTTCGCCTTGCTCACCGTGGACTTCGCCTGGGTGACCAGGTCCTCGGTGGCCTTCTGGGTGCGGATCCGCTCGACCAGGTCCTTGCCCCGGCCGGCCAGGTCCTCGTAGGTCTCCTCGGCCTGGCCGAGCACGGTGGTGAAACCGGCCTGCGCGACGGCGGGCAGCTCACGCAGCTTGGCCGGAGCGGTCCGCGCGTCGGCGACGATCGCCTCGAACCGCTTCTCGACCAGCTTGGCCAGCTCCGTCTGACGCTTGCTCAGCTCGGTCTGCAGGGTCTTCTGGTCCAGCTTGGCGAACCGGGCGGTGACGTCGTCGCTGACCGCGCGGAACTTCTCCACCGCCAGGTCGCCGGCGCCGGCGAGGGCGTAGAGCGGGGTGACGGGCGTACGGGTAGCCATCAGGCTTCTCCTCGGGATGTTTTTCAGCAGGATGTGTTACTTGCGCTTGCTTGCAGGGGTCTTCTTGGCCGCGGTCTTCTTGACAGCAGCCGGTCTGGCCGGCTCCGGCTTCTCGGCGGCCTCGTCAGGGGGCATGTCGCCAGGGGACGCGTTCTCACGGACGAAGGACGCGTAGACGTCCAGCAGCACCCGCTTCTGCCGCTCGTTCAGCGCTGGATCGAGCAGTACGGCGTCGACCACGCCGGAGGCCCGTCGGCCGTCCGAGCCGTCGTCCGGATCGAGAATGCCGGCCCGCACGTACAGGGTCTCCGCGGAGATCCGCAACGCCTTCGCGAGCTGCTGCAGCACCTCGGCCGACGGTTTCCGCAGGCCGCGCTCGATCTGGCTGAGATACGGGTTCGACACACCGGCCAGGTCGGACAGCTGCCGCAACGACAACTGCGCGTGCCGCCGCTGCTCGGCGAGGTACTCCCCGACGGAGCCCACCGCCCCCGCGGCACGATCACTCAACTTGGCCATACCCACAGTGTGCTAGCAACCTGCTTGCTATTGCAAGCACCCCGGCCGTGAGCCCGCTCACCCTCAGCAACTGGCGGGTTTTGCGACCGCTGGCGGGTTACAAACCGCTAGAGGTGAAACAATCCGGCAGCGGGCTGTACGGCGCCGACCTGGACGCCGCCGCCGTACAAGGGGAAACGGGACTGCTGGTCGAGGACCTCGTGGTCCAGGCCCAGCATCTGGAGTACGGCGGCCATCACCACGGCGCGAGCTCGCGGCGTACCGTCCTCGACCTTCAGCGCGATACCGCGGCCGTCCTCGAGGCCGACGGCGTACACGCTCTCGGCGCCCACCTTGCAGAACAGGCCCGGGATGGCCCGCATCAGCGCGGCCTCGTCGCGCGTACTCCCGCTGGCGTACTCCGGGTACGTGCGGAACGCGTCCCTCACCCGGGCCTCGAGGGTGCCGGGGGCGGCCGACGCGAACAGGCCGAACGACCGGGCCAGGCCGGCCAGGCTGATCGCGAGGATCGGGGCGCCGCAACCGTCGACGGCGACGTACGAGACCTTCTCGCCGGCGGTGTCCTCGACCGCGGTCCGGATCACCTGCTGCACGGGGTGATCCGGCGCGCGGTAGTCGTCGAGCGGCCAGCCGTTGATCACGCAGGTCAGCAGCATCGCCGCGTGCTTGCCCGAGCAGTTCATCGCGATCCGCTCCTGCCCGTGTCCGGCGCGGACCCAGGCGTCCCGGGCGGCATCCTCCAGCGGGTACGCCGGCGGCGTCCGCAGCGCCGATTCGTCCAGATCTGCCAGCGCGAGAATCTCGCGGACGCCGTCGAGGTGGAACTGCTCACCGGAGTGGGACGCGCCCGCGAGCGACAGCAGCTTGCCGTCGAGCGGCAGCCCGTGGCGGAGCATGCCGAGGGCCTGCATCGGTTTGTTGGACGAGCGCGGGAACATCGGCCGGTCCACCACGCCGACGGACCACTCGACGACGCCGTCGGGATCCGTCACCACGACGGAGCCACGGTGGTGGCCCTCCACGAAGTCACTGCGGACGACGTCGGCCAGGATCACGGGTTCGGTCACGGCTGAACTGTACGGGTCAACCGTCAGGTGCAAAAAGGTGTATTGCGAATGATCCCGCTCACAACCGGGCGCGTACGTGCAACCCGACCTCGGGGTCGACCAGGAGCTCCTGGGTCGCCGTCACCGTCGGCTGATCCTCGGCAACGACCTCGAGGACGGCGGCCGCGTCCACGTTCCGCTTCACCAGGGCGAGCGCGATCGGACCGAACTCGTGATGCCGGGCCGCCGACCCGACGAACCCGACCTGCTTCTCCCCCGCGCGGACCGCGTATCCGTGCGCCGGAAGATGATCCACCGAACCGTCCAGGTGCAGCCGAACAAGCCGCCGCGGCGGACGGCCGAGGTTGTGCACCCGGGCGACCGTCTCCTGACCGCGGTAGCAGCCCTTGTTCAGGTGAACGCCGACGCCGAGCCAGCCCACCTCGTTCGGGATCGCGCGCTCGTCGGTGTCCAGACCGAGCCGGGGCGCGCCCGCCTCGATCCGGAGCGCCTCGTACGCCCAGATCCCGGCGGCCGGCCCCTCCAGGCCCGCCAGCTCGGACCGCGGCAGAAAGACTTCGTGCCCGCCGAGCGAGTCCTCGCCACTACGGGTCAGCAACTGGCCCTCGGCAGGCCCAGGTCGCCAGATGATCGCGTAGTCGTCGGTCACGTCGGCGATCTCGACGCGGGACATGAACACCATCTTCTGCAGCCACTCGACCAGAGCCGCGGCGGCGCCGGGCTCGGTGTGCAGCCAGAACGTCTCGCCATCGTCGACGCCGTACATCACGTGCTCGATGTGTCCGGTCGGCGACAGCAGCAGCGCGGTGGTCGACGTACCGGGTTTCAGGCCCTCGAAGTACTGCGTCGTCAGCGCGTGCAGCCAGGTCAGGCGATCCGGGCCGGAGATCGTGACGACGTCGCGGTGCGACAGGTCGACGAACCCGTCACCGGCCGCCAGAGTCCGCTGCTCCCGCAGGTCAGACCCGTAGTGCGCCGCGACGCCGGCATCGACTCCGTCGGCCTCGACCGCGCCGGGCCGGTCCAGCAGAGGGCTGCGCTTCAGTGACATGTCACCAGAGTACGTCGGTCGCGTACGGCGAACGCCTCCCACCGTGGGATGTGGACAACACCCGGTCGCCGACAGCCTGGAGGTACCAGATCCTCGAAGGGAGCAAGGGTGATGAGCGACAGGCGATTCCGGTTCGGCGTGGTGGGCAGCCCGGCGACCGCGGAGCAGTGGACCACGACCGTACGGCGGGCGGCCGACCTCGGCTACTCGAGTGTGCTGATGCCCGACGGACTGCAGTTGCCGTCGCCATTCGCATCCCTCGCGATGGCCGCGACGCTTGCGGACGTCCGGGTCGGCACCTTCGTGGCCGCGGCACCGCTGCGGACGCCCCGGCAGGCCGCCTGGGACGCGCACACTCTGACCGTGCTGACCGATGGCCGGTTCGACTTCGGCATCGGCACCGGGCGCCCGGGCACCGAACAGCAAGCGGCGGAGATCGGGCTGCCGTTCGGATCGGGGAGGGAACGTCGCGACCACGTCCGCGAGACCTTGGACCTCCTGGAGCGGCTCGACGGCGATCGTCGTACGCCGATCATGCTGGCGGCCGGCGGTCCGCGAGCGCTGGCCATGGCGGCGGCCCGGGCCGACATCGTGTCGATCGCCAAGGACGCGATGACACCGCGGGCGGAGATCCTCCGGCTGGTCCGGGACCTGCGCGAGCTGGCCGGACCGCGGGCGGACACCGTCGAACTGGCGATGAATCTGTTCGCGGCCGGGACGCGTGCGCTGCCGCCGTGGACCCAGCAGGCCGCCGGAGTGTCGGCAGAGGAGCTCGAGGCGAGCGACTCGCTGATGATGCTGCGCGGCACCCCGCTGCAGATGGCCGACGAGCTCCAGCGGCGCCGCGACGAGTTCGGTACGACCTACGTCACGGTCAACGCGACGTATCTCGAAGACCTGGCTCCCGTGGTCGAGAAGCTGGCCGGGAGCTAGGCCGTGTCTGGATGTGACACTGCCCGTCAGCTTGCCAGGAGCTGACGGGCAGTGCCGGAGGGGTGGAGAGATGGCTAGTGGCTCGCGGGACCGCTGTCGACGGCCGGCGCGGTGACCTGCGGTACGTCGCCCGCGTGGGTGTCACCGGCCGCGAAGGCCTCCTCGTCGAACGGATCCTCACCGGCGAACACCTGCCGGGCCTGCGCCTTGTCGAACCCGCCGACCCAGTGACCGACCAGGACGGTCGCGACCGCGTTGCCGGCGAAGTTCGTCAGCGCCCGGGCCTCGGACATGAACCGGTCGATGCCGACGATCAGGCCGACGCCGTCGACCAGGTCGGGCCGGTGCGACTGCAACCCGCCCGCCAGGGTGGCCAGACCGGCGCCGGTGACACCGGCGGCGCCCTTCGAGGCGATGATCATGAACAGCAGCAGGGAGATCTGCTGGCCGAGCGAGAACGGCTGGTCCAGCGCCTCGGCGATGAACAGCGAGGCCATGGTCAGGTAGATCGCGGTGCCGTCCAGGTTGAACGAGTAGCCGGTCGGGACGGTGATACCGACCACGGACTTGTCCACACCGAGGTGTTCCATCTTGCCGATCAGCCTGGGCAGCGCGGTCTCCGACGACGAGGTCGACACGATCAGCAGGAACTCGCGACCGAGGTAGCGCAGCAACTGGAAGATCGACAGCCCGGTGACCACGCGGAGAAGGGTGCCGAGGACAACGAGGACGAAGAGCAGGCAGGTCAGGTAGAACGCGAGCATGATCTTCAGCAGGCTGAGCAGTGCGGTCGAGCCGGCCGCGCCGACGACCGCGGCGATCGCGCCGAAGGCGCCGACCGGGGCCGCCCACATGATCATCGCCAGCACCTTGAACACCAGCCGCTGGAGGTGGCCGATGCCGTCCAGGATCGGCTGGCCCTTGGAACCCATCGCCTGGAGGGCGAATCCGATCAGCAGCGCGACCAGTACCGTCTGCAGCACCTGGCCCTCGGTGAGCGCGGAGACGAGCGTCTTCGGGATGATCCCGAGCAGGAACTCGGTCGTCCCCTCGTGGGCGCCCGCGGCCTGCTTCTGGCCGGCTTCGCGCACGCTGTCGGTCAGGTTCAGACCGGAACCCGGCTGGACCAGGTTGCCGACCAGCAGGCCGATCGCCAACGCGGCCGTCGACATCACCAGGAAGTAGACGAGCGCGAGACCGCCGACCTTGCCGACACTGGCGGCCTTGCGGACCGAGCCGATGCCCAGCACCAGGGTGCAGAAGATGATCGGGCTGATCAGCATCTTGATCAGGTTGACGAAACCGGTGCCGACCGGTTTCAGCTCGACGGCGAAACTCGGGAACAGGAAGCCGACACCGATGCCGAGCAGAACGGCGACGATGACGGCGATGTAGAGGAAGTGGGTCCGATCATTGCGGACGGGCGTCGGTCGGGATGCGGTGGAGCTCGACATGGGGGGACACTCCTGTATCGGCCGGGCGGGCTGTACCTGAGTAACTGTGACGTGACGCACAGGGGAACTGCGCATTTCGTTCATATCGTTCGCCGATGCGGACCAGTGACCGCTCTGGAATGCACAAATCCCGCCGCGATGTGCAAACTGTCGCCATGAACCACAGGCCGTGGGAGCTGCGCCGCCAGGTGTTCTGGCTGCAGACCGTCACGGCCGTGGTGTTGATCGCGATGGTCTGGATCACCATGATCAGCCAGTCCCGCACCCAGGCCAACCGGGACGCGGCGGCGGCCGGCGTACCCCCGCCGAGCTGGGAGGAGCTGATCCGGCTCGACCTCCGCTCGATGCTGGGCGTCGCCAGCCTGATGCTCGGTGTTGCGATCGCCGGGAACGCACTCGTCTCCTGGCGGGTACGACGTGCCACCCGCGGCATCGGCACCCAGGCGCTGGCCCGGATGCTCGACTTCTACGAGGGCGTCCTGCGCGCCGCTCGGGAGGGCCTGATCCTGCTCGACGCGGATGGCCGGGTTCAGCTCGTCAACGACGAGGCTCGCCAGCTTCTCGGCCTGCACACTGTCCTCCCCGGCACTCCGATCGAGGATCTGCATCTGGGCGCCACCCTGTCCGAGTTGCTCACCGCCGGGCGGACGGCGTACGACGAACTGCACCTCGGCGCCGAGGGAGTCGTCGTGGTGAACCAGCAACCGGCCCGCTCCGGCCGGATCGTCACGTTGCGGGATCACACGCAGCTGCAATCGCTGCTCGGCGAGCTGGACGCGATCCGCAGCCTGGCCGAATCTCTGCAGGCGCAGAACCACGAGGCCTCGAACCGGCTGCACACAGTGGTCAGCCTGATCGAGATCGGTAAACCGGAGAAGGCTCGGGAGTTCGCGGTCTCGGAGCTGCAGTTCGCACAGGCGATGACGGACCGGGTCGTCGGTACCGTCGGCGACCCGGTGCTCGCGTCACTGTTGCTGGCCAAGCTCTCCCAGGCGCAGGAACGCGGTGTGGTGCTCACGCTGGAGCTCGGCCACGAGGCGCTCAACACCCGGTTGCCGGCGCAGGACGTCATCACGGTCGTCGGCAACCTGCTCGACAACGCGATCGAGGCGGCACGCGGTGGGCCTGCACCCCGCCGAGTCGAACTGAGCGCGAGTACGACGCGGGACGCGATCGACCTGGCCGTCACGAACACCGGTGCCGAGCTGGGCGCGACCGAGCTGGCCCACATGTTCGAGCGCGGCTGGACGACCAAGGCCGAACCAGGTCATGGCCTCGGGCTGGTGCTGGTCCGCAGTACGGTCGAGCGCTGGCAGGGCTCGCTGATGGTCGACCCGGATTCCGAGCTGGACGACGTACCGGCGCTGACCGTGCGGGTCCGGCTGCCGCGGGCGGTGAGCGCCAGTGCCTGACCTGCGGGTCCTCGTCGTCGAGGACGACCCGGTCGCCGCCGAGGCCCATCGCACGTACATCGACCGGCTGCCCGGCTTCACCTGTCTCGGCGTCGCCGGTACGGCGGCCCGCGCGCTGCACGTGCTGGCCCGGGGCGAGGTCGACCTGGTGCTGCTGGACATGAACCTGCCGGACGGGCACGGGCTCGACGTGGTCCGGCGAATGCGGGCCCTGGGCAACCAAACCGACGTGGTCGCAGTGACCGCGGCTCGCGAGGTCGCCGCGGTCCAGGCGGCGGCGCGGATCGGCGTGGTGCAGTACGTGCTGAAACCCTTTGCCTACGAGACTTTGCGGGACCGATTGACGGCGTACGCACGGCAACGTCGAGCGGCCGAATCGGGTCAGGTGGTGGCGGATCAGGACGAGGTCGACAGGTTGTTGCATCCAGCCACTGTCTCGTCGGTGCCGAAGGGGCTGGCCGGATCGGTGCTGGACCGGGTCGTCCAGCTGCTCGGCAACCGCGAGGGCTGGACGGCCGAGGAGGTCGCGGCCTCGATCGGCACCTCACGGATCACGGCCCGGCGCTACCTCGAACATCTCGCCGACCAGGGACAGGCGCTACGCACCCAGCGCTACGACGGCCGCAGCGGCCGGCCGAAGGTGGAGTACTCCTGGGTGGCTGAGAGCTGACGTCCGAAGAAGTGGCGAGACGTCTGCGCAGTTCTTCGGACGTAGCGGATCAGGCGCGAATGAGGGTTGCCCAGAGGTGGGGCTGGAGCGGCTGGCCTTCGGCGGCCATGTCGTAGGCCCACATCAGCTCGCCCTTGACCAGGCCGTACAGCCGGTGGCCGGCGCTGACCTCCTTGGCCGTCTCGGTGCGGGCGACGACGTCGGTGCGCAGCTCGATCTTCGCGCCGTCGATCTCGCCGTACCAGATCTCGGCGAAGCCGGTCGGGTGGGCGAGGATCACCTCGAGCTTGTTGTCCGGCTTGGGCCGCCAGAACCCGGTCTCGACCGCGAGCGGGCGCTCCTTCTTGCCCTCGTCGTTCACCACGAACGTCTGGCTCACGTAGTGCAGGTACGGCTTGCCGTTGTGGCTGAAGTCGATCTGCTGGCCGAACTCGAACTTCTCGATCGTCGGGTAGTCGCCGTGGCCGCGGCCCTCCCAGCGACCGAGCAGCCAGGCCAGCGGCATCAGGTCGGGGTGGAGGTCCTGCGGGATCTCGAACGCCATCTCAGTGCGTGCTGCGGCCGCGGTACAGCCGGTAGACGACGAACGCCGAGAACCAGCCCATGAACACACAGACCAGGACCAGCAGCGTGGTGAAGACGACATGCAGCACGCCGACAGTCTAGAGGATGGGTTCGGGGCGATTCGGCTACCGTGGCGTGATGTCCCGCACGCTGGTGATCAAGCTGACCGCAGGCGCCGAGGAACCGGAGCGCGCCAACCAGGCCTTCACCGTCGCGGCCACGGCGGCCGCGGCCGGAGCCACGGTGTCGCTGTGGCTGACCGGGGAGGCTGTCTGGTTCGCCGTACCGGGTCGGGCGGAGGAGTTCGAGCTGCCGCACGCGGCGCCACTGGCCGAGCTGATCACGGCGGTCCTCGAAGGTGGGCAGCTCACCGTCTGCACGCAGTGCGCGAAACGCCGCGAGCTGGTGCAGTCCGACCTGCTCCCGGGCACCCGCATCGCCGGCGCACCTGCTTTCACCGAGGAGATCCTCGCCGACAACGCCCGGGCCATCGTGTACTGACCCGGGTCCAGCCGGTCAGGTCCGTTCGCGGCCCGGTCCGTCGGTCCGGCCGCCGGCGCCCCGGCCGACCGATTCCTTGTGCGCCGCGGCTGGCGTCAAACCACCACGGGCACCGTCGCGGCTGGCCTGGCCGGCTTCCGGCCCGGTCGCCCTCGCCGCGGCGGGCTGGCCCGAGTTGACCAGCTCCTGCGTGCGCCTCATTTCCTCCACCGACTTCTGGGTGGGTGGGGCGGAACGCTGCTGACCCCCTTGCAGACTCTCGTGCTGGGCCCGATGGTCGTTGATCGCCTGCTGCACCGGCTGCTCACGCTGCCGCCACCCCCGGTCGTCCCGTTGACCTGCCCGCTGCCCATCCTGCCCGGCTTGAGGCCCATCCTGCCCGGCCCGCTGCCCGGCCTGCCCGGCCCGCTGCCCGGCCTGACCGGTTTGCTGCCCGGCCTGGTCGACCCGCTCCCCGTCGATCCACACCTCGCCCTGGCGAACGTTCCGGACGTTCGGTCCGTCCTGGAGGTCCTGGGACTGCGTGTGCTCCGATTGCTCTTGGTCCGGCCCGCGCACGGTGAAGGTAGCGTTCCTGATCGACCCGTCGTCCGCCATGACGTCCCGATGGTCCTGCCCCTCCTGAGCCTGCTGGGGCCCCGGTCCGTCCTGCGTCTGCTGCGGTCGCTCCCCTAGCTCAGGCTGCTGACCATCCCGCACCTGCTCCGGCTCCTGACCAAGCTCCGGCTGCCGGCCGCCCTGGACCTGTTGGGGTTGCTGCCCCTGGTCCTGGACCTGTTGGGGTTGCTGCCCCTGGTCCTGGACCTGTTGGGGTTGCTGCCCCTGGTCCTGGACCTGCTGGGGTTGCTGCCCCTGGTCCTGGACCTGCTGGGGTTGCTGCCCCTGGTCCTGGACCTGCTGTCGGTCGACGTCCGCGCCGGGCGTGCCCTCTCGCCCCGTCCCGTCCGCGTTGCCCAGCTCCTGCTCCGACCGCTGTTGGTCCAGCCCAGGCTGCTCCTCGCGATCGCCCAGCTCAGCCTGCTCCTCGCGGTCGTTCAGCTCAGCCTGCTCCCCGCGATCGCCCAGCTCAGCCTGCTCCTCGCGGTCGTCCAGCTCGTCGGCCACGACGGCCGCCGTACCCGCGGCTGCTACCGGCGCGGCCGGGTCGACCCCGCGGTCGTCCCGCTCCCCTTCGCGACGCTCCTCGCGATCCCGCTCCTCCTGGCGCTGCGCCTCGGCGTCCTGGTCCTGCTCGGCCCGCGCCTGCTGCTCCTCCTCGGCCTGGCTCTGCTCGTCCTGTTCCTCGTCGGCCTGACTCTGCTCGGCCTGTTCCTGGTCGCGCTCGACCGTGTCCAGCCTGCCGTCCTGGTCCCCATCGACCGCGCGGGCGTTGTCCGCGGCCACCTCGTCACGGTGCTGGGGGGCGTCGTCCTGTCCATCCCGATCGCGGTCTCTCGGGTCCCTCAGCTGGTCGGGAATGCCGTCACCGTTGCGGTCGTCGAGCTCTCCCTGCTGGCGGTCGAGCTGCTCCCGCATGCGGCCGAGCTCCGCGCGTCGCTCGGCGTTCTCTGCTTCCAGCCGGGCGCTCTCCTCTTCCAACTGCCGGACCTCCCGCTCGTGCCGGCCCCATTGCTCGGCGCGGTCCGGCTTGTCGTTCAGCAACTGGTCGAGCGCAGGGTTCTGCCGGCGGGCGTCGCGCATGAACTCCATCGCCGCGCGCGCCCTCTTGCGCTGCCTGACGGCCTCCCTGAGCAGCTTCAGATTGTTGATGAGCTTCCGCACCTCTTGCAGAGTCTGCTCGAAGATCTCTTCCGCTTCAGCCATCACGCCACCTCGCTCGCATAGACGGAGTACCCGAAGCCGGCTTGCGTGTCGTCCGGCCCGGGCTGTGTCGCGTACAGGTGAAACTCGGCGCCCGGCCGCAGCCAGACCGCCAGGTGGCGACGGCGACCCCGCCACTCAGGGGGAATCCGGGGATCGGACCCCGGCCCGACGAAGACCGGAGGACCCCAGTGCTTGCGGGCCAGCTCGAGCTGCCCGGGCCAGTACTCGTCCAGCCCTTCCTCGGCCTGGGCCACCTCGGCCGGCCCGATCTCGTACGCCGACCAGCCGCTGCGCGGACTCTCCGGCAGTACGGCGTCCGGCAGCACCAGCATCACGGTCTCGCGCGGGGTGACCAGGCCCCAGGTGTAGCGGTTGGGATCGATGGTGCCGGGAGCCCACGGACGCCAGCCGGTGGCCGCGGTCACCCGGGAGACGAGGGCCCGGATCGCGTCCAGACCGGTCCCGGGCGGGCCCCAGACCGATCTCCAGTCGGAGACCTCGACCAGGTCGGCCATCGCGCGCTCGTCATCGTCGGACGACAGCAGCTGCGTCCTCACCCGTGCGACTCCTCTCCTCAACAACCTGCCCAGCCTAAGCCCCAACCAGTGCCATCACCTCCCGACAGACGCACCGCCCGGGCGTCCGGATCCACGACCACCGGACCCGCCTGTTCGCGAGCGGTAACCGCGGAACGCCGTACGCCCGGGCCGGACTGGGTTTTAGTGGAAGCATGAAGATCCCGACGGAGAGATCGTTCCCGTCCCCGCTGCACCATCCGCGGGTGGCAACCGTGATCGGCCGTTGGCTCGGCTTCGCGGTGGCGGCCTGTTTCCTCACCGGTCTGTTCAGCCACCTGCAGCAGACGACCCCCGGCTGGCTCGTCATCCCGAGCCGGCCGTCCTCGCTCTACCGGGTGACACAGGGCGTGCATGTGCTGACCGGCACCGCCGCGGTTCCGTTGCTGCTGGCAAAGTTGTGGACCGTCTATCCCAAGCTGTTCGCCAAGCTCCCGTGGCCGCCGAGCCGGCGGTCTCTCGGCACCGCACTGGAACGCCTCTCGATCCTGGTCCTCGTCTCCGCATTGGCGCTCGAGCTCTTCATCGGCCTCCTCAACACCCTGCAGTGGTATCCCTGGCCGTTTCCGTTCCGGCAAACTCACTACGCGCTCGCCTGGATCATCGTCGGCGCCCTGCTCGTGCATGTCGCAGTGAAGCTTCCGCTCATCACCGCGCACTGGCGACGCACCCCCGAGCCGTTGCCAGAAGCAACCACTGGGATGACGAGGCGCACCCTGTTCCGGACCGTGGCCGGTGCGGCCGCCCTGGTCGGCATCACATCAGCCGGCCAGTCCGCCCCCGCTCTCGGGCCGGTCGCCGTACTCGCACCCCGGAAGCCTGGGATCGGACCGCAAGGGCTGCCGGTCAACCGTACGGCGGAAGCCGCCGGCGTCACAGGGATCGGCGCGGACTGGCGTTTCACGGTCGACGGCCCACGACCGCTTTCGTACACGATCGGCGAACTGGGCCGGCTTCCACAGAGCCGGTCCGACCTACCGATCGCCTGTGTCGAGGGCTGGAGCCAGCGAGCGCGGTGGGAAGGTATCCGGATCCGCGACCTGCTCCGGCTCTGCGGCGCACCCGAGGGCTCACGGGTCCGAGTCGTGTCGATGGAGAAGGGCGGGTTCTACGGGACGAGCGAGCTGCCGCCGGAGTTCGCCGAAGACCCACTCACCCTGCTGGCCCTGCGGCTGAACGGCAGTGAACTCGCACTCGACCACGGTTACCCGGCCCGGATCATCGCGCCGAACCGCCCTGGTGTACTGCAGACCAAATGGGTCCACCGCCTGGAGGTTCTGTCGTGAAGGCACGCGTCGTGCTGGCCGCGACCGGCGTCGGCTTCGGGCTCTGGGGATTGTGGCTGCTCCTGGACGCGCTTGAACCACCGGCGCTCATCCGCCTGCCGCTCTGGCTGGGCGGCGCCGTACTCGCCGACGACTTCTTCCTCGTCCCACTCATCATCGGCTTCGGCTGGCTGTTGAGCCGGCGGCCCGGGCTGGGCGCCATCCGGACCACAGTGCTGTACGTCGGCCTGACCACGCTGATCGCGGTCCCCCTACTACTCCGCCAAGGCAAAGGCGCCAACCCGACCGTGCTGCCGCGAGACTACCTCCGCGACTGGTTATTGCTTGAGGCAACGATTATCGCGGCGGGTGTGATCGTGTTCGTGCTTCAGCGCTTCACGTTGAGGAGATCGCGCGCTTCGTCGGGTGACATGGGCGGACGCTGAGCCAGCGTCGCCAGGGACGCCGCCCGCTCGACCAGCTCGGCGTTGTGGGTGACCGGCTGGCCCTTGGCCAGGGTGAGCGTGTCCTCCATCCCGACCCGCAGGTGGCCGCCCTTCGACAACGCGGCCAGCGCGACCGGGAGCGTCGTACGCCCGACTCCCGTCGCCGACCACGAGGTGACCGCGTCCGGCAGAGCGTTGACCGCGGCAACCAAGGCATCCGCCGTACCAGGCATGCCACCCGGTACGCCCATCACCAGGTCGCAGTGCACGCGGCCGCCGTACGGGAGACCGAACTTGTCCAGCAACCGGTGCAGCGCGGCCACGTGACCGAGGTCGAACAGCTCGAACTCCGGCACCACCTCGCGCTCCTGGGTCAGCCGGTACAGCTCGGTCACGAACGGCCACGGGTTCATGAACACGTCGTCGCCGAAGTTGACCGTGCCCATCGTCAGCGAGCAGGAGTCCGGCGCGGCGTCCAGGACCCGGAGCCGATGGTCGAGCGGATCGGTCACCGCGCCGCCGGTGGAAAGCTGCACGATCAGGGCGGTGTTCTCGCGGACCGCGGCCACCGCGTCGGCCAGCCGGCCGAGGTCCAGCGTCGGCCGGTGCTCGCCGTCGCGGATGTGGAGGTGGATCATCGCGGCCCCGGCGGCCTCGCAGCGTTTCGCCGTCTCGACCAGCTCGTCGAGCGTGGTCGGCAGCGCGGGACAGTCCGCCTTGGCGGTCTCGGCGCCGGTGGGGGCAACAGTGATCAGTGTCGAGGCCATGAACAGATCTTGCCAGATCGAGCCTTGCAACGGGATATTTGCCTGCCGGACGGCCTGATTACCGGACGATCTCCCGCAGGGCAGGATGGGGGCATGCGAGCAGTCGTCCAGCGGGTCAGCCAGGCATCAGTCACGGTCGAGGGCGAGGTGGTCGGCGCGATCGACGAGCCCGGCCTGCTGGTCCTCCTCGGCGTCACCCACGACGACACCGAGGAGAAGGCGAAGGCCCTGGCGGCGAAGATCTGGACGCTGCGGATCCTGCACGACGAACGCTCCTGCGCCGACGCGCAGGCCCCGATCCTCGCCATCAGCCAGTTCACCCTGTACGCCGACACCCGCAAAGGCCGCCGCCCGTCCTGGAGCGCCGCCGCCCCCGGCCCGGTCTCCGAACCCTTGTACGACGCCTTCTGCACCGCCCTCGAATCCCTCGGCGCCAAGGTAGAACGCGGCCGCTTCGGGGCCCAAATGAACGTCGCCCTGATCAACGACGGTCCAGTCACCCTCATCCTCGACACGTGACCAGCCCACCTTGAGAAGCCACTGACCAAGAAGTCGGCTCGGAAATGGTTGATGGCTTCTCAAGGTCGGGGCGGGACGGCAACAGAACGGCCCCCGGCGGGATCCGAGGATCCCGGCCGGGGGCCGGTGTGTTCTGTTCTGAATCGGTGAGGTTCGATCCAGAAAGGTGGGTTCGGCTGGATCAGCCGATGACGCCGGCGGCCGAGTGGCCGACGATGACCTTGGTGTTCACGCTGTAGACGTCGATCACGAGGGCGTTCACCGCGACGTACCGCTGCTGCTTGACGACCTGGTTGAAGGTCAGCTTGGCCACGCCCGGGATGTCCAGCGTGGCGTTCGGACCGGTCTTGACCGGGTACACCTTGTTGCCGACGCGGATCGAGGCGACGCTCGAGGAGTGGTCCAGCCCGACCTTGCCGTCCTTGGTCTTCCAGGCCGAGGCCGAGGACTCGATCGCATCGATGGACAGCTTGCCGACCTTCACACCCGCGACGTGCGAGGTGAACTTCACCGCGGACTTGTCCATGCCCATGACGCCGTTCTTCGTGGTGTAGACCGCACCCACGTAGGCGACCTTCGGGATGTTCAGCTCGCCGATCGCGTTCCGGATCGTCTTGCCTTCCGTGCCCTGGCAGGTTGCCTGGTACGACGTCGGACCCGAGACGACCAGCTTGTCCGCGTGCGCCTTGGTGCCGTACGCGTCACCGAGGACCATCGCGGTGGCCGGCTTGGTGATCTCCGCGCGGGTCTTCAGCACCGCGACGTCGACACCCTGCGGGATGTACTGGTTCTTCACGTTCGCGTGCAGCACGACGGCCTGCGCGTACGAGTAGATGCCGGTGTTCGTCTTCACGCCACCGACGCGGTTCAGCACCATGTAGCCGAGGCCCGGGATGGCGACCTTGGTGTTCGGCTCCGGCTTGAGCAGCGACGGCACCGAGACGGCGCCGATCTTGACGCCGGCGAAGGTGGTGCTGCCGGTGTAGGACAGCTTGCCGTCCTTGTAGACCGACGTGGTGGTGGTCTTCACACCCGTCAGGTGCAGCAGGTTGCCGAGCTTGATGTCGACAGCGCTGGCGTTGCTGGTCACACCGGTGCCGCGCTTGTCGTTGAACGAGTGCGTGTCGGTCCGCACGGTACGTGCGATCGCGCGGTTGTTGATGTTCGCCGCGGCGAGGTCGTTCTTGTCGGACCGGTTCGAGTCCGTGGTGCAGGCGAACTGGCTGATCACCTGCGGGCCGCTGTTCGCCACGCCCGACTGGACGTCGGTGCCGAACGCGTAACCGCTGTAACCGAAGACCGGCGACGCGGACGCCGAGCCCGACGTCAGCGCAATCGTAGAAGCCACGCCGACAACTGCCGCAATACCGACGGCGGCGAGCTTCTTGTTGATGCGGGGTCTCATGACCCCTCCTCCCTGAGTGATGACGTGACCCGGATGGCGGGCCAGGACACAGACACAACTCAGCCGGTTGCGTTAGGTAACGAGAATGTTCCGCTCCGAGATAGAACTGTTACATAGCCGCTCGGTCCGCGAGATCTGTCCGTCGCCCCCGTAACTCTGCAGCGATGATCGAAACCGCCCGTTCGGCAGGCGAATCCGGACAGGCCGAAGGGCCCGGACGCGCAAGGTCCGGGCCCTTCGGGGCTTGCATCAGGGCGAGCCGCCATCGGGTGGTGCGGCACCATCAGTAACGATCGACCACCGCGATCGGTGACGCCCGATCGTTCAGGAGTACGTCGTACGCTCAGACGGCGACGGCCACCTCGGCGACCTCGCCGTACTGGGCCACGACCTGGCGGTCGACCGGTTCGGCCTTCGGCGCCAGCGTGCGCAGCGTCCAGCTGCCCGGCGCCGCGAAGAACCGGAAGTGCCCGGTCGCCGACGTGGGTACCTCGGCGGTGAACTCACCAGAGGCGTCCAGCAGCCGCACGTAGGCGCCGCTGACCGGCTCCTCACCGCGCAGCACCTGGCCCTGGATCACCGCTTCCTTGTCGACGTCGACACCCTTGAGGTCGAGGCCGCCCTTCTTCGCTCCGCACATGTGTCAGGCCTTTCCGGGCTCGTCGCCGAGGGCAACGGGTACGCCGACCAGCGAACCCCACTCGGTCCAGGAACCGTCGTAGTTCTTCACGTTCGCCTGACCGAGGATCTCGTGCAGCACGAACCAGGTGTGCGCCGACCGCTCGCCGATGCGGCAGTAGGCGATGGTGTCCTTGCCGAAGTCGACGCCGGCGTCGGCGTACAGCGCCTTCAGCTCGTCGTCGGAACGGAAGGTGCCGTCGTCGTTGGCGGCCTTGCTCCAGGGGATGTTCGCGGCGGTCGGGATGTGACCCGCACGCTGCGCCTGCTCCTGCGGCAGGTGCGCCGGGGCCAGCAGCCGGCCGGCGTACTCGTCGGGGCTGCGCACGTCGACCAGGTTCTTCACGCCGATGGCGTCGTTGACCTCGTCGCGGAAGGCGCGGATGTTCAGGTCCGGCGCCTTGGCCTTGTAGTCGGTGGCCTCGCGCTTCACGACCTCGTCGGTCAGCTCGCGGCTGTCCAGCTCCCAGCGCTTGCGGCCGCCGTCGAGCAGCCGGACGTCTTCGTGGCCGTACAGCTTGAAGTACCAGTATGCGTACGCCGCGAACCAGTTGTTGTTGCCGCCGTACAGGACGACCGTGTCGTCGTTCTTGACGCCGCGGTCGGACAGCAGCGCCTCGAACTGCTGCTGGTTGACGAAGTCACGCCGGACCGGGTCCTGCAGGTCGTCCTTCCAGTCCAGCTTGATCGCACCGGCGATGTGGCCGGCGTCGTACGCCGAGACGTCTTCGTCGACCTCGATCAGGACGACACCGGCGTCGAACTTGTGCTCCTCGACCCAGTCGGCCGAGACGAGCGCGGATTCCCTGCTCATGGTGTTTGCTGCCTCTCAGTTGGTAGCGGTGGTTGGCGTACGAATGCGGTGGATCAGCAGATAGGCCTCGCAACCGAGGCAGAGCCCGACCGCGGCGTTGACGAACGCCGCGACCAGGGCGAATCCGGTGGCGACCACGCCCAGCACCGCGGCGCCGGTCACGTACCCGATCAGGCCGGCGACCGCGAAGACGAGGCCGACCAGCTGGGCGAACCGCGGCGGGGCCGCGTCCTCCAGCTCCTTCGGCGGACCCAGCCGCGGCCGGATCAGCCGCTTGAACAGCTGGCCGTACGGCGATGCCTGGACGCCGAACGCGACGGAGATCGCGAACACCACGGCCTGGACCGCGAGCGGCCAGGCGCTGTCCAGGATCAGGGTCAGTGCGAGCAGCACAGTGGTCACACCCGCGGCGAACCGAAGCCCGCGCGGGTCGACCTTGGCATGTGTCGCCGTCTTCTGTTCGGACATGACGACTCCCGGAGGAGGAGGTGGTTCGAGCCGGACCCGCCCGGGTCTGCGGGAGGCGACGTACGCGGAACCGTGCTCAGCGACCGGTTCCGCAGCGCTCGGGACGCCGCCTGGTCAGCGGCGACGACACAGCGACGAGCGCATCCGGCAGTTGTCCACTGCCCGGCGCTTGGTCAGCCATGTCGTGTAAGCCACGGGATCGAGAGTACGGAAAGCGGGCGGGCGCGCCAGCCGTGGTCCCATTAGATGAGACAATTGATCACATTGCGGACGCGGTTAGGTCCTGACAACGTTGGTGGCCGCGATCTTGTCGTGGAGCGCCTGCTTTTTGTCGTCCCACAGCGGCCACAGGTAGTTGATCAGCCCAAGGAAGGCGAACAGGGTGCCGACCAGCGGGACCGACCCGAGCAGGCTGAGGAGGATGATGAAGCCGTACCGCTTGCCCACCGCGGAACCGGGCGGGTTGCCGGGCAAGTCGCGGAGCCGGACGGCGATGCCGAGTGCCATCTTGCCGGGAGTGGCGCCCTTTTTGGTCAGGAAGAGGTACTCGTAGGCGAACGACACGACCATGCCGATCAGCACCGCCGGGATCATCCACTTGTACACCTCGGGCGGCAGCGCAGTACTCGTCGTCGGCGTCCCAGCGGCTGCGGCGTCCATGGTGTCTTCCAGGTACTCCCAGATCACCAGGAAGTACTGGTAGTAGAAGTAGCCGGTCAGCGGCAGGCCGATGATGCCGACGATGATCGAGTCGATGATGCGGGCGAACACCCGGCGCCACCAGCCGGAGAGTTGCTGACCGTCCGGGGTCGTGTGCACCCGTTGGCCCGGATAGCCGTAGCCCTGTCCGTGCTGCTGCGGGTAGGCCGGGTACGGCGACTGACCGGGTTGCTGCGGTTGGCCGCCGTACTGCTGCTGACCATATTGCTGTTGTCCGTACTGCGCCTGGCCGGTCTGCTGCCCGTACTGGGCCGGGCCCGGCTGTGCTCCGCCGTACACCTGGCCGTGCTGGACGGGCTGGCCGAACTGCGGCGGGCCGGACTGGCCGAACTGGCCCTGGTACGGCGGTGGGCTCTGCCGTGGACGGCGGTCGTCCGTCCATGCGTTGCCGTCCCAGTACCGCTCCTGGGATCGGTCCTGGGGGTCGTCGTACCAACCGGCTGGATTGCTCACCGGGAAAGCATCACCTAAGTGGCGGTCCATCCGCCATCCGATGGCACTGAGCGGACACGACTCAGCGAGGTGCGTGCTCGAGCGCCGTCGCCAGCGCGGCGATCACGTCGGGCTTGCGGGGTGCGCCACTCGCGCGCTTGACGACCGCTCCGGTGCCGTCGAGCACCAGCGTCGTCGGGGTCCGCAGGATGTCGAGGCGGCGTACCAACTCGAGATGAGCCTCCGCGTCGAGCTCGACATGCCGAACGCCGTCGACCATGCCTTCGACCTCGGCCAGCGTCCGGCGGGTGGCCCGGCACGGCGCGCAGAAGGCCGAGGAGAACTGCAGCAGGGTCGCCCGCTCGCCGAGCTCGGCACCGATGTCCGCCGCGGAAACCCGGTCCACGCTGTCCACCTGTTCGGTGTCCGCCTTTCGCACCGCCCGCGTTCCACGGAACCGGCCGTCGAGGTTTGCCTTGAGCAGACTGAGGACGACGCCGGCGGCGACCGCACCGACCAGCACCCACATCCCCAGGCTCATGACAATCCAGCGTACGTCGCTGGTCAGTGGGCCCAAACGCTCGTTCACCCCTCGGACATTCAGTCGTCCGGGCGGGATCTGAGCCGTTTCGTCTCGCCGCGACGTTTCTTTTCGTCCAGCCGCCGCCGGACCGCGCCCCGGCTGGGCTTGGTCGGCCGCCGCTGCCGTGGCGGCGCCGCGATCGCGTCCCGCAGCAGTGCCGCCAGCCGCGTCCGCGCCGCCTCCCGGTTGCGCCACTGCGACTTGTGCTCCGACGCGACCACGGTCAGTACGCCGTCCACGAGCCGCGACCGCAGTCGCTCCAGCGCGCGAGCCCGCAGTACGTCGTTCAGCGCCGTCGTGCCGGCGACGTCGAAACTCAGCTCGACCCGGCTGTCCGTCGTGTTGACCGACTGCCCGCCCGGACCGCTGGACCGCGAGAAGCGCCAGCCCAGCTCCGTCTCCGGGATGACCACCCCCGCCCGAACCACCAGCCCGCTGTCCACGGCACCATTCAACCGGACCCGCTGGCCTGCGTCGCACCCGAGCGCAGCGAGGAGGTGCGGCCCTTTCGATCGCTAGTCCGCCCGTGCAGGAAACGGGGAGCGGGGATGAGGGCAGGGAGGAAGACGAACTCCCGGACCTGAAGGACATCAAGCTACGCGGCCGGTCGATCCGGACGTGGGTGTTCAGCGCGGGCGCGATGCTGCTGGCGATCTCGGCGGCGTTCGGCGGGCTGAAGAAGGCTGAGGACGACACACCGCGGGTGGAGGCCGGTACGGCGATCGACGCGGGCCGGTACGAGGTCACGATCCAGCGCGTGGTCACGGTGGCCGACCTGAAGCCCTTGTTCAGGCCGGACGAGGGCGGCGCACTGATCGCGGTGGTGACCAAGCTCAAGGTCACCGACGACACCGGTACGACGCCGTCCAGCGATCTGATCCGGCTGATCGGCGTACCGGGGATCAAGGACACCGACGCGCCACTCGGCACCACGAACCTGCGCGACGCGACGATGAACCCCGTGCTCACACCCGATCACGCCGAGGACGTCGCCTACGTGTGGAAGTTGCCCAAGGCCACCGAGTTGCCGGCGTCGGTCGAGCTCACGGTGCGCGGGTACGACCACCAGGAGGAGTCGATCCTCGATCACCACGAGAAGTGGCTGTCCGGCGACATCGCCGCCGAGAGCACAGTCGCGGTCAAGGACAACACGAAATGAGCGGCCGCAAGCTCGTCAACGTGGCGCTCACACTCGCTGTGCTGGTCGCGATCGTCGGCCTGTACCGCCTCACGCCGACCCGGAAGGACATCCAGGAACCCGTCGCGATGAACGGTGTGATCGGCCACGCGGTGAAGACACCTCGGTTCGAGCTGACCGTCGAGAGCGTGCGGGTCGGGCGCACTCTGCGACTCCCGGGCTCTACGAAGGCCCGCGACACTCTGTCCAGCTTCGTCGTCGTCGATGCCCTGGTCGTCGCCACGCGTGAGCCGATTCACCTGACCTCGGTCCGGATCAAGGCCTCGGACGGGGTGACCTACCTCGGCGCCAACCGCAGCGGTCTCGACCGGGTGGACCTGACCGGGTTCGAGTTCGCGCCGGACATCCCGGTGCGCGGCTCGTTCGTGATCGAGCTGCCGGCCGACAAGTTGCCTGGCGCAACCTTGCAGGTGATGGAGAAGGCGATCTTCAACGATTTGGAGCCGCAGGCAACCATATCCCTGGGGTTCGACGCGACCCCCGCGGTCGAGGACGTGGTAGCGCTGACCCGGGTGAACGAGTCATGACCGGCGCGCGCCGGGCCCGGCGGGGCTGGTTCAACAAGAATGCTGCCGCACTGGCTGCGTTGGTTGTCGCCGTTCCCCTGGCCGGCTGGTGGACCACCCGGAGCGACTACAAGTCCTGGTACGACGCTGAGCCGCGTGACCCGGTGGTCGTGGCTGCCGGCGGGACGTCGTACGCAGGAGCCACCTGGTACGCCGCCAGCGTCGAGGTGGACCCGCCTGCGCGGACCGGGCGGTCCACTGAGCCCACACCGCCGGGGACGACCAGGGTGCGGGTGTACTTCCGGCTGCAGGTCGACGACGTTGCCGCGCTGGAGGGTCTCGGTGGGTGCCGGCCGCAACTGCGCGCGCCGGACGGACGGCTGTGGAACGACTCTGCTGCCGAAGGTGACTTCCAGGATCGGCCGAGCGGGTGCACCGGTGGGTACGACTCGGCGCCGCAGAGTTGGCGTGGTGCGACCGCGCAGTACTACGTGAAGCCGGTGGCGGGTAAGCCGTTCGAGACGGTCGCCGTGTTCGTCGTACCGACCGCCGTCGCTTCCAGTGTGGAGCCCACGCTCACGTGGGCTACGAGGCTCCCTCAGTACTTGGTATTCCCGAGGTAGCGGCGGTCAGGTCGGTCACACCCTGATCACCCTCGGGCTGCTCGTGGACGGCGCGGGTGCGCGGGGTGAGGTAGCCGGACAGGCCACCGACCATCCGGTCGTACGCGGCTGCCAGCAGGCTGACCTGGAGCATGATCTTCAGGCCCTCGGTGACCAGGTTGAGTGGCTCGTCGACGACCAGCCAGAACTGCAGCGAGTGCGGCCCGAGCACCCACAGCTTCAGCGCGATCCACACTCCACTGGCTGCGAAGGTGACGACCGCCCAGGCCAGGAAGTACCCGAGCATCGGCCGCAGCCCGGACCGCACCACCAGCCGGAAGGCATCCATCACCGGCGTCCACCGATCCCGCCAGTCCGAGACCACGGAGTTGCCTGCCGCCCGGACGATCCGCGGCGTCTGCTGCCAGCGCTGCGTGATCCGGTCGAACCGCCAGCGCAGCTGCGGCTTCTCCAGTTTGTGCACGGCCCGGCCGTAGATCACTGCCGTCATGGTGATCCACATCAGCGGCAGCACCGCGGCGTTCCACAGATCCCCGATGCCGGCGGCCACGAACCCGGTGACGGTGTCCCAGATCTCGCGGACCTGGCTGATCCCCAGTACGTGGTCCAGCACCCAGTGGTACCCGTCCTGCAGCCACAGCCAGACCTGCCGCTCCTGCAGCCACGCCTTCGGCGACGGGACGAACGAGGACGCCTGGTACGCGACCACGAAGATCCACAACGCCTCGAGATACGTGACGAACAGCTTCCGGACCGGGCCCTCCTTCTCCTGCTTCCACTTCTTGAAGGCCAGCCGGAGCAGGTACGCCGAGACGCCGAGGCCGATGAACAACCAGGTCGACAGCGACTGCAATCCCTCCGACTCCTGCGGGGCCGACCCGCCGGTCAGCACCGCCGCCGCGGTTTCGTTCACCTTGTGAACAGCCAACTGGTACTCGTAGTCGAGCGCCTCGGTCTGGAGGAACTTGTACGCCGCGTAGAACGCCAGGAACGGCAGCAACGCCGCCGCCAGCGCGTCAAGCACCGGGCTTTCCTTGCCGGGCTCCACACCGTCAGGCGCGAGCATGCCCTCGGCCACCGCCCGCTTGTGGAACGGCAACTCACCCCGCAGCACCAGGAACATCGCCACATACATGGCCAGCGACACCAGCACGAGCAACGCCAGCACCGCGATGCCCGCCGCCTCAGCCTTCGCCCCGGCCTGCACGGCCACCCACTGCAGACCTCGATGCACCAACTGCGCGATCAAGAACACAGCCAACAACCGAGGCCAAGCCCTCGCGAACAGTCCCCCCGCCCGCCCCACCGTGGTGAGCAGGCTCCCCGTTTCCACTGCCACGCCAGCAACCTACCTCCCCAAAGCGTCACCAACCCCTTTAGACCACCCGCCCTAGCTGCTCCACCCGGCCCGACCTGCCTCGTCGCCCTTCGCCGACCGCGGCCCCGACCAGCCTCGCCACCCTCCGCCGGCCCCCAGCCCTCGACCAGCCCCGCCACCTCCGCACGGCCCAGTCCGGCCCGACCAGCCTCGCCGCCCCAGCCGGCCGGCTCTGTCGCGGGCCGGCCTACGGGTGACTCGACTACATGCCGAAAACAGACAAGCCGCCAAGAGCTGGGCTCTGGCGGCTTGCGAGGTGTGAAGGGGTCAGGCGTTCGCGTCCGCGGTCTCGCGGGTGGTGGGCGGGAGGACGAAGCGGTAGCCGACGTTGCGGACCGTGCCGATCAGCGCCTCGTGCTCCGGGCCGAGCTTCGCGCGCAACCGCCGTACATGCACATCGACGGTCCGCGTACCACCGAAGTAGTCGTACCCCCACACCTCTTGCAGCAACTGCTCCCGGGTGAACACCCGCCCCGGGTGCTGCGCGAGGAACTTGAACAGCTCGAACTCCTTGTAGGTCAGGTCGAGCGCCCGCCCGTTCAACTTCGCCGTGTACGACGCCTCGTCGATCACGACGTCACCGGTGCGGATCAGGCTGCTGTCGGGCTCCTCGTTCCGGGCCGCGGCGAGCCGGCCGATCACCAGCCGCAGGCGGGCCTCGATCTCGGCCGGTCCGGCCGTGTCGAGCAGTACGTCGTCCGCGCCCCAGTCCGCGTTCACCGCGGTCAGGCCGCCCTCGGTCACGACCAGAATCAGCGGTACGTCGACCCCGGTGGTCCGGATCAGGCGGGACACGCCACGCACCGCGACCAGGTCGCGACGCGCGTCGAGCAGGACGGCATCGGCGTCGGGGGCGTCGACCAGCGCGGCGACCTCGGCGGGCAGGATCCGGATCTGGTGCGGCAGCAGGGCGAGCGACGGCAGCACCTCGGTGGAGGCCTGCAACGCGTTCGTCAGCAGAAGCAACGTACTCACGCTGTCTCCTTGTGCTGGTCGGCGGATCCGCGGTCAGCGATCCGGTCCTTTTGCACGTCAGGCCCCGACGGCGTCATTGCCGGGGGCCTGAGACACACTGGATAGCAACAGCAAGCTGACATAATAGCGGAGACTTAACCGATTAGTGAGGCGTTCGCTCAGATGCCGGAAGTGACCATCAGGTACTTCGCCGCCGCGCGCGCGGCCGCAGGCGAGTCCTCCGCGACCGCCGACGCCACCTCGATCCGGGACCTGATCGGCACCGTCTCCGCCGACCGCCCCGAGCTCGCCCGCGTCCTCGGCATCTGCACCTTCCTCCTCGACGGCCACCGCGCCGACCCCAACACCCCCCTCCACCCCGGTGCCCAAGTAGACGCCCTCCCCCCATTCGCCGGCGGCTAACCACCCTGAGCAACCTGCCCGCGCGAGCCCCATCGCGCGACCCCCGCCCGCGCAAGCCCCGCCGGCGCTAGCCCCGCCCCCGCGAATCCCGCCGCGCTAGCCCCGCCCTCGCGAATCCCGCCGCGCGAACGCCGTCCGCCGGAGCCCCGCCGGAGCGAACCCCGTCCGCGCTAGCCCCGCCCGGCGGAGCCCCGTCCGCGCGAACCCATCCGCGCGCACCAGTCCTCACGAGTCGGTGCGCGGAAGGCAGTGCGCGGTCGGTCAAGCGAACCCGTCCGCAGGAGCCCATCCGAGCGACCCCCTCCGCGCACGCCCCAACCGCGCGAACCCCGGCCGTGCGGACCCGTCAGCGCGAACCCCGTCCGCGGGAATCGGCGCGCGGGGAGGCAGGGCGCGGTCGGTCAGAGGATGAACGGATCGCTCAGAGGAAGAACTTGAGCAAGACGAAGGTGAGGGCGACGGCTGTGGACAGCGCCGCCTTCCCGGAGCCGATCCCGCGCCGCAGACCAGCACCGAACACCGCGACAGTCAGCGGCACCAGCATCACCAGCAGCGTGACGCCGGCCGCATGAACACCCACATGTGAACGCCCGGTCAACACCAGGCCGAGAATCATCGCGAACGTGAGCCCCAGCCAGGTAGTGATCTGGATCGGCCCGTTCTCACTGCGATGCCCGCGATGCGACGCACGGGTCGCACGACGATGCGAAGTCGGAGCAACGTGCGCCATCGGTCACCTTCCGTGAAAGACCGAGTACGCAATGTACCAGCCCCCACCCAAAACAAAAAGCTGCCCACTCAACCTCCAAGCCGCCCAAGCCCCCCGGCCCGCCCAGCAGCTGGCGCGACCGACCGACCCACGCGAATTGCCGCAACGCGCGAGCCCCACAAACCGTCAGTCCCCCGCCCCACAGGACGTCAGACTGGAGCGCCCGCAGGACCTCCGGGCGACGGCACTCCGCAGCACATGGGAGTGCTACGCCCCGCAGGATCTCGGGTTGCTACGCCCCGCAGACTGCGACGCTCTGCAGACCTCAGACTGCTCCCGCGTGGGACGGACCACCGTCTCCGCAGAACCTCAGACTCCGGCACCCACAGAACCCCAGACTGCTGCACCCCGGCGGATCTCGAACTGAAACCGCAGTGCCTCGGGCGATGAGACCCGCTCACGACCGTGGACCGGCTCCCGTCGGGTCGCCGGTACGCCGTGAGTTCACGGCGTACCGGCGTACGAATGAAGGCCCCGAGCGACCCGGTACGGCGCGGATCAGCGCCGTGCCGGGGTTGGACTCAGGAGCCGACGGAGATGCGGTTGGTGGGGACGGGGGTGTACGGGTCGTGGGCGGTCAGGTAGTTGGCGAAGGCGTCGATGTCGAGGCCGCCGAAGAACTTGTTCGTCGCGGTGGTGAAGGCCGGGAAGCCGTCGCCGCCGTCGGAGAGGAAGTTGTTCGTGACGATCCGGTATGTCGTACCGTCCACCAGCGGCTGGCCGGCGATCTTGATCGAACCGGGGACCACCTTCGAGCCCGCGGCCGCGGCCGGGTTCCAGGTGTAGGTGATGCCGGCGACCTGGAGCACCTTGAACTTCGGCGCTTCCGGACCGTTCACGCCGGAGAACTGCTGCTCCAGCAACGCCTTGATCTGGGTACCCGTCATGTCCATCGACACCAGGTAGTTGTTGAACGGCTGGACGGTGAAGGCCGCCCCGAAGGTCACCTCGCCACCGTTCGAGACGAGATGCTCACGAATGCCGCCCGGGTTCATGAACGCGACCACCGGGATCTTGCCGTCCGTGACGGTCGAGGTGTCGGCGAGCTGAGCGTCCGCGATGAGGTTGCCCAGCGGCGACTCGAGCGAGCCGTCCGCCGTCCGGGAGACGGTCGGCGTGGTGATGTGACCGATCACCTTGTTCGAGATCGGCGCGACGAGGTCCTGGTACTTCGTGATCAGCGCGCTGGTCCGGGGGTCCCTCCGCACGTCCTGGGTGACGATCTGGTTGCTGGCGACGGTGTTCGCCCGGTCGACGTCGCCGGTCTTGTTGTCGATGCTCAACCGCACCTCGGTGACGAGCTTGCCGAACGAGGAAGCGCTGGTCACGAGCCGCGGCTGGCCGGCCTTGTCCTGCAGCGTGCAGTTGTAGCCCTGGTGGGTGTGGCCGGAGATGATCGCATCGATCTCTGGGTCCAGCCCGGCGTTGATGTCGACGATCGGGCCGGAGATCCCCGGGCAGCTGTTGTACGCCCGCGGGTCGGCCGGGAACCCACCCTCGTGCAGCAGCACGACGATCGATTCCGCGCCCTTCTTCTTCAGGATCGGGACCAGCTTGTTCGCGGTCTCGATCTCATCGGTGAAGGTCAGCCCCTCGACACCGGACTTGGTGACGATGTTCGGCGTGTTCTCCAGCGTCATCCCGATGAAGGCGACCTTGCGGCCGTCCTTGAAGGTCTTGATCTTGTACGGCGCGAACAGCGTCTTCTGGGTGTTCTCGAAGAACACGTTCGCCGAGAGGTACTTGAACTTCGCCCCCTGGAAGGGCGTCTGCGGGTCGGGGCACGAGTTCTGGTTGTTCTGCCCGTCGCCGTCCGGCAGGCAGCCACCGGTCTGCATCCGGAGCAGTTCGCGCCAGCCCTCGTCGAACTCGTGGTTACCGACGGAGGCGACCTCCAGGCCCATCCCGCTCAACGCCTCGATCGTCGGCTCGTCGTGGAACGCGGCCGACAGCAGTGGCGAGGCACCGATCAGGTCACCCGCGGCCACGGTGACGGACTGCTGGCCCTTGGCCGCGGCGGCCGCGCGCATCTGCTTCAGGTGCGTCGCGAGGAACTCGGCGCCGCCCGCGGGCGTGCCATTGACGTTACCGCTCGAACTGGTCGGACTGTTTGGCGCCAGGTTGCCATGGAAGTCGTTGATGGCGAGCAGCTGGATCTGGGTGTGCGTCGGCGTGGGTTTCGCCGTCGTCGCAGCCTGGGTCACGGTTCCCCCCGTGGCCAAGGCGAGTGCCGCAGCCGTCCCCGCGGCGAGCAGGCCAGCCACCCGCCGTCCCCGCAGCCACGTCTTGTCTCGTCCTGTGAAGGCCATGTCTACTCCGTCGTAGTCTCGGTCACCGCTGGTGCGCGGTTCCGAGAAATTACCCGACCTTCCGCGGCCTCTCCAAGGACCTGAGCATGAACTGACCCGGACCTTTTACGGTATTCCGGTGACTCTCGAAGCCGTACCCTCACCGTTGCCCCCGGCTACAGCCGCCGCCGTTACGGAAATCGCCCGCGCGGCCGCACAGAGCGACGGTGTGAACCCGCTCTCGGAACGCACCCTGCTCCACCTCGATGGCGAACACCCGGGCGACCTGCACGTCCTCGCGTACGAAGGCGACCCAGGCACGCTCGAGGTGACAGGCCTCCAGACCGCAGAGAACCTCGTGGGGTACGGCGCCTTGTCCCCGGACGGCTCAGCCGAGTTGGTGGTCACCCCCACGGCCAGACGACAAGGCACCGGTACGGCGCTACTACGCATGCTGCTCGACCACGGTGGCGCCCGGCTCCGGGTGTGGGCACACGGACGACTGCCTGGCAGCGACGAACTCGCAGCGCGGCTCGGACTGGAAGTAAGCCGCGAGCTGTACTTCCTCCGCCGTACGAGAGCCGCCCTCCCGGAGCCGGTCTGGCCTGACGGGATCGCCGTACGGACGTTCGTACCCGGACAGGACGAGGCGGCGTGGCTGGAGGTGAACAGCCAGGCGTTCGCGGACCACCCGGAGCAGGGCAGCTGGACAGCTGAGGACCTGGCGGAGCGAATCCAGCAACCGTGGTTCGACCCGTCCGGCTTCTTCCTGGCGGTGGACTCACGTACTGGCGCGGTGGCCGGCTTCCACTGGACGAAGGTCGAGGAGGGGGTCGGCGAGGTATACGTCGTCGGCGTATCCCCCGCCTACCAAGGCAGCGGCCTGGGCAAGGCCCTAACCCTTCAGGGCCTACACCACCTCCAGGAGGACCGAGGCCTGGACACGATCGTCCTGTACGTCGACGGCACCAACACCGCAGCCCGCGCTCTCTACACCAACCTCGGCTTCACCACAGCCGCCCTAGACGTCCAGTTCACCCCCACCACCTCACTGTGAACGGCATCACACCGAGTCCACTCCATCACTCCGCGTCATAAACCGCCGCCTACCCCCGTCCCACCACCAACCAGGAGCCGTCCGAGCCTTTAACCCTCAGCCGGACGGCTCCTGGCCCGACCTCCTTGTCCACAGGCCCAAAATTTCCCGTCCCAGTCGCTCCCACCCCCCGTTACGATCACTATCGACTACGGAGGGCTGACACTCGTGACTAACCGCAACAAACCTCAACACCTCCTCCTGGCCTGCCTAACCACCACCACACTCCTAGCCGCCTGCACCCCAAGCAGCCCAGAAGCCGGCCGCCCCAACACCAACCCACCGACCGCCTCAACCACCCCCAGCACGACCCCGACCGCATCCAGTTCGACGCCCGCCCCGCCCACCTCAAGCGGCCCACCAGAGCGCCCAGCGGCCGCGAACGGCCTCACTCTGGCCGCCGCCGAGGCGTTCTATCGGTACTACGTGGAGCTCAAGAACTACGCCGCGACAACTGGTGACACGGCGGCGCTGCTGAGCGCCAGCGAAGCCGGTTGTGAAGGTTGCAAGGAGTACGCCGCCTACGTGGCAAAGGTGAACGCGGCCAATGGAGGTCTCACGGGGGACTACCAGGAGCGAGTCAAGGAGGTAGCTGAGCTCGTCCGGGGCGCCAGCGGCCGACTAGGCGGCTCGGCTGTGATCGCCGTCGGGAGCTACACGACGAAGAACAGCCCGTCTGCCAAGCCCATTGTGAGCAAGGCGACCGAGTTCACCGACCAGATCGCGCTGTCGCCGAGCGGTCAAAACTGGGTGATGTACGAGACCCAATTCGAGGAACGATGAGATACCGCCGCCTGGTCGGCGTAGCCGTCCTCGTCGCCGGAGGTCTCTGGTTTCGCTCGGCGGTAGGTGTCGTCAGCACCGCTGACGCGGCCGCGACGACGATACCTGAAGCGCCGGTGATTGCCGCCACGCCGACGCCTCCGACCGTCATCGGTGGGCAGACCAAGTCGGGGATCGAACTCAAAGGCAGCACCATCAAGTCCAACCGGCTGAAACGCGATGCGCCAGCGCCGAAGCGGAAGAAAGGTGCCGCGAAGTCAGCGGACGCCAAAAACCCATCCGGCCGGAATAAAGAGAAGTCGGCACGTCCGGATTCGCCGGTGAGAGAGAAGGATTTCAGACTGAACACCGGCATCTGCGGCTTGCGCGAAGCCGATGGATCGGTCCCGGGGCCGGCACGTTGCCAGCCCGTTGAGCCCGAGACTCTGACACCAACACGACGCACCTTGCCGCCTGTGGTCGTCCAGCCACCGCCACAACCACAGGATGTGACTTGGGAGCAAATTCTGGCGCAGCGGAGAGTGGTGTTGTTTCCGGAATTGACCGTGCAGGTTCAGCCGAAGGGTCGGACGTTGGTCAATCTGGACACCATTGTGTATACCCAGGATCGAGGGGTGACCACGGCTACCGTTCAACTTCTGGGATTCCCGGTGACAGTCGAGGCCACCGCGATGAGCTATACGTGGCGCTTTGGCGATGGTGCGAAGTTGACGACAACCTCACCGGGCAAGCCGTACCCGGCGAAAGAGATCACGCACAAGTATTTGAAGCGGGGGGCGGTGAATCTGACGGTGACGACGAATTACGCGGCGCGGTTCAACGTTGCGGGGACCGGGTGGCAGTACGTGGGTGGGACGATCCCGGTGACGGGGCCGGCCACGCCGTTGCAGGTTCGGGAGGCGGTGCCGGTTTTGGTGGAGCCGGGGGGTTAAGGGTTGAGGGTGGTTTTCAGGTGGGTGGTTAGGGCGTGGTGGGCTTGGCGGGTGGTGCCGGGGAGGGTTTGTAGGTTGCTGTGGCCGTGGGTCAGGGAGGGGTGGGGGGCGTGGGTTACCTGGACGCCGGCGGCTTGGAGGGCTTCGGCGTACTCGGTGCCTTCGTCGCGGAGGGGGTCGAAGCCGGCGGTGGTGATGTAGGTGGGGGCCAGGCCGGTCAGGTCGTCTGCCAGGAGCGGGGAGACGAGGGGGTCGGGGCGGATGGCCGGGTCCGGGGTGTAGTGGTCGCGGTACCAGATGATGTCGTCCTCGGTGAGGATGAAGCCGCCTTCGCCGAAGAGGTCCCGGCTGGGGCGTCGGTTGACCAGGTCGAGGGCGGGATAGAGCAGTACTTGGAGGGCAGGGCGCGGGAGGTCGCGGCGTACGCACTGCTGGGCTACGACGGCGGCCAGGTTGCCGCCGGCACTGTCACCGCCGACGGCGACCAGTTTCGGGTCGGCGCCGAGGTCTTCAGCGTGTTCGACGGCCCAGGTGAAGGCGGCGATGGCGTCTTCGGCCGCGGTCGGCGCCGGGGCCTCCGGGGCGAGCCGGTAGTCGACGGACAGCACCCGGATGCCGGCATCGGCAGCGATCGAGCGGCACAGCCCGTCGTGTGTGTCGAGGTCGCCGACGACCCAGCCGCCGCCATGGAAGAAGACCAGTAGGCCACGGCCGGGGTCGCGGGGTACGTAGAGGCGGGCACCGAGCTGGCCGTCGGCGCCGCGGACGGTGAGTTCGGTCACGCGTTGCAGCTCGCGCGGGCGACCCGAGATCAGCTTGCACAGGGTCCGCAGGTGCGCGCGCGCAGTGGCCACATCGGACTTCGTTGTACTCGGCAACAACGACTCCACCCGGAGAAGCAGCTGCAGCTCCGGGTCGAGGGTGTTGCCGTCGATCTGGATCGGAGCACCGGCGAGCCGGCGCCGGACGGCCGTGGGCAGCGCGTACAGCGGCGTCAAGGCGTTCGCCTGTACGGCGGTGACCGTGCCGCGGAGCAGCGAGTCCAGTCGTGGGTTCACAAGGAGTGACGCTAGCAACAGAAGCAGCGCAGTAGGCAACCACCAGGCAGAGGGGCGACCACGTACCGACATGCCCTCGGCAACCTCTCGTTCACC
This sequence comes from Kribbella sp. NPDC023972, assembly GCF_040639075.1. NCBI lineage: Bacteria > Bacillati > Actinomycetota > Actinomycetes > Propionibacteriales > Kribbellaceae > Kribbella > Kribbella sp. NPDC023972. The sequence goes on along the minus strand of NZ_JBEZZH010000002.1, from coordinate 520,399 downwards.
AAAGGGTGCGATGCTGGTCAACGTGGCTGGAGACTTGCTGGCATCCCACAACCGGGAGTACGACGTCGAGCCGCCGTACGACATCACTGCGGCCGGCGACTTGCCGGCGGACCGTTTCTCGGATCGTGAGCTGAGCTGGCTCGCCTTCAACCAGCGCGTCCTCGAGCTGGCCGAGGACGACCGGATCCCATTGCTCGAGCGGGCCAAGTTCCTGGCCATCTTCGCGAGCAACCTGGACGAGTTCTTCATGGTCCGGATCGCCGGTCTGAAGCGCCGGATCGCGGCCGGGGTCGCGGTGCGGGCGGCCAGTGGGCTGCACCCCCGCGGGGTGCTCGACCAGAGCCTGGCCCGCAGCCGCGAGCTGATGGACCGGCACGCGGAGACCTGGCGGAAGGCGGTCCAGCCGGCGCTGACCGAGCAGGGCATCGACATCCTGCGCTGGGACGACCTGGAGCACAGCGAGCGCGAGGACATGACCCGGTTCTTCCGGGACCGGGTGTTCCCGGTGCTGACCCCGCTGGCGGTGGACCCGTCGCACCCGTTCCCGTACATCTCCGGCCTCTCGCTGAACCTGGCCGTCGTGGTCCGCAACCCCGACACCGGTGGCGAGCACTTCGCCCGGGTGAAGGTGCCGCCATTGCTGCCGCGCTTCATCCCGGTGGCCGAGGGCCGGTTCGTACCGCTGGAGGACGTCATCGCGACCCACCTGGGGCAGCTGTTCCCGGGCATGGAGGTCACCCAGCACCACACCTTCCGGGTCACCCGCAACGAGGACCTCGAGGTCGAGGAGGACGACGCGGAGAACCTGCTGGCCGCACTCGAGAAGGAGTTGTTGCGCCGTAGGTTCGGTCCGCCGGTCCGGCTCGAGGTGGAGGAGTCGATCGACCCGCAGGTGCGGGCACTGCTGCTGTCGGAGCTGGGTGTCACCGAGGCGGAGGTGTTCGAGCTGCCCGGCCCGCTGGACCTGCGCGGCCTGTTCGCGATCGCCGGCCTGGACCGGGCCGAGCTCAAGTACCCGGCCTTCGTCCCCTCCACGCACCCGCACCTGGCCGAGGTGGAGACGTCCAACCCGGCGGACATGTTCTACGCGTTGAAGCAGCGCGACGTACTGGTGCATCACCCGTACGACTCCTTCTCGACCAGCGTGCAGCGGTTCATCGAGCAGGCCGCGGCCGACCCGCACGTGCTCGCGATCAAGCAGACGCTGTACCGGACCAGCGGTGACTCGCCGATCGTGGACGCGCTGATCGACGCCGCCGAGGCCGGCAAGCAGGTGCTGGTGCTGGTGGAGATCCAGGCCCGTTTCGACGAGCAGGCGAACATCAAGTGGGCCCGCCAGCTGGAGCATGCCGGCTGTCATGTCGTGTACGGCGTGATCGGGCTCAAGACGCACTGCAAGCTGTCGATGGTGGTCCGCGAGGAGCCGGACGGCCTGCGCAGGTACGTCCACATCGGCACCGGGAACTACCACCCCAAGACCGCCAGGCTGTACGAGGACCTCGGCCTGCTGACCAGCGACAAGGTGGTCACCGAGGACGTCGCGCACCTGTTCAACCACCTCTCCGGCTTCGCTCGCAGCGCCGGCTACCGGCGGATCCTGGTCGCTCCGCAGTCGGTACGGCGCGGACTGCTCGAGCGGATCGACCGGGAAGTGCAGCATCACCTGGCCGGCCGCCCGGCCCGGGTCCGGATCAAGGTGAACAGCCTGGTCGATGAGGCTCTGTGCGATGCGCTCTACCGGGCGTCGCAGGCCGGCGTACCCGTGGAGCTGTGGATCCGCGGCATCTGCACGCTCCGCCCCGGTGTCCCCGGGCTGTCCGACAACATCCAGGTGCGCAGCGTCCTGGGCCGGTTCCTCGAGCACAGCCGGGTCTTCTGGTTCGAGAACGGCGGGGAGCCGGAGGTGTGGATCGGCTCGGCGGACCTCATGCACCGCAACCTCGACCGCCGGGTGGAGGTCCTGGTGCAACTGAAGGAGCCGGACCACGTCGGTGAACTCCGTGAGCTGTTCGACCTCGGCTTCGATGAGCGCACCGGCTCGTGGTGGCTGCAGTCCGACGACACCTGGCAGGCCAAGCTCACCGGGCCGGACGGCGCACCGCTGCGCGATCTGCAGGAAAGACTCATCGCCACGCGTGGCCGTCGCAGAACTGCCGACCCCATTACCTAGGGTGATTCCATGAGCGAGCGCAGCGAGCTCATCATCAAACGCAGCGCATGTCGTGTCTCATGCGCGCCCGGAGCGAAGCGAGGACGTGTATGAGCACCCCGGCGACCGTCATCGCCGCGGGTGGTGTCGTCTGGCGTGAGCGCCGCGGCAGCCTGCAGGTGCTGCTCGTGCATCGGCCCCGGTACGACGACTGGTCACTCCCGAAGGGCAAGCTCGCGCCGAACGAGCACGTGCTGGTCGCTGCACGGCGTGAGATCGAGGAAGAGACCGGACAGCAGGTGGTGCTGGGTCCACCGCTCGGCGTGCAGCGCTACACCGTCCGCAAGAACGGCGCGACCGCGCCGAAGCTCGTCCACTACTGGTCGGCGACACCACTCGACGGTGCCGACTTCCAGCCCAACAGCGAGGTGGACGAAGTCGCCTGGCTTCCACTGGACAAGGCGCGCACCAAGCTCAGCTACCCGCGTGACGTGGACATCCTCGACTGCCTCGGCCGCGTCGTACCTGTCAGCTCCACACTGGTCCTGCTACGTCACACCGAGGCGGTCAAGCGCAAGGACTGGGAGAGCAAGGACACAGCGCGGCCGCTCAGCACCAACGGGAAGAACCAGGCCGAGCGGCTGACCGCCGTACTGGGAGCGCTGGGGGTGAACAAGCTCATCACCAGCGACGCGGAGCGTTGCATTGCGACACTCACGCCGTACGCCGCCTCGATCGACAGGCAGATCCACCTCTGGCCGGAGATCTCGGAGCGTGGGTACCACGAGGACCCGAGTGCACTCGCCGGCCTGGCCGAGAAGGCGTGGAAGCCGGGCAAGGTGACGGTGGTCTGCTCGCACCGGCCGGTGCTGCCTGCACTGGCCCGGGAGCTCGGGCTGAGGGTCGGCAAGTTCTCACCCGGAGCCTTCCTGGTTGCTCACCGGCTGAGTGACGGACGTCTCGTCTACGAGCGGTTCACCGCTCCCTAGACACCGGGCCGGACGCGCAACCAGCACGGGTCGGTGACGATCCAGGCACAGCCGCCGGGGCGTCCGGATGACTCTGGAAGTGACGGGTATGTTCCTACCGAGGAACCTGGCGCCCCACCGGGCCCGGGTCTGAGGAGAGGTTCGGGGCGCACCATGACGATGATGCGAGAACTGACACTGATCGGGATCCGGATGGAATCGCCCAACCGGGCCCCGGTGATGATGTTGCGCGAGACCGATGGCTACCGCTACCTGCCGATCTCGATCGGCTCCGTCGAGGCGACCGCGATCGCCTACGAGGAGCAGGGGCTGCGCCCGTCGCGGCCGCTCACCCACGACCTGATGCGCGACCTGATCGAGGCGTTCGGCGTGCGCATCGAGGCAGTCGAGATCGTCGAGCTGCGCGACGCCGTCTTCTACGCCGAGCTTGTGCTGGCCAACGGAGCCCGCGTCTCGGCCCGGCCGAGCGACTCGGTCGCCCTCGCGGTCCGGCTCGGCACCCCGATCCGCTGTACCGAAGAGGTCTTGCGCGAGGCTGGCGTCGCGACCCCGGAAGAGGAGCAGGCCGAGCTCGAACGCTTCCGCCAGTTCCTCGACGGCGTCGCCCCGGAGGACTTCTCCAGCTGACTCGCCCGGCCCGCGTGCCACCACGACGTACTACCGTGTGCGCCGTACGGCGAGTCGCGCGTTCACCCGGACGGTGCGCCGAGCGTTACCGGGACGTGAGCCAGCGGTCGTTGGAATCGACGCAGAGTCACGGCTCTTAACTCAGTTCACCTGTTGGCCGCCTGGCGGCATGCCAAGCGTCGCCGACGCTATCGGAATCGTTCACCGCTCGTTCACCGGCGACGGACCGGTCGGACACCTGCTCTCCCTACCGTCTGTGGAAGTTCAGAAGTCTGATTCCCGCAGAAGGGCAACACTCTCGTGTCCGTCAATCGCCTGCTCCGCGTCGGCACCGTCGCCGTGGCATCCCTCGGCGTTCTCGCTCTGAGCGCCTGTGGCAGTGACCCGGAGCCGTCCGGTTCCTCGAGTCCGGAGGGTTCGTCGTCGACCGGCGCCGACTGTCCGCAGGGCACCCTGAACGCAGAGGGCTCCTCGGCGCAGAAGAACGCCATCGAGGAAGTCATCGCCAAGTACAACGAGAAGTGCGCCGACGTCACGGTCAACTACAACCCGACCGGTTCCGGTGCGGGTATCAAGCAGTTCAACGCGAGCCAGGTCGACTTCGCGGGGTCAGACTCCGCGCTGAAGACCGAGGGCGCCGACGGCGGCGAGTCCGAGGCCGCGCAGGCCGCGAAGCGGTGCGCGAACAACCCGGCGCTGAACCTGCCGATGGTGATCGGCCCGGTCGCGATCGCGTACAACGTGGACGGCCTGGACAAGCTGGTCCTGGACGGCGCGACCGCCGCGAAGATCTTCCAGGGCACGGTGAAGACCTGGAACGCCCCGGAGATCGCCAAACTGAACCCGGGCGTGACGCTGCCGTCCGCGCCGATCTCGGTCTTCTTCCGGTCCGACGAGTCCGGCACCACCGAGAACTTCACCAAGTACCTGGCCGCCGCCGGCGGTGGCGCCTGGACCGGTAAGCCGGCCAAGAAGTGGACCGGCACCGGCGCCGGCAAGGAGAAGTCCGCGGGGGTCGCCGAGGGCGTGAAGAGCACCAAGAACTCCATCACCTACGTCGAGTGGTCGTACGCCGTCGACAACAAGCTCGGCGTCGCGCAGATCGACAACGGTTCCGGCAGCCCGGTCGAGCTGACCGCCGAGACCGCCGGTAAGGCGCTGGCCGCCGCGAAGCCGGCCGGCACCGGCGGCGACCTGTCGATGAAGCTGGACTACGCGACCAAGGAGGCGGGTGCGTACCCGATCATCCTGGTCACCTACGAGATCGCCTGCAGCAAGGGCCTGCCGGCCGAGAAGACCGCCCTGGTCAAGAGCTTCCTGAGCTACTTCGCCAGCACCGAGGGCCAGTCCTCGCTGACCGAGCTGAACTACGCGCCGCTCCCGGACGCGATCCGGACCAAGGTCGACGCGGCGATCCAGTCGATCAGCTGATCGTCACCAGGCAGTGATGCGAGCCCCGGCCGGTCCGAGTCATCGGATGGCGGCCGGGGCTTCGCCGGATTCAGACGTGACCACCTAGGCGCTTGGAGCACCATCGTTGACGTCCTCCCACCGCCCTAAAGCAGGGGATTCCAACCCGTGCGGGTTGAGGTTCGCGGTTCACAGCCGTGCCTTACTGCGCAAGAAGGCTCCCCGCGCTGCCACGGCCCGCCCGGCCGCGGTTGCTACTGGTCTTGCAGGTATCGGTTGCTTGGCTATCGCAACCGGCGAAGACATTATCCGACCCGACCGACAAAACCTGATGGGAGGGAAATGGCGTTTCCTCCCCGCCCTGAATGACGGGGTTCGACGCCATCAAACCCGATGAGTAGTCCAGACGGCACGGCACCGCCCGACCGGCCAGCCGGCCAGGAGGAGGAGCGGATCGAGGACCTGGTCCACGAACCGGCCGGTCCCACACCGCACTTCGAGCACCTGGCCGACAAGCACGCCGGCCAGTCCGCCGTACCGCCGGCTGAGGACAAGGGGAAGAAGCTCGAGCTCGGCCCGGTCGGGCACCTCGGCGACCGGTTGTTCGCCGGCCTGGCCCGCGGCTCCGGCGGCCTGGTGGTCGCCATCGTCGCGTTCGTCGGCATCTTCCTGCTGGCGCTGGCGATCCCGGCCCTGGCCGACAACCAGAGCAGCTTCCTGTTCTCCCGGATCTGGGAGCCCGGCGGCGACCAGCCCCGGTTCGGTATCGCCGCGCTCTTCTACACCACCGTGATCAGCTCGATCATCGCGATGGTGATCGCGGTGCCGATCGCGGTCGGGGTCGCGCTGTTCACCACCTACTACGCGCCGAAGCGGCTGGCCGCGCCGGTCGCGCACGCGATCGACCTGCTCGCCGCGGTGCCCTCGATCATCTACGGCCTGTGGGGCATCCTGTTCTTCGCGCCGATCCTGCGCCCGGTGATCGACGGCCTGTCCGGCGCACTCGGCTGGCTCCCGGTGTTCGAGAAGCCGCCGGGCGACAACGTGGGCGTGGTGTTCACCGCGTCCGTCGTACTGGCGATCATGATCCTGCCGGTGGTCACCGCGATCAGCCGGGAGATCTTCGCCCAGACGCCGATCGCGCATCGCGAGGGCGCGCTGGCCCTCGGCGCGACCCGCTGGGAGATGATCCGGATGTCGGTCCTGCCGTACGGGCGGTCCGGTGTGGTGAGTGCCTCGATGCTCGGCCTGGGCCGCGCGCTCGGTGAGACGGTCGCGGTGCTGATCATCCTGTCCGTGCCGAACGGCAACGACCCGTGGGACTCGTCGATCTTCGCCGGCGGCGAGACGTTCGCGTCGAAGATCGCCAACAACGCCGCCGAGTTCGACTCGCCGGAGAAGACCGGTGCCTACATCGCGGCCGGTCTGGTGCTGTTCGTGGTGACGTTCCTGGTCAACTCCGCGGCCCGGATCATCGTGGCCCGCAGCGCACCCGGTGGGAAGCGGTCGCGCCGCAACCGCAACGCCGGCGCAACCGCCACCGAAGGAGCCTCCGCATGAGCGAGCGCAGCGAGCGAATCAGAAAGCACAGCGCACCCGGAGCCTCAGCGGCGCCCGGAGCGAAGCGAGGACGCCGATGAGCACGATCGTCGAGAACAAGCCGGTGTACGACGGTCAGGCTCTGGACCTGTCCGGGAAGTCGGGCGCCCGCGCCTTCAAGAACACGCTGGCCACCGTCCTGATCTCGTTGGCCTTCGTGGTCGCGCTGATCCCGCTGGTGTGGATTCTCTGGACCGTCATCAGCAAGGGCTACAGCCTGCTGCTCGATGCCAACTGGTGGAGCCAGTCGCAGCGCGGCGTCACGGTGCGGCGCGAGGGCGGCGGCGCGTACCACGCCATCATGGGCACGCTGATCATGGGCCTGATCACGGCCGTGATCGCGGTTCCGATCGCCATCCTCGGTGCGATCTACCTGGTCGAGTACGGCAAGGGCACCAAGGCCGCCCGCGCGGTCAGCTTCATGATCGACATCCTCACCGGTGTCCCGTCGATCGTGGCCGCGCTGTTCGTCTACGCGGTCTGGATCACCGTGTTCGGCTTCAACCGGGTCGGCTTCGCCGTCTCGCTGTCACTGGTGCTGCTGATGCTTCCCGTCGTACTGCGGTCCACCGAGGAGATGCTGAAACTGGTGCCGGACGAGTTGCGGGAGGCGTCGTACGCGCTCGGGGTGCCGAAGTGGAAGACGATCCTGAAGGTGGTCGTGCCGACCGCGTTCGGCGGCATCGTCACCGGCGTGATGCTCGGCCTGGCCCGGGTGATGGGTGAGACCGCGCCGCTGCTGATCCTGGTCGGCTACTCCAAGAACATCAACCTGAACCCGTTCGACGGGTTCATGGGCGCGCTGCCGACGATGATCAACCAGGACCGGACCGAGCTGGCGCTGGAGCCGGCCGCGGACCGGGTCTGGGCGGCGGCGCTCACGCTGATCCTGCTGATCCTTGCCCTCAACCTGCTGGCCCGGCTGTTCGCCCGGTTCAGCACCATCAAGTCGAAATAGTCACGAGAGGTTCTGAGTCGATATGGCGAAGCGCATCGAGGTCAGCGGCCTCAACGTCTACTACGGCGACTTCAAGGCCGTCGAGGACGTGTCGATGACGATCGAGCCCCGCTCGGTCACCGCGTTCATCGGACCGTCCGGCTGCGGCAAGTCCACCTACCTGCGGACCCTGAACCGGATGCACGAGGTGATCCCCGGCGCCCGGGTCGAGGGCAAGGTCATGCTCGACCAGCAGGACCTGTACGCGACCGGGGTCGACCCGGTCGCGGTCCGCCGGGTGGTCGGCATGGTGTTCCAGCGGCCGAACCCGTTCCCGACCATGTCGATCTTCGACAACGTCGCGGCTGGGCTGAAGCTGAACGGGGTCAAGGACCGCAAGAGGCTCACCGAGGTGGTCGAGCAGTCGCTCAAGGGCGCCAACCTCTGGAACGAGGTGAAGGATCGGCTGGACAAGCCCGGGGCGGGCCTGTCCGGTGGTCAGCAGCAGCGGCTGTGCATCGCCCGGGCGATCGCGGTCGAGCCCGAGGTGATCCTGATGGACGAGCCGTGCTCGGCACTGGACCCGATCTCCACGCTCGCGATCGAGGACCTGATCGAGAAGTTGAAGGACCGGTTCACCGTGGTGATCGTCACGCACAACATGCAGCAGGCGGCCCGGGTGTCGGACCAGACCGCGTTCTTCAACCTGGCCGCGACCGGTAAGCCCGGCCGGCTCATCGAGATGGGTCCGACCAAGCAGATCTTCTCGAACCCGAACGAGAAGGCGACCGAGGACTACATCACCGGTCGTTTCGGCTGATTCCGTCGTACCGGCAGGTCGGCCCCCGCGAACTCGTGGGGGCCGATCTGTTGGGTGAGAGCCGTTCAGACACAGAGGGTTCGAGCGAAGTTGACCCGGGCAAGGGTGTCGGCGACGTCGCGCGGTGAGCTCACGCCGACGTGGGTGTTGTGGGTGCGGTTGCCGTTCTGCACCGTGACCTGGACGAAGCCGGTGGTCTTGCGCTCCTTGCAGAGCAGGAAGAGCAGACCGAGCAGGCAGGCGAGCGCGAACACGATGGCCAGGATGATCGCCCAGGCAGGGATCTTCTCCTCGGTGCGCGACATGTCCATCGCGGACCAGTTGGTCCCCTGGGTGGGCAGCACACCGGCCGGTGTGACGATCCGGAACTGCTCGACGGAGATGTCGCCGACGGTGACCAGCACCGGCCCGGTCGGGAACGCCTGCAGGGGCAGCGATTGCGCGGGCTGGTACGGCCCGCCGACAGGCGGCTGGTACGGCCCCGGGGGCGGCGGCCCGGGCTGCGCGGACGGCGCCGCCTCGAACGTCGGCGTCGGCGGCTCGTACTGCACCGGGAGGTGGCGGGTCGGCTCCGGTGCGGGATCGCCGGGCCGGCCGGCGGGCGGCGGAGGCTGAGGGGGTTGAGTCACCCGGCCAACTTTAAGTGCTCGAGGGATCCGGTGTGGACGCGTGACCGGTACCTGTGGAAAAGATAATCTGCCAGGATTCCTCGACGTTCTCAGAAGGGACCGCGGTGAGCACTCCGACGCCTCCCGGCGACGACCCGAACGACCAGAACAGGCCGCAGGACACCCCTGGCGAGACCCCGGGAGAACAGCCCGGCCAGTACGGCGAAACACCCGGTCAGCCCGACGACGACCGGCCGGGCCAGTACGGCCAGCAGCCTGGGCAGTACGGCCAGCCGGGTTCCTACGGACAGCCCGGGCAGCCGGGGCAGTACGGCCAGCCCGGGCAGCCGGGGCAGTACGGCCAGCAGCCTGGCTACGGACAACAGCCTGGACAGCAACCCGGCCAGCCTGGCTATGGCGGGCAGGGTGGGCAGTATCCGCCTTACGGGCAGTCCCAGCCGGGTGCGTACCCGGGCCAGCCTGGCCAGTACGGTCAGCAGCAACCGGGGTACGGCCAACAGCAGGGTTCTTACGGTCAGCAGCCAGGCGCGTACGGCCAGTACCCAGGCCAAGCAGGCGGTTACGGCTACGGCGGCGGCGTCCCGCAGAACAACACTCCCCAGACCCTGTCGATCATCGGCATCGTCTGCTGGTTCTGCTGCGGGCCGGCCTCGATCGTCCTCGGACTGATTGCCCAGAGCAAATTCCGCGAGCAGGGCCGGCCGGATACGCTCGCGAAGGTGGCCTGGATCGGCGGCATCGTCTCGATCGTCCTGTCGATCGTGTCCTACTCCACCGGTCTGGTCGGCAACTACTGAGTGGCGAAACTTCCGAGCGCAAGCTGAGCCGTCGCCTGACTTGGCGGCGGCTCAGTTCAGGTTCCGCGCCACGCCGTACACGAGGAACAGGGCGATCAGGCCCTTGACCACCCAGTCCACCGTGCGGGGGCTCATCCTCAGCCGGGGCAGCCGGATCAGCCGCAGCGATTCGAGCGACCAGGCAAGCAATTGGTAGCCGACGGCAACACCGACGACCGGGCCGAGGACCAGGACCACCGGGTTGAAGTGCCAGGCGGCGTCCAGATCCCCACGGAGCAAGGCGGCGGCCATCCTGGTCGATCCGCACAGCGGACAGTTCAGGCCCGTGGTCGCGTGCAGAAGGCAAGGAATCCCGATCCGCCCGCCGGACAGCTGGTACACGGCTGCGAGCCCGAGCCCGCCGAGACCCGTGGCGGCCAGGCCCAGCACTCGTCTGTCCACAGGCTGGACCGGACCGGTCGGCCGCAGTACGACGCTCAGCGAAAGGCTCACCGGACAACGGTAACTCTCATCACGTGGGATCCGTAGCCAAAGCTGAGCCGTCCGACCACTAGCCTGCAACTCACTCCTCAAACAGCAATCAGTAGAAGGGATCGTCGTGAGCAATCCGACGCCACCGCCGGGTTACGGCCCGCAGGACCCGCAGCAGCCGGGTCAGTACGGCCAGCAGCCGGGCCAGTACGGCCAGCCCGGACAGCAGCCGGACCCGTACGGCCAGCCTGCACAGCAGCCGGGCTATGGGCAGCAGCCCGGCTACGGCGCTCAGCAGCAGCCGGGCTACGGGCAGCCGCAGCAGCCTGGGCAGTACGGCCAGCAGCCCGGTTATCCGCAGCAGCCCGGGCAATACGGGCAGCAGCCGGGGCAGTACGGCCAGCCGGGCTACCCGCAGCAGTACGGCCAGCCGGGCTTCGGCGGCGTCCCCGGCAACCTGGCCGCCTGGCCGAACCGGGTCGGCGCCTTCCTGATCGACGGCATCATCTACGGCATCCCGGTTGGTATCGGCAACGCCCTGACCAGCGGCGACACCGGTGGCGCCATGATCGTCATCGGCTTGGTGTTCCTCCTGATCGGCATCGGTCTCTGGATCTACAACCGCTGGGTCCTTCAGGGGCAGACGGGCCAGAGCTGGGGCAAGAAGGTCACCGGCCTGAAGCTGGTCGGTGCCGAGACCGGCCAGCCCGTCGGCGTGCTGAAGGCGTTCCTGCGTGACATCACCCACATCCTGGACGGCCTGCCGTGCTACGTCGGCTACCTGTGGCCGCTGTGGGACGAGAAGAAGCAGACGTTCGCGGACAAGATCAACAACACCTACGTCATCAAGCTCTGACGTAGTCCCGCGCTGCACCGGACGCCGTGGCCCGTGGGGCCGCGGCGTCCGGCCATGCCGGGCCCCAGAAAGGACCGCAGGTGAGCACCCCGCCCTCCAACGCGCAGTACCCACCGAGCCAGCCCGGGTACGGCGGCCCGCCACCAGGCCATACCGGGTACGGCGGCCCGCCGCCAGGCCAGCCCGGTGGGTACGCGCCGGGCCAGCCAGGTGGTCAGTACCACCAGCAGGGCTACAGCCCCTACGGACAGGGCGGTTACGGCCCGGGCTACGGCTACGGCTACGCACCACCCGGACAGCTGGCGGGCTGGCCGATCCGGGTGGGTGCCTCGCTCCTCGACGGCCTGCTCGCAGCCATCCCAGCCATCAGCGGCGGCGTAGTCGCCCTGGTGATCGACGCAGACCAGGAGCAGCTCGGCGCCGGCGGCGGGATCGCCTTCGCCCTCGGGTACCTCGGCAGCTTCGGGATCGCGGTCTGGAACCGGGTCATCCAGCAGGGCCGCACGGGTCAGTCGGTCGGCAAGAAGGTCACCGGGCTGAAGGTCGTGCACGCGGAGACCGGCCGGCTGATCGGTATCGGCTCGACCCTGGGCCGCGAGTTCTGTGCGGTGCTGTTCAACAACATCTGTACTCTCAATGTGCTCTGGCCGCTGTGGGACGAGAAGCAGCAGACCTGGCACGACAAGGTCGTCAACGACGTGGTCATCCGCCTCTGAACCCCTCGAGAGATGGAATAGATGTGAGTACACCGACACCACCCCCGCAGGACCAGCCGCCGTACGGTCAGCAACCGCCGTACGGTCAGCAGCCCCAGTACGGTCAGCCGCAGCACGGTCAGCCGCCGTACGGGCAATCCCAGTACGGGCAACCCCAGTACGGCCAGCAGCCTCAGTACGGCCACCCGCAGCAGGGCTACAACCCCCACGGGCAGGCGCCGTACGGACAGCCGCAGTACGGCTACGGGTACGGCGTACCGCAGGCGCCGCTGGCCGACTGGGCACCACGTGCCGGCGCCTACCTCATCGACAGCCTGATCAGCCTGGTCCCGATCCTGATCGGGTACGGCGTCTTCCTCGCGGACATCGCGTCACGCGCCAACGACCTGACGTCGTCCAACGACGCTCCGGGCGCGTTCGCGATCGTGATCTTCGTGCTCGGCCTCGCCGCCAGCCTGGGTCTGGGCCTGTGGAACCGGGTCTTCCGCCAGGGCAAGACCGGGCAGAGCGTCGGCAAGAGCGCCCTGCACCTGCGACTGGTCGACGCGAACACCTACCAGCCGGTGGGCGCCGGCAAGGCGTTCCTCCGCGACCTCCTGAGCGGGCTCTTCAACAACGCCTGCTTCCTGAACCTGCTGTGGCCATTGTGGGACGACCAGAAGCAGACCTGGCACGACAAGGTCATGACCACCTACGTGATCAAGTCGGCCTAGGCCTAGCTACCGCGACAGCAGGAAGCCGGCGCAGGTGACGGCCCAGAGAACACTGGTGAAGGTGCCGATGATGAAGCGTTCGGCCACCGCCTGTGGAGTGACCGAGGCAGGCTGATCAGGGCTGCGCAGCTCGGGGTAGCGAGCCAGTCCCTTGATGGCCAGCACGATCGCCACGCCCTCCGGCCACCCCGCCACCAGGGACGCGTAGATGGCGCCACGCTCCAGTGAACCGATCAGCGCGCCTCCACGCAGCACCTCACCGGCTTTCTGCGTCGACTGGGCTCTCGTGTTGCGCCGGTCGACCAGAGCCAGCACAGACGTCGTCAGCGGACCGCCACCGGTGACAGCGAGGCCTCCGGCCAGCAGGAGCAGCACGTTCCACCAGCGCTCGCCCCAGCCCACCACACCGTCGCCTGCCAGCAGCAGGAGTCCGACTCCGACCAGACAGGCCAGCATCACCCCGCTGAACACGATCTGCACTGTGGAGCCGGCCTTGGGCACCCACGCCAGTACGGCGAGGACCAGGCCGGCTGCGGTCAACGACAGGATCAGTGCCGTCACGCAGCGGCCCCAGCGCCCAGCAGCTCGGCTGCCAGCACCCGTCCGCGTTGCTCCTCGGCGAAGCCGGCCGCCTGGGCCCGTTGCGTCACCGCCGACTGGCTGATCCCCAGCTTCACACCGATCTCCCGCCTGGTGAGTCCTTCGGCGAGCAGGTCGGCCACTGCCCATCCCCGCTCGCTCCGGCGCCGCAGCACCGACGCCATCAGCCACAGCACTGTCTCGACCTGCTCGGCGACGCGGGTGTCGGTGCCGACCACGTTGACGTGGTGCGGACTCGACTTCGCCCGGTTCACCGCCTCCCGCGCGTTCACGAACGCCTCGCCGGTGCCCGCCCGCGTACTGCGGGGCAAAGGCTGGGCGACCTCGCCGATACCGAGACCGACGTACCAGGTGTCCGCGCGAACAAGCTCGACAATCACGTCGATGGTGGCGCGCGCCTCCGAGAACACCCCCTGTACCTCGTCACCGGCCGTCCGCTCGAACTTCCGAAGCAATCCGGTCCGCCGCGGGCGCCGGTTCAGGGTGTTCAGGAGCTCGGGTACGAGATCGGTCATGCTTCGGCTGCCCCGTTGATCTACTGTGAGAACGAAGACCACGGCCCTGCACCTCCTTCGCAACGGATTAAGGATATAGTCTTATTCACGTAGAGTGAAGGAAAAAACCTGAATCGGTTCACCCGATCACTCCCAGTGACCGCCCCGCAGGCCCGCCGATCCCCCCAATTCTCCGCTGCATTCGGCCCCCACGGCATCTCGACTCGCCCCACGATTTTCACTCCGAGTCAGCACCGAGCGGACCGCCAGGCCATCACAATTGCCCATCCGGAGGGTCGTCCCGACGGGAGTACGTCGAATGTGATGGCCTGGCGGTCCGGCCTCTCACTCAGCCATCGGCAAGTACAGCTTCTTGTCGTGGGCCTTGAAGCTGTCGGACATCTCGGCGAAGCCGGCCTCGATCGCCTCCGCCGACGTCAGGCCCTTCTCCTCGGCGTACGCGCGGATGTCGGCGGTGATCCGCATCGAGCAGAACTTCGGTCCGCACATCGAGCAGAAGTGGGCCGTCTTGGCCGGCTCGGCGGGCAGCGTCTGGTCATGGAACGACCGCGCGGTGTCCGGATCCAGCGAGAGGTTGAACTGGTCCTCCCAGCGGAACTCGAACCTTGCCCTGGACAATGTGTCGTCCCAGGCCTGCGCACCTGGGTGCCCCTTGGCCAGATCGGCCGCGTGGGCGGCGATCTTGTACGTGATCACACCCGTTTTCACGTCGTCGCGGTCCGGCAGGCCGAGGTGTTCCTTCGGCGTGACGTAGCAGAGCATCGCCGTACCCAGCCAGCCGATCTGGGCCGCGCCGATCGCCGAGGTGATGTGGTCGTAGGCCGGTGCCACATCAGTTGCCAACGGCCCCAATGTGTAGAACGGCGCCTCACCGCACAGCTCCTCCTCGAGCCGCACGTTCTCGGCGATCTTGTGCATCGGCACATGTCCCGGACCTTCGATCATCACCTGGACGTCGTGCTCCCAGGCGATCTTGGTGAGCTCGCCGAGGGTCCGCAGCTCGGCGAACTGCGCCGCGTCGTTGGCATCCGCGATACACCCCGGCCGCAGCCCGTCGCCGAGTGAGAACGTCACGTCGTACGCGCGGAGGATCTCGCAGAGCTCGGCGAAATGCGTGTAGAGGAAGGACTCCTGGTGATGCGCCAGGCACCACGCGGCCATGATCGAACCGCCGCGCGACACGATCCCGGTGATCCGTTGCGCGGTCAGCGGAACGTACCGCAGCAGTACGCCGGCATGCACGGTCATGTAGTCCACGCCCTGCTCGCACTGCTCGATCACGGTGTCGCGGTAGACCTCCCACGACAACGCGGTCGGGTCGCCCTTCACCTTCTCCAGCGCCTGGTACAGCGGCACCGTCCCGATCGGCACCGGCGAGTTGCGCAGGATCCACTCGCGCGTCTCGTGGATGTTCTTGCCGGTGGACAGGTCCATCACGGTGTCCGCGCCCCATCGGGTGGCCCAGACCAGCTTCTCGACCTCTTCCTCGATCGAGCTGGTGACGGCCGAGTTGCCGATGTTGGCGTTCACCTTCACCAGGAACTTCTTCCCGATGATCATCGGCTCGGACTCCGGGTGCCGCCGGTTCGCCGGGATCACCGCGCGGCCGCGGGCCACCTCGTCCCGGACGAACTCCGGATCGACTCCCTCGCGGACGGCGACGTACCTCATCTCCTTGGTGATGGTGCCGGCGCGCGCGTGCGCGAGCTGGGTCAACGGCTCGCGCCCGGCGATCCAGTCCCGCCGCAGTGTGGGCAGACCGGCCTGTACGTCGATCCGCGCGGGGGCGTCGGTGTACGGGCCGGACGTGTCGTACAGGTCGAAGTGCTCGCCGTTGGTGAGGTGGACACGGCGGGCCGGGACCCGCAGCTCGCCGCGGTAGATCTTCTCCGAGCCCGAGATCGGGCCGGTGGTGACAGACGGACGGACCCGTGATTGGGCACTGTTTCCGATGGTTGTCACAATGCTGCTCCCTACGCCGGAATTACCCGGACAGGTTCGGCGGTCGGCGGCGCCGGTTCACCCAGCCGCCCTCTCAGCCCGCTACGGTGCGAGCTCCCGCGATCTCCAATTGTCGTGAATCACCCTAACGAAGATCTGCATACGGGATTCCGTGGGGCGCGTCACGTCCGCGGTTGGGCGTGAACCGGTAGCGTTCGGGAATGCGAGACCTCGTGTACCCGCCGGTGATCGGCTTCGCGAAGACGGCGTTCAAGGTGCTGGACCTGAAGTTCCAGCTGACCGGGACGGAGAACGTGCCGCGGACCGGCGGTGCGGTGATCGCGATGAACCACATTTCGTACGTCGACTTCGTGCTCGGCGGGTTCGGTGCGCTGCCGAGCAAGCGGCTGGTGCGGTTCATGGCCAAGGAGGTGCTGTTCCGCAACCGGTACTCCGGCCCGCTGATGCGCGGGATGCACCACATCCCGGTCGACCGAGCCGCCGGTACGGCGTCGTACCGGAAGGCGCTCGAGTACCTGAAGGCGGGCGAGGTCGTCGGTGTCTTCCCAGAGGCAACCATCAGCCGGTCGTTCGAGCTGAAGGAGTTCAAGTCCGGCACGGTCCGGATGGCCGCGGCGGCCGCCGTACCGGTGATCCCGCTGATCCTGTGGGGAACGCAGCGGATGCTGACCAAGGACCACCCGCGCGACTTCTCCCGGCACCGGACCATCGCCATCACCGTCGGCGAGCCGATCACCGTCACCCGCGAGGACGACCCGGTCGAGGCGACCGCCCAGCTGCGCTCGACCATGGCCGGGATGCTCGACCGCACCATCCGCGCCTACCCCGAGCAGCCCGCCGGCGCCTGGTGGCTGCCCGCCTCGTACGGCGGCGGCGCGCCCACTCCCGAGGAAGCCGACCGCCTGGACCGGGAGGAGCTGGCCCGCCGGGCGGCCCGAAGGAAGTAGCCAGCTACCGGACAGGACCTTGACCTCGGTGCGGTACGAGGGTACGAAAAGCACTTGTTGATGGAGCAGGAACCTGGGGGGTCCCTGTGCACTCGGCCGGGCGGTGGCGCGCGTGGCCGTCGTACTCAGGTGGGCGGGGGAAGTTGTAGTGGAATCATCCGAAGAGCTGCATCTCTTCGAGCCGGGGATCCTGACCGTGGCACCGCATGTCGCGGAGGACATCCCTGACGTCGGCACGTACTTCCTCGACTGGGCGGTCCGGGACCTGAACCCGGCGCAGGCCCGTGAGGTCGAGGCGGCGATCAACGGACGGCGTTGCCAGAACGGCTGGTTTCCGCTGGAGAGCCTGGACAGCATCGGCAGCCGTGGCTACTGGCGCGGGCCGCTGACGTACCTGGCCCGAATGACCGCCGACGACGGATCGATCGTGCAGGACTGGGCGTCCAGCGGACTGAGCGGCGCGAGCCGGAGCAAGATCGAGGCGACCGCCAACCACCTGCTGTTCCAGCAGGGCCATGCCGCCGCGGCCACCTGGGTGGTGGCGGTGCGACCGCAGGCCTACCTCGACGTGGCCGGCCTCGGTGACCGGCTGGCCGCCACCTGGGAGCTCAACCTGGGCTCTATCCGCCCCAAGGACGTGGCCAAGGCAGTACGCCGCTGGAACCGCTGAGCGGCCTCGCTGTCACTCCAGGATCAGGTGGGCCAGGCCGTAGCAGAGGGCGGCGACCAGCCCGGCCGCCGGGATGGTCAGGACCCAGGCCGTGATGATGCCCCTGGCGACGCCCCAGCGGACCGCGGACAGCCGCTTGGTCGCACCGGCGCCCATCACCGCCGAGGTGATCGTGTGCGTGGTGGAGACCGGCGCGTGCAGGCCGATGGCCATCACGTACAGGACCGTCGCGGCGACCGCCTCGGAGGCGAAGCCGCGAGCCGGGTCCAGGTGGATGATCCGGCGGCCCAGGGTGCGCATGATCCGCCAGCCGCCGGAGTAGGTGCCGAGCGAGATCGCGGTCGCGGCGGACAGCTTGACCCAGAGCGGGATGCTGTCGCCCTTCTCCACGTGGCCGGTGGTCAGCAGGGCCAGGAACATCACGCCCATCGTCTTCTGCGCGTCCTGCAAGCCGTGGCCGAGTGCCATCGCGGCGGCCGACAGCGACTGAGCCAGCCGGAAGCCGCGGGTCACCCGGCCGGGGTGAACGCGCCGGAACACCCAGAGGATCGTGAGCATCAGCGTGAACGCGCCGAGGAACCCGATCGCCGGCGACAGCATCATCGGGATGACGACCTTGTCCAGGATGCCGGACCACAGCACGACGCTGGTCGAGGCGAGCCCGGCGCCGACCAAGCCGCCGATCAGCGCGTGGGACGAGGAGCTGGGCAGGCCGAAGTACCAGGTGATCAGGTTCCAGGTGATGGCACCGAGCAGGGCGGAGAGCACGATCACCAGGCCGTGTTCGCCGGCCGGCGTCTCGATGATGCCTTTACCGACGGTGTCGGCCACCTCGGTGCCGAGGAACGCGCCGACGAAGTTCATCACCGCTGCCATCATCAACGCGACTCGCGGGGTGAGCGCGCGGGTGGAGACCGACGTCGCGATCGCGTTCGCCGCATCGTGGAAGCCGTTGGTGTAGTCGAACGTCAGCGCGATGACGATGACGGCGACGACGAGCGCGAACTCCACGCTCAGCTCTCCTTGACAGCGATCTGTTCGACCGTGTTGGCGACATGCTCGAAGGCGTCGATCGCGGCCTCCAGCAGGTCGACCACGGTCTTCACCTTCATCACCGTCAGCGCGTCGTACTCGCCGCTGAACAGCTTGGCGATGAGCCTGCGGTGGACCGCGTCACCGGTGTTCTCCAGCCGGTTGATCTCGATCCAGTACTCCGCCAGGTCCTTCATGGTGCGCAGCCGGGGCATCGTCTCGGCGGTCAGCTGGGCGGCCCGCTGAAGCACCTCGATCTGCTCCGCGATCTCCTCCGGCAGTTTCTCCAGGGAGAACAGGTGGACCGAGTCGACGGCCTCCTCCATGTAGTCCATCACGTCGTCGAGATCGGAGGCCAGCCGGTAGATGTCCTCGCGGTCGAACGGCGTGACGAAGGTCGAGTTCACCCGGCGGATGATCGAGTGGGTGGTCTCGTCCGCCGCGTGCTCGGCGTCCTTCATCTCGCTGGCGATCTGCTGACTTGACGCCAGCCCAGTTCCCGCTGTACTGCCGAGCAACTCGGCCAGGATCCGGGCCCCGTCGACGAGGTGGCTGGCGGACTCGGTGAAAAGGTCGTAGAACGTCGGGTCGTTCGGACGCAGACGTAACGGCACTTCAAGCTCCGGATGAACGAGGGACAAACCGTGAACATGCTAGGGGGAACGGGCCGCTGACGCGGCATCCGCCTGGCCAACGTACCGCGTGGCGGTGAACTCCCCGCCTGGACACGACCAGTGAGTAACCATTCGACTTCACCGCGTGAGTACGGCGTACAGGTCGAAGAGCCCGACGATCAGGACCAGACCAGCGGCCGCGCGAACCACCCGTTGGTGGCCGAGGGCATGAATCGGGGCACCCCTGGTACGGCGGTACACGGCGCTGACCGCGGCCCAGCAGGCCAGTGCCAGGACCAGTACGACGATGCCGAGACCGGTGCGGACGTCCGACGTACCGTGGCCGGAGGCAAGCAACAGGATGGCGTTCGCGATCAGACCCAGCGCGGTCCGGCGCCAGGCGAGCAGGGTGCGCTCCGGCTGCAGCCCTGGGTCGCGGTTCATCGCCACAGGCTGACCAGGAGGCCGATCAGGCCGACCGCGATGATCGTTGCCCCCAGCACCACCGGGAGCCGGGTCACCGGGAGCCTGCCGCCGCTGCGCATCGCGGTCAGGTTCTGCTGCCACCGGCGGAAGGCGCCGGCCGTGGTCACGATTCCGGCAGTGACCAGAACCACACCGATGATGCGAGCGAGCCAGCGGTCGGGCCCGAGATCGAGGAACTGCACTGCCGACAGGCCGCCGGCGTAGCAGGCCAGTGAGGTCCGCAGGTACGCCAGGTACGTCCGTTCGTTCGCCAGCGTGAAGCGGTAGTCGGGTTCCTGCTCGTCCGTCATCCGCAGCTCACCAGGCCGTGGCTCTCCTTGAGTGTCAGCACGCGCTTCACGCTACTCGTCAACTGCGCGGCGAACGTCTTGTCCTGCTCGGCCTTGGCGACCAGAGCGTTCACCATGGTGGCGGTCAGCCCCGTCTTGGCGTTGATGACGACGTCCCCCCCGGCAGCGACGAACCGGGTCGCCCGCTGGCCCGCAGGTACCGACGCCACCTCCGCGGCCGCTCCGACGTCGTCGGTGATCACCACGCCGTTCCAGTCGAGGTCACCGCGGACCATGCCCTGGATGACGGTCCGCGAGAAGACGGCGCGGTTGTCCGGATCGATCTTGCTGTAGGTGGCGGTGGAGATCATCACCATGTCGGCCCCGGCCTTGAGCCCGTCGGCGAAGGGCTGGAGGTCCGCGTCACCGCGGACGGTGACGTTGTCGACCACACCGGAGGAGAAGTCGGTGTTGCCGCGCACTCTGCCGAGCCCTGGGAAGTGCTTGACCGACGTCATCACACCGGCTTGTTGCATGCCCTTGACGAACGCCTGGACGGGCGGCCCGACCTCCTCGGGGGTATCGCCGTACTCACGATCCAGACTCCCGATGGGGGCATTCTGAGACTTCTGGGAGCTGGGTACGACGTCAGCCACCGGCCCGAGGTCGACGTTGACACCTGCCTGCTTGAGCTGGTCACCCCAGCCCGCCGCTTCGGCGGTGAGCTTGGAGCTCGACCAGGCGCCTTGCACATTCGCCGAGGGCATACGGTCGAAGCCGGAGCCCTTCAGACGCTGGATCTGACCGCCCTCCTGATCCGCGGCGATCAGCGGGCGGATGCCCTTGACCGTGGCGGCCGTGGTCGTGGCGGCCATCTCCGTACGGGTGTGAGAGAGGCTGCCGCCGTTGCCGAGCAGGAGGATGCCGCCTGGCTTCTGCTTCTGCACGACGGGGCGCTGGGACGAGGTCATGCCGTTGGCGCTGATGCCGGTCATGATCAGCTGGGCCGCTTGCTCTCGCAGGGTGAGGGCTTGCAGCTTCTGGTCGATACAGCTGGTCGGTGTCGGTGTCGGTGTCGGCGTTGAGGTTTGTGTGGGCGTCGGGGTGGGGCTTTGCGTTGTGGGCAGTGGCACGGAGGACGACGGCACCGTGCTGGGGCCGGCAGTGGGAGAGTCGGCGTCGCTGCAGCCGGCCAGCAGGAGTGCAGTCAGCGCGACCGCTGCTGCTGTGCGCCTCATGTCAGCGCCGCTCCCACGCGGCCCGGTCGACCGCGTCCCCGGAATGCCTCGCGAGCGTGGCGCAGACGTCGTACAGGTGCTCGATCTGCTCTTCGGTGAGCGCGTCGAAGATGGACTTGCGAACCTCGTCCACGTGACCGGGTGCGGTCTCGACCAGCTTCTGCCGGCCTAGGTCGGTGATGATCGCCACCTGGCCCCGACGGTCGGACTCGATGCCTTCGCGTCGTACCCAGCCGGCCTGCTCCAGCCGGTTCACCGCGTGCGACAGGCGGCTGCGTGAGCCCTGGGTCGCCACCGCGAGCTCACTCATCCGCAATCGCCCGTCAGGCGCCTCGGACAGTCGGACGAGGATCTCGTAGTACGTGTGCGGTATCCCTGCGTCGCGTTGCAGTTGCTGCTCGATCCGGGTGTTCACCACGCGCTGCGCCGCGATGAACGCACGCCAAGCCTGCTGCTCTCTCTCGTTCAGCCACCGGGGTTCCGCCATCCCCGCAGCGTAGCCAGAACCGGTCCGGATCGCTCGTTCAACCTCCTCTGTGCCAACCCTTCGCCCCTTCCGCTTACGTCCGAAGAGCTGGCGGGAGGTCTCTTCGCTTCTTCGGACGTAAGCGGGTTCGCCGCGGCCTAACTCCTGCTGCGTCGGGTGATGGTGAGGCCGACCAGGCGGGACACGACCATGGCGACGTACCCCAGGCCTGCCAGTTGTTCGAGCATGACCACTGATCTGCCCCACGACGTGATCGGGACGATGTCGCTCAGGCCTGTGCTGGACAGCGTGGTGAAGCTCAGGAACAACAGCTCCATCCAGGTACGGTCGGCGGTCGGGTTGGCGGCTGCCGTGAAGCTCCCCGGCACCACCACCTGGACGAACGTGTAGACGTACGCAAAACCCCAAGCCACCAAGGTGAATGTCGCACCGGTCGCGTACAGCTCGTCAGTGCTGACGTCGTGATCGGACAGCATGTACCGCAGCAGGCTGTAGGCGGCGTAGAAGTAGAAGGCCGCGTGCAGTACGGCGGAGACCGCCGCGACCGGCTGAGTGGGGTTGAACGCGTCGACCAGCGAGAGAACCACGGCCGGGATGCCGAGCCCGATATTGACCCAGGTCAGGCCGGGCGTCGCGCGTACCGAGAAGACGGCGAGCACGAGAACGACGATGCCGAGGATCTCGAACGCGACCCGCCCGCCGCGGGAGCCTTCCATCGCGGGGTAGACGAGAACGCCGAGCAACTGCACCAGCAACAACACCGCGGACGGATGCCGCCGAGCATTCGTGAACCAGTTCACCGAACGTCGTCCCCGCTGTCCGGCCCACCATCACGCGCTGGAGCCGCCTGCTCGACCGCCGTCCTCTCGGCAGCCTCTTTCTCACGGGCGTCATCTTCGCGGGAGGCGATGATGGCGGCCCGGCGGGCGAGGCGGTGGCTGCGCCGGATCTCGGCCTCGCGCAGCCGGCGGCGATCCTCGTCGGTCTCCGGGACGACCTGCGGCACCTCCCGCGGCTTCCCGTCAGCGTCGACCGCGACGAACACCAGGTACGCCGACGCCACGTGAACCTCCGGCCCGACGGAGTCCCACCGATCGGCCGTGATCCGTACACCGACCTCCATCGAGCTGCGACCGGTCCAGTTCACCTGACCGCTGAAATGCACCACGTCGCCGACCCGCACCGGCACGAGGAACGTCATCTCGTCCATCGACGCAGTGACCGCGGGACCACCCGAATGCCTGGCCGCCACCACACCCGCGACCGAGTCGACCAGTGTCATGATCACGCCACCGTGCACGGTGCCCAGCAGGTTGGTCTCGTTCTGCGCGGTGATGTGCGACAGCGACAACCGAGTCTCCGAGGTGGGCCGTGACGACGGCGTGCTGGACATCCTGCTCCACTCCTCCAGGCCTGACATGGTGTTGCCGCAGACTATCCGGGCGGTTGTCCACAGGTTCGAAACGACCGGCTGGAACGGGTGCCAATCCTCGTACTTTCTCTGGCGAGGAGGTCGCCACGATGACCATCGACAGCTCCACCGCACGTGCCCAAGACAACCACTCCGACCGGCCCGACCCGGTCCTGATTCCGCTGACCCGCACCCAGGCTGCACGACTGGTGCGCCTCGGTCTGACCGCCGCGGCTCGCCTCGGCCTACAACTGACTTACGAGGGCGGCGCGGCCCTCGTCCCGGTCGAGCCGACCGCGGACAGTCCGATCCTCGGCTTGAGCAACCTGGCTCGCGTCGTCTCCACGCAGGAGGAAGACCGCTGGCCGGCCATGGTCGAGGAGCACTTCGTCCAGGTTCTGCACCAACTGCGCATGGGTCCTCCGCAGCCGCCCACCGATCCCGAGCGAGAGCTGATCCAGCGCCTCGTCCCGCGCCACGCGCTCCCCGCCGAATGGACGGCGGACCGGGTGGACTTCCTCCCTGGCCTGATCTCGGTGCCCGCCACTGCCGACGACGGCGTCGTCACGATGTTCCTCGATCCGTCCGACCTCGGCCTGACCTGGTCCGCCGCCGAGCGGTACGGCCTGGCCAACCTCCGCCGTCTGACTGATCACGTCGAGTACGTCGACCACGACGACATCCGGATCGCCCTCGTCACCGGCACGATCTTCGCCGCGTCCCGAGCCCTCGTCCTCGACACCGTCCTCCGCGAATCCCTCCGCCTCGAGATTCCGCCGTACGGCGTACTCGCGGCCGTCCCCGCCCGCGACGTCCTCCTCATCCACGTCATCCGGGACCTGTCCGTCATCCCCGCCCTAGGCCGGATGCTCAACCTCGCGGCCCGCTGCTATTCCCACTCCCCAGGCCCCCTGGCCCCCGACGTCCACCTGGTAACCCCCACCCTCACCTGGCACCCCGCCACCACCCCGTCCCCCGACAACACCCCACTCCGCCTCTCCCCCCACCTAGACGCCCTGACCAAAACCCTCGCCCTCAACGAGCCCCCACCCACCGCCCGATCCCGGTAACCCACCAAGGGCCGGCACCCACCGCACCACCCCAGCCTGAGTGATCAGGCCGGCAACCCAACCGACCGTGTGAGAGACAAGGAGCTCAGTTGTGTGGAGGCTTGTAATGGCCGGGCCACTCGGCGTGGCGGATTCGGGTGATGGAGCGGATCTCGCCGATCGTCGACCACTCGTCCTTGCCGAGCCGTGCCAGCGGGCGGAGCAACTGGATCTCCGGGTGTCCGTCGACCATCACCGCCGCGTCGATCGCGAGGTGGCGGACCCGGCCGATCACGACCGTCGAATCGCCGAGTTCGAGGGTGGTGTGGAGCGTGCACTCGATCGCCACCGGCGACTCCGCGACGCGCGGTACGGCGACGGTGCGGGAGGGCTCGGTGGTCAAGCCGACGGCTTCGAACTCGGAGATCTCCGCCGGGAAGTTCGTCCCGGTCGCGTTGACCTGCTCGAACAGCGCTTCGGCGGCGAAGTTCACCACGAACTCACCGGTCGCCTCGACGTTGTTCAGGCTGTCCTTCCGCCCGACCGAGGTGAACTGCACCATCGGCGGCTGCACACACGCCACGGTGAAGAACGAGTGCGGCGCGAGGTTGAGCACCCCGTCGGCCGACCTGCTCGACACCCACGCGATCGGCCGCGGCACCACCACGGAGTTCAGCGCCGCATAGAACTCCCGCCGACTGACCGCCTCCGGATCCAGATCCACTCGCACGCCCGCAGTACATCAAATCCGGTGGACGCCACCGCGCCCCGGCACAAGGATCGTGGGACGGATCACACGACGACGAGGGAGGTGCGAGTGCGCGAACACGACGAGTTCCTGGCCCGTGTCACGGCGATAGGCCAACAGCACGATGTCCCGCCAGAGCAGATCACCGAGGTCGCGGGCGGCGTGGCGAACCGCGGGTTCGTGCTCGGTGAAGCCTTCTTCCTCCGTGTAGCGCGACCAGGATTCGAGGACGACCTGCGCAAGGAGGCCGGCGTCGTGCCCGTCGCTCGATCCGCGGGCGTGCTGACTCCGACCATCATCCAGTACGACGACAGCCGCGAGCTGATCGATGCGCCGTACGTCGTGATGGACCGCATCCACGGCATCGAGCACCCCGGCGCACCAGTGGGACTGGCGGAGCAACTCGCCCGGCTGCACAGGGTCGAGCGAACAGACATCCCAGGCGTACCGCAGGACGACGGCGGCGATCCGTGGCTGACCGTCGACGCTCTGGCGGAGCGCGGCTACCTGGATCTCGGTACAGCCAAATGGTTGAGCGGCTGGTTCACTCGCCTGTCAGACCGCTTCGACCGGCACGAACCGAGGGTGCTGATCCACGGAGATGTTGCCGCACACAACCTTCTCGCCGGCCCGGACGGCGAGCTCCGCGCCCTGATCGACTGGGGCGACGCAGCCTGGGCCCCACGCACCATGGACTTCGCCAAACTCCCCCTGGACCACGTGGCCGCCATCCTCCCCGACTACATCCGCGCACTCCGCACGTCCCATCCCGAACAACACCTCGCAGACGAGGACGAGCTGGCCGCCGCCACCCTGTGGTTCCACCTGCACTGGGCCCTGGGCAAGCTCACCGCCACCCCATGGCCGGGCCAACGCCACTGGACCGCACCCCCAGCCAGCCGCCTCCTCGCCCTACTCAAGTTCTTCGCCACCACCCCACCCGCCCCGTGGTCCACCTTGACCTAACGCCATCAAGAAGGCGGGGTTCTGGGTGTCAGAGATGGGGTTTCTGCCGTAAAACAAGGGGGTTTGAACTTGTTGTGACATGAGGCAGACTGAGGTCTCGTGACTGATTACGTAGCCGCTCAGGACCGGTACGACGACCAGATGGCCTATCGGCGGACGGGACGCAGCGGGCTGCAGCTGCCCGCGATCTCGCTCGGGTTGTGGCACAACTTCGGCGACGACAAGCCGTTCGCCACGCAGCGCGACATCCTGCGCCGGGCGTTCGACCTCGGCGTCACGCACTTCGACCTGGCGAACAACTACGGTCCGCCGTACGGCTCGGCGGAGACGAACTTCGGGACGCACTTCGCCCGCGACTTCAGGAAGTACCGTGACGAGCTCATCCTGTCGACCAAGGCCGGGTACGACATGTGGCCGGGTCCGTACGGTCAGGGTGGCGGCTCGCGGAAGTACCTGCTCGCCTCGCTGGACCAGTCGCTGAGCCGGATGGGCCTGGACTACGTCGACATCTTCTACTCGCACCGGTTCGACCCCGACACCCCGCTCGAGGAGACGATGGGCGCGCTCGATGCCGCGGTCCGCTCGGGCAAGGCGCTGTACGCCGGGATCTCGTCGTACTCGGCGGACCGGACCCGGGAGGCGGCGCGGATCCTGCAGGAGCTGGGGACGCCGTTGCTGATCCACCAGCCGTCGTACTCGATGCTGAACCGGTGGATCGAGGAGGACCTGCTGGACACCGTCGGTGAGCTGGGTGTCGGCGTGATCGCGTTCTCGCCGCTCGCGCAGGGTGTCCTGACCGATCGGTACCTGGACGGCGTGCCGGCGGACTCGCGGGCGGCGCAGGGGAAGTCGCTCGCGCCGGAGTCGCTGACCGAGGAAACCCTGAAGCACGTCCGCGCGCTCAACGAGATCGCCAAGCAGCGCGGCCAGTCCGTCGCGCAGCTCGCACTCGCCTGGACGCTGCGCGACGACCGCGTCACCAGCGCGCTGATCGGCGCCTCCAGCGTCGCGCAGCTGGAGAACAACCTGGCCGCGGTCAAGAACCTGAAGTTCACCCCCGAAGAGCTCGAAGCCATCGACGCCGACGCCGTCGAGGCCGGCATCAACCTCTGGAAGAAGAGCTCCGACGCCTGAGCCGGCGGAGGAGAAGTAGCCCAAGTACGGCGGCCGAGACGGCCACCGCGGCAAGACCGGCAGAGCGCCAATACGACGAACTGCCGGGCGTCGCCGCGGTGGCCGTCGGCCCGTTGTCGTCCACGTGGTTCGGGGCGACGGCGGGCGCATCGGCCCGCACCGGCTCGAGGGTGACGTCGTTGCCGGTGCCACCCTTGTAGGTGATGGCGTACCGCGATCCACCCAGGGTGACCTTGGCACCCTCGGGGAGGCCGGTGAAGGTTCCCGTGACGGGCGCGGCGCCGGCGTTGTCGATCAGCGTGATCCCAGAAGCCGTCACGCCAGGCTCGGCAGTTGCGCCGGCTCGGGGAGTTGCGCCGGGCTTGGGAGTTGCGCGGGTGAGGTGGAGGGTGCCGGACAGGGTTACTTTGCCGGTGATGCGTGGGGGTTTTGTGGTGAGCGGGAGGGTTAGTCGTCCGGTACGCGTCTGGGTGAAGTTGCCGGTCACGGTGAAGGGGCCGGTCAGGGTGCCGGTGTTGACCAGGGTGCCGCCCGAGAAGGTTCCGGCGAGGTTCGATCTGCCAGTCAAGTTCACGACAGCGCGCCGGTTCGAGGTGAGCCTCGTACCCGCGGCCATCGTGAGATTGCGCAAGTGATGGTTCCCGGCGGCGGTCAGGTCCAAGCGAGCGCCCGCACGAGTGAGGGCGACACCGCTGCTGCTGCGCAAGCTCCCGCCGACCACCGCGAGAGTGCCCCGGGAGATCGTCGTGCGGCCTGTGTAGCTCAGATCCCCGGTCAAACGGGTGGTAGCTCGGCCTGCCTGCACAAAGGACCCTGTGCCGCTGATCTTCGACAGTGAGATCGGGCTCCGCACGTTCTGCACGACCAGCGAGCCGTCGTTCACGACCTTGAACCGCGAAGCCTTCGTCAGCAGACTGCCGTCGCCGCCCGGCCGCCCGCTGCCCAGCCGCAACACCGCCCCACGCTCGATCGTCGTCGAGCCGTCGTAGTACTGATCCGCCGCGAACGTCACATCGTTGCCGCGAACGCCCTTGATCACGATGTCCCCGGCGCCCGGCGACTTGAGCGTGTCGTGGAACACCCCGCCACCGATCGGCGCGCCCAGCGTCACCGGCCCGTTGTAGGCAAAGGTGAGTTTGGACCGGGATCGCGCCGCCAGCAGGTTGATGTAGACCGTGTCCGCGGTACCGGGCATGAAGATGTCGTCGGTCGTGCCGTCACCCCACTGGACGTCGGCGCCCTTGATGTTGGTCCCGCGCTTGTTGCGGTCGTGCGGGATCTTGCGCCAGTTCAGGCCCGGATCGCTGAGCGACGGGTCGGTGTCGCCGCCTCGATCGGAGTAGCTGTACTGCCCGGTGAGCACCACTTTCCCGCCCGGTCGCGACTGCACGTTGATGTCACTGCCGTACTCGCGCTGGTAGAAGGTCTGCCGCAGTACGACGGTCTGGTCCAGCGGAGTGTCGATCGTCCAGGTGCCCTGGTTGAGGACGGCACGCGCATTGGGCAGCGACACCGCGGACTCCGGCTTACCGGCCGCTGTACCGGTGCCGTTGTCGATCACGCCGGAGAAGGGCTGCCTGCCGGTGAGATCGAGCGTTCCCCACAGTGACCGCGGCTGCGTGACCAGGCCGGAGCCGCTGATCGTGCCGAGGTTGAAGGCTCGGGTCAGCGACAGTCGCAGGGTGCCGTTGACCTCGATGTTGTCCTGGTTGAGCTGGAAGCCGGGCGTGTTGTACGGGAATCGCCCGATCAGCCCGGTGCTGCCACCGTTCCCGTACTGCAGGGTGGCGCCGCGGTCGACGATCACCGCCGGCGGGTCGGGGTTGCTGACGACGACGTACGGATGGTTGCCGCCGAGGATCCTGACCCGCTGCCGCTGCCGGGCCCGAGGCAGGACGAAGGAACTGTCACGCGTCAGGATCAAGGTCCCCTGTCCACTGATCCGCAGCGTGCCTTCGCCGCTGATCACACCGTCGTACGTCGTCGTCCCGGCGGGCACTGTGATGACGGCGGCACCGGCCAGCGTGACGTCCTGGCCAGCCAGGATCTGAGTCGTGATGTCGCCGGTGCCCACTGCGTCCGCGGAGGCGGGCAGCAACGTCATCAGCAGGACCGGTACGGCGAGCAGGACGCACAGACGGCGCAGCACGATGTTGTGTCTCCTCGGTCGGGGGCGCGCCACACCCTATGTGGAAAGGACCTTGGCTCCGACCGGATCAGCGAACCCTTCACACAATCCTGTTACATGATGTGGACCGGGAGGTGGTCCACAGATGCCGGAGAAGCTGTCACCGCGTCTTGCCGCGGTGGTCGACGCACTGCCGCTGAAACGCGGTCTACGAGTACTGGAGATCGGCTGCGGTCCCGGAGCCGCGGCCCGAGAGGTGGCCAGGCGCGTCGGTCCGACCGGACACGTGCTGGCGATCGACCGCTCGTCGAAGGCCATCGCGCAGGCATCCGCAGCATCGGCGGACCTGATCGCGACCGGAGTGCTGTCCTTCCGGCAGTCGGCGATCGAGACCTTCGCACTGGCGGCGGACGAGGCTCCGTTCGACCTCGCGTTCGCCATCCGTGTGGGCGCCCTGGACGGCCGCCATCCGGACCTCGAGCAGCAGGCACGCCAGCGGATCGCTCACGCGCTGTCACCCGGCGGACGGCTGTTCATCGACGGCGGTGACCCGCTGCGCACGCTGGATCTGTGACCAGCGGGACGGTTGGGGTCACGGAGCGCGGTGGGACGGTTGCACTCCCCAAAGGTTGGGCACACGGTGGAGTGAAGAACCCTGGAGGTGGTTTCCATGACCGCTTCGACGCTCGAAATGGCCCTGACCTACGAACATGCCCGCATCCGTGAGCTGGCCGAGCCCGCTCAGCATCCGGAGGCCGCGCACCCGGAGCGCAGGCATCGGACCGACTGGTTCTACGCCATCGCCGCCCAGCACCTCGCCGCTGCCGAGGACGTCCTTCTCCCGCACGTACGACGCCTGCCCGACGGCGCCGAGCTGGTCACCAGGTACCTCGGCAACGCGAAGGAACTGGAGCGGTCGCTGCGGTTCCTCAAGGGACGCCAGTACGGCGACAGCCGCATGCAAGACCTGACGACGCTCGAGGTGTGGGAATCGATCGACTGGCTGCTCACGCAGCACGAGGACCTGGAGACGGAGTACAGCCAGCGGCTGAGCGAGCAGATGGACGACGCGGATGTGAACACTCTGACCGAGGAGTTGCTGGAGGCGGAGGAGGTCGCTCCGACGCGGGCGCATCCGTACTCACCGCACACCGGGATGGCCGGCAAGCTGGCGCACCGTATGTGGCGGGTGGCCGACACCGCGTGGGACAGCGCGGAGGGTCGCGTCGTACCGACGAAGTACCACGTCCACCCGAAGCGCGACTCGGCTCTGTCGCACTATCTCTACGGCACGCCGATGCCGGAGACCGAGGAAGACGCGCCGTAGACAAGCGACCGGGCCCGGGTCCTCCGGATGCCTCCGGAGGGCCGGGCCCGGTCTGCCTGCTCCCCCTGCGCCTGGTTGTGGGAGCCGGCTTGAGTCCCGCCTCCACTGCGCCTGATGTGTGGAGGCGGGACTTACGTCCTCCCCCGCTGCGCCTGGTGTGCGGGGGAGGACGGTCCGGTTATCTCAACCCGTCGATCGCCTTCTTCGCTCCCGGGTGCACGGGCACCGGATCGGTCTTGTCGGCGTTCGCGAGGTCGATGCCCTTGGCGGCAGCGTTCACCGCGACCAGGGCGTCCTTGTTCTCGTAGATGACCTTGGTCAGCTGCTCGGCCAGCTCGTCCTTCATGTTCTTCCGGACCAGCAGCACGTTCGGTACGACGATGGTGGCGACGTCGGCCGGCTGCTTGTACGTCGCCGCCGGGATCGGCGCCTGGGAGTACACCGGACCGTACTTCTCCTGCATCTTCGGCAGCAGGTCCACGATCGGGATGAGCTTCACGTTCTTGCCCATGCTGGTGGTCAGGTCGGTCATGCCGCCGGTCGGCAGGCCGCCGGACCAGACCAGGGCGTCGATCGAACCGGACTTCATCGCGTCCACCGACTCCGGCAGGCCGAGCCGCTGCGCGGTGACGTCCTTGGCCGGGTCGAGGCCGGCCGCCTCGAGCAGGCGGCGGGCGATCACCTCGGTGCCGGAGTTCGGTGAACCGGTCGAGACCCGCTTGCCCTTGAGGTCGGCGATGGTGTTGATGCCGGCCGACGTACGGACCGCGACCTGCGTGTAGTTGTTGTAGAGCTTGGTCAGCGCGACGACGTCCTGCGGCTGCTGGAAGCTGTTCTCGCCCTTGACCGCGTCGGCCGCGGTGTCACCGAGGGAGAACGCGATGTCGTAGTTCCCCGCCACCAGGCCCTGCACGTTCTGCACCGAGGCGCCGGTCTCGCTCGCGGTCGCCCGGTAGCCGGAGACCTTCTGCGAGATCAGCGACGCGAGCGCGCCGCCCAGCTGGTAGTAGACGCCGGTGGTGTTGCCAGTGGCAATGGTCAGCCGGCCGCCGTCGGCCGAACCGGAGCCGGAGGGTTCCCGCTGACCGCCGCAGGCGACCAGCGAGGCGGCAGCGGCGAGCGCCACCACGGCGGTGGGGAGACGACGGATTCTCATGAAGCGACGGATCCTTCCGTTGGTCCGGCATCTGACCGGGGCGGTGGGGTGGGGTCAGCCTTCGTGCTGCGCGAGCGCCGGATCAGGTTGATGACTACGGCAACAATTAGCAAACAGATTCCGGCCGTAATGGTTACGGGCGCGAGATAGAGCAACAGCAGGGCGGCCGGAACGCACAGCAGCCGCTCGACCCACGAGGTGGCCACCAGGATCCAGCCGCCGGTCACCACCGCGAGCGCCGCGACGGCCAGCATCGAGACCGCGAGCGTCCACAGCATGCCAACGAATGAGCCCTGGCCCAGCAGCCGCGCGCCGTTGTCGGTGAGCACGAACGCGAACGGCACCAGGAACGCCGGCAGCGTGTACTTCCACGCCTGCCACATCGTCGGCATCACCCTCCCGCCGGTGATCGCGGACGTGGCCACCGCGGCCAGCGCGGTCGGCGGCGACACCTCCGACAGCACGGCGTAGTAGAAGATGAACATGTACGCCTCGGGCTGCGTCACCCCGAGCTCTACCAGGGCCGGCGCGATGATGACCGCGGCGATGATGAAGGACGCGGTCACCGGCACCGCGAGTCCGAGGATCAGCACGGCCAGCGCCGACAGGACGACGGTCAGGATCAGCACCACGGTGTGGTTGTCGGTCAGCCCGCGAGCCGCACCGACGATGATCTCGGCCAGATTGAGTCCCAGACCGGTCTGGGTGGTGACCGCGACGATCACGCCGGCGGTCGCACAGGTGGCCGCCACCGGCAGCACCGAACGGGTGCCCTGGGCAAGCGCTTTGAACAGCCGTCCCGCGGTCAGCCGGTGCTCGCGGTCCAGGAACGACAGCCCGAACTGGATGATCACCGCGTAGACCACGGCCTTGAACGGCGGTACGTCGACCGCCATGAAGCCGATGATCACGAACAACGAGAGGAAGTGATACCCGAACCGCAGCAGCAGCCGCAGCGCCGACTTGTCCGAGGTCTCGGCCGATCTGGTCCCGTGCCGGCGGGCGTCGATCTCGATCGCGAGCAGGATGCCCAGGTAATACAGGATCGTCGGGATGACGGCGTACCCGAGGACCGTCAGGTAGGACACCTGCAGGAACTCGGCGATGATGAACGCGGCCGCGCCCAGCGTCGGCGGTGACAGGATCGCGCCGATACCGGAGGCAGCCAGCATTCCGCCTGCCGGTTCGGGCGGATACCCCGCGCGCCGCAGGATCGGCCACGAGACGGTGCCGAGGGAGACGGCGGTCGCCGTACCCGAGCCGGACACGCTACCGAGCAGGAAGCCCGCAAGAGTGACCGTGCGACCGGGCGCCGTACGGCTGCGCTTGAACGCGGCGAACGACAGGTCGATGAAAAACTTCCCCGCACCGGAGTAGTCCAGTACGGCGCCATAGATCGTGAACAGCACGATGTAGCTGGCCGCAACGCTCAAAGGCGTTCCGTAGAACCCGGCCGTGCCCATGGTGAACTGCGCGATGATCGCGTCGAAGTTGAAGCCCTGATGCGCCAGCGACCAGGTGTAGGGCAGGTATCCGCCGTAGTACGCGTAGGCGATGAACAGCAGACTGACGACCGGCAGCACCCATCCAGTGGTACGGCGACATGCCTCGAGCAACAGCAGCAGCAGGAGAGCGCCGACCAGCACATCAAGAGTGGTCGGGGCCTGCCGGCGTTCCAGATAACCGTCGAAGTCGAACAGCGGATAGACGCACACCGCGAACGCGATGACGGCCAGCACCCAGTCGCTGACGCCGGGATCGTCATGCGACCGGTTCCTGAACGGATTGAGGAACGCGGGGACCTTCCAGCCCCGGTAACACAGCAGCGTGATCGGCAGAACGGCTGCGAGAAAGATCACCAAGTAAAACTGGGTGCCTTGTGGTAAAGGGAAGAACACCTGCAGCAGCACGCCGACACTGACAATTGCGCACCAGACCGCAATGCCCAGATCCAGGACAGGACGAAGCCGCCGAGCGGGCCGTTCCTGCTCGTACTCGGCGAGTTCTTCTTCGGAGGGCGTGACCACGCCGCCCCCCGTACCGACACCGACAGTCATCTACCGGTTCCCTCCTGTGCCCGGAAGGCTAATGTTGCCGAACACTGCGTGGAGTCGCGTGATTACGTCTTTACCAAGATCTGACACACATGAGCGCCTCCTGGCCTACGATCACCGCATGAGTGGCGCGGTCAGGATCTTGTTGGTCGAGGACGATCTCGATATCGCGAATGCGCTGATACCCGCGTTGCGGCGATACGGCCTGATGGTGACACATGTCCGGACGGCCGCGGACGCCCTCGCGGCGGACCCTGGCGACCTGGTCCTGCTGGACCTCGGCCTGCCGGACGGGGACGGTATCAACGTGTGCCGGCAGATCCGCACGGTGTCGGACGTACCGGTGATCGCGGTGACGGCGCGCGGTGAGGCGGCCGACCGGGTTCGCGGGTTGCGCAGCGGCGCGGACGACTATGTGGTGAAACCGTTCGCGATCTCCGAACTGCTGGCCCGGATCGATGCTGTACTTCGTCGTACCGGCCTCTTGCAGCCCCGCCCCCGGGTGACCGTCGGCGACCTGACCGTGGACATCGAGGCCCGGACCGTCCAGGTCGCGGACAAGCCCATCGCCCTGACCCGCAAGGAGTTCGACGTGCTAGCTGTGCTGGCCGCTCACCACGGCCGGGTGGTCCCCCGCGAACAGGTCGCCCTGTACGCCTGGCAGTCGGTCTTCGAGGCCTCCTCGCGCACGATGGACGTGCACGTGGCCAGTCTGCGGGCCAAGCTCGGCCGGCCCGAACTGGTCCAGACCATCCGTGGCGTCGGCTACCGCCTGGGTTCGGACTGACCGTTGCGCCGTCGTCTGCTGCAGTCACTCGTACCGATGGTGGTCGTTCTCGCCATCGTGGCCGCCGTACCGCTGGCCAACTACATCGCCACCAGTACGTCGCGCACCTTGTTCCTGTCCCGCAGCAACGACGCGGACTGGTTCGCCACGATGGCGGAGTCGCCACTGCAGTCCGGTGACATCGCCAACCTGCGTGAGCTGGCCGTCCGCTACCACGAGCTCTACAACACCCCGGTGTTCGTCGTGGACGTCGACCGCAAGGTGGTGGCCACCTCTCGGTCCGGCGTGATCGTGGACGAGCCGGACCTCAAGATCGCCCTCGACAGCACGCTGGCCGGCCGGCTGCCCACTGAGCCGCCCGCCCTGTGGCCGTGGCGCACCGGCGAGATGGTGGTGGCCCGTCCGGTCGTCAACAACGGTCGCGTGCTCGGTGCCGCCGTCCTGCGGGTGCCGACCGAGAAGGCCCGTGACCAGGTGCAGCGCGGCCTGTGGCTGCTCCTCGGCGGTCTGCTGATCAGCATCGGCGCGATCGTCATCGGTATCGTCCGGCCGATCACCCGCTGGGTGCTGCGGCCGCTGAACGACCTGGACAACGCGACCCACCAGATCACTCGCGGCGCCCTCGACACCCGGGTGTCCACCGACGGACGCGCACCAGAGCTGCGACGACTCGGCGACAGCTTCAACTCGATGGCACTCAGCCTGCACCAGGCCCGCCAGCGTGAGCGCGAGTTCGTGGCCGACGCATCCCATCAGCTCCGGACGCCGCTCACCTCTGCACGCATTCACATCGAAGGCCTGTCCCGGCTGTCGCCGACGGCACGGTTCGCGCTCAGCGACATCGACCGGCTCGGCCGGATCGTCCAGCGACTGTCCCGGCTGGCCGGCTCGGACCGCCCCGGAGCCGATGCCGAGAGCAACGAAGAGCCGCTGGACCTGGCCCAGGCGGTCAAGGAGCGGCTGGTCGGCTGGAAGGCCGTGTACGCCGCCGACGACATGGAGCTCGTCATCGGCGACATGGTGCCGGGCGGTGTCGCCCCGGAGCTCGAGGTGGACGACATCCTCGACGTACTGCTCGACAACGCCTCCAAGTACGGCGCTCCGCCGGTGGAGGTGTCGGTGACCCGGGACGGCACCGAGGTGGTGCTGTCGGTCCGCGACCACGGCCTCGGGCTCGGGTCGCGCGATCTGAAGAAGGTCGGCGAGCGGTTCTGGCGCAGCGCGCACCACCGGGAGATGCCGGGTACCGGCCTGGGGCTGGCGATCGTCCGGTCCGAGGCGGCCCGGGTCGGCGGCCGCGTGGTCGCCCGCCCGCCGATCGGCGGCGGCCTGGTGATCGAGGTCCGCGTCCCCCTGATCGACGACTACGACGCCTGACGCAGGACGTCCGCGCACCCCGCGACGACGTACGCCCGCAGACAGCAGTACGTCGGCCCCGAGGACGGGTCAGATGTGGTTGGCGCGGTACCAGCGCTCGGCGGCCGGGTGCAGCGGGATCGGCATGGTGGCGATCGCCGAGCGCGGGTCGAGTGAGCCCGCCTCCTGGTGGGCCGCCATCAGGTCGTTCTGCCGGCGGAACATCGTGTTGACCGTCCACCAGGCCCATGAGTCGGACAGGTTCGGCCGGGCGATCAGGTAGTTCGGCACCGCCAGCGTCGGCACCGAATTGGCCAGGCCGTACACCGACGGCGGGATCGAGGAGACGATGTAGCCGCCGAACCGCTTGAGCGAGATCTCCTCCGCGACCACGCCGATGTCGACCAGCCGGAAGCCGACCGACGACTGCAGTTCCGCGATCGGCTTGGTCGGCAGGCCGCCGCTCCAGATCAGCGCGTCGATCCCCTGGCCCCTGCCCAGGTTGTTCGCCTTCCTCGCCAGCGACTTGACGGCGTCCTCGAGCGAGAGGTTGGTCGTCTTGACGTTCCTGAGCTTGGCCGTGGTCAGGATCAGGTCCGCCACCACTTTGGTCCCGGAGTTCATCGGACCGACGTTGACGGTCAGGCCGGACAGGTCCTTGAGGTTGACCGCGTCCGACGCAGTCGGCACCACGACGTGCACGTAGTTGTCGTACGTCCGGGCCAGGGCGGTGAACCTGAGCCCGCCGGAGCTGAAGGTCCCGGTGCCCTCGTACGCGTTGAGTGCGCTGTCCGAGGTGGTGAGCCCCATGTCGCACTTCATCCCGGCCACCCGCTGCAGGTTGTCCACCGAACCGTTGGTCTCGATGATCTGGAGCTCCATGCCGGTGACCTCGCTGACCAGTTTGGCCAGGCCGCCGCCGAAAGTGTTGTAGACGCCGTTCCTGTTGCCGGTCGCGAAAGTGGCCGGACCAGCCGGCGCGGGCTCGTCCGAGCGGCCGCGGGAGCAGCCCGGCACGAGCAGCGACGTCGCGGCGGCGGCACCGAGGCCGAGCACGCTTCGCCGGGTCAGTCCGGTCGGTTTGAGGAGGCCGTTCCCGGCAGGGGTCAGGAAGCGGGGGCGATCCATGCAGGACAACCTAAACGCCAACAGGTCCGAACCGGTAGCCACGCTGCCGGACCGCGACCTGACCGCTACCTGGAGTGCAACGATGAACTGCGTCTGGACGGGCCCGGGGTGGGTGTGACAGCGTTGTCATCGCAGCGGCCGCGTGGGTCGCGTGACAATCGCGGAGGATGATTTCGTGCACGACGACCGTCAACTCATCGAGGAGCGGCTCCAGCGCGCCCTGCGGGAGCGGATCCGCCCCGCGATCTACGGCGCGGCGGTCCCGCTGGACGTCCAGGTATGGCACGCCCCGGGTGAGCCGGTGCCGCCTGCCGAGGCGCTCGCGGCGACGTACGAGCCGGCCGCGATCGGGCTGCCCTGGGGGCCTGCCTGGGGTACCGCGTGGTTCAAGTTCAGCGGCCAGGTGCCGTCCGAGTGGGCCGGCAGTGAGATCGAGGCCGTCGTCGACCTCGGCTTCAGCGGTGGCCCCGGGTTCTCCGCGGAAGGCCTGATCCACACCACCTCCGGCGTACCGCTCAAGGGTCTGCACCCACGCCAGACCTACGCCCCGCTGTCGATCCTCGGCCCCGACGGTACGGCGGCCTCGCCTGGCGACCGGATCGAGTTCTACGTCGAGGCCGCGGCCAACCCCGAAGTGCTGGGGTCGAACGCGTTCGCCCCGACCGACATCGGCAGCAAGCCCGAGCCGGGCGGTACGCCGATCTACCGGCTGGCCCGCGCCGACCTGGCCGTCTTCAACGCCGAGGTGTGGGACCTGATCCTCGACCTGGAGGCGCTCGACGGCCTGCAGCAGCAACTGTCCCCGCAGGAGCCCCGCCGCCGCGAGATCCTGCGTGCGCTCAGCCGCGCGCTGGACGCGCTGGACTACGAGAATGTCGCCGGCACCGCGGCGGACGCCCGCGCCCAGTTGACCGACGTACTGAGCCGCCCGGCGCACGCGAGCGCTCACCAGCTGTCCGCGGTCGGCCACGCGCACATCGACTCGGCCTGGCTCTGGCCGCTGCGCGAGACCCGCCGCAAAGTGGCCCGGACGGTCTCCAACGTCGCCACCCTGGCGCAGGAGTACCCCGAGCTCGTCTTCGCGTTCTCCCAGGCGCAGCAGCACGCCTGGGTGAAGGAGAACTACCCCGAGGTGTGGGAGCGGCTGAAGAAGGCCGTTGCCGACGGCACCATCGTTCCGGTGGGCGGTATGTGGGTCGAGTCGGACACCAACCTGCCCGGCAGCGAGGCGCTGGCCCGTCAGTTCGTGCACGGCAAGAAGTTCTTCCTGGACGAGTACGGCATCGACACCCAGGAGGTCTGGCTGCCGGACTCGTTCGGCTACACCGCGGCGCTGCCGCAGCTGGTGAAGCTGTCCGGGTCGAAGTGGTTCCTGACCCAGAAGATCTCCTGGAACAAGGAGAACAGGTTCCCGCACCACACGTTCTGGTGGGAGGGTCTCGACGGCACCCGGGTGTTCACCCACTTCCCGCCGATCGACACCTACAACTCCGACCTGTCCGGCCGCGAGCTGGCGCACGCGCAGCGCAACTTCGCCGAGAACGGCGCCGCGACCCGCTCGCTGGTGCCGTTCGGGTACGGCGACGGCGGTGGCGGCCCCACCCGCGAGTTCGTCGCGACCGCGCGCCGGGTGGCGAACCTGGAGTCCTCGCCGCGGGTCACCATCGAGTCTCCGACCGAGTTCTTCGCCGCGGCGGAGGAGGAGTACCGCGACCACGCGCCGGTCTGGTCGGGTGAGCTCTACCTGGAGATCCACCGGGCCACGTACACCTCGCAGGCCAAGACCAAGCAGGGCAACCGGCGCAGCGAGCACCTGCTCCGCGAGGCCGAGCTGTGGTCCGCCGCGGCCGTGGTCGCCGGCAAGCTGGACGCGTACCCGTACGAGGACCTGGACCGGATCTGGAAGGCAGTACTGCTGAACCAGTTCCACGACATCCTGCCGGGCAGCTCGATCTCGTGGGTGCACCGCGAGGCCGAGGCGACGTACGCGAAGCTGGCCGCGGAGCTCGAGGCGATCATCGCCAAGGCTCAGCAGGCGCTGGCCGGTGAGGGGTCGGCCCAGATCGTCTTCAACGCCGCGCCACACAGCCGCAACGGCATCGCCGGCCTGGGCGCCGGTGTCGCGACCGGCGAGGGCCAGGCGGTGACGGTGCAGGACGGCGTACTGGACAACGGGCGGATCCGGGTCACCATCGACGAGCGTGGCCTGATCACCTCCCTGTACGACGTGGAGGCCGGCCGCGAGGTGATCGCACCAGGTGCCGTGGGCAACCTTCTGCAGCTGCACGTGGACACCCCGAACCACTGGGACGCCTGGGACGTCGACTCGTTCTACAAGAACAACGTCCGCGACGTGACTGAGGTGGACAGTGTCGACTTCAGCACCGCCGAGGGTGTCGCGACGGTGGTGGTGAAGCGGTCCTTCAACCGGTCCAGCGTGACCCAGACGCTGCGCCTGCGCCCGGGCACCAAGCGGGTCGACATCGAGACCACAATCGACTGGCACGAGGCGGAGAAGTTCCTCAAGGCGGCGTACCCGGTGGACGTGCACGCCGACCGGTCGGCCTCGGAGACCCAGTTCGGGCACATCTTCCGGCCGACCCACCAGAACACGTCGTGGGACGCGGCGAAGTTCGAGATCGCGGCTCACCGCTGGGTGCACGTCGGCGAGCCGGGGTACGGCGTCGCCGTGGTCAACGACTCGACCTACGGTCACGACATCAACCGGACCGCCCGCGAGGACGGCGGCACGACCACCACGATCCGTACGTCGCTGATCCGCGCGCCGCGGTTCCCCGACCCGCAGACCGACCAGGGCGTGCACACCGTCAACCACGCGCTGGTGGTCGGCGCCGGTATCCCGGAGGCGGTCGAGGAGGGTTACCGAATCAACCTGCCCGAGCGGGTCGTCACCGGGTCCGACGGGGTCGAACCACTCGTTGCCATCGACAACGGCAACGTGATCGTCGAGGCGCTGAAGCTGGCCGACGACCAGTCCGGCGACGTCGTCGTCCGCCTCTACGAGTCCAGCGGCGGCCGCTCCCGTGCCACCCTCACCCCGTCCTTCGGGGTCGCGTCCGTGGCCGAGGTCGACCTGCTGGAGCGCCACCTCGCGGACCGCGAGCTGACCGACGGCGGCGTCTCCTTCGAGCTCCGCCCCTTCCAGATCCTCACCCTCCGCCTCAAGCGCTCCTGACCCACCCGACGGGCCCGCCCTCCCCCAGGCGGCCCCGTCCCCATTTGCCTGGTTGACCCAGCAAATGAGGGGTTTGCCACCCTGGTTCCGGGTGGCAAACCCCCAAAACAGCTGGTCCACCAGCCAAATGCCGGTCGGTGCGCAACTGCGGCGACTTTCTGGCCGAAGGAGGCGCTGGATCGGGGTCGATCCGGTGCGGGACGACCAGCGGCCGGCCCCGGCGTTGTCGCATTCGACGCCCGGCGTTCACCCGGCTGACGTAGCTTGGCTGAGTAGCTCGGATTGGCCCCGGCTAGGAGGTGGCATGGCCTCGACACCCTTGCTCGGTTCGCGAACGCTCGATCGGCAGACGGCTCGGACGCTGCCGCCCGGCCCGCGGTACCCGACGCTGGCGCAGACCTTGCTGTTCGCGAGTCACCGCAAGACGTTCTTCCCCCGGATGCGTGAGCGGTACGGCGACGTGTTCACGATCCGGCTGGTCCCGTCCAGCCGCGTGGTCGTCGTACTGAGCAGGCCGGAGCACATCCGGGAGGTGTTCGGCAGTCCGCCGTCGGTGATGCACGCGGGTGAGGGCAACACCGTGCTGGAACCGATCATGGGCTCACACTCGTTGCTGCTGCTCGACGACGAGGACCACGTCCGGATGCGCCGCCAGCTGATGCCGGCCTTCTCCGGGCAGGCGTTGCGCGGGTACGCCGGGATGGTGCATGAACTGGCCCGTGCCGAGGTCGGGACCTGGCCGACCGGCAAGCCGTTCAAGCTGCACCAGCGAATGCGGGACCTGACCCTGGAGGTGATCCTCCAGGTCGTCTTCGGCGTGACCGACTCGGACCGGCTGAACCAGCTCCGGCCGCTGCTGGACAAGATCGTCTCGGTGTCACCGGTGATCATGCTCGGCGGGTTCTACCCGGCCCTGCTCCGGGTGCCGCCGTGGCGGACGTACCTGACCGTCCAGCGCCAGGTCGACGAGATCCTGTCCGACGAGATCGCCCGGCGCCGCGGGGATCTTGCCGGACGCAACGACGTACTGTCCAAGCTGCTTGCCGCGGGCAACTGGTCGGACGTGGAGCTGCGGGACCAGCTGGTCACCTTGCTGCTGGCCGGTCACGAGACCACCGCGACGGCGCTGGCCTGGGCTTTCCACGAGCTCGCCCGGCGGCCGGAGGAGTTGGCGTTCGGCCGGCGGGCGGCGGACGCGGGTGCCGACGAGGAGCTCGAGGCGATCGTCAAGGAGGCGATGCGGTTGCATCCGGTCGTCTACCAGGTCGGCCGCCGGCTCACCGAGACCGCCGACGTCGCGGGCTACCGGCTGCCCCGCGGTACGACGATCATGGCGGCGATCGGGCTGGTACACCGCGACGGCGAACACTTCCCGGCGCCCGAAGACTTCCGCCCCCAGCGCTTCCTGGCCGACGACCCGCCGGCCCCCGGCACCTGGATCCCCTTCGGCGGCGGCGCCCGCCGCTGCATCGGCGCCGGCTTCTCCCTGATGGAAGCCACCGAAATCCTCCGCGCCGCTCTCACCACCTACAACTTCCACGCCCCCACGCCCGCCCCCGAACCCACCAAACCCAAGAACGTAACCCTGGTCCCCGCCCGCGGAGCCGAGGTAGTCGCCACCCGGCGCTGACCTCCCGCAACCACCACCCGCCTGTGCAGCTAGTCGGTCGTCCGGGTGGGTGAGCCGGTAGATGTTCGCCGGCCGGCACCCAGGCACCCGAGGCACCGGACCCGCCCACGCCTGCCACCACCCGCCGGCCGAGCACAGCCCTAGCCTGCGCCCCGGCAGCTGAGATGCCCGGCGGGCCACGCCTGCTGCACCCGGCCGAGCGGAGCGGGGGGTGGTGGGGTCAGTTTTCGGGGTCGCCTACGTCGCCCAGGTCCACGTCACGGTAGGAGGGGAGGTCGGACTCGTCGTCGGCTTCGAGTTCGAAGGTTTCTTCGTCGTCCACTACGTGGACGGCGGCCTCCTCGGCGGAGGCGGCGGCGCCGTCGAAGCCGACGTCCTCGGCGACCAGGTCCTTCTCCTCGTCGCCGTGGGCGCCTTCATCGGGGGCGACCAGCCGGCCGGAGCGCTCGACCCCGACCTCGGGACCGCCGACGTCCTCGCCGTCCTCGGCGTACGGGTCCACGTCCGGCTCCTCCTGCGCGATCCGCTGGTCCAGCGACTCGCCCTGCAGCGCCTCCTCGGCCGTCGTACCGAAGCCTTCGCCCGCGGACCACTTCTCCGGCGGCGAGTAGCCCTCGTCGAGCAAATCGTCCACACCCCGGTCGTTCAGGGTGTCCTCCGGCTGCAGCTGGTCCTCGTCGTCCACGCTGTAGCTGCCGTAGTCCTCGCGGTTGTTCTCCGTCATGCCTCCACCTCGCTGGCGCTCGGCTCCGGCACGACGGAGATCTCCACTGTGCCTCTTATTCGCTCGCTACGCTCACTCATGCCTCCACCTCGCTGGCGCTCGGCTCCGGCACGACAGAGATCTCCACTGTGCCTCTTGTTCGCTCGCTACGCTCACTCATGCCTCCACCTCGCTGGCGCTCGGCTCCGGCACGACGGAGATCTCCACTGTGCCTCTTGTTCGCTCGCTACGCTCACTCATGCCCCCACCCTTCCCGTCAAGCCCGGGTGAATCAAGCCGGAGCGCGCACCGGGGACAATGGGGTCCGTGGATCCGGTCAGGCTGACGTTGGAGCAGTTGCGGGAGCTGCGCGACGACATCGCGCCGCAGGCCGCTCGCCGCTCGCGGGCCTCGGTCCGCCGCCGGGTGGACCGGTGGCGGGACCGGCTCTTCTTCATCGCCCAGTGCGCCCTCGCCGCCGGCGTGGCGTGGGCACTGGCCCGGTACGTCGTCGGCCACCCGCAACCGTTCTTCGCGCCGGTCGCGGCGATGATCTGCCTCGGGTTCAGCTTCGGTCAGCGGCTGCGCCGGGTCGCCGAGGTGATGGTCGGCGTGGCGGTCGGCGTCGGTGTCGGAGATCTGTTCGTCGCGGTCTTCGGGACCGGTTTCGCGCAGATCATCTTCGTCGTCGCGCTGGCCATGAGTGTGGCGGTCCTGCTCGGTGCCGGCACGCTGATGACCACACAGGCCGGGGTCCAGGCCGCGATCGTCACCACCCTGCTGCCGAACCCGGGCGCCGGATTCAGCCGCTGGCTCGACGCGGCGCTCGGCGGCGTGGTCGCACTGGCCGCCGCCACGATCGCCCCGGCCGCGGCGATCAGGCGCCCGAGGCAACAAGCTTCCGAGGTACTGACCGAGCTGTCCGAGATCCTGATCGAGACCGCCGACGGCCTGCGGGACAAGGACGAGAAGGCGGTCACCGACGCGCTCCGCCGGGCCCGGGCCAGCGAGTCGATGCTGGACGATCTGCGGAGCGCGGCCGACGAGGGCGTCGCGGTGGTCCGGCTGTCGCCGTTCCGCCGCCGGCATCGCGGCCGGGTCCAGCAGATCGCGGATCTCGTCGTACCGCTGGACCGGGCGATCCGGAACATCAGAGTCCTGGTCCGCCGATGCGCGGTGTCGGTGTGGCGGGACGAGCAGATGCCGGCCGAGTACCCGGTGCTGCTCGAGCGGCTCGCCGACGGCACCCGGCTGATCGCCGAGTCGCTGTTCGAACCGGCCGCGGACCAGGCCGCGCACCGCGTCCTGGGCGAGCTCGGCCGCCGTACGGCGGAGATGCCGTTGCCGGCCGGGTTGTCGGCCGTGGTGGTGCTCGGCCAGATCCGGTCCACCGTGATCGACCTGCTCGAACTCACCGGTACGTCGTACGACGAAGCCCGCAAACTGGTTCCGCTCCGCCTCGACGGACTGGATGAGAAGTAGGTCACATCAAAAGTTTGGCCGGATCCTCGTCATAACCGGGGTGGGCGTGCGTCTCACTGGCATGACGATCCACCGACTGATGACCGCGATCGCCACCGAGCAGGTTCGCCTGCGGGGTGATGAGCAGGTCGTTGACCCGAGCAACCAGACCATCGACGACCGGAGCGACACCGCCGCCGAGCAGTAACTGGCGCGTACCGGACGAATGGATCCAGGCGGCCCCCGGACGGTCTTGCCCACCGAGCCAGACCGCACGGACATCGCACACGAAAGCAGAGGCGCCCAGTGCGAGGCGCCGCCGGATCCGTTGCCGGTGCACCGCGACTTCGGGTGCACCGCAAACCACCCGCCGGCTGTCCTGACGCCGCTTGCGCGAGGCTCAGGCCAGACCGCCGGGTGGTTTTTTTGTTGCTGTAAGCTATCAAATTGGTTGCTTTAGGCCACCGTTACCTCAGTGGTGACCGAGTTGGCGATGAAGCATTCCAGGTGGGCCCGGTGGTGCATCCGCTCGAGCGCCTCGGCATCCGGCTCCGGGCCGCCCCAGACGATCTTCGGGTGCAGGGTCACCTGGGTGATGGCCAGCCGGCCGGCCTCGTTCTTCGCCATCACACCGACCGCGTGGTCGTCGTACGCGTCGACGACCAGGCGCTTGCGGGCCGCGATCGCCAGGAAGGTCAGCATGTGGCAGGACGACAGCGCCGCCACGAACGCCTCCTCCGGGTCGACCGGGCCCGGGTTGCCCAGATACGTCGGGTTGGCCGACGCCGGCACCGTGATCCCGCCGTCGAAGCGCCACTCGTGATCGCGGTTGTAGGTGTCGTAGGTGAACTCGTGCTCACCGCGACTCCAGCTGACATCGACCAC
This sequence comes from Kribbella sp. NPDC023972, assembly GCF_040639075.1. Taxonomy (NCBI): domain Bacteria; kingdom Bacillati; phylum Actinomycetota; class Actinomycetes; order Propionibacteriales; family Kribbellaceae; genus Kribbella; species Kribbella sp. NPDC023972. Next base: position 475,747 of record NZ_JBEZZH010000002.1, on the reverse strand, counting down.
GTGCTCCGACATGCTCAGCTCACCTCTCCGAGACATTCCCCCGGCACCACTTCGGCGCCGACACAGGATTGCATCGTACGGCGTTGTCGCCAGGCAGCTTCGCCACGAAGTCGCTGTCGTAGCGGGCCGCCATCCCAGCCACCGGGAAGTCGGTGGTCACGATCTGGGCACCGCTGGCCAGCGCGATCCCGACCCGGCTCGTCTCGTTCGCCCGGATCGTCGCCAGCGGCTCGTCCGACCGGGTGCGGATCAGGTAGCCCTTCGACACCAGCCGCTGGATCTCGGCCTGGTTGGCGCCGCGTGGGTCGTTCACCTGGGTGACCGCGGCGTCCGGCTCGCCCTCCGGACCGCGGGTGAACACCGCCCGGCCTTCCAGGTTCGGCGTGCCGGTCCGGTAGAGGTCGCGGATCGCGCCGGGACCGCCGTTGTCGAAGTAGAACAGGACCTGGCCGCGGACCGAGTCGAGCTTCGGCCAGCCCTTGGTCAGGACCGACTGCTCCAGCGTCAGGCCGGGCTTACGTACGTCGTCCGGGGTGAGCAGCTCCTGCTCGGAGAACACCGACCGGATCTCAGCGTCGATCCGGTCCAGGTTCGCCGCGTCCCACGGCGGCGACTGCACACCGCCGGCCGCGACCACCTTCGGGTCGGACTGCTTGAGCTCGAGGCTGATCGTGATCGGTGTGTGGTCCGGGTTCCGGTCGGACCAGCTCTTCACCTGCTGCAGGCAGAGCACGAGGGTGTCGCAACTGCTGTTGTAGTCGAAGTCCGGAATGTGCATGACTTTCGTGCCCGGCTGCGCCATCGCCGGGTCGGTGAGCGGTCCCTGCCCCGTCAGCTTACGGATCAGCGGGTAGGTGTAGAGCCCGCCGTTCGGGTCCGGGAGCAGATCCAGCTCGAGGGTGCGGATGTTCTGGTCCTCCAGCTGCGCCGGGATCGCGGCGTGCGAGTACCAGAGGTCGACCGATCCGGGGTTCTGCGCCTGCTGGACCTTCTGCTCGGCCGGGCTGAGCTCGCGGTGGTACGAGTTGTGCGAGCCGATCATCTGGAGCTGGTTGAACCGCAGTCCCGCGCCGTCGGCGGACTGGGTGGGCTCGGGGGTTGTTGTGGACGTGAGCGCCGTACCGGCCAGTCCGGACGCGGCGATCGCGGCGGAGGCCAGGCCGGCGACCACCGTTCTGCTCATGCGCATGGCGGAAGTTCCCCTCCTGTGGGCGGACACCAGGTTGTCGGTCGGCGATGGTGACGCCGATCTGACGGCAATCTGTCACATCCGGGTGGCAAAGTTGTCCCCCCAGAAGATGGACAATGAGCGAATGGTGACATCGGGGGCGTATCCACTGCGCCGGACGCCGACCCAGGACCGGGCCAGCAAGCAGGTCGAGCGGATCCTGGACGCGGCCTGTGCCGAAGTGGTCGAACGCGGGTACGACGCCGCGTCGACGAGCGGGATCGCGAAACGCGCGGAGATCGCGGTCGGGAGTGTGTACCGGTACTTCCCGGACAAGCGGAGCCTGATCCAGGCGATCGAGCGCCGGAACCAGGCGCGGTACACCGAGGCGGTCCGGGACCGGCTGACGGAGGTGTCGACCTGGCGGCAGGCGGTGGACGTCACGCTGGACACGTTCCGTGAGATGCACCGGACCGACCCGGGGTTCAAGGCTGTGGTGCTGAGCGGCCTGGGCGACCCGGACCTGGAGGCGAAGCCGGGCGAGTTCGACGACCAGCACGCCGACGAGTTCGCCGAGCTGCTCACGTCACGCTTCGGCGCCCGCGACAGCCGCGAGTTCCGGTTGGCCGTCACGTTGAGCATCACCATGGGTGAAGCTCTCGCCCACCTGGCCGACCGCCTGGATCCAGCTGAGGCGGAGTACGTGCTGTCCCAAGGGCGCCCGACGCTCCACAGACTGCTCGAGCCGCACCTGCCGTCCTGACAAGCAAATGCCGCCCAGCGGCGGCTCACCTGCTTGAGCCGGGGTGGCTCAAGCAGGTGGTTGAACTGGAAAGCCCTCGCTCGAGGCGAGGGACTGGACCACCGTCAAGTGGTGGTCGAGGACTCCGTCCCGAACCTTCCTGTTCAGGGCTGTGGAACAGGGTCCGCGTTGCGCGGACCCAGCTGCGGCCAGTGGCTGACCCGGCCGGCGATGCGAGCCCGGCGGGGCGTCCGGACGTCGTAGCTGACGATGACCCGGTCGCCCTTGGTGTAAGCGATCCTGCTGCCCACCGGAAGCCGGCGGGAGACCTCGAACGGGCCCTCACCGCGGCGGGTGCAGTACTCGACCGTGACCTCCGTGTATTCCGTCGGTACGCCGCCGTCCAGCTGACCGCGGACCGGGCCACGAACCCGGATCACCTGACCGGCCGTCTTCTCTTCTGTGCCCGAGGGGATTTCGTCCCGCCGGACACCGGCGAGCACATCCAGCACGATGCATGCCGTGACCAGCAGCACCAGGCCGAACCCACCGAGTACAACGATCGTCAACATGGCACTCACCCCCGACGCGCCGCCCGCGAGCGACGCGGTCGTATTGTCGAAACTGCCTCGCGCGGCCCTTGCCGCACAACGGTGAGACGCCACCCGGAGGTCGTCGGTTCCCAGGTCCTGACAAACTTTCTGACCAGTCAGTTGCCGCCCATGCCGAACTGGTACTGCGGCGGCACCGGCCGGTTGGTGCCGAGGGCCTCTTCGGTCTCAACCCACAGGTCCGCGAGCGGATTGGCACCCTCCCGAACGGTCGGCAACTGGATGCCGTCAGCCAGCAATTCGTGAGCGGTCCGCGGGTCGCCGGTCAGTAGTGCGTGACGGATCCGCAACAAGTGGATGCGCGGATCATCCGCGACCGGGGCAGGGATGCGGTCGAGCATGCGATCAGCACGCGGTACGTCGACGTCGAGCGCCGCAGCGACCGCCTCGGCCTGCAACTCAACCAAGTCAGGCACCAACTCGGCCGCTCGCTCGTAGTACGACAGCTCACCGGTGACGAACCCGAGGTTCCGCAATGCCCACGGGTTGTCGCCGGCCTGAAGCCAGGCATCCACCGCACCCGCGATGTCACCGGCGTAGTGCCGCGCCACGCCCCGGTGATACCAGACGAGCCAGTTGTCCTCAGCCTTCTCCAGCAGTTCCTTCCAGCTCACCAGAGTCCCATCCGGCACGGCGTCCGCCGCCGGCAGCCGCCCGTCGAGCAACGGCAGCCAAGCGCGTTCCCGCGACGTCATCGTCTCCTCGGCGAACGGCGTACCGGCCGACACCCTCCAGCCCGTGCGGAGCAGCTCGAGCGCGCCCCAGCCCGACCCGATGGCCAACTGCTCGACCGGCGCCGCGTCCACCACCGTCAACCATGCGCGTTCACGATCCGGCAGCTGATCGAGCACTGGGCGCAGTACCTGGGTGCCTGCGGTCCGGGCGGTTGTCCAGTCGTCCGCGTGCGCGGCTGTTGGGTCCATGGACATGCGGCCATAGGCCTCCAGCCAGTGCCAGTTTGTTGCGGCGGGCAACTTCAGGTGTTCCATCTGGGTTCGCGCCAGTCCAGCCTGGATCTCGGCGTACCCATGACCTTGCAGACCCGGCGACAACCATTCCTGCCATCGCCGCCCGCCGGTGCCCTCACCCCAGACGAACAGCTTCCGGCCTTTCAGCCGGTCGGTCGATGCTTGGGCAAGGCCGTTTCCGTCGGCGTCCACGGAGGCGATCCACGGCCGTTCGCCGGCGAGCGGCTCGAAGAAGAAGTCCACCGCTCGGCCGTGTCGCATCGGATAGGTGAGGTCTGCGTCTTCATACAGAGGTACGTCGATGAGGTCCAGACGCTTGCCATACCCGAAGCGCCAGGCCTGGTCGGCCGGGACCAGCACGCGGGTCGACGGGGACTGCTCGACCGCGATGTTCGACCACCAGTACGCCGGGACGTCCTCAGCGGATGGGTTCTGCACCCGGACGCCGACGTACAGGAACTCCGAGTCGGCCGGCAGCCAGAAGTCCAGCTGGGTGACGAGGTTCCTGGTCCGTTCCAGCTCCCACAGACGTAGTACCGGCGTACCGTCCGGACCTTCGACGCGGGCGGCGTGCATCGGTTCGCACGTGCCGGTCCAGTGGCCGGTGCTACCGACGTTCCACTCGACGCCGCCGGCCCACCAGGCGTTGCGCAAGGCGAGGTTCGCGGGCTGGAAGACCGGGTTGCGATAGAGCAGTTCCGCACCGCTCGCCTTGTGGACGAGGGAGTAGAGACGACCGCCCACACCCGGCAGCACGGTGGCCTGGAGGTGGTCGTTCTCCAGCACCAGCGCGGGGAAGGCCCGGTCGGCCAGCGAGCGGTCGTACCCGTCCTGGTTCAAGCACGGCAGCGGGCTGTGCAGCCGCCCGTACTGGATGTTCTCGCGCAGTTCGTCGGGCAGGTCGGCGAGATTCTGGACCTGGTGCAGCTCCTGCTGGCTGCGCAGTGGCGCGAGCGGGTTCTCCGGCCCTAGTGAGGCGGAGGGCAGCACGAGATCATGCGCGGAAAGGATCGTCACGAGTCCCATCCTGACAACTTTGCGCAGTTGCGTCTATCGCTGCCCGCTGTCCGCTATACATGGACCACCTACCTGCTGAGGGGACAACCATGGACGCGGATGTGATCGTCGTCGGGGCGGGACTGGCCGGGCTGGCCGCGACCGCCGAGCTGGCCGACGCGGGCCGGAAGGTGCTGCTGCTGGACCAGGAACCGGAGGCCTCGCTCGGCGGGCAGGCGTTCTGGTCGTTCGGCGGGCTGATGTTCGTCGACTCTCCCGAGCAACGCCGGATGGGGATCAAGGACTCGCGCGATCTCGCGCTGCAGGACTGGCTCGGCTCGGCCGGGTTCGACCGGCTGGACGACGAGGACAAGTGGGCCCGCCAGTGGGCCGAGGCGTACGTCGACTTCGCGGCCGGCGAGAAGCGGCCGTGGCTGCACGCCCAGGGAGTGCGGTTCTTCCCGGTGGTCGGCTGGGCCGAGCGCGGCGGTTACAACGCCGACGGTCATGGGAACTCGGTGCCGCGGTTCCACATCACCTGGGGCACCGGGCCCGGCCTGGTCGCGCCGTTCGAGCGCCGGGTCCGGGAGGCGCAGGAGAAGGGCCTGGTGGAGTTCCGCTTCCGGCATCGAGTCGACGAGCTGACCGTCACCGGCGGGGTCGTCGACGGCGTCGCGGGCAAGGTGCTGGAGCCGAGTGACGTCGAGCGCGGCGTGGCCAGTTCCCGGACCGAGGTCGGTGACTTCAGCCTCACCGCACAGGCGGTCATCGTGACGTCCGGCGGCATCGGCGGCAACCACGACCTGGTCCGGGCGCAGTGGCCGAAGCGGATGGGCGAGCCGCCGAAGCGGATGATCTCCGGCGTACCCGCGCACGTGGACGGCCGGATGCTGGCGATCACCGAGAAGGCCGGCGGCCGGTACGTGAACCGGGACCGGATGTGGCACTACACCGAAGGCATCCAGAACTGGGACCCGATCTGGCCGATGCACGGCATCCGGATCCTGCCCGGCCCGTCGTCACTGTGGTTCGATGCCACCGGCAAGCGACTGCCGGTGCCGCTGTTCCCCGGCTTCGACACCCTCGGCACGCTCGAGCACATCATGCGGACCGGGCACGACTACACCTGGTTCGTGCTCACCCAGAAGATCATCGAGAAGGAGTTCGCCCTCTCCGGCCAGGAGCAGAACCCGGACCTGACCGGGAAGGACATCCGCGGCGTGCTCGGCCGGGCCCGCGGCGGCGCGACCGCGCCGGTGCGCGCGTTCATGGAGAAGGGCTCGGACTTCATCGTCCGCGCCAACCTGCCCGACCTGGTCCGCGGGATGAACGACCTGACCGGTGACAACCTGATCGATCTGGACGACCTGGAGCGCCAGATCGTCGCCCGCGACCGCGAGCTGGCCAACACCTTCACCAAGGACCTGCAGATCACCGCATTGCGCGGTGCCCGGAACTACCGCGGCGACAAGCTGATCCGGGTCGCGCCGCCGCACCGGATCCTCGACCCCAAGGCCGGCCCGCTGATCGCCGTACGGCTGAACATCCTCACCCGCAAGTCGCTCGGCGGGCTGCAGACCGATCTGGAGTCGCGGGTGCTGCGGGCCGACGGCTCGCCGTTGCCCGGCGCCTATGCGGCGGGCGAGGTGGCCGGCTTCGGCGGCGGCGGCATCCACGGCTACCGCTCGCTCGAAGGCACCTTCGTCGGCGGCTGCCTCTTCACCGGCCGTACGGCGGGACGCGCGGCAGCCAAGGCGGTCAGCTGACACATGGCTGACGTCATCTATCAGCACAGGCCGGTGTCGCGCCGGATGTGGCTGTTGCCGATTGTGCTCTGGATCGCAGCGACCGTTGCCATGCTGCTCACCTCACAGGTCGAGCTCGACACGTTCCAGGTGACTGTCTCAGTGATCGGGCCCGGTGCATTGTTCGGCATCTGGCTGCTCACCCTGTGGTCCATCAACCGGTACGGCGCGGTCACGCTCACCCGCGAGAGTCTGCGGGTTGGGCGGCACACCATCGCGGTTGCCGAGATCGAGCCCCAGTGGGTGCGGATGCTGGCCGGCAGGGCCGACCCCGCACTCGCTCAGCGCATCGCGCCGCACCACGTCTCGGCCGAGCGGCAAGCACGCAGGGATCGCGGTCAGTTGCTGGGCGGGGCGTACGGCACCGTACTCGGTGATGATCTGGTGACCCTCGAGCTGCACGGCAGCGGGCAGCGGCGGGTGAGTGTTCCGACCCGCGACCGCCGAGGATTGCTGGCCGGCTTGGTCACCGCACTCGATCAGCCGGAGTAGGCCGAGACGCCAGGTCGGCACAACGAGGTGTGTGTCGTCATCCCATACCCGGCGGAGGAGGCGGCTTCTAGCGTGACGCCATGCGCCGCCTCGCCTTGCTCTCAGCCGTCCTCCTGCTGACCGGTGTGACCGTGCCGGCCAGCGCCCATCGACAGGTCCGCGTCCCCGGTGCCGAGTATCAACAGGTCGCGCACCTCGACGACCTGACCACGACCGGCACCGTCGCTTCCGGCCACACCAACCCGGCCGACTACGCCGGGCTCACGCACTCCGGCCTCCAGACACCACCGTCCGTACCCGGTGTCCAGATCGACGGGTACTTCCCAGACACGTCGCGCACGAACTCCAACCACGGCTGGAACCACGACTCCCAGTTCGTCATCCGGCTGCCGAAGAAGTGGAACGGCGGTCTGGTGGTCTCCGGATCGCCTGGTGTGCGAGCGCAGTACGCGAACGACAAAGCGATCTCGGACTACGTTCTCTCGCTGGGTTACGCGTACGCCGGGACGGACAAAGGCAACACGGGTGCGGCGTTCCACACCGACGGTGTCCGGCCAGGTGACGCGATCGTCGAATGGAACCTGCGCACCACCCAACTGGCGAAAGCTGCCCGCGCCACGGTTGCGCAGTACTACGGCCGGGCAGCACGCGAGGTGGTTGCCGCAGGCATCTCGAACGGCGGGTACCTGGTCCGCTGGCAACTCGAGAACCACCCCGAGCTCTACACCCGCGGCGTCGATCTCGAAGGCACGCTCTGGACCGCGAAGGGCCCGAACCTGTTCACCTTCCTGCCGCCGGCAATCAGGGGCTACGAGCAACAATCACCGGAGCTCATCGCGAAGGCCGGTTTCGATCCGCGCTCGGAGTTCCTCTGGGACTACCACTACTCGGTCTACTGGAAGCTGACCCAGCGCATCTACGCCGCCGAGCTCGACCCGAGCTATACGGGCACGGAAGCGGACTACGACTACGCGTCACGACCGCAGGCGCGGAAGGCGGTCCAGCGGATCGCCCTGACCGGAAAGATCGGCAAGCCGCTCGTCACCATCCACGGCACGTACGACAGCCTGCTGCCCATCACGCAGGACTCGGACGTGTACGCCGCCATGGCCCGCCGCACGGGCCTGCACACGTACGAGCGGGTCGAGGCAGGCAACCACGTCGACGGACTCGTCGACGCCTACCCCGACCGGCTGGTCCCCCTGGTTCCCCTGCTGCAGCAGGCGATTGCTCAGACCAGCCGGGAGCGGTAGCGACCGAGGATGACGTCCCACTGATCCGGCGGGGACTGGGTCAGTTCCTCGATCATGGTCATCGCGTCGGCGGGGCTCGCGATGGCCAGGTGGCGGGCGGATTCGCTGCCGCTGTTGCGGAAGCCGTGCACGCGGCCCGGCGGGATGAGCACCGTCGAACCCGCCGGAGCCGTGACCCAGCTGTCGTCGATCAGGTAGTCGATGTCACCAGTCAGGACATAGAAGACCTCTTCGTACTCGTCGTGAACGTGCCCGGGGAACCCGCCGCCCGGCGGCACTTCCGATTCGAGCATCCCGATCAGCCGGCCGCCGGCGTGCGGGCCGGCCTTGACCGTCGGCCGGGTAGGACCGGCCTGGAGCGCGCGGCCGTCTCCCGCCGCGACCACCCCACTGGCCGGCGCACGCGCGAACCGCGACTCGCTACCCATGCCTCGATGGTCCGCCCGCTCGGCCGGCTACGCCAGCGCGAGTCGATGCTCAGCCGACTCCGGCTGGCGACAGGTCTCCGGTTGGAGCACCCGCGCGGATCCTGGCGATCATGTCGTCGACTGTGATCACCTGGGCGAAGACCATCGACAGGCTCGCGCAGGTCGCCCGCTGCAGCTCGTCGGCGGGCACGCCTGCCATTTCCTTGGTGGCCGTCCCGTCACTCAGGAAGAACACCCGGAAGTCGCGTTGGGCCGCTTCCCGGGCGGTGGTGTCACAGCAGATGTTGGTGGCGATGCCGGAGATGATCACGGTGTCGACGCCGCGCGAACGCAGGACAAGGTCGAGATCGGTGCCGTGGAAGGCGCCGTAGCGCGGTTTGCTCAGGATGACGTCGCGGTCGTCGACCTCCAGCGAGCTGTGCAGTTCCGCGGCCTCGAACCCCTCGGTGTACAGCTCGATCATGAACGGCGGAACGATTTCCGCCATCACGCCGAGATTCGAGCCGTCGGGCCGCATCCACCCTCTGGTGTGAACCACCAGCATCCCGGCGTCCCGGCAGGCCGCGGCCAACTCGTTGATCCGGGCCACCAGGGCCGGCCCCTCGGGCGAGGCCAGCGGGCTGCCCTCGACGAAGCAGTTCTGCAGGTCGACGTTGATCAGGGCGGCCCGAGCCGGAGTGAACGTGAAGTCAGTCATGGTGCTGCCTCCGATCGGCCGGGCCCGCCAGTCGCAGCAGGTACAGCCTGACTGTATGGGTACAGTGCTACTGTATTGAGATGAGCGAGACTGTCAAGAGGTCCCGGCCCCCGCGCACTCGCCGGGCCGAGCAGGCCGCCCAGACCCGGCGCCGGATCGTCGACGCCGCGGCCGACCTCTTCACCGATCTGGGCTACTCGGCGACGACGATCGAGGCGATCGCGGGACGCGCGGATGTCGCGGTCGAGACCGTGTACAGCCGCTTCCGGAGCAAGGCCGGGCTGCTCGACGCGATCCTCGGGCCGGCCATCACCGGCACCGCGGACCGGCGGGGATTCTTTGACAGCCCCGAGCTCGTCGAGGTCCGCGCCTGCACAGATCAACGCCGCCAGATCCGGCTGCTCGCCCACTGGTCGCGCACAGTCCTGCAGCGAACCGCGCGGATCCATCGGATCCTGCAGACCGCGGCCGCGTCCGACCCGAAGGCCGCGGAGTTGCAGGAGAGCGACCGGGCCAGCCGCCGGCGCGGCCAGGCCACCTACATCGACATGCTGATGGCGAACGGTCCGCTCCGGCTGACGCACGCCGACGCCACCGACACCTACGCGGTGCTGGCCAATCCCGAGACGTATGCGCTCTTGACCGAGCAGCAGGGCCGGACCCCCGAGCAATTCGAGGAATGGCTCGCCGACAGCCTGGACCGGCTGCTGTTGCCTTAGAACACCATCGTGAGGAGATCCGCGAACAGTTCCTGTTCGTCGATCTCCAGGCCGCGGTTGGTGAACCAGGTGGCCATGTTGTGGCAGTCGCGCAGCAGGAAGTCCATCCCCTTCGGGTTGCCGACGATGTCGACCACCTGCGGGAGATCGATCATCACGATCCGCTCTCCCTGGGCCAGGACGTTGTACGGCGACAGGTCGCCGTGGGCCAACCCCGCCCTGGCCAACTCGCGCATCCCGTCGCGCAACTGCTCGAAGTACTGACCGAGCAGGTCCTTCGGCGGCCGGACCTGGGCGAGCCGTGGCGCGGCCCCGCCCTCACCGTCGTCGATGAACTCCATCAACAGCTCGGTGCCGTCCACCTGGACCGGGTACGGCACCGGGACGCCGGCCTTCCACAACCGGCACAACGCGTCCCACTCGGCGTACGCCCACTGCCCCGCGGCGACGCTGCGACCGTGAGCGGTCTTCCTCGCCATCGCGCGGCTGTCCCGGCTGTTCCGGGTCCGGCGGCCTTCGACGTACGACGTACTGCGGTGGAACGACCGGTGTTCCTCGGTGCGGTACCGCTTGGCGGCGAGCAGCGAGGACCGGGCCGGGTTGTCGCCGATGGCTTCGACGGCCCGCTCGACCAGGAAGACGTCGGCTTCCTTGCCGGTTTTGAGGACGCCGAGCTCGGTGTCGATCGCAGCCTGTTCCGTCACCACCCAGGCCGGGCGGGGATCAGGTCCGCGAGAACCGCGCTCGACGTCCAGCCAGGTGGACCAGCGCTGATCCGGGCCGAGAGTCTCGTCGACCGCCTGGAACTGGAAGACGAAGGCGTCGGCCGGATCGGGTTGCGACTCGTCGCTGGTGAAGTCTGCCCAGCGCGCGTCGAGGTCAGAGAGTTCTGAGTCGGTACGAAAGACGTCGGAAGACATCTGGAGTGCTCCTGAACGGTGAGGTGGGACTGACGCGGACATGCCGCAGCACAGTGATTGCCATCCGTCAGCCCTCCTTAGGTCCAGGCAGCGCTCGTCGCCGCACGGGTCGCATCAGGATGCCGGGCGGCGGCCCGGCGGCGCAACCTATTTATCGGCGGCGCCCGCTAGCTGAACTGCGAACGCGCGGTCGGCCGCAACCGCAGCTCCTGGGCCGGCTTGGCCGAGCGGCAGACGAGCTCCGGCAAGACCTTCCGCTGCCAGTCCGGCGACGCCGCCAGCCGCCGGCGGTGCTCGTCGTACGCCGCCGCACCCGGGAACCGGGCGAACCAGGCCAGCACCACCTCGTCCCGCAGCGGCAGCGCGGGAAAGTTGTTCTCGGCAACCAATGTCTCGAAGACCGCGACCGGCTCGGCACCGCTCGCCACCAGGGCCGGTACGACGTGATCGGTGAAGAACTCGACGAACCCGTCGTCCGGCGCACCACGGTGATACACCGCCCCGCCGATCACCGACTCGGGGATCCCCGTCGTGCCGATCGGAGCACGGGGCGAGTCGAGTCGCGGATAGCCGTCCCGGAGCTCCAGCGGCTTGAGCAGCAGGGCGTTGTCCGAGTCGATCATCGTCCGGTTCGCGGTCGCGGCGTGCTCTCGCCACACCGGTCCGCCGTAGAACGCGGTCAAGGCAGCGGCGCGCGCGGGCAGATCCGCGAAACCGCGGATCCAGACGAACCGGTCCGGGTCGTCGAGATCGCGGAACTGGCCCACGATGTGCATGCCGGTCGCCTCCTGTGCTTCGACCAGGTGCTCGTCGAACACGTCGATCAGGGTGTCCCGCTGTCCCGGATGCAGCGTGTACTGCCGCAGGTCCACCACTGCGCAGCACTCGTCCATCGTCTTCTCCTCGGCTCGGCCACGCTCAGTCAAGCACGCATACCTGACGGTGTCTGTCAGTGAATACGCCGTTTGCCCCGTCCGCGCACGGGCACCGGAAGTGCAGCACGGGGAGTTAAGCCGCCGGGCGCCCGCCCGGCCCTAGAGATTGGAAGGACCATGGGTCTCATCCTGTGGATCATCGCGGCGATCCTCGTCATTGCCGGGATTGTCTCTCTCGTCCGTGGCCAGTTGCTGTGGGGCGCTGCTCTGATCGTGATCGGCCTGCTGGTCGGTCCTGGTGGCGTCAGCATCTTCACCTGACCGCCAAGACGTACGGCGTCGCCCCACGCAGCTCCCGCGTGGGGCGACGCCCTGTAGCGTCACCCCATGGGAGCCATCGGGGAGACCATCCCGATCGACGTGGCGCGCCGGATCGCGCTGAACGCACAGGGCTTCGCGGACCCGCGTCCGTCGGGACGCGTCGACGCCCGTCACCTCCGTCGGGTGATCGATCGCATCGGCGTACTGCAGGTCGACTCGGTCAACGTCCTGTGCCGCTCGCACTACCTGCCACTGTTCGCCCGCCTCGGCCCGTACCCACGGACGACGCTGGATCGGATGTGCTGGGATGCGGACCGCGAGCTGTTCGAGTTCTTCTGGGGTCACAAGGCGAGCCTGATCCCCTTGAGCAGCTATCCCTTGTTCCGCTGGCGAATGCGCGCGGCCGAACGACAGAGCTGGGACCCCTCCGCCGACCTGGACCCCGGCCTCACCGCGCCATGGTCGGTCGTCACCGGTATGCGTCGGCTGACCATCGAACGGCCCGGGTACGTCGACGCCGTACTGGCCCTGGTCACCGAACGCGGCCCGGTCACGGCCGGCGAAGCGAGCCCCGACGGCGTACGGCGGAACCGGACGGACCCGGACCCGGATCCCACCACCGGCACGATGTGGAACTGGCAGGACGCCAAGATCGCGATCGAGTACCTGTTCTGCGCGGGCCGTGTGGCGATCGCCGGGCGACGCAACTTCGAGCGGCTCTACGACCTCACCGAGCGGGTTCTGCCGTCCCAGCCGGAGCTGAGCGCCGACGAGGCCCGGCGCGAGCTGGTCCGGATCTCGGCCCGCACCCTCGGGGTCGCGACCGCGCGCGAGTTGTGCGGAGCCGGCACCGGCCACTTTCCGTTGCCTACCGCAACCGCCAGGCAGGTGATCGGTGAGCTCGTCGAGGCCGGCGACCTCGTCCCGGTCCGCGTCGAGGGGGTCAAGCAGCAGAGTTACCTGTGGTCCGGAGCCGAGGAGCGGCCGGTCCAGGCCCGGGCGCTGCTGTCACCGTTCGACACCCTGATCTGGAACCGGGACCGGACCCATCACCTGTTCGACTTCTTCTACCGGATCAGCATCTACACGCCCGCGGCCCAGCGCGTCCACGGGTACTACGTCCTACCGTTCCTGTTGGGTGATCGGCTCGTCGCCCGCGTCGACCTGAAGGCCGATCGCCGGAACTCCGCGCTGATCGTCCCGACCGTCACGGCCGAGCCCGGCGTACCCGACGCGGACATCGTCGAACCGCTCGCGGCCGAGCTCAGCCTGATTGCCTCCTGGCTGGAGCTCGACCGTGTGCTGGTGACCGCCGACAGCAGGCTCGGCAAAGCCCTGGCCGGTGCATAGGGCGGCGACCGCGGGGCACCGGACGGGCATTGAAGTCGATGTGCTCGGGAGACGAACGTGAAGATCGGATACTTCCTGTCCAGTGAGGAATACACACCGGCCCAGCTGATCGAGCAGGCACGGCTGGCCGAGGAGGCCGGGTTCGACGGTCTCTGGATCAGCGACCACTTCCATCCCTGGAACGACGAGCAGGGGCAGAGCGCGTTCGTCTGGTCGACCATCGGGGCGATCTCCCAGGTCTGTGAGCTGCCGGTGACCACCGCGGTCACCTGCCCGACGGTCCGGACCCACCCGGCGATCATCGCGCAGGCCGCCGCGACCAGTGCCGTCCTGCTGAACGGGCGGTTCACCCTCGGTATCGGCTCTGGTGAGGCGCTCAACGAGCACATCCTCGGCAGCGTCTGGCCGACGGTCGACGTACGGCTGGAGATGCTCGAGGAGGCGGTCGAGATCATGCGGCGGCTGTGGACCGAGGACGGGTTCGTCACGCACCGCGGCAAGCACTACACCGTCGACACGGCGCGGATCTACACCCGGCCGGAGACGCCGCTGCCGATCTACATGTCCGGGTTCGGGCCGCAGGCGACCGATGTCGCGGCGCGGATCGCGGACGGGTACATCACCACGTCGCCGGATGCCGAGATGCTGCAGCGCTTCCGGGACAACGGTGGTGGCGACAAGCCGGCGCAGGTGGGGTTCAAGGTCAGCTACGCACCGACCGAGGAAGAGGGTATCGAACAGGCGCACCGGATCTGGCGCAACTCGGGTCTGCCGGGTGAGTTGTCGCAGGTGCTGCCGTCGCCGCGGCACTTCGAACAGGCCAGCCAGCTGGTGACCAAGGAGTCGACCGCGCAGTCGGTCACCGCCGGGGCGAAGGCGGACGCGCACGTGGACGCGTTCAAGCCGTACATCGAGGCCGGTTTCGACGAGATCTACGTGGCGAACATGGGCCCGCACTCGATCGACATGATGAACCTGTACCGCACCGAGGTGCTGCCCGAGGTACGCCGGATCGCTCGCTAGGCCATCAGCCACCGCCCAGGAGTCCGGCGGCGACCCGCAGGTCGTCGACGAAGAGCGCGAAGTCGCGACGGTACTCCCGCGATCGGATCACCGAGGACGGATGCACCGTCGCGACCGCGGACCGGCCGTCCGGAAGCTCTTGCGGCCGGCCGCGCTGTTCGGTGACTTTGAACCCGGGTCCGAAGACCGCCCGTGCCGCGACCGCGCCGAGCACCACCACCAGGGCCGGTTTGACCACTTCCAGCTCGCGATCCAGCCAGGGATGGCAGGCCGAGATGTGACCGGCGCCCGGAGTCTTGTGGATCCGGCGCTTGCCCTGCCGTTCGAACCGGAAGTGCTTGACAGCGTTGGTCAGGTACACCGTCGAGCGATCGATGCCCGCCTCCGCCAGGGCCTTGTCCAGCAGCCGACCGGCCGGGCCGACGAAGACATGTCCTTCCTTGTCCTCCACGTCCCCTGGTTGTTCACCGATCAACATCATCCGCGCCCGCGCCGGTCCCTCCCCCGGGACGACGCGTTCGGCGTACTCGTAGAGATCGCAACCGCGGCACTCGGGGAGTGCGGCGGTGAGCTTCTTCAGGCCGCCCTCGGACGGCACCCATGCCGATGCGCCGGTGAACTTGCTCACGGCTCGCCGGTGCCCAGTTCAAACAGCTGTAACACCCCGGGGGTTGAAAGCGGCGGCCGAGTTTGATCTGGTGGGGGTAAGTGGTTCAGCCTTGACGCCACGCCGCAGGACGACACACGACGAGGTCCCTCACCGTGACGATCGCACCTGTCAGCACTGCCGATGCGAAGCAGCGCATCGCCGAAACCACGCAGGCACTACTGGCCGAGGCCGACAGCACCCCGGACCCACGCCGCCAGGAACTGCTCGACGAAGTCGTCATCCTGAACGCGCCGGTGGCCCGCTCGATCGCCTCGCGCTATCGCAGTAAAGGGGTCGACCCGGACGATCTCGAGCAGGTCGCCTACCTCGGTCTGGTCAAGGCGGCCAACGGGTATCGGCTCGACGCCTCCACGGCCTTCCTGGCGTACGCCGTACCGACGATCAGAGGCGAGCTGAAGCGCTACTTCCGCGACTGTGCGTGGACCGTCCGGCCACCACGCCGGGTCCAGGAGATGCAAGGCTCCATCGCCGCCGCCGAACCTGAGCTCACCCAGCGCCTCGGTCACCTCCCCACCGACCAGGAGACGGCCGAGGCGCTCGGCACGGAGCCCGAGGAAGTGGTGGAGGCCACCTCGATCCGCGCCTGTTTCACCACGCTGTCGCTGGACGCCCCGGGCGCGGTCGACGGCGGCACCAACCTGCTCGACACGGTCGCGGACTCCGAGGACGGCTACGAGCTGGTCGAGAACGTCCACACCCTGACGCCGGCCGTCTCCTCGCTGGCCGACCGCGACAAGCGCATCCTCGAGCTGCGCTTCCGCAACGGCCTCACCCAGGAAGAGATCGGGAACGAGCTGGGCGTCAGCCAGATGCAGGTCTCCCGCCTGCTCCGCGGCATCCTCGACCGCCTCCGCACCCAACTCGCCGAACCCGCACGCCAGGTCTGACCTTCAGGCGAGGGCCTGACCCTCAGACAAGTAAGGGTCTGGCCTGGCGGGCCATCGTGAGATCCTCGCGCGCCGGCACGACGTACGCCGCCACCGGGGACCCGGCCACGCTGATGACCGGTGCGTTCGCCTCGTTCGCCTCCGGATCGAGGACGACGCCCAGCCACGCGAGCTGACGGCACGCGCCGGCCCGCAACTGCGCCGAGTGCTCGCCGGCGCCGCCGGTGAACACCAGGGCGTCGACACCGCCCATCGACGCCGTCATCCGGGCGATCTCGCCGGTCAGGCGCTGGAGGTAGACGGTGTAGGCGAGCTCGTTGGTCTCGTTGTCCAGGTCGGCCAGGATCTCCTGCAGATCACCGGTCTTGTCCGTCAGGCCGAGCAGTCCGGAGCGATGCTCCAGGGCATCGCTGAGCTCATCGGCGGTCAGCCCGCCGGCGGTTTGCAACCACATCAGCAGTCCGGGGTCGACCGAGCCCGAGCGCGTCGCCATCACCAACCCGTCGACCGGGGTGAATCCCATCGTCGTGTCAACGGACATACCGTCGGCGATCGCGCACAACGAGGCCCCGGCACCCAGGTGGCAACTCACGATGCGGCGGGCGTCGATCGCGCCGGCGACGTACTCGTGGGACAGGCCATGGAACCCGAACCGCTGCAGGCCGAAGCGCTCCCGCCACTCCAACGGCAGGGCGTACGTCGCCGCGGCCGCCGGGATGGTCCGGTGGTACGACGTATCGAAGCAGGCGACCACCGGAAGACCGGATCGGCGCGACGCGCGGATCAGTGCGAGCGCCCGCGGTTGATGCAGTGGCGCCAGCGAGACCAGGTCCTCGATCCCCGCCTCGACCTCCTCATCCACCAGCACGGCGCCGGCGAAGCGGGAGCCACCGTGCACCACGCGATGCACCACCGCGTCGGCGTTCAAGTCGGACAGCGCATCCGCGGAGCCGTCCCAGTCCGCGATCGACCGCTCGTCGACCACCTCGTCGTCCGGCGACAGGACCCGCAGCTTGAGGCTCGACGAACCCGCGTTGACGATCAGGAGGTCCATCGCCACTCCCGAACCTCCGGCAGGTCCTCGCCGTACGTGGTGACGTGGGCGCGATGCCGGACCCGCTGGTCGGCGAAGTACTGCCGGGTCGTCACCGCGCGGGTCCCGAGTGAGGGCACCCGATCGATCACGTCCATCGCCAGGTGGTACCGATCGAGGTTGTTCAGCACCACCATGTCGAACGGCGTGGTCGTCGTACCCTCCTCGATGTAGCCGCGGACGTGCAGGTTGGCGTGGCCGTGCCGGCGATACGTCAGCCGGTGGATCAGCCACGGATAGCCGTGGTACGCGAAGATCACCGGCTTGTCGGTGGTGAACAGCGCGTCGAACTCGGCGTCGGACAGACCGTGCGGGTGTTCGCGAGGGTCCTGCAGCCGCATCAGGTCGACCACGTTGACCACCCGGATCCGCAACCCCGGCAGGTGTTCCCGCAGCAGGTCGACCGCGGCCATCGTCTCCAGTGTCGGTACGTCGCCCGCGCACGCCATCACCACATCCGGATCGCCCCCGTCGTTGCTGGCGAAGTCCCAGACGCCGATACCGCGCGCGCAGTGCAACGCGGCCGACTCCCAGTCCAGCCAGCTCGGCTGCGGTTGCTTGCCTGCGACAACGACATTGATGTAGTTCCGGGTCCGCAGGCAGTGGTCCATCGTGGCCAGCAGGGTGTTCGCGTCCGGCGGCAGGTAGACCCGGACCACCTCGGCCTTCTTGTTCACCACGTGGTCGATGAACCCGGGATCCTGATGGGAGAACCCGTTGTGGTCCTGCCGCCAGACGTGCGAGGTGAGCAGGTAGTTCAGCGACGGGATCGGCCGCCGCCAGTCGAGCCGGTTGACCGTCTTCAGCCACTTCGCGTGCTGGTTGACCATCGAGTCGACGATGTGCACGAACGCCTCGTACGACGAGAACAACCCGTGCCGGCCGGTGAGCAGGTACCCCTCCAACCAACCCTGGCAGGTGTGCTCGCTGAGCATCTCGAGCACCCGGCCGTCCGGCGCGAGATGCTCGTCGGTGGCTCGCCGTTCCCCCAGCCACGCCTTGTCCGTCGCCTCGTAGACCGCGTTCAGCCGGTTCGATTCGGTCTCGTCCGGGCCGAAGAGCCGCAGATTGCTGTACTCGGCGTTCATCCGGAACGCGTCCCGCAGGTACGCCGCGAACACCTTCGTCGGCTCGCCGTTCTCCGCTCCCGGCCGCTTCACGGGTACGGCGTACTCCTCGACCGACGGCAACTCGAGAGCGCGGGTCAGCACTCCGCCGTTGGCGTGCGGACACGAGCCCATCCGCAACTCCGGCCCGGGCGCCAACTCCAGCAGTCGCTCCACTGGCCGGCCCGCCTCGTCGAACAACTCCTCCGGCCGGTAGCTGCGCAGCCAGGACTCCAACTGCCGCAGGTGCTCCTCGTTCTTCCGTACGCCGGACAGCGGCACCTGATGTGATCGCCAGGTGTCCTCCACCGGCTGGTCGTCGACGGTATGCGGGCCTGTCCATCCCTTCGGCGTCTTGAGCACGATCATCGGCCAGGCAGCACGCGTCGGCCGCTCGGAAGCCGTCCGCGCTTCCAGCTGGATCTCGTCGATCCGATCCAGGCAGTGGTCCAGCGCGCCGGCCAGTGCCTGATGCACGGTGGCCGGGTCCGAGCCCTCGACCAGGTAGGGCTCGTGCCCGTACCCCTGCAGCAACGCGGTCAGCTCTTCGTCACCGATGCGGGCGAGCAGGGCCGGGTTCGCGATCTTGTAACCGTTGAGGTGCAGGATCGGCAGCACGGCACCGTCGCGGACCGGATCGAGGAACTTGTTCGAGTGCCACGAGGTGGCGAGTGGCCCGGTCTCCGCCTCGCCGTCGCCGACCACGCAGGCCACGACGAGATCCGGGTTGTCGGCGGCGGCGCCGTACGCGTGACTCAGCGAGTATCCGAGTTCGCCGCCCTCGTTGATGGATCCGGGGACGTCGGCCGCCACGTGACTGGGTATGCCGCCCGGAAACGAGAACTGCTTGAACAGCCGGCTCATCCCCAGCTCGTCCCGCGTGGTGTTCGGGTACGCCGCCGTCCAGCTGCCCTCGAGCCAGGTGTTGGCCACGATCGCCGGACCGCCATGACCCGGGCCGATCACGTACATCATCTGGCGCTGTCGTTCCCGGATCACCCGGTTCAGGTGTGCGTAGATCAGGTTGAGGCCGGGCGTCGTACCCCAGTGACCGAGCAGGCGAGGCTTGATGTGCTCAGGTCTGAGCGGCTCCTTGAGCAACGGGTTGTCGAGCAGGTAGATCTGCCCCACCGACAGGTAGTTCGCCGCTCGCCAATACGCATCGAGACCTTGCAACTCCTCATCACTCAGCGGGGTCACGTCGATCTGTTGCACAGGGTTCCTCCGTCAGGGCGTCAGCAACACCTTCACCGCGCCATCGCGCTTCTGCTGGAACATCGCGTACGCCGCCGGTCCCTCGGACAACGGCAGATGGTGCGTGGCGAAGCCGTCGACCCGCAGCGGGTCCTCGTCATCGAGCAACGGCAGGATCTGGTCGGACCAGCGGTGGACATTCGCCTGGCCCATTCGCAGCTGGATCTGCTTGTCGAAGAGGGTGAGCATCGGCAGTGGGTCCGCCATGCCGCCGTACACACCGATCAGGGAGATCGTGCCGCCGCGCCGGACGATGTCGATCGCGAGGTAGAGCGCGGCCAGCCGGTCCACGCCGACCGTCTGCATCAGCTTGCGTTGCAGGGCATCCGGGAGCAGGCCGGCGAGCTGCTGACTGACCTTCGCCACCGACGACCCGTGCGCTTCCATGCCGACGGCATCGATCACCGAGTCGGGGCCACGCCCTTCGGTGGCGTCCTTGAGCTGGTTCGCTACGTCCCCGTCGTACCGGAGCACCTCGATTCCTTGCCGCTCGGCGCGTTCGAGCCGCTCGGGCACCAGGTCGACGCCGATCACGCGGTGCCCGCGGTGCAGCGCGATCCGGCACGCCATGTCGCCGATCGGGCCGAGGCCCAGTACGACGACCGTTCCACCGGCCGGGATCGCGGCGTACTCGACCGCTTGCCAGGCCGTCGGGAGGACGTCGGACAGGTAGATGTAGCGCTCGTCCGGCGGACCGTGCGACACCTTGATCGGGCCGTACTGCGCTTGCGGAACGCGCAGGTACTCCGCCTGGCCGCCGGGGACCTGCCCGTAGAGCTTGGTGTAGCCGAACAGCGCCGCACCCATGCCCTGCTCGCGCACCTGCGTCGTCTCGCACTGCGTCTGCAGACCGCGCGTACACATGAAGCACGTGCCGCACGCGATCTGGAACGGTACGACGACGCGGTCGCCGGGCTTCAGGTTGGTGACCTCGGCACCGACCTCCTCGACGATCCCCATCGCCTCATGGCCGAGGATGTCGCCGGGGTCGAGGAACGGGGCCATCACCTCGTACAGGTGAAGGTCGGACCCGCAGATCCCGGTGGTCGTCACCTTGACGACCGCATCGGTTGGTTCCTGGATCCGCGGGTCCGGCACGTCGCTGAACTCGACAGTGCGTTTTCCCTGCCAGGTGAGGGCTTTCACTACCGTCCTACGGCCTTCTCGAGCTCGGACTTGCTCATCTTCGAGCGGCCCTTGATGTTCTTCTGCTTGGCCTCGTTGTAGAGCTGCTCCTTGGTCCGGCCCTGGGAGCCGCTGTGCGAGCGGAGACCGCCGCGACGGCTGGACGACATGTCCTGCGTCGAAGTGCGGCTCTTGGTCTTGGACTCGCCGGCCCGGGCCCGCTCCTTGTTCACGGTGCGCGCCGCGATCTCCTCCGCTTTGTCCTCGCTCCGGCCGCGCTTCTTCAGGCCTTCCTTGATGTGCTCGTACTGCCGCTCACGCTTCCGGTTCGATCCTGCAGGCATGGTCTGCTCCTTTCACGCCGTACGCCCTGTACCCGATGGCCTGCGGGACAATCAGCTCGGCGGCGCCGGAATCGGGTTCGCCGCGAGCGCCTTGGCGACCGCTAGCAGGTTGCTCGCCATCGCCCGGCCGGTCCTCGCCGACCACTCGTGCCCTTCGTCCGTCTCCGAGTAGCTCGGCCCCGGACCGGGCCCCTTGTTCCAGTACGTCCAGGCCTGACCGGGGATCGTGTAGCCGATGTCCGCGAGCGCGCCGCTGATCTCCGAGATCACGTGGTGCGCGCCGTCCTCGTTGCCGGTGACGACAACGCCGGCGACCCGGTTGTACGCGACCGGGCGGTTCTCGTCGTCGGTTTCGCTGAGCAGGGCGTCCATCCGCTCGAGCATCCGCTGCGCGATCGACGACGGCCGGCCGAGCCAGGTCGGGGTGGCGACGACGAGGATCTCGCTGTCCACCAGCTGCTGGCGGATCCCGGGCCAGTCGTCACCGGTGCCCTCGTCACTGCTCACCCCCGGCTTGATGGTCAGGTCCGCCAGCCGGACCCGGTCGACATCGACCTTCTCCTGCTGCAGGGCGTCCACGACCACATCCGCGAGCTGATCGGTGTTCGACTCGTTCGGTGACGGCTTCAGCGAGCAGTTCAGCACCAACGCCCGCATCACGACTCCTCCCGTCGACTACGCCCCGGCCGGTGCCCCAGGGGTGCCTGACTATTCGCCATTGGTGAGCAATCTGGTCACCGAGCGTTCCAGAGCCTCGCGGGTGTCCTCGTCGTTCAGGTCGTCGCCGTGCCGGTCCACCGCCGACGCGATCGTGCGGCCTTCCTCGTACTGCTCGACGACACGCGGATCGATGTACGACGACCTGGCCACCGCCGGCGTGTTGCCGAGGTGGTCGGCGACCTCAGCGAGCATGTCCTTCACTGCGGCGTTGAGGGCCTTCTTGCTGGTCGGCGGGTCAGCTTCGGCCAGGTCCACGGCGGCATGCACGGTCGCGGTCCAGGTCCGCAGGTCCTTCACCGTGAAGTCTTCGCCGACCAGCTCGCGAAAGCGATCGTTGATCATGGTCGCGTCGATCTCGTGATAGCCGGACCCGTCCCGGTAGATGAGCAACTGCGGCTTGCCGTGGCGGGCTCGCCTGAGCGAGGAGACCGCCTCGACCAGCCGGTCGTCGTCCAGCTCGACCGTGCGATCGATCCCGCCTTTGGCGACGAAATCGAATACCAGCTTGCCCTTGCGGACACGCACGTCGTCACGCAGCAGGGTCGCCGCACCACGGCTGCCGTGTTCCTCGGCGTACTGGGTGTTACCGGTCCGGAAGACGCCGTAGTCGAGCATTCGCAACGCGACCGCGAGCACCCGGTCACGGTCGAGGCCCTTCCGGCACAGGTCGCGGTCGACCGCTTCGCGGAACTCGGGCAGCTTGCGGGCGAGTCGTCGTACCCGATCGTGCTTGTCGGCGTCCTGGCTGGTGCGCCAGTCGTCGTGGTACAGGTACTGCCGGCGACCGGCGTCGTCGGTGCCCGTCGCCTGCAGGTGACCGTTCGGATACGGACAGATCCAGACGTCCTTCCAGGCGGGTGGGATGGCCAGCGCCCGGATCCGGTCCAGCGTCTCGGCGTCGGTGACCCGTTTGCCGTCGGCATCGAGATAGATGAAACCGCGCCCGTGACCCCGCCGGGTCAGGCCGGGACGGGTCGGGTCGCTGCGTCGTAACCGCATACCGACCGATACCCGCCCCGCATGCATGGATCCCCCTCCGGCGGGCACCCGAACGGGGAAAGTACCCGGAACCCGCGATGGGAGAGTCCAATGGGTGTCGGAGACAAGGCCAAGAACGTCGCCAAGGAAACCAAGGGCAAGATCAAGAAGGAGACCGGCGAGGCGACCGATGACCGCGATCTGCAGGCCGAGGGCAAAGCCGAGCAGTCCGCCAACGCGCTGAAACAGGCCGGCGAGAAGACGAAGGACGCCTTCAAGAAGTAGTCAGAGGTCGAGTCAGCCACCCCAGCACGGATCCCCCGCGCGCTGGGGTGGTTCTGTGCGGCGGTTACTTCCGGTAGCGTCGGCTGCGTGGACTTCGAAGAGGCGGCCGACGCGCTCTATGCGGCCTCGGGTGCCGACTTCATTGCTACCCGCAACGAGCTGGCGAAACAGCTGAAGGCGGACGGGGACCAGCTCGGATCGACGCGGCTGAAGGCGATGCGCAAGCCGACGGTCGCCGCCTGGGTGGCGAACCTGGTCGCCCGGGAGTTGCCCGACGAGCTCGACGACCTGCTCGCGCTGGGCGACGAGTTCCGTGAGGCGACCGCGGACCTGGATGGCGAGCGACTGCGCGAGCTGACCCCGAAGCGGCACAAACTCCTCGACAAGCTGGCCACGGACGCGACCAAGCTGGCCGAGAAGCAGGGCCAGAAGGTCAGCGCCGATGTCGGTCAGAAGCTGCGCGAGACCCTCGACGCGGCGTTGGTGGATCCGGCCGCGGGCGACGCCGTACGCGAAGGCCGGCTGAGCAGCGCGCTGCGGCACGTCGGTTTCGGTGTCGTCGACGAGAGCGGCGAGCCGACCAATGTCGCCCCGCTCACCGACGAACGTCGCCGGCGGGCGAAGGAGCGACGCAAGGCCGAGACCGCGGTGGAGGAGGAAGAGTCGGCAGCCGCCCGCCGCAAGCGGGAGAAGGCCGAGCGCGAGCAGGAGGAACGCGAGGCCGCGGAGAAGGTCAAGGCGAAGCAAGCGTTCGAGGAAGCGGTCGCGGCGGCTCAGGCGGCCGAGGCGAAGGTCGAGGACCTGGACAACCAGCTCGACGAGGCCCGCGAGGCACTCGCCGACGCCCAGGAGCTGGTACGACGGCTGGGCGCGGAGCTGGACGACGCGCGCCGGGCCGCCCGGGACGCGCAGAAGGAGAGCCGCGAGGCGCGGAAGCGGTACAACCGTCTGTGAGCTGGGTACCGGGCGCTGGACACGGAGAGGAGCCGGGCGATGGCGCGATCGATCTGGAGCGGGTACATCAACTTCGGGCTGGTCTCGGTACCGGTCGGGCTCTACAGCGCGACCGAGGAGCACGAGGTCGACTTCCACCAGTTCCAGAAGGGGACGTCGGACCGGATCCGGTACAAGCGGGTGAACGAGCGCACCGGTCGCGAGGTCGACTTCGACAAGATCGTCAAGGGACACGACGTCGGCGGCGGTGAGTACGTCATCGTCGAGCCGGACGAGCTGGAGGACATCGCACCGGGCAAGTCCCGGTCGCTGGAGATCTCCACCTTCGTCGACCTGGACGAGATCGACCCGATCTACTACCAGAAGAGCTACTACCTCGGCCCCTCCGACAAGGAGAACAAGTCGTCGTACGCGCTGCTGCGGGACGCGTTGAAGAAGACGAACCGGGCCGGGATCGCCAAGTTCGTGATGCGCGGCAAGGAGTACCTGGCCACCATCCGGGCCCAGGACAAGGTCCTGGTGCTGGAGACGATGTACTTCGCCGACGAGATCCGCGACCCGGCCAAGGAGCTGGACGACCTGCCGGGCAGGTCGAGTGCCGGCAAGCAGTTGTCGATGGCGGCCGACCTGATCGAGGCGATGAGCGGCGAGTGGAAGCCGAGCTCCTACAAGGACACCTACACCGACCGGGTGAAGAAGCTGGTCGAGACCAAGCGCAAGGGCCAGGAGGTCGTCTTCAACGAGGAGGAGCCGGAAGCCACCTCCTCGACCGACCTCGTCGCCGCGCTGCGCGCCAGTGTCGAGGAGGCCCGCAGCCGCCGCGCCGCCGGCGGCACGAAGAAGGCGGCGAGCAAGAAGTCGTCCGGCAAGAGCACGAAGAAGACCACAGCGAAGAAGACGACGGCGAAGAAGTCCACCGCCAAGAAGACGTCCACCAGGAAGAAAGCTGCCTGACCCCGCACCGTTCCTTCGCTATAGTCGCCGCTCGTGCAGATGACCTCGTGCGCGATGCCGGTGATGTGGGTCCGCGTTCATGCCCGCTGACCTCCTGCTCGGCAGCGTCGTCCTGCTCGGTGCATCGGTGCAATGGCTGACCGGGATGGGTTTCGCGCTGGTCGCCGTACCTGCGCTGGTCCTCCTGCTCGGACCGGGTGACGGGGTCGCGCTCGCCAACTGCGCGGCCGGTGTCATCTGCCTGGCCGGGCTGACGAGTGGCTGGCACCTCGTCCGGTTGAGGGCGATGGTCCCGCTGATCCTCGCGTCCGCGTGCACTGTCCCACTCGGGACGTGGTTCTCGAACCACCTCCCCGAGCCCGTCCTGCTCATCACCATGGGCGCCCTGGTGACGGCCGCCGTACTCGTGATCATGCGCGGCATCCGGGTGCCCTCCCTCGGCGGACTCAAGGGCGCACTCGGCGCGGGCGCGGCCGGCGGGTTCATGAACGCGTCGGCCGGCCTCGGCGGCCCGCCGGTCTCTCTGTACGCCGTCAACGCGGGCTGGACGATTCGCGAGTTCGTCCCGAACGCCCTGTTCTACGGCGTTCTCGTCAACATCTTCTCGGTCGCGACCAACGGCGTCCCCCGGCTCAGCGGCGGAACCTGGGCGGCGGCGGTGGCCGGCCTGACCGGCGGCGCCATCATCGGCAGGGCTCTGTCCGGCCGAGTCCCCGAACACCGCGCCCGGATGCTGGTCCTGCTGCTCGCCCTGACCGGCGGGATCTCCACGCTTTTCAAGGGCGCGTTAGGCGTCTGACCAACTCGTCCCTTACGACAGCCGCCGCGCTTCGCGGGCCGACGTCCGATCGGGTCACGACGTACAACGTGTTCAGGGGCGGCAGTTCGGGCTTGGCCAGCAACACCAACGAGCCCGAGGCCACTGCCTCATCACACAAGTACGTCGGCAACACGCTGGCTCCCGCGCCGGCGCGTACGGCGGCCAGCACGCCCCGGAGATCGGGTACGACGAGATCCGCCGTCCGGGTCAGCCGGGTGCCGAAGACGCTGCGCCAGTAGCGGCGAATGATCGGGGCCTCCTCGGCGTACGCGACGAGCGGGATCTTGCGGAGCGGTTCCGGTGACGTGATCGCCGTACCGGTGGACCAGCGGGGGGCCGCGACCAGCGCGAACACCTCGTCGTAGAACGGCGTCACGCGCAAGCCGGGCCGTCGTGGCCGGACCGAGCTGATCACCAGGTCGAGGCTGCGGTTGAGGAGCCGCTCCAGCAGTTCGTCCGGCAGCCCGAACGTCGTCCGCACCTGCAGACCGTTCGCGAGCCGATCGGCGATCGCGGGCAGGACCTGATCACACAGGAAGTCGGCCGGCCCACCGAGATGGACGGTCGCAGCGGCGGGTACGTCGAGCTCGTCGCGCAGCAGGCCCTGCAGGGCATCGACCGGCTCAGCGATCCGCCGGGCCAGCTCATCCCCCGCAGTGGTCGGCCGAACGCCGCGGGCCTGTCGCTCGAAGAGTGGCCGTCCCAGCGCCGCCTCCAACGCCTTCACCTGACCGGTCACTGTCGGCTGGGACAAACCGAGCGCTTCCGCGCCCGCGGTGATCGAACCAGCCCGATGCACGGCCAGGAACGTCCGGAGCAGATCAAGGGAGACCGCCATATCGGAAATCTTATGACTAAGTGGACGTTTTCCTATTGGTTTCCGATGGCCGTGCCGACGCATCATGGGCGACATGCCACGCGTACTGATTGCTCTCACCAGTCACTCCGAGCTCGGCGACACCGGGCGTAGTACCGGCTTCTACGTCTCCGAGGCGGCCGAGCCGTGGGCGGTGTTCACCGACGCCGGGTTCGACGTCGAGCTGGTCTCGGTCGCCGGTGGACGGCCGCCGCTCGACGGGCTGAACGAGGACGACCCGATCCAGCAGAAGTTCCTCGCCTCCGTGGATCTCGACCACACCCCGACCGCGGCTGGGCTGGACGCTTCGTCGTACGACGCGATCCTGTTCGCCGGCGGACACGGCACAATGTGGGACTTCCCGGACGACAAAGCGCTGGCCTCGCTCGCGGCCGCCATCTACGAGCGTGGTGGCGTGGTCGCCGCCGTCTGCCACGGTCCGTCCGCGCTGGTGAACCTGAAGCTCTCCGACGGCTCGTACCTGGTGGACGGCAAGAACGTCGCCGGCTTCACCAACGACGAGGAGGAGGCCGTCGGCCTGACCGAGGTCGTCCCGTTCCTGCTGGCCGACACGCTCACCGCGCGCGGCGCGATCCACCACCCGGCGGCGAACTTCACCCCGCAGACGATCACCGACGGCCGCCTGGTCACCGGCCAGAACCCGCAGTCCGCCGAGCCGACCGCCCGCGCGGTCGCGGCCCTCATTCGCCGGGGATAGGAAGCAGGTACCTGCTCGGGTTGGCGGGGGCGCCGGCCTCCAGCCAGCGGTTGAAGCCGTCGGGGTTGCGACGCTCGAACTCGTCGAGGCAGATCCGGCGTACCTCCGCCACTGCCTGCCGGTCGCGCGGCCCCGCACCCTGGGCGAGCGTGGTGGCGGTCTCGGTCCAGACGCCGCAGAGCTCCTCGATGCTGAGCGGGCACTTGAGCGAGGCGATCAGCTGCTCTTCATCCTGCAGCTCCGCCTCGCTCGCGCGCTCGAGCTTCCGCTGCCGTCGCGACGGACGCGGACGGCGCTCCGGCGTCACGAGGTCGATCACGATGAACAGCCCGGCGACAAGCAGGGCGATCGCCAGCCCGACCGCACCCCACGCCAGCAACCGCACCAGGCCGGGCAAGCACAGCACGCCGGCAGCGGCCGCGGCCGCGACGACCAGCGCGGACTGGTACGGCGCATCGTCCGCAACGTGGCGAATCATCGCGGCCAGCGGCCAGACCAGTGCGAACACCATGGCCAGCAGGGCCGATGCGGCGAGCGGGCCCAGCAGTAACACCCCAGCGAGCACGCCGGTCGTCCCGACCCCGAGACCACCCGCGACTGCCATCCGACGCAGCAACGGCGAAGGACGGATCACCGGAACTCACTCACGACACACCTCACGCGCTACCACCCCACACACCTACCCCCAGAACGAACGGCCCTTCGTCACCGTTCCCACCTGGGAGCGCCGCCAATCAGGCGCCGGTCTCCGAGTGCGGGGCGTGGACCGGCTTCGACTGCGCGGAACGGCGCTGGCGCAGGTAGATGGAGCCGCCGACGATCGCGGCGACCGCGAGGAACTCGCTCTGCCAGTTCTGGAAGGACTCGTACCAGAACTGCGAGGTCCGCGCGTACTGCCAAGTGGTCACCGCCTCGGCCCCGTGCAATTGCTGTTCCTCGCTGTACGCCCGGGCTCCGGTGACGGCATGCAGCCAGATCGAGAGCAGGAAGACCAGACCGAAGGCGATCGCGAGCGAATTCTCGTACAACCGCAGCACCACCGGCGACCCACGCCGTACCGGCCAAGGCGCCTGCTGGTCGTTGCGGTGCCGCCTCGGATCCTCGTCCTGCGGAACCGACCCCTCGAGCGGCCGGGACTCCGCCGACCCCTTCTGCAGCAGGTACGCGGTGAGCAGGACGTACATACCCATCTGCAGGAATTCGGACTCCCAGTTCTCGAACACCGCCTCGCCGAACGAGGACGAGCCGGCGTACTGCGCGAGGCTCTGCGACGGCTGCCCGTGGTCGGCCAGCTCAGAGTTCTCCTGCGCGTGCCCGGTGAGCAGCAGACCCACCAGGAACAGGAAGAACAGCGCCAGATTGGCCAGCAGCAAGGCACGCAGTCGAATCCATCCCATACCCCATTCGTACCCGATCGCGGACCGAAATCGGCTCAGGCGGCGCTGGGCGCCGCCGCCGGCTCCACCTGGTCGAGCGGATGGGCGATCTCGTCGGACGGCATCCGGCCGAGGTAGACGACCAGAAGAGACACCAGCGCCGGCCCGATCCCGGCGACCAGGAACACCGCCGTCAGCCCCAGTACGGCGCCCGCCGGGCCGGCCAGCGCCATCGACACCGGCATCAGCAGCAGCGAGACGAAGAAGTCCAGGCTGGCGATCCGCCCGCGCAGGTGATCCGGCACCCGGCGCTGCAGCAGCGTCCCCCAGATCACCAT
Organism: Kribbella sp. NPDC023972; assembly: GCF_040639075.1. NCBI lineage: Bacteria > Bacillati > Actinomycetota > Actinomycetes > Propionibacteriales > Kribbellaceae > Kribbella > Kribbella sp. NPDC023972. The sequence continues at coordinate 446,901 of NZ_JBEZZH010000002.1, read as the reverse complement.
CGCCGCCGAACTGGTCAGGCCGACGACGGCCGCCCCGGCCATCATGATCCACAGGTCCCGGGCGAAACCGAGCAGCGCGAACGGCAGCGACCCGACACCCCACAGCAGCGTCATCACGGTCAAGTACCGCCGGGGCAGACTCCGCGACGAGATCAGCAACGCCCCGGCCGCCCCACCGATCCCGAACGCGGCCAGCACCAGGCCGAAGTCACTCGGCCCACCACCGAGCTGATCGCGTACGGCGAACGGCAGCAGGACCTCGAGTGGCCCCAGAATCAGCAGCACGAACACCGTGCCGAACAGCAGTGAGGCGAGCAACCAACGGGTCCGTCGTACGTAGCCCCAGCCTTCGCGCAGATCAGCCAAGATCGACTGCGCTGCCGGCTTGGCCGCGACGTCCTGGATCTCTTCGACGTCGCCAGGCTCGACCGGCTGGTAGCCCGTCGACGGCACCCGCATCGCGAGGACACATCCGGCGGAGAAGAAGTAGGTCAGCGCCGTCACCAGGATCGCGATCCCCGGCGACAGCGCCGCGATCGCCAGACCACCTAGCGCCGGGCCGGTCGCCTGCTGAGCCAACGGCCGCAGCGTGCCCTCCAGGCCGTTCGCGGCCAGCAACTCGTCGGCCGGCAACAGCTTCGGCACGAGCGCCGTGTACGCCGGAATGAGGAACGCCTCGCCGGCTCCGATCAGCACCGCGGCGCCGGCCAGATGCCACACCTCGAGCAGCTCACTCAGCGCCAGCCCGGCGACGATCAGCAGCACCAGGCCACGAACGACGTCCGCCGCGACGATCACGCTGCGCTGGGACAACCGGTCGGCCGCGATCCCGCCGAACAGCACGCAGACGACCAGCCCGATGCTGTACGCCGTCGTCACCATCGACAACTGGACCGGGCCGCCGTCGAGCTCGATCACCTGCCAGGCCAGCGCGACCAGCCAGAGCCCGCTGCCGAGCAGCGCGACCGCCAGGCCCGTCCACAGCAGCCGGTAGTCCCGATGCCGCAGCGGTTGAACCGCCTTCCAGCTCACGTGATCTCCCCAAAGTCGTTTCGGCGAGCATACACAGACAAACAGTTCACGTGTCAACTGTTGTGATGCGCACCAGACGACGTACACTTCTCACCATGCCGACGACGATGAGCGCCGAGCAGCTGGGTGCCTGGCGGGCGATGTACCGCGCGGACACGCTGCTGTTCACGCATCTCGACAACACGCTGCGGTCCCGGCTCAAGATGGGCTACTTCGAGCATGAGGTGCTGCGGACCCTCGATCAGGCCGGCGGGCGGCTGCGGATGGCGCCGCTGGCCGAGCAGCTGATGATCTCCCGCAGCGGTTGCACCCGGCTGGTCGGCAAGCTCGAGGACAAGGACGGCTGGGTCGTCCGCCGGAACACCCCGGAGGACCGCCGGGCCACCTGGGCCGAGCTCACCCCGGCCGGGCGGGAGGCGCTCACGGCCGCTCAACCTGTGGTCGAGGCTGTGGTGTCTACGTTCTTCGCCGATCATGTATCAGATGAGGACCTTCGCCGCGCGAGCAGAATCCTGGACGTCCTGGCCGACGCGAACCCGAACGACGACGGGTTCGACTGCGGGCTCTGAGAGGTTCGGCCGGTGAACGCCGTCGACGAGCGGTTCGCCGAGCGCGTGCGGGCGCTCAAGCCGACGCCGGGCGACGTACCGCCCGACCTGGTGCGCAGCTTGTTCGACGCCCAGCTCGGCAGCCGGCACGCCGACCTGGCCGCGCGCTGGTTGCAGTCGCAAGGCCAGGGCTTCTACACGATCGGGTCGGCTGGCCACGAGGGCAACGCCGCCGTCGCCGCGGCCCTGCAGCCGACCGACCCGGCCCTGCTGCACTACCGCTCCGGCGCCTTCTACCTGGCCCGCGCCGAGCAGTGCGGCTCGAAGGAAGGTTTGCGCGACATACTGCTCGGGGTCGCGGCCGCCACCGCCGAGCCGATCGCCGGCGGCCGGCACAAGGTCTTCGGCCGGCACGACCTGGCCATCATTCCGCAGACGTCGACGATCGCGTCCCACCTGCCGCGCGCGATGGGCGTCGCGTTCTCGATCTCACGGTCGGCCAAACTCGGCGTACCGTCGCCCTGGCCGCACGACGCGATCGTGGTGACCAGCTTCGGCGACGCCTCGGCCAACCACTCGACCGCGACCGGTGCGATCAACGCCGCCCTGCACGCGTCGTACCAGGGCCTGCCGATGCCGTTGCTGCTGGTCTGCGAGGACAACGGGATCGGGATCAGCGTGCGGACGCCGGAGGGCTGGATCCGGCAGGCGTACGGGCAGCGGCCGGGTCTGCGGTACTTCGACGCCGACGGCACCGATCTCGCCGCGGCACTGTCGATGGCGACGGAAGCGGCCACCTTCGTCCGGCGCAACCGGCGGCCCGCGTTCCTCCGGCTCCGGACGGTGCGGTTGCTCGGTCACGCCGGCTCCGACGTGGAGGCGGCCTATCGCTCCCCCGCCGAGCTGGCCGCGGACGAGGAGCTCGACCCGCTGCTCGGTACGGCGCGCTTGCTGCTCGGAGCCGGTTACACGGCCGACGACGTGATCGAGCTGTACGAGGACAAGCGGTCCGAGGTGATGCGGATCGCGGCCGAGGTCGCCGGTCTGCCGCAGCTGTCGTCCGCGACGGCCGTGGCGGCACCGCTGCGGTTCCCGGATCCCAGGCTCACCGAGGAGTCGTTGCCTGAGCGCAGCAGCACGACGGAACGGCTGACGTTGAGCCAGTCGATCAACCGGGCGCTGGCCGACGTCCTCGCGTCGTACCCGGAGGCGATGGTGTTCGGCGAGGACGTGGGCCGCAAAGGCGGGGTGTACGGCGTGACCCGCGGACTGCGGAAGGCGTTCGGGCCGGCCCGGGTGTTCGACACGTTGCTGGACGAGCAGTCGATCCTCGGACTCGCCCTGGGCGCAGGGGTCTCGGGGTTGCTGCCGATCCCGGAGATCCAGTACCTGGCCTACCTGCACAACGCCGAGGACCAGCTGCGCGGCGAGGCGGCGTCGCTGAAGTTCTTCTCGCAGGAGCAGTACTCCAACCCGATGGTGCTGCGGATCCCCGGCTACGGCTACCAGAAGGGATTCGGCGGGCACTTCCACAACGACGACGCGATCGGCGTACTGCGGGACATCCCAGGTCTCGTGATCGCGTCACCGTCGCGGCCCGACGACGCGGCCGCGATGCTGCACACGTGCGCGGCAGCCGCCCGCTCGTCCGGCACGGTGAGCGTGTTCCTGGAGCCGATCGCGCTGTACCACCGGCGAGATCTGTACGACGACGGCGACGATGCGTGGCTGGCGTCGTACCCGGGTGACCCCGTGCCGATCGGACGCGGCCGGACGTACGGCGACGGGACCGAGCTGACCATCGTGACGTTCGGCAACGGTGTGCCGATGAGCCTCCGGGTGGCCGCCAGGGTGCCCGGTGTCCGGGTCCTCGACCTGCGCTGGCTCGCACCGCTCCCCGTCGACGACTTGTTGCGCGAGGCAACCACTACCGGCCGGGTGCTGGTCGTCGACGAGACGCGTCGCTCCGGAGGCGTTTCCGAAGGCGTGCTGGCGACCCTCGTCGACTACGCGTACACCGGCCGGATGGCCAGAGTGACCAGCCACGACTCGTACGTGCCGCTGGGCGCGGCCGCCCACCACGTCCTGGTCAGCGAGCGCGAGATCGAGAGGGCTGCCCGCGAACTGCTCAGCTGAACAGCCTCTGCCAGAGGGACTTCTTCGGCGCCGGCTCCGGCTCGGCTGCCGGCTGAGCGGCCGGATCGGGCTGCTCGGAGCGCCAGTGGGCGAGGATCGCCTCCTCGTCCACGGTCCCGACCGGGACGACCGGGCCGGTGGTGTCGCGGATGTTGATCAGGATCCGCTGGTTCAGATCGGCCAGATAGTCGCGGACCTCGGCCTCGCGACGCATCCCGCGGACCTTCTCGTACACCTGCTGCTTCTCCTTGCGCAGCAGCACGGCCGGCGGTAGCAGGGCGTCGGTCTCGATCTGTTCCCGGCGGATGAAGTCCTTGACCCACCAGTCCGGGTCATGCGGTTCGGCCAGCTTGGTCAGCGGCTTGCCCGCTCCGGGCAGATCATCGAACTCACCGGCGTTCTGGGCCCGCCTGATCTGGGCCTCGACCCAGTCCTGGGTACTGATGCCCGGTGGCTTGCGCTCCGTCATACCCACACCTCATCTGTCTCACCGACAGTTGCCTTCGAGAGCCATCCTAATAGCTTGTGAATGCAGTCACAAGACATACTGGAGTGGTGCCTCTGACCGACGAAGAGATCGCGGCGATGACGGCGGCGGAACGCCGGGACCTGATCCTGCGGCTGGCGCCGCGGCCGGACGGGATGCCGCCGCTGCGGACGATCGAGCGGATCCGCAAGTGGCGGACGGCGCTGATGCTGGTCTGCGTGGCGGCGCTGATCCCGTGGACGGTCTACCTGGCCGTCACTCTGCCCAGCCACTACGTCGCGCGGAACTGGGTCGCGACCTGGGTCGGCTTCGACATCCTCCTGCTGACCATGCTGACGCTGACCGCGGTCGCGGGCTGGAAGCGCAAGCAACTGGTGTTCCCGACCGCGTTCGCCTCCGGGGTGCTGCTGATCTGTGACGCCTGGTTCGACGTGATGACCAGCCAGCGCGGCGGCGACCTCACCCAGGCGCTGCTCGGTGCCTTCCTGGTCGAGCTCCCGCTGGCCTTCGTCCTGATCGCCGGCCCACTCCGCCTGCTCCGGTACGTCGCTGTCCGGCACGGCCTGATCCACCCGCACATGCGGCTGTGGCGGATGCCCATCCCGATCCCGGACCTCTATCCGAACCGCAAGCTACCGAGGGACAGCTAACCGCCGAGCCGACCCTTACGGTTCTTCGGTGCGGGGGTCGTCGGCGGGGTTCTGGGGCCAGTTGTCCGGGTCGCACCACTCGGGGTCGTACCCCTGCTGGATGCAGTACTGCCGGATGAGCTCCTCGCGGGACGGCGGCGTACTGGTGCTCGGTCGCGGCGGGCGAACGGTCTTGCTCGGCGTCGGCGTGATGGTCGGCGTCGGCTCGGGCTCGGCCCGATCGTCGTCGGCCTTCCGCTCGGTGGTCCGCGACCTCGTCGGTTTCGGCGTCGGCTTCGGCGTCGGCGTCACCGTGGTCTTCTGCACCGGCGGCGGGGCCGAGGTCGGCCGCGTGGCCTTCGGCGGTACGACGGCCGGCGAGGGCGTCGGCGAACTGTCGTCGACGACATGGATGGCCTGTGAACCGGAGTCGCCACCGAACAGACCGATCGCGGACAGGGCCCAGAAGTTGACTCCGAGCAGGAGCACGAGGCCGCCGATCCCGGCGTACGCCGACCTGCGGGACGGGCCGCCGTACCGGCCGACCGGGCCCCGGACGGGCTTGCCCTTGCCGTCGACCCAGAACCGCCAGCCCTCGGGCGGCGGCGGCCAGGACGGGTCCGGACGCCACGTCTTGGGCGGGACCCAGCTACGGCGGGGCGGCGACGGCCAGGTCGGCGGGACCACGAACCGCTTCAACGAACTCCTCCATCTCCGCCGACGAAAGCCCGCATCAGGCTAGTGGACACACCTGAGAGCCGGACACCTGTGACAGGTCAGGTCTTCGTTCAGATCCACGCGCCCGTATCCAGGCCAACGACACAGACCCCCCGCAAGCTACTTGCGACTTCCCACCACCCGCGCGTCGCGCTGGCTTTTTCGATCAACCCATGGCCGGGAGCGGTATCTAGCCAGGTTGCCTTACCTTCCTACGTAGCCGTCCCGGAAGTCCCCGCCATGGCTCCGGGCCCCCGGCGCTCGGCGTGATCCGGTCGCCGGCCGGGCCCTAGACCACCGACTCCAGCAGTCTGGTCAAGTCCTCACCGAAGGGCCGGTCCGCCTCGATCGGCGGTACGACGTTCGCGACAGCGCGCAGCAGTTCGTGAAGTCCGCCCGGTATCGGGCGCTTGGACAAGGCGAAGGCTTGGTGGACGGCGAGGAGCTCGCAGGCGGTGACTTCGCGAGTCAGGCGGACCGCTTCGCCGAGCACGCCGACCGCCTCCCAGGAGAAGCTCTGCACGTCCTCCTGGCCGTTCGAGGTCTCCGCCGTACTGATTGCCGATGGCAATGTGAGGCGGCGGAAGGCGTGACTGGTGGCGACGGCTCGCTTGTGAACGGCGACCAGACCGGCCTGCGGACCGGGCTCGTGGGCAAGTTGAGCGGACAGTCCGGTCACCGCCGGATCGAGCAGCCGGTGCAGCCTCGCGGTCGAGACCTCGGCTGCGTGAGCGAGCGCCGCGGTCAGGTGATCGCAGTGCGCGGCGAGATCGATCCCGTGGAATCCCGCGGTGCCGATGAACTCGCCGTCCAGGTACGCCGGCGAATCGTTGACCCCGTCGAACGCGCGGTCGACCGCGGCCTCGAGCTGATCGAGTGATCGCCGTACATGCGCGATCACGTGACCCGCGACGCGAAACGAGACCGGGGCTTGTAAGGAGCGCGGGTCGGGCTCGGGACCGGCAAGATCGCGGAGGCGGGTGAGCTCGGCCCCGAGCACGTCGTCACCTCGGGCGGCGAGCGGGTGGTAGGGATCGCGGTTGGCCCCGATCACGGCGATCGACGCGGCCGCGACCGCGGTCAGCTGGCCGGCCAGCCTTCGGGTCCGGCTCGCCTGGAGGGCCGCCCGTCCGGTCGCGCCCGGGATGCCGGCGAGGAGTGCGATGCCTTCCTTGGGGCCGAGGTCGAGGTCGAGCGAACCGAAGGCATGCGCGAGCGGAATGATCTCTCCGGCCGACCCTGCGCCGCTCGCGGGGATCGCGGGCCTCCGGCCGCTGTTGATAACGGCAACCAGCTGCTGGATCAGTTCGACCGAGACACCCGCGTCACCGGTCAGGAACGTCCGGAGACGGCCGATCAGTACAGCCCTGGCCTCGTCGGCCGGCAGCCACGGGGGTCCGCCAACCGCTCGGCCCAGCAGCAGGTTGCGTTGATGCACGCGCTGTTCGTCATCGGTCAGGCGATGCTTGCTCAGGGCACCCATCCCGGTGTTCACCCCGTACACGGGCCCGCCGGACGCCAGCGCGTCGAGCACGGCCGACCGGATCGAGGCCAGGTGGTCGAGAAGCGGACGACCGATGGTGATCGGTTCGGTGCTTGCCGGGTCGAGGTCGGACGGCTCGGTGATCAGCATCGGTGGATCCAGAACCAGATACTTTCAGCCATTCGATCGAGACTATCGGCCCGGCCGGTTGTACTAATTTCAGGCCATGAAGGAATGGGTTCCTGAAGAACCAGAAGACGACGGCGAGGTGATTCAGGCGCCGAGGAGGTGGATGACGGCCTCGGCATAGGCCTGTTCGGCGTCTTCGGCTGAGTGGGTGCTGTCGGTGAGCTCGACCTGGTAACCGCCGGGGACCGCCGCGAGGGTGCGGAAGTGGTCGCCGAGGAGGGCGCGGAGCTGTTCCTCGCGCGGGAGCCAGATCACCTCGCGCTGCTCGATGCTGTCCAGGGCCCACTCGGTGGTGCCGTTGAAACCGATCACCTTGCTGCCCTGGTAGTCGTGCACCTCGACGGTCATGTCGCTCACCACGAACACGTCGTCGTCCATGTCCCGGTCCGGTACGACGAAACGATCCCCGGCCGCGGGCGCCCACAGCACCCCGGCCTTACGCAGTCGTCCGGCCTGCTCGATCGTGATCACCCCTCCATCCTCCCCACGCGACACAAACCTCGCAGTCCACGGCGAGCCGCGCAGGTCAGCGGTTCAGGGCAGCACGCAGCTCAGCGGCACGTTGAGCGATCCGGTCACGGCGCTCGGTAGTCAACGGAAGGTCGACCAGAGCGGTCGCCTGCAGGTGTCCCAGCCCGAGCTGTTCCCGCAGCCGGCGTACGGCGGTTGCCCGGTCGGCGGAGCTCTTCAGCACCTCGGCAACCTCGTCCCGGCGTTCGAACGCGGCCAGGACACCGTCGTAGATCTCCAGTTGCGTGTACGCCGACCGATCCGGCTCCTCCACGGTCGCCGTGGTGCCCTTTTCGCTGCCGCCGATCACCTGCCGCCAGAGCGCGGGAACGGTCATCCGGGCGCGGGTGTAGCGCCGGGGCAGCGGCTGTGCATAGGTCATGGTCATGGTCGGCTCCTGTTCTCGTGGGTGGGATCAGTCGGGCACGGGCCGCGAGTACGGTTCGCGCGGCGGGCACTTCTTGCCGGGGGTGGTCAGCGCCTCGAAGTGCCAGGGTTCGTTGTCGTACCGGCGGCAGATGCCGTAGCGATAGCCATTCCGGTTCAGCCACTGCATGGCGGCGGCCGGGCCGATGTCCACGGCCTTGCCGTGCACGTGGGCGGAGTACTTGGGCGGCAGCACCCACCGCGTGGCCGCCGTGTACGAGCCGTACTTCTTGATCGCCTCGTTCAGCAGCCGCTGCTGCTTGGCGGCGCTCCGGCGACCGGAGGTGATCCGCAGGGTGACGCCGTCGGCCTTCGCGGCGGCCATTGCCTTCTTCAGCCGGGACTTCAGCGTCGGCGACAGCCCGTCGATGCTCTCCTCGTCGTACGACGGCTTGTCCGAAGTCTTCGTCGGCTGCTTCGTCGGTTCCTTCGTCGGCTTCCTGGTGGGCTTCCTGGTGGGCGTCTTCGTCGGCGTGGGCACCGCAGTGGTGGGCGGCGGCTCGGAGATCGCGGGCGCGTTCACGCTCGAGACGACCGGCTCCTTGTCCGCGGCCAGCCCGAACAACTCCCCGACCTGCCCGTGCCAGAGCACCAGCGACCCCACCGCCAGCACCACCACGCCAAAACCCGTCACGGACAGCCACCGCGTCCGCACCGAGCCGGTCCGCCGTCGCAGCTGGTGGTTCCTCATGGGGTACAGCCTCTCGGATCTGGGCGGCGGCCACATCGGCCCCAGGGACCGTCATCAAGACCCGGAAGTAGGCCCTGAGTATCAAATCGGACGCTCAGCCTCCTCCGAAAGTTGGAGAGCGGCCCGTCCGGGCAGATGAAGCTTCGGCAAACTCGGTCTGACTACGCTGGGCGACGTGTGGAGTGTCTGGCGTCGGTTGCCGCAGGTGCAGCAGGATTTGCTGCTCGCTGCGGTCGTCGGCGTGGTCTGGTTCGGGGCGCTGAGTCTGATCAACGACAGCGGCCTGCGCCCGCAGAACCCGATGGTCTCGGTGGTGACCGGCGTCTTCCTGGTCGGCACGGTCGCGTTCGGCCGGCGGACGCCGCGCACGATGCTGGTGATCGTCTCGGTGCTCTACCCGATCCTGTACGCCGCGGTCGGCACCGGCCTCGCGGCGCAGCTCGGACTGACGATCTTCGGCCAGCCCGAGATCAGTGACGCCGCGCTGCAGTCCGAGATCCACCTGGTCCCGCTGCTCGTCGTCGGCTACCTGGCCGCGTCCCACGGCGTACGGCGGTTCACCTGCCTGTTCTTCACCATGGGCAGCCTGGCCGGACTGATGATCGGCCTGCCGACCGTGGTCGCGATCGTGCTGGGTCATGCGAACCGGGCGATCATGTACGGCGACCGGTACCGGAACCTGCCCAGCGACCTGCCCAGCCTCTACAACTACATCGACGTCTCGCTGTTCGTGTTCGCCGAGGCGCTGATCTGCGGCATGGTGCTGCTCGGCGCGGACGCCCGCCGGCGGCGCAAGAGCGTCGCCCTGCTGGAGCAGCGGAACGCCGAACTGGTCCGGCTTCGCGCGGTCGAGGCCGAGCGGGCGGCGGTCGCCGAACGGACCCGGATCGCCCGCGACCTGCACGACGTGATCTCCCACCATGTCAGCGCGGTCGTGATCCGGGCTCAGGCCGCCGACCGGGTGGCCGACCAGCGACCAGAGGTCCTGCGCGAGGCGATCCGCTGGATCATTGCCAGCGGCAAGGAAGCGCTGACCGCGATGCGGGAGACGGTCCGGGTGCTCAACACCGCCTCGCCGGGCGCCGCGGAAACCTCTCCGGGCTCCGGTGGCGGGACCACGCCGGTGCCCGACCTGGCCGACGTCGCGCGGATGGGCGATCGGCTGAAGGCGGTCGGCATCGACGTGACCATGGACCTGCCGTCGCGGCAGCGGCAACTGACCTCGGCCACCGATCTGACCGCCGTACGGATCATCCAGGAGGCGCTCACCAACGTGATGGTGCACGCGAAGGCGAGCGCGGCTCGGGTCACCTGGCAGAGTGGACCGCAGGGCGAGCTCCTGACCATCGACGACAACGGCAGCGGCGGGCCACCGCCGGTGAACGTACTGGAGACCGCCCGGCGGAGCGAGAGCGGGCGCGGCAACGGGCTGATCGGGATGCGGGAACGGGCGACGGCGGTCGGCGGCACACTGGCCGTCGCGGCCGGCCCACTGGGTGGATGGAGGGTGCAGGTATGGCTGCCGCCGCAGAGGTGACCGACGAGATCAAGGTGCTGGTCGCGGACGACCAGGGCGTGATCAGGATGGGCCTGGCGATGATCCTCGATCACGAACCGGACCTGACCACGATCGCCCAGGCCGAGAACGGCGAAGAGGCGCTCCGGCTGGTCGACCAGTACGACCCGGACGTCGTCCTGATGGACATCCGGATGCCGGTGATGGACGGGCTGGTCGCGACCGAGCGGATCACCTCGGCCAACAAGGCGGCCGGTCGTTCGCGTCCCGCCGTACTGGTGCTCACGACCTTCGACGACGAGGCGTACGTGCTGAGCGCGGTTCGCGCCGGGGCATCCGGGTTCCTGCTGAAGGACACCGACCCGGACCTGCTGGTCTCGGCGGTACGCGCGGTCCACCGGGGCGACTCGCTGGTCGACCCGGCGTCGACCCGGGTGCTGCTGGAGCGCTGCATGGAGCTCGAACGCCAGGTCGGCACCGGTACGACGGAACACCCGCCGGCCCCACCGGACGCCCGCTGGGCCGGGCTGCTGGCCCACCTGAGCGAACGGGAGCGCGAGATCCTGGTCTGGATGGCCCGAGGCCTCTCCAACCGAGAGCTGGCCACCAAGCTCTTCGTCAGCGAGACCACCGTCAAAACCCACGTCAGCAGCGTCCTCTCCAAGCTCGGCCTGTCCAGTCGGGTCCAGGCGGTCGTGGTCGCCTACGAAGCAGGAGTGGTCCGCCCGGGCGACGCCGAAGTGCGCTGGGAATCCTAGGAGTACAGATAGACCCCGAGCACCGCGGCGACGGCGAGGAAGAGAACGGTCAGCAGCTGGGCTTTCACCGACGCCGTGCGGCGGCGGGGTAGGAAGTCTCCGGTCATGCCTCCATCGTGCGCCGGGAAACGCCGCCGGCCATCGGTCCTCAGAACGGTTCTGCCCTACTACCTGAGGATGAGATGGTTGCCCTCAGCCCCCTACTGTCCGAAGTACTCGGCGCGGACCTTCTTCGGGACGCACATCGTCCAGGCGTCCAGGATCAGTTCGCGCAGCTCGTCGTACTCGAGCGCGTCCAAGCGCACCTGGATCCACTGGTAACGCTCGTCGGACGGGCGCGGGCGGAAGAACTTGTCCGGCTCGGCGGCCAGTGCGGCCTCCCGTTCCTCGCGCGGGAACCCGATGCCGATCGTCTGCTCGTCCGGCGCCACCGACAGGTACACGATCCGTCCGACCCGGAACTTGATCCGGTCCCGGACCAGGACCTCGTAGCTGCGCGGCAGGTCCGCCGTCAGCGCCCGGATATCTGTGAGATCGACCACTGTCCAACGATAGACACTGATCACTGACAATGAATGTCAGTGCTTGATTCCTTCCCCGCCCCACCGCCCCGGTGAATTCCGGCTGTACCTTGGTCTGATGCCCGACGTGGTGAGCGCGGTCGAAGGCGCTGAGGTGGTCTTCCGCCTCAGCGATCCTTCGCATGCCTTCACGGGCGTCAAGCTGTGGCAGGAGCTCGGCATCGCCGCCGAACTGCTCGAGTTCAAGCCGGTCGACTACGGCTGGGAACTGCGACTCCCGAGGCCGTCGGTGCACCGGATGGAGTACCTGTTCGACATCGCCGATGTGGGCATGCAGACCGATCTGACCAACCCCCGAGTGGTTGACGGCGCCTTCGGAGAGCACTCATGGCTGCCGTTGCCCGGGTACGTCGAGCCCGCCTGGATCGCGACGCCGCCGATCCCGTCCACGCTGACGCCGCACTCGATCGGCTCCCCGGTCGGCCCGATCGACGTCCAGATGTGGTCCCCCGAGGGCATCGCCCCGACATTCGAGCTGCCGCTACTGCTCGCCCACGACGGCCCCGAGTTCGCCGCGTACGCCGGCCTGACGCACTACGCCGGCGCGATGGTCGTCGAGGGCACCCTCCCGCCGTTCCGCCTCGCGCTGATCAGGCCCACCTCCCGCAACCTCTGGTACGCCGCCAACCCGCAGTACGCCGAGGCCCTGACGCAGCACGTGCTGCCCGCGATCATGACGCAGTACCGCAGCCGAAGGCCGGTGCTGATGGGTGCCAGCCTCGGCGCGCTCGCGGCGTTGCATGCCGAGTGGCACCATCCCGGCACCTTCGACGGGCTGTTCCTGCAGTCCGGGTCGTTCTTCACGCCGGAGACCGACCCGCAGGAGTCGAAGTTCGAGTTCTACGCCCAGGTCACCGGTTTCGTGAACCAGGTGCTGACGGCAACCACGGCACCGAGTGCGCCGGTGGTCGGGATGACGGCCGGTACGCCGGAGGAGAACGTCCACAACAACCGGGTGATGGCCGCGAAACTGACCGATCTCGGGCTGCGGGTCGAGTACGGCGAAACGCCGGACATGCACAACTTCACAGCCTGGCGTGATGTGCTGGATCCTGATCTCACGGATCTACTGCGAAACGCCTGGAGTGAGGCTGATGGAGCGGGAACAGGTCGAGCTGGAGGCGCCGGGGCTTGACCGGCCCGGCACCGTGATCCGTTACGGCCACTACGGCCGCCCGGTGCTGGTGTTCCCGAGTGAGCAGGGCCGTGCCTGGGACTACGAGAACAACGGCATGGTCGACGCCGTCGCGGACCTGATCGAGGCCGGCCGGGTGAAGCTGTACTGCGTGGACTCCTACGACCACGTCAGCTGGTCGGACCGGAGCATCCAGCTGGAGGACCGGGCCCGGCGGCACGGGCTGTACGAGTCGTGGATCGTCAACCAGGTGGTCCCGGTGATCGGCTCGGACTCCCCCGGTGTCACCGACATCATCACCACCGGCTGCAGCCTGGGCGCGTTCCATGCGCTCAACTTCGCCTTCAAACGGGCCGATCTCTTCCCGGTCGCGATCTGCCAGTCCGGCAACTACGACGCGGCCAGCTGGCACGGCTGGGGTGAACGCGGCGAGGCGACGTACTTCAACAACCCGGCCGACTACCTGCCCAACCTGGACGGCGATCACCTGGAGTGGCTGCGCAGCCGGATCTTCGTGCTGCTCACGGTCGGCCAGGGCGACTGGGAGACGCATCCGACCGGGTCGTTGCCGTCCGCTCGTGCCACGGCCGCCGTACTGGCGAGCAAAGGCATCCCGCATGAGCTGGATCTGTGGGGGTACGACGTAGCGCACGACTGGCCGTGGTGGCAGCGGCAACTCGCCCGCCACCTGCCCCGATTTGTCTAACCGCTCCGACCTTGAGGAGAAGTTGTGGCTGACCGTTCACGGCATTTGATCGGGTTGTTGCTCGGGGCCGAGGAGGACTGGCCACAGGCGTTCGAGGCGCTGCTGCAGCGGGTCGGGCCGGTGACGATCGACGGGACCGAGCACGAGTTCGGGTCCCGGCGGCTGACCATCGAGCCGTTCGACCTGACGGATCCGGTCCGGGTCGGGCTGGTGATCGACCGGCTGGCGTATTGGTACTACCACCCGCGCGAATGGCTGAAGAAGGCCGCGCTGATGAACGGCACCTACCTGCTGAACTCGCCGTTCACGTTCCAGTCGATGGAGAAGCACAGCGCGTACTGCGCGATGCTCCGGCTCGGCCTGAAGATCCCGCGGACCGTGCTGGTGCCGTACAAGAACCCGGTCGACAACGTGCGCTGGGCCTACACGTCGGCGAAGTACAACAAGGGTTTCGACCTGGACGCGATCGCCGAGGACCTCGGCTACCCGCTCTACATGAAGCCGTTCGACGGCGGCGGCTGGCGGGGCGTGTCCCGGATCAACAACAAGGTCGACCTGCACCGGGCCTACGACCAGTCCGGCGAGATGCTGATGCACCTGCAGGCGACGATCGAGTACGACGTGTTCGCCCGGGCGCTGTCGATCGGCGCCGAGACGATGGTGATGGACTTCCGCCCGGACGAGCCGATGCACAACCGGTACGCCGTCTCGCACGACTTCCTCAGCCCGTCCGCCGGTCACCAGGCGGTGGCGATCAGCCGGATCGTGAACGCGTTCTTCGGCTGGGAGTTCAACTCCTGCGAGATGCTGGTCAAGGGCGACTCGGTCCACCCGATCGACTACGCCAACGCCTGCCCGGACGTCGCCGTCACCTCACTGCACTACTACTTCCCGTGGGCGATCAGCGCCCTGGTCAAGTGGTCGGTCTTCTCGCTGGCGACCGGCCGGCGCAGCAGCGTCGACCTGCACACCGAGCGGTACTTCGAGATCGCCGACGACGAGTCCCTCGACTACGACGCCAAGATCGAGGCCTACCTCGGGCTCGCCGACGAATACTTCGAGACCGAGAAGTACCACACGTGGTGCGCGGAGCATCTGGGTGACTTCGACGCCCAGGTGCGCGACTGGGTCGCCGGACCCGACTTCGACCGTCTCCTCCGCGAGACCGTCGTCTCGACGTACCCGGCCGACGAGCAAGAGCAGTTCTTCTCCCACTTCAAGGGCCTGACGAATCTCTGGCTCGCCGACCAGGCAGGCTAGCCGAGCAGCAACCGGGCCGCGGCGGTCAGGATGATGCCCGCGGCGACGGCCACCAGCAGCGGCACTCGCAGGACTGAAAGGATCCCGGCGGTGCCGACACCGGCCAACTGGGTCCAGTCCAGGCGCTTGCCGCCGAGTTCGGTGACGATCAGTCCTGCCAGCAGGACCGGAGCTATCAAGGCCACGACCCGGACCGCTGCCGGCGGCAGCCTGCGTTCACCCATCAGCAGCGGTCCACCGGCTTTCATGAGCCAGTTGACGACGGCGACGGCCAAGGCAGCCAACCACACCTTCACGAGGTCTCCTCTCCGGTCTCCGTCCGCTCGCGATCGGGATCCGCTCCACGTTGCGGAACCAGGCCGATCAGCGCGGCCGCCGTGGCTCCGAGCAGCGCGTAGCCCGGATCCGTCACGAGCAGGAGGGCGGCGGCGGTTCCGGCTCCGAGCAGGGAGGCGGCGAGCGCCCGGCGGGAGCGCCTCACTTCGTCCAGCGCGAGCACCAGGAAGAACGCCGGAAACACAACGTCCAGCCCGAGCCGGTGCATCAGCTCGGCTGACGGAGCGGTCAGTGCGCCGACCGCCGTCCCGAGTACCCAGGTGACCCACTGCGGCAGGCTGGCGCCGATCAGGCGCGACACGTCGTACCGGCCGTCGTTGCGATGAGCAAAGACGAATGATGCGTCCACGAGCGCCTGCGCCTGCAGTGCCCGGGTCAGCCGGCTTCCGTGCAGGCTGTCGTTCAGGGCGACACTCATCACGAGATACCGCCCGTTGATCAACGCTGCCGAGGCGATCGCGGCCGCCACAGTGCCTCCGGACAGTGCGGTCAGCAAAGTGAACTGCGCTGATCCGGAGAAGGCCAGGGCTGAGAACAGAACCGGCAAGCCGACTCCCCAGCCCCGGGCCTCGGCCTCGGCGCCGAAGCTCAGGGCCAGGACAAAACCCGCACCGGCCGGTCCGAGCCCGAGCCGGATGCCCGCGGCGAAGCCGGTCCGGTCGATCGCCGTCATCGCGCTGCTCCGGCCCGATGACGCTGGTAGTGCCTGCGGGCGCGGGCCCGATTGCCGCAGTCCGCCGAGCTGCACCAGCGGCGCGAACCGTTCTTGCTGCGATCCAGGAACAGCCAGCCGCAACCGTCGTCGTCGCACTGCCGCAACCGGTTCAGGTCCTCCTCCTCGAACAGTCGCCAGACGGACAGCCGCACCCGGTCGGCGACGGTGCCGGCGCGCCAGATCAGCGGTCGCGCGCTCACGAGCGAGGCGTCTCGTACGGCGTCCTCGACCAGTTCGCGCAGTACGGCAAGGTCGGCGGCACCAGGCTCCGCACCGACCGCGAGCGGATGCAGCACCGCATAAGCAGTCTCCCGGCAGCGCACCAGCGAATCCCGCAGTTCGGTCCGGCCTTGTCGGCCCGACGGTTCCAGTCCGGTGGCCGTCAACCACTTCCTCAGGTTGACCGGATCCGCAAGGCGGTCGACCCGCCGTCCATCGTCCAACCGCCAGGCCACAGTGTTGACCAGGTCGAGCGCGAGATGTCCCCCGACGAGCTCAGGCCGATAGTCCACGTCCACCTCCCATCTAACACCCAAACTGCATCATGAGTTGTTAGGCGCCTGATGCGCAACTCCCGCGTCTGTCTAGGCTGGACCCCGTGCGTGATGTGGATGTCCGGTCGTGGTGGCGCCGGCTGGAGTTGGACGGGTTGGTGGATGTGCATGTCCACTTCCTGCCCGACCAGGTGATGAACGCGGTCTGGGCGTACTTCGACCAGGCGTCGCAGCACTACGGGACGGCGTGGCCGATCAACTACCGGACGTCGGTCGAGGAGCGGCTGAAGACCCTCGAGGCGTTGGGAGTGCGGGCATTTCCGGCGCTGGTCTACCCGCACAAACCGGGGATGGCCGCCTGGCTCAACGAGTGGGCGCGCGACTTCGCCGAAGCGACGCCCGGGTGTGTGCCGAGTGGCACGTTCTACCCGGAGCCCGGGGCCGGGGACTATGTCCGGGAGGCCCTGGAGCAGGGCACGCGGATCTTCAAGGTCCACCTGCAGGTGGGCGACTATGACCCGCGCTCCGGCGGGCTCGACGACGTGTGGGGTCAGCTCGCGGAGGCCGCCGTACCGGTGGTGGTGCACTGCGGGTCGGGCCCGATCCCCGGCCGGCACACGGGTCCCGGTCCGTTCGGTGAGGTACTACGGAAGCACCCCCGACTGACCGCGGTCATCGCCCACCTGGGGATGCCCGAGTATGCCGAGCACCTGGCGATGACGTCGTACCCGAATGTCCACCTGGACACGACAATGGCCCTCACCCCGTTCACCGAGGCGCTGATGCCCTTTCCTCGCTCGCTGACCTCCCGCCTCGCCGACCTGCAGGACCGCATCGTCCTCGGCTCGGACTTCCCGAACATCCCCTACGAGTACGCCGTACAACTCGAGGCCCTGGAGTCCCTCGACCTCGGCGACGACTGGCTCCGCGCCGTGTGCCGGGAAAACGGCGCCCGTCTACTCAACCTGTAACCGCTGTTGCTGAGGCTGTTCCAACGTTGTAACGTCTGAGCGCCCGGTCTTCTTCGGCTCATGGGAGTGCTTGATGACTCAACCCCGCCCTGAACATCCGCGTCCGCAGTTCGTCCGGCCGGAGTGGGTGAACTTGAACGGTGAGTGGCAGTTCGAGATCGATCAGGCGGACTCCGGGCTCGAGCGCGGGGTGCGGGACCGCGAGTTGCGGCAGCGGATCGTCGTACCGTTCGCGCCGGAGTCTCAGTTGTCCGGGATCGGGAACGTCGACTTCCTCGAGGCGGTCTGGTACCGGACCACCGTGACGATCCCGGCCGAGTGGTCCGGCAAGGACGCGGTGCTGCACTTCCAGGCCGTCGACCAGGATGCGACCGTCTGGGTCAACGGTGTCGAGGTCGTCCGGCATCGCGGCGGTTTCACGCCGTTCAGTGCGAACCTGAAGAACGTGGCCGGGCCAGGTGAGGAGGCGCTGATCGTGGTCCGCGCCCGCGACACCCGCCACGGCGTCCAGGCCCGCGGAAAGCAGACGACGAACTACTTCAACAGCGGCTGCCACTACACCCGGACGACCGGCATCTGGCAGACCGTCTGGCTGGAGGCGGTGCCGACAGTTCACCTGAACAGGCCGCGCATCACCCCGGACGTGGCCGGCTCCAGCTTCCACCTCGAGGCACCGGTGTCGGCGAACAAGCCGGGCTGGAAGGTCCGCGCGATCCTGAAGGACGGGGATGGCGAGGTCACCCGGGCCGAGGTTCGCGCCGACCTCGACCTGGCCCCGCGCCTCACTCTCCAGGTCCCGGCCGGCCGGGTCCGGCTCTGGGACACCACCGATCCGCACCTGTACGACGTACGCCTCGAGCTGATCGATGCCGAAGGCAACATTATTGACGGCGTCGACAGCTACGCGGGACTGCGGTCGGTGTCGATCAACGGGCAGGCGATCCTGATCAACGGCAAGCACGTGTTCCAGCGGCTGGTGCTGGACCAGGGCTATTGGCCGGAGAGTTTGATGACCGCGCCGTCCGAGGAGGCTCTGGTCGCGGATATCGAGCTGAGCCTGGCCGCCGGTTTCAACGGAGCGCGGCTGCACCAGAAGGTGTTCGAGGAGCGGTTCCTGTACCACGCGGACCGGCTCGGGTACCTGGTCTGGGGCGAGTTCGGCGACTGGGGCTCGGGCGTCGGTGACACCGGCAACGACAACCAGCAGCCGGCGGCGAACTTCGTCACCCAGTGGCTGGAAGCGGTCGAACGGGACTACAGCCACCCGAGCATCATCGGCTGGTGCCCACTGAACGAGACACACCAGTTGCTGCACGACCGGATCACCCAGCTCGACGACGTCACCCGGGCGATGTTCCTGGCGACGAAGGCCGCGGACACGACACGCCCGGTCCTCGACGCGTCCGGGTACTCGCACCGGGTGCCGGAGACCGACGTCTGGGACTCGCACAACTACGAGCAGGATCCGGCCGAGTTCGCCAAGCAGATGGCCGGCCTGGTGGACGGAGCGCCGTACGGGAACACCGGTGGGCCCGAGCAGCGGCCGATCTCCCAGCCGTACGCCGGTCAGCCGTACTTCTGCAGTGAGTTCGGCGGGATCTGGTGGAACCCCGAAGCGGCCGCGGCGTCGGCGGGCAACAACACCAACGAGTCGTGGGGTTACGGCCAGCGCGTCAAGGACGAGGAGGCGTTCTACGTCCGGTTCGCCGGGCTGGTCGACGTACTGCTCGACAACCCGCTGATGTTCGGTTACTGCTACACGCAGCTCACCGACGTGTTCCAGGAGGAGAACGGCATCTACCGCTTCGACCGCGGCGCGAAACTCGACGTACCGCGGATCAAGGCCGTCCAGACCAGGCCGGCCGCCTACGAGAAGGACTGAATCGCCAGACTGCCCGCGGCGACCAGGACCCACAGGATCGCTCCGAGGAGGAGCGGCCGGGGTCCTGTGTCGCGCAGCTCCTTCGGCCGAAGCGACAACCCGATCGCGACCAGAGCGGACGTGATCAGAACCGTGCCGATCAGGCTCAGAGCAGGCAGCCAGCCCAGCGGAACCAGACCGGCGGTACGCAGGCCCGCCGCCACCAGGAAGCCGATCAGGAAGAGCGGGACCAGCTTCCGCCAAGGCAGCCGTTTCGAGGAACCCGAGGAGCGGGACTTCAGCACAACGAGCACGAGCACGATCGGTACCAGCATCAGGGAGCGGGTCAGCTTGACCACGAGCGCCTGGTCACCGGCCTGCTGACTGTAGGCGTAACCGGCCGCGACGACCGAGGATGTGTCGTTGATCGCCGTACCCGCCCACAGGCCGAAGGCTTCCGGGCTGAGGCCGAGCAGGTGCCCGAGCGGCGGGAACGTGAGTACGGCGACCACGTTGAAGGTGAAGATCGTCGCCAGCGCGTAGGCGACCGAGGAGCGTTTGGGGTTGATCGCCGCCGTGGTCGCCGCGATCGCCGAGGCGCCGCAGATCGCCGTACCGACGCCGATCAAGGTCTGGGTGTCACCGCGGACTCCGAGCAGCCGGCCGAACACCCAGGCTCCACCGAGTGCAATCGCCAATGTTCCCAGCATCACCGGCAACGACGAGCCGCCGACACGGGCGACCTGCTGCAGAGACAGACCAGTCCCCAGTACGACGATCGACAGCTGCAACAAGCCCTTGGCGGCGAGGGTGTACCCGGGCCGGCATCGGTCAGAGCGCAGCGCCGGCACGAACAGCCCGGCCAGCACACCCAGCACGATTCCGAAGACCGGCCCGCCGACCAGTGGCACGAGCCGACCCAGGGGAACCGCCGCGGCGGTCAAAGCGAGTACGACGGCCAACCCGGGCGCCCGCCGGAGAGCCGCCCGGAGCGCGGAGCCAACGCGGCCGTGATGGATCACGGTGGTCGAGGCGATTGGCCTAACCTCGACCTGCACCATCAGACCGGCTCCTCCAGCTCGAAATGTACGCACATTTAAGCTAAGAGATGACCGGACATTTGGCAACCCCGGCACCCGACGAAGGCATGGACCCAGATGACCGAGCGCAGGCTCGACCGCTCCAGCGGCCAGCCGCTCTGGAAGCAACTGCAGCAGGACCTGGTCCGGCGACTGCGGGGCGGGGAGTTCGACGAGGTCTTCCCCGGCGAGCTCGCCCTGGTCGAGGACTACCAGGTCAGTCGGCACACGGTTCGGCAGGCGCTCACCAAGCTGCGCGCGGACGGTCTGATCGTGGCCGAACGCGGCCGCCAGCCGCGCGTGGCCACGGCACCGGAGATCCGGCAGCCGATGGGCGCGCTCTACAGCCTGTTCTCGTCGGTCGAGGCCTCCGGACTGACGCAGCACAGCGTCGTACGGGCGTTGGACATCCGGGCCGACGGTGTCATCGCGGCCCGTCTCGACCTGGAGGAGTCCATCCCGCTGCTCTACCTCGAGCGTCTCCGCTTCGCCGGCGACGAACCGCTGGCCCTGGACCGTGTCTGGCTGCCCGCCTCACTCGCGGAACCGCTCCTGGACGCCGACTTCACCCACACCAGCCTCTACAACGAACTGGCCGCCCGTACCGGCCTCCGCCTCGACCACGGCCGCGAGGACATCCGTGCCGTCGTACCCACACCGGCCGAACGCGCACTCCTCCGCTGCCCGCCGGAAGCCGCCGCCTTCTCCATCAACCGCCGGGGCACCTCCCACAACAACCCGGTCGAGTGGCGGCACACGCTGGTCCGCGGCGACCGCTTCGCCCTCTCCGCCGAGTTTTCCGCCAACACCGGCTACCGGCTGACGACCGGCGCGGTGACTCACGCCGGCGCCTGACCCAACGGAGCAGGTCTGATACTGGGGACCATGACGGTCAAGGAACTGCGGTTGGTCGTGACGGCGGATGACTACGACGAGGCGGTGACGTTCTACCGGCTGGAGACACCGGGCGGGATTCAGCTGACCTTGTTCACCGAGCTTGACCTCAAGTGAACTAGAAGTGTTGAGGTAGGCGCCATGTGGCAGATCGACGAACTGGACCTGGACGCCTACCTCGAGCGGATCGCGCACCCGCGGGTGGCGCCGTCCGCGGAGAACCTCAAGAGCCTGCACCGGGCGCACGTGCTGGCGATCCCGTTCGAGAACCTCGACGTGATCCTCGGCACGCACCCCGGGATCGAGCTGGGCGCGATCCAGGCGAAGCTGGTACGGCGGCAACGCGGCGGCTACTGCTACGAGCACACCTTGCTGTTCGGCGCCGCGCTGGAGCAACTCGGGTTCGCGGTGGAACGGCGGGTCGCACGGGTGCAACCACACAAGTCGGGACCGCGTACGCACGCCCTCCTCAAGGTCGGCGTGGACGGGCAGGAGTTCCTCGCCGATGTCGGCTTCGGCGCCGGCCAGCTCTACCCGACCCCGCTGAAGGACGGCGTGATCGTCGACCAGGCCGGCTGGGACCACCGCCTCACGGCCGAGGGTGATGTGTGGACTCTCTCGAAGAAGACCCCGGACGGCTGGATCCCGCAGCACGCGTCCAACGACGAGCCGGTCCGCCCGATCGACTACGAGGTCTACCACCACTACGTCTCGACCCATCCGGACTCACCCTTCACCGGGCGCCCGGTGGTGATGCGCGTCGCCGACGGCGTCGTTCGCCGCCTGATCGGCAACGAACTCACCACCGAGTACGCCGACGGCCGCACCACGCAGCGCGTAGTACCGGCAGAGGACCTCCCGGAAGCGCTCGCCAGCCTCGACGTCATCCTCAGCGACGAAGAAGTGGACCGACTGCGGCTCGTCTAGGCGCTGTCTGCCGGTTCAGCGCCGTAGCGAGCAGGTGCTCGGTGCGGTAGCTCGGCGTGCTGGAGCGAAGGTCTCGATGTGGTGTCCAGTGGCCTTTGCTCCAGTGCGGCGAGATGCCGTGCCGAGTGCCGCGCAGTAGGCGGGGAACCGTCAGACACCGCCTAGGCGCTGTCTGCCGGTTCCCCGCCGGAGGGGGCCCAGGCGTAATCCCTCGACTGCACTTGACAGGCAAGCATTCACTTGCCTAACGTGCTGTCACGTGGGCGACTTGTTCAAGGCCCTGGCCGATCCGACGCGGCGCATCATCCTCGACGAGCTGACCGACCGCAACGGTCAGACGCTCTTCGAGCTCTGCGCCCGGCTGGCGACCAGGCATCAGCTCGGCTCGTCACGGCAGGCGATCTCGCAGCACCTCGACGTGCTCGAGACCGCCGGCCTGGTCGAGACCAGGCGCGAGGGCCGGTACAAGTTCCACTACATCAACACCAGCCCGCTCGAACCGATCGTCGAGCGGTGGCTCAGGAAACCCGGGAAGGTCACCGGCGACGCCGGCGACACCGAAGGAAAGGGACCCGCATGAGAATCCACCTGACGAGCGTTCTCGTCGACGACCAGGAGAAGGCGCTGCGGTTCTACACCGACATGCTGGGTTTCGTGACGAAGCACGACGTCCCGCTGGGCACCGACCGCTGGCTGACCGTGGTGTCCCCGGAGGACCCGGACGGCACCGAGCTGCTCCTCGAACCCAGCGGCCACCCGGCGGCGAAGCCGTTCAAGGACGCGCTGGTCGCCGACGGCATCCCGTTCACCTCGTTCGCGGTCGACGACGTCAAGGCCGAGTACGAGCGGCTGAGCGGTCTCGGCGTGCGCTTCACCCAGGAGCCGGTCGACATGGGCCAGGTCGCCACGGCCGTGTTCGACGACACCTGCGGCAACCTCATCCAGATCGCCCAGCAGCTCACGCCGTGACGACCCGCGGCGTCTCGGTGCGGAAGGACTCGCCCAGCTCCGGGCCCAACCCGAAGTAGTGGCGGAAGTTGTAGATCAACGGCGACCACGCGGCGGGATCGACGTACGACGTCCCCGGTATGACGACGCGGTCGTCGGCGTGCACGCGCAATACCTTCGCCTGGACGATCAAAAAGTTGCCATCAGCATCAAAGTGGGACTGTACGGCGGTCGCCTCGAACTGCAACGGGCACTCGGCCACCCGCGGCGGGCCGACCAGTTCGGACCCGATCGCCGTCAGCCCGGCGGCGTTGAACTTCTCCCGCTCGAAGCGGAACCGGGCGCGCTTGTGCTCCGGCACTGGGTCGCGGCCGGTCAGGCCGGCAAGCCGCTCGACCGCCTGCCACTGTGAAGGCTCTGGGAAGTTGATCACCAGGCCTGGCCGGCGCTGGAGGTTGTGAGCGGTCTGGCCGGACACCCCGAGGCCGAGGACGACGACATCGCCAAGCGCCCACGCGGACGACATCGGGGCGAGGTTGATCGTGCCGTCGTCGTTCTCGGTGGACAGCAGCGCGACCGGCGTACCGACGTACAGGATGGACGGTTCGATCGTCAGGTGCGTCATGGTCCCGACGCTAGAAGGCGATCGCTTCGGCAGGCGCCGAACTGTCGGAGCGGCATGATGGATCCATGAACGAGCGAAGCGAGTTCATCATCAAACACAGCGCACCTCGTGTCTCATCCGCGCCCGGTGCGAAGCGAGGACGCGGATGAGCACGCAGACGGAAGGGCAGGAGTTGGCGGCCTGGGCCAGGATGCTGGCCGACGCCACTCGGGCGACGATCTGCCTGGCGTTGCTCGACGGGCGGGCCTGGACTGCGACCGAGCTGGCCCAGCTGGCGAAGGTGTCGCGGCCGACGATCAGCGAGCATCTCAATCTGCTGGTGGATGGCGGATTGCTGACCGAGGTACGGCAGGGACGGCATCGCTATCTGAAGCTCGCCGGTCCGGAGACGGCCGAGTTGATCGAAGGACTTGCCGCGCTCGCGCCTCGTCGTACCGAGGTTCTGAACAGCCTGGCGGCGGTGAGCAGGCGGGACGCCTTCGCCCGGGCGCGGACGTGCTACGACCACCTCGCGGGGAAACTCGGGGTGGCGTTGGCGGATGCGATGACCGAACGCGGTCTGATCGACTGGTCGGACGGCGTCCTCCTCACGCCGGAAGGCTCGGCCTGGTTGGACGATCTCGGCATCACGGTCGAGCGGCGACGCGGACGACCCGCGCTGCGGTCATGTCTGGACGTGACCGAGCGCCGGCCGCATCTGGCCGGGGCGGTCGGCGCGGCTTTGTGCACACATGCGTTGCGGCAAGGGTGGGTGAGCCACATCACGGGGACCCGAGCGTTGAAGGTGACGGGTTCGGTGCGTGAGCTCGGGCTGTCCGCGGGTATCGTGCGGGAACTTCTGCCCAGAGTCTGAGAATACCGGGACGAAACGCCCTCCCAGGAGGCGCGAAACGCGGAAAGCACCTAGCCTGCGGCCATGACTGAGTTCGAGCCCGGCACCGAAGTGGTGTCCCGTCTGCCGCTGCCCAGCCATGTGATCGTCCACGCGGACGGCCAGTGGCGTCCCGGCTGGCTCATCGGCCGTGAGCACGAGGAGACGGGATGGATCGGTCTGGTGCAGTACGAGGGCGACGACGGTACCGAGCGGACGGAACGCCTCCCGGCAGACCGGATCGCCTTGCCGCAGTCGCATGGACCAACCGAACGAGCGTCATAACGTCGAGGGAGGACAGCACGAAGGCCCCCGGAGGAATCCGGGGGCCTTCGTGCGTAACGCGGCCGGGGCGCCTGTCGACGGCGAGAACCCCGCCCCAGGCCCTTCGGGCGGATGACCTGGGACGGGATCCTCAGTGGCGTTACACACGGTGTATCGCTGGTGACAGCACGAGCGTTACACAATCGAAGGAAAAAATTCTCCGCCACACCCACCCCAGACGTTGACGCCGCGCCGACGGGGTGGGTGGGGCCGGACGCGAGCGACCCCGGTGCACGTCCCTGAACACCGGGGTCTCGAGAAGCGGCCTCTCGAGCGACCACGTCTCTTGACCTTCAGGTGCCCCTTCGGTACTCAGTCATTCGTTTCTTCTGCCACCGGATTTTCGCGGACAGTGCTCAGAAGTGCACGGCGAGCAGCACCCGGCCGGTCTCGGAGCTGCGAATATCCAGCGCGCGGATCTCATTGCGCTGCAGCTTCGTGGTCGCGGCAGGCTTGACCGTCGTCCCCGGTGCCGCGGTCCAGCTCGCGATCAGCTGAGCCTTCCCGGACGTGTCCGTGACGTACAGCTCGTACCCCCGGGCGCGTTCGCTCGGCGTGGCGAGTTCGTCGTACCGGCAGCTGATCTCGATCGTCGTACCCCAGCGCTCCGGCACCAGCCTGGCGTCCGCGGTGAGCTTGCTCGCCACCGTCTGCGCGAGGACGACGTAGTCCCCCTGCGGCTCCTCGCGGCTGAGCGGGATCGCGACCAGCGCACCGACCGCGGCCGCCGTCGCCGCGACTCCCGCCATCGCCAGGCCCATCCGCACGCGCCGCTTGCGCGTGTCCTGCTGGACCGCGCGGACCAGCCCGGGCAGCAGGTTGGGCGGGGTGGCCGTGATCGTCGCGAGCGCGCGATCCTCCGGCAGCGCCGCCAGTGCCCCGGGTACGCCGGCCAGCGACGCCACCGCGGCCGAGCACTCGTCACACGTCCGCAGGTGCTCCTCGTACGCGCGCCGGTCCTGAGGCGACAACGCGCCGAGCAGGTAGGCCGCGTCCCACTCCTGGTACGGATCGCTCACTGGCTCGTCACCCCCTTCTCCTGCAACGCGAGCTTCAAGGCCCGCAACCCGTAGTGCAGCCGCGACTTCACGGTGCCTGACGGGATGTCCAGCTCCGCGGCGATATCAGTGACAGTACGACGCCCGTAGTACGCACGAACAATCACTTGCCGATGTTCTTCCGACAACTGCGCCAGCGACTCGGCCACCAGCCACGCATCGAGTACGGCGTTCGCGTGGTCGGCACTCGGATTCTCCGGCAGGTCGTCACTGGCCACCTCGCGGCTGACCCGGGCACTGCGCCGGTCGTCGATGACGAGATTGCGCGCCACCGTGAACAGCCAGGCCCGGGCTCCGGCCTCGTCCTCGGTCAGGATCTGCGGCCGGCGCCAGGCCCGCAGCAGCGTCTCCTGCACGACATCCTCGGCCAGCCGGTCGTCGCCGGTCAGGCGGACCACGAATCGCCACAACGCGGGCGCGTGCACATCGTGCAACTCGCGCAGCAACGCCGCCCGGTCGTCGGCCATCGGCGCTCCTGCTCTGTCGTGCATCGTGCGATCCCGGCCGGGATCACTGCGCTGCCACTGCTGATCGCACCATTCTGCACAGGAAGCAATGCATCCGCCTGGTGCACTGGGAAGTACGCGGACGCCATCGATCCCGTACGGCTCGGGGTGGACGTCCGTGCGCGATGGACGTCAGTGGGCGTCGTACAACTCGCGGACGGCGCGGAGGAAGGTTTCGCGGTCGGCTGCCGGGAGGGTTGCGAGGAGGCGGTCCTCCGCGGCCCGGATGCCTTTGCGGACGGCGCTTCGCACCCGGCGGCCCTTCGGAGTGATCGACAGCAGCCTGACCCGGCGGTCGTTCGGATCAGGCGTCCGCTCGATCAGGCCGGCCTCCTGCAGTTCGTCCAGGGTGCCGATGATGCGCGACTTGTCGGCCCCGATCGCCTCCGCGAGAGCGGCCTGGGTGCGCACCGGGGTGTCGTCGAGCGCGGTCAGTACGGCGTACCCCCACATGGAGACGTCGTGCTCGGCGAGCACGGGCATCTCCGCCGCGATGAGCGCGCGCAGCAGCGGATGCAGCATCGCGGCGAGATCGGGGCGCTCGTCACTCACGCAACGGAAGATAGCACTGGCGCAATCATAAGCTCGCGCATATGATCAGCGCATGCCTACAGTTGACTACGTTTCTCTCGACGCACAAGCGGTTCGGGTCAGCATCGACCTGGTGGCGCGTGTCACCGACGACGATCTCGCCAAGCCGACACCCTGCCGGGCCTGGACCTTGTACGGACTGCTCGCCCACATGGCGACCCAGCACTACGGCTTCGCCGCCGCCTCCCGTGGCGACGGCGACGAAGCCGGGTGGAAACTCCGCGACCTGGGCGACGACCCGGTCAAGGCCTACATCGACTCCGCGGAACACGTCCTGACCGCCTTCGCCGAGGACGGCGTCACCGAGCGCGTTTTCCCGCTCCCCGAGTTCGGCACGTCGTTCCCGGGGCAGCAGGCGATCAGCTTCCACTTCATCGACTACGTGGTGCACTCCTGGGACGTCGCGAAGACCCTCGGCACCACGGTCACCTTCACTCCTGAGGTCTCCGCGGCCGCCCTCGACGTGGCCCGGATCGTCCCCACCGGCGACCTCCGGCTGACCCCGGGCACCCCCTTCGGCCCCGATGTCCCGTGGTCAGGCACTGACCCCCTGGACCAAACAGTCGCTCTTCTCGGCCGCAACCCCACCTGGCCCAACTAGTCCTCACAGCCGAGGCCGTCGTTGTCGCGGTCCAGGTCATAGATGTCGCTGCCGACGACTGTGACCGGGCCGCGAAATTTTCAGTCTTGGGCAAGCGCTTGCCGTCCGGGTATGGGGGTGCGAGGCTCGCGGCCACACGACCGGAGGAGAGGGTCCATGTTGGCTGTCCTGGGAAGACGTCGCTCCACCACACTGGTGACACTGCTGGCGATCATGGTGGCGCTCCTGACCGTTCCGTCCACAGCGTTCGCGGTCGTCGCGGCGTACCCGGCACCCACTCTGAACCGGGTGACATCGAGCGCCGGGTTCGTGCATCCGGGTCTCGCGGTCAGCGCCGACTCCCTGGAACGTGCTCGCGCCCAGGTGCAGGCCGGCGCCGAGCCGTGGGCGTCGTACTACGCCGCCATGGTCGCCACGAAGTACGCGTCCACGACCTTCAGCTCCAGGAACCAGGGCCCGGTCGTGGACCGGCCGGCGAACAGCGCGTTCAACTCCCAAGGGGTCCAGTCGCTGTTCATCGACGACGCGTTTCGCGCCTACACGCAGGCGATTCTCTACGTCATCACCGGCGACCCGGTCCACCGCGCGAACGGCCTGAAACTGGTCCGGATCTGGAGTCACATGAATCCGGCCGCGTACGCGTACTATCCGGACGCGCACATCCACAGCGGTCCGCCGCTGATGCGGATGCTGGCCGCGGCGGAGATTCTGCGCTACTCGAGTGTGAACCCAGGGGCGGACGGCTACGACCTGCAGTGGAACGACGCCGACACCGCCGACCTCACCACGAACCTGATCGAGCCGATGACGCGGACCTTCCTGTACCGCAACAGGAACTTCATGAACCAGCACAGCTACTCGCTCATCGGCGCGATGGCGGGCTACATCTTCACCGACAACCAGGCCCGGTACGCCGAAGCAGTCGAGTGGTTCTCGGTGAACTCCACCAATCCCGACGACCACACCAACGGCGCGCTGGCGAAGGTGATGCCGGTCATCGACAAGAACGACCCGCGTAACCCGTACCGGCGTACGTTCGTCCAACTGCAGGAGATGGGACGCGACCAGGCGCACGCCTGGGACGACGTCAGCATGCTCACCCAACTCGCCCGGGTCGTCGACACCCAGGGCACCCGGCTGGATCCGGTGCGGGGCACGGTCTCCACCCAGCGGAACGCGGTCTCGCCGTGGGAGTTCGGCGACTACCGCCTGCTCCGCGGTTCGGAACAGTTCTTCGCGTTCATGCTGGGCAAGGACATCCCGTGGATCGACACCACCGGGCGCGGCGGCGTACTCTCCCAGGCCTACCGCGGCCGGATCTTCGACCCGACGAACGAGCTGTACCACGTCTACAAGGACAAGCTGGGCGGCGAGATTCGCGAGATCGCGCCGAGTATCACCGAGGTCGCGACGAAACAGGACGCGGCCGCACAGTTCTACTGGGGTACGGCGCCGTACAACTACTGGAACAGCAACCCGGACTGGAACCCCGACTCCTGGTTGTCGTTCCCGGCCTCGGTCGCCGGGACGATTCCTCCGGTGCAACGCAACGCGCTCGTTCAGGCGGAGACGCGGACGTTCCCGATCACACCCGGCACCTCGGTCCGCGACGGCTACGTCCGGATGACCCCGAGCCGTTCGGGTACGACGATCGCCGTACGCTCACTGCTCTACGAGAACCGCAACGGCTACAGCCCGGTGGGTGTGCTGGTGCGGACGAACGGCACGGCCACGCTGCAGATCCGCAAGGAGAGGACGCTGGCGCCGTACCACTCGCTGACCGTGCCGGACACCAACGGTGCCTGGCGGTACCTGACGTACGACATGGACACGTCGAAGCTGCGTGGCAGCGCGGGTGGTGAATCCCTGGCGTACTACACCGTCGTCGGATCGTCGAAGGTTGCCGTCGACATCGACGCCGTCAACTTGCAGGCCAAGAGCCAACTCACACCCCCGAGGTTCCCGCAGGGCACCGACACTCGTGGCGTCGCCGTCGCGGGCGAGCCGTTCACGAGCAACCTGGCCGCAACCGACACCGACGCCGTGACCTACACCGCCGGCACAGCTCTGCCCAGCGGTGCCGCACTCGATGCAAACACCGGCGTTCTCACCTGGACGCCGACCACAAGCCACGTGGGCGATCACCAGACATTCGTCACAGCCGACGACGGTACGACGTCCAGCGTGCTGCGGGTGACGGTCGCGGTCGCCGCCAGTCGTGCCGCCGCGATCACTGCGGCGCTCGAGGGATACGACGCCGACACCGTCTACGTCCGGTCGACTGCCGCGGCGGTGACGGCGGCCGCGGCCAAGGCGACCGCCGACATCGAGTCGGCCGACTCGGCCAGCTTCGCCGCCGACCTGGTCGCCGTACAAGCCGCCGTGGCCGGGCTGCAGGAGCTCACGCCCACGATGCCCGACGACGGATCGTTCGACTACTGGGGCCGGGCGACCTCCGCGACGATCACGCCGGTTGCCCTGGGCAACATGCTCGACGGCGACTTCAACACCTTCTCGGGTGACCTGCGAGCACCGGCGATCATCGACTACGGCAACGGCTTCCGGGTCCGGGCCGACGCGTTCGGGTTGCAGGCCCGGTACAACTTCGCCAACCGCTCGCAGGGCGCCAACGTGTATGGCTCCAACGACGGACGGAGCTGGACGCTGCTGACCTCCCGGGAGACGACCGACACCAGCGACGAGGCTTTCGCCCTCGAGAAGATCCCGGTCCGCGACGAGATGAAGGCTTTGAGCTTCCGGTTCCTCAAGCTCCAGGTCGACCACCCCGGCGTACCGACCGATCCGGCGTACCCAGGCCTGTCCAGCTTCAGCGAATTCCGGATCTACGGCGAGCGGATGGAGATGAGTACGGCGTTGAACTCGGTGTCGATCGCATCGAGCAACAGTGACCCGACCCTTGCCCAGAACGGCGACACGGTCACGTTGACCATGACCGCTACCGAGCCGCTCAGCACAGTGAAGGCAACGATCGAAGGGCTCGACGCGACCGTCACGACGTCGGACGGTCAACACTGGACGGCGAAGCTCGTACTGCCGGACAACGTCGGCTATGGGCGTGCACTGCAGTTCTCGGTTGACTACACGACGGCCGCGGGGCAGACCGGTGCCACGATCGTCTCGTCGACGGATGGGACGGCGCTACAACTGTGGAACACCGGCGTCCAGACGGTCGCCGTACAGCCGAGCTGGGTGGTTGCCTCCAGCCTGGTCTTCCCGGGGGTGAGCACGGCCGAGGACAACGGGTGGCGGATGTTCGACGGGAACATCAACACCTTCACCGACACCACCAGCGGCAACGGCTGGGTCAAGGTGACCGCGCCGACGGCTTTGGAGTTCAACGCCGTACGGATTCATCCGCGGACCAACTTCCCCAGCCGGGCCAACGGCACCTTCGTCCAGTCCTCCACCGACGGCGGCACCACCTGGACGACCTTGGCCACGATCACCGGTGTTGCCGACGGCAACCAGTGGTACGTCTTCCCGCTGGCATCGCCGGCCTCCACACCGATGATCCGCGTGTACGACGGCCACGGCGGCTTCACCAATATCGCCGAGGTCCAACTGCTCAAGACCCCGTAATCGTTGACGATGCTGGCGACCTGCTGCCGGTCAGCAGGTCGGCCAGCTCTGTCGGCCGGTACAGCACGAGCTTGCCGGTACGCTGCGGCTCGACCAGTCCCGTACGC
This sequence comes from Kribbella sp. NPDC023972, assembly GCF_040639075.1. Lineage (NCBI taxonomy): Bacteria > Bacillati > Actinomycetota > Actinomycetes > Propionibacteriales > Kribbellaceae > Kribbella > Kribbella sp. NPDC023972. The sequence continues at coordinate 415,589 of NZ_JBEZZH010000002.1, read as the reverse complement.
CGGAGCACTTGCAGATGCTGGCTCACCGCGGACGGGGTGACCTTCAGCTCGGCAGCCAGGTCGCTGGTCGTCCGCGGGTGGGTGAGGAGCGCCAGGATGTGGGCGCGCGGCGTACCGATAAGCTGTGCCAGGTCCCGCCGCGACGGCGGCTCGACGACTGACCAGAGGTGGCCCTGGCCGCGAGGCGGGTAGCCGATCAGTGGTTCCGCGCCGACGTCGAACGGGATCACCGCATGCGGGCCGAACAAGGTCGGCTGCAGGACCAGACCGCGGCCGTCGATGCGCTCGGTCCGGCTGGGATTGCTGACCTGGTCGATGTCCAGCCGTCCGTCCTGGTAGCTGATGACGGGTGCGAGGTCGTTCAGCATCGCGGCGGTCCCCTGCCGGGTGATGACGTGGCCGCGGTAGCTGATGTCGGCGGACAGGATCGTGCGCATCCGGTCCCAGTACGGCGCGATCACGGTCTGCCAGTAGGCGCCCAGCGCCTCGACGACCTTCGTGACGCCGTCACTGCCGGCCAGTTCGCCGGGCAGCTGCCCGTTCACCGCGACGAGCTGCCGCTCGAAGGTGCTGCGGTCGACCGACGCGACGATCTCCAGCTCGTCGTCGAGCTGGGTCAGGGGCGAGGTGGGTCGCGGCGTGAGGAAATCCGGGCTGCCCATGGTCTCGTTGACCAGCCAGCGCAGGACGCTCCAGTCCAGCTGATCCAGCAACGGCTGTACGGCGCGCACCCACGGCAACTGCAAGGGGAATCGGCCAGGATCCTGGAGCGCGCGCAGCGAGAGCACTGTCTCCGCCGCGGGCGAGATCGCGAACCGGATGTCCGCCAGGTCCGCCGCGGTCAGCTCGTACGTGAGCACCTGTTCAATGTAGCCGACTGCTAAATCGTTCACGGACGTGGATCGCGCCGGGTGACAGTCAGGCTCATGACTACTGTCATGGTGGACGCGCTACCGCGGAGGGACCTGCTCGCGGCACTCGCCGTGTGCTCGGCCGTCGGCGTCGGCACGGTCTACTTCCCGCAGGCGCTGCTGCCGCACGTCGCGGCGTCCCTGCACGTCTCGGTGGCGGACGCCGCCCTGGTCGTGACAGCGCCACAAGCCGGGTACGCCGCCGGCATCTTGACCCTTGTCCCGCTGGGTGACGCCGGGATCCAGCGCCGGCTGCTCACCATCTTGTTCTGCTGCACGTCGGCCGCCGCGGTCATCGCGGCTGTGGCTCCGTCCTTGCCGGTCCTGGTGGTGGCGTCGTTCCTGATGGGATGCGCGACCGTCGCGGCACCGGTGATCGGCCCGTACGTCGCGGGTATCACCGGCTCGAGCCGGCTCGGCAGCGTCAACAGCATCCTGCTCAGCATCACCATTCCGGCGATGATCGCTTCGCGTGCTGTGGCGGGGTTTCTCGGAGAGCAGTACTCCTGGCGATACGCGTATGTCGGTGCCGCCGTACTCGCGCTGGTGTGTGCGGTGGTGGCGTGGTCACGGCTGCCTGTGCCGGCGTACGTCGTACCCGTTGGGTTTCCGGGCTATCTGCGGCGGCCGCTGAACCAGCTGGGACTCCACCCCGGCTTGCGGCGGTCCGCGTTCTACCAGATGTGCACGTTCGCGGGATTCACCGGCACGTGGGCCACGCTGGTGCTGGTACTGCGGGACGACTTCGGCCTCGGCGCCGATGCGCTCGGCTGGGTGAGTCTGGTGGCGATCGCCACGATGGCCGTCGTTCCGCTGACCGGGCGGCTGGTCGATCGGAAGAGCCCGGACGTGGTGACGTCATGGATCCTGGCCGGCACCTGTCTGGCAGCCGTACTCATGCTGGGGGCTTTGCTCGGCGGACCGGTGGGGTTGGTCCTGCTGGTGGCCGGCGTACTGGTCCTCGACGTGTCGATGCAGTCGGGCATGGTCGCGAACGTGACGCGGATGTATCGACTCGATCCGCACTCGCGCAGCGCGATGAACACCGCTTATATGGTCTGCGCGTACGCCGCCGGCGGCTTGGGCTCGTGGACCGCCGTACGGCTTTACAACCAACTGGGCTGGTGGGCGGTCCCTGCCTTTGTGACCGCCCTCGCCGCAGCAGCCGCTGTGTGTCATAGGAGGACCAAATGATGGGTCAACTCGGTTTCGGTGGCGGGCCACTCGGCGGGCTGTTCGAGCCACTGGACGATGCCACCGCCGCCGAGGCGCTGGCGGCGGCGTGGGACGGCGGGATCCGCTACTACGACACGTCGCCGCACTATGGCATCGGTCATTCCGAGCGTCGCATGGGGGAACTGCTGCGCGACAAACCGCGGGACGAGTTCGTCGTGTCGACGAAGGTCGGCCGGCTGCTGGTGCCGCAGGACCCGCAGGGCCGGAGGGACGAGACGTTCCACGTACCGGCCACGCATCGCCGGGTCTGGGACTTCTCCCGTGACGGCGTACGGCGCAGCCTCGAGGACTCCCTGGTCCGGATGGGACTCGACCGCATCGACGTGCTCTACCTGCACGACGCCGAGCAGCACTTCGACGACGCACTGCGGCTCGGCTACCCGGCGCTGGCCGAGCTGCGCGCCGAAGGTGTGGTCAGCGCGATCGGCGCGGGCATGTACGACGTCGGCCAACTGACCACCCTGGTCCGCGAGACCGACGTCGATGTGGTGATGCTTGCCGGCGGCTACACCCTCCTGCAGCAACCAGCCCTCGACACCTTCCTGCCGGCTTGCGTCGAACGCAACGTCTCCGTGGTCGCGGCCGGCGTCTTCAACTCAGGCATCCTGGCCACCCACCGCCCCGACGCGAACGCCAAGTTCGACTACCGCACCGCAACCCCCGAGATCCTGGCCCGCGCGCACCGCATCGCCACCATCTGCGAGGCCCACAACGTCACCGTCCCCCAAGCAGCCCTGGCCTTCCCGCTCCTCCACCCCGCCATCACCAGCATCGTCCTGGGCATGCGAAACCGCACCGAAGTCGAGCAAAACCTCGCCAACTTCAACACCCCCGTCCCACCCGAGCTCTGGACGGCCCTACGCACCGAAGGCCTCCTCGACGACCCGCAGATCGCCAGCAACGCGTAGATTCCTGGACCATGCCGCGTAGTTTGGCCGACGCCCACCCGGTGGTGCCGGCACGAGAAACTCAGGGGGTCACAGGACTCCGGCGAGCGTGGCGGAGACAGCCCCGGTCACGACTCCGGCTGCGGCCAGGGCGATCAGCGGTCCAGCGCTGATCGGCGGCTCCGGGACCTCCTGGTCGAAGATCGCGAACAACCGCTCCTCAGCCGGGCGAACCTCCCGCAGCAGGACCGTCGACGGGTGCTTGACGTTCTCCACCACTTCGACCGCGGTCTGCGCCGCCACAACCGCACCCCGGACCACTCCGAACACCACCCCACCCGACGCCACGGTCAGCACTCCGATCAGCGCCGCGCTCGTCTGGGCCATCCCCGCGTCGGAGACCAGCGTGCTCCGTAAGACCGAGAACGACCACAGGCCGAAGAATCCGAGCATCGCCGAGGCGAGTCCGACCGCCACGAACACCTTCGCCAGCGGATTCTGCATCCGCACCGCCGCCGCGAACGTCCGAGCGTCGCCGGCCAGGTCCTCCGCACCCCGGGCCAGTCCTTCGTACGTCGCCAGCGCCTCGGCGCGGGCCTTCAGCTTGACCGCGATCACGATCCGATCGGCGAGGTCCAAGGTGCTCGCCAGATTCAGGATCTCTCTCCAGGCGTTCACCACCTCAGCGTGCGACGGCACGATCTCCGCCCGCTCCACGACACTCATCCGTGCCCCCTAACACCGAACGCGCCTCCCCAGACGCGATCGTCTCCCCCCGCCACGAGCGTACGCCGACCGGGCCGTCACGAACAGTCACCAGCGGTTAATTCTTGACCACACCCTGGATGATTCCGTTGCCAAAGTTCCCCCTGGAAGGCGAGGCAGACGAGCATCCGGAGGCCGCGGCCGGTGGCACCTCGCCCGGCACCGGGCCGCGAACTGCTGCTCGGCGGATACTGCTCCTGCCGCGTTCGAACCGGCTCCGCTCGACCTCGGCCAGGCGGTGATGCAGACCGCCGTACACGACGCCGTCGTGGCCCAGCGAGGAGACCGCGAGCGGTGGCTGGTTCAGGGGTTGATGCGTGACGGCGGGTGCCTCCAGCAACGGTCCGCCGCAGCGGGCGATCGGGCGGCCGATCACGACGACCTGCGGATCGAGGATCGCCCGCATCGCGGCCACACCTTTGGCAAACCGGCCAGCCACGGTCTCGATCGCGCTCACCGCGGCCGGGCGCCCGGCGACGTACGCGTCCAAAACGTCCTCGAACGTGGCCTGGAGGCCGGCCAGGCAGACGATCTCGTCGGCCCCGCCCGAGTCACTACCCCCACCCCACCACCAAACCCCTGGACAAACCTGACACACTATTCCCCTCACCCCTCGTGAGAGGGCCTCTAGCTCAACTGGCAGAGCAGCGGACTTTTAATCCGCGGGTTGTGGGTTCGAGTCCCACGGGGCCTACCTTCAGAAAGTGGCCTCTGACCTGCGAAAACGGGTCAGAGGACCTTCTTCCAAGCAGCCGCTCTGCCCTCTCGAACTCGCGTCATGACACGCTTCGTGACGCAAGAGGCCTAGAATCGGCCGCATGGCCAAGGTGAATGGTCGTAAGAAACGGGACCGCGGCGGCATCGACGTACTGCCGAGCGGCGCCGTCAGAGTGCGCGTGTACGCCGGAATCGACCCCGTCTCGAAGCGCCGGCATGACCTGACGGAGGTCATCCCCGCCGGGCCGGACGCTGAGAAGCTGGCCGAGGAAATGCGCGTCCGGCTGCTCAACCAGGTGTACGAGCGCCGCAACCCGCGCACCAAGGCCACGGTCAATCAACTGCTCGACAAGTACCTGTCAGAAGCAGACCTGGAGTTCAACACCCTCGACGTCTATAAGGGCTACGCCGACAAGCACATCCGCCCACTCCTCGGCGGCGTGAAGGTGGGCTCTCTCGACGCCGGCATCATGGACTCGCTGTACGCCGAACTCCGTCGCTGCCGCGACCACTGCAAGAACACCAAAGGCCAGATCGACCACCGAACCACCCGCAAGCACGAGTGCGACGAGCGCTGCCGGCCGCACACCTGCAAGCCCCTCGCAGCCTCAACCATCCGCCAAATCCACTTCATCCTGTACGGCGCTCTCCGTCGCGCGGTCCGGTGGAAGTGGGTCACGACCAATCCCATCGCCGACGCCGAACCACCCGCAGCTCCTAAGGGCAACCCGCGCCCACCGACGCCAGAACAAGCAGCGCGCATCATCAATGAGGCCTTCAAAGACCCCGACTGGGGAGCCCTAATCTGGCTCACCATGATCACCGGCCAACGCCGCGGCGAGCTGTGTGCCATCCGCTGGTTGCACGTCGACCTCGACAATGGCGTACTCCACCTCGAGAAGGCCATCGGCCAACGCAGCAAGAAGACGTGGGAGAAGGACACCAAGGCCCACCAGGACCGCCGCATCACCCTCGACCCCGAGACCATCGAACTACTACGTGAACATAAGGCACGTGCCCACGCCCGCGCCGAGGCACTCCAGCTTGAGCTCGCCGACGACGCTTTCGTCTTCTCGCTAGCTCCAGACGGATCCGCGCACCTGATTCCGGACTCCGTCACCCAGCGATACAGCAAGCTGGCCAACCGCCTGGGAATCAAGACCACTCTCCACAAGCTCCGTCACTACTCCGCCACCGAGCTGATCGCCGCCGGCGTCGACATCCGAACCGTCGCTGGCCGACTCGGCCATGGAGGCGGCGGAACCACCACCCTCCGCGCCTACACCGCCTGGGTATCCGAATCCGATCAACGCGCAGCGGGCAGCCTTGCCTCACGTATGCCCATCCGCCCCGGAGCCGCACCCACACCCACCATCACTCTCACTGAGTTGGACCCGACGAGCCCGTACGAGCGGATCGCCGTAGATCTCCGAACCAAGATCATGCAAGGCACACTCCGGCCGGGCCTCCCCATCCCACCGGTGAAGGCGATCGCGGCCGAGCACGGCACATCAGTCTCAACCGCCCAACGCGCAGTCAAGCTTCTCGACGAGTGGGGCCTCGTAGAGATCAATTCCGGCCGCCGTACGTTGGTCAAGTACGTCGCACTTGCTGCGGCCTCGACCGCTGCAACATCGACCAACGCCCCCAACGATCAGGCTCAGGTCTCGGTCGGGCAGGAGCGACTCCTCGACTTGGAGGTTCGCCAGCTAGGCAAGCCGATCGCCAAGTTCAGAGCCAGTGCCGATCCAGACAGCTCGAAAGACCTTCGCCAGCTGCTCGTCGGCGCGATTCGACGAAGCGGCGGTGACCTCGCGGACATCGGCGACTACGAACTCGCTGTCAGCCTGGCAGGGTCCGCGGATCTCATGACGACCTTTGTGGCCACCAGATAACTGCAGGTCAAGCCCAGATGCTTGGTGGTAAAGGCTCGGGCGCCCTTTCCGCGTGGGGCCATCCGGGGTGCGAAGCGCAGGCAAGTTGGGATATCTGGAGTGGTGGGCGCGTAGGTCAGACGCAGTCCGTCGGCCATTTGGGGGCGCCTCAGAATGCCGGCGTTGGGTGGCCTGCATCTTCAGCCCTTCGCCTGCTTGGTAGAAGCGCTTTCGGGGCACGAACCATCGCGTGCTACCGGTATGCCGCCCGCATGCCCACCCGGGGGTGCCAATCGCGCCTCGAGTCTCGTATTGTGCGCAAGTGACCGGGAGGACGGTTCGAGTTTGGAGGAGTCGCTGGATGTTCCTTGAGCGCCTCAGCCTGACCAACTTCCAAAGCTTCGGACCCGAGCCGACCACGATCCGTTTCGACACTCAGCTGACTGCGATGCTCGGCGCGAACGCGGCCGGGAAGACTGCTGCCTGCCAGGCGCTCTCGCGCCTGTTCGGTGTCGTCGGTGACCAGCGGCAGATCCGTGTCGACGACTTCCACGTCCCCGACGACGAGGAAGAGGCACCCGCGACCAGGGCCCTGAGGATCGAAGCAGTCTTCGCGTTCCCCGAGCTCGCAGACGACGCCGCCGACGCCTCAGGCAGCGTGCCGGAGTTCTTCGCGCAGATGACGGCCGATGACGACGGTCAGCTCAAGCTCCGCATCGTCCTTGAAGCTTCCTGGTCGGCGGAAGGCCCTGTGAACGGGACCATCGAAGATAGCCGCCGTGTCGTCTACACCTTCGATGAGGAGTACGGCGAAAAGTGGCTCGAGCTGAGCGCCTCGGACCGCAACCGCATTCAGATGGTGTACGTGCCCGCAACCCGGGACGGAGCCCGCCAGGTCAACGCCTTCCTGCGCGGGCGGGTCTGGCGCGCTAGCCAGTGGTCGGACCCGTTCCGCGAGCACGTCGGCGGTGCCGCCGACGAGCTCTCGGAAAGTTCAAGGACGAAGCGGTCGTCGAGACTGTGACCAAGGCGATCTCCACTAGGTGGCAAGAGCTCCATCACCTGACCTCCGAGCTGAATCCGATGTTCGAGCCCATCAACCGTGACGTGAGCGTCCTTGTCACGAACGCCGAGATGCTCTTCGAGCCTTCGCCGACCGGACGAACACGGTCTGCCAGGGAGTTGAGCGACGGGCAGCAGTCTCTGCTCCACATCGCGCTGACCGCAGCCACGTTGGACCTTGAGGGCGCGATCGCTGCGGGCGACCACGACGACAAGTTCGACCTGACCGCCACGGCTCTGCCATCCCTGACCCTTCTGGCACTCGAGGAGCCGGAGAACAACCTGGCGCCGTTCTTCCTCTCCCGTGTGGTCCAGCAGCTCCTCGACGTGACCCAAACCGGCCGTGCCCAGACACTCATCTCCAGCCACTCCGCCAGCGTTCTGTCCCGCATCCCGCCCGAGCAGGTCCGGCACTTCCGTCTCGACGAGGCAACCAAGACCACCCGAGTGCGCGAGATAGTCCTGCCGGACGACTCCTCAGAGGCGGGCAAGTACATCCGCGAGGCTGTCCGTGCTCATCCCGAGCTGTACTTCGCCCGCTTCGTCGTCCTCGGCGAAGGCGATTCCGAAGCACTTGTCCTGCCGAAGCTCGCCGCAGCTAGAGGACTGCACATCGACCAGTCGTTCGTTGCCGTTGTCCCGCTAGGTGGCAGGCACACCAACCACTTCTGGCGCCTTCTTACTCAGCTCGACATCCCGTACGCCACGCTTCTCGACCTCGACTTGGGGCGAAGCGGGGGAGGTGAAGGACGCGTCCGTGATGCCTGCACCCGGTTGCTCCAGGTCGGTATCAACCCGTTCGACGGATCCGAGGGCATCGTCGGCTTCAACTCGACTGACGACATCGACGATCTCGACACCACTCAGCTGGTGGCATGGCTGAACCACCTCGAGAAGTGGGGCATCTACTTCTCGGCTCCGCTCGACCTCGACATGCTCCTTCTGACGAAGTTCAGGCCGGCCTACACCGACCACCGCGAGGATGGACAGAAGGGGCCCAGTAGCCAGGGAGACCCGCGCGACGCGGTCCTCGGTGAACCCGGCGTGCGACCTGACGTGGCGTACTGGACGGAGGCGAAGAGGACCGACGATCTGCGCTGGTACCGGTACCTGTTCCTCACCCACTCCAAGCCCAGCACCCACCTGCGTGCCCTTTCCTATGTCTCCCCAGCCGACCTAGCCATGGTTGAGGGTCCCCTCTCGCGACTTCTGGACCGGATCGCCGAGGCGGTCACCCCGACATGAGAACCGACCCCGCTGACTGGCGTCCGCGTGACATCGAGGACCTTGAACCCGCGGCCTGGGATGCGTTGCGCGCCGGCACCCTCTCGGTCACCGCGGGGCCAGGCGCCGGGAAGTCCGAGTTCCTTGCACAGCGCGCCAGCTACCTTCTCGAGACCGGCCTGTGCCGTCCTCCCCGGCAGATCCTCGCGATCTCGTTCAAGCGGGACGCGGCAGCCAACCTCCGGCGACGTGTGCAGACACGGTTGCCGGAACACGTCGACCGGTTCACTTCGATGACGTTCGACTCGTTCACCAAGTCGATTGTCGACCGGTTCAAAGACCTCCTGCCACCCGCCTGGGCGATCAGCGGCACGTATCGGATCGGCTTCGCCAGCCAGGTTGAAGTTCGCGACTTCCTTGGCAACCTCGCCGCAGCGGCACCAGAGAAGTTCCGTAGCGGCATCTACGGGATCCGGCAGGCCGGATTCATCACCAACCTCGTCGGTTCCTACCGCTTGGAGCCCGAGCCGCAGGAACCCGCGACTGCAGAGGACTACGCGATCCAGCAGTGGTGGGCCCAGAAGTACCAAGGCCACGAGGTCCCCACGGTCGACTTCGTCATGCTGAACCGATTGGCCGAGCTGGTCATCCGTTCAAGCGTGCAGCTGCAGCGCGCACTCACCGCGACCTACCCGTACGTGTTCGTCGACGAGTTCCAGGACACCACCTATGCCCAGTACTCCTTCCTGAAGTCTGTGTTCGCACGCGAAGGCACGACCGTCACGGTCGTCGGCGACCGCAAGCAGCGGATCATGGGCTGGGCGGGCGCCCTGACCGACGCGTTCGCTCAGTTCGAGCACGACTTCGACGCGCAGCCGTTCGAGCTGAGCTGGAACTTCCGCTCGACCCAGGAGCTCGTCGATCTGCAACATCGCTTCGCGACACGCCTCGACCCGGGCAGCCAGCAGCAGCTGTCACAAGTCGTCAGCCAGGTCGGAGACGTCCCAGTCCAGGTCTGGTCGTTCTCAAACGCCAGGCTTGAGGCCGAGTCCATCGCAGCGTGGATCGCCGCCGACATCGAGCAATCCGGACGCCCGCCAGCGGAGTATGCCCTGATCGCGCGCCAGCGAGTGGCCGACCTCGAACCGGAACTCGCGCGGGCGCTCGCAGCTCAAGGACTCAAGCTGCGCAACGACGACGCCCAGGTCGGCGAGCTCCGGCTCCAGGATCTGCTCAAGGACGAGCTCGCGCGACTGCTCATCGGTCTGGTCCGCCTCGGCGCTGTTCGCGGAGGCCAGCCGCAGACCTGGCGCGAGGTCACCGGCACGCTCACCCGGCTCGCTCCGAACGACGGAAACCGCGAAGTGGGGTCGAGCACCGACGACTCACTCTCGGAATTCCTGGCCCAACTACGCAGCTGGTTCGGTGCTACACCGCTGGACGATGATGCGACCACCGGGCCGGACATTGACCACGCCGAAGAGCTCACCGAGGTCCTCGTCGGCAAGCTCGCGGCATTCGTGGAGTATGACTACATCGCCCAGAAGCGCATCCTCGCGGACCGGGCTGAAGACCTCGCAGTGACGCTCGAGGCGTTCAAGACTCGGCTCGCTGACGTTCTCGGCCGGGTCGACTCGTGGGGTCAAGTGGCTGGCGCGTTCACCGACGACGAAGCAGTGCCGCTGCTGACCATCCATCGCAGCAAGGGCCTGGAATACCACACGGTCTTCTTCGTTGGGCTCGATGACGACCAGTGGTGGGCCCATGCCCGCGACACGGTCGAATCCACGATGGCGTTCTTCGTCGGTGTGTCCCGCGCGGCCGAGCGGCTCATTTTCACCCAATGCGACCAACGCGGCGCCACGGACAGGATCGCCGATCTGTACGAGGTGTTGAACCAGGCCGGTGTGCCGTTCGTGCGTATGGGCTGAGGTCCGACGGAGCGCCTCTCGGCATCAGAACCAAAGTGCCTTCCAGGCTGGAGGGCACGCGCCGCCCCTCCACCATCCAGGTCCGGGCGACAGCGAGGCCCTGTTCGGGCAATGAGGCTCATCGTTTGGTGGTCGGGTTCCTGGCCATCACGGTTCTGGTAGTTGGAATTTGTGTGCTCGTGCTCTGGGCCTCGCAAGCTCCGGTGGCAGCACATACTGCGCGTTGGTCTGGTTGACCTTCAGCAATTCGGCGATGTCGGGAAATGCGCCCTGGGCGAGCAGCTCAGCTGGGCAGTTGTCACACGGTCCAGTCTGCTGGCATGAGAGGCCGAGGACTCGGTTCTTGACGTGCGTGAAGGCGGCGTCCGGGTGGTCTGCCCGGACGATGTGCCAGCTCCCGCTGCGGTCCGCATCTGGTAACGCCAAGACAGCGTCAGGCGTCATCGGCAGATAGAGGTCCGCGCCGACGTGGTGCACCGCGAATACGCGGTCTAGGTAGTCGCAGCTATCCTCAGCTGGCTGGAGTGTCCGCAGCCAGTCCCGGGCGGCGTCAGCTGATCCTGGGCCCCACAGCCAATCTGCCGGGTAAGACGTTGCCTCCCACCTGCCTTGGAACCAGTGCAGGTCAGGATCATGGAACACTGCCCGCACAATGAGGTGTTCCGCGCCGAGCAGCTCGGCGTCGTCATCTGCCAGTCGCTCTGCCCTGGCGGCGATGTCAACACCGTCCGGCGTCCGAGCCAGGGTGAGGATCTCCCTCCGCATGGGCGTCGGATAGAGGCGACCATTCTCGGTTGCTTCGCCCCACAGTTGGTTAATGATCTCGGCCAAGTCAGTCACAGTTCGCGCGGCATCAACGGGTGAGAGGAGGTTATAACCGTTGGGGTGGGCGACCTCGTTACGCAGCGCCGCCATGGCGTCTTCGACAAACCGGTTGCGCTGGCCACGGAGGAGGCCGGCTGCCCTTGCCCACACCCGCAGGTCGGACAACATGCCATCCCTGAACGCGATCGTGGCCCCACTATCACCCACGACCAGACGAAGGCGCTTTCGGCGGTTCCTCTTGAAATAGCTCCGCACGTGTTCGTAGCCGCCGATCTGGATCTCGCGCATCTCGCCATCAGGATCGACGAGCTTCATGCCGTGCTGGTGGTATGTGACGAATCGGTCCCGCAGGGCCTGCTCCAAGACGAGTAGCGCTGCATCGTTCACCAGTGTGAACACGTCGTAGCACAGCACACCGTAGGCGTAGATGGTGCGGAGCCGCTCGAACGAGCGCCGAGTTCCGTCAGCGACTGCGCCGGTGAGTTCAAGGCGCCCAATCACCCGCTGCTGGAACTCGGCCGCCGACTCGGGGGTCAAAATGCGATCCATCCCCAGCCCATGGGGCGTGAAGGCCTGCGTACGCGGGTCTGGCTCACGCAGCTGTTCGAGCGACCTGATCTCCATGCCTGGTATCTCCCGTCCCAACGCCGTCGAGAAAAGCCTTGCAGGATATAGCGGTTTCCGACTCCCTGCAGGCGATTTGCCCGGCGGCGCCGCCGCCGCTGATGGGACTCCAGCAATCGTTCCTGAGCTGGCCGCTAGCCGGGCACGGCGCGGCACGCGGCCAGTCCCGGCTGATATCTGGAACGTCTCAGATCCATCCAGTCAGGCGTAGGCCGGGGGCCAGCTTGTCGACCCAGATCAGGAGTTGTGGCTGTCCCAGCCCAGCACTCACCGGCGCCACCAGCGAGCGTCGCCTGTCGACGGCCGGTCGGCCAGTTTGTGTATGTCGCTGTGTTCTACGCGCGCCGGCGGTCGAGACCGAGGACTCGCAGGTCATCGTCATCCACGCCTCGCAGCAGCTCACGGAGATCCACCTCGAGTGCCCGGCAGAGGGCGATGACATCGGCAACTGTCACCCGGCGTCGCCCGTTCTCGAGGTCGCCCACAACAGGACGAGACCAGCCAAGTTCGGCGGCCAGATCTTCCTGGCGCTCCTGCCGCCGGGCTCGAATGGCGCGCACGTTGGCAGCGATGGTCGCATCAACTTCCTCCGTGGGCACGGCAGCATCGTCCACGCTTCTCCTCCAGTCGGCACGTCGCCAATATCTACGGTAAGAAGTCAATATCTGCTCAGCAATGGTTGAAGCTTCCCTAGGAAAATATTAGCTTCGTCGTGCTGGAAAATCCGTCGTTGCGAAGGAAGGCTCTGCGATGGTCCAGAAAATTGCGGTCCGCGCGCACGCGTGGTCCGGCGCCCGCAGCTCGGCCGTTTATGTGACTGTTCGTGGCTGGTCCCTACTCCTTAAGGCATCGGAACGGCCCTACGAACGGGTGCAGCGGTGACGGCCGGGGCGCATGCAGGCGAGGCTGTCATGGATTGGCAGTACGGCGTCGTGCATTGGCTTGCCCTGGCGAGCGAGCCTCTCCTGGAGACCCAGCCGCCTGCCGGCGAGGGGTGGATTCCCAACGGCGATGTAGGCGACGGTGGTCATGTGGTGGTCATCCCAGCCTGGTCGGATGGTTCAATTGTTCAGCACCGCACCCACTGGCGCCGGTCATCGCCGGGGATGCGGCAGTGGTTCCGGCACGCTCACCTCAGTGAGGACCGCCGTCCATGGTGGGCGGGCAGCCATGTGCCCGCTCAACTCTCCGCACCGTGCGCACTGGCCAGGATCTCCAATCAATCCGAGCGCCTTTGAGCGAGACCTTCGCCCGGAAACCGCCAATCGGCTGAAATGCACGGAGAAGTGAGACATGCACCTGCATGCCAACCCGCGACCAAGCACCTCTGCTGGATTTTCTCGAAGAAGCACCGCATGACGCACGAGGCTCGCCCGCGGCGCGCGGCTCGCCACGCAGCCCGCTCGCGTTGAGGACCAACTGATGTCATCGAGCAGAGCGCCGCCGCTCGTGGCGACAGCGGTCCGGGGGCGCGACTCCTCCTGGCCGGTGAAGTGCTCGCGGAGCTGCTTGACACGTCAAAACCGACGAGGCCCAGCGAAGGACGCCAAGTGGCCGGCAAGCGTGGGCTTGCGTTCCTCGCCGGAGCCGGGAGAGGGTACGTCGGTGGCACGTGCGACCGAGAGCGAGCAGACGGGATCCGTTGGAGTCAGTGAGGTCACTGGCAAGTTCGGCCGAATCGGCTTCGGCTATGCGGAGATCACTCGGCATGACAACGGAACCGATGTCTTTCTGATGGCGCGGGACGCCCGCCGTTTCGACTTGGGGCTGACGCTCGGTGCCCAGATCAAGGCTGGTCCATCCTGGTTCAGAGAGCCCGCCAAGAACGCGGACGGTGAGGTCAATGGGTGGTGGTTTCGCGACGACGACGGTGAGCATATTGATGACTGGCTGCGCCACGGACTGCCCCACCTAGTAGTCATCCATGATCTCGACAGCGACACGAGCTACTGGGTTCATGTCACTGAGGATGCTGTCATCTCGACCGGTAAAGGCAAGAAGGTACTGGTTCCGATCGACCAGAAGGTAGACGAGCAGAGTCGCGACTCGCTCATCGCGATCGCTGCGAGCACGCGGCCCGCACCGGCGTGGGAGGGCAGCGCGTGGCATGGGGCAGATTCTGTGCTGGAGCGGGATCTTCTTCGCTACGCGCTGCTCGTGCCGCGACTCATTGCCCCACATCCGAACTCTCACGTCGATGATCCGCTGACAGCGTCGCAGGCAATTGCGCTTGTCCTCCAAGCCCGGATCGGCGAACTTCATCAGTTCGAGGAACGCGGTCTCGTCCCCAGCACCGACGCTGCTGCAGCGTCGATTGAGTGGGGTTGGCGATTCTATGCCGCCCTGCACCGTCGGGTTACCGCAGGCGAGCTCGATCTGCTGCTCGCGGTGCCCGTCGACGCGCCCGACGCGGCCGCTCAGACCGCTGCGACCATCGCGGCCGCTACGAGCTTGATGGAAGAAGGCCGCACCGATGAGGGAATCGCGTTGCTGGAGGCGATACGCGACACAGACGCTGCCAAACCGGTCGATCACGCATGGCTCGCGGTGCAACTGGCCAGGGCATACGCAGAGGTCGGGCGCACAACCGAGGCTCGTCAGCTCGCCGCATCCGTTCAGTCCATCGCAGGCACCCACGCTGAGGATGTCACCGCGACCGCCGTCGCCGGCGTCGGCGCCCAACTCCTCTTCCGACTACTTGATTGGGGCGAGGGCGATCTGGGTGCCACGATTGAGGCGTCCGACACCGCCGCGAACTGGTGGAGACAGCAGACCCGCGGTTGGGCACTCGCGGACGCGCTAGAGCGCAGCTTCGTCGACTGGTCACGAGACACCTCGCATCGCTGGAGCGCCAGCGACACCGCCCACGACCAACTCGTCGCTGCCGCGCTAAACGCTACATTGGCCGGCGACCACGGAAGCTGGCGAGACCTCTCAAGCCTCTTAGGCCGCGACACGCTCACACGCCTCGCGCGTTCAAGCGACCCAGCAGATCTAGGCGCCGGACTGTCGCTTCTTCGTATGGCCGGGGACCACAAGGCTCTGGACATAGCAGTGCGGAGGCTTGTCGATGACGGGCCAGCAGCCTCAGTGGCGGACACAATCCGTTCGATCGACCTCAATGCCTCCACCCACACAACCGCGTATGCAAACCTGACGCTTCTGCGTCGAGGCGGGGCGGTACTCGACGAGGCGACCGCGGACGCCACCATCGAGTGGCTCCTAGGCACCTACTCCGATCCGGCCGGGTTTGAACAGCGAGTCCGGCCTACTTTCCTTCTCCACATCGCGTTAGTGGAGGCCCTTGCTCAGGTCTTGCGGTCTGCCAGCCAAGCAGCACAGCAGCGAGTTGCCACTTTCATGTTGCAGTTGCCGCCTATCTCGGATGAACTGCTCGCCCGGGGCTGGGCGACCTGCGCCATAGCCTTGGACCGCGCCGTGTGGGGCGCCGACACAGCCGCAACTGCGGTCGCCGTCGCTGAACGCCACCATGAAAGCCTGCGCCACGCGCTCCTGGGCGCTGCGGCCCCATACATCGAGGCCGCGCGGGCCGCATTGGTCGATGACATCGCGGCAGGGTCGTCATCGGCCCTCTCCGCGTTCGGGGATGTTCGCGTACTTGCTGGCGACGCGGCGGCAGCGATGATCCAGAGGCTTGTCGACCAGCTTCGGACGCGTCGCGAGTCCGCAGCATCGGGCATCGTGGGGGTCGGCATCTACGACGAGGCAAGATCCCTCGTCGTCCTGAACTGCTGGCATCCCACACAGGCTCAGTGGGATCCACTTCTGGACTATCTCGCTGATGACAATATCGTTCCGTCCCAGAAGCGCGGCGCATTGCTTGCACTGGCAAACGGCGTGGGCCAGGTGCCTGAAGGATTGAGCGATCGCCTGACCGAGATCACTGCTCGAATCCTCGCCACCGATGCTGATGAACGAGATGTTGAGTTCGGACTCGGACCTGGAGCGGCCGGACCAGCTGCATACCTAATGGCGACATTGGGGGCTGACTCGATGATCGACGAGTCTGTCGTTCAGTTGCTGGCAGGATCTCGCGACCAGCGCCGTTGGGCAGCAATGGTGGCCGCGTGCCACATGCGGGCGGCCGGCGGCGCACAAGAGCTTGCCGTCGGGATGCTGATTGCCTTGGCCCATGACGAAGACCCACAGATCCGTGCGACCACAGCGGCGGGACTCACATGGATCGTCATTGCTGGATCTGCAGATGCCGCGGTCATGGCCACCATCGAAGCAGCCGTCAACGACTCCGGTCTGCTCGTCCCCTTGGCTGTCGCCCGACAGGTTGCGGAAGTTACGGACACCAACCCATCGATCGCGGCGCTGCGGGCTCGACTACGGGATCACCCCTTCAAGCCCGTGCGAGATGCGGCAGTCTGATCTTCCTCGTCGTCGACACCAGACGCTGTGTCGAACAAGTTCGGTCAGCGCCACAGTTCGTCACAGCAGCATTTGTCCGGGCACTGGCTCGGGCTCAGCGCCGCGTACAACCGCGGCACCGGCCGGGCGTAGCGCCGGCTCGGCTCGCCAGCTTCAGACGTGGCCTCTAAGCCGCGGCTTGGTTGGAAGCCGCCTGTCGGAATCAGACCGACGACCTTCTCATTGCGAGGAGGAAGGTCACCGTCACATCTGCCGTCTTCAGGCGTGATTCGTTGCAGGGAACCTATCTCCGGTGCCCGTATTTCTCATCCGTATCGGGCAGTTCGCTCCACGAATGGCTCCACGCCGCCGCTACAACTCCCCCGTCTGCCGGCCGACTCTGACCCATGATGGGGAGGTCAGCGCGGGTGCCGTGTTCGCAGAGGCGTTAACGCGTCGGGTCGGCGAGGGTCGTGGTTGTGGTCTTCCATGAGCAGCCCGGACGGTCGGGTGGTGATGCCAATGTCGTACCTGCCGCCAGGTCCGGGCGCCAAGAGGAGATCGCGTCCGGGCACGGTCAGCTCTCGCCGTTCTGGCGTTGGGCTGCGTCCTCCCGCGGTTCGTCAGGATCAGGGCGCCCGACGCCCCCATCCCAATGGGCGACCTCACCCATCGCCGAGTCCTCGCATACGTCACCCGAGCGTACTTCGGCGGTTTCTACGAAGGGAACCGGTGAGAGCACGGCCCATCCGACGCCCTTCGTCCAGAGCAGTCCGTCCCACTCAACGACATCGGAAATCAGCCACAGATGTGTGATCGGCGCTGGCGGCGTCACTGTCGGAAGGCCGAAATCTGCTGCGCCAGGGTCCTGACGTGCAGTAAGAGCCAACCCTACGCCCATACCCGCCTCTGAGAAGCTGTCGAGGACAACCACGAGGTGCTTCTCGCGGGCGTTGGCCGCCCGTCCCAACTTCTCAACCTTGTTGGCAGCCTGACTGCCGGAGAGGAAGGAGGTTAGCCAGGCGTCAATCGCCTCTTGACCCCAGCCGACTCCGCCGTAGGTCCCGGCACGAACGAAGACCAACCCATCACTGCCCTCCCGAGCCGGCACCCCGTGTATTGATTCGATGCCTAGGGATCCCAGCCGGGACGCCCACGGATCTTCGCCATGGCCAATGTTGCTGGCTGAAGTCCTTCCCTCGGCGTCGAGATCTGCGATCAGACGCTCTAATACACCAGGGCTCAGAGCTCGCACTCGCGCAGACGGCAGGAGCCCAACAATCCAAAGGAGCCGAGAGGAGCCGACTCGCAATCCGGACAAGCGTCTTGCAATCGATGCAGAGAGGTTCCGTCGTTCTGCGTCCACGACGGATGTCACCTCGATCGCCCCGACGCCGCCGTCCAGCAACATGACCTCGAAGTCATGCTGCCCGGGTCGGCCGCCCGCGACATCGACAGCTGTCATCGGCCCGAGCGCCGGCTCCAGTTGTCGTTGGGCCAAGCGCTCATACTCGTCCAACAACCGCTCACCTCCCCCTGCGAACCGGACTCTACATTGGATAGCGGTGCTGTTTGCTTAGAAGCCGCTCGCCACCCCGCTTACCCCTCGCGGAACCGCTAACTCTGTCTAAGATCCGGGGTCAGGACCCGGAAGCGCTGGATGCGCTCGATAACCCTATGGAGGGAAGTAGTGAGTAAGGGAAAACTGACCAAAGCTGAACAGGATCAAATCGTAGTGGACCTGGCTGTCGGCATTGAGTCTCTGAGCGAGGAAGAGTTTGAGGATCTCTACAGCCAACTTGATGTTGAGCACCAAATGACGGTAGATCAAGACGTACGACAGTTCGCTGACAATGCCGTTGGTGACGAGCATTGGGACTCTGACAACTAGCGCTGGTGGTCGGAGGGCCAGCGATGCCCTCCCCATCAAATCAGTCATGGCGGAAGTCTCGCGGGCACGCACGATCAGGGGAACTGCAACAGTTGTACGCGCGCTCATTAGCGAGCGCGCTTCACTCTCGGCGGCACGCGGATGCGCGCAGGGAGCAACGACTCGGGACGAGAGCGCTGGACCGCAGCGTTTCAGGCACCTGCGCTGACGCCGTGACCGACATCGACGTCTGGAGTACGCCCGCTCTGGCCAGCGCTAGTGGTGCGACGGACAGTGATGGGGGTTTCCGGGTCAGCGCCCGGCGGCCTCCTGTTCGTCGGTCAGGGTGGGCATGACTCGATGGTGGTCGTTCGCTCTCCGGTCTGACCACCCCGAGCGAGCCCCGGCGAGTCTGGGCGTACTCCAAGGGCGGGTCAGACCCACCCCATTTCCACGTCTCGATGGTCCGAGCTCCGGAATGTGTCCGATGTCTAGACCACACTTGACCTTGATCGCCCCGTCCGGGCGAGGAGCAGACAAGTCAGAGGGGTTGACCGTGACATCAGCCAGTAGCGGCGGCGATGCCTTCGATCTGCTCAAACGCTTCCACGAGCGCCTGGACGTCCACTTCCGTGAACTGTCTGAGCAGCGCCACCAACTCTCGCCCGTCGCTCCCGTCTTCGCACTGGAGCACGACCTTCCTCAAGCCGAGTTCGAGGTGCTTGAGGCGGCGGTGCGCGCAGCGGTCGCCTCCGGTTTCGGCCCGCGCTACCGGCAGTGGTGGCTTCCATTCGTCGTCTACGCCGCCAATGTCGGCTACGACTACGTCGGGGTCGACTACTGGCCGATCTTCGCCCAGCGGACGCCCGGCTGGGACCGCCTCTCAAATATCAACGGGCACCGTAGTCGCCTGCGGGATTGGTTCGTGCGCTTCGCCGATGAGTACGGCGGCGCTCGTCCCACTGGCGCTTTCGCAGACTTCTTCGTCAACATCGCGTGGCCCATCGCCCACGCGGTGCTGCCGGTCTATCTGCAGCGCCAACTCGCTCGACTGCTCTTTGAATTCCGCAGCATCACCGCCGACCAACTGGCCGATCCCGATGCCCTCGGTGCCGCATTGGCTGCCCGCACTCGGGGGTACCCGGAACGCTTCCAGGAGTTCTGCACGATGCACAGCCTGCTCGGGCGGGTGGCGCTGGCCTTGCTCCAGGGCGAGAACGAGGATTCACCGTACCTCGTCCGCTCGACGCTGGAGCGCATCGTCGGCGGGCTCACAAGCGAGCGCCAGGCGAAGGTCTGGCTCTCCAAGGCGCGCCATCGTGCCAGCCAGGTGCGAACCACCGGCTTCAGGGGCAAGGGCGGCGCTCTGACGTCCACCTCGACAGGGACACGCACTCGCACGCTCTCGGACCCACGCCTCTCCATGAAACGGCTCGCCGACGGCTGGCGCTTGTTCGCAGACATCCCCGACCTGACGCCCCTCGCAACGCGCTTGCCTCAGCTCTACGACGAACTCAAGCAACGCCGAGCTCGCATCGCAGGAGTCCCACGGCCCGTGGCGCCGGGTCGGCTCCTATACGCCGGAGAGCAACTGCTCACGGCCCTCCCCGCCGAAGGTCAAGCCTTCATCCAGTTGGAGCGAGCCGACCCCTCCGTCAACGTGCTAGTAGCCAATCAGTGCATGCTCACGCCGGGACCGTGGTGGGTGTTCCGTCGTCGGACGGCCAACCACGCCGTCCAGGTCAAGGGCGCCGTCGTTCGCCCTGGCCAGCGCTACCTGCTGGTTGCGCGTCCCGAAACCCCACCGCCCGCTGTCGCCTGGCTCTCGGAGGTAGAGCTTCGCCTCGAGGGTGCCCGAGGTTACCTGCTCGACCTTCCCGAGCAGATCGGTGATCTGGACGCCTTCGCCTTCACAACGGCTGGCATCTCGGTCATCTCCAGCATCGCCATCCGCCCAGTCGGACTGACGCCGGCCTCGTGGGACGGGGAAGGCCTCGGCGAGTTCCTCGAAGGTGACCCGATCCTGCTCGGCTTACGCGCGGAGCACCCGCCCGAGGCCTGTGTCATCACGATCAATGGCGGGGCGCCGGAACTCTTGCCGTGGCCCGCAGAAACGCCCGAACTCTTCTTTGGCCTCACCGACCTGGTTGCCGGGGTCTACGAGATCACCGTAACCTTGCTGGGCACCGGTGAGGATTCAACCGTCGCATCGGGAGCACTCACGCTCGTCGTCCGCGAACCGCGTGAAGAAGCCGAGAACGCGGGTACCGGTATCCGGATGCTGGCGTCGCCAGCCCGCCCCCTGCTCACCGACCTCTGGGACGGGCGCGCTTCCCTGAGCATCGAGGGGCCGTCCGGGCTCCAGGCCCAGCTCACCGTGACGCTCCGCGGCCCGGGTGGTGAGTCGCTCGCACATCTCCAACGGCCGGTACGGCTTCCCCTGACCGACCAGCAGTGGCGAACCTTCGCCGTCCGGGAACTTCGAGGGTCGGAGCTGGCCGCCGCATACGACGATGCCGAAACCGCCGAGATTGCCGTTAGCCGGGGTGGGGTCGGCTTCGCCACCCTTCAGTGTGAGCGCGGCTTCCGCCCGCTTCGCTGGGTGATCTCCAAAGTCCACGATGGCGGGTACGAAGCGCACCTCATCGACCGGACCGACGCCCAGGCCACCACCGTCACCCTGTTCGAGACCTCGGAACCGCTCGTCGGGCATGCCCAAGTCCCAGACCAGCCGATCGCTAGCCCCCTGAACGGCGGACTGCTGGTGGCCACGTCCGGCGACGTGTCGTCAGCCATCGTCATCCCGCCCGATCCCAACCGACTCTT
The DNA here is from genome assembly GCF_040639075.1 of Kribbella sp. NPDC023972. Lineage (NCBI taxonomy): Bacteria > Bacillati > Actinomycetota > Actinomycetes > Propionibacteriales > Kribbellaceae > Kribbella > Kribbella sp. NPDC023972. The sequence goes on along the minus strand of NZ_JBEZZH010000002.1, from coordinate 394,460 downwards.
TGCCCAGGGTGGTGCTCGCCGTCCCTTCGTGCAGATCGGGCCCCGGTCGCTCATCGAGGCCATGCGCCTTATCCGCGGGCATGCACTGTGGGCGGACGCGGAGCTTCCCGCCGACCCGTTCGCCCAGGCACAGCGTGAGCGAGCCCTTCAGGCCATCACAAGTGAGCTGGCGGGCCTCATCGGCGGGAGCCGTTGGGCGCACCAGGAGCGCGGCCAACGTGAGAAGGACATCCTCGATCACCTAGAGGAGATGCAAGCGATCGTCGGCACCGGGGCAGAGCAGCAGATCGGCGACCAGATCGCCGCCAGGCTGTGGCACTGGGCCAACGCCCCCGACGCCCGCGTCCCCGAACTAGCGGGTCTCCTCGATTCCGTCCTGAACGCGAGCGGCATGGGACACCCGGTCACCGCCGTTCGCTTCCTCGAGCGACTGGCCTCGCGGCCCGGCCGTCTTCTCAGGTGGGAAGAGACCAAGCGCCGCCAACTCCTCGAAGGAACCCTACGGAGCCCGGTACTCCTCCGCGCGGTGCGCTTCGCCGTCCTTGGGAGCGACGCACTCCGGCCCGAGCCCCGCGACAGCACGAACGAACGAGGACCCTCGTGAGCATCACCCAACTCTCGGCCGCAAAGATCACCGCGCTCACGCGGACAACGTTGGCGCTCGACGCTGATTCGGGCAGCGCGGCAGATCCCGAGATACTCGCCGCCAGCCTCCGCCGTGCGGCCTCGTTCCTTTGCCCGGTCCCGCCTGCCGACCTGATCGATGCCGTACGCGACGTCTTCGGTCCCCTCTATGAGGGTCAAGCACCGCTGCGCGAGCTCATTGCCATCGAACTGGAGAACCTGCTCGGTATCGGCGACCTGCTCGAACTACGGTCGCCGGGCGTGCGCGCGGGGCGCCTGATCTACCTGGGACCACCGACCTTCGTCGCCCGCCACCCGGGTCACTACCTGCTCCTAGGTGTCCGTGCTGAAGGTCGTCCGCTCGTCGAGGGCGAAGCAGCCGCAGGCATCCAGGTGCACGGGCATGTACGTACGCTCGCACTCCCTGTAGAGAGTGGACCCGCCCTGCTGAAGGAGTTCGGCCTACACGAACTCCGCTCGGATCGCTGGCTCAGGCACCCAGCGGCCATACCGAGCTCGCAGCACCTCAGCAACGTGATGGCGCGACTCGACGTGGCGCTCGCCTCTGGCGCCGTACAGGGGCTGGAGATCCTCGATCCCACCCGTCCGGTCCGCTACTACGCCGGCCGCTGGCGTCAGCTTGAGCCGACAGATACCGGCGACTTCCTTGGCCGCCGGCCGCAGGCCTACGGCGCCGCAGCTTGGTGCTTCGTACGGGTGCACGACGGGCAGCCGACCGCCCTCCTGGACCTTCCCGTCGACACCGGGGCGCTGCCTCGTGACGAGGCGTGGCGCCTACAGGCGGCCATCGATGCCGAACGTCGAGCGCCCCAGGTCTACCGGTTGTCGGCCGAAGAGCATGGGGGCAGCGTGCTTGACCTCTTCAGCCCCATCCCCTCATGGGTGGAGCGCTCTCTCTCGTTCGCTGGGGACCCCCTTGAGCGTCGCCGAGGAGCCCTGCTGTCGTACCGCCTACCGGCCGCCGCAGTTACGTCCGCCGAGCAGTTGCTCACTAACATGCTATGGATGCAGCCTATTGGCCAGGAGGGAACAGCGTGAGCGACGCGGCACCAACCATTGCCAAGACCATCGCGGACATCACGGGCGCGCTCACCGACTACATCGAGGCGACCTACCACGTCGGGCACCCTGCGATCATCGCGCAGCGTCAGGAACTACTCGCCAGCGAAGGCGTTATCACGCAGCCGCCCTTCATCGAGAGCACGCCCCGCTACCGGGCCGATCGCACATTCGCTGACCTCGACCTCGGCGAGGCTGTCCACGGCATGTTCGCCGATCTCGCAGATAGCAGCGACGGCAACACTCCGCTCCTGTTCGACCCGCCGTACACCCACCAGGCCCGAGCGTTGGAAGCAATCGGGCGGGACGGCCGCAACCTCGTGGTCACCACCGGTACCGGTTCCGGAAAGACCGAGACCTTCTTGCTGCCACTGCTCGCCAAGCTCGCTACCGAAGCAGCCGGGCGCCCCGGCTCCTTCGAGACCCCTGCGGTGCGGGCACTTGTGCTCTACCCGATGAACGCACTGGTAAACGACCAGCTTGGCCGTCTCCGCCTCCTGATGGGCGATCCGCGCGTCACCGCACAGTTCCAGACGTGGGCGGGGCGACCGGCCCGCTTTGCGCGCTACACCAGCCGCACCCTCTACCCGGGCGTTCGGTCGGTGAAGAAGGACCAGACGAAGCTCAAATCCATCGAGCACTTCTACATCGACCTGATTGACCAGGCCGCCGGGCCGAGTTCGCCCAAGCAACAACGATCCGCCGGCCTAATTCAGAACCTCAAGAAGCGCGGCAAATGGCCGGCCAAACCGGACCTGATCGGCTGGTACGCCCGTTCCAAGCGGTTCTGGCAGGACAAGAACGGCAGGTTCCAGCGCGCCGTCATGCTGCCCGAGGACCCGGAACTGCTCACCCGCCACGAAGTACTCAACGCCCCGCCGGACATCCTCATCACCAACTACTCGATGTTGGAGTACATGATGATGCGGCCGCTGGAGCGGCCGATCTTCGAGGCGACCCGCGCCTGGCTCCAGGGCAACCCAGAAGAGAAATTCCTCCTCATCATCGACGAGGCCCACCTCTACCGAGGAGCAGCGGGCGCCGAGGTCGCCCTGCTTCTGCGCCGCCTCCGTACCCGACTCGGCATCCCGCCGGAGCGACTGCAGGTCATCTGCACCAGCGCGAGCTTCCAGGACTCGGACTACGCCCGCGAGTTCGCGTCCCAACTCAGCGGTACGGACGTGGCGACCTTCGACACCATCACCGGCGATCCGAAACACCGCGAACCGGCCGCGCCCGGGTCTGCCGCTGACGCGGCGCTGCTCGCAGCGCTCCCCATGAAGGACTTCTACGACGGCACGACGGATGCCGCTCGAGCTGATGCCGTCCAGTCCTTGCTTGACGCTCGCGGCGTGACTCGTCCCGCAACGCTGGATATCAACAAGTTGCTGTTCGAGGCACTCGAGGACTTCGCCCCGCTGGGCGAGTTGGTCAACGTCACGATGGGCCAGGCTCAGCCCGTGACTCAACTCGGCACGATGGTCTTTCCCGATGCCGATCCTGACGTTGCCTCACGAGCGGTCTCGGCGCTCGCCGCGCTCGGCAGTGTTGCGCGTCTGCAGGAGGGCGACGCCGGGCTCCTGCCGTGCCGCGTCCATGCTTTCTTCCGGGGCCTCCCTGGTCTCTGGGCCTGCATGGATCCGGCGTGTGACCTGGTCGACCGCACCGTCATTCCCGAAGGACCGATCGGCAAGCTCTACTCCCAGCCGCGCACCGCCTGCGATTGCGGTGCCCGTGTCTTCGAACTCTTCACCTGCCGCCAGTGCGGTGCCGCCTATGCCCGCGCCTACACCGACAACCTCGTCGATCCCGCCTATCTCTGGCGGGAGCCGGGCAAGGCCCTGCACACAGCGTCCGGCGTCATCCGCCCCCTAGAGCCCCTCGACATCCTGTTGGAGCAGCCGCAACAGGCAAACGTCGAGCCCTTCGTCCTCGACCTCGTCACCGGCAGGCTCAATCCGATGAACGAGAGTGATCGCTGGCGCACCGCCTACCTGGTCACGCCTCGAACCGGGGACGGCTCGGGCGAGGACGACGATGACACCACGGCCAGCGGGCAGTTCACACCCTGTGGTGTCTGCAAGCAGCGCGCCGGATTCGAGTCCTCTGTGCAAGACCACCAGACTGAGGGCGACCAGCCTTTCCTCGCGCTCGTGAGTCGGCAGATCGAGGTACAACCAGCAGGAGAAGCCGAGGAGACCGAGTTTGCACCGCTGCGCGGTCGCAAGGTAATGGTCTTCTCCGACTCCCGGCAGATGGCCGCCCGCCTCGCCCCCAACCTGCAGACCTACTCGATGCGCGACGTCATCCGCCCGCTCGTCCTTCGGGGCTGGAAAGAACTGACCGACAACCCGGCACTCGCCTCAGCGCTCAACCTGGAGCACGTTTTTCTCGCCTCACTCGTCGGGGCGTCCCGCCTGCACGTTCGCCTGCGACCCGAACTCGTAACGGGTGAATCGATGCGCCCGATGACCGAAGTGCGTCGCCTCGTCGATAGCGGAGCGCTCGGCACCGCCCAGGGTGCCCTCAAGCTGATCATGATCCCCAACCAGCCGCCGCAGTCGCTGCTCCGTGCCCTGGTTACGACCCTGACGCACGAGTACTACGCGCTCCCGGCGCTCGGTCTCGCCACCCTGCGTGAGCAGGCCGACCTGACGGACCCCGTCCTTGAGAAGCTTCCGGACATCGCCGGCATCGTGGAGACCAGGGAAGCCAAGATCGCGCTGCTTCGCCTCTGGATCTCCCAATGGCGCAAGCCCGGTATCTGGTTCTCCTCCATGACCGGCGACTGGATCGGCACCAAGGATGGCGTCCGTACGCACAAGGGCAAGTTCGCGCCGATGAACAACTTCCTCGACGCGCTCGGGACAGGCGCTAAGAACACCTTCACCAAGGACTGGCTCCCTGAGCTGATCGACGCCTTCTGCCAGATGTCCGGTGGCAGCTATCAGATCCTGGCGAGCAATCTCGCGCTGGAACCCGGGGGCGAGTGGGCCTACTGCGACCGCTGCCGCTTCACCCAGCGCCGCTTCCCAGGTACCACCGTCTGTGTTGCCTGTCTCGGCGACACGGCCCGCCCCATCGACCCACTGACCGACGACGTCTTCAAGGCTCGCAAGGGCTACTACCGGGCCAGTTCGCTGCGCGCCCTCCAGGATCCCCCAATCCTCCCGCTCAGCATCATCGCCGCGGAACACACAGCCCAACTCAACTCGTCGCAAACCGAGGACGTCTTCTCCAAGGCCGAGCGCAACGAACTCCTCTTTCAAGATATCGATATCACGGTGCCCGGTCCCGGCGAGGCGCCTGAAGCTGCAATCGATGTGCTGTCATCGACCACCACGATGGAGGTTGGTATCGACATCGGGTCGCTGTCGGGTGTAGCGCTGCGCAACATGCCGCCCTCACGCGCCAACTACCAACAGCGCGCCGGCCGAGCCGGACGTCGCGGCAACGCCATAGCCACCGTCTTGGCCTTCGGCAGCTCCGACACTCACGATGACCAGTATTTCCGGGATCCGACCGCCATGATTGCGGGCGAGGTCGACGATCCAAAGCTCACGATGGACAACGACGAGATCGCTCGTCGCCATGTCACGGCCTATCTGCTCCAGCGCTACCACCAGGACCGTCTCCCGGATATCGACCCAGCGACCCTCCCGCCGAACCTCTTCGAGGTGCTCGGCACCGTCGGGGCGTTCCTCGACTCCGAGTCGCCGCTCAACCTGACCAACTTCCAATCCTGGCTCACCGACAAGCAAGCGACGCTACGCGCCGACATCGATAGCTGGCTCCCAACCGAGATCGGGGGCGCGGTCCGAACGACGCTGCTCGATGACCTCATCCCCGACACCATGAGCGCCCTGCGCGAAGCCCTAGACGTCTTTGACGCACCGCCTACGTCCGAGGCGGAGAATCCTGAAGAGGACGCCCCTGGTGAGGCCGACTCCGATGCCGAGGCTGAAGCCGAGGAGACAGAGACGACCGAACCGCCCGCCGAAGACGGCACCACGCCGAGTGCCCAGCGCAGCACTACAAACCTGCTCGATCGCTTGCTCTACAAAGGCGTCCTGCCGCGTTACGCGTTCCCGACCGACGTCGTCTCGTTCCACATCTTCGATGACGAGCGATCGACCCGCTTCCGGCCTCAATTCCGCTTCGAGCCCAGCCAGGGTCTCCCGGTTGCGCTAACGCAGTACGCTCCTGGCAAGACCGTGTGGGTCGCCAACAAGGAGTGGATCTCCGGTGCGATCTACTCGCCCATGCGCGGGGAACTCGGCGAGGCCTGGGACGCCAAGAAGCTCTACTTCGAGTGCCAGGAGTGCGGCTACGCCGTCCACGTGGAGCACGACACAGCTGATAAGGGCGACGTGCAGGACTGCCCGGCCTGCAAAGCGGTCGAGAAGTTCGGACCTGCCATGAACTGGATACGACCGCCTGGATTCGCCCATCGCAGCAAGACACCCGCCGGCACCAGCCCCGACGACTCACCGGCGATCTCCTACGCGACCCGCGCCAAGTTACTCGCTGCCGGCCCGCTCGACGACGCCGTGTGGGAACCGGTCACCCCCCGGCTTATCCAGACGTACAACCGCGGTCGGCTCCTCGTGACAAACACCGGCCCCGAGGGCGAGGGCTACAGCATGTGTGTGCGCTGCGGCCTCGTTGAGCCAACCGCCACCGTCTCGCCTTTGGTCGCGGGCACGCACCCCAAGCCCTACCCGGACGATCGGTACCGGAACTGCGACGGCGGGCGCGCCACCCACGGACTGGTGCTCGGCACGGACTTCATCTCAGATGTTCTGCTGCTCCGTCTCCGAGTCGATGACCCGGTGACGCTCCGTCCCTCCTACTTGGCGACGCAGGTGGCCCTCCGCACCCTTGCGGAGGCGTTCACGATTGCGGCGGCACTTCGGCTGGGAATCGAGGCGAGCGAACTCGACGCCGAGTTCCGTCCAGCCCTCACATCGGCAGGCGGCCACGGTCGGGAAGCGGAGATCTACCTCTACGACACCCTGCCGGGCGGCGCGGGCTTCACGCGCCGCGTCAGCGAACTCGGAATCGAGGCCTACGAAGCGGCGCTCAAACTGCTCGATGGCTGCCCCGATCAGTGTGACGAGTCCTGCTATCGCTGCCTGCGCAGCTTCCGCAACCGCTTCGATCACAGCTCGATGGATCGCCAGGTCGGCGCCAGCTTGCTGCGCTACCTCCTCTACGACAAGATCCCCGAACTTGACCAGACCCGCCTCGACAGTTCTACCGACCGCCTCTATGAGGACCTGCGACTCCTCGGGGAGACCGATGTCGACTTCGAACGAGCCGTTCCTGTCTCGCTTCCCGGCATCGGAACGGTGACGGCACCCATCTTGGCGACCAAGGGCGGGCGGCACTTCATCGTCGGTGTCTCCGGTCCGTTGACGCCGAACTTGGCCCCAAACCCGGCCCTCCAGGACGCCAAAGAGAACCAGGTGGGCGTGCCCGTGCGCCTGGTCGATGACCTGATCATCCGTCGAAACCTTCCCCACGCCAGCCAGTCGGTTCTGGATCTGCTGCGATGAGTGGGCCGGCGGCTCGATTCGAGACGGCCATCGAAGGCGTCTGGGGCACCTGGCCCGCGGCACCGAAGTATTGGAGTTATAGCTCGCTGAAGGACATCGAGGCGTGCCCTCGCCGCTGGATGCTGTCCCGCGCCCGTTACCCGGACCTCTGGACGCGCGCCGGCTATCCGGAGATCCCCGGACAGGCGGCACTCTTCGGTGACGTCGTCCACGAGGCGCTGGAGGTAGTCGTCCAGGCGCTATCGACAGCGGGCTGCACGTCGACTCATGCCGCCGAAGCGGTCGCTGTCATCCGCGGCCTTGGCGGCCTGTCCACAGTGCTGAAGAGGGTGATCAACGACAAGGTGGACGCCCTCATGGACAACCCGCGCATTGATGACACCGCCCGCGAGGAACTGCGCCAGAGGCTCGTCGACCGGCTCGGCGACGCAACCAACCGCGTGCAGGTCTTCTTGAGCCGTGGGCAGTTGCCCGCGTGGGCGGGCCAGTCCGACGTGACAACGAGCGAAGAGGCTGGTCATAAGTACACCGGAGCGCCTCACCGTCCTGCTATCGGCCCGGGGGCGTGGCCAGAGGTCGATTTAGTTGCCGAGAACCTCCGGTTCTGGGGACGCATTGATCTCGTCTTGGTGGACGGGACCGAGGTAACCATCACCGACTACAAGACAGGGCAGGAGGATCCCTCCCACGACGACCAAGTCCGGCTCTATGCGCTCCTGTGGGACCTGGACGAGCAGCGCAACCCAGGCCGCCTTCCCGCCGCCAACCTGGTGGTCTCATACCTGGCCCGCGACCACCCCGTGCCGCCCTTAACCGAGTCCGGCCTAAGGACGCTGGAGTCGGCCACCAGTGCGCGCATCGCGGCCGCGGACAGCGAGACGAACTCTGCGTCCCCCCAAGCGAAACCGGGACCCGAGACCTGCCCCTACTGCCAGGTGCGACACCTTTGCGAGGACTACTGGACCAGCGAAGCCGCTGACCCGGCGAGCGTCACCGCTGGCGCGTGGTTCGACCTCGAAGGCACCGTCACCGCACAGCAGGGGATCAAGAGCTGGCGCATCGAATCTGAGGCCGGCGTCTACCCGCCGCTCCTGCTGAGGACGCCCGCACCCTCTGTCTCGCTGCCGCTCGGTGCCCGCATCCGCCTACTTGGGGTGCGTAAGGTCACTGACCCAGACGACCCAAGCGCCCTCATCGGCGCCCTTACCAGCACCTCCGAGATCTACGTGGTAAACCCGACCTAGCGTCCGCCACTGGCCGCGGTTCGGCCGTGGCCAGACTCCACGCTGAGAAGCTCGTCGTCGGTTGGCGCAGGCACCCGAGCGCCGTGGCGAACTGGTCGCGTCAGGCGATGCGTCCGCATTGCCTCGCGAACACGCTCCTGGTCGGCTCGCCGAGATCCCCAGCGCTGCCACCACCAGCTAGCCACAGTCTGTCCCTCGTCACTCGGCACAGGATCAAGTAGGTATCTCGGCTCCCGCTCGATGCCGAGCGCGTACTCCCGCAAGTTCTCAACGAGCGGAACGCCGTACAGGATGCGCTCGCGCCCATGCTTCAGCAGTTCGTTGGTCGGCCAGCCGAGGACGGCCAGACCCAAGCGGACCTTGCGCAACCGTGGGCTCACCCCCTCGCCGAACAAGCTATTGACGCGAGTGCTCGAGCCCTCCACCTCAGACAACCGCACCAGCGCCTCGACCGTGTCAACGGAGAAGTGCGACGTCCCGAACGAGCGCGAGCGGCCGAGCTCATAGAAGCCGATCTTCACTCCCTGCTCGCCGCCCATCACGTTGGCTGGCCAAAACAGACGGTTGTACTGGCTCGAGCCAGTGCCGTAGAGGGAGGTCGTTCCGACGAAGGCCAGCCGTGCCTCGCGGGTGATCGGGCGGCCGGCCATGCTCGATGCGATCTCGCTCGGGCGGGCGTACTTCTTCTCGTAGGCAGCGAGCACCGGCGGTGACACCGCCAGCGCGCCGACCAACTTGCCTGCAGCCAGCGCGCTGTATGGCGCGACCGCACCGCAGACCGTGAGATCGGCTATAACCGTCCCGACTCGTTCGCCGCGTGCCCGACGCACCACTCGGCCAATCTGCGTCCGCGCTCTTGTGTCGTCCAGCGCACGGCGCAAGCCCGCGATCGTCGGGTTCGGCGACAGGTAATTGCCCAACCTGAGCTGGATCTCTAGCGTCTCGGCGAGCGCCGCCGCACGCTTGCTGCGGAAGAGGTGAGTCTCGGCTCGTTCTACCCAGGTGTCGCGCAAGCTGTCTCGGACCTCCCGAACAGGGCTGCCCCGATGATGCTTGGCCCGATGACGCTCCGCGTCAGCCCGAAGGCGGGCTACCACGTCTGTTGTCGGCCGCTCAAGGTCGCGCGGCTGCAGCACCCCATCACGCAGGAGATCCTCGACGTAGATATCGCTCTTCTGCACCTTAATGCGGCGCGCCAACCAGCGGGCAACCTCGATAGTCGGGCACTCGCGCACCGACGCCACGAACTGGTTCGTGTCCCACTCAATCCAGTGGTCGCGTTCGGCGATCTGCACGATCGGGCTGGAGATGGCGGCGAGGCCGATCACGGCGTGGTACTCGGTAGCTGCGTCTCGAACAAGCATGGGCATCGAACGCCCTGGCACCGTCTGATAGGCGTTCGACCAGGTGTGCCGGAAGTAGCGCCAGATGTCGTGGAGCCTGAAGCCCGTAAGCTCGCAGACCGAGGTGCCGTCCACCACCTGCACATAGGGCTGGATCGCCGTTCCATCGACGTCGGCCGCGAGCGTGTTAGCGAGTTCGCGCCCGTCACGCATCAGGTTGAAGATCGAGATCAGCTTGTTGCCGTGTTGATGCGTCCGCTCCATGCCGTCGATGAAGCGACGCACGCTCGGCTTGCCAAGTTGCTGGTCGCGGCGCAGCAGTTCTTGGCGCCGGATCCTGTCCTTCTCCAAGGCGCGGTCATCGCGTGCCTCCGGTGGGGCGACCAACGTGCCCAGCGTGTCCATCTCGACCGACCATCCCTGGTCGACCAGGTCAATGAGGGTATGGGCCGCCGCAGCAAGGCGTGGCCGGTTGTAGAGGTTGCCGAGGCCAGCCGCAGCAATCCAGTGGCCGTGCTCCAGCGGAGCCTCGGGGTCGAGGTATGCCCGGTTCAGGAGTTCACACAGCCGGCGGAAGCCCTGCCGCTCGGACTTCGTAGAGCCCGCGGGAAGGGACAGCGGCAGGTACTTCGGGTCGGCCTGTGCTCGCTCAGTGTCCGTCATACCTTCTGCAACATCCGTCCATACGTGGCGCTCCATGTCTGCAGCAGTTCGTCACACGGCTGACCCGCGCGCTCCATCTGTGCAGCGCTCCGTGCGAAGGATAGAAGAAACAGTTCGAGCGCCGTCCGGAGCCTGGTACCGGCCTCGCCCTCCAGACCGTGCAGCGGCTCGTACAGCGCCGCGAACGCCGGGTGATCGACGTTGAGCGTCAGGGCCAGCGTCCGCGACCGCAGCGCTTGCCGGAACATGGCGTCGATCGGCAGCGGCTCGGACTGCAGCCGGTAGCGCAGCGCCCCACCCCCGCCGCGCGAGCCGATGACCGGCAGGTCGCGGTCGGCGGACGACGCGATCTGGCAAGACGCCTCGGCTGCGGCCTGGAATTTCACTTCCTCGAAGGCTTGCCGGACACGGGCGTTGAGCAGACGCGCCACCGACTCCAGTTCCGGCTCCAGCGCGTCCTTCAAGGTCTGCGACGGCCGGATGCCCTGCTTGTTGATGGTGATACCGAAGTGCTCATCGAGGATGGGATCGAACTCGATCTCGCAACGCCACCAGTCGTCGTAGTTCTCCTTGCGCTTGCCACCCATCAGGTGCCAGCCGCTGGCGATCTCGCGTCTGGCCCGCAGGATCGACACGCCGCCCTGGCCGACAATGCCGACCCGCCGCTTGGTGACGTTGTCCAGGTGGTGCCAGGCATGCACCGGCAGCATGCTGAAGCGAACCGTGACGGTCGCCGCGTCGCCGCTCGCCGTCTCCAGTTCGTACGCGAGCGGCTCGAAGGCCAGCGTCGCCCGCCCGTCCTCGACCGTGGCGTCGAGCAGCATCGGGTCGAATGGTACGACTTTCGCCCCGTTGATCGTCACCGTGACGCCATCTCGAAGGAACCGCCGGTACATGCGACCTAAGTCGCGGTGGATTGCCCGGTCCAGCCACGCCAGCCGCCGATACTCGATCCGGTCGCACTGCAACCAGCGAACGCGCGTCCCCGACGCGCCCCGGCTAGCGCCCACCCGACGCGCCGTGAGGGATGCGCTCCGACCCTGGGTGATGGCATCCACGTCGAGCGCGACCTGGTACTCGCTCCGGCTCCGCCACGACGTGACCTCGACCCGCCGCGCTTGGCTCAGGCTGGCAGCAGGGAGCCCCATGCCAAACCGCCCGAACGAATGCCGCGTGTCGAAGCGCGACGACCCGCCGAAGCGCAAGCACGCCTCTAGTTCGCTCCGGGTCATGCCGATGCCGTTGTCCGTGACGGTGATGGTCGGAAGCCCGTTCGCCTCCTCACGCTTGATGGTGATAGCGACCTCCGTCGCTTCGGCTTGGAGCGCGTTGTCCACGAGTTCGGCGAGAGCGGTCGAGAGGCTGAGGTAACCGGACTCTCGAACCGCCCTGATGAAGTTGGACGAGACCACGAGGTCGTCGACCTTCTGTCCCGACTGAGCCATGCCTACACCTCCCCGACCCGTGGTTGTGATGGCGTCAGAGTAGCTGCTCACGAGCGGGCTGTCAGCAACGCGCCCGCTGCCTGGACACCGCGCTAGGACCCCGCCGTCAGCGCCACGGTGATTCGCTTCGTCTTCGCCGGTTCGGTCAGGTCGAGGCCGGCACCGCCCTCCAGAAGTAGGCGGACGGTCGGCATCGGCACGCCAGGAGAGTGTCGGAACGGCTCGGCAGCCTTCAGCCAGACAAGCTTGCCGACGCGCTGCAGATCCACCGTGACCGTGACAGCAATGGTCTGCAGTCGAAGGATGCGACCTGCTACCTCGATCGCCGACACGACCTCGCCGACGACGGCATCCGGCGGCGGAGCGAGGGACTTCAAGCTGTTGATCCCGAGAACCTGAAAACCGGTGATCTTCTCTCCCACCAGGCGGGTGAGGAGGTCGCGGATCTCTTCCTCGGATTGCACGGTTGCCACACCACCATTCTTCCGTAAGCCGCCAGCGGCGTAGTCACGCCTCCCAATGGTCCGGGTAAGCCAGCACTATAGGTACGCTCTGAAGAGGTCGGTGGGGCGCCAGATCTCCAAACCGAGTGGCTCCATCGCCTCCCGGTCCGTCCAGAGGCTACGCACGTCCGTGGTCAGGATGGCTGCTGTCGGTCGTCTGACTCGATCCATTGTCAGTCGTCTGACTCGATCAGCCAGGCGTCGTCTGACTGAACCTGCCAGTCAGTTTCCCGAACTGGTCATCGACAGTGAGCGATCGTCGCTCAGATCACTAGAACATGCTTTCGAATGTGTGACATCCTGGCGTCATGGTTGCGGTTCAATGTGCGCGAGGGCTCGGGCGATGCGGATTGGTCGGTCTGGGACAACGCGGCGAACGGCAGCCGGGGAGCGGGCCTGTCCGAACAGGCTGCGCACCGGGTCGCGGCGGACCTTGAGCTGCAGTACGACGTGTACGGGCCGCGGTCACCGGACCATGTCCGGCGCGTCGACCCGCCCGTGCCGGTGGAGAGGGCCTGGCAGCCGGCCGGGTTCCTGGACGCCTGGATCTTCGAGCACGGAACCTGGCTGGGACGGGTCAAGGGGAAAGATGACAAGGTCTCCTGGATTCCGCAGGCCGATCTGCGTCGTGCCGAGCAGTTCTGATGGCTACCGCCGACCGGGGACCGGTCATCCGGCTCCAGGGCGGTCCCAACGACAAGTGGCAGTACTACGAGCAGGACTTCCTCGAGTGCATCCGCGCCGCGAAACGGATGCATCGCACCGTCGGCGACCCGGCTGGCTGGCCACTGTCGTACGAGCGCCCGGTGTCCGGGCTCATCTGGGTATGGCGGGAGGGGAAGAACTGTCACCCGATCCCGATTGACTGACCTGAGTCTTACTGCGTCGACCCTGACCGGTACCGGGTGTGGGTGCACGAGGGACCGGAGGCAACTGGCCCGATCACCCCCGGCGCGACCGTGGCTGTGACGAGCTGGGCGGTGTACTCGCTGCCGCCCCGGCACTTGGAGGCGGTCTTGGCGCACGAGCTGGCTCACCATCTGGCGATGCCGAGGGCGCTGTCGCTGCTGCTGTACTGGCTGGCTCTGCCTGCCCGGCTGATGGGCCGGGGGATCGCGTTTTGTTTGCGGCATCAGGTGTTGTCGATCCTGGCCAAGATCGTCATCGGGTTCTTGCTGCTCGGGGTGCTCGGGGTGTGGCTCTTCCTCGGGTTCTCGCACTACATCGTGTTCATGCTGTCGCCGTTCCTCGCGCCGTTCGTCGCGCCGTGGGCGGCCCGTACACAAGAGAAGCTGGCCGATCGGATCGTCGTGGATCTCGGGTACGGCGTGTTCCTGGCGGAGGTCTTCACCGGCCGGGAGTTTCAACGGGCGCAGGCATCGCAGAACGCGCCTCGGCCGGGTCTGAAGGGCGATCAGCCGCTTGATTCGGCCCGGCTGCGGGCTTTGGAGCGTCTACTCAAATCGGCCCCGCAGACCGGCCACCAGGCGCCCCACTACAGCTAGGAAGGTGCTGGAATTGGGAGACGTGAAAGGTGAGCCTGAGGTTGTTCTCGCGCGGCAGATCGACAAGGCCTCGGCCGAGCTTGCCGGGTCGATGTCGGAGCTGGTGCGGCCGGAACTCGCCTGGTGGTTGTTGTTGCGCTTAGCCTCCGCGGCCACGGCTCAGATCCACGTGCTCAGCCTGGTTGCGAGCGGGTTGCGCCGGATGACTCAGTTGCCTCAAGACCGCTTCGTAGACCCGAGCGAGGACCCGGACGACGTGATCGACCGGGTGGCCGGCCACCTGACCCGGGCAGAAGATCTCATTCAACGTGCCGTGATTGCACTACACGTGGCGCGTACGGAGGTCGAGGAACTGCAGACGCTGCCGCGGCGGGGCGCCCGTGGACAGAGTCTCCGCTAGAAAGTGTCCGTGCCCGGTGGGATCGTGTTGTGGCATGAAGCTGATGGGCCGGGATCTCGACCGCATCCGACGGGAACACCTGCGCGGCGTGAAGGTGACGGAGTTCGCTCATCTGTGGTGGCAGGCCGAGCAGCGCAGCGATGCGTTGCGTGGTGAAGACCAGGTCGATTGGTACCTGGTCGGGGTGCTCGCGGCGTGCCGGTGGATTGCTAACGCGTGGATTCCGTACGACGGCCCGATCGACGGCCGCAACGGTGAGATGGCCAAGACGCCGCTGACCCTGAAGAGTGCGGGGGTCATCGAGGAGCTCATCGAGGAAGAGACGATGTACGCTGAGCGGCTGGTCGGGCGGTGGGAGTGGCCGGGTCGCCCGGGTTACGTGGAGGGAGTCGCCGCGACGTTCGCCTGGACGTGGCGACGCTCGGGTCTACCGCCGATCCAGGTTGAGCAAGCGCACGCGATCTGACCACAGCGGTTGGCATCGAGAAGGGGCCTCAGGAGAACCATTGAGTGGCCTTTCCTGAGGCCCCTTCTGCGGCCTGAGGCAGGTCTAGGCGTTGCGTTGGCGGGGGTGTCGTTCGCCGGCGGTGAGTCCTGAAGTGATGGTCCGGTCGGCTTCGTTGCGGGGTAGACCGATGCGGTCGGCGGCTGAGACGAGTTCGTCGCGGATGGCTCCTTCGTCTAGGAGGTGAGCGCCGACGAGTTGGCCCAGTGCGAACGCGGCGCGGTTGAGGGAGTCGTTGCGCTGTCCTGGTACGGCGGCGAGGACTTTGTCGAGTTCCCCGGTGAGCGCGGCGAGCGTGTAGGCGCTCGCATTCCTTCGGTCGGTCGCGCTCCTCGGTGTGGGATCTGGCTGCGGGGTGAGGGCGGCGGCGACCCAGCGAGGGAGGGACGCGGGTCGGCGGATCACGTCGGCCCGGTACCGCTGTCCACGGATGACCGATCCGGCGCCGACGACGTACCCGCCGTTTCCTCGGGTGTCGATCTTCCAGCCAAGTCGCCCGGCGGTGTTGCCGAGTTCCGTGCCGTCGGGTTGCCGGTAGTACAGGTGTTGTCCTCCGCTGGGGGTGCTGACGGTCCAGGTCCGGGGCATGGCCTGGCCCGCGTCGTCGGCGAGCTGGTCGAGCACGTCGCGCCCGCATGTCGCACCCCGGGAGTCCCATGGCTCGGGCACCGCTTCGCCGTCCTTGGGCTGGTCCAGATCGATCACCAGGAGCCCGGACGCGCCGGTGGCGACGCCGATGTTGTAAGGGGCTTCGCGCCACCAGCGCGTGATCTGCTCGGCGTCGGTGGTGGCGTTGTGTGGCCAGTCCTCGATCGCTGGGGTCTTGGAGCATGGCCGGAGGGGGAACACCGCCAGTCCCCGGGCGGCGTGCCAGTGGGCCGCCCTCGCGAGCCGGTCGGGTCCGGTACCTCGAGCCCCAGACCGCTTGGTCCTCGCCCTCGGGTTCGTTGTGGTGTTCACGGTTCGATCTCCTCGTGGCTGGGGTGCACGCGCTCACCGGGTACGCGGCGCTTAGGCGGCTGGTCGCCGCGGGGGCGGACTTCGAGGTAGACGCGGACACCGAACGATCCTCGGTTCGGGTAGGCGCGGTCGCCGCCGGCCACCTCGAATCCTTCGCTCAGGTGCGCGACCAGCTCGTTGATCTCGTCGGGTTCTCCGGACAGCCGAACCTTGATGGTCACTGCTCCACCTCACTGCGAGTTTTGACGGCGGTCGCGCGCTGGCTGCTTCGATGAGGTGAGGACGTACAGCGTCGATCCAGGCGAGGAACTCGTCGGCTGGCCAGCGGCCCTCGTCTATCTCAACGTCGATGCCATCGGTGACGCAGACGACCGGGAAGCCGGGCGAGAACACTCTCGCGTCGTCGGTGTAGCGTCGGGCCTCGATGAACAGGCCACGGTTGCCGGGCCAGTCTCCGCCGCGCTGGTGGTCGAAGCGCCGAGTCTGAACCACGATCGGCGGCAGCTCAACCAGGGACGGGTCGCGGGGCTCGTCGGGGCTCGGGGGTACTACCAGCATCATGGATCTCCTTGTGTGGTTGACGGTTACGTGTCAATGGCCGGGTGGCCGAGGGGCCGGACCTGCGGCGGCGAGGTCCGGCCGACTGCGGCCCGGTCAGGCAGCGTTCAGGTCGGTGAGGTCGTGTCCGAGGGATTCGGCGACGGCGGCGATCAGGTCGCGTGCGGCGGGTGGGGTGACGGCGTTGCCGAGCTGGCGGACCTTCTCCCGTTTGTTGCCCAGCACCACGTATCCGGGCGTGAAGGCCATCCCGGCGGCGACTTCGTGCGGCTCCAGCATCCGGAACAGGCAGTCCTCCACCGCGATGGTTTGCGGTTCCAGCAGCGACTGATGTCCGGCGGTGGTGAGGGTGCGCAGCGTCTCGGTCGCTGGGGTGCACATCTCCGCGCCGGTGTAGCGCGATCCGTTGTTCCGCATGATCAGCGCGTACCGGTCCCTGGTGGTGAACGTGCCGTGCGGTGCGGTTGTCGGTCGGCTGGTGGCGTTGCCGTAGTAGGGCATGAGCAGCGCGTGGTGGTTGCCGTTGGCGGCGAACGTGTCGAACGGCTCCGATACCTGCTTGGTGGTGTTGTTGTTGCGCAGCGGCACGACCAGCGCTTCGGACTCTCGCGTGGTGCGGGTCCGCATTACCTCGCTCAGCGGTGTCGCGGTCTCGTTCCAGGTGCCACCGGCAGGGACCAGGAGTCCGGTCTCGTTGCGAGTGGTCATGGTTCGCATCGGCTCCGAGATGGGGGCGGCGGTTTTGCCGTCGCGACCCTCGACCGGCAGTAGCAGCTCGGGCCGCACGTAGCGGGCGAGACCCGCACGGATGCGCTGCATCGTCTTGTCTGCCAGCGGCCGGGTACGATCCCCGATCCGCTCCCCCACCAGCGACCAGTCGATCGCGGCAGCGGCCGGGAGCCAGCCCGGCTCGACGGTTTGGTTGCGGCAGGCAACATTCGGGCAGCGCCACACGTACTGGGCCCGGTACCGGCCCCAGGTCCGCTCGGGCTTCTTCCATGCCTGCATCGCCCGCACCATCTGGTCACACGCGGCGCAGTACGCCATCGGCCGAGTCCACCGGTTCAGGTCCGGGCAGGTCGTCGTGCGCAGGTGTGCGACGACGTAGAGCCGGTCCCTGGATTGCGGCGCCGGCAGCCCGCTCGCCTGGGCGTGCATCGAGTTCAGGTAGACCACGTGCGTGCAGTAGCCCAGCGCGTCGAGCCCTGAGCGCCAGGCCGGCCACAGCACCCACAGCGCTGCGTCGACGACGTTCTCCACCACGATCGCGGCGTACCTGTGGTGTTCGGCGAACCGGACCACGTCCCACATCGTCGCCCGGGACCGCTCGGCTGCCTCGTCCGGCAGGGTGTCGCCGAACAGGTCCGGCATCGCGTCCACGTTGCGCTTGCGGCCCTTGGCCTGGGAATGGTTGGTGCACTCTGGCGACGCCCACAGCATGTCGGTGCGCGGGTAGCGGCCCGGGTCGACCTGGGACAGGTCCGCGCAGTCGTGGTCCGTGCTCGGGTGGTTGCTGTTGTGCGTCTCGACCGCGAGCTTCCAGTGGTTCGCGGCCATCCGGACCGTCACACCGGGCACCTGGACAGCGCCGGTGCTCGATCCACCGGCACCGCAGAACAGATCAGTTACGGTCAACGTCATCGGTTCAGCTCCTTCCAAAAATTTGGTGCGGGGAGCGCCGTGGGTGCGTGGTCCTTCACCACGACGCTCCCCGTGCCGGTGGGTTAGTTGGCGGTCTTGGCGGTCTGGGCCGACTTCAGGGAGTTGTCGATGTGGTCGATCAGCTGCCAGTCGGCGTGGTCGGGGTCGATGCCG
This sequence comes from Kribbella sp. NPDC023972, assembly GCF_040639075.1. Taxonomy (NCBI): domain Bacteria; kingdom Bacillati; phylum Actinomycetota; class Actinomycetes; order Propionibacteriales; family Kribbellaceae; genus Kribbella; species Kribbella sp. NPDC023972. The sequence goes on along the minus strand of NZ_JBEZZH010000002.1, from coordinate 376,257 downwards.
ACGAACGTGCGGCCGCACGAGCACACGCACACGACCTGGCCGTTGCGGATCGGTTGCGGAGCCGGAGTCACATCACGGTGGTCGGGCCACCCGATGTCGCTGCCTGCGGCAGCCGGTCCGGTGATCGGCGGGGTGAGGAGGTACTTCTGGTTCGTCACGGTGGTCTCCTTGCGACTGGTCCGTTTTGCCCGCTGGTGGGCTTGTGTGGCGGCAGCCCCGTCCTTTGGGGCCTGCCGGCTACTGCCGCCTACCGGACCGGCTAGAGGCTCCGCGCGAAGCGGTTGCGGAAGTTCTCGGTTGATGGACAAGGAAACAAGCGAGCTTGCGAGCGCCGCCGTCCATCAGGCGAGAACTTCCGCAACCGCTTCGGGTGGAGGGGGCCGGTCTGGTAGCCGCCCACCAACCCCAGCCATAGAAGGGATTTGCCCGACCGGAGGCCGGGTGCTCTCCCGCCCGCCAGGGGCGGGAGAGCCTCTGGGCTACGCGCGGCTATTCGTCGTCGTAGCTGCCCAGCTCCGGCACTGGTCCGCTGTCCTCGCTCGCGACCTTGGATGCCTTCGCTGCCGCCTCGCGACGCTCAGCGCTGGTGTCGTCGATGTGCCAACGGGTGAGTTCTTCTTCCCGGGCTTCGGCTTCTGCGGCGGCGAACCGATCCTCGGCTTCGCGGCGGTGCTGAATCTCGATCAGTGCCCGCTTCGCACGGCGGACCGCCTCGGCGGTCTCGTCCGCGGATGGAACCCGCGGAGCGTCGGACTCCGTGACGCGCTCCTCGCCGGCCGCGACCTCGCGAATATCGATCGGAGCCTGGCCTTCGTGCGCGGCCTGGTCGCCGCCGCTCGTGTTGTCGTCGGCAACGATCTCCGTGTCGCGGATCTCGTCGGCAGCTACCTCGTGTTCCGCGGCGTTACTGGGTAGCTGGTCGTTGACCAGTTCGGCCTCTACGAACTCGGCATCGGGCACAGCTTCGATCGTGTCGGTGTCGCGCTGCTGCGCGCCGTCGGCCAGATCGTGCTCGTCCGTGACGGGCCGGTGCTGGTCGTCGGCTCGATCGCTGGCGCGGTGTGCGGCGAGCCATTCCTCGGTGGTGGTGCCTTCGTCGCTGTTGTCGATGCCGCGGTCCTTGAGCTCGTCCGCCGCGCGCAACGCTGCTTCACGCGTGGCGGCCGTGTGGGCGTACCACTCGGCGCGGGCCTGGTCGACGATCGCCAGCTCGGACGCCCGGGCATCAAGAGCCTGCGCGAGAGCCTTCGCCTCATTGGCTTCGCCGCGCAACCGAGCCGCGGTCTCGGCGTCACGGCAGGCGTCGGCCTCGGTGGCGCGCAGTGTCGCCGTGCGCCGTTGCTCTTCGGCCTGTTGCCGGGTTCCGGCGAGTTCTTCGGCCACCGATGGCGGCGCCCAGGCCTGTTCGCGTTCGTAAGCGCGGACCCGGACACGAAGCTGGCCGTTGGACATCTCAGCCTCCGCGCGGTCGGTCTCGGGGCGGCCGAGGGCGCGCCACGCCGCGCGCCATGATGCGTAGGCCTCGACCTGGCCCGGCTTAGGCGCCGGTCCGAGCGCGGCGGCATCGTCGTCTACTCCGGCGAGTTCGCGGTGGGCGACGACCACGGCAGCCCGGTCGATCCATTCGGTGCGAGCCGCTCCAGTACCTGGCGGCGCACCAAACGCCTTGACCGCCCACTGCGGCGGGTCGTCGGCCAATTGCTCGGCCATGGTCGTGGCGCGACGGTCGGCTTCGGCGGCGAGCTGGTGCAGGTAGCTCGACCAGGCCGGGTCCTCGAGTCGGGGCACCCACGCGGCATGGGTGTCTCCGACCGGGTCGAGCCGGGTGGTCTTGGTGATGCGGTCGTGCAAGACGTAGGACAGGCGGCGAGCGCCGGTCAGCGTCCGTGCCGTTACCGCGTCGGTGAGCACCTGACGCGGGTCGTGCCCGGCCAGCTCGGCTCGCCGCAGCAGGGTGGCCAGGGTGCCGGCGCCGTCCTCGGCAGCGAGTTTCGTTCGCTGCTTCTCGGTCAGCAGTCCTTGCTTGGTCAGCTCGTCGAGCCATTGTGCGCAGCGGCCGGCGGTGGCAACCGCGATTCCGTCGGTGAGCAGTTCGGCCGGTGTGCGGAGGTGGCCTGCTTCGGCGGCGGCTTCGGCCTGGGCTTGCAGGGCCGAGATCTGCGGCTGGTCGAGGTCGAACGCGATGCCGAGCACGGCCATCGGTGATCGCTTCGCCGCCGATTTGGTCTCGCCGATCTCGGCCGAGGCCGCGATCGCTTGGGTGACGACGTGCGTGGTGTTCGCGACCCGGCCCCGGGTCATGGCCACGTACAGCGCATGCAGCGAGGTGTTCTGGGTGGTCACCGAGTGGACGGTGTCCACGGTGAGCCCCTGAGATGAGTGGACGGTCGCGGCGTACCCGAGGGCGACGTGCTCGCGCACGTAGCTCGCGGGCAGCTCCACCGTCTGCCCGGGGACCCGGCGCCGGGTGCCGCGCTCGAGCGGCGCGACGACCAGGCCACCGTCCGGGCGGGTCTCGACCACCTCGAACTCGTCGCGGTTGAACACGGCCCGCCGGTTGTCCTTGTACTGGGCGAGCCGCCAGTCGTTGTGGCGTGCCTGGATGAGGTCACCGGCGCCGGCGTTGGTGCCCTGCGCGGCCAGCAACACCGTGTCGGTGTCGTCGACGTGGCCGTATTCCACGAGTTTGGCGCGCAGCTGGGCGCTGACCTGGGCGGCCTGGTCGTTGGTGTCCACGATCAGCAGCGAGTGCAGACCGTTGAGGTGGTCGGCCAGCCAGGCGTCGGCGGCGGTGCGCTGGGCGCGCTCGATGGTGCCGCCGTCGAGGATGCGGCCCTGCTTGTGGTACTCGGCCAGGACGGTCTGGTCACCGGCGCGCAGCCGCAGCGACGCCGGCCCTTCCCACTCGGCCTGGAACCTGCGGGTCTCGGTCAGCTCGTGGGTGAGCGCGCCGGAGGCAACCAGTTCCATGCCGCCGGCGGCGCCGACCGCGGCGAGCTGGCGGTGGTCCCCGACCAGCAGCAGCTTGGCCGCGGCCTCATCGCACAGCCGGTTGATGACGGCCAGATCGCTCGTAGCGGCCATCGCGGACTCGTCCACGACGACCAGGTCGCCGTCGCGCAACTGCCAGGCCAGTTCCTCGCGGCTGGCCGAACCGTCGGCGATGCGCTGCTGCGTCATCAGCCACCGGGTGATGTTGCGGGCAGTGACGCCGTCGGCGGCCATGACCTCTGTCGCGACCTGGGAGGCCGCGAGCCCGATCATGCGTTGCTGCTTGCCGAACCACAGCGCGGGGTCTTCCCAGGCTTTCGCCAGGGCACCGATGACGCGGGACTTGCCGGTGCCGGCCGGACCGATCAGCGTCTCCACCTTCGCGCCGGAGGTGAGGATGCCACGCACCGCGGCCTCCTGATCGGCGCCCAGCTTGAGACCTGCCGTGGCGAGCTGGCCGCAGAACGCCTCAGCCAGGTGAGGTTGCATGAGCGCGGCACCGCGGGCGTAGCCGGCGCGGGCGAGCTGGCGTTCGGCCTTGAGGTGGTCTCCGGTGGCGTACCGGGTGCCGCCGGGCGCCCGGTACGGCGAGGTCCCGTTGGCCAAGCGCAGGTCGTCGGGCAGGATCGCCTCGCCGGGCCGCTCGGCGGCCAGCACGACCGCCTTGCGCAGACCTTGCTCGGTGAGCTGGTCGAGCAGTTCCACGATCTGCTCCGGTGTCCGGTCGCCCAGATCGTCGGGCAGGACGTTGCTGATCTCGCGGGTCAGGTCGGGCGCCTCCCACTCCGCCTGTTTGCGCTGCACCTCCGCAAGCGCCATGTCCAGCACCTTCGCCTCGTTGAACACCTCGGACATCGGCGACTGGCCTGTGGTCGCGAGGACGTTCTGTGCCACCTTGCCCAGTCCCCCGCGGACTTCGGCGCGCAACTGCTGGTCCCACCGCTGGAGCCGTTCGGCGACGGTCTCGCCGTCGTGGGACTTGGCCTTGCGGGTCGCGAGCGTGGCGGTCTGCTGCAACCGTGTCAGTTCCAGGTTGTTCGGCGTCCGGCCGAACTGGGCCTCGAACTCGCGGACCAGTACGGCGGTCTTCTTCGTGATCGCCTTGCGGCGCGAGGAGAACAGATCCATCACGGCCCTGTCGATCCCGACCACCTCACGCGACTTGCCGTCCGGCCGCATCTCGAACCGGATACCGAGTACCTTCGACAGGTGGTGCTCCATCACCCGCTCACCGACCGCGCCGGCCGCGGGCTGATAGCGGTGGAGCGCCTCACCGTCGACGGTCCGCCACTTGCCGTCGGTTCCCTGAACCCGATTCAGGATCGCGTTGTGGATGTGCAGCTGCGGGTCGTGGTCGCGGGAGTCGTGCTGAAAGAACGACGCGATCGTCCACTCGTGCGCGTCGTCCCACCGCCCCGCGGCGCCGCCCCAATGACCAATGCGGGTGTATCCGGCCTTGTCTTGCAGGTAGTTCAACGCGGCCCGATTGCCCGCCCAGATCGCATCCTCGACCGCTTCGCGGTACTGCCCCCACGCCGCGGCCTCGGTCTCGGCCTGGTGCAGCGCTTGGGTGCACCGGTGCACCGCTTCGGCGTCACCCGTGCGGTGCGCATGCTCGAGTGCACCGCGGGCCGCCTCGGCCGCACCGCGGGCCTGCACCTCCTGGGCCTCGAACGCGGTGTGGAGCACCGTCACCGACTTCTGCACCGAGAACGTCGCGTCGTGGAATGCAACGTTCTTGCGCACCTTCTTGCCGGCCAGTGCACGTAGCTCGGCGCGGCGTTCGGCGTCCGCACCGGGCTCCTTGGCCAGTGCAGCGGCGTATTCCTGTTCCTCGGTCTTGTACGCCCGGCCGGTGTGGCCGAGGGTCTCGGCCACATCCCAGCGCGCCGGGTCGCGGAACGCCTCGTCGCGCGGGTCGATGAACCGCTCGTACAGCGCGGTCATGTCCTGCGCGTCGACCTCGCCGGACAGGCCGAGCGCCTCGGCGCCCTTGCCAAACCAGCGCCCCGGCGGCTCGCCGGCCGCCACCGCACCGGTGTAGTAGTTCTCCCTGCCCGCCGCGACCGCGCCGGTCAGGTAGTCGGCGCGATGGCCGCTGCGCACGCTCAGCACGAGGCACCTCCGAAGACTCGGGCCGGGCCGAGCCCGGCACCGACACGCAGGGCGAAGCCCGCGCACCGCCGACGACACGAAGCGGAGCGACGGCTCCACTTGATCGTGATGCATAGGTGTGATCTGAGTTCTTTGATCCTGCTGCTGCCTAGTGGCTGCTGCTGAATCGTCAGATCGGTCGTCGGCTGGGTCGTGGTCGCTGCGGGTCCGTTGCTGTCATGGCTGCTGATCGCTGAGTTCGTGCTGTGGTTGCTCATCGGCTGTTGCTCGCTTCGAGTTCGGTGTTGCTCGTGGTCTCGTCGTTGGTGGTGGTGTCGGGGTTTTCGCCGGGCTCGGTGACGAACTGGAGCTGTCCACGGCCCTGCGGGACAGCTGGCGGGTTGTCGGCGCTGTCGGTGGCGTTGGGCTCGGCCCACCCGGCGAGCTCCTGGAGGCGCTTGGCGCGGCCGAAGCCGACCGGCCGCCCGAATGCCTCCTCGGTGGCGCGGCGGATTTCGCGCTGGCCGAGAGGCGCACCGCCGTGCTCGGCTGCGTGGCGCACCACCGCGTCGAGCAGTTCGGCGTCGGACGGCCCGGCGCTCTTGCGCGGTGCGGCCTCGGCTGACTCGGGCGTGGCCGGGTCGGTGCGGTGCGGTGCGTGCACCGGTGCAGGTGCACTGTTCGGGCCGTTGTTGTGCACCGGTGCAGTCGGTGCGGTGCGGGTCGGGTGGTGCACCGGTGCGGTGGCCGATTCGGTGCGGAGTGCACCGAGCAGGTAGGCGAGCAGCCACACCGGTGCACTCGGATGCTCGTTGCGGGTGGTCACGTCGGCAGGCTCGGCGGTCTCGGGCGGTGTGCCTGGGTCGGTCAGTCCGAGCGCGGCGGAATCGACCAGCGCGAGCAGCTCGCCCGGCGTCAGGCGTCCGGTGGCCGGCAGGAGCGCGGCGAGTTCGCTGGCCGACAGCAGCCCGTCGCGGATGGTCTGCAATGCGGCCGTGCGGGCGGCGCGGGCGGCGTCGAGTGGCCACAGCTTGTGGCTGGGGCACAGCGTCGCCAGGCGCGACGCCATGCGGACGACCTGCTGGACCAGCGCCCGGGCAGCGGCCGGGTCGTCGCTTGCGGTCCGCGTCAGGTGCAGCCAGACGCGGGTGGTGATGACCGGTGAGGTGATCCAGGTCAGCGCCGACAGCCGTGGCTTCGCGGGCTGCGCGAGCTTCATGTGCAGCCGCAGCAGGTGGGCAAGCATCTCGACCAGTACGGCGTAGGCCAGCGGCGCGAGCGCGTGGGCGAGTGCGTCGGCGATGCCGTGGGCGGTGTCGATGTTCAGCCAGACGGTGCCGCCGATGAACACGTACGTCGTGACCAGCGCACCGGGAATCCGCCACCCGCGGGTAAGTGCCGCGAGCCGCAGGGCGGTGCAGGCCACGATCATGCCGTCGGCCACCAGCGGCACCAGCGGACTGTCGAACTTCTGCGACACCGCGCCGAACGAGCGGGTGCCGCCGATCCCGGCCACGCCGAGCGCGGCGATGATCGCGACCACGATCAGCACCCGGCGGGTCGTCAGACGCCCGGACTCGATCGCGGCGGTGACGCTGCGAGCCGCGCGCCGCGTCGCCCACACCGCGCCGGTGAGGACGGCGGCGACGAGCAGCAGTCCGGCGCCGCTAGCGGCGATCATCGGCCAGGTGACCGCGCCCGGGTCGAACGCCTCGGGCAGGTTGCTCAACAGCGTGGTCATCGCTGGCCTCCAGCGGTCGAATTCGGTACGGCGGTCAGGCCGCCACGGCGGCCGGCCTTGATCTGCTCAGGTGTCGGGGCAGGGCCGTTGTCGTCACGGTTCGTGGCCCACCAGGTGACGAACGGGTCGGCGTCAGCCGCCAGCGGCACGGTGACCGCGCGCTGACCGGCGGGGTCGCGGTGCGCGAGCACGTCACACGCGGGCGCGTATTCGCCGATGCGGCGGGTGACGCCTGGGCGTTGCCGGTCGTGCCAGTCACCGACGAGCTTGTTCGACGCCTCGTCGCTGTCATAGGCGGCGTTCCAGGCGTCCATCAGCCACAGCAGTTCCTCAACAATCTCGGGGTGCCACAGCCAGCACGGCGGCAGCGTCTCCCGCGCGGTCGCGTACCGCAGATAGGTGGATTCCATCCACGGCAGCAGCTCGCTCAGCACCGCCTCGACCGCGGCCGGGTCCTCGGGCAGCCGCAGCCATGACCGCACCGGCTCGACTGAACTGGCGTCGGCGGGCTTGCCGCGGCCGTGGCTGGGCCTGGCGACGGCCAGCCGGGTCAGCAAATCCTCGAATGACGCGACCGTGTGGCCGAGCGAGGCAACGGTGTCGTTCAGCCGCGCCACGGCGGTCTTGGAGGCGGTCTGCTTCAGACCGGCCTTCATCGCGGCCACGTCGCGGGTCAGTGCCTCGACCGAGCGGGCCAGGCCAGCGACCGCCGCGAGCGCGGCGGTGCCGGGGTCCTTCTCGTCGTCGTACTGCATCAGGCCACTCCCCTCTCGTTCCACGACCCGGTGTGGTGGGTGTTGGTCTCGTGCTGCCCGGCGGCGAGGCGCGCAGCCTGGTCGTCGGCATGCCAGCGGGCCAGCTGCTCGTCCCGCCCGGTCTCGTGCGCCGCCTGGCCGGCCGTGTGCAGGCGGGCCTCTGCGCCCGCCAGTGCCGCGGCGGCCCTGCCGGCCGCGGCCGAGGCCTCGTCCTGCTCGGTCGCCTCGGCCTGGTCTGTTTCGTCGGCGGTGGTGGCTTCGTCCTGCCATGCCTGGACGGTGCGCCACCCGAAGGTTCCACCTTCGCTGGGTGTGACACCGGCGGCGTGGCAGTCACCGCACAGCCGGTCGGTGGTGCGCACGAAGTGATCGACCGGGCCGCATTCGGCGCAGACCTTGCGCGCGGCCAGGGCCTTGTTGACGGCGGCGAGCTGCTTGTCGCTCGGGGTCCGCTTCGCCTTGGCGCGCTCGTCCACGTAGAGCCACGCGAACCGGCGATCCCGCTTCCACGTCAACCGGGCGAACGGCTCCTGCCCGCCGCGGGACAGCCCACGGTCGCGCAGCTGCCGCCGCGTGGACAGCCCGGACGGGGCCTGGCCGAACCGGAACTCCGGCAGTCCGTTGCGGACCCGGCCTGGCCAGCGCCGGCCGTCCCACAACTGCACCCACTCCACCCCGCGTCGGTCGTCGTACGCGGTCATGACCGGCTCCCGTCCGCGTCTGCCGCGTCGTCGGTGGCGCCGACGAGTTCCGGCGCACCGGCACGGCTGCTGTCGCGGGCGGCGAGCGCCGCGCGGGCCTTGCGCATCGCACCGGCCAGCCGCAGCCGGGCGAGGAGTTCGCGGGCCGGGTCGGTGGCCTCCAGCCACGTCACTACGGCGTCAAGGCGTGCCGCGATCCGTCGTACGACGGGCGAGGTCAGGTGCTGCCGCGCGGCCGTCACTCGGTCGAGCCCGGCGAGCAGCTGGTCGCGCAGCCAGGCGGTGTCGGCGAGCAGCCGGGCGCCGAGGCGGTTCTCGAGTGCGACCAGTTGGCGGGTCGCCCACTGGACGGTGCGGCGGTTGTGGAACCGCTCCCTGCGCAGGTCGCGGCGCTTCCAGGCCATCTTGACCCGGCCGATCGCGGGCGGCATGCCGCGGGTGATGATCAGTGCCTGCCCGGCGCGCAGCTGCGCGACCTGGCCCGGGGTGAGGACCGGGACGCGGCGGTCGCTGATCGAGACCCCGCCGGTTGTGCGGTCGCGGGTGGCGACCTGTTCCAGCCGTTCGCCGCACAGCGTGGACCAGAACTGCAGGTCGTCATCGTCGGATGTGCCGGCCAGCACGACCTTCGTGGTCACGTTGGTCAGCAGCGCACCGGTGGCGGCCTCGCCGAACCGGTCGCGCAGCTGGGCGCGGGACTGCGCGGAGATGTGCAGCGTGATCCCGCGGGACCCGAAGTCACCGGTCCACCTATCGAGGGGGATCAGGCAGATCAGCGCGGCCTCGTCCAGCACCATCGTCAGCTGCGGGTCCAACCGGCGACCCGGCGTACGCACGGCCAGCTGCTTGGCCTGGCGGGCGATGTGCGCGGTCAGCGCCGTGACGAGTGGCGCGGTCTTCTTGTCCTCCGCGCCCAGCAGATAGACGGTGCCGGTCTCGGCCAGCAGCCGCTCCACGTCGAACGGCACACCGCCCGGTGCCGCGGCCGCGGCGGCGCTCGGGACCGACAGCCACGACAGGGCGGGCATGATCGTGGTGGAGATGCTGGAGCGGGTGCGCTCGTTGTTGGTGAAGAACTGCATGGCTTGCTGCTCGAACCCGGTGGCGTTGGCCACGCGCAGTTCCCACAGCGCGTCGGACTTCGCCTGGTCGTCGGGGTGGGCGATCCAGCGCTGAACGTCGGCCATCGTGTAGCCGCCGAGCGCGGCGGCGTGCATCAGCGCCGTCAGCGCCTGACGGGCCAGGTTCAGCCAGTGCTCGGCGTCGTCGGACTTCGCGCCGACACCGTCGAGCAGGTCCGAGGCGCGGTCCATCACCACGCCCGGGTCGGTGCACCCGGTCAGCGGGTCGAACGTGATGGTGGACCCGTCGTCGGTGAGGCCGTCGGGGTCGAACACCCACACCGGGCCGCGCGTGGCCCGCTGGGTGCGGGTGATGTCGAGGATGTCGGTCTTGGTCGAGGTGGCGATCACCGCGCCCGGTGCGTCCAGCAGGTGGTTCATCATCAGGCCGGTCTTGCCGGCGCGCGGACCCGCCACCGTCAGCGTGTGGTCCTCAGCAGACGACCGGACCTTGACCCAGCCCACCGTGGCCACGGTCGCGCCGATCTGCGTAAGCGGCACGAACCGCCGCCTCCACGCCGGCACCTCGGCCAGCGAGGGGCGCACGATCTTCGCCTTCTTGCGCAGCATCCGCGCCGACGACACCCGCCGCACATCCCACCCCGACGCCAGCCCGTCGGTCACCCGGCCGGCGCGGCCGAGACGGCGCAGCAGCCCGCGCGAGCTGGCCCGCGACCGCAGGGTGAACCCCGCCGTGACGAGCAGCACGACTCCCGCAGCGATCAGCAGCTGCCACCAGCGCTGAGAAGCCTGCACGGTTGACGGCAGAGCGCGCAGCACGAACCCGGCGTAGCCGAGCCACAGCGCGACCGCGAGACCACCGCCGACCGGGCGGTTCACCGCCACCAAGGCCAGCGTGACCAGGAGCAGGACACCGCCGGCGATCACCCACCCGGCCGCACCACCCGGCGCGCCGAGGCGCAACCCCACCGCGCCAGCCAGCAGCACCCACAGCGGGGCCGCGATCAGCGCGCCATGCATCAGCCGCCAAAACAACAGGCTGGCCGTCACCAGCCCGACCAATCCGGTCACGGCGACCCAGCAACCGACCTCGGTCAGCGCCGGAGTCTTGTCCCAGGCGACCACGGCCACACTCCCGGCCAGCAGCGCCACCATCGCGAGGGTGAACCGCGGGACCATCACACCCTCGGTCTTGGTCGGCCGCCGCATCATCGCGCACCACCGATCAGCACACCCGCCACCGCGAAGGCAGCGCCCAGGACCGCCGCCAGGAACGACACCCGCAGCCACTGGTGCTTCGTCCACGCGATGTCGGCCAGCCGCTTGGCCTGATGAGTCACCGCCACCAGCGGGTCGGCGACCTTGTCGCGCGTCAGCTGCGGGTCGATGTGACGGTCAAGCAGCTGCACGACCGAACGGCGCCGCACCGCACCGAAGTACAGAAACTCCCCCGGCACCAACGCATCGGCCGGCCGGTGCAGCCGCGGCACCACCACCAGCAACGCCGAACCCAGCGCCACCGCGAGCGCCACCAGCGCCACACCGAACAACACCCGGGCGCCCAGCGGCGCGCCGTCCGACTGCGACACCAACGTCAGCACCACCGCCGCCAGCGCGGTCTCCACCGTCGCCGCGAAACCCGCCTTCGTGTCCGCCTTGTCAATCGCCGCCGCGGCCGAATCATGCATCCGCCACGCCAAATCCAACTGCGTACGCTCGTTCATCGCGCACCACCTGCCGCGTCAGCCGACGCCTCGGGCTGCACGTTGCGGCTGTACGACAGCAACGCGGCGTGTGCCGCCATTGACTCGGCCGTGAACGCGGCAGCCCACGCCCGCACCGGGCCGAACAACTTCCGCACGCCGTACGACCCGCGCCGCGGGTCCTCGACCGCCTGCTCACCCAATGCCCCAGCGACCCGATCCACCACGGCCCGCTTGGACTCCCAGTCACCCCTACCGGAGTAGAACCCCGCATCCACGTCCGGCGCGGGCAGCTCGGGGTGATCGGCCACGAACGCGGCCAGCTCGAACAGGCCGCGAATCACCGCGGCATGCTCAGCCGGAACCTCCAACATCCCAATCGGCGGCACCCACTCCGTGCCGGCCTGCACTGCGTCAGTCATGCTGTAGACCTCTCGAACTCGTACCTGAGTAATGGGAGAACCGGCCCTGTTCTGGTTGGCGCCTGTGCGGGGCCGGTCTGAAATTGCTTGGTTCTGCGTCGCGTGACTGCTGTCATGAGGCTTCGCCGCAGAACTCGGCCGCCGTTACTACCCGGCCGGTCGCGATCGCGACCTCGGCCATGCGGTCCAGCACGCGCGCGGGAATGAAGAGACGCCGCCCGATCCGCACGGCGGGGAACTCCCCCGCCGCGATTGCGCGGTAGAGCGTCATCTCGGCAATGCCCAGCTCTGCGGCCATCTCGGCGACGTTCAGCCACTGACGCTTCCCCTCATTGGATTCCTGCATTTCCGTTCTCCTCTCGAACAACTCTAGTCCAGACTAGACTAGTCTAGTCTACTCTGACCGACAATAGCTCGCGGCTAGACATGACTAGCTGATCTAGCCCGGACTACTGTTCAGCTATGAAGTTGGATGACAAGGTCGCCGGTCCCGCCTATCTCCAGGTCGCGTCCGGCATCCGCGAAGCGATCGCTGCTGGCGAACTCAAGCCCGGCGAGAAGCTGCCGGCTGGCCCAAAGCTCGCAGCGACCTTCGGAGTCGCCCTCATGACCGTCCGACGCGCCATCGAGACACTCCAGTCGGAAGGCCTCCTCCGATCCGCGCCAGGTGTCGGCGTCTTCGTTGCAACTCCTGGGAACAACGGTTCGGAGCTGGCAAGTCTGCGCGCCGACATCGACGCGCTGCGCCAGCGAGTCGAGCACCTTGAGCAGCTGGTGTCCGACCCCTCCCAGCCATCGAAAGCTGAGTGAGTCAGCGAAGCTCCGTTGTCCCTGGTTTGCCACGTGAACCAGTGAATACTGAAGGCGACTTGCTCAACATGCCGCGACGATGCAACGACAGTGCAGCGGCAGTGCAGTCTTGCTGGCTCGACCTTGCGGAGGGATTCAGAAGATGGACGTAGTTGACCTGTGGACAGGCCGACGAGCGTCGGCGCTCCGAGCGTCCCTGCGCATGAGCAATGAGGCCTTCGCCAGCCGTCTCGGTGCCGGAGTCCGCACCGTTGCGAACTGGGAGGCGAATCCGGACATGGTGCTCTCGCCGGGCATGCAAGAGGTACTCGACGCGGCGCTGAAAGACGCAGATGAGAGCGTCCAACGGCGGTTTGGCATGCTGCTTGCCGCGCAAGACGGCACCGTCCAGGGGGCGCCGGCCGAGAACTCCGTGCGCCAAATCCAACCCGGCGAGAGACCGTCGCCCGACGCTGCCATCGAGGCAAGCCAGACGCACTGGCGCCAGGTACGGCAGTACCTGATTGAGAGCGGGATCGGCCTGGCTGCAAGAACGGCCGACTTGTATGACCCAGCGCTTCGCGTGGAACACGTGCCGGCGATCAGCACGGCTGACTGGCTTCCCAGCGGACCAGTACCGCTTGAGAAGCTCGCTCTCGACTGGGACGACACCTCTCGTAAGCCGCGAATCACCGGCCTTGAGGCAGAGGCTCGACCCACCCTGCCCCTGCGTGCGCCCGGGCACGCTTTCACCCGCTACACGGCCGCGATCCGATACCTACGGAAGCCAGCGCTGTTCGAGAACCGCCACAGCTACCGCCTCACCGGCATCGAGTGGAGCGAAGGCGCCGGCCGGATGACGTTCGGCCTCGCGACCTTCTTCGACAAACTCGACGTCTCCGAGCCACTCGGCCACGAGGCCGCGGCGGCCGAGCTGGCCGGGCACCTCGACTGGCAACGCTTGCCGTTTAGAGGCTTGCTGTCAGATCCGTTCGATCTTTCGGTCCGGATCGTCAATCCGGGCATCAGCACACTGACGATCCGCAGAAACACCGCCGATGGCACCGGAACGTTCTTCCTGCTCAGACGCGACCCGACGCAGGTCACGAACGGCCGGCACTACAGCCTCTTACCCGCGGGCGAATTCCAACCCGCCAGCATCTCGCCCCAAAGCATCACGACCGACCTCGACATCTGGCGCAACATGGTCCGCGAGTACGCCGAGGAAATGCTCGGCCAACCAGAACACGACGGCAGCAGCGGCGTCCCCGTCGATTACGAGATCTGGCCGTTCTACCGCGACATGACCGCCGCTCGCGAAGCCGGAACAGTGCGACCCTACGCGCTGGGTGTCGTCCTCGACGCCCTAAGCCTGAACGCGTCGATCGCCACAGCAACCGTCGTTGATGACACCGTGTTCGATGAGCTGTTCCGTGATCTGGTCGCGACGAATCCCGAGGGCGAGGTCGTGTTCTCGCTGGACAACAACAAGTCCATCCGCGGACTGCCCTTCGACGAGGAGACCGTGAAACGACTGACTACACGTGAGCCCCTTGGGCAGACTAGCGCCGCATGCCTAACGCTCGCGTGGCGGCACCGCGCGGAACTGCTCGAAGGGTCAGTAGCCACTTCCGCCGCAGAGCCGCCACGAGATTCAAAGTTGCCGCAGTCACGTCCGTACTGATCCATGCCAGGCGTCTGCGCCTCTCGGCACGGGCAGGATTCCGACGCAGCTCGCGCCTAGTTGTCCACACCGAGCCACATCCGATGTCCAGCACCGCGGCAGATACAACTCGACATCGACGAACGCATGCCCGGCCGGACTGGCCAGCGTGGCAAACACCGCGATCTGGCAGTTCTCGATCCGCCCGCAGGTGCCGGAGTACTGCCGTTGCACACCCACGGTGCGCCGGCCCTTCTTGGCGTCACCGGTCTCGTCGAACACCAGCGTCACCAGATCCGGCTCCACCCCATCAGCCAGATTCTCCACCACGTAGGCGGCAACCTCGGCCCGGAACGTCTCGTGGTCCCAGCTCGCCTGACCAAGCAGATGCTGTATCCGGTCCGGGGAGCCATGGCCGGCATGCTCGGCCAGGCTCCAGCAGTTCTTTCGCGGCAGGTCTGCCAGCAGACCATCGACAACGTCCCTGGCCGTCCGGCGGGTCTCAACCCGCGCGAAACACCCCCCAACCCGTTGCATCAGCGCGCCCAGTTCCCGTTCCCACACCGCAGCCTCCACGCTAAGCGCAGCGGCCACCGCCGAATCTTCAGTTGTTCTCACAAGCACTGCATGATCAAGCGGTGGCCGCCTCGCGTCACACAGCCACGCCGATCCCAGATCCCATACCAGGAAAGCGAATCAGCCAAGGTAACGATCTACGGCTGTAGTACTAGAGCGGTGCGAAGCGAACGCCCGACCATGCGACCATGACAGAGTTCTGCTCAACCCTTTCACTGTTGATTTGGATTGAACTATTCACGAGCTCGCCATGACCGTGAAAGTCTGCGGGCATGGTGATACTCGTCCCCGAGCAGCCGACTTTCACGACGGCGTCGGAGCGTGAGGTTTGGGAACGGCTGCGCGACGGGCTCGGCCAGGACTACGTACTGATGGCCAACCTTCGCCTCACAGATGAGGTCAAGGACCACGAGGCCGATCTGGTCGTGCTCATGCCCGACATCGGTGTGCTGGTGCTCGAGGTCAAGGGGGGCAGCGTCTGGTACGACAGCGGTTGGTGGATCAGGCGGCACGGCCGGGCCACCACCATCCGCCCGGTCGATCAGGCGCGAGACGCGAAATACGCGCTCCGGCGGTACGTCGAGAAGGACCCACGCTGGAGCCGGGGGCGGGTCGCTTGGGCGCATGGAGTCGTGACTCCGTTCTCGGATTTCGGCCACGACTTCGAGGTGCCTGAGCTACCTCGCTGGGCGCTGCACGACCGGGCCGACCAGGGCATCCTGGCAGAGCGAGTGCGCGACAACGGGTGGGGGCTGGCACACGGTCAGCGCCCACCGACGTACGACGATGTGGTGGCGATCGTCGATATCTTGGCTGGCCGCATGCCCACGTCGTACGACGTCAACGCGGAGTCCGACGAACGAGCATCGACCGCGGATCGACTCACTCAGGAACAGGCCTCGATCCTGCATGTGACGCGGCTGCTGAACCGGGTGGAGGTACGCGGAGGGGCCGGCAGCGGAAAGACCGTCCTCGCGCTTCAGCAGGCCAAGCAGCTGACGCGGGGACGCACCCACAAGCCGGCCCAGCGAGTGGCGGTGCTGTGCTACTCACTCGGGTTGGCCGAGTACATGAAGCGTGAGGTCGCGACCTGGCACCGCAAGGAACGACCGGCCTTCGTCGGTACGTTCCACGAGTTCGGAGTCCAATGGGGCGCCCCCGCTCAGGGGGATCGCAACGACAGCCAATTCTGGGAGTTTGACTTGCCCGAGCTGATGGATCAGCTGGCTGAACGGCTGGACCCCAAGGCCAAGTACGACTCAGTGATCGTGGACGAGGCACAGGACTTCGCTGACCTGTGGTGGCGGCCGGTCCTCAAGTCTCTGCGTGATGAGGAGGAGAGCGGGCTCTATGTCTACTCCGACGAGAACCAGCGGCTCTTCGCACGCTTCGGTCGCCCGCCAGTCCAGTTGGTGCCGCTTATGCTCGACCACAACCTGCGCAACACCAAGCAGATCCACGAGTCGTTCGGACCGTTGGCGCCAAGTCGGATGTACTCGCGCGGTGGTGACGGAGCCGCCGTGCGTTTCGTTGCGTCGACCACATCAGACGCCCTGTCGGCCGCGGATGACGTCGTCGATGAGTTCCTGGAGGCTGGCTGGAAGCCGGAGCACATCTGCCTGATGACCACCGGGAAGCGGCACCCGATCCAGCTCGAACGGACCGAGCTCCACGGCCAGCAAGGGTACTGGAAGACCTTCTGGGACACCGAGGACGTCTTCTATGGGCACGTGCTCGGCTGCAAGGGCCTCGAGCGCCGCGCCGTTGTCCTGTGTGTGAACGAGGAGAAAGGCCGCGACCGCGCGCGAGAGCGGCTGTACGTCGGAATGTCGAGGGCAACGGACGAGCTGGTCGTGGTCGGTGATCCCGCCATCATTCGGGAGATTGGTGGACCTGAGGTCGCGCGGCGGCTGGGAATCTAGCCCGCCTCAACATGTCTGGGACTGCCCCGAGTTTGGATGACTCGCGGGGTGTGGCGGTTCAAGTCGCGAGTAGATGTCATCAGCTTCAATGACGGACAGCGGCGAAACCGCCGGGTCGGGCATGAGCCCTTACTGGTCGGCCGTGGCACTCGACCATCCCCGCGACCCGGTATAACACAGCCCGTCATGCTGAACTGTCCCGAGCCGGACACCGCGTGCTCAGACGGCACCGAAAACGCGCCAAT
The DNA here is from genome assembly GCF_040639075.1 of Kribbella sp. NPDC023972. Classification (NCBI taxonomy): domain Bacteria; kingdom Bacillati; phylum Actinomycetota; class Actinomycetes; order Propionibacteriales; family Kribbellaceae; genus Kribbella; species Kribbella sp. NPDC023972. The sequence continues at coordinate 359,573 of NZ_JBEZZH010000002.1, read as the reverse complement.
TGACGAGATTTCCAGCGGGTAGGTGACGTTTGTAGACGAAACGGGAGATCTGACTCACGACCGATCGGTCGCGCAGCCATCTGATAGACGCCAAGAGCCGTAGGCTGACTTGGCCGTGGACTGGCACCGCGTCGATGATGACGACCACTTGCCCTCAGCCCATGCGTGGCAGCCGAGCGATGGCTGAGGTTGAGAAGCAGATGCGGACTCGACGAGCACGTATCGCCATGAGTACGACTCGAGGGGAGTAGAGATGACCGATCCAGACAGTTCACAGCAGGCTGCTGGCCCGGCAAGCGATGAGCGTTGGGAACGTCTCCAGGACGTGATTACCGAGGTGTTCCGCTTCGGCACCAAGACAGGTGGCGACGACTGGGCCGCCTACACGTGGCGGTCACTCAGCCCTGCCCTGACCTCCTGGGACAATGAGGTAGGCCGAGTCCAGTGCGTATTCCGCATCCTCGCGCTGAAAGCGCTGCACACAGAGTTCACCCTGCGCGCATTCGACGAAGGCAGCCCAGGCCAGTGGGCTGAGTCCCTCGCCGAGGTGATCGGCCAGCCGCCGCTGGTTTCGTTGTTCACGATCGGGCAACTGATGGTTGCGCACGGCATCGACTTTGAGTTCGAGCCCGAAGATGAGTACTACGACGGCTTCCCCGAGCAGGAAGCCGTCCACACCCTCACCAAGTTCCTCTACGACGAGACTGTCCGCGACCTGCGGAAGAATCTCTCCGACAGCCTGCTGTTCGCCACGCTGTTTGCCTCCCGGGAGCTCCCGGACTATCCGCTCAGTGACTACGAGCACTGGGAGGCGGTCAACACGCGCGTCACAGGCGACCAGCTCGAGGCGTGGGAGTGGATCACCCGCGGTTGTCCGCTCGAGATGCCGAGTTGGTGGTAGCGAGGAACTCGCGTGGATCTCTCAGGGTCTGCACTGAATGCCAGGCCTTTGTGCTCGTCCCAACCGCACCAACCGGGCCATCGACTCTAGGTTCACGACGGTTCTGCACGGTGTGATCGTGTTCTGTTCAGATCTTCAGCGGCTGTACGAGAAACCGCCAACGCAAGAATTCTGGCCACTGTCGGTCGGCGACGTCGTGCGGTCCGTACGAACGTTAGGCCTGGCCGTCTCTGGCCTCACGGTAGGCGTCTCGAAGTAGGCTGAGCAGTTCCTCGTCGTAGTCGGCCTTGATGTAGGTGATCGACGGCTTGCCACCGCCTGCCAGTTGGGGGGTGACCTGTGAGCGGTCCGGTTCGACCAGTTGCGGCACCATGGTGCGGTGCCCGTCGGCGACTTCAATGTCTCGACTACCAGGTCGAGAGGCAGCTGGTCACGGTGACCTCCTGAACGTGGCCGACCCAGGTCAACCAGATCAGGTGGTGCGGAATCAAGCACGATGACGGCCCGCAACCGGCCGTCGGCGAGTGCACCTGCGAACCGCGTGTGGAATGCCTCGTCGTCGAATCCGGGGTCGGCCTGCGTGGCGACCTTGGCGGCGTGGGCGATCAAGGCATAGCCGTGCTTGTTCAGGTAGCCGAGCAGAACGGTGTGTAGACCGTCCGCGTCCAGTCGGCGTAAGTAGGCGGCATAGCCAAGGAGCAAGGACTTTGGTCAGCACCCTAGCCTCGGCGGCTACATCTCCCGCCGATGATCCCCGGCAGTCCCTGGCAGTGAACCGCGAACCCTCCGAATGGCTGTCGATGACCAGCGACGCGATGTGCGCCCTGTCCGCCATCGACCGACTCACATCAGCAGCGCACCCTCATCATCGAAGGCCCCTCCGACCGCCAACGAGACCCCACAACCAGCGCGTCACCATTGACACCAAGAGCAAGCCCCGCGATTCTCACTAAACACCTCCAGGTGGTCCAGGGCTCGTGGCAATAAGACGGTCCCATCACGCTGGCAAGCGAAACTGATGGCACAAAGGTCTGAAGGACTCGGCACCGAAGGCAGTGATCGAAGTTGACCCCACCGGCGTCGATGACCTCGTTCTCTTGGCTCGACTACGACGAGGATGAGACGCGGAAGGCCAGGGAGCTTTTGGCTGCCTTGGACTCGGAGTCCGTCGACGCGCTCGGGCTCGGTTCGATCCGGGACGGCTTCGCGAATCTGATGTTCCCGGGTACGTCCACGATTCAGACCCGGGTGCGCTATTTCCTCTTGGTGCCGTACGCCGCACTGCTCGTCGCCCAACGCGGTCCGCGCGATGCACGCCAGTTCGACAACTGGTTCCGGCAGGCCGAGTGGGACACGATGGACGCGTTGAAGAAGATGGCCAAGAGGCGCGATGGTGTCATTGGATTCGATGCCGGCCACAACACGCAACGCCTGCCCAGCGAGGTCTACTGGAACGGCATGGCTCTTTGGGGAGTCGTCCGACCACGCGCTGATGGCGCGGAGGCTGGATCCCTGTCGGAGTACCGCGCCTGGGTGCTGAACCGGCGGCACACTCGCCACCAAGGTCCCGACGTAGCCGTGGCTGACGTGCCGTACTTCGACGAGCTGCCGTCGATGCCGGAGCAGTTCCCTGGTGACGCCCTCGAGATTTTGCCGACCAAGCGGGAGGCTGAGTACCTCCTCGAGCGGATGCAACGCACGAGCGTGACGGTCAACAGAATCACCGGCGAGACGTCAACCGCGCTTCTGGCGGCCATGGCCGCCGACTTGCGCCTGGCTCAGGTCGGGTCGATCTTCGAACTAGACCCTGCGCTACTCGACCCCAGGACCGCGGTCCTTCTGAGGCGTGCCGTCGGATTCTCCACCGTGGCTCAGGGCGCCCGGCTGCTCTACAACCGGATGCTGTGTGAAGACGCCGCATCGTCAGGGCTTGGCGAGTTCCCGAACACCGAAGCGCGGCTCGACGGGCTAGAGGCAGACTGGATCGTAAACATGCTAGCCGTGCAGGGCGACATGGAGCAGTGGCGGAGCGAGTTGACCTCGCTCTTCGCCGGGCTCCGACGGACGGGTGTCCGCATCAGCGGCGGATCCGAACGGTTCGTGCGCGCTTGGTCCGACCTTGCGATAGCAGACCCAGAGCAGGCTCTGAAAACGGACGCCGCTCGGGTAGCGATCCGAGCGAGAGAGGGCGCGATCAAGCGGCGCGGCATGGCGCGACTTCGCGACCGGGCTGCCCTTGAGCGCTGGCGCGGGGCGTTGTTCGGGCAGAACTACATGGATTTCCGTTTCGGGATCGCCCGACGCCACATCAGCGACTGTCACAAGGGTTTGGGGGAATGACGTGTTGGGCCCGAACAACCGCAGGCAGTTGACCGAACTCCTGACACCGCCGGCAGGCGCCTCCCTCGATGCCGCGGTGGGCACGACGTACACGCTGAACCTCGACGCGTTCCTTGTCGTTCCGGCGCTGCTCACCCTCGCTCGCATTCCATCCCGGGGTGAGCAGGGTGGCGCGGCCCCGCTGGAGTTGCTGGACAGCCTTCGTCGGACTGCGGATCGGATGACGGTGTTCACTCAGGCCGGGCAGATCGCGGTTCCTACTGGCGGGCGCAGCAAGGCGATGTTCGCCTTCCTTGAGCACGGCACGGTGCCGGTCACGGCACCCAAGGGCGGCGTTTTCCATCCGAAGACATGGGCACTGCGGTTCGCCCATCAGGATGGCACCTTCACGCACCGGATCGTGATCGCCAGTCGCAACCTGACCTTCGACCGGTCTTGGGACGCCGTGATCTCGATGGACGAAGGGGACCAAGGTGAGCCACTGCAGGGGTACGCCGACTTCCTTCGACGACTGCCGGATCTGGCTCTCGCAGACCTGGCACCGGAACACCTCGAGCGGGTGCTGAGTGTGGCCCGATCGATCGCCCGCGCCCGCTTCGTCCCGCCGGCCGGCTATCACACGTCGCAGGTGCACGTCCTGGGTATGGGCGCCCGAAGCGATAAAAGGTTGCTCCCTGCTCGGATCGACCGCGCTCTGATCGTGTCGCCTTTCTTGAAGCGCGCGCTGCTCGACGAAGTCCACATCGCGTGGGATCGGTTGAGCGTCGTCTCGCGGTCGGCGGATCTCGACAGCGAACTCACGGAGGACCTGGGCTGTGAAGCGCTCGAGCTGAGGCCCGACCTCGTCGGTGACGACGTCGACGAGATCGGCGACGGGATGGTGTTCCCGTTGAGCGGGCTGCACGCGAAGGTGTTCGTGTTCGACACCGGGCGCGACAGCACCACCTGGGTAGGGAGCGCCAATGCAACCTGTGCCGCGTTCAACACCAACGTCGAGATCCTCCTCGAGTTGGAAGGGAGTCGTTCCGGCACCGGAGTGGCCAAGTGGTTGGAGGACGCCGCCTCGCCGGAGCAGCAGAACTTCCGCTCGATTCTCCAACAGCACATCTGGAGCGACGTCCCCGTCGTGACCGACGACGAGGCGGACACGGACCTGGATCGTGCCCGTCGCGAGTTCGCCGCGATTCCTGTCGACGCCTGGGTGGACAATCTGGACGACATGTCGTTCTCGGTCAGATACATGACCTGCGACCCACTTCCCGACCTGGCCGGGATCAGGATCCGAGCGCGTCCGCTTACCCTGTCTGGGTGGCACGAAGTGCGGACCGGCTCCAGCCTGGACCTCACGAGGCCTGCGACCTTGGAGGGGCTGACCGGATTCCTGGTCTACGAACTGCGGCGTGGGCGACTGCACACCGAATTCGTCGTACGGGCCGAGATGCACGGCGAGCCGGACGGTCGACGTGGGCGGCTGATCGCGCAACTCCTGCAGGACCCCGACCGGCTGATCCGCTACCTGATGTTGCTGCTCCGCGATGAGATCGACGACCGATTCAACAACGGCGACGGGGGCGCACCACCTCCGGGCAGTGGTGGTGCGCGGGCTCTCGAGACGCTTCCTCTGGTCGAGAGGTTCGTGCGTGCTGCCTCGCGAAAGCCGGAGACGATCGGACACATCCAGCAGCTCTTCGCCGACCTTGAGAACACCGAAGTGGTGCCTGCCGGACTCCGGGAGCTCTGGGCAGAGATCTGGAACGCCGTGAATATCGGGAGCGTCTCGTGACAAGGTCCTCCCGCGTCACGCCGGTAGTTATGCGCCAACTGCGGGACTTCCAGCGCGACACCTCCCGGCACGCGTTCACGAGGATGTTCAGGGCAGCAGACGCCGCGCCGAGATTCTTGGTGGCCGACGAGGTGGGTCTGGGCAAGACCTTGGTCGCGCGCGGAGTGATCGCCCAGACCATCGACCACCTTCGGGAACGGGGCGACGATCGCATCGACATCGTCTATATCGCCTCCAACGCCGCGATCGCTTCGCAGAATGTGCGCAAACTCAAGATTCCCGGCGTCGAGGTGGCGCACCGAGCAGGACGACTCTCGCTGCTGCCATTCCGGCTCGGCGAGCTGGACGAGCGCGAAGTCAACGTAATCGCGCTGACCCCCGGAACCAGCCTCGACCTCCGCGGCTCGAGTGGTGTCTTCCTCGAGCGGGCCGCTGTATTCCGGGCCCTACAGAGCATCTGGGGCTCTGACTTCATGGACACCATGGGCGCAGCCCGCGCCTGCTTCTGGGGGATCAGTGAGAGCGGCGGTTCGCAAGTCGCTCGCCGACGACTCCTGGACGCGGCCCACGGGCTCGGCAGGCTGCACGAGCCAATGCGCTCAGAGGTGCGCGCTCTGATGAAGGAGCGTGATGAGTCGCGCAGGATCGCCGGCCAGCCGACGCTGCGGGACGACTTCAAGGAACTCACGTTGGACTTTCAGCGACGGCGCTCGTCCTACACCCGGGAAGTCTCGAGCCGGCGGCAGCGGTTCATCCGGGACATGCGTGAGGTGTTGTCCTCGGCAGGTGTGCAGGGTCTGCGCCCGGACTTGGTGATCCTGGACGAGTTCCAGCGCTTCCGGAACCTGATCCGAATCGAGGATCCGGCCCAGGTGGATAAGGGCGGCGAGCCCGAGGGCGACCCGTTTGCTGGACAGTTGGCGCGGGAGATCTTTACCTATTGGCATGCCGATCACGAGCGGCACACGCGGGTGCTGATGTTGTCGGCAACACCGTACGCGATGCACACGACCAGCGAGGAAGCCGCCGCCGGTGACGACCGCCACTATGAGGACTTCCTAAACACCTACCGCTTCTTGGTCGACGGGGATGCCTCTGCCGTCGAACGCCTCCAAGGGCGCCTGCGCGACCTTCGCGCTGCGATTTACGACGCACGGTTCGCGGGAGTGCAACCAGCCGAGGACGCTGCCGCCGCGGTGTCAGATCAGCTGCTCAAAGTGATGGCGCGGACGGAACGGCTGGCCTCCACCGAGGACCGCGAGGGCATGCTGCTCACCGTTCCCGGGCGGACGAGCACACCTCGCGCTCAATCCATTCGGCAGTACATCGACGTGGACACCATCGCCCAACACGTTGGCGCGTCCGATCCCGTCGACTTCTGGAAGTCTGCGCCCTACCCGCTGAGCTTCCTTGGCGGGCTCAAGTACGACATCACCCAGCGGATCGCTAAGGGACTTGAGCCTCCGCGTGACCCGGCCTTGTACAAGATGCTGGCGAAGAGCACCGCGCTGATGGATTGGGAGGTGGTACGTCGCTACCAGGCGCTGACCCCCGAGAATCCTCGAGTCGAATTGTTGTGGCGGCAGGTGCTCGACACCGAGGCGTGGAGGCTGCTATGGCTGCCCCCGTCAATTCCGTACTATCGGGCCGGCGGGACGTTCGAGCAGGAATGGGCGCGGCGTTTCACCAAGCGGCTTGTGTTCAGCGCTTGGAACATGGTCCCCACAGCGATCTCCACCTTGACCAGTTATGAGGTCGAGCGGCGAACCCAGGCAGACCCGGGATCAACTCGACGCCTGCGCGCCGTTCGATACGACGACCCCGCGAACTCCAGACATACCATCCACCTGCGGCCCCCGGACGCCCAGAACATGACACTGCTGCCGTTGATCCTGCCCACGCCGGAGCTTGCTGCGCTGACGGACCCGCTGCAGATTAGTCGTGATCTTGCGGGCGAGAGGGCCAGAGTGCCAGCTCTTGCTCGCGTTCTGACCGAAGCGAGAAAGCGAATCAGGAAGGAGGTCGCACCGTTCGTCAAGGGTCGTCCCCGGTCTCGCGCGACCGACTCGGTGCTCTGGTACTGGTTGATGCCCTCCTTGCTCGACCACGCTGGGGGGCACATCCGGCCCACGGCGGACTGGTGGCCGCGCCACCAGGACTCCAAAGGCATGCGCGACCAGCTCGAGCGACTCCGCTCTTTGGTGACAAGGCTGGACGACTACGAGCTCCCCGACGTTCCCGTCGACCTCGAAGAGGTCCTCGCGCTGATCGGGGTGGCCTCGCCGGCCAACTGTGCCTTGCGTGCGGCGCAGCAGACCTGGCCAGACGCCACGCCTGCCCAGCATTTGAAGGTCGCAGCCGGAATGGCCTGGGGATTCCGCTCGATCTTCAACGGCTTCGAAGCCACACACCTCATCGAGCAAGAAGACACCAACCTCGGCAACTCCGCTCACTGGTTGAAGACCCTGACCTACTGTGCGCGCGGCAATCTTCAGGCGACGCTGGATGAATACCTGCATGTGTTTGCTGAGTGGCGCGGATACGGGAACCTGAATGAGGACCTGACGGACGCAGTCGATGACCTGGTCGCAGCCATGTCGCTTCGCAGCGCCGTCTACGCGGTGCGCACCAACGAATCTGGCACATCCGTGTTCAAGGAGTCGAACATGCGCGGCCGTTATGCCGTTCGGTTCGGGGACCAGAAGTCCGAGGAGGGCAGCGAGGACAGGGCCAAGGCGGTTGCGTTGGCCTTCAACTCGCCCTTCTGGCCTTTCGTGCTTACCAGCACATCAATCGGTCAGGAAGGGCTGGACTTCCATCTCTACTGCCACGCGATCATGCACTGGAACCTGCCAGGAAACCCCGTCGACCTCGAGCAGCGCGAAGGACGAATCCACCGCTACAAGGGACACGCCGTGCGCAAGAACGTGGGAGCGGTCGTTGGGCTGCCCAGACAGGGCAACGTGTGGAATGAGGGGTTCAAGAGTGCTGAGGCATATCGGAGGCCCGGCGAGCCGGAGATAGTGCCCTACTGGGTATTCCAACCGGCCAACGTGGACTCCACCAAGCTTGCCAAGATCGAACGCCACCTGCCGATCATCCCCTACACCCGAGAGAGCTCCCGGGTCGGTGATCTCCTGGCCAGTACCGCCCATTACAGGATCGCGTTCGGCCAGCCCCGCCAGGACGAGCTGCTGACGTACGTCCTGAACGACCTGCCGGACGAGCTCAAGCAGCAGTTGAAGGAGGTCCGGGTCGACCTGTCGCCATCAACGTCACGGCGCGGATGATGCGCCGTCCCGAACCTGGTCGGAGCGTTGGTGATGCGCGGCGTCTCCAGATTGACCAGCGGATCCGGTGTCGCAGGTTGTGTATCGGTGCGGCGATGAGGGATGTTGAACAGGCGCTTGATCTCGTTGCAGGTCAACGAGATCAGTGAGCTTCGTCGTGGGGCTGGGTTCTCGGTTCGTTCAGTCGCCGACGACGGCGAGGAACGCGTCCTGGGCGTTCTCGATCCGCCCCGCCGTACCGGTGTATTGGCGCTGCACGCCGACCATGCACGTGCCCTTCTTCACATCCGCGGTTTCGTCCATGACCAGCACGGCATCATCACTGCCGAGCCTGTCGACCACATAACCGCGCAGGTCGTCAGGCACACCGTCGTCGTCCCATTTCGCCTTTCCGCAGCAGGTGTTGCAGCCCGTCCGGTGACTCGTGGCCTGCGCGTTCGGCCAGCGTCCAGCAGTTCTTAACCGGAAGATCCGACATCAACCCAAGCACCGCATCCCGCGCCAGCCGCCGCGACTCCACCCGCGCGAACCGACCACCGATCAGCTCAAGCAAGCCGTCGAACTCCGTCTGCCATCGACCCGGGTCTATGCTGACGCCCGCGGCCACCGTCACGTCAGCTGTGTTCCACACAAACCCGGCATGATCAGGCGGCGGCCGCGCCATGTCGCGCCGCCACGCGCAAGATCACGAAGTCCGGCTGTCGTACTAGCCCTGCGGATGTCGTCGACGAAGCGACACGTTCGCACAGATTGATCCGGGGATTTGTTGTGCGGATGATCTACATCTGCGACCCGAAGCGGGGCGAGGGATGGATGGCTCGATGCGGGTCTCTTGAGGCCGGCCGATTCTGCCAGCTTCGAGCGGATCGCCGAAGATGCGACTTCATCGACACGCGCCCGGAGAAGCGGGCGAACTCGCCGCGTGGGACCGAGCACACAACTCGCGGATTCGCACGACTGCCAGGATTTTGTCCTCAGACACGGATTCACCTTCGGAGATTGGCAGCTGGCGCCGAACAGGTCCGGCGTCTGATGGCTCCCTCCGTCCCGGCGAGGCGTGCTCGTTCAACGCGCGCAGGCCAAGCATGATGCGTGAGTGACCACCAACCTCCTTGCGACGATGTCTGAGTGGACCTGGCATTTCCTGCGCGATGCGTCGTTCCGGCCCCGCGAAGAGACCATCACCGAATCACTGCTGATCTATCTCGAGCGACACGGCCGTAGACGAGTCTGGGTGTACAAGGCGACGACTGGCGTGGAAGCCCGCGCCGGGCTGGACTGGGCCTGGGCACTGCGAACCGGCGCCGGGTGGGTGAACATGATCGTCCAGGCGAAGCAGGCCGATGGCAAACGGTTCGCCAAGTATCCCGAGCTCAGAAAGAGGGACGCCGCAGACCAGGTCGGCGATCTTCTTCACACGGCCGCAATGGCCAGCGCACTGCCGGTCTACGCCTTCTACCAGGGCGAGATCGCACCCTTCGGGAAAGCCGGAGAGTCGACGTCCTTCGGAGCCTGTTTGCGACACTGGCTCAAACGCGGCGCCGGGCTGCCCTGGAAGAATGATGCCAGCGCGATGGGTATCTCCGTCGCCCACGCCGAAGACGTGCGGGACTTCATCGTTCAGCCGCCGGCTCCCAACCAGCAAGCGGACACGGTCAACCTCTACGCAATGCCACTCGAATGCCTTCTCTGCCCAAACCTGAGAAAACGCTCGAGTGGCGGCACCGGCAAGGCCCCGCGCATACAAAGCGCGGCCGCCAGGATCGCGCTCGGCTCGGCGGCTGGCCGCGACGAATCGATCAGACCGAACGCAGACTCACCAATCTGGATCCGCCCGGAGCAGCCGGAATGGGTCGGATACCTCATGGAAGGACTTGACCCTCGTGCCTACTGGGACGACAACGCACCGGACGTCTCGTACTACCTGGCCATGGATCTGGTCGAGGAACACTAAGGCCGGGTTCTCTCGTGACCAGTGTCGTGCCGCCGATGCACGCACTCTGACCGCCCGAGTGGGTCGAGCGCGATCCAGGCCCGACGCCGCGCCGACGGTCCTCACCCTGCTCGACTCAGTGTTGGATTCATGTGACCGGAGACGAGGCGGCGAACAATCTTCTAAACCGTGCGTCACCGGCATGGCTGCGCCATCTGGTGGCGGGTCAACTGTAGGCTCACCGCGGTGCGTCGACATCCCCGCGCCAGACGCCGTGAGCCTTGCGGCCTGGCGTGATCACGCGTAAGACCGGAACCTGGCACGAGAAGGCTGCCTCAAAGCACGTAACCGGCGATCATCTGACCCAGCTGACGAATGTCGGACGTTCCCTTGAACTCGAGGCGAACCTTCCCGAGACCGCTGAACCACAGGTCCAGCTCGGCGTCCAGGTCGAAGGTGCCGGCCGTTTCGACCGAGAACGCCTGGATCTTGCTGTACGGCAGTGAGGTGAAGTCCCGCTTCTTGCCGGTCATCCCCTGCACGTTGACCGCGATCAGCCGCTTGTCGGTGAAGACCACGAAGTCCCGCACCGCTTTGAAGCAGGACACGAGTTGCTCTCCGGGAATCAGCAGTGGCGCCACCATCGGACCGAGTTCGGCCGGTTTGGCGGGATTGAGCTTGAAGACGGAACCGTTCGCGAAATCGATCACTGCGCCACGTAACCACACCTGCTGGCATCCCGCACGTGGCGCGGCCGCGACGCGCGGCATGAGTCGGCCTGCCTTCGCTGCCTGCCAGTCGCTTCTGCTTGTCTGTCGCCAGAAGCGCACTCGGCAAGATCCTCGATCAGGGCCGCTTTCGAAGCGAAGCACTTGCGGCGGATGAAATGATGCGGACAGCGCGGTGCCGGCGTGGCGGCTTGTGGCCGCCTCAGCCGCGTGACACGGTTCGTGACGCGAACTGGAGCCAACTGACGCTGGAGAAGGTGGCCAGCGCGGTCGCTGACGATACTAGTGACGCCTCGAGGGGCCAGATGACACGCCGACGCGCAGCCTTTTAATCCGCGGGTTGTGGGTTCGAGTCCCACGGGGCCTACAAATCCCCAGGGCAGGCGCGTACTGGCAGCCTGCGCCCGGACCTCTAGGTCAGCTTTTACTCAGCCAATTGGCTGAGTAGGCTCCAGAGCGACTGGGTGCCCGTCCACCCGTTCGGTGGTGTGCCGGCGGCTGCCGGAGACCTGCCGCCCGCGAAGGGTGGACCACAGCCCAACCTCTAGGCCGCGGACCACCGCAGGTACCCCTCGTCCACCTCCGCCAGCTGCGGGGAAAGCCGTTTGGCCGGCCACACGGCCCCATTCGCATAGGCTTGCAGTGCGGGACGTCCTTCCACGAGCGCGCACGCGACGTCGTCGATCATCTCGCTGACACTGGCCCACCACGGCGCCGACGCTACGCCTCCCTCGGCGTACCACTCCCAAACGCACCCGAACTGGTCACCATCGCGCAAGTCAACGTACAGGAGACCGGCGTCAGCCGCGTCCGCGATCGGCAGGAAGCTGTCAAGCCAGTCCGTTGTCGGGCTCCCAGCCGGATCGCCATCGCCTGGCCACGGACCGGAACCGAAGATGCCACGCTGGATCCCTTGCAGCATCTGCCTGATCGACAGCATGTCCATCACCGGGACAAGGTTGTAGAGCGTCGGGATGAGCGATCCCCGGACCGCCCGGTGCTCCGTACCGTTGGCGAGCTCGAGCAGCTCGACCAAGTCAGCCGGGAGCGGACGATTGATCGCGGCCTGGAGATAGCGGACGTCGACGGCCGTCGCAGGCGGGTTGACGAGAGCAGCCGTAGCCGGGTGGTTGGCGGCAAGCCAGCCAACGATCCGCGACCAGGACGTGGCGACGGTCACCCGAGTGTCCCGGCTTGGTTCTGTGCAACATTCGGGCGACGGACGGACTGCGGGCGAAACACGTGCCGCAGTTGTACGCTCGCCCTCAGCGCAGCCTGAACCGCAGGCCTGGTACGAGTTCGTGCACTACGCCGACGTCCGGCGATTCGTGGATGGCGCCCCATGGCTGGCACATCGCTCACGGCGGCACTTTCGTTTCAGCACCCGAACCGGCAATGGTCAAAGCGACTGATAGAACTGGCAAGCCGAGCTGTTTGAGGGCGATGAGTTGCTCGCGTCTGCGACCTGCGCTGCGAGGTGAGCAGACTTCCCGAAGCGCGAGTGCTCACGTTGGTGCCGGCCCGGCCCCTGGACGCGCCGAAGCGAAGCATACGGATGCCCGGCGACGTCTCGCGAGGGAGCGAGCACTCAGAGGGCGGGGACCGGCTCGGACGACGGCCGCCACTCCCGCCTGATCAGTCCGTAGACCCACGAGTCGGAGACCTCGCCATTCACGACGCAGTCTTCCCGCAACGTTCCTTCACGCACGAACCCGAGCTTCTCCAGCACGCGGGCAGATGCCACGTTGCGTGTGTCGGCCTCAGCCTGAACGCGATTCAGGTCCAGCGTGTCGAAGGCCCACCCCAGCAAAGCGCGCGCAGCCTCTGTCGCGTAGCCGTGGCCCCACGCCGCATCCTTGAAGCAGTAGCCCAGCGATGCGCTGCGGTAGTCCGGATTCCACTGGCTCAGGCTGCACCAGCCGATGAACGCTCCGTCGGAGACGCGATCTATGGCCAGCCTCGCCCCGGTGCCTTCCTCTGCCATCTGCCGGCAAGCCGCAATAAACCGCCCGGCGCGCTCACGTTCGCTCCACGGCGGTGCATCCCAGTAGCGCAACACATACGCGCTGCTGTGCATCGCGAAGAGGTCGCTCGCATCCGCGTCATCGAACGGACGCAGCCGAAGGCGAGCCGTGAGCAGTGTAGGGGTGGGCAGCGTCATGTTCCGTCCCGTGATTGGTTGCCGATCAACAAACCATCTGATCCAACCATCCGCAACGGCTTTGCACCTCCATCAGCGACACGATCGGCGAACGAATCAGATGCAACTCATCGGCTTCACCTGACCGTAGGATCGCTTACCGCCGACCTGCGGCTGTAGGAGCAGGCGACCTCTCAGGAGGACTTCCGAGGAGCCAGGCACGATGCGGTCTGTCTCGCCGGCACGCTTGACGTCCGCGACGCTGCAGTTCTCGACCCCGCTGAAGATTTGTCTCTCGTGGGAACAGAACACTCTCGCCGACGGGTCACGGTCACCCCCAGAAGATGTTTGTGGGGTCGCGGTCGATCTCGGCCAGTAGGTCGTCGATGCTCTGCGACGGGGCGAGTCGGTCGTAGGCGTGGAAGCGTTGCTGCTGGTCGGCCCAGTACAACGTCCAGGAGTTGTCAGTGGCGTAGTAGCGCAGGCGAGCGATTGCGGAGCTGGTCCAATCCGGACCGAGGTCCTCACGCCATGGTGGGCGCCGTTCCACGATCGTTAGGTGGCGCGGAGCGACTTCGCACTCGATGCGCAGTTGGTCGCGAGCGTGCTCGGGGACCCGTCTGGCGCACCATTGCTGTACGCGTGCAACATCCAGTTCGGGAAGAGCCAATCAGATCACCAGTCGTGGGGCGGCCTGAGCCGTGCTGGTCTGGTCAGCGGCCCGACCGATCGGCGTGCGGGTTGGTCGACACCTTGATGCAAGCTTGCAGGGTGAGCGACCATCGTACCTCAGACCCTATCGACTCCACGGTCGGTAAGGTCTGGCCGATCGCCTGATATGGCGATGTCAGTCTGGCTGCGGCAGCGGGACGGACTGTGTTGGTAGCTCAGCGATCCCCTGTGGCGTCGGTCGATCGTTCGGCAGCCTCTGACGAGAAGCCGGTGACTATCTTCCGGCAATCCCCTGAAACCGTAGAGACTTGAGATTTGTTGTTCGGTTGGCCGGTCTCCCGCTGGTGTGAGGGAGCCGGTCGTTCATGCTGCTTGTTCGGGTTCGTGGTCGTGGGCCTGGTGGGTGAGTTCGTAGGTGATCGGTGAGCACATGCCGAGCGCGGAGTGGCGCCGGTCGTGGTCGTACTCCTCGATCCAGGCGGCCCCCCGAGTGCGGGCCTGGGCCCTGGTGGTGAAGTGCTCGAGCCTGCGCAGTTCGAACTCGACGGTGGAGTGCCAGGACTCGATCACGGCATTGTCAGTGCTGAGCCGGACCAGCCCATGGACTGGGCGATGCCGATCCGGGTGCAGGCGGCCCGGACGGTGCCGGCGGTGTACTCGCTGCCCTGATCGGTGTGCATGATCACCCCGGCGATAGCGTCCTTGCCGCCACGGACCGCGACCGCCATCACCAGCGCGTTGTAGGCCAGTTCGGCGTTATGGTGTTCCCCCAGGCTGAACCCGACGATGCGCCGGGACCCCATATCCAGCACGCTGGCCAGGTCGAGCTTGCCCTCGTCGGTCTTGATCTCGGTGCCGTCGCCGTACCACTTCCGATTCACTGCGGTGGCAGGGAAATCACGACGGATCAGGTCCGGTGCCCGCCACTTCCCCCGGCCCGGCCGGGTGGTCTGTTTGCGCCGGGCCTGCAAACCGAGCTCGCGCATCAGGGCGGCAACGGTGTTCTGGCTGACCCGCCAGCCCTCGTCGCGCAGGTCCGCGGTGATCCGCGGTGACCCGTGGGTGCCGTGATGCGTGGCGAACCACCTTCGGATCGCGATCTTCAGCTGTTCGCGGCGCGCGTGCCGGGGCGAGGCGTCGCCGTGGCGCCACTTGTAGAACCACGCCTGGCTGACCCCCAGCGCCCGGCAACTGAGCGCGTGTGGCACCCGGTAGGTGTCCCTCTGGGCGGCGATGAACGCGGCCACGGCTACCGGCCCATCGCATCCTTGACCCAGAGGGCCACCGAGCGCTTGAGGACATCACGCTCCATCGCCAGCTCCGCGTTCTCCCTGCGCAACCTGGCCAGCTCGGCCCGCTCGTCCTCGCTCAACCGACCGTCACCACCGTGGGCCCGCTTGTCTCTGGCCACCCAGTTCGCCAGCGTGCCCGCGTTCACGCCCAGCTCCCGGACCACCTGCGCCATCGGTTTGCCGGTCTCCCCGACAATCCGAACCGCGACCTCCCGGAACTCCCGATCAAACTTCCTTCGTGCCTCAGCCATCGCCTTCACCTCAAAGGGGATGTCTCCACGCTACGAGGGGAAACCCAGCCTGCATGGAACGCGAGTACGTGAAGCAAACCGACGAGGGACGCCGCACCGATGATTTCGCCGGTATCGATCCGCTCGCGAATCGAATCGAGCGGGAGCCAGTCGACGCGCTCGGCTTCGTTGATGTCCTTCGGCTCACCGATGTAGTCGGCGCCGTACGACACGAACAGTAGGTTCTCGGCGTCCGTCGTACCCACCGAAGGCTGCAGGGACACGAGCGGCTTCACGTTCCTCGGCCGCCAGCCGGTCTCCTCCTCGACCTCGCGAGCAGCGGTCACGCCCGGATCCTCGTCGGGGTCGACGTAGCCGCCCGGAAGCTCCCACACCCAGCGGTCGATGATGAAGCGGTGCCGCCACATCATCAGTACGTTCTCTTGATTGTGATCAAGCACGACCATCATGGCGGCCTTGGGCATCCGCAGCACGTACTGCTCGAACCGCACCCCATCGGGTAACTCGACCGACGCGATACTCAATCGCAGCCGACGGGTGTCGTCAATCAGTCGCTCGCCATGGATCTTCCACAACGTCGACTCCGCACCACCATCAGCCGTCACGCCACGACACTACCCAACGCGCATCCCCGGCCTCCCTCGGTTGGCTGGCTCGGACCGCGGCGTGAGACACGCGCGGCCGCAGGGTCGTCGCTCGCTGGGGCCGCCGGACGCTTCAGCTCGCAATGGACGCCGCAGGCTTCCACAAGCTGCCACCGGCTGTTCTACTCACCTAACGGCACCTCGACGCCGGCTCAGCTGTGATCGCCGCGGCAGTGCTAGGGATGTCGGCGCGTCCCGCTATCGTGTCGGGCATCGTCAGAGGGGGAGATCCATGAGCGACCACGCAAACGTGCCTGTTTGGACCCTGTCCACGGCCGACGTCTCCAGCATTCCGGCTGTTGATGACGGGGATGCACTGACTCCGGACCGCTTGGCCGAACTGCGCACAGCGCTCGCGACCTTCTCGTCGGTCCCGCTCGTGACCTTGGAAGCCCACCCGCTGCCGAAGAAGCGCGACAGCTCGGCGGGCCTGCCTCTGGACGCCGTCAGCCCCCTCGCGCAGGAACTCTCGCGCCTGGTGGCGAACGCCAAGCACGTGTCTGCGGTAGGCCAGCTCGCAGACTCCGGCGAGGTGCTCTACCGGATGGTGGTGCCGGCAAAGGTCGCCGCGCAGGTGGGCAAGGGACTCGTGAAGCAGATGCCGTCGAAGGCCGTTGCCAACGGCGTGTACGACGCCTTGGTTGATGCCACGACCAACGTGGCGGTCGCCAAGGCAACCTTCGTGCCCGTTGAACGGGCGGCCGCCGGCGCCGCCGGTACCGGGGTCGCCGGAACCGCCGTCGGAACGGTCGCCGCGGGTGGTGCTATAACGGTCGCTGCTCCGCTGGTTCTGATGGCGGTCGCGGTCGGCGCGAGCGCGTACGCCGACCACCAGCGCCAGAAGGCGATCGAGCACATTACCGAGCTGCTGGAGAAGCTGCACGACGACAAGCTGGAGCAGGAGCGCAACGAGCTTGACGGCTGCCGGGACGCCATCGACAAGGCGACCGCGCTGCTTCTGGATCGCGGCAAGGTCGGTGCATCGCTCGGCCTCGATTCGGCCGTTCACGCCATCAGTACGGCGACGCAGAACGCCGAGCGTCGGGTGAAGAAGTGGGAAGCTGCGCTCAGTGAGATCTTCGACAACCGGGTTGAAGTTTCCGAGCTGGAGGCCGATTTTCCTGGGATTGCCGAGGACGGCGGCGAGTTCCGCACCCACCTCGAGCTGGCCGCTCTCGCGATCGCTCTGAAGCGCCGCGTCGTCGTCCTGCAGGGAGTGGAGGCAGGCCAGAGTGACCCGGACAACCCGTTCGAGAACTTCGTCCGAAGCCTCAAGGCCGACCAGCAAAGGATCGACGAGCTGGAAGAGCGAATCAACGGCGTGCTCTTTCGGCTTTCGGCGCTCGAGCTGCGGTCTCCCAAGCGGCTTATCGACAAGGTCATGACGCGCGGGCAGGTCGATTCCCTCCTTGAGGCGTCCTATCGGCTCAGGGATCTGGGGGACTCGATCGGCGCTGCCGGCCGGACGTCAGAGGTCGTCATCGAGATCGAGAAGCACAGCGACGGAACACTCTTGGTGCTTCCGGCGCGCGCGTCCTGACCGGCGGACGACAGACCAGCCATCGGCCTGCACGTCGGAGACGCACCGGGCGCAGGCCGAGGCATCTCTGATGCCCGCTTCGAAATGAAAGGGATCGGAAGCTGGCAGGTGACCGACAGCGGCGCGGAAAGTACACAGGTTTGGCCAACATAGCTGGCATCCGATCCAGGGAGCACGTGCAGCGCCAATTCGAAGCGAGAGGAGCCCAGATGCGATCGCATTGCGCGTTGTACATTGACGCTGGCTACGTGCTTGCCTCGGCGGCGACGAGGATCACCGGCACCTCGCTGCGGGCGCCGGGCCGGATGCGGCGCCCGCAGAACGGTGCCCGGCATGAATGGCGTAGTCTCCCGGCGGCGACTTGCTCGGCGGCACCGCCCGTCGAACTCGATCGGGCCATCGGCCCACGACTGCGGGCAAGGTCCGGTTGATCGTGCGCTCCGACGGCACCACCACGCCTTCCGCACGGTTGCGCAGCGGGTCCGGCCGGATCCGCTTCGCAGCCCACCGCGGATGCGGCCGGCGCGCGTCAAGGGCAAGTCGGTTCGCGAGCGAGCACGCTGGGCGTGCTCGATCCGGGACCTGATCACCGTGTGGCGGCTCGAATGCCGGCGACGAGCGCGGCAACCAGCAGCCCGAGCACGAGCACGAGCAGCGCAACAGGACCCAGCAAGAGCGTCAGTATCAAGATCAACACCACGGCCAGTTTCAGCTTGGGGCTTGCCCCCGACCAAGCACCCTTGATCGCCGCCCAGACAGGGTTCTTTCCCCGCAGCTTGGCTTTCAGCCCCTCGAAGACCGCCTGCGTGGTGGGCCCTCCGCTTGCCACAAAATCGTCCAGACCGTCGGCCCAGTCCTCCACCTTCAGCGACGCCTTCGCAGTGGCATACAGCAGGGCCGCTTCTCCCAGGTCACTCAGCGCAGGTGCGAGGCTCGTCGCCACGGGGGCGCTCTTGGTCGCGCCGCTGGCGGTGTTCGATGCTGTCATCGTGGCCTCCTCAGCGAGAATACCTCCACGGGGCACGGCGCAGGCCAGATCGACCACAGAACCAGGCGGCAGCACGAGTGACGACCGGTGCCGGACATTCCCGGGTCCACCAATGAGTTGCCCGTGAGCAAGCCCACCGAAGTAGGACCGGTGCATCCGACCGCGACCAGTCGAAGAGTCCGCGGCCACCTCGAGCAAGTCCTAGCCTCGCTCGACCGGGCTTCGCGAGGGCCTCCAAACGACGATCGCCTCGGTTGATCAGGCGCTTGAAAATCGACGTCAGCCGACCGTGGCGGAGGGGTTGCCCATGGCGGCTTGCGAGATGTGGGTCCAATCCTCCCAGACCGCGATGCGCTGGGCGTATTCGATGCGCATCATGCTGAGGAGTCCGGCGCCATGGAAGATCCGCAGCGGCGGTTCCTCGGCGTCGACGACGTCGAGGAGGGCCGGCGCGGTCACGAGCGGGTCGCCGGGCGTCGTGTCTCTCCAGAACGCGGCCACCGCCTCCCGCACGGGCTCATAGGCGGACATGGGGTCGGAGCGGACTGCTGAACTCCCGCCCCAGTCGGTGGCGTAGCCGGCCGGTTCCACAATGGTGACCTTCACCCCGAACCCGGCGACCTCGGCCGCGAGCGCCTGGCTCATCGCCTCCAGCGCCCACTTCGAGGCGTTGTAGATGCCCAGGCCAGGGAAGGCGTGCAACCCACCGATCGAGGAGACCTGGATGACGTGGCCCGAGCCCTGCTCCCGCAGATACGGCAGCACAGCCTGAGTCACCCACAGTACGCCGAAGACGTTGGTCTCGAACTGGTCGCGCGCCTGCTGCTCGGTGACCTCCTCGGTCATGCCGAACAGACCGTAGCCCGCGTTGTTCACCACGACGTCCAGCCGACCGCAGTGATCGTGTGCTGTCTTCACGGCCAGCTCCACCGCGGGCCGGTCAATGACGTCGAGCGGGATCGGCAGGACGCGGTCGCCGTACCGGTCGACCAGGTCGGCCAGGGTGGCGATGTTCCGGGCGGTAGCGGCCACCTTGTCCCCGCGCCCGAGCGCGGCCTCGGCCCAGATGCGGCCGAATCCTCGTGAGGTTCCGGTGATGAACCAGATACGAGACATCAAATAGCTCCTTGGGCAGTCACGCGGCCGGGCAGGCCACGACAGTGCCCTTTGGGGCACTGGATCGGATGAGGCCGGAGCGGCGACGGGGTCGACTCTGGGGTCGCGCGACTGTATGCATCGGGTTGTCGCCGGTCCGGCCGGGCACCAGTAACCCTGCCGCGCACCGCACCGCCCAGCCAGTCGGCGGTTTCGCTAGCTTCCAGGTTCCTACCACTGGCAGCAACTGGGCCGAACTGCCGGCCGAGGAGCGCAACTGGGGCCGGCTGATCTTCCTCTCCCCCGCCACCCGCGACCTGTTCGTCGACTGGCACGCCAAGGCGGCCGGTGTCGCCGGAATCTTGCGCCTGCACGCCGGCATCCATCCGGACGACCCACAACTCGCTCAGCTCGTTGGCGAGCTGTCGGTGCGCAGCGAGGAGTTCCGCCAACTGTGGGCAGCGCACGAGGTCCGCCGCAAGGGCCACGGTGTGCTGCGGTTCAACCACCCGCTCGTCGGTGACCTCACGCTCTCCTACGAGACATTCCCCCTACCCGACGATCCCGACCAGACCTTCGTCACCTACCACCCCGAACCCGGCTCCCCCTCCCCCTCCGCCGCCGCGCTGCTACTCCTCGCCAGCTGGGGAGCCGACGCCACCACGCGGAGCTTCTGAAC
The DNA here is from genome assembly GCF_040639075.1 of Kribbella sp. NPDC023972. NCBI lineage: Bacteria > Bacillati > Actinomycetota > Actinomycetes > Propionibacteriales > Kribbellaceae > Kribbella > Kribbella sp. NPDC023972. Next base: position 339,297 of record NZ_JBEZZH010000002.1, on the reverse strand, counting down.
GAAGCGCATGCAGCAGCAGGTGATCGCGCTGTCGGCGTGCCGCTCAGAGTTTGACGTCGAGTGCGCAGGCTGAGCGAGAGCGGACGTTGACGCCGTACCCGAGCACTCTTGCGAGCTGCCGTCCGGGCTTGTCAGGTGTCCGGTTTTGTGACGGTGAAGTTGAACATCATGCCGCTGTGCATGTGCTCGGGGATGTGGCAGTGAGCCATCCACAGGCCGGGGTGGGTCACGTCGAGGAGCAGGTCGACGGTCTGACCGGCGCGGACCAGGACGGTGTCCTTCCATCCGAGGTTCGGCGAGGGGGCGCCGTCTCGGGCCAGGACCAGGAAGCGACCCGCGCCGTGGATGTGGAACGGGTGGTGCATCGGGTGATCGGATACGGCTTCGTTGACCAGGCGGATCTTCACGCGGTCGCCGACGGTGAAGCGCCAGTCGGTCGGTGGCTGGTCGGTTCCGCTCGTGCGGTCCACGATCTGCCAATGCATCGTGGCGGCGGTCATCCGGCGGTTGACCTCGACCATCTCGTCTTCCCACTCGATCTCGACAGGGCCAGCAGGGCCCTCGTGCCCATGAGAGCCGTGCTGCGTTCCGCCGGTGGTGCCGTGGGTGGGCATCGAGTGCGGCGTTGGATCGCCCGTACTGTCTGCGGGTTCGGCCAGCAACTTCATCCCACACCGCGGGCAGGGGCCGGGTTGGTCGCTCACCACGTCGGGGTGCATGGGACACGCGTACCGCTGCGTGAGGCGGGCGTCAGTCTTCGACGGATCCTCCATGGTGGCCACCAGCGCAAGCACTTTGCTGGGCGGCGCTTCCAGCCAGCTCCGGAGCAGGTCGCGTTCGGCTGCGAGCTCGGGCGCGCGGCGCAGGTGGTCGAACTGGTCCGCGGCCGCGGAAGCCCCGCGGCCGGGATCGACGGTGACCGTGGCGAGTGTGCTGACGCGTTGCGGCGTACGGTGCTCGAGCCTGTACTGCCCCGGGTGATCGAACACTACGTCGACGACCGCGCGTTCGGACGGCGCCAACAGCACCTCGCTGACGAACTCATCGTGTTCGACCCGGCCGCTGTCTCCGCCGACCAGCTTCATCCGTGCCCCTGGGAGGGTGACGTTGAAGACCCGGGTGTTCGCCGTGTTGGTCAGCCACAGCCGGGTGACCTCCCCCGCGTGCGCGGTGAAATCGAGGTCCGTCTCGCCACCGACCAGCAGCACGTTCCCGTAGCGACCCATAGCGGCATAAGTCGTCTCGGTACGGCTGAAGGACGCGACCTTGCCGTTTTCGAGCAGGATGTCATCCAGCGTCAGCACGATCTCGCTGTCGACCGGCGGCCAGTAGTCGGGGTCGGTGGGGATCACGAGGATGTTGCCGTACAGGCCGAGTTCCTGGGCGTAGTCCTCCCGGATGTGTGGGTGATACCAGTACAGGCCGGGATCTGGGAACTGAATCCGGTAGGTGAACTCTCCGTTGACCGGGATGGGCGCCTGGGTGCTGTGCGGTACGCCGTCGTACCGGTTCTCCAGACGCAGACCATGCCAGTGGACCGTGGTGTCGAGGTCGCCGTTGTTGACTACATGAACCCCGATCTGCGAGTGCTGCCGCACCTTCAGCGTCGGCCCGGGAATGGAGCGGTTGTACGCCAACATGCGCACCAGGTCGTCGCCTAGCTGTTTGGCGACCGGCTCAAGGACCAGTTCCAACTCGTCGTCATCACCGAGGTCCACCAGCCGCGGCGCACTGGCGCGTGGCAATCCGGTGGGATCGGTTGGGAAGACCTCGCCTCGGGCCTGTTCGGTGCCGTGGCGCATGTTGTGGTTCTGCATCGCTCGACCTCCCCTGGATGATGTCCGGCGCCGGTGGGCTGAGTCTTTCCTGGCGCTGGGTGCGATGCCCTTGCTGCCATCCTCCGCCCGCAGGTGCCGGCGGAGAAGCGCATCCCTTGGTGATCGACGCCGTCCACGACGGCCGCAAGCCACCGAACCGGTACGGCGGCGCGGCTCAAAGTCCGGCGGTGGTCAGCAGCAGCCGGGCGATGATCGTGGCCGTTGAACCGAGGGCGATGGCAAGGACCCAGGTGAAGGTGCCTTCCGCGAACGGCCACGCACGAATGTGTTCCGCTCGTTTCTCGAGGTCTTCGGCAGCCTTGAGCAGGGACGCTTGTCGTTGCAGCACTTCCAGGCCCGGCCGCTCGCGAAGCTCCCGATACGCCTCTTGATACAGGGTCAGCGCTCGCGAGATCTCTCGCTGTTTGACCGCCGCCATCTGCCGGTGGACGCGCCGCAGTGAGACGAAGAGCAGTGCGATGGCGGCGATGAGGACGGTGATGCCGACGATCTGGGTGGGGCGATCGGCGAAGCTGGTGACAACCAGTGGCGCCACTGTGCCGACGAGCATCCAAAAGCCGGTGAAGGCGAGTCTTCCGATCGGTAGCAGGCCGAGGCTGCGATCGCCGTTGTAGCCCTGGAGGCTCACCTGCCCGGCGCCGAGCCGGTTCAGGCCAGCCTGGAGGACGACATACGCCCATACCGCCGTACACACCGGAATGCCGATGACCAACCAGGTTCCCGCCTGCAGTGCTGCCCCCGCCGGGTCGCCGCGCTGCGCCTCGTCCAGGGGGAGAATCACAGCGACCGCGACAACCAGGATCAGAGGGCCGACCACACTGTCGATGCCGCGGAACAGTCGCGCCACGTCACGCTCGTCCTCGTCGACGATTTCGGTCAGCGTCGGCCGGATAGTGCGCAACTCGGCGGCGATGGTCGCTGCACCCCACAGCGAGAGAAGAATGGCGATCGTCACCGCGGCGCGATTGAGGACCTCCGCAAGAGGCACCCTGGACCCACCCGTTGCAGCACCGCTGATTGCCGTCGCCAGCGCGAGGTTCATCCATGGAACAAGCGCCCAGACCGCGACCCACGCCGAACGCGGACCCGGCAGCACCGCGAGGATGCGCTCGGTCAACGGCGTGGCCGCATCCGCCCCGGCTGATCTCACCTGGCCGCCGCTTTCGGGCTCCGGTACCTGCAGCTCCGCTGCACCGGCGCGGCCGTATTTTCGTGTGCCCGACGGTCCCTGCTCGACCATCGCAACCACCACCCCGGCTCCGATCACGTAGTACGGCTGTGGTGCCGAATCCCAGCGTAGGTCCGGTCGCCGGGGCGAGTCAGGAGAGGCGCCGAGACAACGGCATACCGGAACCAGACGGTAGCCCCCCGTAGCCCGTCGGAGGACCGGAATCCTCAACGGATACCGACCATTGTCGACTGGGTGAGCGGATCGAGCCGGGTCAGCCTCCTTCGCGCCGTTCCCGTAGCGGTCGGATGCTTCCCCCGGGTCGTCGCGGCCTTGATCGGTGTCGGAGCCACACGGCTCGGCGTACGGCAGTACACGACGAACGCCCGCGCCTATTCGCTCGCCAGCGAGGAGTTGGCGATCATCAGGTCGAGGATCGAGGTATTCGACTGCGATGGTCCTGACTCAGATCGGCGGTGGGCAGCTGAGGTCGCCGACGCAGAAGAGGCCGTCAGCCGCGAACACACCATGTGGCGTGCGTCCCGATCGCAACCGGAGTGAGAGCGGTCAAGCGTGCCCGTGCGACCAGAGACACCACGCGGGCCGACATCGTTGCTACGGTACGCCGGTCGCGGTTGTGTCAGCGAGAGCCGAAAGTTGCCATGGGCAATGGCAGATCCGGAATGTCGGAGGTTTCGGTCTGGCCGGCGGGGCAGGTGGAGGCCTCGTCCTGGGGTTGTGAGGCTCCACTGGGTGAGTTGCTAGTGCTGGGTTCGCATTTGTTCGTTGATTTTGAGGGCTTCGGCGAGTTGGTCTTCCAGGATGATGATTCGGCAGGCGGCGTCGAGGGCGGTGCCCTGGTCGACCAGTTCGCGGGCCCGGGCGGCGAGCCGCAGCTGGTAGCGCGAGTAGCGGCGGTGGCCGCCCTCGGAGCGTTGCGGAGTGATCAGTTTCGCCTCGTCGAGGCTCCGGAGGAATCCTGGCGTGGTGCCGAGCATCTCCGCGGCGGCACCCATCGTGTAGGCGGGGTAGTCGTCGTCCTCGAAATGGGCCGGTCCCGTTTTCGGGTCTGAGTTCATCGGATTCTCCCGGGTGCGTCCTGGGGCCATCGAGCCTCCGTGTGTCGAAGGGCCCCGGTGCCGAAGCACCGGGGCCCAGGGTTGGATTTTTCACCTTCTACCGGCCGTCAGGCCGGCCTTTTCGTGTCCGCAGCCCGCCACAGATAGGCCGTCACTGCGGGTATCGCTGAATGCGTAACCGAAGACCACCTTCCAATCTGCTGTGACTGCGGCATCCGCCCGGCGACGTACTGGCACTGGCGGATGATCCGACGGTGTAACCAACTCCTACTTACTCGGACTACTCACTGCAACTACAACTACAAACCGCTACTACTCGTACGAAACTGCAACTACCTACTGCGAACTGCCAACTGCACCCGAGAGTGGAACCTTCGACCGCAGGCTCCAACAACTCTCATCGGGTCTGGCGCGAAACCCGAGCCCTTTCACTGATCGGCCCGGCGGAATCCGCCGTCGTACTTCACCTCTGGACAGAACGGTAGCTGTCCACCTCAGCTTCGCTGTTCTTCTCCGTCAACACGAGCAACACTACACAGCCCACTGACGAAAGTCTAATCTCGCCACCACAGATTTCATGAGTCGTCGAGGAGAGCAAGACTGCCGCCGCCGTCCTGTCTGGATCGGAGGGTTCAGGCCGCGAAGGTGACCTCGGGGTGTGAGCGGGGAAGGTCGAGCGTCCAGCCGCGCTGGGGGCACACAGCAGTTGCTCAGACGTGGCCCATGGCTGTGGCGAGGCGAAGGACGTCGGTCATGGGGCCGTCGTCGAACACCGCCAGGTAGTCCGCTGCCTCGGCAGGCTCCAGCGTCAGGACTTCGATGACGTTCTCGCCGTCCGCGGGATTGGTCGGCCGTTCCTGGACGACAACATCGGCGGCCACGTAGAGCCAGTAGGAGATCGGGTGCGGCAGGTGAGGGCGGTACGGCGTTGAGCCTGGATGGTGGACCTTGAAGGCTCCGACCCAGGTCAGCGGCCCGGTGATCACCGCGCCGGCCTCCTCGAAGAGTTCGCGCCTCGCGGTGTCGTCGATCGTTTCTCCTGGCTCGCGGGTGCCACCTGGGAGGAACCGCCAGCCTTGGTCACTGGCGCACACGACGACGCCTCCTCCGGACCGGCCAATCACCTTCACGTTGCTCACGAGGTGGTCTGCCGGCCGCTCGAGTACGAACTGCACCTCCAGGCGATCATCCGCGACACCGCCCCACTGGAAGGGCGCTCGAGTAAACAGTTCGGGGAATTGGTCCTCCCAGCCATCCATCGCCACATCATCCCCGACCGATGGCAGGCCCCGCGCCTGCCGAGCCCGAGTGCGTGTTGCCGGGCCGGAGGTCGCAGGTGGTCAGGAGCGGCGGGTGGGTGGGTTGGTGGTGGGGAGGTGGCCGGTGGTGAGGAGGTGTTGGGCTACTTCGCGGAGTCTGGTGTTGGAGTCTTGGGAGTGGCGTTTCAGGATGTCGAAGGCGCGGCTGTCGTCGATGCTGAAGCGTTCTCTCAGCATGCCCACGGCCTGTCCGATGAGCTGGCCGGCGTGCACGGCCTCGACGAGGGAGTCGTGTTCCTTGGCCGCTGCGATCGCCACCGCGCCGTACGTCGCAACACGCGGCGCCTTGGCGTCTTCGGCGTCGAAGCTGTGTGGATGTTCACCGATCAAGGTCAACGCGCCGAAGGTGGAGCCGGCGGCCGTGAGTGGAATGGCGAAGATCGAGCGACCGCGGGCTGTCACTCGGGCGGCCCACAGCGGCCAGCGGGTCTCGCGTTCGGTGTCGCTGACCAGAACGCTCAGGCCGGTCGAGATCGCCGTCAGGGACGGTCCTTCGCCGCAGTCCAGCTGAGCGAGCAGCGCGGCATGGGAAGCCTCGTCGGTGGCGGCGCCTACCGTGATCCTGGCGCGATGGCGCAGCGCGATGGTCGCGTGGTCACAGGCCAGGAAATCGACCGCGAACGCGAGGAACCGGTCCATCGTCTGCTGCAGATCGAGTGCCTCGTGCAACTCGACGACCAGGTTCTCCCACCGGTCTTCGTCGAGGATCGGGCGCCAGCGTGCGTCTGCGGCGCTGTCCAGCTGCGCCGCATCGGGCGGCTGAGGGGTGGCGTCGGCTGCCGGAGAGGTCATCGGTTCCTCCGAGTCGGATCCGCTCGATGCCCTGGTCTGCACACACCGCTGCTCGATGTGCTCGGGTCAGACGAGGCCGGAAGGCTCCGACCGCCACACTGAACGTGGGGTAGGAAGACAACTCTTTCTACCTGGTTCCCGGGCCGATGTCGAGGGCGTAGGGTGCGTGGCATGACGGTCGACGCGGCAGCGGAGCGCACACAGGCGCCGCGGCAGCGCATCCTCGATACCGCCTACCGGCTGATGTCGCGACGAGGTGTTCGCGACGTCGGCGTCGAAGAGGTAATCGCCAAAGCAGGGATCGCCAAAGCGACGCTCTACCGGCACTTCCCGTCCAAGACCGATCTCGTCCTGGCGGTGCTCGAGCAGCGCGAGCAGCTCTGGACGCTGGGCATGGTCGAGGCCGAGGCCCGGAGGCGCGGCGCCACCGCCGAGGGCCGGTTACTCGCCGTGTTCGATGTCTTCGACGAGTGGTTCCGCAGCGACGGGTTCGACGCCTGCACGTTCGTGAACGTGCTGCTGGAGATGGGCCCCGACCACGTGCTGGGCCAGGCCAGCATCCGCCACCTGCGAAACATCCGCACCGTGATCGCCGACCTGGCCACCGAAGCCGGCCTGCAGGAGCCGGAGGAGTTCGCCAGCTCCTGGCACATCCTGATGAAAGGCTCCATCGTCTCGGCCGCAGAAGGCGACACCCACGCCGCGCGGCGCGCACAGGCGATGGCGGCCAACCTGATCGACCAGCACCGCTGATCCCAGGTCGGTCCGATCAGGTGACCTGGCGTGCGGCCGTACGCTTCCTCTCGAGGCGTTCCTGGTTCGGCCACCTGACGTCGTACGCCCAGCCGAACCGTTCGAACTGCTTGATGAACCAGGCGTTGATGTCGATCTGTCCCTTGAGTACGCCGTGGCGTGCGCACGTGGGGTCGGCGTGGTGAAGGTTGTGCCATGACTCACCCTGACTGAGGATGGCCAGCCACCAGACATTGCCCGCCCGGTCGCGGGAGGTGAAGGGTTTGTTACCCGTGACGTGGCAGATCGAGTTGATCGAGAACGTGACATGGTGCATCAGCGCGATGCGGACCAGCGTGCCCCAGAAGAATCCGGTGGCGGCACCGTGCCACGACCTGTCCCACAGGCCACCGATGAACGCGGGTGCCAGCAGAGATATCGCCGCCAGCGTGCGGAAGTGCCGCGAGATCGACACCATGTCGCGATCCGCCAGGAGGTCCGGGGCGTAGTGCTTCGGTTCGGCGCGATCCTGACCCCAGAGCACCCAGCCGACATGGGCGAACACAAACCCCTTCGTCACCGCCCACGCGCTGGTGCCGTAGCGCCAGGGCGAGTGCGGATCTCCCTCTCGATCGGAGAACTTGTGGTGTTTGCGGTGGTCGGCAACCCAGCGGATGACCGGACCTTCGAGAGCCAGGCTCCCGGCGACAGCGAGCGCGATCTTGAGGCCGCGCTTGCTCTTGAAGGATCCGTGGGTGAAGGCCCGGTGGTAGCCGGCCCCGATGCCGGTGCTGGTGATCACGTAGAACACGACCAGCAGCACGATGTCGTGCCAGCCGATCCAGCCGCCCCACGCGAAGTAGATCCCTGGCAGCAGCGCGAGGGTAGGCACCACGATGAAGACCCAGATGAGGCCCCGTTCGAGCTTGCCACCGACGGCTTGGAATTCGCCCGGAGGCGAATCATCGGAACTTACTGCTGAAGTCATCGCCCAGTCCTAGATGTTGGTCTCGTGAGGGACCGACACCCGAGCACGGGTGTCCCTGCCGCTTTGTACGCCGGACCGGCCTGAACCGCTCCGTACCCCCTACGGTGCCCCGATGCACCACCATTCACTCCCGTCACCGCGCGCCAGTGGTGTGGGCTGCTCAGTCGGCGCCCATGACCAGGCCCTCGATATCGTGCTTCTGCGTGATGGGGAAGAGTTCGTCGACGACCCGGCACTCGAGGTGGCGGCGTACGGACTCGGGGAGTGCTTCGTAGTACGCGTGGGTCACCATCGGGTCGTGCAGGGCCGAGTGCCCGGCGCCGGGCGCGTCCACGCCGAGGACGAGGACCGGCCGGGCGATCGGCGATCGGTGCTCGGTGCCGCGGTGGACGGTGAGTGCGGAGCGGGCGGAGACGTCGCCCATCTGGGGATACTTCCGTACTGCTCGCTCGCTGTACCGGGACCAGGCGGCCTTGGGTGGGAACATCTCATGTTCCCAGTGCCGGCCGTCGTCCCACTGGGTGCCGGGGGCGATTTCGAACGGACCCATGTCGGTGGTGACGTCCACGCCGGTCAGGTTGAACGCCAGTGAGGTGATCCGTCGGTCGCGGTAGGTCTGCGGTGGTGACGGAAAGTCGCGGTGCCACGGCTGGTTCCTGGCTCCCTGGAACGGTACGTCGAAGCCGAGCTCGACGATCTCGTAGTCCGGCCCGAGCACCGTCTCGCAGATTCCGGTCACCCAGGGGTGCGTGACCAGGTCGACGAACCCCGAGATGTCTTGGGGGTGGACTTCGACGTACCACCGACGGGGCCCGCGTCCGACCGCTCCACCTGGGCGTTGAACAGCGGTCCAGAAGGCGTCCATCATGTCTTCGCGCATCTGCTCGATCCAGTCGCGCGAGAAGACGCCCTTCGCCGCGGTGACGCCGTCGCGGTACAGGGTCTCCACATGGGCCGGTACGTCGTACGAGGTCTCGGTACTGGTCACCGCGGCCTCCTTCAGTTGCAGGTCGTCACATCGAGCGTATGCCGAGGCTCAGGAGTCAGCCCGTGGCGAGGACTTGGGGGCTGGTTTCCTTGATGCGGGTTCGCAACCACTTGGCGCAGGTTTCCGTCTCGGTGTGGCAACTGGTGGCGATCGTCAGGAGGTCGGTGTCGCGACTGGCTTTGGCGGCCTGGATCAGGATGATCCAGGCGATCTCCGCCGCCTGTGCCCGGAGGTACACCTCGCGCAGGTCGCGCAGCAGCAGGAGACCGGTCGTCTCGGACCGGCCAAGAACCTCGGAGGCTTTGTGCCGTGCCGTCTCCAGCAGGCCGGGCGATTCGGCGACCTCGGCCTCTTCGGTCTGTACGCCGTACTTGCCGCTGACCGTGGCCAACTGGTCGAGATGGTCGGCGCACTGCCGGGCCATGGTGTGGCCGAGGTGGTAGAGATCGTGCTCGACGGCGTGACGTTCGCCCGTCAGGCGGAGCCGCTTCGCCAGCTCGGTTTCGGCGTCGCGGACATCGTTGATCGCTTGATCGATCTTCACGGCTGCTCCTCCGCCACTTTGTGGACCCGGACGGCGGCGACCTTGAACAGTGGTTGCTTGGACACCGGATCCCATTCGGTGCTGGTGAGTTCGTTCGCAGCGGTCGGCCGGTCGCCATCTGCCTCGTCCTGGTCCCAGTAGCCGTAGTGGAACGGGGCGAAGACGACGCCGTCCCGAATGTCACTGACCCGCGCCTTCGCCTCGAGCTTCCCGCGCCGGGACTCGACCCGGACGAGGTCACCTTCGGTGATGCCGAGCGGCTCGGCATCACTCGCTCCGATCTCGATCCAGACCGTCGGTGCGGCCGCCTGCAGCTGCGCGACGCGCCCGGTCTTGGTGCGGGTGTGGAAGTGGTACGCCGTACGCCCGGTGGTGAAGAGCAGCGGGTAGTCGTCGTCGGGCGGCTCGTGCGGGGGCAGGAACTCAGCGGCCTTCAGGATCGCCCGGCCGTCCGCTTGCAGGTCGGCGTAGTCCTTGCGTTCGTGGGCGGCGCCGGTGAGCAGGTCGTGACCGTAGTCCTCGCAGTACTCGGTCTGGGTGTTGAAGACCTGGTCGGTGTAGAGCCGCTCAGTGCCCTCGGGGTTGTCATGGGTGCAGGGCCACTGGATGCCACCTGCCCCGCGCAGCTTCTGATACGACAGACCCGAGTAGTCGCACGGGCGGCCGCGGGTCGCCTCGCGGAAGGCCGCGAAACACTCTTCGGGAGTTCGCCACTTGACCAGGGGCCGGCCGTCCTTGTCGTGTAGTCCGAGCCGGTCGGCGTAGTCGGTGAGGATGTCCATGTCCGATCGCGCCTCGCCGGGCGGATCGACTGCTTTCTCGGACAGGTGGACGGTGCGGTCGTGGTTGGTGAACGTGCCGGTCTTCTCACCCCAGATGGCGGTGGGCAGGACGACGTCGGCGAACTGGGCGGTCTCGGTGCGGAACGGGTCGCTGACCACCACGAACAGCCGCTCCTGCTGGAGGATGGACCGGATCCGGTGCAGTTCCGGGAGCGACACCGCTGGGTTCGTGCCGATGATCCACAGGAACCGGACCGATCCTTCCTCGGCGTACCGGAACATCTGCATGACGTGGGTGGGCGGGGACCAGCTCGGGATCTGCGCCGGATCGAGGTTCCACAGGTGGGCGAGTTCCTCCACGTGGGAGGGGTTCTGCCAGTTCCGCATGCCGGTCAGGTCGCCGTTCGCGCCGGTCTCGCGGGTGTTCTGAGCCGTCGGCTGCCCGTTGAGCTGGAAGACGCTGGCTCCGGGTTTGCCGATCATTCCGCGCAGCAGGTTGATGTTGTTGACCTGGCAGGCCGACGCGGTGGCCTGGTGCGACTGGTAGACGCCTTGCAAGCAGGTGGACACGAGTCGTTCGGCGCTCCCGATGATCCGCGCCGCGGCCCGGATCTCGTCGGCCTCGACACCGCAGATCCCGGCGACGCGGTCAGGCGGGTAGGCCGCGACCGTGTTGGCGAGTTGGTCGAATCCGACGGTGTGCGCGTCGACGAAGGCCCGGTCGACCAGGTCGTTCTCGATCAGCTCGTGCTGGATTCCGTTGAGCAGGGCAAGATTGGTGCCGTTGCGGATGGCAAGGTGTACGTCGGCCTCCTGCGCGATCTTCGTACGGCGGGGATCGACGACGACGAGCCGGGGACGGTCAGGGCCGTGCAACCGGTCGAGGACGCGGGACCACAGCACGGTGTGGGTTTCCGGCATGTTGTGGCCGATGGCAAACAATGCGTCGCAGGTGTCGAAGTCGGTCAGTGATCCGGGGGCGCCGTCGGTGCCGAAGGTCTCCTTGAGCGCGAAGTCCGAGGTGGCGGTGCACAGCCGGGTGTTGCCGTCCAGGTGCGGGGTGCCGATGCCGCCGCGGACGACGAGCGCGAGGGTGTAGTAGTCCTCGAGGAACAACTGTCCGCTGCTGTAGAACGCCATACCGAGCGGGCCCTGCTCGTCCAGCACCAGCCTGCTGCGCTCCGCGATCAGTTCCATCGCGTCGTCCCAGGTTGCCGGTGTCAACGTGCCGTCGCGCCGGATCAGTGGAGTGGTGAGGCGGTCGGCCGAGTTGTTCGCCTGCCAGCCGAACAGCCCTTTGGGGCCCAGCCTCCCGTGGTTGACGCGGTCTGCGGATCGGCCTCGGACACCGACGATCCGGCCGTCATGGACACCGATGTCCATCCCGCAGCCGTTGGAGCACAGCACACACGCCGACTGCACCCAGTCGACCTCGCCTGGCGCCGTACCGTCCTCGATGAACTCGTCGACACGAGCCGGCCAGTCGGCGCCTGTCGCATACGGCGTCCGGGTTCCCCAGACGTTCGCGATGCGATCGATCGGATCGTTCATCGCCCCTCCTGAGCTCGAGAACAGCAGGGGGCCGGTACCCGGCCGAGCGGCCCCAAAAACGACTACGACGCGCAGTGACTGCTACGCCGCTGTGGGGTTGAAGGTGGTGAGTTTGGACGGGTTCAGGAGCCAGAGGACCTGGTTGATGCCGTTGGGGGATGCGGTCACCGTGCACATGGCGAAGGCGATGCCGTCTCGGCGGAGGATCGCGACTGCTTGGCCGTTGGCGGTGGCCAGTTCCACGTCGGCGCCGGTCCAGAAGCGGTCCGCGAAGGCCTTGTGGTACTTCGCTACGCGTTCGAGACCGACCACCGGGAAGCGGGAGGCCCGGACCGCGCCGCCGCCGTCGGAGTAGCTGATGGCGTCGTCGGCGAGCAGCTTCTCGAGCGCCGCCAGGTCACCGGAGCGGGCCGCGGTGACGAACGCGCTCAGGAGCTCGCGCTGTTCCGGCCCAGTGACCGGATTGCGACGTTCCGCGACCAGGCGTTTGCGCGCCCGGCTGACCAGTTGGCGCGTGGCCGGCTCGGTGGACCCGATGATCTCGGCGATCTGGCCGTACGGGTAGTCGAACGCCTCCCGCAGGATGTACGCCGCCCGTTCCGTCGGCGAGAGCCGTTCCAGGATGAGCAGTACGGCGAACTCCAGCGCCTCGTTGTGCTCGGCGCCGAGATACGGATCGGCGCTCGTGTCGACCGGCTCGGGCAGCCACGGCCCGATGTAGGTCTCCCGGCGTACCCGCGCCGACTGCATCGCGTTGATCGCCAGCCGGGTGATCGCCGTGGCCAGGTACGCCGCTGGGTTCGAGACCTTACTGCGGTCGGTGGTCTGCCATCGCAACCACACGTCCTGGACGAGATCCTCTGCCTCAGCGGCACTACCAAGCATCCGGTACGCGATCCCGAACAACCGCGGCCGCACGCCGCCAAACACCGCCGCGGCCTCCTCCAACTCCGCCGAGGTCATCCAGTACGCCTCCAACCACGCCAGTTGCCGACCGGTCGCCAGCTAAGACAGTGCAGCCCCCTGCAGTGTGACAGCGGCCCGGACGGGCGCACGGCAGGGGTTTGGTGTCACGACCCTGTGAGCTGCTGCCCGCCTGTCGGAACCGCTGGTTGTCTGAGCGTTTCGGAGTGGTTAAGGTCGAAAGAGCCGCGGGAGCTCGCGCCACAGTGGGCTGAGAGGGCGACTGACCAGGGTGTCGCCGACCGCTGAACCTGTCTCGGGTAATGCCGGCGTAGGGAGGAAGCGATGGCGTACGACGTGTGGGTCAACGGCGAGCCGACAAGGGTGCCGCCGGGCCGCTCCGTAGCCGAGCTGGTCCGGGAGTACTCCGACCGGCAGACCGGAATCGCTGTAGCGGTCAACCAGACCGTGCTCACCCGGCAGGAGTGGGCCGGGACGACGCTCACGGACGGCGACCGGGTCGAGATCGTCAGTGCGGTTCAGGGAGGCTGACGTCATGGACGATCCACTGGAGCTCGGCGGGCGGACGTACTCCTCCCGGCTGATCATGGGCACTGGCGGTGCCGCCAACCTCGAGGTGATGGAAGAGGCGTTGATTGCCTCGGGCACCCAACTCACCACGGTCGCGATGCGCCGGCTCGGCACCGGCCACGAGGGCTCGATCCTCGACGTACTCAAGCGGCACGGCATCGACGTCCTGCCGAACACGGCGGGCTGCCACACCGCGGCCGAGGCGGTGCTCACCGCGAAGCTCGCCCGGGAGGCGCTGGAGACGGACCTGATCAAGGTCGAGGTGGTGGCCGACGATCACCTGCTGATGCCGGACCCGATCGAGTTGCTGGACGCCGTGGACGCGTTGGTCGCGGACGGGTTCACCGTGCTGCCCTACACCAACGACGATCCGATCCTGGCCCGCCGGCTGGAGCAGGCCGGGTGTGCGGCGGTGATGCCGCTGGCGGCGCCGATCGGGTCCGCCCTCGGTATCCGCAATCCGCACAACCTCGCGCTCATCACCGAGGCCGCGAACGTCCCGGTGATCGTCGACGCAGGTATCGGTACGGCGAGTGACGCCGCGCTGGCGATGGAGCTCGGCTGCGCCGCGGTCATGCTCGCCACCCCGGTCACCCGGGCCGAGAAACCGGCCCTGATGGCAGCCGCGATGCGCGACGCGGTCACCGCCGGCCGCGCCGCCCGCCTGGCCGGCCGAGTCCCCCGCCGCTACCACTCCGCCCTGGCGTCCTCACCGGTCACCGGCCTGCCGTCGTTCTAGGAACTGCCCGACAGTTGTGACAAGGCCCAGCAGCTTCACCGTGTCCACTGGGTCCACGGCCACCGGGTTGGCCGCCAGCCAGCGCCACATGGTGGTCAGGTCCTTGCCGACGAAGCGCTCGAAGAGCCACAGCGGCATCGGGAAGCCGCGAGGTGGCCGCCCTGTCGCCGCGGTCCAAGCCTGGCGGAGTTCGGCGATCGAGCGGAACTCCGCCGCCAGCGGAAGCTCCGTGCCGACGAATTCGGACGGCTCGGCGAAGGCGCGGGCCGCGATCGCGCCGAGGTCGTCGACCGCCAGCCAGGGCACCGGCGTCTGGTCGCCGGCCAGCTTGGGCATCAGACCCCAGACCGCGACAGGTGGGTAGAAGTCCTTGTCCGTCATCAGTTCCATGAACGCCGTCGGCCGCAGCACCGTCAGCGGAACACCGAGCTCACGCAGGTAGTCGGCGATGATCAGCTTCGACTCCCAGGAGTCGACTCCGGTCCCGCGCAGACCCGGCCCGGCCGATCCGTAGACCACGTGTTGCACCGCGGCGGCCTTCGCCGCGTCCGCGACGTTCTTGCCCTGCCGCACCTCGCCGTCGTGGCCCGCGATCATCGGGTTCTGCACGCTGTAGACGCCGTACGCATCCTCGAAGACACGGAGCAACGAATCCGGGTCCGCCATGTCGCATCCGGCGACCTCGGCTCCAGTCGCCCGCAAGGCATCACCAGCCGGGGAGTCCGGCTTGCGGGTCAGGGCGCGCACGCGCCAGCCGGCGGCCAGCAGGTGCCGGGCGACCGCACCGCCCTGACGTCCTGTTGCCCCCAGCACCGCGATGAGCCCGTCGTGCGCCATGTCACGCCCCCTGCTGCCAGGCTAGGACTGCAAGAGCCTCCCGACCAGAGCTGGACCCTCGGTCAGGTCGATGGAGCGATCCAGCAACAAAGCGGTGAGGGACAGGGAGAGGTCCTGGTCGGGTTGCAGGGCCAAGGCGCTTTCCCAGGCCAGGGCCGGGCCGGCGCCTACGTAGTCGGTGGAGCGGAGGAACCATGGACGCACGCCGTCAGGTTGGACGAGCAGCAAGGTGGTGACGGTGTCGCCGTGTTGCTGGACAAAGGCGAGCCAAGGGCTCAGGGAGCCGTACGCCGCGTCGGTGCCCTCACCGGCTTCACTCAGTACGACGGTGTTCTCGGCGGAAGGCAGTCGCCAGAAGATGCCGCCGTACCCGGCGCCTGGACGCCCCGCCGTGGCCGGGCTGTCGATGCGGATGGGGCCGTAGCGGGCGGTGAGGACGCTGCGCCAGTCGAGACGCCAGCCGCCCTCTGCCAGCGAGCCGCTCAGACGCCTTTGCTCCACCAGCTGCGGACGGCCTTGTTCGTCGTACCAGGTGATGTCGTCGGTGAGCGAGCTGCCCGGGCCTTCGTCGACGGTGACACCACGGCTGCGTTGCTGGCCGTGGTTGGTCAGCAGGGTCGGACCGCGGCCGGGGAGGAACGTGCGACCGCCCCAGTGCGACGTTCCGTTGACTCCGGCAACAGCCAGCGAGACGCCGTAGTGATGCCGGTGGTCAACCGGGCTCACTTCGGTCAACGGGCTGCCACCGAGGGTGCGGACCGGGTGCAGGTAAGGCCGCGGCGAATGCACCTGTGGCATCCGGCGACCGAACTCGTAATGTGCGAGAAGCCCGGACTCGGACCCCAGTACGAAGATGTCCCCCTGCTGCTGCCAGCGAACCGGCCCGAGCCGCCCTCGTGGCGCATCCCCTTGCAACCGGGTCGGTTGCGGAACCGGCCCGGTGCTCGCCCGCAGCGCCAGCCGCAGATCCGGTACGCCGTCCACGTCCACGTCCGTTCCGGCGATCTCGGCGTACAACCGCCGCCAGGCCAGCTCGCCCATCCCCTGCTGCGGCACCCGCACGGTCGTCAGCGACGGTACGGCGAACCGGGACAACCCGATGTCGTCCATCCCGGCCACCGACAGATCGGCGGGTACGGCGACGCCGACCTCGTTGAGCCGGGCCAGCAGCCCGAACGCGACCAGATCGTTGAACGCGACAACGGCCGTGACATGGGACTCCAGCACCCGCTCGACCGCGGCGTACCCGTCCTCGATCGAGGAACCGCACGCCAGCCGGACGATCTCCAGCCCGGGGATCTCGCGCTCGGCGATCTCCAGCGACCGCAGGCGGTCCACGTTCGACGCACTTCCGACCGGACCGGCCAGGTAGGCGAGCCGCCGATGCCCGAGGCCGGCCAGATGGTCCACCACGATCCGCACTGCCTTGCCGAAATCGACCCCGACCGAGGCGACGTCGGACGGTCCTTGGCGGTTGACCAGGATCACCGGCTTCACCTCCGGCAGCAGTTCGAGCAGGCGGTCCTCGGCCAGCCGCGGCGACACCAGGATGAGCGCGTCGCACCGGCGCCGGGCCTCGATCGCGATCTCGGCCTCGGCCAGCGGGTCCTCGTCCGTCTCCGCGACCAGGACCCGGTAGCCGGCCGCGGCCGAGGCGTTCGTGATCCCGCGCATGATCTGCTGGAACAGCGGGTTGCCGAGATCCGGCACGACCAGCGCGACCATGTTCGTGCGGCCGAGGGACAGGTTGCGGGCCAGGTCGCTGGGCCGGTAGTTGAGCCGGTCGGCGGCGGCCCGGACGCGTTCGGCGATCTCCGGTGCGACGGTGACGCGGCCGTTCATCACCCGCGACACGGTCGCCCGCGACACCTCCGCCGCGCGGGCGACGTCGGCGATCGTGATCGAGTCCTTCGGTGTCCTGCCCATCACGCCGTCTCTCGTTCGGTGACCCGGACGGGACCGAACACGGCCCCGCCACCGTCCATCGTGCCTTGTGGCGCCGCGGCGAACAGGCCCACCTCGGCCCCGATCCACCGTCCTTCGACGGCCTGGAAGCGGCCGGCGTCGACCCATTCACCGCGAACCCGATAGGAGAACCGCACCATCGCGTCCTCATCGACGTCGGCGGCCAACTCGACGTACGCCGTCTCCAGCGGAGCCTGATGCAGGACGTCCTCGTCCGGGGTGCCGCGCTGTCGCAGTACGACGTCCACTCCGGCCGGCGTGCGATGAAGGCCGATCCACGCATAGGACTGACCGAGTACGACGAGACCCGCACGAGCGCCCGGGCCGCCGCCGTCGAGCCGGACCGAGGTCTCGAACCGACGGGGTCGCCCGGGCAGCTGCTGCCCGAGCACCTGGGGAAGGTTCCGCAGGTCGCCGTCGTCGTCCGGGAGCACGGCCAACCGCAACGAGCCGTCCTTCGGGGCGTCGTACCAGTCCGGCCGCGGGTTCGCCTGCCAGTGCCAGATCGGCGACAGCTCCGGCCCGTCGAAGAGATCGGTCCGATTCGGCTCACCGTCGACGAGCTCGCCGTCGCCGTACCGCAGTACCGGCTCGCCCTCGTTGCCGATGACGGGCCAGCCGTCCACCCACTTCATCGGTTGCAGGTGTACGACCCGGCCGGCCGGACCGCGATCGGAGAAGTGCAGGAACCAGTCCTCCCCGTCCGGCGTGTCCACCCACGCACCTTGATGCGGCCCGTTGACCGGCGTCGACCCCTGCGCCAGTACGACGCGATCCTCGTACGGACCGTACGGCGACCGGGCCCGGAACGCGGACTGCCACCCGGTCGTCACCCCACCGGCCGGCGCGAAGATCCAGTAGAACCCGTCGCGCTGGTAGAACTTCGGTCCTTCGAGCGTCGTGTACCCGGGCAACTGGTCGCCGTCGATCACCGTGCGGGCCGGCCCGATCACCCGATCCAGCTCCGGGGAAACCTCACGAACGGTCAGCCGGTTCTTGATTCCGGCCCGGCTCTTCGCCCAGCCGTGCACGAGATAGCAACGGCCGTCGTCGTCCCACAGCGGGCATGGATCGATCAGGCCGCGCCCGGCCAGCAAGAGCCGCGGCTCCGACCAGGCACCCACGGGGTCGGTGGCGCTGAGCACGAAGATGCCGTGATCCGGGTCGGGGTAGACGATCCAGAACCGGCCGTCGTGGTGGCGGATGCTCGGCGCCCAGACGCCGCCGCCGTGCCGCGGGATCCGGTAGTGCTCGACCGGCGGCACCGTCTCGAGGGCGTGGCCGACGAGCGTCCAGGAGACCAGGTCGCGCGAGTGCAGGACCGGCAGCCCGGGCGCCCGGTTGAAGCTCGACGCGATCATCCAGTAGTCGTCGCCGACCCGGATCGCGTCCGGATCCGGCCAGTCCGCGTCGAGCACCGGATTGGCGTACGCAATCCGCACCGGACTGACCGACCCGCTCCGCACCTGGTTCGCACGGTTGGCATCCACACGCCTCACCCTCCCGATCGGACCCCACCTTGGAAACCGCCTTCCGAACCCTATTGCGAGCCCGGTGCGCTGTGTTACTTTCTCACGAAGAAACCGGTTTCTCAAACTGTTCCGGCGTGGAGAGAAGGACAAGATGAGGCGCACAGGGTGGCTGCGGGCCACCGCGGTCGCAGCGGCGGCCGTGGTCACGATCGCGGGCTGTGCCGGCCCGACGAGCGGCGGCGGCTCGGAGGCCGCGAGCAACCCCGACGACTGGGGTGAGGCGAAGGGCACGGTCCAGTTCTGGGACACCAACGCCAATCCGGCGCTGACCAAGAAGTGGGAGAAGCTGATCGGCGAGTTCAACGCCGCCAATCCCGACATCAAGGTCGAGTACGTCGGCCTGCCCAACTCGTCGTACCTGCAGAAGGTCGACAACGCGCTGGCCTCCGGCGAGATCCCGGACGTCCTGCTGATCGGCAACGACGTCGCCCACCTGATCGCACAGAACGCGCTGGTGTCACTCGACGACGCGTACGAGAAGTCCGGGCTGACCAGCAAGGTCGACCCGACCATGATCGCCAACGAGCGGCGCAACTCCGCCGACGCCAAGCTCTACAAGGCGCCGCTGAGCGCGCTGTCCGACGTGATCTGGTACCGGACCGACTGGCTGAAGCAGAAGGGCCTGGCCGAGCCGAAGTCGTACGACGAGTTCTTCGCGATCACCCGGCAGATGACCGAGAAGGACAAGAACCGGTTCGGGTTCGCGTTCCGTGGCGGGCCGGGCGCGATGCCGCCGATGTTCGCGATGACGTACGGGCAGTCGGGGATCGGGAAGTTCTTCACCGACGACGGCAAGGCGACGTTCAACGACCCGGAGTCGGTCAAGGCGCTCGAGCGGTACGCCGGCCTGTACGGCACGGTCAGCGCACCGGCCGACCTGTCCAACGACTACGCCAAGATCGTCGCCGCGTTCGACGGCGGATCGGCCTGGGCCACACACCACAACCTCGGCTCGACCCAGGACCACTTCAAGGCCCTCGGCCCGGCGAACGTGGCCGGCGTGCAGCCGTTCCCGAACGCCGACGGCGTCGTCACCGCGACCGCGCCGGCCATCTCCGGCCTCGGCATCCTCGCGAAGAGCGAGAAGAAGGCCGCGGCGTGGAAGTTCGTCGAGTACATGAGTACGACGGCCAACTCGGAGTGGTGCGAGACGGTCGGCCAGGTGCCGGCCAACACCGAGGCCGCGAAGGCGTCATGGGTGCAGCAGTCGCAGCCGCTGAAGGCGATCGTCGAGACGTCGAAGAACCCGAAGACCCAATACCTGCAGCTGCCGACGTACCTGCCGGACTGGAGCAAGATCCTCAAGACCGAGATGGAAGCCGACTTCCAGAAGGTGCTCCAGAAGCAGCTCACCGCGCAGGCATTCGCCGACAAGTACGCGGCCCGCTTCGAAGCCGCCAAGAAGGAGTACGACGACTCCCTCAAGACAGGCAAGTAAGCCCACAGCCTGTCAGCTATCCCAGAAACCGGTTTCTCTCTGCTGAGGAGCTTTCGCATGCCGCCCACCCTGCGCACCACCACGTTCCTACTGGCCACGGCACTTCTCGGTCTTGTGCCGGTGCCGTCCGCGGTCGCCCAGCAATCCACAACAACAACTACACAAAGTGCCGATCCGGCTCGGCAGACGCTCCCGCCTGGTGACGGGTGGGCGTCGGTTGGGGCTGGAACGACGGGCGGGTCGGCAGCCGGGCGCGTCGTACAGGTTCGGACGGCGGCTGAGTTCAGGGCGGCTGTGGGTGGGGACGAGCCGAAGATCGTGCAGGTTGTCGGGAGGCTCGACGCGAACACGACGGACAACGGGCGACCGATCAGCTGTGCGGAGTACAACGTCGCGCCGTACACGTTGGAGAACTACCTGCGGACCTACGACCCGGCGCAGTGGACGGGGCCGGCGAGCGGGCCGATGGAAGACGCCCGTAAGGCCTCGTCCGCCAAGCAGGCCGAGCGGGTCCGGGTGAACATCGGGGCCAACACCACCGTGATCGGTCTCAGCGACGCGCAGTTGGTCGGATTCACGATCAACATCGAGTCGGTCGACAACGTGATTGTCCGCAATCTGCGGATTTCCGACGCGTACGACTGCTTCCCGGGCTGGAACGGCGAGACCTGGAAGACCGAGTGGGACAACGTGGTGGTCAGCCGGTCGACCCACGTCTGGCTGGATCACCTGACCCTCGACGACGGCGAGACCGTCGACACCGAGCAGCCGAAGTACTTCGGCGAACCGTTCCTCCGCCACGACGGTCTGCTCGACGTGGTCCGCCAGGCCGACCTGGTCACGATCTCCTGGAACAAACTCAAGGGTCACGACAAGTCGTTGCTGTGGGGCAACGGCGACGGTGTCGTCGCGGACCGTGGCAAGCTCCGCGTGACCATGCACCACAACGAGCTCACCGACCTGGTCCAGCGCGCCCCGCGGGTCCGGTTCGGCCAGGCACATGTCTACAACAACCTCTACCGGGTCACGGATCCGGGCCGCTACGAGTACTCCTGGGGTGTCGGCGTCGAGTCGTCGATCATTGCCCGCAGCAACTGGTTCGAAGGTGTCAGTCCCGACCGCATCATCCACGACTGGGGCGGCACCGGCATCACCGAATCCGGTAACTGGGTCAACCGCCGGCCGACCGCCGTACTCGAGGCCTACAACGCCGTACACCCGGATGACCAACTCTTGCCGACGGTGTCCGGAAGCTCCGGCCCGCACCTGCGCATCGATCCCGCGCCAAGCGTCCCCGCCCTCGTCGGCGCATGGGCAGGTGCGGGCCGGCTCGACCAGGAGAAGCAACTCCTGCACCTGATGAACGCCCCGGCCACCACGACCGCCGACGGCCCGGTGTGGTCGGCGAAGGCGACCGGCATGGCGTCGATCCCGACGACCGAGCTCCCCAACGGCACCACCGGCGGCCTCGGCGGACGGATCGTCGTCGCGGACACGGCCGAGAAGCTGACCCAGTACGCCGGAAGCGCCGAGCCACTGGTGATCGTCGTCCGCGGCAGCCTGCGGATCCCGTTCGGCACCCAGATCCCGGTCGCCTCGCACAAGACGATCATCGGCGCCGGCACCGTGGCCGAACTGGTCGGCGGCGGCCTGTTCCTGAACGGCACCCACAACGTCATCGTCCGCAACCTGCGGATCCGCGACTCCTACGTCCCCGGCGACTGGGACGGGAAGTCGGCCGAGAACGACAACGACGGTATCCGGCTCGACACCGCACATCATGTGTGGATCGACCACGTCACGTTCGAGCGGCTCGGCGACGGCCTGGTCGACGTACGCAAGGACTCCGACTACGTGACGCTGTCGTGGAACGTCTTCAGCGCGCACAACAAGACGGTCGGCGTCGGCTGGACCCCGAACGTGGTCACCAAGATCACCCTGCACCACAACTGGTTCTCGAACACCTACCAGCGCAACGCGAGTATCGACAACGTCGAGGCCGCGCACGTCTACAACAACTGGTTCCGCGGCTTCGGCCAGTACGGCACGATGTCCCGCGGCGCCGCCAAGGTAGTGGCCGAGAGCAACTACTACTCCGACGGCGAGGACCCGGTCGTCGCCAAGGACCCGGCGTCGCAGATTGTCAACAAGAACAATGTCTTCAACGGCACCCGCGGCCGCCGCGACAACGTCGGTACGGCGTTCGACCCGGCGACGTACTACTCCTCGACCCCGGACGCCGCGAGCAAGATCCCGGAACTGATCGGCAAGTACGCCGGACCGACGACCAAGCCACGGACCTACGGCCACACGGTCACCGTCGCACTCGACGGCACCGGCGACTTCGGCAGCATCGGTGCGGCCGTGGCGACGGTAGGAGGACAGGGCACGCCGGTCACGATCATCGTGAAACCCGGGATCTACCGCGAGGTCGTCCGGATCTGGGCGTTCCAGGACAACCTGACCCTTCGCGGCGCGACCGGCAACCCGGCGGACGTCGTACTGACCTATGACCTCGCCGCCGGCCAGCAGAAGTTCTATGGCGGCACCTTCGGCCACACCGGCTCGGCCACGCTCGGCATCCTCGGCGACGACGTCACGGTCGAGAACCTCACCGTCGAGAACGGCTGGGACGAGCAGGCGAACTTCCCGAGCCAGGCGATCGCGCTGCGCACCGCCGGCGACCGCATCCGCCTCGACAACGTGCGCGTGCTCGGCAACCAGGACACGCTGCTGCTCGACACCCCGAGCCGCGAGGCGATCGTCCGTACCTGGATCACCGACTCGCTCATCCAGGGCGACGTCGACTTCATCTACGGCCGCGGCACGGCGGTGATCACCGACAGCACGATCAAGTCGGTGAACCGCGGCCAGGCGGTCAACGGGTACGTGACCGCGGCAGCGACCGTCGACACGAACCCGCACGGCTACCTGATCGAACACAGCCGCTTCGAGTCCGACGCCGCGGCCGGCACGGTGTTCCTCGGCCGCCCGTGGCATCCCAGTGGCGATCCCGGCGCCGACCCGCGCGTCGTCGTGCGGGACTCGTGGCTGGGCGCCCACATCGGTACGCCGGCCTGGACGGACATGAGCGGCTGGTCGTGGCGGGACGCGCGGTTCGCCGAGTACCGCAACACCGGCCCGGGCGCCGCGACCGGTGACGGGCGGCCCCAACTCACGCCCGAAGAGGCGGCCGCCGCCAACCGATCCGCCTGGCTGGCCGGGTCGGACGGGTGGAACCCGGTCGACCGCGACTGACCCCGTAGCCACAACAAGGAGAATCCACGATGGCAGTTCTGCAGGCCGATCCGGCGCCGCCGGACGAACTGGTCCGGCGGCGACCGCGGGAGCGCTGGACGCCGTACGCCTTGCTGGCACCGACACTGGTGCTCGTCGCGATCTTCCTGCTGTACCCCATCGGCAGTGTCGTGTACTACTCGCTGTTCAAGTACAACGTCACCAAGCCGCGCAGCAACGGCTTCATCGGCCTCGAGAACTACCAGAACATGCTCAATGACCAGATGTTCTGGGACTCGTTGCGCTTCACCACCCAGTGGGTCGTCGTCGAGGTCGGGCTCCAGTTGGTCCTGGGGCTCGGCCTGGCCCTCGTCATCAACGAGACCTTCGTGGGCAGGAGCCTGGCCCGGTCGCTGGTGTTCTCGCCATGGGCGGTCGCGGGCGTGCTCACCACGACGATCTGGCTGCTCATCTACAGCCCGACCACCGGCTTCTCCCGCTACCTCGCCGATATCGGCATCGGCAGCTACGGCGAGAGTCCGTTGATCGACGGGACCTCGGCGTTCTGGGCCGCCGTACTCGCGGAACTGTGGCGGGGTGTGCCGTTCTTCGCGATCCTGCTGCTCGCCGATCTGCAGACGATCTCGCAGGATCTCTACGAGGCCGCGGAGGTGGACGGCGCCGGCCGGCTGCAACGATTCTGGTCGGTCACGTTGCCGCACCTCAAGAACGCCATCATCTTGTCGACGCTGCTCCGGGCGGTGTGGGAGTTCAACAACGTCGACCTGCTCTACACGCTGACCGGCGGCGGCCCCGGCAACGCGACGATGACGTTGCCGCTGTACGTCGCCCGGATGGCGGTCGACGCGAAGGAGTTCGGCTACGGCTCCGCGCTCACCGTGTCCGCGTTCCTGATCCTGGCAATCTTCTCGATCGCCTACCTCAAACTCTCCCGCGTCGGCCGAGAGGACAACAAATGACCGTGCACATTGCCGCGCTGCCGCGCGGCGGGTCATGGGGCTTTGACTCCCGCCCTTCCCTCGTCGCTCCAGTCGCTGCGCTCCCTGCGCTCCTCAGTCCAGGCCGGGAGGCCCCATGACCACCGTTCTCGAAGCACCGACCAGACGACCGACTGCTGTCGATCGTCGGCAATCCGAGCGTAAGAATCCCAACAATCGGCAAGCACCGCGGTGGATGATCTATGCGCCGCTCGCGTTGTATCTGCTCTTCACGCTCGTGCCGTTCTACTGGATCCTGCTGTTCAGCCTCCGGCCGGCCGGGTCCACGTCCGTGGTGCCGTGGCCGATCACCTTCGAGCACTACGCGACCGTCTGGAACGGCGCCGGTTTCGCGGTGTTCTTCAAGAACTCCGTCGTGATCGCGCTGTTCACCCTCTTCGGTACGACGGTGCTGTCGCTGCTCGGCGGTTACGCACTGGCCCGGTTCCGGTTCCGCGGCCGGGGTGCGTTCATGGTGATGACGTTGTGCACGCAGTTCATCCCGGGCGCGATGATGCTGATCCCGCTGTTCGACATCTTCCGCACCATCGGGCTGATCAACACCCCGTGGAGCATCGTCGTCGCGGACACCGTGTTCGGGTTGCCGCTCTCGCTGATCATGATGGCCGGCTTCATCCGGAACGTCCCGATCGAGCTGGAGGAGGCGGCCTGGGTGGACGGGTGCGGCCGGCTGCGCGGGTTCCTCACCGTCGTCCTGCCGTTGCTGCGGCCCGGCATGGTGGCGATCAGCTCGTTCGCCTTCATCGGCTCGTGGAACAACTTCCTCTTCGCGCTGATGTTCCTGAACGACCAGGACCAGTTCACCATCCCGGTCGGGCTGAGCTACATGCTCGGCGAGTACAGCGTCGACTTCGGCGCGCTGGCGGCGGGTGGCGTGGTGGCCGTCGTACCGGTTGTGCTTGTCTTCGCCTATGTGCAGAAGTTCCTGGTCCAGGGTCTGTCGGCGGGAGCGGTGAAGGGTTGAGACCGAGTGCGTTGGGTGGTTATGAGGACTGGCCGGACTTCGTTCGCGATGCTTCACCGCTGACTGGGGACGAGCTCACCACTCGCGTTGCCGGGTTGCTCGGCGTGCCGGAGCCTGGGGAGCCTCCGGCCGTGCGGATTGTCGACAATTGGCAATCCGACGGCGTCCGCGGAAGTGTGCTCGAGTGGAACACCCCGTTCGGCCCGCCGACGCGGGCGTGGCTGGTGCGGCCGGTTGATGGTGCGCCGGCGCCCGGCCTGCTCGGGCTGCATTGCCATGCGGGCGTGAAGTCGGTCGGCGCCGAGCGGCTGGTCGAGACGCCAGTACCGAGCGCCGGCGCGGCCCGGCTTCGTCAGGACCTCTACGAAGGAAGGGCCGTCGCCAACGAACTGGCCCGCGCGGGTTTCGTCGTACTGTGCCACGACACCTTCGCCTGGGGATCGCGCCGCTTCGGGCTCGATCCGTTGCCGTGGCGACTGCGTGACGTGATGGCGACGTACGAGGCGGCCTGGCTGGCGGCGGATCACTCCCCTGGCGACGACGAGTGGTACGACGTCGCGGCCGGCCACCACGAGAACACGATCGCCAAGGCGGCCGGGCTGCTCGGCACGTCCTTCGCCGGGATGGTCGCGTACGACGACCTGGTCGCGCTCAGCGTGCTGCGCGGGCTCGACGAGGTGGACGCGGACCGGGTCGGCGTCTTCGGCTTCTCCGGCGGCGGTGGCCGCTCGGCGACCCTCACCGCCCTCGATCCGGACCTCAAGGCCTCGGCGATCGTCTGCATGATGACCACGTTCGACGCCATGATGCCGGCGTACTTCGACGCACACTCCTGGCTGTTCACCACCCCAGGCCTGGCCCGCGACCTCGACCACCCGTCCCTCACCGCAGGCCGCGCCCGCCACCACCAATTCGTCATCTACGCCGAGGACGACAACCTCTTCCCACCGCAAGGCATGCTCACCGCCGACCGCGAGCTCACCGAGCACTTCCACTACGGCACCGGCACCTACCAAGCCCTCTTTCTGCCCGGACCTCACCGCTTCGACCACGAGATGCAGACCGCGGTCAAAACCTTCTTCGCGAATCACCTGGCCGTGGAGTGAGAATGGGCCGACGACAATCCGGGAGGAACTCTTGAGCAAGCTCTCGCACCCGAAGCCCGAAGGTGTTGCGCCGGGCAACGGGTACAGCCATGTGGTGACCGGGCCGGGGCAGTGGGTGGCGATTGCCGGGCAGGTGGCCTTGGATGCTGACGGCAACTTTGTGGGCAGAGGTGATCCTGCCGCGCAGGCGCGGCAGGTGTTCGCCAACCTGGACGCCTGTCTGAAGGCAGCAGGTGCGACCTTCGCCGATGTGGTGAAGCTGAACTTCTACGTCACCGACATCGCGTACTTGCCGGCCATCCGGGCTGCCCGGGACGAGTACGTCGACACCAGCAACCCGCCCGCAAGCACAGCGGTCCAGGTGGTCGCGCTGTTCAGCCCGGACGCCCTCCTCGAAGTCGAGGCGTACGCGATCATCTGACCCAACCGCCCCCACCAAACCGGTCAGCGGAGGAGATCCACCGCGACCCGGGCGGCTTCGCCGATGGCGGCGTCGACGCGGGGTTGGCGGAAGTCGCCGCGGGCGGCGAGGGTGTAGACGGCGATGGCGAAGGCGGCGCCGCCGGGCAGTGTCACCACACCGACCTCATGGCGCAGTGCTCCGAAGGTCCCGGTCTTCCCCGCGACGCGTACGCCGTCGTGCGGGAAGCCGGAGGCCATCCGGTGCTGGAAGAGCTGCCGATGCATCGTCGCCTTCACGAACTCGGTCTGCTCGGCCGACAGCAACTCCCCCGCCCACAACCGCCGCAGCAGCAGCGTCATGTCGCGTGGAGTGCTCGCTGACCCGTTCGCCGCCTCGTAGACACCCGCGGGATCAGTGCGGTCGTTGTCGGCCAGTACGGCGAGCGCCGCATCCGGATCGTCCAGCCCGGTACGCCGTTGCAGATCGCGCAGGTTCCCCGCGGTCCCCCGACGCACCCAGGTCCGTTGCAAGCCGAAGGACTTCAGCAGCTCGGCCAGCCGGGGCAACCCGACCAGCCCCAGCAAGGCATCGGCCGAGGCGTTGTCCGACACCGTCATCATCGACACCGCCAGATCCCGCAGCGACATCGTGACCGGATCCGCCAGCGCCGACAGCCCGGTCGGCCCGGCCGTTCGCTCCGCCGGATCCAAGGTCAGCTGCGCCCGCGGATCGAGCTCCCCTAGATCCACCAGCCGACAGAACCCGGCCAGCAACGGCAGTTTGTAGACCGACGCCATCGGCACGACGCCGTCCGCGTCCACCTCGACCGTCGCCTCGGGCGCATCCAGCGCGACCGCATGCAGCCAGCCGCGCACGCCAGCGTCCTCGAAGACCGCTCGAATCCGCGCGTTCACGACACCACCAACGCGTCCGTCAGGTGCGCCATCACGTCGGCCGGCCGCAGGAACGGCGTACGCGTCCTGGACCACACCAGCCGCAAACGCACCGGCAGCGGATCGTCGATCAGACGATGCCGACCGACTCCCGGCGCCGCCAGCGAGGGATCGGCGGTCACCACCGTCGCCTGGCCCGCCGCCGCCATCGCCAAACCGGCTCGCTCGTCAGTCACCACGACCGTGCCGCCATCAGGCCGATGCACCGCCAACGTGTCCAGGAACAGATCACGAGCCGCGGGCGCCTCGGCCCGCGGGCGAACGGCCACCGGCAGCCCACCCAGCTGCCGCAGCTTGACCTCACCGCCGTCATCCGGCACCACCGAAGTCGGCACCAACGCCCACGTCGGCAACAACGTGACCTGGCCCGCCTCGAGTCCATCCAGTACGGCGGGATGCAGTACGACGGCTAGAGTCAGGCGGCCCGCGGACACCTGACCGACCAGCGAACTGGTCGGCGCGGACACCACGGTCACCCGGCTCCCCGGGATCGCCGCCCCACACGCCGCGGCCACCGACGCACCGGCGGACGGCGGAACCTCCGGAGCCAGCCCGAGCCGGATCTCCGGCCCTTCCGGATCACGCGCGACCGCGGCCTGATGCAGCTCCTCGATCGAGGTCAGCGCACGCCGGGCGTACGGCAGCAACGCCGCGCCCGCCGGCGTCAGCTCGACCCGGCCCTGCCCGCGCTCGAACAGCTTCGCCCCGACCAGCGCCTCCAGCCGCCGGAGCCCCTGGGACAGCGGCGGCTGGGTGATGCCGACCGCCCGGGCGGCGTCCCCGAAGTGCTGCTCCTCCGCCAGCGCGATGAAGATCTGCAGGTGCCGCTCAGTCAGCATGACCCAGCTGACCTGCGGCGATATCTCCGGGCAATCGGATCATGCGTAAGAGCATATTCGACATGCCCGCACGCGCTCGCCTTGACTGGAGGCCCAGTACGGCGAGAGGAGACGGCGTGAAGGTGAGTCGGCGAGGAGTCATCACGGGGGCGGCAGCGGCCGGCGCGGCGGGAGTCGTCGGCCTGACCACCCGCGGCGAGGCGGCGACGCCCGAGGCCGCGACAAGCGCAACAGCAGCGGGCGAGGTAGGGGTGGCAGCGGCCGGCGAGGCGAGGACGGCTCAGGAGCGGCAGCCGGTGGAGCTGACCTGGCTGGGGACCCACGCCTGGCAGATCCGGTCGGGGAAGAGCGTCGTACTGACAGATCCCTGGATCACCCGGTTCAAGACCGGCACCTTCACCCCCGAAGGGGCGGATCCGAAGACCAAGCTCGTGATCAAGCCGGACGTGATCGACCGCTACATCTCCACGGCCGACGCGATCCTCGTGCACCACGGGCACTACGACCACATGGCCGACGTACCGTACGTCGCGAAGAAGACCCAGGCCACCGTCCTCGGCACCGAGTCCCACGTCAACATGCTCCGGGCGATGCGCACCCCGCAGGACCTGCTGTCCCCGGTCCGCGGCGGCGAGTACCTCCCGTTCGAGGGCTTCACCATCGAGGTCTTCCCATCCCTGCACTCATGCGGCGGGCGGCGCCACACCTACGCCTACCCCGGCTACCGGCTCGACGGTGTTCCGCCGCGGCCCCGCGTGATCGAGGACCTGGTCGAGGGCGGCACGCTCGCCTACGTCATCACCATCGGCGGCGTCCGGATCCTCAGCCTGAGTACGGCGAACTTCGACCCGAACGCGCTGAGTGGCCTGCAGGTGGACGTTGTCTTCGCCGCCCCCGGTGGCGAGCCCGGCATCACCGACCGGCTGTTCCGCACCCTCAAGCCGGTGCGGAAGGTCGTCGCCACTCACTGGGACGACTTCGACCAGCCGCTGGACAAGCCGGGCGTGCCGTGGACCGACCTGACGAAGCTCCGCACCTCGGTGGAGAGCGCCGGCGCGGAGTTCATCGTCCTGGATCACCTGGAGAAGCTCACCCTCTGACCCGGTAGTGGTACTGCGAGACGGTCCGGAATCCGAGGCGCTCGTACAGGGCCCGGGCCGGCTCGTTGTCCGCGACGACCTGGAGGAAGATCCGCCGGATCCCGACAGTCGTTGCCTCCTGCAACAACCCGCGGATCACCGCGAGCGCGAGTCCCTGCCGGCGGAAGCGCTGGTCGACGGCGAGGCAGTACAACCCGGCCCAGTCGTCGACCAGCGCGAGCCGTCCGATCGCCTTGATCGGGCCACTGGACGGAATCACGGCGTACAAGGCGCGGCCGCGGTTGAGGATCCCGCGCGCGGTCGCCTGCTGCTCGGCACTCCCCCCGCGCCCGTCGATCGACCACCAGAAGTCCATCCAGTCGTCATCGGGGGCCGAGGAAATATTCAGGTCGGCCGACACCTCGGGCAGTCGATCGAGTACGTCGTCGGCCACCTCGGCGCACTGCACCAGCGTCGGGCTCCGCACAACATAGCCGCGAGCCTCGAGCCGAGCGTCCAGGTCGGCCGGCTGCGCCGCCGGACTGATGTGGAAACACGGCGTGATGTCGTAGGCCTGATACAGGCTTTCCACGTAATCCAAGGCTCTGTCGAGGTCGAAGGGCGCACTTGCGGGCAGGACGGAGTTCGCTCGCATGGTGACGCCGCCATTGCGTCGGACGACCCAGCCATCCAGTTCGGTCTTGGCCTCCGCCGGCCAGCCTTGATTCATCAGATTGTCGATGCGAGCTGCGCTGATCACCCGACCCAGGGTAGAAGCCGGCGAATCAACTTGCAAGCTAGTGGATAACTATTCACATCGAGCGAATAGCGTCCGCGAGGACATCG
This sequence comes from Kribbella sp. NPDC023972, assembly GCF_040639075.1. Taxonomy (NCBI): domain Bacteria; kingdom Bacillati; phylum Actinomycetota; class Actinomycetes; order Propionibacteriales; family Kribbellaceae; genus Kribbella; species Kribbella sp. NPDC023972. The sequence continues at coordinate 309,065 of NZ_JBEZZH010000002.1, read as the reverse complement.
ATGCCCTCGGCAACTGCCTGCACGGTCAGGCCGCCGTACCCGAACACCAGCCCCGCCGGCCCTTGCCCGGCCATCCAGTACGGCGCCAGACCGTAGACCCCGAGCCCACGCTCCAGCGCGGCCGCAGCCACCGCACGCTCGGACAGCCCCGGCGGCAACCACGTCGTCACGTGCAGACCGGCTGACACCCCGACCGGCACCAGCTCCGGCAACCGCTCACCCAACCGTCCGACCAGCGTGTCCCGAAGCAGCCGGTACCGCGGCCGCATCCGCCGCAGATGCCGATCGAACTCGCCGCGGGCGACGAAGTCCGCGAACGCCAACTGCTCGAGCACCGGCGACCCGCGATCGTCCGTCAGCTTCGCCGCCGACATGGCCTCGACCAGCCGCGCCGGCAGGATCAGCCAGCCGAGCCGGAGCCCCGGCGCCAACGTCTTGCTCGCGGTCCCGGCGTACGCGACTCGGTCCGGTGCCAACCCCTGGATCGCGCCGATCGGCTCCCGGTCGTACCGGTACTCGGCGTCGTAGTCGTCCTCGATGATCAACGCGTCCCGCCGCACCGCCCACGCGACCAGCGCTGCCCGCGTCTCCGCCGAGGCCACCGCTCCGGTGGGGAACTGGTGCGCGGCCGTCACCAGTACGGCGTCCGCCCCGCACTGATCGAGCGCGTCGACATCGATCCCCGTCTCCAGCACCGGTACGCCGACCACCTCGAGGCCAGCGGCCTTCGCCACGTCGCGCAGTTCGTTGTCGGACGGGTCCTCGACCGCGAGCCGCCGATAGCCCTGGTGCGCGAGGACTTGCAGCAGCAAGCGGGATCCCTGGGCGAACCCGTTGCAGATCAGCATGTTCTCGGGTCTGGCCGCCGTACCGCGGACGCGGTTCAGGTAGTCCGCCAGCGCGTGCCGGAGCTCGAGCGCGCCGCGACCGTCGAGGTAGGCGAAGCTCAGGTGCGGTGTCTCGTTCAGCACCTTCTTGATCGAGCGCAGCCAGGCGGGGCGAGGGAACTGAGAGACGTCGGGCTTGCTGTACCGGAAGTCGATCCGCGGCGGACCGCCGACCGGCGTCGCGGTCGTCGAGGGCTCGAGCACTGCGATGTCGGCGACCTGGGTGTACCCGCCACCCCGGCTGACCAGGTACCCCTCGGCCACCAGTTGCTGGTAGGCCTCGACCACCACGCCGCGGGACAGTCCGAGGTCCTGGGCGAGCGCCCGGGTCGATGGCATCACCGTGTCGGCGCTCATCAGACCCTGCCGGATCCGGTCCCGGATCGCTTTCTCCAACTGCTGGTGCAGTGGCACGCCGGCATCCCGCCGGAGCTCGACCAGCAGCTCGCCGGCGCCAGAACTGGTCCTGGTTCGGCTCACGGAACTGGACCTTATCGGAGTACCGCTGCGCTGTCAGGGTGATGGCAGGCCCAAGAAGACCAGGAGGGGACCGATGACCAAGCTGCTGCAGGCCGGCGACGCCGGTTACGACGAGGCCCGGAGCGTCTGGAACGCGATGGTCGACCGCCACCCGGCCGCGATCGCGCGCTGCCACGACACCGCCGACGTCGTCGCCGCGGTCAGGTTCGCCCGCACGGCCGGCCTGGAGATCGGCGTCCGCTGCGGCGGTCACAGCATCGCCGGCCACGCCGTACCCGACGGCGGCCTGATGATCGACCTGACCCCGATGAACGCGGTCCGGGTCGATCCGGCTCGCCGGCTGGCCTGGGTCCAGGGTGGCGCGTTGCTGGGCGAGCTGGACAAGGCCGCGCAGCAGTACGGCCTGGCGACGACCGCGGGCAACGTCTCGCACACCGGCGTTGGCGGGCTGACCCTCGGCGGCGGGATGGGCTGGCTCGCCCGGCAATTCGGTCTGGCCTGTGACAACGTGGCGTCGTACGAGCTGGTCACCGCGGACGGCGACGCGGTCAGGGCGAGTGCGGACGAGAACGCCGAGCTGTTCTGGGGGTTGCGCGGTGGCGGTGGGAACTTCGGCATCGTGACGTCGTTCGAGTTCCGGCTGCACCAGATCGGCACCCGGGCGTTGGTTGCCGAGTTCACCTATCCGTCCTCGGTGGGTTTCGACGTACTGCGGACTTGGCGGGAGCTCAACACCTCCGCGCCGCGGCAGGCGACGTTCACCGCGAGCATCACACCCGAGACCGTGATCGTCGGGTACGTGTGGGTCGGTGACGGCGGCTTCGAGTTGCTGGATGCCTTCCGGGCAATGGGTCCCGCCGACGAGTATGTCGAGGAGATGCCGTACCTGACCCTGCAGAGCCGCGACGACAACGTGCAGGGTCACCGGTACCGCCGCTACTGGAAGGGCCACTACTTCAAGACGCTGCCCGACGACGCGATCCGCGCGCTGCTGAACACCCCGGGCGTGTCCGCGAGCCTCCAGGCGTACGGCGGTGCGATCGCCGACGTACCGGACGACGACGCGGCGTTCAGCCACCGGGACACGCTGTTCGAGTTCGTCACCGCGACCCGCTGGGAGGATTCGGCCGAGGACGAGACCCGGATCGCCCAGCTCCGTGAGTACGCCGCGGCACTGGCGCCGTACGCGGGTGGCGCCTACCTCAACACGCTCAACGGCGACCCGATCGACCGCGCCTTCCCACCGGCCAAGCTGACCCGGCTGACCGCACTGAAGGCGGCGTACGACCCCGAGAACGTCTTCCACCTCAACCAGAACATCCGCCCGGCGAACCACCTCGCGAACCTCTCCTAGGCCGGGTGTGCCCGGCCGGCCCCGGGGGTACCGGGCGAACTCACCGAGAACGAGAGGGGCGAGTCATGAAGAAGGCACGGGATCTGATGACGGCCGGCGCCCAGTGCGTGGGTGAGAACGAGACCCTGGTCGACGCCGCCCGGAAGATGCGCGACCTCGACGTCGGCGCGTTGCCGATCTGCGGCGAGGACAACCGGCTGCACGGGATGCTGACCGACCGCGACATCGTGGTGCGTTGCGTGGCCGAGGGCGGCGACCCGGCGACCGCGACGGCCGGCCAGTTCGCGCAGGGCAAGCCGGTGACGATCGGCGCCGACGACAGCGCCGAGGAGGCTCTGAAGACGATGGCGGAGCACCAGGTCCGCCGGCTGCCGGTCATCGACGGCCACACGCTGGTCGGCATGCTCTCGCAGGCGGACGTCGCCCGGGAGATGTCCGACCGGAAGACCGGCGACACCGTCTCGAAGATCTCCGAACCGGCCTAGGCCTAAGTCAGCAGTCAGCAGGCGCAGGCGATACCCAGGGGAGCCGTCAGCGGGTCGGTGGGGCGGCGGTCGACTCCGCTGGCGGTTTCCACCGGCAGGCCCTCGCGGGCCCAGTACTCGAAGCCGCCGATCATCTCCTTGACCGGGTAGCCGAGTTTCGCGAACTCCAGTGCAGCCTTCGTCGCGCCGTTACAGCCCGGCCCCCAGCAGTACGTCACCACGGTGACGCCTTCAGGTACGACGGACGCCGCGCGCGCCGCGATCTCGCGGGTGGGCAGGTGGATCGCACCAGGCACATAACCCTGGTCCCAGCTCTCCTGGCTCCGGCTGTCGACCAGCACCCATCCGGTCACACCGGCACCGAGATCCGCGGCCACGTCCGACACGTCCGCCTCGAAGGCCAGCCGCCCGGCGAAGTGCGCGACTGCCGTGTCCCGGTCGGCGGCGGGCGTCTGCAGAACAGCCGAAGTGTGCAGGTCAACGGACATGCGAGGCTCCTTCTCGATCAGCGGAACACCAGCGTCGGGTATCTCTCAGACCACCGACAGTGGCAGAAATGCCCCAGTGCCACAAAATCCAGTCACGAGGTTTGACTCACAGCACGCCGGGCAGGGATGCCAGCACTGCCTTCACGGTATGGTTCTGGGTTGAAGGACCCAGAAAAGTCGGAGGCTGATCCGGCTAACAGTTTGTGGGGGGCTGGCGGCATGATGTCTCCTGAGGATCACTCCAGCCACGGGGTGCCCGTTGGTTCGAGCACGACTGGAGTCCCGTTGACCGAGCAAGAAGTCGCAGTGACGTCGGCGGACGCGTTCGCGCGTCTGGCGATCGAGCTGCATGACGCCCCCGGGGTGGAGGAGACGATCGACGCCGTCGTTCAGTTCGCCCTCCAGGCGCTGAGCTGCACCTACGCCGGCGTCGCCCTGTACGCCCGCGGCTCTCGCCCCGAGATCGCCGCGGTGACCGACCCCGTCGTCGCCGACGTGTACGACGTCCAGCTCAGCACTCAGAACGGCCCGCTCGTCACCGCCCTCCGCGAAAGCACGACGATCCTGATCCGCGACACCCTCACCGAGGATCGCTGGCCCGAGTGGGCAGCGAAGGTCGCCGCACTCGGCGTCCGCAGCGTCCTCGACGTACCACTGGCAACCGGGAACGGGACCCGTTCGACGGTGGGCGTCCTCGGCCTCTACAGCCCGACCCCCGACGCCTTCAGCCAGGACGACGAGGCGATCGCCCACATCCTCGCCCGGCACGCGTCCGTCGCGGTCGCCTCCGCCCGGCACGAGGAGACGATGGCCCAGGCTGTCGACGCCCGCAAACTCGTCGGCCAGGCGATGGGCATCCTGATGGAGCGCTTCGACGTCGACGGCGACCGAGCCTTCGCCATCCTCAAGCGCTACTCCCAGGACACCAACACCAAGCTCCGCGACGTGGCCCAGCAACTCATCGACACCCGCAAACTCCCCCACTGACCAGCACCCGGGGACGCCGGCCGGCCGGGGTCGAGCGTTTGAAACGTTCTGAAAATATAGGAAAAGTAACGGCCGCGTCCCGGCTGATCGGGTGCATACTGCAAGAAGAACTGGGTACTTCGCCCGCAGACAAGATTCGCATCGCCTTCTTTGTCGACACGTGCGGATCATGGGGTTGAGCTTGACGCCGGGGCTTGTGCGGCCAGAACCGCGGACCGGGTCACGTCCCGGCGTCCAACCCTCTTCTTCCGGTACGCCGTTACCCTTGGCGCGTGGGTGAATGGCGACCATTGACGGGGCCGTCTCGGCAGGTGGCGCTGGAAATCCTGCTCGACGGGCCGCTGTCGCGCGCCGAACTGTCCCGCCGGGTCGGCCTGTCGCCGGGCAGCCTGACCCGATTGACCAAGCCGATGGTGGAATCGGGCTTGCTGGTCGAGGTGTCCGCCGGCCCGACCGACGCCCGGGTCGGCCGCCCGTCGCAACCACTCGACCTCGACCCGGCCGCGCACCACTTCGCCGGCATCAAACTCACCGGCGACACCGCGATCGGCGTACTGACGACGCTGCGGGCCGAAGTGATCGCGAGTATCGAGCGCCCGCTGACCGATCACACTCCGTCCGCGGTGTGCCGGCTCGTCCTCGAACTCGCTGACGACCTCGCCGTCCGGGTGCCCGGGCAGCGTCCGATCACCGGCCTTGGTGTCACGGTCGGCGGCCGGGTGACGGACAGCTCTGAGGTCCGCTGGGGTCCGTACCTGAACTGGGTGGACGTGCCACTCGGCGAGCTGCTCGCGGCCGGCACAGACACACCCGTCGTGGTCGCGAACGATCTCAACGCGCTGACCGAGGCGACCCACTGGTTCGGTGCCGGCCGCGGCTCGGCCCGTTTCGTGTTGCTGACGATCGGGGTCGGGATCGGCTACGGCCTGGTCATCCACAACCGGACCGTCGACAGCCCGGACACGAGTATCGGCCTGATCGGCCACCATCCCCTGGTGCCGAACGGGCCACGCTGCGACCGCGGTCACCACGGCTGCGCCCTGAGCGTGCTGACCGTCGGCGCCATCACCGAGCAGGTCGGAAGCGCGCTCGGCCGGTCCGTCGACTACGAGGAATGCCTCGACCTCGCCGCCAAGGGAGACACCGCGGCGCTCCAGGTAGTCGGCAGAGCAGGCCGCGCACTCGGCCGCCTGATCGCCGCGGCCGCGAACTTCACCATGCCCGAGCTCGTCGTCCTCGGCGGCGAGGGCGTCCGGCTGGCCGAGGTCGCCCAGGACGAGCTTCTCGCCGGCCTGCACGGCGACCGCCACCCGTCCGGTTCGGAACTCCCCATGGTCCTGCAGCCCGCCGACTTCACCGAGTGGGCCCGCGGCGCCGCTGTCGTCGCCATCCAAACCTTTGTCCTCGGACGCCAGTAACTGGCTATTTCGGATTAAGCAGTTACACTCGACGGCATGGATGAGCTGTTGAGGCGGTGGGTCGCGGGCTGGCGGCTGTGCCGAGGGCTGGAACCGGCGATCGAGCATGACGATGCGCTGGCCGTCGTCCTGCGGTTGCCAGGACGGGATCGGGAGCTGTTCGCCTTGACGGACGACCCCGCGGTCGTCGATCGGCTGGCGAGCGGGTTGGTCGCGGACGTTTGGCTGACCGTGACCACGCAGTACGGCGACCAGGTGGCGCGACGGCTGGCGGATGCCGGGCTGGCGCCGTTCGCGGAGCAGAAGATGCTGATGACGATCGCGCTACCCGACCACCCGCAGCCGTCGACAGCGTTGTACGAACTGGAGCTGAGCACGGACGGACCGCTGGAGTACGTGCGCCTCCTCGCGGCCGACGGCACGGTCGCCGCTCGGGGCATGACGGCGATCGTGGGCAAGGACGCGGTCATGCACGACATCCAGACCGACCCGGCACATCGGCGCCGCGGGCTCGGCAGCGTGGTGATGGGAGCGCTGAGCCGGCGCGCGGTCGAGCGAGGCGCGTCCCGCGGCCTGCTGATGGCCACGGCGGAAGGGGTCCATCTCTACCGCAAGCTCGGCTGGTTGCCCGAAGCAACCATGGTCACGGCGAAGGGCTCAGGCGGTGCGGGCGCGGTGGGCGGCGACCTTGGTGCGGTTCTGGCAGGCCGTTGAGCAGAAGCGCTGAGTGCGGTTCCGGGTCGAGTCCAGGAACAGGTCCTCGCACCGGTCCGCCTCGCAGCGGCGCAGGCGGAGTACGTCGTCGCTGCCGAGCAGCATCGCGGTCGCGGTGGCGAACTCAGCGATCCAGCCGGTCGCTTCAACCGGATCGCCGAAGTGCAGGTGCCAGGGGGCGTCCTCGTGCCGGGTCAGCTGCGGTGCCGCCTTGGTTGTCCTGAGCAACTCGTTCACCACCTGAACGGCCTTGTCGACCTCACCCTCAGGAAGGTGACCGAGCGCGTCGTACAAGCGCCGGCCACCGGACGCCCATTGCGCCACGTCGACGTCGACCGGCTGGTCCGTGGTCAGGCGCAGTACGCCGTCCACCACGGCAGCATCGGGCTCCGCCGCCGGCCGGCCCTGTCGCCAGGTGGATCCGAAGGCATTGGCCAGCGCGATCGCCGCCACCAGCGACGCCTTCAGGTGATCCGTGGCTTCCACCCAGCCAGTATCCCCGGTCACCGTGGGGCTGAGATCCCGGTGAGACGTCCGTGCAACGCGGGTCCGGACTTGGCGGCGAGAAAAGTTCGCTGCGGGCGGGGGATTTCATTCATCTGGAGGAGCCGGGTCATACCAGGGTCGTAGCCCCGGGCCGGACACATCCGTCCGCGAACCGACGCCATCGACCGTTGCCGGAAACAACAATGACGGCCATGAACCTGGTCCAGATCCCGTCCCGCCACCGCCCGGCAGCACGGAGGCCGGCAGTCGGTGAGCCGGCCGGCCTGTCCGAGGCGGTCGTCGACCTCTCGGCGGTTCGCGACAACGTCCGCACCTTCCGCCGCCTCGTCCCGCAAGGTGTTCTCGCCGTGGTGAAGGCGGACGCCTTCGGCCACGGCGCCGTACCCGTCGCCCGTGCGGCCGTCGACGCCGGCGCGACCTGGCTCGGCGTGGCCCGCGCCGACGAGGCGCTGCAACTGCGCGCCGACGGGCTGACCGTGCCGATCCTCACCTGGTTGTACGACGCTGCCGAGCTCATGCTCCTCGGCGATGTCGACGTGGACGTGAGTATCTCGACGATCGCCGAACTGCATCACGTCGTCTCCAACCCGTCGGTCCATCACGTGCACCTCAAGCTCGACACCGGCCTGCACCGCTCCGGCAGCGCACCCGGCCAATGGATCGAACTGACCCGAACGGCCGCTCACTACGAAGCCCTCGGCGCCCTGACTGTCCGCGGCATCTGGTCGCACCTCTCGCACGGCGACGCCGCGGATGCCGTCCAGAGTCGTCGGCAACTCGAGCTGCTGCGGACCGGTGTTGTCCTGGCCCGGCGCGCTGGCCTGCGGCCGGGCGTCGTACACCTGGCCAACTCCGCCGGTGCGATCACGCTGGACGCACCCGACTGCGACCTGGTCCGGATCGGCGCCGGGCTCTACGGCATCGACGAAGTCGGCCTCGGACTGCGCCCGGCGATGCGGCTGATGAGCAAGCTGGCCCAGGTACGCCGGATCCGCGCAGGTGAAGGCGTCTCGTACGGCCATGACTTCGTCGCGGATCGCGACACGACGGTCGCCCTCGTCCCGCTCGGGTATGCCGACGGGATTCCGCGAGTCGCCAGTGGACAAGCCAGTGTCCTGTGTCGCGCTGTCCGGATGCCGGTGATCGGACGGATCGCGATGGACCAGTTCGTCGTCGACGCCGGCGATCTCCCGGTCGAGCCCGGTGAGCTGGTGACGATCTTCGGCGACGGGTCGCACGGCGAGCCGACCGCCCAGGACTGGGCCGATTGGGCCGGCACCATTCCGCACGAGATCTACTGCGGCCTCGGATCCCGGGTGCCCCGCCGGTACGAGGAGGCAGCCCGATGAAGGTCGCGGTCGTCATGGGCGGCGCGAGCCCGGAGCACCAGGTGTCACTGGCCAGCGGACGGGGTATCGCCACAGCGATCGGCATCCTCGGTCACACCGCGATCCCCCTGGTGATCGATGCTGAAGGCAATTGGGTGGACGGTCAGCACGAGGCGATCGAGATCCTCCAGGCGTGTGACGTCACCGTCCCCGCTCTGCACGGCGAGGGCGGTGAGGACGGCACCCTGCAGGGATTTCTCGCCCAACTGAAGGTCCCGTACGTCGGCAGCGGCGTGGCAGCCAGTGCGATCGGACTGAACAAGCACCTCACCAAGGCGCTGCTGAAGGCTCAGGGCATCGCAGTCGCTCCCGGTGTCACGCTGACCGGTCCCGACCTGACCGACACCGAGTCCGCACTGCAGAAGCTCAAGGCGGCCGGACTCGACTTCCCGGTCTTCGTCAAACCCGGCAACGGTGGTTCCAGCTTCGGCGTGACCCGGGCGCCCGACCTGCCGGCGTTGTCGCAGGCGATCGCGGACGCCGCCGTACTCGACCCGCAGGTGCTGGTCGAGCGGGAGATGGTCGGCCGGGAAATCGACGTGGCCGTGCTGGAGTTCCCCGACGGGCGGGTCGACACCGCGCCGGCGCTGGAGATCCACAGTGATCCGGACCAGCCGTTCTTCAACGCGACCGCGAAGTACGACAGCGGTGCCACCCGGTTCGTCGTACCGGCGCCGCTGGATCCGGCGCCGGCCGATCGGCTCCGGCGTACGGCGATCGAGGTCTTCGAAGTCCTCGGCTGCGAGGGGCTCGCGCGGGTGGACTTCTTCCTGCCGGCGGATGGGGCGCCGGTGGTCAACGAGATCAACACCTTCCCCGGGTTCACCCCGGCATCGCAGTTCCCGCGGATGTGGGCGGCGGCCGGGATGAGCTACGTCGAGGTGGTCGACACCCTGATCCGTACGGCGGTGGCGCGCGGATGACCGTCCTGCTCAGTGACGAGCGGATCACCCGGATCCCTGCCATTGAGACTGGTGAACCACTGGTCGACCTGTTCACTCGGGGCATCTCGACATCGGATCGCCAGTTCGTCCGGGAGAGCGTCGCGGACCGGCTCGCGCTGGCCGACACGTTCCTGCCGGCCGGCGTCCGGCTCCACGTCGTGGAAGGCCTGCGCCCCATCGAGAGACAGCAGGAGATCTACGACGACTACCGCGCCGACGTCGAGCAACTGCATCCCGGCAGCTCCGGCCACGACCTCCACGTACTCGCCAGCCGCTTCGTCTCCCCGGTGGAGGTCGCACCCCACGTCGCGGGAGCCGCGGTAGACCTGACCCTGATCGGCGCACACGGCCCGCTCGACCTCGGCACACCGATCGACGCGACGCCCGAGCAGAGCAACGGCGCCTGCTTCTTCGCCGCCCCCAACATCAGCCGCGAGGCCCGGGCCAACCGCGCACTGCTCGCCGACGTCCTCATCGCCGCCGGCCTGGTCAACTACCCCACCGAGTGGTGGCACTGGTCCTTCGGCGACCGCTACTGGGCCCACCTGGAGGGCCGCCCCAACGCCATCTACGGCCCGGTGTCACACCGTATGACGCCAGCTTGATAGACGCTGCCTATCGGGTGATAGGCAGCATTGCTTTGACCCCGGGGTCGGGGTCACGGAATGTTGTATACATGACGAGTGAGGTCGTGGCCGCCGCCCCCGTCCCGGTTCCCGGGCGTGCCCAGCGCGTGCGCGAGATAGCCACCGAGTTGCGTGGGCTCCGGGGTGCGCTGATCCCGATTCTGCACGCGATCCAGGAGGAGCTGGAGTACGTCGACCAAGGCGACATCCCGGTCGTCGCCGACGTACTGAACATCGCCGTGGCCGAGGTCCACGGCGTCGTCACGTTCTACAAGGACTTCCGCCGTACGCCGGCCGGCCGGACCACCGTGGCGATCTGCCAGGCGGAGGCGTGCCGATCGGTCGGCGCGGTCGCGCTGGCCGAGCATGCGAAGCGCAGTGCCGGCTGCGGGTTCGGGGAAACGACCGCGGACGGCCGGCTGACGCTGGACGAGGTGTTCTGCTTCGGCAACTGCGCGCTCGGCCCGGCGGTCCAGGTCGGCGACAAGCTGCACGGACGGGTCACGCCGGCCCGCCTGGACGCGATCCTCGGGGAGGCACGATGACGAAGGTCTACGTCCCGCGGGACTCCGCGGCACGATCGGTCGGCTCGGACGAGGTCGCCGAACGGATCACCGCGGCAGGTGGCGTGGACGTGATCCGGACCGGGTCCCGGGGCATGCTCTGGCTGGAACCGATGGTCGAGGTCGAGACCCCCGAGGGACGTGTCGGCTACGGACCGGTCGCGCCGGAGGACGTCGACGGCCTGGTCGCCGCCGGGATGCTGCGCGGAGCGGTCCGCGACATCGGTGCCTACCTCGGTCCGGTCGAGGAGCTGCCGTGGATGAAGCGGCAGCAGCGGCTCACGTTCGCCCGGGTCGGGGTGATCGATCCACTCTCGGCCGACGACCATACGTCGTACGGCGGAAACGGTGGCCTGAGGCAAGCATTTTCGATGACCCCGGCCGAGGTGGTCGAGACCGTGGTCGACTCCGGGCTGCGGGGTCGCGGCGGCGCCGGGTTCCCGACCGGGATCAAGTGGCGCACCGTGCTCGGCGCGGCGGCGGACCTCAAGTTCGTCTGCTGCAACGCGGACGAGGGTGACTCCGGGACGTTCGCCGACCGGATGCTGATCGAGGGCGATCCGTTCACGCTGATCGAGGGGATGACGATCGCGGCGTACGCGGTCGGCGCGACCGAGGGCTACGTCTATCTGCGCTCGGAGTACCCGGACGCGGTCGCGACGCTGAAGGCGGCCATCGAGATCGCCCGCGACCAGGGCTGGCTGGGCGAGAACATCCTCGGCTCGGGATTGACCTTCGACCTGCACGTCAGGGTCGGCGCCGGGGCGTACATCTGCGGTGAAGAGACGTCGATGCTGGAGAGTCTCGAAGGCAAGCGCGGGACAGTCCGGGCCAAACCGCCGATCCCGGCACTGGAAGGGCTTTTCGGCCGGCCGACCGTGGTGAACAACGTGCTGTCGCTGGCAACGGTCCCGACGATTCTCGCCCACGGCGCGGCGGCCTACGCGGCGTACGGGACCGGCCGCTCGCTCGGGACCAGCGTGTTCCAGCTCGGCGGTAACGTCGCCCGCGGCGGCATCGTCGAGACGGCCTTCGGGATCACGCTCGGCGAACTGGTGAACGACTTCGGCGGCGGTACGTCGTCGGGTCGGCCGGTGCGGGCCGTCCAGGTAGGTGGCCCGCTCGGCGCCTATCTCCCGGTCGAGCAGTTCGGCCTGCCGATGGACTACGAGGCCTTCGCGGCCGCCGGCGCGATGGTCGGGCACGGCGGGATCGTGGTGTTCGACGAGACCGTGGACATGGCCGCGATGGCCCGGTTCGCGTTCGAGTTCTGCGCGGCCGAGTCGTGCGGCAAGTGCACCCCGTGCCGGGTGGGCGCGGTCCGCGGTGTGGAGACGATCGACCGGATCGTGGCCGGTGACGACCGGCAGCAGAACCTCGTGCTGCTCGACGACCTGTGCGAGTTGATGACCGACGGCTCGCTCTGCGCGATGGGCGGACTCACCCCCATGCCGGTCCGCAGTGCCGTCCGCCACTTCGGAGAGGACTTCAGCGCATGACTGTGCTTTTGGCCGGGCCTTCGGCGCCGGCGGGGTCATGGGGCTTTGACTCCCGGCCTTCCCTCGTCGCTCCAGTCGCTTCGCTCCCTCCACTCCTCAGTCCAGGCCGGGAGGCCCCATGACCCTGCTCAAAGAACCTGACTTTGGTACGCCGGCTCGCCCGGGTGAAGCCACGGTGGAACTGACTGTCGACGGCGTGAATGTCGCCGTCCCACCGGGCACGTCGGTGATGCGTGCGGCCAAGGAGGCTGGGCTGGACATTCCCAAGCTGTGCGCGACCGACAGTCTCGAAGCGTTCGGGTCCTGCCGGTTGTGCGTCGTGGAGATCGACGGCGTACGCGGTACGCCGGCCTCCTGTACGACGCCGGTCGCGGACGGCATGGTGGTCCGGACCCAGAACGAGCGGCTCGGCAAGCTGCGGCGCGGAGTCATGGAGCTCTACATCTCCGACCACCCGCTCGACTGCCTGACCTGCTCCGCCAACGGTGACTGCGAACTGCAGGACATGGCCGGCGTCACCGGTCTCCGCGAGGTCCGGTACGGCTCCGGCGTCGAGGCCGGAGCGAACCACCTGAACGCGCCGACCGACACCTCCAACCCGTACTTCGACTTCGAGGCGTCGAAGTGCATCGCGTGTTCACGGTGTGTCCGGGCCTGTGACGAAGTACAGGGAACTTTCGCGCTGACGATCGAAGGGCGTGGGTTCGACTCCAAGGTCGCCGCGGGTGCCGGGGTGTCGTTCTTCGAGTCGGACTGTGTGTCGTGTGGCGCCTGTGTGCAGGCGTGCCCGACCGCGACGCTGCAGGAGAAGTCGGTCATCGAGCTCGGCATGCCGACCCGGTCGGTCGTCACGACGTGTGCGTACTGCGGTGTCGGCTGCTCGTTCAAGGCCGAGCTGCGTGGTGACGAGCTGGTCCGGATGGTGCCGTACAAGAACGGCGGCGCGAACGAGGGCCACTCGTGTGTGAAGGGCCGGTTCGCCTTCGGGTACGCGAGTCACCCGGACCGCGTCCTCGAGCCGATGGTGCGGGACACGATCGCGGACGAGTGGCGGAAGGTCTCCTGGGACGAGGCGATCGGCTTCACCGCCCGCCGGTTGCGCGAGATCCAGGCGTCGTACGGGCAGGGCTCCATCGGTGCGATCACCTCGTCCCGGACGACCAACGAAGAGGTGTACGCCGTCCAGAAGATGGTTCGCGCGGTCTTCGGCAACAACAACGTGGACACGTGTGCGCGGGTCTGCCACTCGCCGACCGGGTACGGCCTGAAGCAGACCTTCGGTGAGTCGGCCGGCACCCAGGACTTCAAGTCGGTCGAGGAGGCCGACGTGATCCTGGTGATCGGCGCCAACCCGACCGACGGGCACCCGGTGTTCGCGTCCCGGATGAAGAAACGGCTCCGCCAGGGCGCGAAGCTGATCGTCGTCGACCCGCGCCGGATCGACCTGGTCCGCTCGCCGCACATCGAGGCGCAGCACCACCTGCAGCTGGCGCCGGGGACGAACGTCGCGATCATCAACGCCTTCGGCCATGTCGTGGTCACCGAGGGCCTGGCCGATCGTTCGTTCGTCGACGATCGGTGTGAGGACTTCGAGACCTGGGAGAGGTTCATCGCGCGGCCCGAACACAGTCCGGAGTCGGTCGCGGACATCACCGGCGTACCGGCCGAGGAGATCCGCGCGGCGGCCCGGTTGTACGCGACCGGCGGCAACGCTGCGATCTACTACGGTCTCGGTGTCACCGAGCACAGCCAGGGCTCGACCATGGTGATGGGGATGGCGAACCTCGCGATGGCGACCGGCAACATCGGCCGGCGCGGCGTCGGCGTCAACCCGCTGCGCGGCCAGAACAACGTCCAGGGCTCCTGTGACATGGGCTCGTTCCCGCACGAGCTCCCCGGCTACCAGCACGTCTCCGATGACGGCGTCCGGGAGGTCTACGAGCAACTCTGGGGTACGCCGCTGCTGAACGAGCCCGGACTGCGGATCCCGAACATGTTCGACGCGGCGATCGACGGATCGTTCAAGGCGCTGTTCGTCCAGGGCGAGGACATCGCCCAGTCCGACCCGAACACCCAGCACGTGTTCGCCGCGCTCGGCGCGCTGGAGCTGCTCGTCGTACAGGACCTGTTCGTCAACGAGACCGCGAAGTTCGCGCACGTGCTGCTACCCGGTACGTCGTTCCTGGAGAAGGACGGCACGTTCACCAACGCGGAGCGCCGGATCAACCGGGTCCGCCCGATCATGGCGCCGAGGACCGGCAAGCAGGAGTGGCAGATCGTCTGTGAGATCGCCCAGCAGATGGGCTACCCGATGCATTACGATACAGCCAGCCAGATCATGGACGAGATCGCCCTCACCACCCCGACGTTCATGGGCGTGTCGTTCGCCAAGCTGGACACGATGGGCTCGATCCAGTGGCCGTGCAACCTCGAGCACCCGGACGGGACGCCGATCATGCACGAGGACGAGTTCACCCGGGGCAAGGGCAGGTTCATGGAGACGGTGTACGTGCCGACCAGCGAGCGGTCGACCCGGAAGTTCCCGTTGATCCTGACCACCGGCCGGATCCTGTCGCAGTACAACGTCGGCGCGCAGACCCGACGGACGGCGAACGTCGCCTGGCATCCTGAGGACATCCTGGAACTGCACCCGCACGACGCCGAGGTCCGCGGCATCGAGGACGGTGACACGGTCGCACTGTCGAGCCGGGTCGGCCGGACCACGCTGCGGGCGAAGCTGTCCGACCGGATGCCGGTCGGGGTCTGCTACACCACGTTCCATCACCCGGTCACCGGCGCGAACGTGATCACCACGGACAACTCGGACTGGGCCACCAACTGCCCGGAGTACAAGGTGACCGCCGTACAGGTCGACCTGTTGACCCAGCCGACGACGACCGCCTCCGAGCGAGAGTCGGTAGGTGCCCGATGAGCAGCACGCTTCCGCCGTACGTGCGACTGGCCAACGAGATCGCGGCCCAGTTCGCCCACCGGCCCCCGGCAGATGCCGCCACCGCCATCGCCAACCACCTGAAGATCGCCTGGGACCCGCGCATGAAGAAGGCCCTGATCGCGCACGTCGAAGCCGGCGCCGAGGACCTCGACCCGGTTGCGGCGCTGGCCGCCCAGCAACTCCAGGCGGCGTACAAGTGACCCAACCCGACGACGTCCCACGGCACGCTGAGGCTGTGTTGCCGTGGGATGTTGCCCGGGAGTTGGCGCATGCGGCGGCGACACCGCTCAAGGCCGTCTCCCGGAAGCTGGCCGAAGCTGAGCGGACTGTGCTGGCGAGTCCGCTGGTTTCACCGGTAGCCGTGCCGCCGGTCGACCGGTCGGCTATGGACGGGTACGCCGTGTGCGGTCCGGGGCCCTGGCGGGTCGTGGGTCATATAGGGGCGAATTGTGAGGCCCCGACTGTGCTTTCGGCTGGTGAGGCGTGCAGCATCACGACGGGTGCTGCCGTGCCGGCTGGAGCGACCTCCGTGGTGCGTTCGGAGGACGCAGTACTGGTTGGGGAGCTACTGCAAGGGCCGGACGAGCCTGGACGCCATATCAGGCGAGCAGGCGAGGAGTGTGCCGCCAACGAGGTGCTCTTGCCTGCTGGCGTGGTCGTAGATCCGCCGGTTCTGGGAGTTGCGGCTTCTGTCGGGCTCAACCGGCTGACTGTCATTCCGCAGCCTCGGGTGGCGGCTGTGGTGACCGGTGACGAGTTGGTGCACCGAGGTGCTTCGGGACCAGGCCGCGTGCGGGACGCGATCGGTCCGATGCTGCCCGGCCTGATCAGCCGCGCCGGCGGCGTCGCCGCTTCTGTCACTCATCTGCCCGACGAGCGTACGGCGTTGGTCGACAGCCTGTTGTCGACCGACGCGGAGCTCATCCTCGTGTCGGGATCGTCGGCTTCCGGGCCGGCGGATCACCTGCGGCCGGCGTTGTTCGCGCTCGGGGCCGAGTTGATCATCGACGGGGTGGCGTGCCGGCCTGGTCATCCGCAGGCGCTCGCGCGGTTCGCCGACGGCCGGCTGGTGGTCGGCCTGCCCGGGAACCCGTTCGCCGCGCTGACCGCCTTCCTCACCTTGGGGGTCGCGGCGATCCTGCGGATGCGTGGTCTCCCTCTTCCCGCGCTGACGGTCGCGCCCGTACCAGGCGGGCTGGCGTGCCATCCGCGCAGTACCCGGCTCGTCCCCGTCCGCGTCACCGCACAAGGCGCCGTACCGCTCGGACATGGCGGTTCCGCGATGCTGCGCGGTGTCGCCGCGGCGGACGCGCTGGCCGTGGTCGATCCCGGGCCGGCCGAGGCGATCGCCGCGCGGTTGCTGCCACTCGACCCGGGAGCGCGACCATGGGGCGTCTGATCGCACGTCGTCCGGTACTGCGGCTCGGTCCGGCCGGCGACCGTACCCGCCCGGACTCGATCGCCGTCGAGGAACCGCTCGAGCTCCGCGTCGACGGCAAACCGCTCGCGGTCACCATGCGCACCCCCGGTCACGATGTCGAATTGGCCCACGGGTTCCTGCACACCGAAGGCGTGATCGGCAGCGTCGACGACATCCGCGCCGCCCGGTACTGCGACTCGCGCGACGACGAGGGCCGCAACACCTACAACGTCCTCGACGTGGGCCTCGCGCCCGGCGTGCCACCGCCGGTGACCGGTGTCGAGCGCAACTTCTACACCACGTCGTCCTGCGGTGTCTGCGGTAAGGCCTCGCTGGACGCCGTACGCCTGAAGACGCGCTACTCGCCGGCCGATGACGACGTACGCGTGCGCTTCGACGTCCTGGCCGGTCTGCCCGATGCTCTCCGCCAACGGCAGCAGGTGTTCGACCGCACGGGCGGTCTGCACGCTGCCGGGCTGTTCACACCCGCCGGTGAGCTGCTCGTCGTACGGGAGGATGTCGGCCGGCACAACGCCGTCGACAAAGTCATCGGCTGGGCAGTCCTCGCGGGTCGCATCCCGGCCCGGTCCTGCATTCTGATCGTCTCCGGCCGTACGTCGTTCGAGCTCGCCCAGAAAGCCGTCATGGCCGGCATCCCCGTGCTGGGCGCCGTCTCAGCCCCGTCCTCCCTCGCCGTCGACCTGGCCCACGAATCCGGCCTGACCCTGGCCGGCTTCATCCGCAACGGCGCAATGAACGTCTACACCCACCCCGACCGCATCCAGGTCGACGCGGCCCGCTCAGCCGGCTAGGCGGTGTCTGACGGTTCAGCGCCGTAGCGAGCAGGTGCTCGGTGCGGTAGCTCGGCGTGCTGGAGCGAAGGTCTCGATGCGGATCCATCGTGGCCTTTGCTCCAGTGCGGCGAGATGCCGTGCCGAGTGCCGCGCAGTAGGCGGGGAACCGTCAGACACCGCCTAGGCCACCTCAGGAGGCGGCGGAGGTGTTGGTGGTGGTGGAGGGGGCGCCCCAGAGGCAGTCGGCGGTGCCGGCGGCGAGGTGCTGGCTGTAGCAGTCGACCTTGTGGCTGATGACGCTCAGGCACTCGGCGAGTTCCTGGATCTGGGCGGTGACGTGGTCTTCGTGGCTGCGCAGCAGCGCGAGCCGGTCCTGCTCGTTGCCGGGGCCCTGGCGGACCAGGTCGGCGTACTTGCGGATCGTGTCCAGTGGCATCCCGGACGAGCGGAACTTGATGCACATGTCGAGCCACTCGACGTCGTCCTCGGTGTAGACACGGCGGCCGTTCGACTCCCGCCGTACCGGATCCGCGAGCAAGCCCTCGCGCTCGTAGAACCGGAGGGCGTGCACGCTCAGCCCGGTCCGCTCCGCCACCTGTCCGATGCTCAGTCCCGTGGTCATAGGCGGCACCTTAGCCCACAGCTAGACCACCCTCTAGCTCTTTTACAGCAGCGGCTTGAGCGCGGTGAGGGCCTGATGTACGTCGGCGCGCGTGGTGTAGAGGTGGAAAGACGCCCGCAACCTCCCGCCGCGGACGGCCGCGCGGATGCCCGCGGCGGCGAACGCGTCCTCCGCTCCGGCGAGTGAGGTGCTGACGATCGCCGAGTTGGACGGCGGCAGGCCGAGGCCGGTGCGGAACTCGTTCGCCAACTCGAGGTTATGGCGGTTGATCGTCTCGACGCCGATCTGCTCGACCAGCTCGAGCGCCGGTGCCGCGCCGACGTAGCAGAACCACGACGGCGACTGGTCGAACCTGCGGGCGCTCTCAGCGAGCTCCATCCGGGACCCGTAGTACGAGCCGTGCACGTTCTGGCCGGCGTACCACCCGGCGGCCAACGGGCGGCAAAGCTCCTGGAGTCGCGGCGAGAGGTAGCCGAGCGTCGCGCCGCGCGGTGACATCAGCCACTTGTAGGTGTGGGCGACGAGCGCGTCGATTCCATCGACGCTGAGCGGCAGCCAGCCGAGTGCCTGGCTCGCGTCGATGACCACCAGCGCGCCGACTTCCTTGCTGGCGGCAACGACTGCGGGCAGGTCGAGGACGGCGCCGGTCGACGACTGGACCGCGCTGACCGCGACCACGTCGACCCCGGGCCGGATCGCCGCGACGAGTTGATCACCCGGTACGGCGACCAGCTCGACGCCACGGTCCTCGTGCACCTTCCACGGGAAGACGTTCGAGGTGAACTCGACATCGTCGGTCAGCACGGTCGCACCGGCGGGCAACGCGCTCGCGATCGGCGCCAGCGCGGCCGAGACGGTGCTGCCCACGAACACATCGGCCGCATCTGCACCGACCAGCCGCGCGAACGACTCCCGGCTGCGCGTGGTCGACTCGTCCCACGGCTCCCAACTGGTCGCGCCGACCCGCCAGTCGGACAGCGCGGCCTGCAGCGCCTCCCAGGCGGGACGCGGCGGCAACCCGTACGACGCCGTGTTCAGCCAGCCCGGCTCCGGATCCCACAACCCGTCGAACTCCACGCCCCCACCCTACGCACCCCACCTTGAGAACCCACCAACCACTTTTCGGCCCGCGAAATGGTTGGTGGGTTCTCAAGGTGCGGCTTGACCTAGATAGCGCTCTAGCTTCTAGCGTTGCGGGCATCAGATAGGGCTAAGGAGTTGCAGATGCGTTATCGCACGCTGGGTGGGACGGGGATCGAGGTCAGTGCACACTGCCTCGGGACGATGATGTTCGGTGCGGTCGGCAACCCCGACCACGAGGACAGTGTCCGTATCATCCACGCCGCCCTCGACCAGGGCATCAATTTCGTCGACACCGCGGACATGTACTCCCGCGGCGAGTCCGAGGAGATCGTCGGCAAGGCGCTCAAGGGCCGCCGGGACGACGTCGTACTGGCGACCAAGGTGCACTTCCCGATGGGTGAGGGGCGCAACCGCGGCGGGAACTCGCGGCGGTGGATCGTCCAGGAGGTGGAGAACAGCCTGCGCCGGCTCGACACCGACTGGATCGACCTGTACCAGATCCACCGGCCCGACTACAGCACCGACATCGAGGAGACGCTGTGGGTGCTGACCGATCTGGTCAGCCAGGGGAAGATCCGGGCGTTCGGCAGCTCGACGTTCCCGGCCGAAGACATCGTGAACGCGTACCACGTCGCGGAACGGCGTGGTTACGGGAAGTTCCGGACCGAGCAACCGCCGTACTCGCTGATCAGCCGGGGCATCGAGCGGTCGCTGCTGCCGACGACGCATCGGCTGGGCATGGGGGTGCTGACCTGGAGTCCGCTGGCGTCGGGGTTCCTGTCCGGCAGGGTGCGCAAGGACCAGCCGGTCGACCTGACCACCGGACGGGCCGCGCTCACGCCGTTCCGCTTCGATCCGACGATCCCGGGCAACGCGGCGAAGTTCGACGCGGTCGAGCAACTGATCGAGGTTGCCGAGGGCATCGGGTGCACACTGCCGGAGCTGGCCCTGGCGTTCGTCACCACCCACCCGGCGGTCACGTCAGTGATCAGCGGGCCACGCACGATGGAGCAGCTGGACGGCCTGCTGAAGGGCGCCGACCTGACGCTGGACGATGCCACCCTCGACCGCATCGACGAAATCGTCCCGCCGGGCACAGACCTCTACCACCCGGACGGCGCCTGGCAACCCCCCTCCCTCACCACCCCCACCCTCCGTCGGCGCCCCCCGGCCGACCGCTGACCCCTGAGGACTTTTCAAACGGTGCGGATCGGGCACCGGGAAGGAGATCGGAACCGAGAGAAGAGTGAGGACAATGGCATTGCCGCAGTCCATCCGCAACGCCGCGGAGCCCTGGACAGCGAAGGAACTACGCAAACTGAAGGAGCTGGCCGCCGACAACCTGCCACCCTCGGTGATAGGAATGCGCCTCGGCCGCCCGGAACCGGCGGTTCTGAACAAGGCGCTCCAGCTCGGCATCCCGATCCTGCCGCTGAACCGTCCGCCGTACGGCGTCTAGGCCGTGTCTGACGGTCCAGGGCCGTAGCGAGCAGGTGCTCGGTGCGGTAGCTCGGCGTGCTGGAGCGAAGGTCTCGATGTGGTTCCATCGTGGCCTTTGCTCCAGTGCGGCGAGGTGCCGTGCCGAGTGCCGCGCAGTAGGCGAGGGACCGTCAGACACGGCCTAGCCGCGGCACAGCGGACCCAGCGCCACCGCGCCGGCCACGGTGCAACTCAGTGCGGAGACGGCGAGGATCGTCGCCGGCGGTACGTGATCGACGGCGAGGGCACCCACCGCGGCGCCGAGCGGGAACGCGATCGACAGCAAGGCACGTTGGGTGCCGAACATCGCACCGTGGCTGGCCGGATCCGCCCAGCGTTGCAGTGCGGTCGCCTCGATCGCGGAGTACGGCCCCCAGACCGCGCCCGAGAGAAGGAAGATCGCGGCGGCGGGCGGCAGACTGTCGGTGAGCACGATCGGCAAGGTGACGAGTCCCCACACGATCGCGCCACCGGCGTTCACCAGGCCAGGCCGCCGCCCCGCCAGCCAAGGTGCCAGCGGCAAGGTGGCCAGCGCGGCCGCTCCGAACAGAACCCAGAGGAGCGTGTAACCACCAACCCCGCTGTGCAACTGCTCCCGGGTGAAGTACGGCAGCACGGTGTCGAACGGCCCGTACGTGAAGTAGTACGCCACCGACAAACCGATCAGCCCGACCACCCGACCCGACGCCCAACCGCTCCGGGCCTCGGCGGATCGACGTACGCCGGTACGACGAGGCAGCCGTACGGCGATCGCGACAACGCCGAGCAACAGCGCGAGTGGCACCAGAAAGGCACGCCCGGGCCCGAGCAGGGCGATCGCCGGACCAGCCGCCGCGGCACCGAGCAGCATCGGCAACTGATCACCCAACCCCAGCAAGGCATTTGCCCTGGGCAACAGGTCGTCATCCACGAGTCGCGGCACCAACGTCCGGGCGGCCGCGTAGCTCAGCGGTGTCGTCGCCCCCGCCACCGCACAAAGACCGAGCACGATCCAGATCGAGAACTGTTGCTGCCACCCGGCCACCACCAGCGCGGCCATGAGTACGGCGCGGACGATGGCGTCGAGGATCATCATCCGCACCGGCCCGAAGCGATCCACCGCCCGACCACCGACAATGCCACCGGCCACTGTGGGCAAGCGGATTGCCACGATCAGCAAGGCGGTCTGAGCACCCGACCAGCCTTGCGGCTCGGCGATCCAGAGCAGCACGAACAGCAGGAAACTGTCAGCCGTCGAGGCGAGCGTCCAGGCGGCCGCCAGGCTGACGAGTGGCTTGCGGGTCATGAAGACTTGCCCACCGACTCGTCCACCGGGCACTCGGTGCAGACTGGCCAGTTGCAGAGCCGGCAGGTCGTGTCGGCCTCGGACCGCGCGCGAGCGGTTCGCCGCAACGAAGTGGCCAGCAGGTCGTTGAACCGGCGTCGCTCGGCGGGCGTCAATCCGCCCAGCACCTCGCGGCCGGCCTGGTCCCGGGCGGCGTTCCAGGTCTCGAGGAGTTCCGTACCGGCTGTGGTCAGGCCGAGTTCGAGAACCCGGCCGCGACGGGCGCGGACGACGTACCCGAGTCTTTCCAGGCGGTCGATCAGGCGGACGGTGCCGGACTGGGTGAGGCCGATCCGGTTCCACAACCAGTCGGCCGAGCAGCCGTCGTGGCTGGCGATCAGGGTCAGCGCCGCGAGGTCGCGCAAGGTGAGGCCCGGCGGCGCCGTCGCGGTGAGCGCCGCCGAGAGCGCGTCGTGACTTCGCAGGGTCCAGGCGGCCCAGACATTCGACTCAGACATGATTCAGTCATATGACTCGCTCATATATTTGCGCCAGCCCGGGCGTGTCGTCCGCGTGCATTACGGTGTGTGTGGAACTCGGGACCGGTGACCCAGGAGGTGACGCCGTGGCAGTGACGATGCGGGATGTGGCCCGGCACGCCGGGGTGTCGCCGAAGACGGTGTCGAACGTGATGAACGGCTACCCGTACATCCGCGAGGAGACCCGGATCAAGGTGCTCGCCTCGATCGATGCCCTCGGTTACCAGCTGAACATCTCGGCCCGCAACCTCAAGTCCGGCCGGACCGGCATCATCGGCCTCGCCGTCCCCGAGCTCAGCCTGCCGTACTTCGGCGAGCTCGCCGACGCGGTGATCGAGGCGGCCGACCAGCACGGCCTGACCGTGATGATCGAGCAGACCGGCGCGGACCGTGACCGCGAGCTGACCGTGCTCAACCGGCCCCGCGGCCACCTGGTCGACGGACTGCTCTACAGCCCGCTCGGCCTCGGTCAGGAAGACATCGGCCAGCTCACCACGAACACGCCGATGGTGCTGCTCGGCGAGCGCATCTTTCACAGCCCGGTCGACCACGTGATGATCGACAACGTGGCCGGCACCAAGGCCGCCGTCGACCACCTGCTGCAGCTCGGCCGTCGCCGGATCGCGGTCCTCGGCGTCCACCCGGACGAGAAGGTCGGCACCGCCGCCATCCGGTACGGCGCGTATGCGGCCAGCCTCGCCGAGCACGACGTACCGGTGCCGGAGGAGCTCGCGCTGCCCGCCGGGAGGTGGCACCGGTCGACCGGAGCCGAGGCGATGGAGCGGCTGCTCGCCTCCGGGGCCACGTTCGACGCCGTACTGGGCCTGAACGACACGCTCGCGCTCGGTGCCGTCCGGGTGCTGACCCGGAACGGGTACCGGATTCCGGACGACGTAGCGGTGGCGGGCTTCGACAACATCGACGAGACGAAGTACAGCACCCCCACGCTGACCACGGTCGATCCCGGCCGGGCGCAGATCGCCCGGAAAGCGGTCGAGCTGCTGGTCAAGCGGATGGCCGGCGACGACTTCGAGCACGAGGAGATCGTCGCGCCGTACGAGCTGCACGTGCGCGAATCCACCGTCGGCTGACCGGTCACACAAAGCCACCGGCCCTGAAGGGTTGACCGTCGCGGACCACCCGGGCATCATCTCTTCACCGATGTAGTACACCGATGTAAAAGCATGCGCCGGACGCCCATACCTGGGGTCGGCGCGGCGGTCACGCACGCCCGAATTCGTGCTCCACCCCCGCCAGGAGGACACGCAGATGCTTGAACCCCCAACCCTGTCTCGCCGAACAGTCCTGGGTGGACTGGTCGGCGCACTCGCCCTCAGCGGCTGCGGCAGCCTGGGCGCCAAACCGCGAGTCCGAGAATGGAACCTGTTCGGCGGTGGCGACGGCGCCCGCCTGCTGCAGATCCATCAGCAGTACGTCGCCGAGCACCCGGACGTCCGGTTCGAGGCGCACACCCTGGCCTGGGGCCCGCCGTTCTACACCAAGCTGGCGATGTCCGCGGCCGGCGGCCGGGCGCCCGAGGTGGCAACCCTTCACTTGTCCCGGCTGAAGGGTTTCAGCCCGAGCACCATGCTCGACCCGATCCCGGTCGACCTGCTGAACGAGGCCGGCATTCGCGAGGAGGACTTCCTGCCCGCGACCTGGAACCGCTGCGTGGTCGACGGGAAGCTGTACGCCGTACCGCTGGACCAGCACCCGTTCGTCCTCTACTACAACACCGAGATCTGCCAGAAGGCCGGACTGCTCGGACCGGACGGCAGGATCAAGCCGGTCAAAGGTGTGGACGCGTTCCTCGACATGCTCAAAGCGGTCAAGGAGACCACCGGCAAGTTCGGCGCCTCGGTCGAGACCACGAACCCGTGGCGGCTGTGGTGGACCCTCTACGGACAGCTCGAGGGGAAGTTCTTCAGCGACGACGGCAAGCAACTGGTGCTCGACGACGCCAAGGCGCTGGAAGCCCTTGAACTGATGGCGAAACTCGCCGCCGACGGGCTCACCCCGAAGTCGTCGAACTACCCGGCCCTGGTCGCCCAGTTCACCAACGGTGACGCGGGCCTGAGTTTCAACGGGGAGTGGGAGGTGACGACGTACCAGACCGCGAAGATGCCGTTCAGCATGGCGCCGTTCCCGGTCGTGTACGACGTACCGAAGTACGCCGGTGACGCGCACACGTTCGTGTTGCCGCACCAGTCGAACCGGAACGACGACGACACGAAGGCGACGATCGAGTACATCGCCTGGATGCTCAAGCACAGCGCGGACTGGGCCGCAGGCGGCCACATTCCGGCGTACCAGCCGGTGGTGAAGAGCCAGGACTACCTGAACCTGAAGCCGCAGGCGGAGTACCGCAGTGTCGCCCCGGACGTGCTGTACGACCCGGACGCGTGGTTCAGCGGCTCCGGCGCCCAGCTGCAGAACGAGGCCGGCGCCGCCTTCAGCGGTGTGTTCTCCGGCCAGGCGACGCCGAAGGCCGCGCTCGCGCAGTTCAAGGCCGCCACCCAGACGCTGCTCGACACCCCGTCCCCGGTCTGAAAGGAGGTCAACCCATGGCTCTGCTTTTGGCCGGGCCTCCGGCACCGGCGTGGTCCTGGGGCGTTGGCTCCCGGCCTTCCCTCGTCACTCCAGTCGCTGCGCTCCCTGCGCTCCTCAGTCCAGGCCGGGAGGCCCCATGACCGTGCAGACACCACCTCGCGTAACACCTGGTACGCCGTCCACCGCGGTGAAACCGGAGACCGGGCAGCCGTGGAAGGAACGTTGGGCGGGACTGTTCTTCGTCGCGCCGTTCCTGCTGCTGTTCGCGGTCTTCCTGGTCTGGCCGACACTTTCCGGCCTCTGGAACAGTTTCTTCAACGCCAGTCTCGCCGGAGTGCAGCAGGAGTTCCTCGGCTTGCAGAACTGGCGGGAGATGTTCGGCGACCCGGCCGTCTGGTCGTCGCTGAAGAACACCCTCGTCTTCACCGCGATGAGCACTCCGCCCCTGGTGATCATCGCGCTCGTGATGGCCTTGCTCGCCAACCGTAGAGGTCTGCTCGGCTGGCTGCTGCGGTTCTCGTACTTCGCTCCGTTCGTGTTGCCCGCGACCGTCGTGACCCTGATCTGGGTGTGGATCTACCAGCCCGGGTTCGGCCTGGTGAACGGTCTGCTGACGGCCGGCGGGTTCGCCGAGATCGACTGGCTGAACACCGACAACCGGGCGATGCTGGCAGTGGTGATCACGACCGTCTGGTGGAC
Source organism: Kribbella sp. NPDC023972 (assembly GCF_040639075.1). Taxonomy (NCBI): domain Bacteria; kingdom Bacillati; phylum Actinomycetota; class Actinomycetes; order Propionibacteriales; family Kribbellaceae; genus Kribbella; species Kribbella sp. NPDC023972. The sequence continues at coordinate 283,322 of NZ_JBEZZH010000002.1, read as the reverse complement.
CGTCGGGTTCAACTTCCTGCTCTATCTGGCCGCCCTGCAAGGGATTCCGGCCCAGGTCTACGAGGCGGCCGCGATCGACGGCGCGAACGGGCGGCAGAAGCTGTTCCGGATCACGCTGCCGCTGCTCAGCCGGACCACCGGGCTGATCATCGTCCTGCAACTGGTGGCGTCGCTGAAGATCTTCGACCAGATCTACCTGATGACCAACGGCGGCCCGAACTACGCGACCCGGCCGATCATCCAGTACATCTACCAGAACGGCTTCACCAACTACCGGATCGGTTACGCGTCGGCGATCTCGTACATGTTCTTCGCGATCATCGTGATCGTCTCGGTACTGCAGTTCAAACTGTTCTCCGGCCGGAAGGAGGGCGTGTGATGGCGACCGCTACCATTCCCGCGGCAACAAGGTCCGGCCCGGTCGAGCCCCGCTGGAGCTTCCCCAAGGTGGCGAGCGTCGTCGGGGCGGTGATCCTCGCCCTGGTCTGGCTGGTGCCGTTGCTCTGGGCCCTGGACACCTCACTCAAACCCGAGCCGGAAACCACCCGGGCGCCGATCACCTGGTTGCCTGAAGCACCGACCCTCGGCGCGTACCAGAGTGTGATCGACCAGGGTGACCTGATCCGCTGGTTCCTGAACAGCACGATCGTGTCGGTGCTGGTGACGGCACTGACCCTGCTGGTCTCGGTGCTGGCGGCGTACGGGTTCTCCCGGACCGACTTCCCCGGCCGGCGGGCGCTGTTCGCGTTGATGATCGCGGGCATCCTGGTCCCGCCGCAGGTGCTGATCGTGCCGCTGTTCCAGGAGATGACCGGGCTCGGCCTGGTCGACACCTACTGGGGCATCGTGCTGCCGCAGGTGGTCGCGCCGGTGATGGTGTTCGTGCTGAAGAAGTTCTTCGACGGCATCTCCCGCGACTACGAGGACGCCGCCCGGGTGGACGGCGCGACCCGGTGGCGGATCGTCTGGAGCGTGATGGTGCCGATGTCGCGGCCGATTCTCGTTGCCGTCGGCATCTTCACCTTCATCGGGGCCTGGAACAACTTCCTCTGGCCGTTCATCGTCACCACCGACCCGTCGATGATGACGATTCCGGTCGGGCTCGCCAACGTGCAGGGCTCGTACGGCCTGCGCTACGCCCAGATCATGGCCTCGGCGGTCCTCGGCGGGCTCCCGCTGCTGATCGTCTACGCCCTGTTCCAGCGGCACGTCGTCCGCGGCGTCGGCGACGCCGGGATCAAGGGATGAGGCGCCTCGCCGCGCTGGCCGCGGCCGTGCTCCTCGTCCTCAGCTCCACCGCGGGCGCCACACCGAAGGATTCACCCGCGCTGAGCGGCGACCTGCGCACGCACGACCCGGCGCTGATCAAAGCCGGCCGGACGTGGTACGTCTTCTCGACCGGCGACCCGGCCGTTGCCGGCGGCACCATTCAGGTACGGCGATCGTCGGACGGACGGCACTGGACCACAGCCGGCACCGTCTTCGACGCCATCCCCGGATGGCTGCAGACAGAGGTCCCGGGGGTGTCGAACCTCTGGGCTCCCGAGGTGATCGAGCACGACGGCACCTACTACCTCTACTACTCCGCCTCCACCTTCGGCTCGAACCGATCGGTGATCGCGCTGGCGACCAACACCACCTTGGATCCCGGTGATCCGTCGTACCGCTGGGTCGACCGGGGTCTGGTGCACCGCTCGGTGCCGACCGACGACTACAACGCGATCGACCCCGGTGTCGTGGTGGATCGCGCGGGGACGCCGTGGATGGCGTTCGGGTCGTTCTGGAGCGGCATCCGGATGGTCAGGCTGCAGTGGCCGTCCGGGCTGGCCGTCCCCGGTCAGGGCGAACCGCTCCGGCTGGCCGACCGGCGCGTCCCGCCCAACGCGATCGAGGCGCCGTACATCGTCCGGCGCGGCGACTGGTACTACCTGTTCGTCTCGTTCGACTTCTGCTGCCGTGGCTCGGACAGCACGTACAAGATCGCGGTCGGCCGTTCGCGCGCCGTCACCGGTCCGTACGTCGACCGGCTCGGCACGCCGCTGCTGCAAGGAGGCGGCACGGTGATCCTGTCCGGTTCCGGCTCGATGGCCGGTCCCGGCGGCCAGTCCGTGTACGACGGCTGGCTGGCCCATCACTACTACGACGTCGATGCCGGTGGCGACTTCCGCCTCGGCCTGCGGCGGATCCACTGGGGGCCGGACGGCTGGCCCCGGATCACCTGAACCCAGCAATTCGTCACGACAGGAGCAACCTGGTGCCCGCTGCCAACATCAACCTCGACCCCGCGTTCACGATCGCGCCCGTGAATCGGCGTACCTTCGGGACGTTCGTCGAGCACATGGGCCGGTGTGTCTACACCGGCATCTACGAGCCCGGCCACGCCACCGCGGACGAGGACGGCTTCCGCAAGGACGTCCTCGAGCTGACCCGCGAGCTCGGGGTGTCGGTGGTCCGCTACCCCGGCGGCAACTTCGTCTCCGGTTACCGCTGGGAGGACGGCGTCGGCCCGCGTGAGGGCCGGCCGCGCCGGCTCGACCTGGCCTGGCACAGCGTCGAGACGAACGAGTTCGGCCTGGACGAGTTCATCCGCTGGTGCGCCAAGGCCGGGGTCGAGCCGATGATGGCGATCAACCTCGGCACCCGTGGCGTTCAGGAGGCGCTCGACCTGCAGGAGTACGCCAACCACCCCGGCGGCACCGCCTTGTCCGACCTGCGCGAGCAGCACGGCGCATCGCCGTACGGAATCAAGCTGTGGTGCCTGGGCAACGAGATGGACGGGCCCTGGCAGATCGGGCACAAGACGGCGGAGGAGTACGGGCGCCTGGCCGCCGAGACCGCGCGGGCGATGCGGATGATCGAGTCCGACCTGCAGCTGGTCGCGTGCGGATCGTCCTCGTCGGCGATGCCGACCTTCGGCAGCTGGGAGCAGACCGTCCTGCGGGAGACGTACGACTTCGTCGATTACATCTCCTGTCACGCGTACTACGGCAACGACGACGGCGACACCGCGTCGTTCCTGGGCTCGGCCGTCAACATGGACCGCTTCATCGAGGCGGTGGTGGCGACCGCGGACGCCGTCGGCGCGGAGAAGAAGAGCACGAAGAAGATCGACATCTCCTTCGACGAGTGGAACGTCTGGTACGGCAAGCGGTCCCAGCGCACCGACGAGGCCGGGGACGGCTGGGAGGTCGCACCGCGACGCATCGAGGACGAGTACAACGTCACCGATGCCGTTGTCGTCGGCAACCTGCTGATCTCGCTGCTGCGGCACAGCGACCGGGTCGGCGTCGCCTGCCTGGCCCAGCTGGCGAACGTGATCGCGCCGATCATGACCGAGCGCGGCGGCCCGGCCTGGCGGCAGCCCACCTTCCACCCGTTCGCGATCACGTCCCGGCTCGCGGCCGGTCAGGTCCTGCGGCTGGAGACCGACTCGCCGACGGTCAGCACCACCAAGTACGGCGACATCACGGCGGTCGACGCGGTGGCGACGTACGACGAGGGCAAGCTGTCGGTGTTCCTGGTCAACCGGTCGACCGAGGGCCCGGTCGAGGTCACCGTCGACGTCAGCCGCGCCGGGGTCACCACCGTCGCCGAAGCCTTGATCGTGCACGACGAAGACGGTCTGGCCACGAACTCGGCGGACCACCCCGACCGCGTCACCCCCCAGCCGGCCGAGGCCAAGCTGGAGGACGGCAAGCTGACCATCACCCTCCCGGCGATCAGCTGGGCCGCCCTCAGCCTGTCGACCGACTGACAGTGCGGTGCCAGACTGGGTGGCTGTGGCCACCCAGTCTGACCTCGCCGAGACCTCGAGGATCGAGGCCTTCAGCGACGGGGTCTTCGCGATCGCGATCACCTTGCTCGTCCTCGAGCTGCACATCCCCGAGACCGAGCCGGGTGAGCGGTTGTGGCCGGCCCTGGTCAAGGAGTGGCCGCAGTTCGGCGCGTACCTGACCAGCTTCGCGATCCTCGGCATCATGTGGGTCAACCACCACTCGATGTTCCGGCAGATCCAGCGGGCCGATCGCGGGCTGATGTTCCTCAACCTGTTGTTGCTGCTGTGGACCGCCTTGCTGCCGTTCCCGACCAGTCTGTTCGCCGAGTACCTGCGCGACGACACGATCGACGCGCACGTCGCGGCGGCGGTCTACAGCACGAACCTCACCCTCGCGGCGATCGCCTTCAGCCTGATCTGGTGGCATGTGTTGCGTAGCCATCTGGTCGACCACCAGCTGACGCCGTCCCAGCAGCGGGCGTCGGTGCTGCGCTATTCCGTCGGTACGGCGTTCTACGCGGCCTGTATCGGGCTGTCGTTCGTCTCCGCGCCGGTCACCTTGCTCGTGCAGTTCCTGCTCGCCCTGTACTACGGCTTCGAGCAGCTCAGGACTCGCGCTTGAAGTGGGTCACGGTGATGCCCGGGGCGATCTCGAGGCGACCGCTCTCGCGGTAGCCGCGGGACTTGTAGAGGTTGACGGCCGGGGTGTTGGCGGTCCCCGTCGAGACGACGCTGGTCTGGCGGGGTTCCACGGTGTCGAGGTGATCGAGGAGCGCGCGACCGTGGCCGCGACGGGCGTTCGCCGGGTCGACGATCAGGCGGGTGATGTCGACCGTTGCGTCGTCGGGGAACTCATAGGCGACCGCGCCGACGAGGACGTCAGCGTCGTACCGGCCGAGCCAGTGTTCGGTGGACGACATCAGGCCCTCGAGGTCCTCCTGGAGTGGCGGGATGCCGTCGAAGCCGATCAGCTCGGCCTCGACGGCGTACGCGCGGTGCTGGATCTCCAGCAGCCGTTCGGCCAGGGCGCGGTCGGTGACATCGAGGGGCCTGATCACGCGGGCCAGATTACGTCAGGCTGCCTTCCAGTAGCCGAGCGCTTTGACCCGATGCTTCGGAACGGCGAGATCCTTCTGGACGTACGACGACAGCGCCCGGGTGGTGGCGGTGTCGCAGGCGATCCAGACGCAGGCGCCGGCCGGGTCGCCGATGAACTTCGGCAGCTCGGCCTTCACGCCCTCGACCAGCTCCGTGCGGGGAACGGTCCGCAGTTCGTGGTGCTCCGGATCGATCCGGAAAGGCAGTTCGTGATCGACGTCAGCCGTGGTCTCGAACCAGATGGTCGCGGGCAGCTCCGGCGCGCCCGCGAGCAGTGAGTTGATCGCCGGCAGCGAGGCCGGGTCGCCGATCACCAGCATCCGCTCCGGCAGCGGGTCCGGCGCCTCGAACCCGGTCCCCTGCACGGTCGCCTCGATCGTGTCCCCCGGCTCGGCCTTGCGGGACCAGTCGCTCGCGCACCCGTCGTGCAGCGCGAACTCGAGGCTGAAGGTGCCCTTGGAGGGATCCGGGTCGACCAGCGTGTACGCCCGCTGATGCGGCTTGCCCGCGTTTTCGAACCACAACCGCACCCACATCGTCGGGCGTACGCCGACTGCCTCGAGCAATCCACCGTCGGAGAAGTGCACCCGGCGGTAGCGCTCAGTGATCTGTTCGGCACCGGTCACGGTGAAGATGAAGTCCTTCCCGCGGAACAGCTTGAGCACCACGTGTTCCCAGCCACGCCCCACGACGATTCCTCCAGCACAATGGGCCATTGCGGCCGACAATCCTGACTTGTAAGTTAGCCCAGCCTAACCTAACTGAAGCGAGGACAGTAGTGAACGCTCGGGTCTTCCGGGACGCGTACGGCGTACCGCACCTGCAAGCTGGAGACCCATTGGCGCTCGTCTACCTGCAAGGCCTCAACGCCGCCCAGGACCGCGCCTGGCAGCTCGAGTTGGAGCGCCGCCGCTTCCTGGGGACGTCGGCAGCTTTCCTCGGACCCGAAGCGGCGCCCTGGGACGTGCTCGCGCGGCAGGCACGACTCGCCGACACCGCGCAACGCTGCTTCGAGGCGCTCGACGACGAGACCCGCGAGTGGATCACGGCCTACGTCGAGGGCGTCAACCACGCGCTGCCGATCGGAGCCGCCCGGGCGCCCGAGTTCGCGGAGACCGGACTGACGTTGCAGGAGTGGGAGCCGTGGGCGCCGCTCGGGATCTGGCTCGCCGTCCACATCCTGTTCGCCGGTTTCCCGTCGAAGCTGTGGCGGACGCACGTCGCCCGCCACCTCGGTGACGAGGCGATCGAGCTGTTCTCCTCGGAGGGTCCACGCACGGCCGGGAGCAACGGGTGGATGATCCCCGGCTCGCTGACCACCTCGGGCCAGGCGATCATCGCCGGCGACCCGCACCGGTTCATCGAGAGCCCGGGCATCTATCAGCAACTCCGGCTGACCTGCCCGGAGTACGACGTCCTCGGTCTCGCCGTACCGGGAATCCCGGGGATCGCGCACTTCGGCCACACCGGCACGGTCGCCTGGGCGATCACCAACGCGATGTCGGACTACCAGGACCTGTACGCCGAGCAGCTCCGGCGGACCGGATCTGTCGTGGAGGCGCTCGGTCCGGATGGCTGGAAGCCGGCCTCGGTGCATTCCGAGGTCGTCGAGGTGGCCGGTGCGGATCCGATCCAGATCGAGGTGATCGAGACCGACCGCGGACCGGTGATCATCGACGACGACGAGCAGACCGTCAGCCTGAGGTATCCACCACGGGTCACCGGGCGACTGGGCTTCGAGGTGCTGCCGAAGTTGCTGCGGGCAACCACCGTCGGCGATATCGACGCTGCGCTGGACACGTGGGTGGAGCCGGTCAACGTGGTCCTGGCTGCCGACACTTCCGGTGGCCTCCTTCACCGGACCGCCGGCCTGGTCCCGACTCGCCACCACTCGAACAAGCTGCGCGTCGTACCGGCATGGGAAGCGGATCACCAGTGGCAGGGCTCGTGGGAGCCGATGCCTCGGGCAACTGTCGACGGGCCGGCCGTGATGGCGAACGCTCGCGAGCTGGCGGCACCACTGGGTGTCGAGTTCGCGGCACCGCATCGGTCCCGGCGGATCGCTGAACTGCTGGCCGCGCGGCCGAGCTGGTCGGTCGAGGAGATGCCGACGATCCACACCGATGTCTATCTGGGCTCGGCAGCCAGTCTGCTGGATGTGCTTGCGGGCTTGGACAATCTCTCCACGGAGGCTGTTGCCCTACGCACCGAATTGCTCGACTGGGACCGGCGGATGGATGCGGCGAGCACCACCGCATCCTCGTACGCCGCGGTGCGCAAGGCGCTCGTGTCCCGGCTGGCCGACCACTTCGCCGTCCTGGAAGACGCTGCTGTTCCCGAGGTGTTCGTGCCGTGGATGGATCCGCTCACGCATACGTCGTACGCGTTGGAGAACCTTCTCGCTGCCGACTTGACGGAGGTGAACGTGGGTTGGCTGGCACGTGAGGCACTCGAGGAGGTTGCCGCGCGCGGGCCTCGACCGCCGTGGGGTGAGACCCATCAACTCTCGCCGCTGCACATGTTGCGTGGTCCGGTGTTCGCGCCGGGCGAGGAACCGTTCGACCTCGGGGTGTCCGGCGATCACCATTGCGTGATGTCGACGTCGAGTCTGCCCGGTCTGAGCGACGTGTGCGTCCGTGGTTCGGCGGCGCGTTATGCCTTTGACCTCGCGGACCGTTCGGCGAGTGGGTGGGTCGTCCCGCTGGGTGCGTCCGGCGTACTCGGGGATGCGCATCACCACGACCAGCTTCCGCTCTGGCTCCGCGGCGAACTGGCCCCGGTTGCGTCTTCGCTCACGCGCGAGGATCGCGGCTATGCCGGCGAGATGGCGGGCTTCGGCGCGGTACGGATCATCGAGGCCGATCCCGACCGCGACCTCGACCTGATCCACAGTTGGGTGACGGCCGAGCGTGCGTCCTTCTGGGGGATGGGGGATTTGTCCCGCGACGAGATCGCCGGGATCTATCGCTTCCTCGATTCGGTGCCGACGCATCACGTGTATGTCGTGTATCTGGACGACGTACCGATCGCTTTGTTGCAGACCTACGATCCGCAGGCCGATCCGGTCGGCGCGGTGTACGACATCCAGGCCGGCGATATCGGCCTGCACTTCCTGATCGCCCCCGGCGACCCCCGGCCCAACTTCACCGGCAACCTGCTCCGGGTCGTCGGCCAGTTCATCTTCGTCCACCTCGGCCACCCCCGTGTCGTCGTCGAACCCGACCTCCGCAACGACCGGGCCATCGACCGCTTCCACCGCACCGGCTTCGTCCTCGGCGCCGAAGCCAAGATCACCCACCCCGACGGCACCACCAAAACCGCCCAACTGGCCTTCCTCACCCGCGAGCGCTTCCTGAGCCTTCAGGAGTAGTACAACAACCTGCCACTGCTACCTGGCTGCGGCCTGTTCGTAGGTTTCGCGGACGATCTGCAGGCGGGCGCGCTGGAAGCGTCCGGGCTGCTCGTCGTACACCCGCCGGCCCTGCTCGGTCCAGAAGGCCTCCGCGGGTACGGCGTCCGCGTCGGCCGGAATGAATTTCAGGATCTCGCAGACGGATGCGGCCGCGATCGCCAGCGCCTCGGCCCGGGTCTCCGGATCGTCCGGAGGGAGCATGCTCGCGAGCTGGTCGGCGAGCTCGAGCCAGCGCCCGGGGTCGAGCAACTGGGACGGCTCGGGACCACCGAAGTTCGGATAGTCGCCCCCGGTCTCCCTCTCGGGCAACCCGAAGGAATACGTCCGCTCGGCACCACAGTCCGCACAGCTCGCGTCGTACACGCTCGCCAACTCACCGTCGACCACTCCGGTCCCGTGTTGCCAGTCCGCATCGGTCGACCCACACTCACACGGCGTCAAATCCAGAAACAACCGCGCCTCGTCCCGAGTCCTTGCCACCGGCAACATCACTCATCACTCCCAAGGGAATTCGTCATCGTCAAACGGCCGATTGCCTGTGGCTCCGGCCGGGTGAACTCGCGGCTGACCGCAGTCATCGCGGTCTCCCGGACCTCGCCGCGGCTTGCTGGGCGACGAGAGCTTGATAGTCGTGTTCGTGCATCGAGAGGTAGGTTTCGCCGGTGGTGGCTACGTACGTCGGCGCGCCCTCGATGTGGACGGCGCCCTCGTCGTCGACCGTCGTACGACGGAAGGTGAGGTCGTAGTCGACGCGAACTCGTACGGTGACCAGGTCGCTCCGCTCGAAGCGGCTGAGCTCACCGCGCACACCCCAAACGTCCGTTGTCGTGTCGGACGCCTGCTCGCCGACCGAGGCGCTCGCGCTGGCACCGACCCCGGGCACCGTTCCCGACCCCGTACCCGCGACCGGCATCATGCGTCCGGTCGTGGTGCTGGTGGAGACGGTGCGCTGGTTCCGGTTGACGTCGCCGAGCTCGCCGTTCTCGATCGGCCCGCTCACGAGCTCCACGTTCGACACGCGCGCCCGCACCGTCACATCGACGGTGCCCTGGTTGTACCCGAGCGTCGGGATCGGCTTCAGCCGGAGCCCTTCCTCGGACGTCATCCGGCTGAAGGTGGCGTGCTGAGCCGAGGCCGACAATTGGCTCTCCACCTGCGCCTGCTGCGCGCGCAACCCGGCTTTGCCGAGTAGATTCCCGAGCTTGAGCTTGTCGAGTACGACGCTCAGCAGATCCGGCCGGCCGAATCTTCCAGGCCCGGTTCCCTCGACGAAGTACGTCGCCGGCAGCTGGAGCGCCGTACCGGCTGTCGCCGCGGGTGCTGAATCGGGGATCGGGTTCTCGAGCATGCCCTTCGGGATCAGTTGCACGATGCGGGCCGTGAGAGTTCTCGGCTGCGCGGCGACGCCCTCCTCGTTCGGTCCGAGGTGGCGGGCAAGGTCGCCGCGGGTCGGGGAGACCCCGTCGCGCGTGACCTCGACCGTGATCCGGAGACCGCGGCCGACGCGGGTCATACCGTCGAAGGTCGCGATGCGTTCCAGCCGGGCCCGCTGCTCGGCCGAGGTGGTCGACCTGCCTTCGGTCCGATCCGTGGCGACCGATGCCGATTGCAGCTCACCGAGTTGGACGTCCGCGCCCATGCCGGCCGAGCGGCCGTTGAGTTCGGTGTGGCTCTGCTCGTGGTACAGGTAGCGCTGGACGATGCTGACGACGTCCTGGGCCTCCCCCAGGTTCTCCGCCTCGTCGGTGAACTCGGCCTTGATCCGGACCGTGACCCGATCGGCGGTGTTGAGCCGGCCGGGCCGGCTGATCGGGTAGTTCCGGACGAAACCGCGGGGAGTCAGCATGTCCTCCAGGCGACCCCACCAGCGTTTGCCGGCCAGCTCCGCGAACAGGGCGTTCGCCAGGGACGGCTCGTCGTGAAGGTTCACTCCCAGCTCGTCCCGCATGGCCGCCTGGACCTCGGACAGCAACTGGGTGTCGTCGGCGAGCTCCGCCCGTTCGACCAGGCTGGATCCGAGGTGCTCCTGGTAGTGTGCCGGCAGTTCGATCTCCGCCGGCTTCGCGGCTCGGACCAGGGCCTGCTCGAGTCGGGCCTCGTGATCGTTCGGATCCGGTGCGGGCGTGTCGTGGCCTACCGGCCGCGGGCTCGGTTTCCAGAGCTTGTCGGCCAGGACTTTCGCGGTATGCCCGGCGGCCGGCTCCGGGATCGGCCGCCCCTCGGCCTCCGCCTCCGCCAACTCCTTGCGGCAGCGCCGGATGACACCCGCGGCCGCCCGCCGGTCGAGGTTGAGGTCGTCGTGCAGGTAGCGCTCGACCGCGTCCGCGACCAACCGCAGCGACAGCGGGGACTCGTTCCGGCTGTAGAAGTCCAGGACGTCCCGCTCAGCGACCTGGAACGCGACACCGGCCTCGAACGGAATCGGTACGGCGTCGCCGACGGCGAGCTCGAAGTCGGCGACAGCGTCGAAGACGTTGTGTCGGCCGATCTCGATGTCCAACCGCTCGACGCCCCAGATGTGCTGCTCGGTAGAGGCGGTCGCGCTGCTCGACCCGATGCCGACCTTTGCTCCACCGCCCGCGGAATCTTCCGAAGCGCCGTGGCTCAGCTCGGTGCTGCCGCCGCGCTGTCCCGCGGCCGAGACACCCTGGTTGCCGAGAGCGAAGTTGATGTCGCCGGACGTTCCGTCCGTCTGTGCGACCGCCTTCGCGCCACGGATCCGCCCAGTCAGCGTGATCGGAACGCGGTGTTGCGTGCCGTCCGGACCGGTGACGACGAGGGTGGTGCGATAGCCGGTCTGCGCCCATTCCGGGTGCGCCAGCAGGTTGCGCTTGTTCAGGAAGGCGGACAACTGCCGGAGCGCGGTCGGATCAGATCTGATTGCCTCTGGCAACTGATCCAGCAGGCTCCGGCCGCCCCCCAGGTCGAAGTCACCCAGCGCGAGCAGGGTGGCCCGGTCGAGCACCTTGCCCGGCACCGGACCGGACGCCGGCTGCTCCGACTGCCACGGAGACGGTGCGCCTTCGGCGGTGTCGGCGTACGGGAGGAAGTCGCTGTCGATCAGCAGGCGGGCGGACTCGCCGACGCCGGTGTGGATCACGTCGCCGGTGCCGACCTCGGTGACGGTGAGGGTGTGCGGGACCTCGAAGACCGCTACCGGGGAGTTGCTCTCGACCAGCGTGACCTGGTTGATCGTCCCGCCGCCGAACCAGACCAGCATCCGGCTGAGCATCTGCCGCCCGTACGACAGGCCGGACTTCCCGTCGACACCTTGGACAGGGCTGGCCAACTCGGCCTTGCCACGCACCGGCCAGACCCGCGCCCGGCTGCCCGAACGGCCGGCCGTGTCGGACCCGATGTTCAGCAGTACGACGGCCTCGTCGTTGGTCACGCCGACAGCTCTCGCCTGTCCCTGGTCGAGCGCGATCCGCAGGCTGACCGTCTCCACCGCCGTACCGCTGCCGGGCCGGGTCAGCGTCACCACGAGACCGTCCCGGGCCGCGATGTCGTACCCGGTTTCGAGTCGCCCCGTGGACAACTGGGTGCGCAGCTCCTCGAGGTTGAGGAGTTGTGCGTGCCGCTCGACCGGGTCGGTTGACAGTCTGGTCAGATCTGGGTTGCCGTTGGCATCCAACGGTGGGACGAACCCGCGCGCGCAGAGGTGGTCGACGATGCTCCGGAACGCCGCCTCGCCACCGGTGACGCCCTGGATGTTCCAGGGACCCGCGGCCCGAGGCTTGCCCTGATCGGCTGCCCACGCGGGCAGCTCGAGTTTCCGGCCCGGGACCTCGACGCCGGGCTGCACGTCACCGCGCAGTCCCGGCCGGCCGTCGGGACGCGTCAGCGCGGTGGAGTCCACCGGCAGGCCGTGACGGTATGCGTCGTTCACGCGCACCCGCATGAGTGCCTCGCTCGTACCGGGCGTCGTCCACGCCGCCTCGCCATTGAGGACCAGCGTGACCTCGTGCTCCAGCACCGTCCGGTACGCCTGCGTCGGTCCGGTGAACCGGTGGACGCCGACATGGATCGCACTGCCACCGCCGGACAACGCTTCCGATCGCGACGCCGAACGGCTTCCGGAGACGGTCGGCCCGACACTCGATCCAGTGCCGTTGATGTCGTCCAGCGCCTTGCCGCCGTACCCGACGGTGAGTGCTTCGGTGTCGCTCGAACCCAGGTTCTGCTGCACACTCGCCGAGCTGTATCCGACCCGGACCGACTCCTGCCAGTGCGTGGTGCTGTCCGCACCGGCCAACTCGACGGCCTCGTACCGGATCCTCGTCCTGACCTCGAGGTAGCCGGCCGGTTTCCCGCCGGCCATCAGGGGTCGCAGTACGGGGCGCCGGGTGGACTCGGACAGCCGGCCGGGCAGGTCCTGGGTCAGCGCGGCCCGGATCTGCTCCTCGACGAGGGCCCGATCCGAACCCAGACTGCTCAGCTCGGTGTCGTTCTCCTCGATCACCCCGTCGGCGATGCCCTCCAGGCCGCTGATCGAGGACAGGATGTGCGCCGGCAAGCGGCCGTTCTGCAGGCTCGGATCCTGTTCGACCTTCGTCGCGGCCGGCACGGTGTACGCGTGCGAGGCCCACGCCCGCAGTTCCTCGGTCCCGTGGATCGTGTGGGTCGAACTCCAATCGGTGTCCTGGTCGGTCCGGATCTCGAGCTGCCAGGACGCCTTGCCGGTGAACATCACCGACTGACCGCGGTTGTCATCGACCGAGCCGCCCTGACCGATCTCGGCAGCGTTCGCCGTGACGCCGCGGCTGTTGCCGAGGGTGACCTCGCCCCTGAGTGTGAGGGCACTCAGGAAGGACAGTTGCGGGAAGGACGCGAACCACTCGGCGATGTCGGTCAGTGGACCGCCGTACGCATGGTTGAAGCGTGAGTTCGACGTCGAGGACATCCGCCGGGCCGGCTGCGGGAACAGGCCGTTGATGGTCTCCGCTGCCGTCTTCGACGGGTTGACAACCTCGACCAACTCGGCCACCGAGAGCCGGATCCGGAGGTCGGCGGTCTTCGCGTGACCGAAGCGCAGTACCGCGCCTTCACCGTTGATCAGCTTGCCGAACACGCCACTCAGCCGATCCTGCAGGTCTTCGCGGCTGAGTCGCTCGTCGATGCCACGTGCGGACAGGACCGTGTTGATCCGCTGCGCGAGTTCGGTCAGGTGCGGCAGCCGGTCGGTCGGCAGCAGCCCTTCCGCCGGGGCCAGCTTGTTGATGCTTTCCTCGTACGCCGCCACGTCGGCGGCAAGCCTGGTCGCTTCGGCCGCCACCTCTTCCGACGTACGGTCGTCGAACGCGGACCGCAGTTGCCGGTAGCCGTCGAGCGCGGCTGCCGCCTTGTCCTGTGCCTCCTGGTACTGGGTCTCGATCCGGCGGTACCACTCCGCAAGATCCTGGTGCTTCTTGGCGTCGGCGTTCGCCGAACGTTGCCGGCCGAATCGGCCCTCGTCCTTGGCGCGGGCTGCCTTGCCGGCTTTGGCGGATGCTTCCTGTGCGTCCGTGTCCGCCTTGGCTGCCTTCTCGTGCTTGCTGTCGATCAGCGTCTGCAGGGTGGCCACAGTGCGGTCGAGCGCCTGGATCTGCTGGGCGATGGAGATCCTCAACCGCTCGATCGGACCGGGGATGTGTGGACCGTCCCAGGGCAGCACGAGCCGTGGACCGCCACGTCTTCTGATCGCCTTCTGGAGCCCCTCGATGTCCCGGCTGAGCTCGGTCTGGGCCGCGTGGTCGGCGGATTCCACGGCCGCGGCCCATTGCCGTTGCAGATAGCGGAACTCGTTGAGCTGGGCCTCGACACAGGCGTTGCGCCCGTCTCCAGTCAGCTTGTTCCAGAGCCGCCGTACCGGACCTCCTGGCGGTGCGTGCAGTTCCTGGAGCGTGTGACTGATCTCGTGAACCCAGAGCCGGGCGAGCTGATCGTCCGCGACGCCGGGGACGAAGGTGACTCGGTGCGGATCGAGCCGGTCGCCGGTCGCCGAGTGGGTCGCGGCGAGGCGGCGGCCGCGAACCCGGCCGGGCTCCTCGACCCTGAAGTAGTGCAGCTCGCCGTCCTTCGTGCGTACGACGATGAGGTCGCCGGCCCGGCTGGGACCGTACTCGAGCAGACCACCGAAATCGGTGCGGTCGGTGAGCTCAGCCGCCGCCCTGATCTTGTCCTCTGTGAGTGGGCCCTCGTCAGTCGTCCGCCCGTCGGCGACGAACCTCGTCCGGCGAACCCGCGGCGCATGACCGAGCCGCCCGTTGCCGTCGCCGGTCCGCCCGCCCCCGGGTCCGTCGGCCTGTTCCGTCGTACCGGTGGTCTGCTCGTTCGGCTGTCCCGCGAGTCGACGTGCCTGACGAGCAATGTCCTCGGCCGCCACCCGCCGGGCAGCACCCCTGAGAATCTCCTCGGCCGTCCGCCCCGACTCCTCCGCCTGCCGATCGCCCGTCTGCCGATCGCCCGCCGCCTGATCGCTCGCCGGTTGCTCGTCCGCCTGCTGGTCGGCTGCAGTTTGCTGATCGCCTGCCGGCTGGGGATTCAGCGCCCGGGCAATCGCGCTCCGACCGTCCGCCGCCTGCTCCGGTGCGGCCAGCTCGGCCGGCGGAATCTGATGTTTGCCTAGGGCATCCACCATCTCGACGAGCGGCCGGGCGTCGTACCTCGTGACGCCTGCTCCGGAGCGTACGTCGGCGGCGACCATCAACTGTGGGCGGCCGTCGGGTCCGGGGACAGCGCTCAGTGTCAGCGTGATCTCCTGCCCGGCCCCGATCAGGTCTTTGACCCGCTGCTCCAGTGCCGCGAACTCCTGCGGCGACACCTCGACTCC
This sequence comes from Kribbella sp. NPDC023972, assembly GCF_040639075.1. Taxonomy (NCBI): domain Bacteria; kingdom Bacillati; phylum Actinomycetota; class Actinomycetes; order Propionibacteriales; family Kribbellaceae; genus Kribbella; species Kribbella sp. NPDC023972. The sequence continues at coordinate 268,226 of NZ_JBEZZH010000002.1, read as the reverse complement.
CGGGGGAATCAGCCCACGCGCCCGATCCCGCGCGAACGCCCACTCCAACGCCAACGGGGGCAACGCCTCCGGCTTCTTGTTCGGGACCGGCAACCGCTCCGGCGGATGCACCTGCCGCAGTTCGAGCACGGCCACATCCGGCTGCCCCGGCTGCCCGAAACTCCAGGTCGCCCGATTCTGCGACTCATTCGAGGCGACCTCGCCCGACACCGGCCCCAGCCGCGGATCCACCCGCGCCGCAGCCACGTACGGCGCCGCCTCCGGCTGAGCCGCCTGCGCTTCCTGCGCAGGAGCGCGGTGGCGGCCTGGTGGGGATTGCTGGTCGGTGATCATCTCGGTGACCAGCTCGGCGGTCGCCTTCCGCTGACCGTAGACGTTCTTGGCCTCGTTCGGCGCGGTGCTGTGCGGGTCCACCACCTCGACGGTGAAGCGCAGCGGGTCCGCGGCCGTGCTCGGGCGCAGGACCCTCGTCACCGTGACCGTCACCTCGAAACCGCCCCGGACCAGCTCCGTCCAGCGCGCCTCGAGTGCCGCCAGCGCCTGCGGATCCACCACGAGTTCCGGCGGCAGCGACTGCTCTAGCCCCGACTCCCGCACGGTGATCTCGACCGTGTCTCCAGCCTGCTCCAGTGGGGCCGCCCCGGACGGAGGCGGCAAGGGCAGCGGATCCGGCTGCGCCGCCGTTCCGCCATCCGTGTCCTGGTCATCCGGACCATCAGTCCGGGTGCCGGACGGCGGCCGGATGAAATGGTTGCCGAGGGCCTCGGTCATCTCGTCGACGGTCAGGTTCCGGTAGAGCTTCGTGCGATCGGTGCCGACGTCCCTCACCGACACCGACACGACCAGCGTGCGGCTGCCATCGGCCCCGGGCACGGCGCGCAGCAGAACCTCGAGCTCCTGCCCGGCGTGGATCAGGCGCCGAAGCTGGGCTTCCAGCCCGACGAACGACGCCCACGACACGTTGATCCCCGGTGGAATCAGTCCCCGCGCGTCCTGCTCACTGAACGCCCAGTCCAGCGCGAACCCCGGCGGCTGCAGGCCGGGCTGCGTCTGGCGCGGCGGGATGTCGCGCAGTTCGAGCACGACCGCGTCCGGCATCCCGGATCGCCCGAAATTCCACGTCGCCCGGTTCTGCGAGTCCTGCGCGAGCACCTCTCCCGACGTCGGCCCGGCCGCCGGGATCGCGACCTCCTCCGACAGTTTCCGGAAGTTGTCGATCGCCTGGTCGAGCCGCCGCTTGGCGAGCTCTCTCGGCCGGTGGTTGCCGAGCTCCTCCGACGCCGCTGTCCAGGTGTCCAGTCGATCGGCCGCCTTCCGGATTGCCCAGAGTGCGTCGATCCGCTCCTCGAGCTTGTGCTGCTCGCGGCCCTTCTCAGCGTGCAGCAGCCGCCTCGCCTCGTCGACAGCGGCCCGGACCTGCTCCGTGTAGCCGCCCTCCAGCGCCCTGCCGTTGGCCGGGTCGACACTGTCCACCGCTGGAAAGATCGGCGGCTTGCCGTCCTCGGACATGAGCAGGCGATAGCCGGTGATCGCCTGCTCGAGTGTCGCCCGTGCTTGGTCGACCTCCGCGTCGGATCGACCGTCCCGCTGATGCGTGGCCAGGCCCATCGACTCGATCAACCGGGCCATCGAGTCCCTGGTCATCGCCCGGCGCAGCGGACTCATGTCCCGGCGATCCTTGACCCGCTGCGCGAGATTGGCCAGCTTGCTCTGGTCCTCCATGGTCAGCTCGAGGTCTCGTCGGCCGTCCTGGTTGTGCTTCGGGCTGAGGACCGGATCCCTGCTCAGCAGGCTGGGGTCCGACACCGCATCCGTAAACCGCAGTCGCACTTCGGCGATGATCTGCGCCATCATCGGCGCGACATCGTGGCGGTGCATCTTCGCGGGCACGGTGACGACCGCGAGCGACTCGTCGGGCCGGACATCGACAGCGTGGGACTGGTCCGCGTCCAGCGAACCTGGCGTGATCACGACCTGAATGACCGTGTCGTCGTCCAGGTGGACGGCGTAGCGGTCCCCGTCGATATGCTCGACCGACTTGACCTGAGCGGACCGGGCGACCGACGTACGCGCCATCGCTTCCTTGATCCGCTGCTCCATCCGGGTGCGGATCGGCGGTGGCGGCGCGTAGGCGAGCTCGGCCGGCACCACGACGTACGGCGAACCCGGCATCGGAACGTAGTCGTGCGGGATCTGCCGACTCGGCTGCGCTGCGGTTCCAGGTGTCAGGCTGGGCTGATCAGCACCGTCGCGGCGCGGACCGGCATCGGACCCGTCCGTTCGATCACGAGTGTCTCCATGACGATCCCGTCCTCCTTCGGAACCGGAGAGTGGAACTCCACGCCCAGCACCTGAATCAACTGATCCGTGCCCTCGATCCTCAGCGGCATCCTGTCCTCGACGACTCCCGTCACCAGCCGGCCCAGAGCCAGGATCCCGCCCCTGCCCTTCAGGTCGAAGACTCTCTCGACCTGGAATCTGACCGCTGTCATGGTGTCTCATCCTCTCCACTGCGTGCTGTTCGCTCGCACGGGCATCAGTCTCGAGCCCAGGCTTGGTCTCCGCGTTCACCGTCGCGCCACCACGGAGCTGCTCGACGTGGGTCCGCTCGTGCGCCAGGGCCGCGACCAGCGTCTCCCGATCCGCGAAAGCCGCCGGACCGAGCCGGATCTGTGCGCCCCGGAACTCCTGCGGCGTCACCGCTGACGCACCATGCAGGTCCAGGACCTCGATCTCGAGCGGGTCCGTCACGATGACGACATCGACACCGGACAGATCCACCTCACCGGCCGCGGCCACCTCCGCCACGGTCTCCGGTGTCCTGGGCAAGCCCCCGCCATTGTCGACCACGTCCTGATTGGTCCGCGGCGCCCGATGCGAGAACAACTCGGACGAGTCACCGTGCGAGTGCGGCGTACCGTCGTCCTCGATGTTCTCCGCGGCGGCGGCGTTCCCGGCCTCGGACTCGAAGAGGTTCTCGTCGCCTGGTTTGTGCGCGGCGATCTGTTCGTCGACGAAGCGTTCGACGTCGCTCAGCGGCTCGTTGTCGAAGGTTCGCCCACCGGAGTACACGACTTTGCCAGGGCCGGGATCGACCACGGTGTAGACGAAAGTGACCTGATCCGGGCGATCCTGGTTGGGCGAGAGAAAGACGATGAACTCGACCTCGTGCCCGGCGTTGATCCAGCCCGCGATCTCGTTCTCGAAGGTCTTGTACGCACCCCGGTTGAGGGTCAGGTTCTGCGGGAAGTAGTTGGCAGGCAGCACGTCCTTGAAGAACCGCCAGCCAACGAGGTGACCGCCGTCATCCTTGGGGATCCCTCGCTTGGTGGCGTTATTGCGTTCCCTCCGGTCCGCATAAGGCCGCGGGCTGTCCCCGAAGTCCTTCCGCAGTACCGCCTCGGCCGCACGACCCCGCCCGGGCGATTCCTCCAGCCATCGGACCTTGTTCCCTTGGGAGGAATGCCACTGCGACCAGTCCGGGTTCGCCGCCTCCCGCTGCTCGGCAGGCGCCACGGGCAGGTCCGGCTCGAACCAGGCGTTCTCACCGTTCGGCCCGTTCCACCGCTCGATCTGCACAGGAGCGCCCAGTCCAGGGCCAGTGTTCACCCGGACCACGGCGAAGTCGCCCGAGTCGGTCAGAAGCCGAAGCGGAGGAACCGGAACTCTGACCACGGTTCCGTCCGGCCCGGCGGCTGGGAAGGTCGGCCGACCCGGCTGACGCTGCACAACGCCGGTCGGCTGATCGGTGTTGCTGTCGACACTGGGATTCTTGTAGTACTGCTGGCGCAACTTCACGGCTGCCGGAGTCAGGTCATTGTTCGCATCCCGCTCGTTCAACGCCCGCACCAAGGCGGGGAACGCCCCCGACTCGACCGTCGTCCCGTCGTTCATGTCGACGACGATCACCCGCTCGCCGGCCGGCGTGATCGTGGTCGCGGCGTCAGGTGTCAGGCTGGACTGATCAGCACCGTCCCGGTGTGGATCGCCGTCGCGTCCGCGCGATCGATCACCAACGTCACCCCGTTCGTGCGGTCCACTGGCGCGGCGGAACAGCGGAACTCCACTGCCTGGACCTTCACTGGGCGGTCCGTTGTCATTGTCCTCAGCGTCATGCCGGGCCTGATCTGTCCGGTCAGCAGTTGGCCGGGAGCCAGAATCGTGTTCTCGTCCTCCAGGTCGAACGTCGTCTCGACCACGAACCTCACCGTTGTCATGCGCCCGCATCCTTTCCAGCGCTGGAGCCTCGCTCGCGTACGCCTCGTTCTCGAGTTCGTCGATGGACGTCTTGTCGAAGTCGACCCCCGCCCGGAGTTGGTCGACGTGGGTCTGCTCATGCGCCAGCGTCGCCACCAGCGTCTCCCGATCGGCGAAGCTCGCCGGGCCGAGCCGGATCTGGTAGCTGCCGTCCGCCACTCGTACGCGGGCGTACGCGCGCTGGCCGTCCAGGTACCGGATCTCGGCCGGCCCGTCCACGATGACGACCTCGGTATCGGTGAGATCCACGCCCGCGGCCGCAGCGGCCTCGGTAACCGACTCCGCCGTCCGCTCGACACCGCCGCCATTGTCGAAGACATCCTGGTTACTGCGCCAACTCTTGCCTTCCGGGGCTCCGTGCGAATGGTGGTCACTGTCCGCAGGAACCGACGGCGGTTCGAACAGATTCTCGTTGCCTGGGGCAAATACTCGGATGCGCGGGGTCGGGAACCGATCGACCTTCTTGTGCGGCTGATTCTCGAAGCTTCGGCCGCTGGTGTAGACGACGCGGCCGCTGACAGGATCGACCACGGTGTAGACAAAGGTGACCGAGTCCGGCCGCGCCTGGTTGGGTGGCAGGAAGACGGTCAGCTCGACGTGGTGCCCGGCCAGGATCCATTGTTCGATCTCGTTCTCGAAGCTCTTGAACGCGCCGTTGTTGAGCACCTTGTTCTGCGGGAAGTAGTTGCTGGGAAACACATCCTGGAAGAACCGCCACCCGATGCTGTGACCACCCTGGTCACCCTTCACACCGCGATCGCGGGCGCGCTTCCGTTCCCTTGCGTCGTCGGAGCTGCGTTTCTGCTTCGGGTACGTCGCCCGCAGCCTGGCCTGAGCGACCCGCCCCCACCCTGAAGACTCCTCCAACCACCGCGCCTCGTTCGCCCCGAACGTGTGCCACTCGGACCAGACCGGGTTGGTCCCCTTCCGCCCCGCGGCATCGACCACCGGCGACGCCGGATCGAACCACCCGAACTCCCGATCGCTCTGCCCCTGATCGTCGGCCTCATCCGCCGGACCGTTCCTGGGCGGCGTCGACGGCGGGTCATCATCAATCGGCCCCTTCGGACCACTCTTCGCCGCGGGCTTGCCGGAATCGTCGTCCACCGACCGCGATGACCGCGTGTGCGTCGGCCCTGCCGAACCAGGCTCCCCGCGGTTCGCCCCTCGGTGCGCGGCATCGGCAGCCACCGGAACCTTGGCCGGCGCCGCCTGCACAGCCGCCCCTGCCACCGGCCCCACAGCCGCAGACGGCCCAGCGACAATCCCGTTCGACGGACCCGACTCGTTGACCACCTGCAGCCCGTTGCCCTCGGCGACGTGCTCGTTCGACGGACCCGGCTCGTTGACCACCTGCAGCCCGTTGCCCTCGGCGTCGACAGCCTCCTCGTCCACCACCTCGGCAAGTGCCGTACCAACCTTCGAGTCGTTGCTCTGATCCTGCTCGGCGTCGCTTTGAGTCCCGTCGGTCTTCGCGGCCCCCTGCTTGGCCGCTCGAGCCGATGAACCCTCAATCGACCGCCCAGACGCCGATTCCTGCGCACCGTGGCCCTGCGCGCTCTGGCCCTGGGAATTCTGGGCTTGAGCGCCCTGGGCTTGAGCGTTGGCCGCCTGCGCACCGCCCTGCGCCTGACCCGATCCTTGCGCCTGAGCCGCTCCTTGCGCAGACGCCGCTCCTTGCGCAGACGCCGCTCCTTGGGCAGGCGCCGCTCCCTGCCCTTGGCCGGCAGCTGACTGCTGAGCGCCGCCCTGGGAGGCCCCCGCCTGCTGTGCTGGAGCAGCTGGTTGAGCCGCCGCCGGTGCCTGCGCTGCAGGTGCCGCAGGTGCCGCAGGTGCAGCGGGCGCGGCGGGCGCGGCGGGCGCGGCAGGTGCAGCAGTCGCGACTGGTGCGGGGTGGGCAACTGGCGCAGGTGCCGCTGCGGGGGCCGCAGCCGCCCCAACCGGCGGGCGACCCACCATGTTCTGGTCACCGTCGCCTCGACCACCGGCTTGCGACTCGCCTCCCACCTGATCCGTCATCCGCTGGTGAGCGGAGGCTTCGGTGACGCCTGGGGCGGACTGGTTGCCGGTATCCGTCAGACCCGCCTGATCGGTGGCACCGGCGGCCTGGTGCGCCGGCTGCTCCATCAGGCCGCCGGCATGCTGTCCGGAGAGTGCCGGCTTCGCCAGCCCACCAGGCGGAGGCGTGTGCGGCGGGTCGGTGTTCGTCGTGGTGACCGTGCTCGGCTCGTGCCCCGACGCCCCGTGGGATTGTCCCGCGATGAGGTTGCCGAGGGCGTGGCCGGTGTCGTGTGCCGCGATCCGCGAGACGGCCAACCCACCGGCGGTGAGGAACTGATCATTGATGGCCTTGCCGTAATCCGCCCAGGTCAGTTGGCCGAGGTTGCCATCGGCAATCGCCTGTGCGGTCACGCCGGCGATGGGCGAGGTCAGGCCGTTGACCGCGAAGGTCTGCGACCCTTTCTCGACCCAGTTGCCGATCTTCGTTCCGGCATCGCCGGGGATCGCTCTGATCGCTCCACCCAGCGGTTTCGAGACCAGCCAACCGACCGGTGCGAACGGCGCGGACAGCAACCCTCCGCCGAGACCCGAGCCGCCCGCCACCGCGATCTGTTTCAGGTCGTAGCCGTCGCGGTAGCCACGCAGCTGGTCCATTGTCTGGGCAACGAACTCGATCCCGATCTCCTCCGGGATCTCCAGGGCGGCCTTCGCGAGGTACCCCTGCACCCCGGCCGGGATCCGCATCGCGGCCGAGGCGGCCCGGATCGTCGCGGCGATCCGGCCCACGGCGCCGAGGATGATCCGGTCCCGCAACAACTGCCCGAGGGGAAACGGGATCGCGAAACTCGCCGCGAACGCGACCCCGTTGGCCGCAAGCTCGGCGTAGATCTGGTCCTTGATGGTGGCGATGTGCCGCGCATACTCATGCGACATCACCGCCATGTCGCCCATCATCTTGGCCAGCCGGCTGATGCCGCCGCTCTCGCCGACACCGTCGAGGATCCGGTTGACTCCGAAGCGGTACTCGATACCCGCCGAATCCGTCCACACGGCCGGCAGTTCCTTGGTCGCCGCCCGGGCCTGGTCGCCCGCCGCGGTCAGCTCCTGGTGCAACCTGTCCCAGGCGTCGCCCATCCGGCGGGCGGCGTCCTCGTCGACCCAGAACGGGAAGACCGAGTCGAGAGCTTCTCGCAGTCCCGTCCACATCCACGACGTCGGCTCGGGAATCACTCGAGTGCGCGCATGTAGGCCGGCTGGATCTGATGGCTGAGCTCCAGGTACAGGGCCACGATCGAGTTGCCCGTCGTACCGGCGCGGTGCAGGTCTGGCTGGACCCGCTCGGCCTGCGGCTTGACGGCGGCTTCGTACAAGTTGTAGCCGTCCCGGAAGGCCATGCTGACCTCGTCCGTCGCCGGCTGCACGATCTGCTCGTCGGCGTTGATCGCGTCGCGCAGGCCCGGCCAGACAGCGCCGAACTTGGTGCCGGCCTGAAAGATTCGCTGGATCGCACGGAAGGTCGGGTCCGGCAACATGTCGATGTCACCGGTCGCGCCGACGTCGATCGGCGTGGTCGCGTCGCTCATCGGCGGGCCTCTCCTTGCAGTCGGTCGAGTTCGGTCAGGAACGGGCCGAAGACCGGGTCGTCGTCGGGCGGACGCTCGGCCGCCGGGAGCTGAGCGGCGAACGCCCGGAACAGCTCCTCCTGGGCGTGTTGGTACGCGTTGTTGACGGCGGCACGGATCTGGGTCGCCAGGTCATCGGTGTCCAGCTCGCGGTAGACCCGCGGATCCAGGATCAGCTCGGTCAGTACGCCGCGGGTGGACACGGTCGCTTCGATCAAGCCATCAGCGGATTCCGCCGTACCGCTGACCGTTTCCGCCAGGCGCTGAGCGGTGCGGGCCTGGCGTTCCAGCACTTCCAGGTCGTCCAGCCAGCCGCTGCCTGCGGTCCTTTCCATCACGCCTCCCGTACTCGATGGGCAGAGCCTCGATGGGCCGAGACTCGAAGGTGCCCGACGATCCGGTACGTCGGGACACGGTGACCGCTTCATGTCACGACTGCCGGGGCCATCGGCGCGCGGAGCAGCATGCTCAGGTGAGTTCTTCTCCCCGACCTACCGGCGGAAGTCCTGCCGGACATCGCATCGGCCGCAGACGACCGGCTGCGCTCGGGCTTGCCCTGTGCGCCCTGGTCCTGGGCTGTCTGACCCCAGCACCAGCAGCGGCCGCACCGCCCCGCGGCGCATGCTCGAATCCGGAGCCCGGGCGAAGCACCGTCCGGCTGTTGCCGTGGGCCCAGGACTTGCTGATGCCCGGGCGGGCCTGGCCCTACAGCAACGGCACCGGGGTGACGGTCGCGGTCATCGACTCGGGTGTCGACGCCGACCATCCGCAACTGCGCCGGCCGGGCACAGTGCTGCCGGGACGGGACTTCTTCCTCGAGGGCAAACTGCCTGGGAACTACGACTGTGTCTCGCACGGCACCGGCGTCGCGAGCATCATCGCGGCCGGTGCCGCCACGGGCATCGGGTTCCGCGGCATCGCGCCCGGCGCCCGGATCCTGCCGGTCCGGGTGACCGACCGCGAGACCGGTGACAGCGGCACGACCCGGGTGATCGATCAGAACGTGCTGGCCCGGGGCATCGTGTACGCGGTCAACCAGGGCGCGAAGGTGATCAACCTGTCGATGTCCGGCGATCAGGACGAGGCGCCGGTGCGGAAGGCTGTCGCGTACGCCGTTCGCAAAGACGTCGTCGTGGTCGCTGCCGTCGGCAACAGCCAGAAACTCGGATCCGGCACGCTCCCGTCGTACCCGGCCTCCTATCCCGGCGTTCTCGGCGTCGGGGCGATCGACATGGCCGGCGCGCGGATCAACGGCTCGCAGATCGGCCCGTACGTCGACCTGATGGCACCGGGCGACGGCGTACTGGCGGCCACTCGGCGGACCGGGCACGCATACGTCACCGGGACCAGCTTCGCCACACCATTCGTCGCGGCGACGGCTGCACTCGTCCGGTCGGCGTGGCCGAAACTCTCTGCCCCACAGGTGATTCAGCGACTGCAGGCCACCGCCGCGCCGGCCCGCGGCGGAACCAACAGCACGGAGTACGGCGCTGGGATCGTCGACCCGTATCGTGCGGTGACCGAGGGCATGATCGCTACACCGGCTAAGGCGCTGCCGCGGATGAAGCAGCCACCACCGGACGAGGAAAGCCTTGCTGTCCTCGCATGGTGGAGATCGGCAGGCCTGCAAGCCCGTCACCTCACGCTGCTAACTGCCGGCGGTGCGGTCTCGGTCGCATTGATCAGCTGCATTCTGCTGGCGGGACGCAGGCGGCGGTGGGCGGCGGGCCGCTCGCAGCTGACGCGGCGTACGTCGCGGACACCGGCGGAGGATCTGCCACCGGAGTACCTGTTCACCAAGCACCACCGCTGACACCGACACAGAGCCCCGGCCGGAACACCGGCCGGGGCTCTGTGTGGACGGTCAGCGGTTACAGGCCGGCGGCGTACGAACAGGCCTGCGCCGACGTGGACTCACCCGCGTCAGTGCAATTGTCCATAGCGAGCGCACGGTTCGCGTGCCGCTCACTGGTGTCGAGCTCGGAGTTGCTCCGCTGCAGGGCAGGTTCCCAGAAGGTGTCGAACACGCCGTCCTTCCACACCTCCGTGCCGACAGCCTGAATCTTCGTCAGGATGTCGTTGGCGGTCGTCTCCACCGCGTCGGAGACGGTCCGGTACCCGGCAGCCCCTTCCCGCATGATGTCGAACACGTTGAACAGCCGAAAGTCGCTCATCAGTTTCCTTTCATCGATCCCGGCGGCCGATCAGACCGATCCGGGGTTGAGAATTCCGCTCATCGCATGGCTCTGGAGCGAGATGTTCGAGTCGTACATGTTCCCCAGGTGCATGACGCCGGTCTGCTGCTCCTCACCGCGCTGGACGACCGTCACGTTCGCGTCGCTGTAGCAGTTCATGGCGCCTTCGTCGTTGAGATCGGCCGGAGGACCTTGGAACCCCGCACGAAGGTTGTCGGTGTTCGACAGGAAGTTCGTCAGGTGCTTCCGCTGGTCGTCGACCGCCTGACCGATCCAGCCTGACAGTGCGCCCATTTCTTCAGGGCTGCCGTCGAGCATGCCGTTGCGCATGTGGCCGAGTCCTTTCTTTCAGGGATGTGACAGCTCCTCACGGTAGGAAGCAACCGCCGTACGGCCGGGCCGACGGCACGTTCCTGCCAGCGCCGTTCCGGACTCGTCGACCGGCGTGATGATCGGAGCCGGAACACGTGCGACGAGATGAGGTTCGGCATGGCGACGATGGTGGTCAGGCGGCCGGCACGACGGCCGGCGCCCGAACTGCCCGGCGGTGAATTGTTGCTCTCGGCACCTCCCGAGGTGCCCGAGCCGGGTGGCAGGCAGTGGATGCAACTGCTGATGGTCGTACCGATGGTCGCGATGATGGGCGCGATGATGCTGATGTTCTCCGGCAGCATCGCCAGCAACCTGCGGTACGTCGTCTTCGGCCTGTTCGGACTCGCGATGATCGGGATGATCGTCATGGGGCTCGTCGGCCGGACCGGCGCCGGCAAAGCCGAGATGGGCGCCGCCCGCCGTGGCTACCTGCGGCAACTGTCACAGCAACGCACCCGGCTCAGCCGTTCGGTCGAGCGGCAACGAAACACCTTGTTCTACGTGAATCCTGAGCCGGACAGCCTGTGGACGCTGGCCGCGAGCTACCGCTTGTGGGAACGACGCAGGGACGACGCCGACTTCGCCGTCGCCCGGATCGGCGTCGGTCCGCAAGGTCCGGCGGTGACCGTCGTACCGCCGGACACCCAGCCACTCGAACGCCTGGAACCCCTGTCGGCGTTGGCTTTGCGGCGCTTCGTCTCGACGTACGCGACGGTGCCCGGCTTGCCACTGGCGATCTCGGTTGCCGGGTTCGGCCGGATCTACCTGCCTGGGGACCGGGGCCGTTCAGCCGCGATGGCGCGGGCCCTGCTTGCCCAGCTGGTCACCCTGCAGGCACCGGAGAACCTCCGTCTCGCAGTCTGCGCCGGCGATGCCACCCGTGCCGACTGGGACTGGGTCAAGTGGTTGCCGCACGCACTCCACCCGGAGCGCACGGATGCGCTCGGTCCGCTCCGGCTGGTGGCCGGCTCGATCACAGCGATCGAGGCCATGCTGGACGACGTCCTCGCGAACCGTCCGCGCTTCGACTCGGAGTCGAGTACGTCGGTACCGGGTCCGCACGTCGTGGTCGTCCTCGACGGTGGTGACATCGACGGCTCCGATCACGTCCTCGTCGGTGCCGGCCTCGAAGGTGTCACTGTCGTCGACCTCAGCACCTTACCGCCCCGAGCGCTCGATCCCAGTGCGATCGTGCTCGACGTCGGCCCCGACGGCGCCCTGGTCAGCGAGACCATCGACGGCGAGACCGGGCTGGGAGTCGCCGACGAGCTCGATCTCGTCAGCGCCGAGGGACTGGCCCGGCAGCTCGCTCCGCTGCGGCTGACCGCGGGCTCCCAGGGCGAGCAGCCGTTGACCGCCGACCTCGGCCTGGCCGAGCTGCTCGAGCTCGGTGATCCGTTCGACTTCGACCCCGACGAGACCTGGGTCCAGCGACCGAACCGGGACCGGCTCCGGGTCAAGTTCGGGATCCGCGCCGACGGCCAGCCGATCGAGCTGGACCTCAAGGAGTCCGCGCAGGAAGGGATGGGGCCGCACGGCCTGCTGATCGGTGCGACCGGTTCGGGCAAGAGCGAGCTCCTCCGCACCTTGGTGCTGGCGCTGGCGATCACCCATCCGCCGCGATCGCTCAACTTCGCCCTGATCGACTTCAAGGGTGGTGCCACGTTCACCCGGCTGGACAAGCTGCCGCACACCAGCGCGGTGATCACCAACCTGGCCGAGGAAGTTCATCTGGTCGACCGGATGACGGACGCGATCAACGGTGAACTGCTCCGGCGGCAGGAACTACTCCGGGCCGCGGGCAACTTTTCCTCCTTGCGCGACTACGAGAAGGCTCGGGCGGCGGGTGCGCCGTTGCCCGAGGTTCCCACGCTGCTGGTGATCTGCGACGAGTTCAGCGAGCTGCTCACCCTCCGCCCGGACTTCATCGAGATGTTCGTGCAGATCGGCCGGGTCGGGCGATCGCTCGGGGTGCACTTGCTGCTCGCCAGCCAGCGACTCGACGAGGGCCGGCTGCGTGGCCTCGAAGCGCACCTGTCCTACCGGATCGGCCTGCGAACCTTCTCCGACATGGACAGCCGCGTCGTCCTCGGCATGAGCGACGCCTTCCGGTTGCCCAGGGCGCCAGGTCACGGCTACCTCCGGGTCGGCACGGATCAGCTCGACCGGTTCCGCTCGGCGTACGTATCCGGTGTGCACCGCCGGCCGCTGATCGGTGACCTGCCGGTCGCTTCGGACAACTCGCTGATCCTGCAGGACTTCACCAGCTCGTACGTCGCGGCGGAGGTCGAGGAGGAGCAGGCCGACGAGCATCCGGTGACGGAGGACCCGTTCGACGACGCGGTCGGTGAATCGCTCATGGACATCCTGGTCGACCGGCTCACCGGCCGTGGCGCGGACGCGCACCAGATCTGGCTGCCACCGCTGGACGAGTCACCGGCGCTCGACGACATCCTCGGTACGGCGGCGATCGACGGCGATCGCGGCTTGACCGCTGGTGCCCCGGAGTTGCGCGGAAGCCTCACCACCATCACCGGAATCGTCGACCGGCCGCTCGAGCAGCGCCGCGACCCGCTTCTGCTTGACCTGTCCGCCGGTGGTGGCCACGTGGCCGTGATCGGTGGTCCGCAGAGCGGGAAGAGCACGACCCTCGCCACGATCATCACCAGCCTGGCGCTGACGCACACCCCGCGCGAGGTGCAGTTCTACTGCCTGGACTTCGGCGGCGGTGTCCTCGGCGGACTGCGCGACCTGCCGCACGTCGGCGGAATCGCCGGCCGCCAGGACGTGAACGCCGTACGCCGGACCGTCGCCGAGGTGATGGGCATCATCGCTGAGCGGGAGCGTGAATTCGCCCAGGCCGGGATCGACGGGATGGCCGCTTACCGAGAGCTCCGGCGGAACGGGGCGTACGCCGATTCGCCGTACGGCGACGTGTTCTTGGTGGTGGACGGCTGGCTGACGATTCGCAACGACTTCGACGACCTGGAGATGGTGCTGCCCGACATCGCCGCGCGTGGCCTGGCCTACGGGGTCCACCTGATGATCGGCGCGTCCCGGTGGTTCGACCTGCGGACCAACATCCGGGACCTGTGCGGGACCAAGCTCGAACTGCGGCTGGGCGACCCGACGGACTCGGTGGTGGATCGGCGGACCGCCGCGCTGGTGCCGACGCAATCACCCGGCCGCGGTGTCAGCGCGTCCAAGCATCACTTCTTGATGGCGCAACCGCGGCTCGGTGCCGATCCGGCCGATCGCGCCGGTACGCCGGCGCTGGTCGAGCGGATCCGATCGGCCTGGCCGGGAGAACCGGCGCCGGCGGTCCGGCTGCTGCCGGCCGACCTGCCGTTCGAGCAGCTCGACGGCGAGAGCTCGCCGGAGCTCGGGCTCGCGATCGGTATCGCGGAGAGCGATCTGGCGCCGGTCCGGCTGAACCCGAACGAGAATCCGTGCTTCATCCTCCTCGGCGACGTTTCCGCGGGCAAGAGCAGTTTCCTGCGGACGGTGGCACGGCGCGTGCGGCAGACCTACACCCCGCAGCAGGCGCGGTTGCTGGTAATCGACCACCGGCGCAGCCTGCTCGGCGGAGTGGAAGGCGAGCACCTGATCGGCTACGGCACCAACCACCAGAGCAGCGCGGCCCTGATCGCCGATGCGTGCCAGGCACTCGCCGAACGCATCCCCGGCCCCGATGTGACGCCGCAGCAGCTGCGCGATCGCTCCTGGTGGCACGGTCCGGACCTCTTCATCCTGGTCGACGACTACGACCTGATAGCCGGTAGCGAGGGCCATCCACTCATGCCGCTGCTGCAGTTCATCCCGCAGGCGGCCGACATCGGGCTGCGGGTCATCGTGGCCCGGCGGATCGGCGGCGCGGGCCGTGGCTTCTTCGAACCGGTCCTGGCCCGGCTCCGTGACGTCGGGTCGCCCGGCCTGCAGCTGTCCGGCAGCCGGGAGGAAGGTCCGCTGCTGGGCGGCCTGCGCCCACAGCCGTTGCCACCGGGCCGTGGCCGGCTGATCACCCGCCAGGGCACCAGCCAGCTGATCCAGCTCACCCAAGCCCCGGTGGACGCGTGAGTCCACCGGATCCCGAAGACCCCTGACAAGAAAGGACTTCTGGTATGCCACCACCCGACGAGCCCTCGGGCGCAGGCGACATCTCGGTCACCTCACCGCAGGTGTTCAAAACCTTCACCGACAGGACAGGTATCAGCAATTCGACGTTCACCGGGCAGACCGCCGGCTCCCGGGAGCTGCCGGCCCCGGGCAACGGCGAATTGACCAACAGCCAGGCGCTGGGCGAGCAACTGAGCCAGGCCGCCACCCTGCGAGGCCGCTTCATCGACGCGACCAGCACCGGTCTGACGCGCTACCAGAGCACGTCCCAGGCGCTCTACAGCCTGCACGTTCAGCTCGGTTCGGTCACCACGGCGACCATGCGGCAGATCGTGAAGATCGACACACCCGCCGAGGGAGGCGACTGATGCCCAACGAACCGGCACAATCCATCACTGCCGCGCAGACGGCCACGACCTTCGACCAGCTCCTCGTGGCAGCCAGGGGCCTGGCCACGGCGGCAGCCTCCGAAATGAGCACCATCAAGCCGGCGCTGGAAGCCGAAGGCCCGCGGTGGGCCGCGACCGCGGCGGCCACCACCGAACTGTCGCAGAAGTTCAACAGCGATGTGTCGGAACTGCTGGGCGGCTGGACGAGCAAGCGAGAGTCGACGATCTTCCAGGGCACCAGCGATGCGACCAGCACCGCCTTGGCCTCGTCGGCGGCCGCCATCGGTGAGTCCGCTCCGGTCGGATCCGCGGAGAGCCACGGCACGATCGAGCAGATGTGCCTCGGCCTCGCCAAGTTCATCGAGATGAGCAACACGCGGGCCGCTGAAACCGTGATCAAGGTCGAGGAGGCGCAGAAGGCGTTCCTCCAGGCGTATCCGGGCGGGAATGTAACTTACTTTCCAGTGACTGGCACCACCAACACCGCTCCGTCGACACAACCCGCCACGGCGCAGGAACTCGCGGCGGTGGAAGCGGTGCGGCCGGACGTCCTGTGGGCCGGTCAGATGTTGCACTCGCAGAACACCAATTACGCGGAAGTAGGCGCGTACATCCTGGGAGCGGCCCAGGCGCTGAAGTGGGCCGGCACGACTGGGAACTCTGCCTCACCCAGCGGGCCGACGAGCGCTTCGCCGGCGAGTGTTCCGCCTGGAGGTGGACCGACGGATGCGGGGCCGGAGCAGCCTGGTGGAACGGGGGGTGAGCAGGCTGGTGGAGCGGCCGGAGAGCAAGCCGGGGCCGATCCCGGTGCGGGACAGGGTGGTACCGGACTGGCCGGGACTCCTGCGCTGCCGACCACGCCGGCGCCTACGGTGCCGGGCACAGGCTTGACGCCGCACTCACCACCTGCCGGGGTGCCTTGGACGCCGGTCGGGGCGGTGCCCTCACGGGGTATACCGAGCACCGGCACGCGTGTCCCGGCCGGCGGATTCCGCGGTGGCGGCGGCATCTCCGGAGTCGGTGGCATCGGGAGGGCCGGTGGCCTGGACAAGGCCGGGATCGGAAAGATCGATCCAGCGATTCCATCGGCGGCGAAAGTACCGACGCAGACCTCGATGACGAACGGGCAGGCACCTTCGCTGTCGAGTACAGGCGGCGCGGCAGCCAGCGGGGCTCAGGGCGCCGGCGGCGTACCGCCGATGATGCCGCCCATGGGCGGTGCCGGCGCCGCGGCCGGTGGTGGCGGCGGCAAGCCCGGATCGGGAGCGATCCGGCCGACCGGGCGGGAGCGCAAGCGCTCCGATGGACCGACGCCTGGAGTACCTGCCGGCTTGCAGGGCAAGACCGGCAAGCCCGGCGCCTTCCAGCCGGCGGTCGCGTCGCAACGGCGGGAACGCGAGCAGGTCGAGACTCTGCAGGTCCTCGACGAGGAGCTGTGGACGGTGGACGGGGCGGATCAGGTCCCGGCTGCCGCGGCGGCGCCAAGGCAACGCCGTCTCGCCCGCTGAATCTCCTCAGCGCAACGCCCCGGTCTCTCCCGACCGGGGCGTTGCGCTGTGCTGGCATCAAGTTGCCGACGGCAAGCTTGACTACTGCGTCGCCGCGCGGGTCGCCGCGGCGGGGTTCAGACCGCTGCCCTGGGGAATCCGGCTGACCAGGAGGGCAGGGACCTTGACCGGGGTGACGCCGGAGTAGCCGAGGATCGCGAGGACGTCAGGCTCGGCGAGCGGGTAGCTGCGGCCCAGATCGGTGACGACGGAGATCGTGCCGGCCGGCGCACGGTCGCTCGGCATCGCTTCGATGACCGCGGCAGTGCCCGGTGGAACCAGGACTCGATCGGCCAACGCGGTGCCCATCGGGCCCCGGCGAGGGGTCATCGTCGCCTCGTCCCGCGGCGGCAGCTGCGGATCGATCGAGATCGACGGTACTGCGCTTCCCGGGGTGAAGGCAGCGCAGACAGTACCCAGCCCGTCCCGGGGGGCAACGAACTCGGGCCGCGACCGCGGCGCCCGGCCGGTCTCCGGCCCCGACGCCGGTGGCGCGGCCTGGCCGACAGAGACCAGTCCCAGTTCGATCGCCCGCGGTGCCTTGCCGCCGTACGCGGCAGCCATCGGCTTGTACGCCGTCTGGATGTCGTACTGGAGTTCCGAGATCGGGATCAACCGGTCCTTGCCGGCCAGGTAGTACTGCACGCCACCGCTGGACGTCTTCACGACGAACAGCTGGCCGATCAGCGTTCGTGGCCGGTCAGCGATCGCCTTGGACGGCCGGCCGATCCCGGCCGGCTTGATCGGCGCGATCCGCTCCCCGTCGGGCAACGCCGCGACGAAGGCGGCTCCTACCTTGGTCCAGGATTCCGACCGGAGCGCCAGACCGACCATGGCCGCCGGGTCGGACTTCTCGATCTGGTGTCGATAGCCCTTGCTGATCAGATACCGATCGCCGGTCTCCATCACCTCCACCAGCATCGCCCGCTCACCCGTCGGCTGCCCTCCGGACGGCTGCTGCCCGATCATCAGGACGGACTCGCTGGTCCGGGCACCAGTTGGGTCGAGGGCGGGCTGGGAACACTGGGTCCAGCCGCCGGTGAGCAGCCGGTCCTTCGACGGCAGGGCGTCCGGCGCGTCCGGGATCCCGATCCGCGGCCCGCGCGGCACACCCCGCAACGACTTCCGCGACACCCGTCGGGTCTCGCCGTACTTGCCCAGGGCAAGGAGTGCCGAGGTGTAGTTGGCGACCGGGTGCAGGTGGCCGGCGACGTACACGTAGCGGGTGCCGGTCTCCTTCTCGACGATGACGGCGTCGCCACCGGACCAGGCCTTGCTGCCGCCTGGGACCACGAGACCGTAGACCCCGACGACGGCGAGCGCGAGCACCGCGATCACCACACTCCAGACAGCCGAATTGGTGGGTCGTTTGAACGGCGGCTGCTCCGGGTCCGACTCACGGGTCACGAGGGCGGACACCATCCGCTGGGCCGAGAACTGATGCGACTGCAGTTGATCCTTGCGACTCGCCATCTCAGCCTCCGAGGCCGCGGACGACGCCGTACAGCCCGAGGACCGCACACGCGACCGGGATCAGCGCGAGCGTCACCAGGATTTCGAGGATTTCGGCGTACCGGCTCAGGTACGGACTCGGCGGCTTGGTGCTGTAGCGCAATCCCAGGAAGATCGCGGCGGCCGCGACTCCGGCGGCCAACGGGACCACCACCGGAACCGGGTCGGCGTACTCGTGGCTGAGCGGGCCGAGGGCCAGACCGGCCGCGCCGGCCAGGCCGGGCCCCAGCAGCATCAGACGTTGTTTCACGATCGGGTAGAGCCGGGACCGGATCAGGCACCCGACCGTGAGCAGACCGGCAAGGATCGTCGCCGAACGAGTCTGCTCGCGGACCAGCAGGACCAGGCAGACCGACTCCGTCACGAGCAGCGCGCCGAGCATGCCGGTCAGCAGCCCGTCCGCCCGGACGACCGCGCTGTACACCTGCCGCCGTGGCGGCAGCGGATCGTCGCGGACCAGATCGGCCGTCGTCCGCGGGAGGATGGGCATCGGCAACCGGCCCGCTTTGATCGCCAGCGAGGCGAGCAATGGCGAGAACGCGAACAGGGCCGGTCCGACGATGGCCGCGACATCGGCACCGCCGAGCGATTGCGCCGTACCGATCCAGCCGGCGGCGACACCGACGACACCCAGGCTGATCGCGGCCGCGAAGAAGGCCGCTCCGTCGACCACGCCGACATAACAAGCGACGGCGGCCAGGAGTACGGCGGCCGATGCCGCGAGCAACTGTGGTGCGCCGATCGCCGGAGTGTCACCCGTACCGGCGAAGAGCAGTCCACCGCCGGCCGCCGCGAACGGCAAGGCCAGACCACCGATCAGTGCTCCTGCCCCGGAGTCACCGACCACCCGCGCCAGTACGACGGCCGCCGTCACCAGCAGGAAGGTCAGCAGCAAGAAACGACCAGCCGGATGCGACCAAGGCGCACCCGCCCGGAGCACCGTGACCAGTGCGACCGTGAGGCCTGCCATTGCGATCGCCAGACCCGCCATCCGGGTGTGCCAGGCGGTCCAGGCCGAGCCCAGCCGGCCGGATCCGGAGGCCACCGCGACCACGAGGTCGTCGTACTCCAGCTCGGGCCAGTCGATTCGGCGAGGGACGAGATGGAGGACTTCGCCGTCCTTGATCCGGTGTGAGCCGAGGGTGCGGCCGAGGGTGAGTTCGGTGCCGTCGGCGCGGCGCAGGACCCAGCCGCCGTCGGGGACGGCTTCGTCGGCCAGGTGTTCGCCGGCTTTGGCGAGTAGGCCGGGGAGGACCTCGGCGACCGAGGCCTGTTCGGGGAGGGCCAGGTCGAGGCGTCGGTGCGGGGCAGCGACCGTGACCCGGAGCAGACCTGTGATGTTCATGGACCTTCCTCGCTTCCAGGGATGTCGGGTCCAGGATCCGTACGGCGGCCCGCGATCGGACGGTTGCGACAGCTTCCTGCCGTGGGCGGTCCGGCGGTTGGGCGGCGACCTAGCCTGACCAGGACGGCGAACTGAAGGAGCACCTGGTGACGGACGATCGAGAACTGCTGATACCGGTCGGGCACGACCTCGGGGTGCTCTATCCGGACAACGGGCCTGAGCATCGGCAGCAGGTTCGGGTGGGGGGCGAGGTGGCGGAGTTGGCGGATCGGGAGTTCGCGGTGTGGTTGCTGGCGCATGGGGTGGATGATGCGGATCGGCCGACCCGGGCGTCGCTGGCCGAGCGGGCGGGCGCGTTGGGGCTCGAGGTCGACGGGGTGATCGAGCGGTTTCTGGTCGACGGGTTGCTGGCGGCCGTGGATCCGCAAGCCGACGATGCGGTGGAGTTCGCGCGGGAGCATCAGTTGTTCGGGTTGGTGCACGGGTTGGGGCCGGATCCGGAGCAGCCGTGGTTGCAGACCGTGGGGATGCTGAATCAGCCGATCGCGCAGGTGTCGACAGCCCTGTACGACGTCTGGGCGTGGACCCAGTTGGCGCCGGAGCTGTGGACCGGGTGTCAGGACGCGGCGACGGTGGCGCGGCAGGTCGGGGTGACGAGTCCCGAGGAGACCGAGCCACGGCAGATGCTGACCGGCGTACTGAGTGAGGTCCACGGATTGCTCTGTGTCCGGGCGGCGTACTTCGATCGGCGGAGGGTCCGATGAGCGCCACGGTATTCCCGATCGGCCACTATGGCGGCGCCCGGGAGGGTGTGCAGGCTGTGCGGGTCGGGTGGAGTCAGCATCGCCTCGACGAGGACGCGTTCGGGGTCTGGGTGATGGCGCACGGGCTGCCTGACGTGGGCAAGGGTCATTGGACCGTGGACGACGTCGTCCGGCAGTGCGAAGGCGCTGGGATCGCGGATGCGGTCAAGCATCTGGAGGCGTTGGCCGACGCGGGGTTGGTGGCGGTCGTGGACGACCCCACGAACTTCGCGCGGAGTCATCGGATGGATGTGTTGTTCGTCGGGCTGGGGAATGCGCCGGAGCGGCTGGAGGGGCATGCGGTGGGGATTCCTGGCCTGGGTACGGCGGCTGTGCTGGATCCGGATTGCTACGAGTTGTGGCAGTGGGGGTCGGTGGCGCCGACGTTGTGGCACAGCTGCGAGGTGCGGGCGACGGTGACGGCGGCGCACGGGCAGGCACCGGATCCGATGGCTGCGCTGACGGAGATCCTGGGGGATCTGCGGTTCCTGATCTCCCATGGATGCGCGTACTTGGACGTCGCTGGATGACAAGATGACTCTGATGGCTGAGATTTCTCCTGATGCGCTGGTACCGCGGGCCACCGGGCCGGTCGCTGCGGTTTACCTGCTGCCAGGTGCGCAGACACGAGTGCTGAAGGTCTACCCGCAGCCGTTGGATCGGCGGACGTACAACGCGGTCGAGGTCGAGCAGTCGAAGCTGGTCGGGTTGCGGTCGGCGGCGTCGATCGTGCGGGTCGAGGCGCTGGACGATTTGCCGGACGGGCGGACCGGGTTGCGGATGGAGTTCTGTCCGCAGTCGTTGCCGGATCTGGTCGCGAACGGGCCGTTGCCGATCGGCGATGTGATCGTTCTCGGGCAGATCCTGAGTTCGGTGCTGGCGGAGGCGCATGAGGTCGGGCTGGTGCACGGCGGGGTGACGCCGTCGAACGTGCTCGAGCGGCCCAGTGGTCAGCCGGCGCTCGCCGACTTCGGGATGGCGTTGCGCCTGCGGTTTCCCCGGGATCTGATGGACGACGCCGCTTACACGGCTCCCGAAGTACTGCGGGAGGGCGAGCTCTCCGAGCAGGCCGACGTCTACGGGCTCGGCGCCGTACTGTATCTGGCGTTGACCGGGCAGTCGCCGTTCCCGGCGCGGACGGGTGAGTCGGCGGATGGCGTCGTACTGCGGGTACTGCGTGAGCCGCCGCCGGAGGTGTCCGGCCGGGACGTGCCGCCGGCGTTGTCCGGGCTGCTGATGCGGATGCTGGCCAAGGAACCGGACGACCGGCCGGAAGCGGTGACGGTACGGCGCGAGTTCGAGGAACTGCTGACCGCGGGACCGGCCGAGGACGAGCTCGACTTCGACGACTTCAGCGAGGAGCTCGCCGCCGGGCGAACCGTGCCGGTGGCAACGATCGCGGCGAAGCCGAAAAAGCTCGTTGCCCAGAAGCAACGGAAAGAGCCGAAGAAGTCGCGCAAGGGTCTGCTGATCGGGGCAGCCGCCGCGGTCGCTCTGGTGGCGGTCGTGCCGGTGGTCTTCCAGCCGGGCCAGGACGACGACGCCACGCCTCCCCCGGCCCCGAACCCGACGGCCGCGAGTACGACGCCGACCGCGAGTACGACGATCGGTACGCCGGCCACGTCGGCGCCGAGCGCGATCGCGCTGAAACCGCCCCAGGACAAGGGCACGTCCGTCGTCCTGTCGTGGTCGTTCCCGCAGGAACTCGACGAGTACGCCGTCATCGTCGCCGAGCAGGGTGCGAAGAAGGCGATCGTCGGCTATCACGGTCCCAAGACCTCGGTCACCGTGCCGGTCAGCCCAGGTCTGCTGTACTGCTTCCAGATCCAGGGCATCGACGGCGTCGGCATGTACCTGAGCGCGCGCATCGGCATCCGGGGCGCCACCTGCGTCGGACAGCGGTAGACGGCTTCTGGACCACTCCTGGACCTGTTTCGCCTAGTCTGGTCCGGTGAAGCCGATTTCCTTCCGCCCCAGGCGGCTCACCAAGCAGAACGCCGCCGCCGGGACGACCGACCGCAAGGCGACAACCGACCGCAAGGCGACCGACCGTAAGGCGACGGACCGCAAGGCCCGCGCCGGCCTGGCCGCGGTGGTCGCCGGTTGCGTCGCCCTGATGGGCGTCGTCGTCCTGAGCAGTCCCGGCAATGCCGACTCCGGCGTCGCCTTCACGCAGTCCGGCCACTGGGTCTACAACAGTGCGATCGGCCGGATCTTCCATCTCAACGGCTCGACCGGGGACGTCGACTCCCAGGTGGACCTGAGTTCGGCGACTCCGGGCGCGCAGGTGGTGCAGGATGACAAGAACGGGTACGTCCTGTCCCGGTCCCGGATCGACCAGTTCGGCAAGTCGGACCTGACCGTCGCCGAGCCGAAGGAGATCCCGGTCGACGAGCAGCCGGTCGGTCTCGAGGCGGCTGGTGCGGCGTTCGCCGTGTATCCGAAGTCCGGCCGGGTGATGCGGCTCGGCGACAAGCCGGCCGTCACGCTCCCCGGCGGGCCGCTCGGCGATCCGGCGGTCACCCCGGACGGCACCCTCTGGGTGCACAAGGTCGGCCAGGGCGACCTGTGCCGGCTCCCGCTCGTGGCGGACCGGATGTCGTGCCCGGCTTCGGTTCCGAAGGGCCATAAGGGGTCGCTGACGGTGATCGGCGCCAAGGCGGTCTTCGTCGACCTGACGGCCGGCGACATCTACTCGCTGACCGATGACGGGATCGGCGAACGCATTGAGCTCCGCGATGTCGACGTACCGGACACTGCCCTTGTCGCGGGCAACGATCTCGACGGCCGGCTGGCGATCGTCGACCCCGCCAAGTCCGTCGTCCACCTGGTCGACGTCAGCGCCAAGCCGGCCGCGCCGATCACGACGCCGATCAGGCCGGGCAAGTACGACAAGGTCGCCTCCTCCGGCCGGGGCCTTGCCCTGCTGGACCGGAAGAACGCGGACCTGCTGACGCTCGGCCGCGACGGCAAGGAGACCTCGTACCAGAAGGTCACCAGCCGGCAGAAGGACGACGAGAAGCAGCGCGAGCCGAGCCTGTTCCGCGGTGACGACTCCCGGGTGTACGTCGAGAGCTCGAAGGGCGACCGGGTCGTCGTAGTGGGCCGCGACGGGGAGGCGGAGACCGTCCAGCTCGGCTCCGACGAGGAGGGCACCGAAGTCCCGGTCAAGCCGACCGGCAAACCCACCAAGACTCCGCCGCCGGTCAAGACTCCACCGCCGCCGGTCAAGACAGCTCCGCCGCCCGTGCGGACGCAGACGCCGCCCCGCAAGACCACTCCGCCCGGCAAGACCACTCCGCCCGGCAATGATCGGCCGACACCCGGAAAGACCGAGACGACAACACAGCCACCGAGGAAGACGACCCCGCCGAAGTCGACACCCACCAACCAGGCCACTGCGAAGGCCGGTCGGCCGGGCGCACCGGTCGGTGTCCAGGCCAGAGCCGGCGACGGATACGCGACGGTGAACTGGCAGGCCGCTGCGGCGAACGGTGCACCGATCACCTCGTACAAGCTGAGCTGGACCGGTGGATCCACTACGGTCGCCGGTACGGCGCGGTCGGCGAGGGTCACCGGACTGTCCACCTCGAACGGGTACTACATCACCGTCCAAGCGGTGAACCGGGTCGGTAGCGGGCCGGCGGTCCGGTCGAACCTGGTCTCGCTCAAGTGGGACCCGGCCGAGTCGCCGCGTGAGCTGCTCGTGCGGGACGACGGCACCAGCGGCCGGATCACCCTGGAATGGGACGAGCCCACCATGGGCGAAGGCACCTTCCTCCGGTACGACGTGACCATGGGTGGACGGACGCGAAGCACCACCACCAATCAGCTGACGTGGACCGGGCTGACCGACGGGAAGATGAACGAGTACACCGTCCGGGCGATCACCAAGGCATCGGACGGCACCCTGGTGACCGGCAAGGAGGCCATCCTCAGTGCGGCTTCGATCGGCCAGGAGGTGCGGACCAAGCGCATCGTCGCGTCGCGTGGTGCGGGCGCGGAGTACGAGGACTGCGATCCGCCGGTGTGCGCGTTCGTCCAGGTCCGGATCGAGAATCTGCTGCCGAACACGAAGTACGTCGTCAAGCCGTTCACGTCGAAGTGGGGCAACTTCAACTCCGGTGCCACCCTGACCACGAGCAGCGAAGGGCACCTGCTGGTCGACGACCGGTTCCCGTGCAGCGCCCTCGGCCAGCTCGTCTGGGCCACCGTCACCGCCCCCGACGGCACCACCTACACCTCCAACAAGTTCCGCTGGAAGTCCGGGTGAGCCAGGTCAGGGCGCGTCTCGCAGGGAACTGGGAGACGTGCCCTGGTTCTTGACGGCCAGGACGGCGGCGATCAGGCGTTGCCAGTCGGTCAGGTCGTCGACGGGCTCGGAGGGGCGCCATTCGACGGCCGGGACCAGGCCGGGCTCGAGGACGGTGAAACCGTCGCCGAAGAGCGCGAGGATCTGCTCGTCGGTCCGCCAGCGGCCGCGGCCGAGTGACCCCTGCAGCAACTGCTCCAACTCCTGGCTGCGGGGGTCGTTCTCACTGCGGAAGTGACTGATGAAGACGTGGCTCCCGGACGGGATGCGGTCGGCCCAGAACGTGACCAGACCGGCCGGGTCCTCGTCGTCGTTCACGTGGTGCAGGATCGCGCTGAAGACGATCGCAACCGGCTGCTCGAAGTCGATCAGCCGCCGGGTGTCCGGGTGGTCGTAGATCGCCTTCGGCGTGCGCAGGTCGGACTGGATCACGGTGGTGTTGCTGTTCTGCTCCAGCAGCGCGCGGCCGTGGGCGAGCACGATCGGGTCGTTGTCGACGTACACGACCTTCGCGTTCGGGTCGTACCGCTGGGCGACCTGGTGGACGTTGTCGGCCGTCGGCAGCCCGCTGCCCAGGTCGATGAACTGCCGGATCTTGCTGGTCGACACCAGTTCGCGGATCGCGCGGATCAGCGCGCCGCGGTTGTCGTACGCGATCTGCCGGGAGCCGGGCAGGTCGTGGATGAACTTGTCCCCGAAGGCGCGATCGACGGCGAAGTTGTCCTTGCCACCGAGCAGGTAGTCGTAGGTCCGCGCGATACTCGGCTTGCTCATGTCGAAGCCCGGGTACGGCGGTTTCTCGTCGGCCATCGAGGCAGCCCTCCGATCGTCCTCGTACCCCAATCACTCTCTGCGATCCAGGGACTACGCGATCGGACCCCTGTCAGCCCCCGGCGGCAGTGAGTACGTCGGCCGCGAGCAGCGAGCGGAGTTCTTCGGTGGTGGGCATCCGGCCGAGGGTGCGCAGACGTTGCGACTGGGCCTTGCGCATGGCCTCGACCAAGCGACGGGCCTCGCGGGCGTTGCCGAAGTTGGGGCTGTCCGCGATCCGGTCGAAGTACGACGTCAGCGGCGGAGCGGCGGCCGGGTCGAGCAGGTAGTCGCCGCCGGAGACCATCCGGTCGGTGATCAGCAGCAGTTCCTCGGCGCTGTAGTTCTCGAACTCGATCGTCTTCGAGAACCGGGACGCCAGACCGGGGTTGGCGTCCAGGAAGTCGAGCATCTCCGCGGTGTACCCGGCGACGATGATCGCGATCTCGTCGCGGTGATCCTCCATCAGCTTCACCAGGACGTCGATCGCCTCCTGGCCGAAATCGCCGCCGGTGCCGGCCGAGCGGGACAGCGTGTACGCCTCGTCGATGAACAGCACTCCGCCGAGCGACTTCTCGAACACCTGCGACGTCTTCTCCGCCGTGTGCCCGATGTACTGCCCGACGAGATCCCGTCGGGACACCTCGGTGAAGCCACCGTGCGGCAGGACGCCGAGCGCCTTCAGCAGCTTTCCGTACAACCGCGCGACCGTCGTCTTCCCGGTCCCCGGCGCACCCGCGAAGATCAGGTGATGGCTGACCGCGCCGATCGACAGCCCGGCGGTACGACGCCACTCGTTGACCTGGATCTCGTCCACCACAGCCCGGACTTCCGCCTTCACACCGGGCAGCCCCACCATCGCGTCGAGGTCGGCGAGCAACTCGTCGACCGGCCCACCATCGCCGGCCGCGATCGCCTGGCTCTCCTCGATCACCTCGACCGTCGCCCCGTGGGCGATCAGCAATGCAGGCTCGGCCGTGTTCGTGAACCGGCTCCCCTCGACCGTCCCGCCACACCCAGGCGCGAAGGTGATCGCGGACCCACGGGTGTCGTGCACGGTCACTCGCCGGATGACCGGCGTACTGCCGTGGGCGACGCCGATCCCTTCGGTGCCGGTGTGGGAGATCTCGGTGTCGGTGAGCTCCGGCCGGCTGTACTGATAGATGTAGACGCCGCGCCGGCCGCAGCCGGAGACGGTGCTGTTCCGGATCACCGGATCGGCGCCTAGGGCAACGACTATGCCGTCGCCGGAGATCTCCCGGACTCCTGTGTCCAGGATCCGCCCGCCGGCGCCCTCGACCACGATCCCGGTCTCGGCGCCGGTGACGGTGCAGCGGTCGATCGTGAACGACGTACTCGCGTGCACACTGATCGCGGGCCTGGTCCGGCCGGTGACGATGCATTGCTCGACCGACAACGTCGTTCGGTCGACCGAGATGGCGATACTTTCCGCGGCCCGTACGTCGAGACCGTGCAGGGTCAGCGCGCCGTCGACGGCCCGGATCGTCGGCCAGTCGGCGCCGGAACCGTCGAGGATCACCGTCGCCCCGTCCTCGGCCTGGAGGGTGACCGAGCGGCCGGACAGTTCGAGCGTCTCGGCGTACGTTCCGTCGGCGATCGCGATCGCGGCCCCGTCCGGCGCCTCGAGCAACGCGGAGCCGATGGTCGGATATGCGCCGGGACGATCCGGGGCGACGGTGAGGACTCTCATCAGCTGGCCCGTTCCAGCAGCCAGCCGCGGTCGGCGGCCTTCACACCCGCTTGGAAGCGGCTGCGGGCACCGAGTCGATTCATGATCTGCGCGACCATCCGCCGTACCGTCCGGACCGAGATGCCGAGCTGGGCGGCGGCCACCTCGTCGGTCGCGCCGAGGGCGAGCAGTCGCAGCATCTCCTGCTCGCGCCCGGACAGATCGGTGTCGTCCGGCAGGTCGTCACCGGCCAGCGGTACGGCGTCCGGCCAGATCCGCTCGAAGAGCTCGATGGCGTTGGTGACCACGCTGGTCAGCCGCAGGACGGCGACACTGCTGTTGGCGGAGTCCGCGGGCAGGACCGCGATCGAGCCGTCGATCACGAGCGCGTTCATCGGGATGTACGGCATCGTCCGTACCGCGACCCCGGCGATCGACATCGCACCCAGGTGCCGGCACGCGGTCGGCGTGGTCCGCGCGGTGTCGGGGTAGATCGCCCGGTAGCGCAGGCCGGGCCGGACGTCGCGCGGACCGAAGGCGGGCCCGGCCGGGGTGAGGTTGCTCATCGCGATCACGTCGTCCTTGGCGGACGCGAGGAGCTCGGCAATCCCACTGTGAGCGGGGATCTGATGGAAACCGCTGGTCAGCATGGTGACGGTCATGAGATTGAAACCCCCAGAGGTAGCGTGGCGGCGACGCCGGCGGCGTGCCGCCCGTCGAGGCGCTCGGGCTCGACCCCGAAGGACCGGGCCAGAGTGGTCAGAACGGAGTAGGCCGTGTCGAGCGTGGCCGGGTGTGACGCGGCCAGCCGGAGTACGGCGTCATGGCGGTGAGGTGCGAGGTGATCGGCCGAGGCCGTCACCGTGATGGCGATGGTCTGGGCGGCACCCGTTCCGGTGCCGAGCAAGGTGGCGACGAGGGCCTGCACGGTTGCTGCGGGCAACGATGCGGATCCGGTCAGCCGGACACACAACTGCCGGACCGGGCCGCAGGACCAGGTCGACCAGCGTTCGTGGATCCGGCCGCGGCCGGCGTTGGCGTGTGCCAGTGCGCCGAGGGATGCCAGTACGTCGGATCCGTCGAGCGGCATGGTCTCGACCTGTTCCCGATCGAACCGGCGAACCAATCGGCGGACGGTGTTCGCCAGCACCTGGCGGAGTTCCTCGTCGGTGGCGATGTCCGGCGTACGCTCGGCGGCCACGGCGATCCACGCGCGGGGCGGCTGGTTCTGCTTCACGCCCGTGTGCAGGACGAGCTGGACACCGACCTCGACCGGTTGCTCGTCGGCCGCGTCGGCCAGCGAACCCAACCGGTGCAGGACCTGGTGCTGTGCGTCCGGGCCGAGCCGGAGGGCGACACTCGCACCCATCGGCCGGCTGAGTACGCCGTACGGCTGTTCGCGGACGACGACCTCGTCGGTACCGGTTCGGCCGAGGAACGCGCTGACCAGGTTGATCGCGGTGCCGTCGCCGAGGTCGATCCGGCGCTGCCGGACCAGGAAGACGAGGACTACACCGAGCCAGCGGTACAGCCACAGACCGCGGATGCGGATCGTGGTCAGCAGCACCAGCGACACGGCGGCGAGTGACGTCGCGATCAACGCCGTACGCGAACCTGCCGTCGCTGCACCGACCGCGACCAGGGCGAACTGCCAGCAGACGATCTGACCGACCCGGATCGACCGATCCGGCCGCCCGACGGCGTCGGCCACCGGCTCGGGCGCGGGCGGCTGCGCAACCAGGCTTGGCTGTGCGGGAGCTCGAGGGGCAGCCGCCACCGGGATAGAAGCCCTGGGCAACTGGGGCGCGGGTTGGGCGAGCGGCACACCGACCGACGTGGCTCGCGGTACGGCGCGAGTCACCGAAGCCTGGACGGCCTCATGCTGAGGAGCCGCGGCTGCGGCGGCGGGCGGCCTCATGCGACCAACTCCGCTTTGGTTTCCGTTGCCAACAGCAACCGGTGAGCGTGATCGCGGACCACCGGGAGCAGCACGAACCGTCCGGGCGCGGGCTCGGCGACCAGGTTGAGATCCATCAGCAGGTCGACCATCGGCTCGACCTCTTCAGGTCCGACCCCGGCGAGCCGGCCGGCCCTGCGCAGGTCGAACTGCGGTGTCGTGGCGATCCGCCGGTAGAACCGCTGGACCGGCACCGGAAGTACGTCGTACGCCGCGTCGAAGGGAGCCAGCACCTCGGCCAGCGCGCGGTACCGGGCCGCCGGATCGTCGAGCCGCGCGGCCATCCGGGCCACCGTCCACGGCTGCCGATTGCGCATCCGCTCGACCAGGTGCCGGATCGCTCCGGGGTGTCCCGCGCACCAACGCAGGATCTGGTCGATGTCGGTGAGCTGCTCGGCCTCTTCGGCGGCGAGTACGTCGAGGGTGACCGCGCCGGTGCGATCCAGGCCGGTCAGTCGATGGCGGCTGATCACCAGCACCACCGCATCCGGATCGTTCGGCAACAGGCGTCGTACCTGGTCCGCGTTCTCGACGTTGTCCAGGATCACCAGGCCGGTCGCCGGCGGCAACGAGATCGGCGTACGGAGGTCCAGGTAGCTCTGGGTCTCGTAACCCGAAGCGGCCGCGACCTCGAGGGCGAAAGCGGTCTTGCCGATGCCGGGCATCCCGTCGATCGTCACCACACCGCGGGCGCTGTGCAGTGTCCGAAGCTCGACGGTCCGGCCGACGAAACCGGGCACGCGCGGCGGCAGGTTCGAGGTCAGCGGCAGCACGACCGGCCGCGGCGCCTCCTCGCTCAGGATCTGCTGATGCAGGGCGGTGAGCTCGGCTCCCGGCTCGATCCCGAGGTCGCGGACGAGCGCAGTCCGGGCCCGCTGGTACGCCGCCAATGCGTCATGGCGACGTCCGGTCTTCCGGTACGCCGTCATCAGCCTGGCCCAGGCCAACTCACGCAGCGGCTCCTCGTCGGTGAGATTCCGCAGTACGGCGATCGCCTCGGCCGGACGCCCGAGCGCAAGCTGGGCGTCAGCCAGGTCCTCGCGGAGACTCCGGTGCAGCTCGGTGAGCCGGTCGACGGCTGAGGTCGCGTCGACGGTCAGGCCGTCGTACGGGCAACCGCGCCAGAGACCAAGGGCACGCTCGACCGCCGCGGCGGCCTCGGCAGCGGCGCCACCGGCGAGCAGGTCGCGGATCTCGTCGCGGAGCCCGGAGGCGACATCGGCGTCCAGTTCGCCGGGCAGGACGCGGACCCGGTACGCGCCCGGACGGCTCTCGATCCGCTCATCGTCCGGGAGCGCCCGGCGCAGCTGCCAGACGTAGGTCTTCAGGTTGTTCTGCGCCGATGCCGGGATGTCCCGGCCGGCCCAGACGGCGTCGATCAGCTGCTCGGTGCTGACCCACGCGTTGCGGTGCAGCAGGAGCAGCGTCAGCACGGTGGCAGGCTTGCCGCCGCAGACGTCGAGCGGGGATCCGTCCGGGCCGTCGACCTCGAGCGGACCCAGCACGCGGAAGGACAACCGGGCCGGTGAGTGCGCTGAGTGACCGTTCATGACACATACGATCCGTATCGACGATGACATTTCGATGACACGAGAGGGTGCCGGTGCGCGTACTGGTGGTAGAGGACGACGAGGACCTGGCGGTGGCGGTCCCGGCCGCGCTGCGGACGGCGGCGCTCGCAGTGGATGTCGCGGGCACGATCGCGGCCGCGGACGAGGCGCTCTGGGTGAACTCCTACGACTGTGTGGTGTTCGACCGGACGCTCCCGGACGGCGACTCGGCCCTCTACGTCCACCACCGCCGGAAGGAGGGCTGGGCGGTGCCTGTCCTGTTCCTGACCGCCCGGGACACGCTGACCGACCGGGTGGAAGGGTTCGAGCACGGCGGCGACGACTACCTGATCAAGCCCTTCGCGGTGGCCGAGCTGATCGCTAGGGTGCTCAGCCTGTGCCGTCGTGCGGGCACCGGCCGCCCGCCGGTCCTGCGGTACGCCGATGTCGAGCTGGACACCGGGCGCCGCGAGGTCCGCCGGGCCGGTGTACTGCTGACTCTGACAGCGAAGGAGTTCTCCGTGCTGGAGTACCTGATGGTCCGGCCCGAGCACGCTGTGTCCCGGACCGACCTGATCGAGCACTGCTGGGACGAGAACGCGGACCCGAGGGCGAACGTCGTCGACGTCACCATCAAGCGGCTGCGCAGCAAGCTGCGCGGACCCGAGCTGATCCAGGCGGTCCGCGGCCGGGGCTATCGGCTGACCAGCGAGGGCAGCGCCGGATGAAAGGCCCCTCGGCCGAGCGGCTGCGCCGGCTGCGCTGGCGGCTGACCGTGCTGTTCACGGTGACGAACACGATCGGCCTGATCATCCTCGCGCCGGTCATCATCACCCTGGACGCCCAACGCGGTACGGCGGAGATCGACGACAGACTGAACGTCGTCACAGCTCCGGTACTTCGGCTGATCAAGGGCAACGAGACGACACTGAACATCAGCGCCGTCACCACCGACGAACTGAACGCGAACTGCCCACAGTTCGCGGTCCTGCAGAAGGACGGCGAGCCGTACAAGAGCGCGAAGAACTGTACGCCGGTCGACGACAAGGTGCTGGACGAGTTGGCGACCGAGGCGATGAACAGCGGGACGAGCCGGTTCGCCGATCGGAAGGCGCTGAACGGGCACCGGATCCGGGTGGCTGTCCAGCCGTTCCAGATCCAGAGCGGCACCCCCGGAGGCACGGTGCTGGCCTGGGTCGACATCGAGGGTCAGGCGACCCGGCATCAGCGACTGGTCTGGGTGGTCCTGGGTGCCTGCGCGATCCTGATCGGTGCCGCGGCGCTCGCCGGATACTGGTTGTCCGGCCGGGCGATCCGGCCAGCGATGGAGGCACTCGAGCAGCAGGAGACCTTGCTGGCCGAGACCGCGCACGATCTTCGGACGCCGGTCGCCGCACTACGGGCGCTGGCGGAGACGG
This sequence comes from Kribbella sp. NPDC023972, assembly GCF_040639075.1. Lineage (NCBI taxonomy): Bacteria > Bacillati > Actinomycetota > Actinomycetes > Propionibacteriales > Kribbellaceae > Kribbella > Kribbella sp. NPDC023972. Next base: position 236,330 of record NZ_JBEZZH010000002.1, on the reverse strand, counting down.
CGGCGCAGTACCCGGCGCAGCAGGCCGAGTTGTTGCCGCGGACGGTGCGCCTCGCCGGGCGGATGGGCGACATCATCGACGGCCTGCTCGTCCGGGCCCGGCTGGCCGCCGGCGTCGAGCAGCTCGCCGTACAGCCGGTCTGGCTCGACCAGCTCGTCGCCGGGGTGGCCGAGGATCTGCCGACCGACGGCGCGCGGATCTCGCTGGTGACGGCGCCGACGATGGTCCGCGCCGATCCGACCTTGCTGCAACGGGCAATCGGCAACCTCTTGGACAACGCGATGCGGCACGGCCGGGCACCGGGTGCCGACCAGGCCATCGTCACCGTCACGGTCGCCGACGGCCGCGTCACGGTGGCCGACCAGGGACCGGGGATCGATCCGGCGGTCGGCGAGGACCTGTTCGACCGGTTCACCAGCGGCGGCGGCTCGTCCGGCCTCGGCCTGTCCATCGTCCGTTGGGTGGCGCTGTCCCACGGCGGCGATCTGAAGGTCTACAACGCCGACGAGGGCGGCGCGATCTTCGAATTCAGCTTGCCTACCTCGGAGTAGCAATCCAGCCTGGACCGGTTCTGTACGGCGGATGGACCTGGACTGAGTAGGGTCACACAGTGCAGTCCGGCCGTAGACCCTGGGGAGAACTGACATGAGCGCGACGATTCCGCCCGGCGAGGCTTACCGGCTGGTTGCGGACAACTTGGCGAAGGTCATCCACGGCAAGCCGGAGGTGATCCGGCTGGCGCTGACCGCGCTGTTCGCCGAGGGGCACCTGCTGATCGAGGACGTGCCGGGCCTGGGCAAGACCACGCTGGCCCGGTGCATCGCCCGCAGTATCGACGCGACCTGGAACCGGATCCAGTTCACCCCCGACCTGCTGCCGGGTGACATCACCGGAGTGATGGTCTACCACCAGGGCAACGAGACGTTCGAGTTCCACCCGGGCGGCATCTTCGCCAACGTGGTGGTCGCCGACGAGATCAACCGCGGTACGCCGAAGACGCAGTCCGCGCTGCTCGAGGTGATGGCCGAGCGCCGGGTCACGGTCGACTCGAACACCCGCGCCGTACCGGATCCGTTCCTGGTCATCGGCACCCAGAACCCGATCGAGATGGAAGGCACCTACCGGCTGCCGGAGGCGCAGCTGGACCGGTTCCTGATGCGGATCGAGATCGGCTACCCCGACCACGACGCCGAGGTCCGGATCGTGCTCGGCGACACCGGCCGGATCGGTCCGGACTCACTCAGCCCGGTGATCGACCTGCCCGCGCTGCGGAACGCGATCGCGGCCGTCCGGTCCGTCCACGTCGACCCGGCGATCAGCTCGTACGCCGTCAAGCTCGCGGCGGCGACCCGGGAGCACACCGCGGTCCGGTACGGCGCCAGTCCGCGCGGCAGCATCGCGTTGGTCCGGGCCGCCCGGGCGTTCGCCGCGACCGACGGACGGGCGTTCACCACGCCGGACGACGTCAAGCAGGTGGCCCAGCCGGTCCTCACGCACCGCCTTGTCCTGACCCCCGATGCGGAGCTCAGCCAGCGACCGCCGTCGTCGGTGGTGGACGAGGTGCTGGCCGCGACCCCGGCTCCAACGGCCGGCGCGACTTTGTCATGAAGCGGATCTCCCGGACCCAGGACGGTGAGACCGGCAGTGTTCCGGGCGGCCCGTGTCGGTCCACTGCGATGACCTGGCCGAGCGGGTGACGGGATGCGGTTGACGGGACGTGGGGTCGCGGTGCTCATCGGTTCGATCGCGGCGTACGCACTGGGCGAGATCGCCGGGTACGCCGTCTTCCGGGCGCTCGGCGGGATCGGACTGGGCGCGCTGATCGCGGCCGCCGTACTGACCGTGCGGCAGCCGCAGGTAACGGTGCAGCGAGTGTTGTCGCCCGATCGGGTCGAGCGCGGCCGGCCGGCGTTGGCCACCTTGCGGGTGCGGAACGAGGGCACCCGGTGGCAGGCATCGTTCGCGGCACACGACTCTGCCGGTGAGGATCAGCAGGAGGTCCGGATCCGGCGGCTCGGTCCGGGCAGCGAGGCGACGTACCGGTACGAGCTGCCGACCTCGCGGCGCGGCCGGATCGCGGTCGGGCCGTTGACGCTGGAGCGACGCGATCCGCTCGGCCTGGCCCGGAACAGCAAGGCGACCGGCGAGGTCGCGACGCTGTGGGTGCACCCGAAACGCCACCCGACCAAGACGGTCGTCGCCGGTCGGCCACGGCACCACCATGTCGGGCGGACCGCGGACGACTCGCTGCGTGGTTCGGCGGATCTGCGGGACGTCCGTCCGTACGTGGTCGGCGACGAGGTGCGGCACCTGCACTGGAAGGCGACGGCGCGGACGGGTCAGCTGATGGTCCGCGACTACGCCGATCCCGACCAGCCCCGACTGACCGTACTGCTGGACACCAGGAGCGAACCGTTGTCTCCGGCAACCTTCGAGGAGGCGACCGAGGTCGCGGCCTCGATCCTGTTCGCCGCGTCGACCGCGGGCCACCGTTGCCGCCTGGTCACCACCGCCGGCGCCGACACGGCCGCACCCGGCGGTGCGGTCGCCTCGCGCCTGTTCCTCGACGAACTCTGCGTGGTCGGCCAGAGCGACGGTCGCTCCGGCTTGCTGCCTCCGGTCCTCACCACCGGTACGTCGGCCGGCGGCGCGATCGTGGTCGTCACCGGCGTCCGCGGTTCGGCCGCGGAGCTGGCACCGCTGCTCAGCCGCTACTCCTCCGTCACCGTTCTCGGCCTGGGCGAGGCGCAAGGTATCGCGCCGATCCTCGGTGCCCAGGTCATCCTCACCGGCACCGCGCCTGAGGCCCTACAGCAGTGGACGGGGGTCTTGCGATGAACCGGCGACGGACAATCGCGGTGCTGGCCGGCGTACTGGTCGGTGGATTGTGTTTCGGACCGGTCTTCGGGATCGGCAATCTGTGGCTCCCGGTGGGTTCGGTGTGCGTGGTCGCCTACTTGGCGACCGAGGCCTGCCGACAGTGGCCGGGGTTGACGGCCTGGCGTCCGTTGCTCGTGGTTGTGGGCGGTCTGCTGGCCGTTGTGGAAACGGTGCTGCGGGCAACGGCTGTCATCGGCCTGCCGACCGCGGCATCGATCCGGGCGCTCGGACGCGGACTCACGTCGTGGCGACTGACACTGGAGTCGACCTGGCCCGCCAGGCCTGATCCGGAGCTGGTCGTCTTCGTCCCACTGCTCACGCTGGTGGCCTGCCTCCTGGCCATCGAGTTGCTCGATCGCGCGCCCCCGCTGGTCGCTCTGCTTCCCGGCGTCGCGGTCCTGGGGGTCAGTCAGCTGTACATCGCCGCGACCGGGCTGACCGCCGTACTGATCGCCGGCGCCTTCTGCCTGATCGTGATCGCACTGCTCATCCCGGACAACATGGAACACCGCCGACTCGCACCATGGGTGGCGACCGCGGCGGTGACCGTGGCCGCGGTCGTCTTCGGGCTCGTCGCCGGCGCGATCGATCCGGTCGGGCGTACGCCGTACTCGCTGCAGAAGGTGCAAGCGGCGACGACACCGGGAACGCGACTGCCCAGTCCGCTCGACGATCTCGGCAGCCGGCTGAGCTCGCGGGGCACGGACAAGGACAAGGTGCTGTTCCGGTACACGGCGTCGGAGCCGGTCGACCGCTGGCGTCTGGTCGCGCTCGACGACTTCGACGGCGTGACCTGGACCACGGATCATCCGCTCCTGCGGATGGGGTCCGCTCTCACTCCCGGGCCCGAGATCAAGGTCTCGACCACGCAACAGCACGCGTCGATCCAACTCGAGGACCTGGACGGCCCCTGGCTACCCGGGCAGTTGCTCCCGGCAACGGTCGGCGGGGTGACCGAGCCCAAGGTCGAGCCGATCGGCAGCACCCTGCTGGCCCCGCACCGGCCCGATCACTACCAGCTGACCTGGGCAGAACCGACCTCGGTCGACGCGGCCGACCTGCTCACCGCGGGCATCGACGCGGACGCCCCCGGCGGTCTGTCCGACCGCGATCCGATACCGCCCGACATCGCCGCGATCAACCCCTTGCAGGGCAAACGCGCCACCTTCGCGACCGCGCTCGCGCTCGAGAAGTACATGCGCGTCAACTACCGGCAGGCCGTCGACGGTCAGCTCCCGACCGGCCACAGCTGGCCGCAACTTCGGGCGTTCCTGCTCAAGCAGCGGGCAGGCACGAGTGAGCAATTCGCCGCCGGGTACGTCGTCCTGGCCCGGATGAACGGCATCCCGGCCCGGCTCGTGGTCGGATTCCGCGCACCCGCCAAGCCGGATCCGGACGGGCTGTACACGGTCCGCGACAGCGACGCCTATGCGTGGCCCGAGGTCGCCGTCGACGGCATCGGCTGGTGGCCCCTCGACCCGGCCGACCAAGCCGCCACCGGCAGGGCCTCCGTGGCCGGCTCCACCGCCTCGATCACCGAGCAGGCCCGAGAGTCGGTCCCACCGGTCGACCAGATCGAGGACCCCAAGGTCCCGCCGTCGACCGACGACGGCACCGCCGCCCGGACTTGGACCGGCATCCGGATCCCTCTGCTCTGGATCTTCCTCGCCTCAGCCGCACTGCTCCTGCTCTGGCTGGCCGGCGTACCGCTTCTGAAGTCCGTCCGAGCGCTGCGCCGCAAACGCCGTACCGGCACCGCATCCGTAGTAGGCGCCTGGTCCGAAGCTCGAGACCGCCTCCGCGCCCACGGCATCCCGATCACCCCCGGCATGACAGTCCGGGACCTGGCCCACGCCGCCCGCGACCTACCAAACACCGAGCCCGGCCTCACCACCGTCGCCCGCGCAGTCGACCAGGCAGTCTGGTCCGGCACCGCCCCCGACGCGGAACTCAGTCAGCAGGCGTGGTCCGGCGTACGCGACCTCCGCAAAGCCCTCCGCACCCGCCCCAAACTAGACCGCCTACAAGCCTCCCTAGAACTCCGAACCCTCTTCCCCCGCTAGCCGACCTGCGGATCCGCCGGCGATCGCGGGGGCGCCTGCGCCCGCCGGCACAACTTCACAGGAGAATCCCGCACCAACCACGACACTGATCGAGCCCGGGTTGAAGGCGAAGCCTCATGTGGTGAGTCGGCCCCGACTGCGTCATCGACTGTGAGCACCGTGTCGCCGGTAATCGTTTGCCAGCGGCAATCTCCCCCCAGTCGACGCCCCAATCGCGCTCGACCTCTGAGTGCGCGAACGAGGGGGGCGGGGCGGGCGTAGCAGCTCGCGGGTCTGCTCTGGGCGTGCCGCAGCGGCCGTCGGGTTCCGGCACGACGGCCGCTGTGGTGACTGTGCGGTGACCTGGTCTGGCGGGCCCTGCCACCGGTCCGTCAGTTGAGGACGGACTTCTTCTTGTCGTGTTCGCGGGCTGCCGGATGCCGTTCGTGTGGTTGCTCGTGGAGCGCGTGCTCGGTTGTTCGTGGGGCCGGGCAGACCGGGCCACGGCGGATCGGTCCGCCACCCAGCCTCCGGCTCTTCCACTGCTTCTCTTCGTAGTCGTAGTAAGTGTCGACGCCTCCGACTGTCATATATGTCCTCCCGTCAACCCCCGCGACCCCTGCTGGCGATTCCCACAGTCCGTCACGAGTGGCGTTTGACACAAGCGATTCCGGAAAAACCCATTCCCGAACACAATCGAACGCCGTCTTGTGTTCACTTGGATGTCGAATATGCGCCAAACCCGTTAAATGCTTGATGGTCTGGCTCACGTCACACGACGAAGATGCCGACGCCATGACCCGAGAGACGAACACCATCAGTAGTCGCCGCCGCCGTACCGAAGGCCATCACCTGGTACGTCGGGACGCCGTCGACCGGGACCAGGGTCTCGCCGGCGGCCAGATTCACCACGATCCGGAAACGTCCGCGGGTGACCACGATCCAGTCCCCGTCGGCGTCGTACGCGATCCCGACGGAGTCCAGCCGGTCGTCGTGGAGGTCCGGGGTCCGGGCACGGAGAGCGAGCAGATCGCGGTACCAGGCGAGTAGTTCGTGGTGCGGCGGCTCGTCGAGCTCGGACCAGTCGAGGACGGAGCTGTGCCAGGTCTCCGGATCCTGCGGGTCCGGGATCTCCTCGGCGTTCCAGCCGTGCTCGGCGAACTCGCGCCGACGGCCCGCCCGCACCGCCTCGGCCAACGACGGCTCATCGTGGTCCGTGAAATAGCGCCAGGGCGTCGAGGCACCCCACTCCTCACCCATGAACAGCATCGGCGTGTACGGCGAGGTGATCACCAGCGCGGCGCCGATCGCGAGCTGGCCGGGCGTCAGTGCGGGCCGATCGCCGAGTGCGCGGTTGCCGACCTGGTCGTGGTTCGACGTGTACGCGAGGAACTCGCCGCCGCGATGCCGGGCCGGGTCGACCGGCCGCCCCCAGTCCTGGCCCCGGAAGGTCGAGTACGACCCGTCGTGCCGGAACACCTGGGTCAACGTCTTGGCGAACACGCCCAGCTCACCGAAGTCCACGTAGTACCCGGCTCGCTCACCGGTCAGCAGCGTGTGCAGCGCGTGGTGGAAGTCGTCACTCCACTGCGCGGGCATGCCCAGTCCGCCCTCGTCCACCGGCTCGACCATCCGCGGGTCGTTGAGGTCCGACTCGGCCACCAGCCCCAGCGGTCGGCCCAGCTGCTTCGACAGGTCCGCGGTCACTGTCGACAACTGCGCCAGCAGGTGCACCGGGCTATCGTCGGCGAGCGCATGTACGGCGTCCAGCCGCAATGCGTCGATGTGGAAGCACCGGAACCACCGCAGGGCGTTGTCGCAGATCCACCGGCGGACCTCGTTGCTGCCGGTGTCGTCGAGGTTGACCGCAGGTCCCCAGGGAGTGGTGTGCCGGTCGGTGAAGTACGGCCCGAACTCGCCCAGGCGGTTCCCACTCGGTCCGAGGTGGTTGTAGACGACGTCGAGGCAGACCGCGAGGCCAAGCTCGTGGCACCGGTTCACGAATCGCTGCAGCGCCTCCGGCCCGCCGTACGGCTCGTGGACGGCGTAGAGGTGCACACCGTCGTACCCCCAGCCGTGCCGCCCCGGGAACGCGGCAACCGGCATCAGGGAGATCACGTCGACCCCAAGTGCCACCAGGTAGTCCAGATGACCCGCGGCCGCCTCCAACGTCCCTTCCGGGGTGAACGTGCCGATGTGCAGCTCGTAGAACACCGAGCCGCGCACATCACGTCCGGCCCAGTCGCTGTCCGTCCAGCGGAAGCGGTCCTCGTCGAACACCCTGCTGAAGCCGTGCACCCCATCGGGCTGCCAGGGACTCCGCGGGTCCGGCAGCGGCTCGCTCCCGTCGACGGAGAACGCGTAGTCGGTGCCGTGATGCGCCTCGACCACCTCTCGCTCCCACCAGCCATCCCGCTGGTGCAGGGGCAGACGGCCGTCCCGCAGGACCAAGTCGACCGACGATGCGTTCGGCGCCCAGACACGGAAGGTGTGCATTCAGCTCCTTACGAGCAGCGCCACCGGGAGGTCCTCCAGCAGCTCGTGGATCCGGGCTGCTCCACTACCCACCTCACGGCCGGTCAACACGCTCTTCCACTCACCATCCGGCAGCACCACCGTGCTGTCACCCCAGCCGCCCAGGCGGTGCAGAGCGGCTGGGAGGCGGGTGGCGACCGTGATGACCGCGTCGCCGCGAGCGAAGGCGACCGCATGGCCGTTCGACGTCGGCAGTGGGGTGTAGCTGCCGGCAAAGGCTTCCGGGTACTGCCTGCGGATGCGGAGTGCTCGGCTGGTGACCAGCAGCTTCTCATCGGAGAGGTCGTCGGGTTTGGCGCCGTCGTCCAGCCGCCGCAGCCGGTCGATCCGGTGCTGGTAGTCCACAGGCCGCCGGTTGTCCGGGTCCACGAGCGACAGGTCGACCAACTCCGTCCCCTGGTACACATCCGGTACGCCGGGCATCGTCAACTGGACCAGCTTCTGGCCGAGCGTGGCCGCGCGGACGAATCCGGCTTGTCTTGCGGCAAAGCGGCGTACCGACTCCATCACGTCTGGGTCGGCAAGGACCGCGCTACAGAAGCCGGCGACGGCCTGTTCGTACTCCTCGTCCGGGGAGGTCCAGGTGGTGTGGCGCTTGGCTTCGCGGATCGCCTTGAGGAGATAGGCCTGCAAGCGGTCCTCCGGCAGCGGGCCGTCGTCCCAGGTGCCGAAGAGCGTCTGCCAGAACAGGTACTCCGTGCTGCCGTCGAGCACCGGACTCCGGTGGTCCTCCGACAGCCGCCGCCACTCCCGGACCGCGTCCGACCAGGCGGCAGGCTGCTCGGACAGCACACCGAGCCGGGCCCGCACGTCCTCGGACCGCTTGGTGTCGTGGGTGGACAGTGTGGTCATCGTCTTCGGCCAGTGCTGGTTCAGCCGGGCCGCGAACGCGTGGAACTCCTCAGGCGTCACGCCGAAGTGCTCCGGGTCTCCGCCGACCTCGTTCAGCGAGGCGAGCCGGAACCACCGGTAGAACGCGGTGTCCTCGACTCCCTTGGCCATCACCGGACCACACGTCTGCTGGAACCGGACGATCAGCTCGTGCCGCGCGTGCTCGTCGATCCTGCTCGCCGTACCGGTCTCGCGACCCAGCAGCAGGTGCAATACGACGTCCAACGTCTCCTGCCGGTCCTCGTCCAGGTTCTCCCGCGCCTTCTCGGCCGCTCGCTCCAGCGCACGCACCGCCTCAGGCTCGGGCTGCTCCCCCGGTACGACGTACGCCCGGTAGATCTCGAAGTTGACGAGCAACTCCACGACCACCTCGTGGAACGCCCGTCTCGTGTGGTCACGCAGCCGTACGTCGTCCTGGCAGATGCGGGCCAGCAACTCCACCAGCCGGTGCACCTCGGCGTACTGCCCGTGCCTCACGATCTCCCGCTTGGCCTCCTCCATGACCGGGCCGAAGTCAGCCGGCTCACCCGTGAGCTCGGAGTGGAGGGCTGCCAGCGGCGCCGCACCGGACGGGTCGACGAAGAGCCCTCCGACCCGCAGCAAGGCGTCGTAACCCGTCGTCCCGGCGCAGGGCCAGTCGCACGGGAGCTGCTCGTCGCCTTCGAGGATCTTCTCGACCACGACCCACGCGCCACCCGTACGCTCGGCCAGACGGCGCAGGTACCCACGCGGATCGGCCAGTCCGTCAGGGTGGTCGATGCGGAAGCCGTTGAGCTTCCCTTCGTGCAGAAGCTCCAGCAACAGCTCGTGCGTGGCTTCGAAGACCTCCTGCGTCTCCACCCGGACAGCAGCGAGGGTGTCGACGTCGAAGAAGCGCCGGTAGTTCAGCTCCTCGTCAGCGACCCGCCAGTGCGCCAGCCGGTACCACTGCTCGGTCACCAGCTCCGCGATCGGTAGGTCCTCGGTCCCCGGCCGCAGCGGGTACTCGTGCTCGTAGTACCGCAGTACGTCGCCATCGACCGACAACTCGCCGTCCGCCAGCACCTTGCCGATCCGCTGACCCAGCACCGCCATCAGCAACGGCTGGTTGCCCGCACCCCAGTCGACGTCGAACCACTCCGCGTACGGCGATCCCGGCCCGTCCCGCAGCACCGACCACAGCGCCTTGTTCAGCCGGGCCGGGGTCGGCACCGCGACGTGATTCGGTACGACGTCCGCCACCGCACCCATCCGATGGTCGGCCAGCCGAGCCGCGAGCCGGTCGAACGCAGGACGACCGCCCGCCGGCTCGGACAGCCGGCTGTGGTCGACCACGTCGTACCCGTGGGTGGAGCCGGGCGCGGCCTGCAGGATCGGGGACAGATAGGCGTGGGAGATGCCGAGGCTGTGCAGGTACGGCACAACCTCGACGGCGTCGTCGAACCCGAAACCGGCATGCAGCTGCAGGCGGTAGGTGGCCTGCGGGCCCTGACCGGGGCGGGAAGGAATCGGCGCCGAAGTCATCCCTGGGCCCGCCTCGGGCGGGTCAGGACCAGCGTGCTGCGGGCCTCGAGCCGGATCGTGCTGCCGGCCGCGTGCGGCTCGTCGCCGTCGCCGCCTCGCGCGGTCGAGGTGGCCACGACGACCGTCCAGGTCTCGCCGTACTGCTTGGGCGGTAGCAGGAAGTCGATCGGCTCGTGGTTGCTGTTCAGCAGGACCAGGAACGAGTCGTCCACCACCGGCTCACCGCGGAGATCCGGCTCGGAGATCGCGTCGCCGTTGAGGAAGACCGCGATCGCGCGGGCGTCGTCGCGGGTCCAGTCGCCGTTCTGCATCTCGGTGCCCTTCGGCGTGAACCAGACCAGGTCACCGAGACCGTCGACGCCGGTGTCGCCGTGGAAGAAACGGCGCCGGCGCAGCACCGGATGGTTGTTGCGCAGCCTGACCAGCGAGCGGGTGAACGCGAGCAGGTCCTTCTGCGGCTCGGTGAGCTTCCAGTCGACCCAGGCGATCTCGTTGTCCTGGCAGTAGACGTTGTTGTTGCCGCTCTGCGTCCGGCCTAGCTCGTCACCGTGGGCGATCATCGGCACGCCCTGCGAGATCAGCAGCGTGGTGAGGAAGTTGCGCTGCTGGCGGGCCCGCAGGTCGAGCACCGCCGGGTCGTCGGTCGAGCCCTCGACCCCGCAGTTCCAGGAGCGGTTGTGGCTCTCGCCGTCCTTGCCGCCCTCGCCGTTCGCCTCGTTGTGCTTGTCGTTGTAGGAGACCAGGTCGCGCAGGGTGAAGCCGTCGTGCGCGGTGACGAAGTTGATGCTGGCCAGCGGGCGGCGGCTGTCGTCCTGGTAGAGGTCCGACGAGCCGGTGAGGCGGGACGCGAACTCGGCCATCGTGTACTTCTCGCCACGCCAGAAGTCGCGCACGGTGTCGCGGTACTTCCCGTTCCACTCCGTCCACAGCGGCGGGAAGTTGCCCACCTGGTAGCCGCCGTCGCCGACGTCCCAGGGCTCGGCGATCAGCTTCACCTGGCTCACCACCGGGTCCTGCTGGACCAGGTCGAAGAACGCCGACAGCCGGTCGACCTCGTGGAACTGGCGGGCCAGCGTGGCCGCCAGGTCGAACCGGAACCCGTCGACGTGCATCTCGGTCACCCAGTAGCGCAGCGAGTCCATGATCAGCTGCAGGACGTGCGGGTGCCGCATCAGCAGGCTGTTCCCGGTGCCGGTCGTGTCGTAGTAGTGCCGCTTGTCCGCGTCCACCAGCCGGTAGTACGCCGCGTTGTCGATGCCCTTGAACGACAACGTCGGGCCGAACTCGTTCCCCTCGGCCGTGTGGTTGTAGACCACGTCGAGGATGACCTCGATGCCGGCCTCGTGCAGCGCCTTCACCATCGTCTTGAACTCGGTCACCTGCTGGCCGCGGGTGCCGCCGGCGGCGTAGTCGTTGTGCGGCGCGAAGAAGCCGATGGTGTTGTAGCCCCAGTAGTTGGACAGGCCGCGCTCCTGCAGGTGACCGTCCTGGGCGAACTGGTGGATCGGCATCAGCTCGATCGCGGACACCCCGAGCTCCTTCAGGTGCTCGATGATCGCGGGATGACCGATCCCGGCGTACGTGCCGCGGATCTCCTCCGGCAGCGCCGGATGGGTCTTGGTCAGGCCCTTCACGTGCGCCTCGTAGATGACGGTCTCGTGGTACGCGTGCCCCGGCGGGCGGTCGTTGCCCCAGTCGAAGAACGGGTTCGTCACCACCGACAGCATGGTGTGCTCGCGGTTGTCCATCGTGTTCAGCTCGTCCGGCTTGGCGAACCGGTAGCTGAACAGCGACTCGTCACCGTCGATCTGGCCGTCAATGGCCTTCGCGTACGGGTCCAGCAGCAGCTTGGACGGGTTGCACCGATGCCCCTCGGCCGGGTTGTACGGGCCGTGCACCCGGAATCCGTACCGCTGCCCCGGCTCCACTGCCGGCAGGTACCCGTGCCAGACGAAACCGTCCACCTCGGTCAGCTGGACCAACTGCTCTTCCCCGTCGTCACCGATCAGGGCCAGATCTACTCGCTCAGCTACCTCCGAGAACAACGCGAAGTTCGTCCCGGAGCCGTCGTACGTGGCTCCGAGTGGATAAGGACGACCAGGCCATTTCTGCACTCGATGACAGTAGCCACCTCCACCCCCAGAGCATGCATGGTGGGGTGTTTTGCTCCCGAGAGTTCACTCCGGTGCGCCGGACCGCTTGTCTGAGCGGTCCAGCGCACCGGTTCGATCAACTCAGTCGGAACAGGCCACCGGGTCGTCGAAGTGCCCCGGCGTACCCGGGTACGCCGGTCCGACCGCGTGGGAGTTGTAGTCGGGGTTGTAGGCGAAGGCGAGCTCCCGGTACGCCGACGTCCCGGCCGTCGTCACGTCGGTCGCAGACCGCCCGGCCCCCGAGCCCCACGCCACCGACGTCAGGAACTGGTGCATCGCCGGCGAGTGCTGCCGGACGTCGTTGAACCCGCCGTACGCCGGGTTGCAGTGGGTGTACAGGTTGTACGCGCCGTTCCAGTCGATCAGCCGGTCACCCGGGTTCGGCCCGTTCTCGGCCACGTCGGCCTGCATCACGTCGCGGTCCCAGCCGCCGTAGATCCAGTCCGTGCCCTGGTGATGGTTGTTGTTCCGCAGCGTCGCCGGGTCGGCCGTGTCGTCGTCCTTGCCGGTCAACTGGAACCACAGGCACGGGTCGACGGTGACCCCCGCCGTCGTGACCGGCCAGTCGCCGGGTGCACAGTTGCCGGGGAAGGCACCCCGCGGGTTGAAGTCGAGCAGGTCCGACCCGGACACATCCTGCTCGGCCGCGTCCGACTCACCGACGCCGCCGAAGATGTGGTCCACGTACCGGTCGTTCGTCCCGCGGGCGTCGGGGTCGAACACGCCGTTCTTCAGGCAGTCCGCCGTTGCGGCGTCGAGGACTGGGTCACAGCCCTTGCCGCCCCACAGCACGTCCTCACCGTCGGCGCCGAACACCTGGTCGCCGCCGCTGTCACCGTTGGCGAGGTCGTCGCCGTACCCGGCGTGGAGGTTGTCCGCGCCCGAGCCGCCCCGGAGCCTGTCCCGGCCGCCCTCGGTGATGCCGTCGTGCGGCATCTCCGCGGCGGTTGAGGCACCGATCCACAGGTCCCCGTCGACGTCGTGCTCCAGGTCGACCCGCCGGTCGTACGCCGTACGCCGGAACCCGACGTACGTCTCGGCCGGCGGCGTGGTCATCGTGAAGGTGAACTGGGCCGGGGTGTCACCGGTGTCCAGGTACTGGTTCACCACGCCGCCCCGGTCGCCGAGGATCGCGTCCTCGCCGGCCTCACCGAAGACGGTGTCGTCACCGAGCTCGCCGTACAGGTCGTCGTCGTCCTGCCCGCCGAAGATCGTGTCGTTCCCGTCCTGGCCCCACACACCGTCGTCACCGGCTTCGCCGTACAGGGTGTCGGCGCCGAACGCCCCGGCCACCTCACACGTCGCCTGCGCTTCGGTGCAGAACCGCGGGCTCGGGTCACCGAGGTCCGGATCGTGCGTCCGGGCCACGGTCGCGTCCGCCGGTGGCGTCCCGTTCGGATAGCGGTCCGCGTAGACCCGCTCGGTCGCACCGGTGACTGTCCGCAGCAGCGAGCCGTTGTCACCGAGTACGACGTCGTCCGCGCCGTCGGCCTCGATCGTGTCGCCGGTGTCCCGGAACCCCTTCGCGGAGCTGCCGCCGATCAGGTCGTCCTGCCCGTCGGGTGCGGTCGCACCCTCCAGCAGGGCGGCCGCACTCGCCGTACCGGGCCAGCCCGGGTCCGGGAGCGGCTGCACGGTGGTGAACGGCGAGTCGCCGGCCAGTGACAGGTCACCCCGGACCACATCCGCCCCGCCGTTGCCCTCGACGTAGTCGGCGCGGGCACCGCCGGAGAGGAAGTCCCCGCCGTCCTGACCGTAGAGCACGTCCACGCCGTCACCACCCGACACCCGGTCCGCGCCGAACCGGTCTGCCGGCGGCAGCGCCGCGAGGTCGTAACGGTTCACGATCCGCGGTGCCATCGGCGTACCGGCCTCGCTGCCGAGCCGGACGGTTGCCCGAGTCGGCGTCTGCCCAGCCGCCGGCCGCAGTACGGCGCCGTTGTCACCGGTGACCACATCGTCTCCCGGACCACCGAAGATGGCGTCCGCGGTGTCCTGCTGACCTGTCGAGCCGTTCAGCGGGGTGGAGCTGCCACCGACCAGGTCGTCGTCGGCCAGATCGCCTTCGATCCAGTCACTGGCCTGACCGCCCTCGACGTAGTCGTCGTCACCGTCGCCCTTGGCCCGGTCCTCGCCGCCTTGGCCGTAGAGGACGTCCTGACCGTCGCCACCCGACATCTGGTCGTTGCCGGAGGTGTTCGCCACCGGCGTCAGCCCGAGGTCGAGCAGCGCGACCACATGGCCGAGCGCGAAACCACGCTGCCGGGTCACCGGGGTGGTCGCCGCCGGATCCGGGGTCCGGGTGAGGACCGCGTTGTCACCGGTCAGCAGGTCCGGCCCCTCGTCACCGAACAGCAGGTCCCCCGCGTCCGGTCGTCCGATGCCGGCCGAAGCCTGCTCGAACGAACCACCGGCGATGGCGTCCTCACCGGCGTTGCCGTGCACCACGTCGGAGGCGTTGTTGCCCTCCAGGTGATCGTCGTGGCCGTTCCCGTCGACGATGTCACTGCCGAGCCCGCCGTACGCCGTGTCGTCACCGTCACCACCGCGGATGCGGTCACCCGTACCCGCGGCCGGGGTCTCGCCATCGAGGTCGACCGGTACGGCGAGGGCGCCGACGGTGCCGTTGTCACCGATCAGCCGGTCGTTGCCCAGGTCGCCGTACAGGTCATCGTCACCGGTGTCGGTACGGCCCGCCGCACGGGTCCCGCCGTACATCACGTCACCGCCCCCGCCACCGGTCAGCCAGTCCTTGCCGTTGTTGCCCTCGACGACGTCGGGGTCGAGGCCGCCGTACTCGGTGTCGTCGCCGGCGTTGCCGAAGACCTGGTCCGCTCCGGCGTCGCCGTACAGCACGTCGGCCTCCGAACCACCCCACAGCTGGTCGACATCGGCACCACCGCGCAGGGTGTCCTTCCCCTGCTGGCCGCACACGAGGTCGTTGCCTCCAGCAACCTCGGCCAGGTCGTCCGCGCCACCGGCGGACACCGTGTCGACGCCCGCACCGCCGAGGATCCGGTCGTTGCCGTCGCCGAGAGCCGCATTGGTGCTCTGGTCCACCGGATCGGAGGTCACCGGCGTACCGGTGACGCACTTCTCCGCGTCGATGCGCTTGTCACCGAAGACCGTGGCCGGACCGTCGCCGCCGTAGATGTGGTCGTTGCCCAGACCGCCGACGAGCGTCTTCGGGTTGGACTGCACACCCTCGGGCAGCGGCTGTACCTCGACCTGGCGGAACGGCCCGAAGTTCACGTCCCCGACCTTGTCGTCCTTCCCGCTGTCGTCGCCGACCAGGGCCGGTTCCGCGATCACGTAGTCGTGGTCCGGACCGCCGTACACCGCGTCGGTGCCGTATCCACCGGTGAGGACGTCGTTGCCGCCGCCACCGCGAATCGTCGCACCCTGGTCACCCAGCGAGTGACTGGTCACCGTCTCGATCGCGTTGCTGCCCCAGACCTGGTCGTTCCCGGTCCCGGTGTCGACCACGTTGGTCGCCGGCTTGTTGCCCGGGTCCACGTCGTCCAGTCCGGCCGCGTCGACGCCGAACTGACCCTCGGCCGCGGTGAAGATCCGGTCGGCGTTGGAGCCACCGGTGAGCCGGTCGCTGCCGCCGTCGCCGATCAGGGTATTGACGCCGGCCTTCCTGGATCCGTCCGGCGCGTCGGCCGCGACCGCGAGCTTGTCCTTGCCCGCGTTGCCACGCGCCTTGTTCGTGCCCAGGCCGAGACCGATGGTGTCGTCGTCCGGCACCTGGGCGTCGGCCGGCTGGTCGTCTTCGGCCAGTGTGGTCGGGTCGACGCTCGTCAGCTTCGTCCAATCGAAGACACCGGCCAGCTTCGTGGTGCCGCCGCCGTCCTGCTCGTTGTACGTGACGTCGGTCTGTTCTCGCCGGACGTTCCCGAGGGAGGCGTCACCGGCGACCGTGTCATCACCGTTGCCGACCGTGATGGTGTCCTTGCCGGCGCCACCGGCGACCACGGCCTTCGAGTCCGCCCCACCGGTGTCACCGGTGACGATGATGTCGTCACCGCCGCGGCCGTCGACGTACGACAGACCGCGCCCGGTGGTGATCACGTCGGCCGCCTTGCCGCCGATCACGACGGCGTCCTTGTCGAAGACGGCCGGCGTCTTGCCCGCGTTGCCGTCGGTCTCCTTCTTGCCGTCGCCGATGAACGTGACGACCATCGGCTTGGTGTAGTCCTCGCCGTCCACCACGACCCGCTTCAGGTTCGGGTCGAGGTACTCACGGCGCTCGCCGAGCATCTCCACCGCGAAGCCGTCGAAGGCGCCGTCGGCACCGGTCGGGTCGGTCTTCGTCTGCGCATAGTGCAGCGAGATCACCTTGACCGTGTCCTTCTCGATCGGTTCGGCGTCATTGGTCCAGGGCTCGCCGCGCTGGCCGTTCTTGCCGAACTTCCCGGCGAACACGACCAACGTGTCACCGGTCGTGCCACCGAGTTTCGGCGGTGGTGGTGAACAGTCGGGTGCCACCGAGAAGTCGAGCAGTGTCACGTCGGCGAGCGTGAAGCTGAACGAGACCGAGAAGATGCTGACGCCGATGGTGATGTAGACGCGCAGGAACAGCGACAGCCGTCCGCTGACCGTGAACAGGCAGAGCGGGTTGTTCAGCGCCGCGTGCAGGAACTCGCTGACCCGGAACTTGCCGTCCTTGTTCGGATCGTTCCAGGAGAACCCGATGGTCAACCGCAGGCCGCCCTCGATGCCGACCGTGATGATCAGCGCACTGACGGCGGCACCGGCCGCGATCTCACCGGTGAGCTCGACGACGGGCAGCGGCGCGCCGTCCTTGTCGACGGTCTTGAAGAACAGCCCGTCGAGGACGTCGACCGCCTTGACCGGCGCACCGTCCTGCTGGGCCTCGACCGCCTTGCGGATGCCGTAGGTGTCCAGGCCGGCGACGATGTGCAGGCTCACCGACGCCGAGCCCGCCAGCGTGACGAACACCGGCGGCGGCGCGTACACCGGCCCGAACGACTGCCGCCAGCTGAAGCCCAGGGTGAGCGGGCCGGAGTCGAACTCGACCAGCGTGACGTCGCCACCCATCAGCAGGTTGAACGCCTTGGCCGGCTCCACCAGGATCGGGAAGCTGAACCCGGACTTCTCCGCGTCGCCGTCATCCGCCGCCAGCCCCACACCGCCGAAGACCTTGTGGTCCTTCGCGTCCGGGTTGTCGTTGCTCTCGTTCAGCGCGGACTTGACCTCGGTCTCGGACTTCGCCTTGACCGTTTCGTACATCTTGTCAGCGGTCGTCGGCGAGTTGCTGGTGTTCAGCGCTTTCTCACCGGAGATCCAGAACTCACCCAGTGGCACGTAACAGTCGTTCGGATCCTCCGGCGTGCAGCTCGGCAGTCGGTTGATGAACTCGATGATCGCCTTGATCTTGTCGACGAACTCCAGCTTCGGCCCGTCGGCCAGCGTGCTGAACGTCTTCGCCAGCGTCATCAGCGTGACGTCGTCGCCACCGGCCATCCGGCTCAGATCGGACAGCACCGGGATCGGCGCGTACAGCGTGTCCATGACCGGCTGCAAGGGACCGGTGACCCGCTTCATCTCCTTCACCACGTCACCGAGCAGCTCCTCGAAGAAGCTACCGGCACTGATGCCGACGTCCCGGAAGGCGATGGTCGGCATCTGCTTCGCCTGATCCGGGGCCTCGTTGTCGAACGACCACTTCAGCAGGAAGTTCGCCCGTACGCCGGGGAACGCGGACTTCTCGTCCTCCGGTGCGCCCACCTCGGCCTGGATGATCCAGTCGAGCAGGAAGTCGCCCTTGATCGAGACGCCGAACAGACCCTCGGTGTTGCCCAGGTCGGCGAACTTGATCTTCGCGTCTGTCGGGTTGCAGGCGTCGCCCTCGTCACCCTTGCGGCAGTCGCCGTCGCCGGGCGCCTTCAGGTCGACCTGGAACGTCCCGGCGAACAACGGCACGGTCTCGTCGTGCTCCCCGCCCTTCGCCTTGTCGACGTTGATCTTGATGAACGCGAGCTCGGCAACCATCGTGTCCGGCAGGTCGAACGCCAGTCCGACCTGGAGCTCCGGCCGCGCCTTGTTGTCCGGCCCCCAGCCGTCGTGGGTGTTGATGAAGAACCCGTCGTTCTTGGTCAGCCCGAGCCGGAAGTGCAGCGCGAAGCCGGCGGCCACGCTGATTCCGTCGGTGCCGTCCTTGCCCTGCCGCAACGCGAGGCCCGGGATGCCGATGTCCAGCGGGATGTTCGTGGTGTGGCACGGCTTCGGCGCGCCGTCGTTCACACATCCCTGGCCCGGAACGATCTTGCCGCGCTGGGCGGTGAAGTCGAGGTACGCACCAGTGATCTTGTCGAGCGGGCAGATCTCGAGCGCCTCGGCACATTCGAAGGTGACGCTGATGTCCGTGGCCGCGATCTGCACCTCGGCGAGCGCGGTCGCCAACTTGCCGTTGATGAAGTCCGCGAACTCTTTGGAGTTGGCGGGCCGGCCTCCGCCCGGGAGCTCGTTCCAGATCGACGCCCGCAGTTTCGCCCGCAGGTCACCGATGAAGTTGGCCCCCTGCTGCAGGTCGTCACCGACCAACGGCAACTTGCCCTGCAGGCTCGCCGTACGGAACGCCTGCTCCACAGCGGCCAGGTAACCCTCGATGCCGTCACCGAAGTTGCTGAAGTCGAGCAGCGCCGCGGCCAGCTGGTCGTCCAGATTGTCGGGGACCTGCAGCTCCTTCAAGGTGTCGTCAGGCGCGGGCAGGTTGTCGTCCAGGTCGAGCAGGTCGGCCGGGTCGTCCGAATCCGGGACACGCAGCGCTATGGTGCCGATCGGGGTCCACCCCGCTTCGGTGCCGGTGTTGTTCAGGTAGATCGGCAGGTTGCCGCAGACCATCAGCGGCGTGGTGATCGTCTCTCCACAGGAGACTGTTCCGTTGGTGGCGTTGAAGTTCACGCCGACCGCGCCGAGGAAGTCGCTGAACGACACCGGCGTGTCCACGGCCGCGCCGGACTTCGCGAGCGCGATGCTCAGGTCCGCGTTGGCCTGCGCCTTTTCCGTGGCGGGTGCGCCGGCGGCCGGGTTGCCCAACGCGATGGACAGCGGCCCGACCACACCTTGGATGACGCCGTTGTCCAGCTTCGCCTTGGCACCGATGCTGATCGACGAGTCCTCCAGTACCTGCAGCGCCGCCGCGTCGACCGGTCCGTCACTCGCCTTGAGCGGAAGCACCAGGCCGACCTTCACCCGGCCGTTGACATCCACCTGGGCCAGCCCGCTCGCCTGCGCGCCGGCGAAGGTCTGGTCGGCGCCGTTCAGCGAACCCAGCGACAGCTTCACCGCCGACGCCGCGCGGTACTTCCGCTGCCAGTCGAGGTCGAGCACCAGGTGCGGTTCGTTGTTCTTCTCCAGGTAGCGGAACTTCACGCTGCTGTTCGCACCGAGCGCCGCGTTCAGCAACCCGACCGCGTCCTGGATGCTGCCCGGCGTCTTCGCGAGCAGCCGGTCGGTGGCGTCGTCGAGCGCCGCCCTCATCATGTACGCCGTTCCGTCCGCGGGCTCCGGTGCCCACGGCTTGGTCATGGTCAGCGTCTTACCGTCCGCCGAGACCGAGTCCACGATCGCGACCTGCGAACCGACCACGATCGACCGGCCCACCAGGGTCGGCGGGAACAGCTCGTGGTCCTCCGTGCGCGTCTTGTCGGTCAGCGTGTTCGCGCCGTACTCGACGCCGGCGCCGGCGTTCGACTCGTCGCTGACCAGCAGGTCACGCAACGACTTGCCCAGCCCGGGGATCTCCTTGTCGTAGACACCCGAACCGGCACCCGGGTTCGCCTTGGCGAGTTCCTTGGACAGCGTCTGCAGGGTCTTGATCAGCGCTGTGAACAGCGCTTTGGGGTCGTTCTCGTCGAAGTCGAGCCGGAAGATCTCGGTCAGGTCACCGGTGTCGAGCGACAGCGTCTCCGGAGCGGTGAGGTCGGTCCACTTCGCCTTGAAGGTCGTGGTCGATCCCGCGGGCAGGAACTGCTCGGCATCCGGCACGCTGACGGTCATGTCGCCGTACGCGCGGACGTTCACGTCCACGTCCAGCAGTGCGGCGGGCGCGTCGACGAGTTGTTTGAAGAGTTCGGAGATCCGCAGGTCGTGCTGAGCGTCGCCTTGCTGCTTGAGGCCGACGCTGACCATGTGCCCGGTCGGCGCACCGGAGGCGCAGGTCTCGGCGAGGGACGAGTTGCAGACCTTCAGCTGACCGTCCAGCTTCACCTTGAAGAAGCCGGCGTTCGCGGTCAGGTCGACCGCGGTCTCGATCGGGAAGTCGGCGGAGAACAGCGCCGATCCGGTCCGGATCAGCATCCGATCGGTGTTCAGCGGCAGCGACGGTACGACGGTGTCCAGTGGACCGTTGTGCTGGGTGAACGGGCAGGCCTGCGTGCTGCCGAGGAACCCGATGCAGTCGTTACCCGTCTTCGGGTCCTGCAGGTCCAGCACCAAGGTCAGCGCGGCGGTGAACGACGGCGTCACCTTGGCGAAGGTCTGGTCCGCGTTCGCATTCTCGATACCGCGCTTGTCCTGGCCGATCCGGTTCGCGAAGCTGACCGCGCCGACGTGCGGCTCGGAGCCGGTGATCACGTACGGCGTGTCCTTGTCGGGCTTGCCGCCGATCCAGTCCGTCTTCAGCTTGATCGTGCTCGCGTCGTTGCTCGCCACCTCGCCGGCAGAGGTCCCGGCGACCACCCGGCGGCCGGCCCATTGGTTCTCCGACCACCCGGCGCCCTGGACCGTGAGCGTGTTCGTGTCGTACGTCGCGACCTTGCCGGAGGCCTCGATGCTGATCGGATCGAGGTCTGTCTGCGCGCTCGTCTCGCTCATGTTCAGGGTGAGTGCGAGCTTGCTGGTCGTCGCGTCCCAGACCAGGTTGCTCAGGTCGATGCCGGTCGCGGTGTCGAGTTTCTTCAGCAGGTCCTGCAACGAGGTGAAGGTCGGCTTGCCGTACTGGGCCGGATCGGTGCCCTGGACGTAGCCGGGCTGGCCCGGTGCGGGCACGGTGTTCTTCCCGAGGAAGTCCTTGAGCACCTTGTTCACCTGGATCGCGTCGGCCAGGGTGCCCTTCATGAACGGCAGGTCCAGGTCGCCGACGGTCGGCAACGGGCCGTCCTTGTCGGGGTCGAACTTGGCCTTCTGCACGGCGGTCAGCGTCGCGATCACCTGGGCGAGGCCCTCGGCGAGGTCCTGCAGGCTCATGTTCTGGAACCGGCCGACGGTGGCCGCGAGATCAGGCGCGGTGACGACCGGGGCCCCGGTTCCGATGTCGTTCCAGTCGACCTTGACCGTCGTACTGATCTCACTCGGCAGCGCGGCGGGGATCCCGGCCGCGGCGGCGCCCAGCTGGAAGGTGGCGTGGACAGATCCACGGGAGCCGGCGTCGGAGTCGTCGATCGGCAGCGAGCCCTGCGGGTCCAGACCGACGCTGAACAACCCGTCCAGCGAGCCCTGCTGAGCCAGCTCCCCGTTGTCGGCGAAGAAGAGCTTGCCGTCGTTGTCCGGGTCGCTGACCGTGCCGGCGAAGTGCGCGTCCAGGTCGAGCGTCGAGCCGGCCAGCGAGACGCCCAGGATCCCGATCGCGGCCTGGGCGGCGGCGCTGTCGATGCTCGCGTGCGCGTCCACGTCGAGGCGCGGCGTGGTGTTCGAGCGGACCAGGTAGACCTTGTCGTCAGCGAGGCCGGTCCAGACCAGGCTGAGCGCGAACCGCGACGTGAGCGCCACGGTGACGCCGTCGGACACCGCCAGCTCGACCTTGGGCGAGGCGCTGGTGACCCGCAGGTCCTGGCCGGTCACGGTCCGGTCGACGGTGGCGAGGATGTCGAGCTTCTTGCCCTCGCCGACATCGCTCACCGAGGTCTCGAGCCGGCCGCTGCGGCCACCGTCGATGGTGATCGGCTGATCGACCTCGAGATCGCCGAAGTCGGTCGCGGTCTTCAGCTCGTCCGCGATCGCCTTGCCGACCAGGTCGTTCAGCCCGAGCAGACCGCCGGGACTCGCGCCGACCAGCGGCAGTTGCTCACCGAGCTTGTCGACCGAAGCGAGCCCCGAGGTCCAGGCGGCCAGGCTGTTCGCCTCGCCGTTGGAGCCGAGGGTGGCAAGGAGATCATCGACGCCGGCCACGGCCGCGCGGGCCGGGAGTGGCGTGTAGACGATCAGGCCGATCAGCAGACTGAAGGCGGCGACAACCGCTGTCAACCGCGAGTGGACGAGCATGCGAGCACGACGGACCATCCCCATGGTTCCCACCCCCGCGGCCCCAGGCCCGCGCTCCCCCCTCGGTTGCGCAGTGGGAGACCTCCTGGCCGCTGACGAGAAAGGTAGATGACAGACAGTCACCTTGACAACACTTCGGGTGCCCTTTCGTGCAAACGCATGCTCGGCTCACCTGCTGCCACGTGTCGATGCGGAGGCGAAAAGCCTTGTAGTACAAGCGTTTGACGCATCTCGGAATAGGTGGTGGGCGGTGTGGTGATGCGGGCGGGGCAGGTAAGATCCCGCGCTTGTGAAGTCGCCCTCCTCCCGGCGACCGGTTTTTCTGGACTCGACCGGGCGCCGTCATCGCGCCATCCGCCGTGCCGGCGCGATTCTCGCGGTCCCCGCTGCCGGCTATCTGATTCTGCTGGTCAGCAGCCTGCTCGGCGGACCGAGCCTGGACACTCCGCTGGTTCCGCTGCCCGAGGCGGCCAAGCCCGCTCCTCGACCGGTCATCACGCCGGGTCCGGCCGCGATTCAGTCGGTCCGGCCCAGTGCGGTGACACCGACAGCGGGTCGCGAGAACGAGCCGACCAGCACACCGACCCCGACCTCGACTCCGACCAGCACCTCGGCCACGCGTACGCCGTCCGCCACGCCGACCGTCGTACCGACCACCGTTGCACCGAGCACCCCGACCACCGGGTCGCCCAGCACTCCCCCCGGTAAGCCGACGACGGTGCACCCGAGTAACAAGCCGACCGTGCCGCCTGGCCGGACGAAGTCGCCTGCCAAGCCGTGACTCGTCCGGTCGCGCGACGCGCGAAGCCTGTGCCGCTGCGCACCCACTGGGTCGTGCTGACCATGCTGCTCGTCTGCTTGTCCAGCATGCTGGTCCTGCACGGCTACACGCATCACATGTTCGGCACCGAGCCTGACGGTGCGGTCACGGCCGAGGGTCCGGACGGCGCCGTACCGCGGAAGGTCGTCGACGGCGGTCCGGTGATCGACGCCCGGCCGGCCGACGTCCGCTCGGTGCGGCCCGCCGCGCGGACCATCGCGCTAACCTTCGACGACGGCCCGGATCCGGTCTGGACCCCGAAGGTGCTCGACCTGCTCAAGGCCCAGCGGGTCAAGGCGACGTTCTTCGTCGTCGGCACCGAGGTCGCCGCCCACCCGGAGCTGGCTCGCCGAATTGTTGCTGAGGGCCACCAAATCGGCGTGCACACCTTCACCCATGCGAATCTGAGTACGGCGGCCGGCTGGCGCCGATCGCTCGAACTGCGGCAGAGCCAGCTGATCCTGGCCGGTGCGACCGGGCTCAGCACGCCGCTGCTGCGACCGCCGTACTCGTCCGAAGCGAACGCGCTGACCGACGCGGACTGGACCTCGATCGAGGCGGCCCGGCAGGCCGGGTACCTGACCGTGCTGAGCACTCAGGACAGCGAGGACTGGCGACGCCCGGGAACCGCGAAGGTCATCGCGAACTCGATGCCGCGGGGTACGGCGGGTCAGGTCCTGCTGATGCACGACGCGGGTGGCGATCGGAGTGAGACCATTGCCGCGCTGGCCAAGCTGATTCCGACGTTGAAGGCACGTGAGTTCAAGTTCGCGACGGTGAGCGACGCGGTGGGGCTGCCGCAGCCCGTGCACAAGGCCAGCCTGGTCGAGCGTGGGCGAGGCCTGGCAGCCATCTGGGCGCTGCGGATCAGTGACAGCGTGCTGACCCTGCTGACCTGGTTCCTGTACGCCGCCGGCGGGCTCAGCGTGCTTCGTGCGCTGACGACTGTCGTCGCGGCCCGGCGTCACGCGCGGCAGCGGGACTGGTCGTGGGGCGATCCGGTCACGGAACCGGTCAGCGTGATCGTGCCGGCGTACAACGAGAGCGCCGGGATCGAGGCGGCCATCCGGTCGCTGGTCGCGTCGGACCACCCGATCGAGGTGATCGTCGTCGACGACGGTTCGACCGACGGTACGGCGGACATCGTCGAGGCGATGCGGATCCCCGGCGTCCGCGTGATCCGGCAGCCGAACGCGGGCAAACCGGTCGCCCTCAACACCGGGCTGCAGGCGGCGCACTTCGACCTGATCGTGATGGTGGACGGCGACACGGTGTTCGAGCCGGACGCCGTCCGCATGCTGGTGCAGCCCTTCGCGGATCCGTCCGTCGGTGCGGTGTCGGGCAACGCCAAGGTCGGCAACCGGCGCGGGCTGCTGGGTCGCTGGCAGCACATCGAGTACGTGGTCGGCTTCAACCTGGACCGGCGGCTGTTCGACCTGGCCGAGTGCATGCCGACCGTCCCCGGTGCGATCGGCGGCTTCCGTCGTACGGCGCTGGAGCGCATCGGCGGGCTCAGTGACGTGACCCTGGCGGAGGACACCGACCTGACGATGGCCCTGTGCCGGGACGGGTGGCGGGTGGTCTACGAGGAGCGGGCGGTCGCGTGGACCGAGGCACCGGCGTCACTGGGTGCACTGTGGCGGCAGCGGTACCGCTGGTGCTACGGGACGTTGCAGGCGATGTGGAAACACCGTGGGGCTTGGGCCCAGCGGGGGCAGGCCGGCAAGCTCGGCCGGCGCGGCCTGACCTACCTCCTGCTCTTCCAGGTGCTGCTGCCACTCCTGGCGCCGGTGGTCGACGTGTTCGCCATCTACGGACTGCTCTTCCTCGATCCGCTGCGGGTGGGCCTCGTCTGGCTGGGCTTCCTGGCGCTGCAGTTCGCCATGGGCCGCTATGCCTTCCACCTGGACGGCGAGCGGGCCGGTCCGCTGTGGACGCTGCCGCTGCAGCAGTTCGTCTACCGGCAACTCATGTACCTCGTCGTCATCCAGTCCGTCTTCACCGCACTGGCCGGCTCCCGCCTCCGCTGGCAAAGAATGGAACGCTACGGAAGTCTGCACGCCCCCGCGCGGACCGAAGGTTTTCCCTAGACCACCGGAAAATCACTGGTGATCGCTTCCGGAGAAGGGAGGTTGTTGCGGAAGATGCCGGGCAACCGGCCGCCCGCCCAGCGGCCCGACCCCGGAGGACGCTCTCATGCGATCTTTCATCACCCGTCCCCGCGCCTTGGCGGTCCTGCTGGCCGGTACGGCGCTCACCTTCAGCCCGCTGGGCGGTCAGGCGACCGCCAAGCTCCCGGTCGACCAGCTGCCGTCGGCGGACTGCTTCGTGCCACCGGCCGGTGCGTCGGCCAGGGGTGGCCACGGTCCGGACACGCGCGAGGTGTCGGCCGCCGAACAGAAGGCGATCGAGGCCCGGACCGCACAGTTGCTGAAGGCAAAGGCCGCCCGTGGCATCGCCGTACCGCAGGGTGCGCTCGCGGCCGCGAACGTACCGGTGTACTTCCACGTGATGCGCGACGCGGCCGGCAACGGTGACGTCACCGACACCCAGATCTCGCAGCAGATGGCGGTACTGAACAAGACGTTCGGCGGCCAGGAGTCGTCAGCCGCGGCGAACACCGGCTTCACCTTCACGCTGGCCGGGACGTTCCGCTACAACAACAACAACTGGCACAAGGACAAGCAGAGCAGCACGTACCGCAAGCAGACCCGCAAGGGCGGTGCGAACGCGCTGAACATCTGGCTGGTCGACTTCGCCTACCTCGGCATCGCCACGTTCCCGTGGGACTACAGCCGCAACCCCGGTGTGGACGGCATCCGGGTGCACTACGACTCGCTGCCGGGCGGCGGTATCGCCAACTACAACCTGGGCGAGACCGCGACCCACGAGGCCGGCCACTGGTTCGGGCTGTACCACACGTTCCAGGGCGGTTGCACGAGCACGAACGACGAGGTCACGGACACCCCGGCGCAGAGCAGCTCCACCAACGGCTGCCCGGAGGGCCGCGACTCCTGCTCGCTGCCGGGCCTCGACCCGATCCACAACTACATGGACTACTCGTACGACTCCTGCTACAACCAGTTCACTCCTGGCCAGAGCACCCGCATCAGCAACATGTGGACCGCTTACAGGGCTTAGGCTCGTAGACGTGGTCACCCCGGCATGCGTGGCCGGGGTGGCCACCTTTACACGATGTAGCGGTCGCCCGGCCGGATGATGCGCAGCCAGCGGGCGCCGTAGGGCTCCAGGTCGAGTTCGAGTACGCCGTCCTCGCGGACGTCCACCGTACCGTCGACCAGCAGATCGACCGCTTGGACGCCGACGCCCGCGCCGGCTACCGCGAGGGTCGCGCGAGCGGGTTCGCCGGCGAAGTTGTGGACGGCGACGATGGTGCCGTCCTCGTGGTCCGAGCGATGCGCGAACACGGACGGCGACTCCGGCTCGAGGATGGTGCAGTCGCCCCAGGAGAGTTCGGGGCACTCGCGGTAGCGCCGGGTGAGCAGCTTGATCCAGTTCAGCAGTGACTCGGGGTCCCGTCGCTGGGCCGCGACGTTGACGTGCTCCGGGCCGTACTCGCCCTCGGTGACCGGTGCGGGGAGGTCGTTCGGATCCGCGGTCGAGAAGCCACCGTTCGCATCGGCCGTCCACTGCATTGGGGTCCGGACCGCGTTCCGCCCCTCCGCGGCGAGGTTCTCGCCCATGCCGATCTCCTCGCCGTAGAACAGGACCGGCGTACCGGGCAGCGAGAAGAGCAGGCTGTAGACCATCTTCAGCCGGGCCGGGTCGTTGCCGAGCATCGGCGGGAGCCGGCGGCGCAGACCGCGGCCGTAGAGCTGCATGTGCTCCTCAGGCCCGAAGGCGTCGAACACCTCCTGCCGCTCCTCGTCGGACAGCTTGTCCAACGTGAGCTCGTCGTGGTTGCGCACGAACGTGCCCCATTGCGCCTCCTCCGGCGGGTCCGGACGCTCCCGCAACGCCTTGACCAGCTCGGCCGGGTCACTGCGTGCCAGCGACAGGTACATCCGCTGCATGGCGATGAAGTCGAACGACATGGTCAGTTCGTCGCCGTCCTCGTCACCGAAGAAGCTCCGGGTCTCCTTGTAGGGCAGGTTGACCTCGCCGAGCAGCATCGCCTGACCACTGCGCCGGGACAGGAAGGCCCGCAGGTCACGCAGGTAGTCGTGCGGGTCCGGCAGGTCGGCCGCCTCCAGCGACCCCGTCGGGTCGATCAGGAACGGTACGGCGTCGACCCGGAAACCGGACAGCCCCAGCCGCAACCAGAAGCCGATCACCCGCATGATCTCCTCGCGCACCTCCGGGTTCGCGATGTCGAGGTCCGGCTGGTGCTTGTAGAACCGGTGCAGGTAATACTGCCCGGCCTCCTCGTCGTACTCCCAGAGGCTCTGCTCCTGGTCCGGGAACACGATGCCCTTGTCCGCGTCCGGCGGCGGCTCGTCCCGCCAGACGTACCAGTTCCGGTACGGCGACTGCCGCGAGGACCGAGCGCTCCGGAACCACGGGTGCTGGTCGGAGGTGTGGTTGACGACCAGGTCGGCGATCACCCGCATCCCGCGGTCCTGCGCGAGCGTGATCAACTCGACCAGGTCACCGTGTGTCCCCAGCCGCGAGTCGACACCGTAGAAGTCGGTGATGTCGTAACCGTCGTCGCGGTCCGGCGTCGGATAGAACGGCATCAGCCACAGGCAGGTCACGCCCAACTCGGCCAGGTGGTCGATCCGCTGACTCACCCCGCGCAGATCACCACGCCCGTCGCCGTCGGTGTCGAAGAAGGTCTCGACATCGAGGCAGTACACCACTGCGTTCTTCCACCAGACATCCGCGGTCTCCGTCAGCCTCATGCTCCTCCCGGTCCCCACGGCGCGATGAAATACACGGGCCACTGGTTGGACAGGGACTCGCCGTGTTGACTGTCGTCCTGATCTCCGCGTGATCGACTGCTTACGTGGAGTAAGGTTCGTCGCCATGTTGAAAAGAGCTGCTGTGGTTCTCCAGGCGTCTACGCGGAAATAGCACCTGTCGTGAGGACACTGCAAGCGGAGATTCGACAGGTTCGTTAACCGAAACATACCTGTCAGTACCGGCGTCAGCTCCTCACCGAACGGACACAGCGCAGAAACACCAGGTCTTTACCTTTCTGGTCAGGTAACCCAGTGAGGAGAAGGCATGGCGCAGACCAGACGTCAGTTCCTGCAGCAGGTCGGTATCACCGGCGGCGCCGGGGTCATGTATTCCACGATGTCGGCGCTCGGGCTCGCCGGCGTCGCCGAGACTCCCGCGTACGCCGCCCCGACGCGGGCCGACCTGAACGGCCGGAGCCGCGCGCACATCGTCGTGCTCGGCGCCGGTATCGCCGGACTGACCTCGGCGTACGAACTGCTGAAGGCCGGGTACAAGGTCACCCTGCTCGAGGCCCGTAATCGCCCTGGCGGCCGGAACTGGACGGTCCGCGGCGGCACCGTGGAGACCGACCTGGCCGGGAACACCCAGCGGGCGGCGTTCTCACCCGGCCAGTACATGAACGCCGGACCCGCCCGCATCCCGCAGCACCACGTGACCCTCGACTACTGCCGTGAGCTCGGCGTCGCGATCGAACCGTTCGTGAACCAGAACGCCGACGCGTACCTGTACCGCGAAGGCGCAACGGCCCTGTCCAACAAGCCGATCCGGCACCGCACCGCCAAGGCGGACGTCTACGGCTACGTTTCCGAGATGCTGGCGAAGGCGACCGACCAGGGCGCCCTCGACAGCTATCTCACCGGCACCGACAAGGAGGCGCTGATCGGGTTCCTGACCGGCTTCGGCTCGATCGCGAACAAGGCCGGCGGCTTCGCCTACACCGGCGCCGGCGGCCGCCGCGGGTACGACGTCGAACCCGGCGCCGGAATGGAGGGCGGTACGACGGGCACGCCCTACCCGCTGAGCGACGTGTTCGCCAGCGGGGTCGGCAACTACTTCTCCTTCGAGTTCGGCTGGGACCAGGCGATGATGATGTTCCAGCCGGCCGGCGGGATGGACCGGATCCCGTACGCGTTCGAGAAGGCGATCGGCCGGGAGAAGATCCAGTACGACGCCGACGTGACCGGGCTGCGCAACACCACCACCGGCGTCGAGGTGACCTACCAGACCGGGTCGCGGACCCGGACAGTCACCGCGGACTACGCCATCTGCACCCTGCCACCGCACCTGGCCGCGAAGGTCAGATCGAACCTGCCGGCCCCGATCATCGAGGCGCTGAAGTACGCCCGGCCGACGAACGCCGGCAAGATCGGCATCGAGTACGGCCGGCGCTGGTGGGAGGAGGACCACCGGATCTACGGCGGCATCACCAACAGCAACCTCGACACGGTCAACACCTGGTATCCGTCGAGCGGCTTCCACGGCCAGCGCGGCACGGTGATCGGTTACTACAACACCGGCGCGAACGCCAACGTGTACGGCGCTCTGAGCCCCGCCGCACGGCTGGAGCGAGCCCTGCTGCAGGGCACCAAGATCCACGGCGACGTGTACGGCAAGGACGTCAAGGCAGCCTTCTCGGTGAACTGGACCGGGACCAAGTACTCCGAAGCGGCCTGGGTCAGCTGGCCGTCACAGACCGACGGGATCTACGCCCGGCTGCTCGAGGCCACCGGCAACATCTACTTCGCCGGCGACCACCTGTCCCACGCCATCGCCTGGCAACACGGCGCGATGGTGTCCGCCCGCGCGGCCGTGACCGCCCTGCACAGCCGGGTGGTGACGAGCCGATGAGGAAACGAGCCTTGATCGGCGGCGTGGCCGCGGTCGCGCTCTCCTTCAGCGTTGGCGCGGGAACGGCCGCCGGATGGTGGGACAAGCCGAAGCCGCCACGGCCCGGCACCGTCGTACCGGCGCTGCCCGCCGGTCAGTCCAACCCGATGATCGCCAGCGGCGTAGGCATCGGCGCCAACACCCCGGTCTACAAGACCAGCGGACTCGGCCCGTCGGCACTCAACGCCGGGGCGCCGGCGGGTTCCGAGGCGTCGTACATCGACACCGCGGTCTTCCCGGGTGGGACGCTGCCGGCCGGCGTCACCATCACCGAGGCCCAGGGCATCAACGTGCTGCGGCGGATCGGCGAGAACCTGCAGGCGCAGGGCCTCTCGTACGCCGACGTCTACACGATGCGCGTCTTCCTGCAGAACCCGGCCGGCGCCGCGACCGCCGACTTCGCCGGCTGGAACCGCGCCTACCGGCAGTACTTCGCCAACACCGACCTGACCACAGGTCAGTACGTCCCTGTCCCCCTCGGTACGGCGCCACCCGCCAAACCGTTCGTGGTCAACAAGGCCAGGCCGTCCCGGTTCGCCCTGGAGATCGAGAACCTCCCGGTCACCGGCTGGCTCGTCGAGGTAGAGGTCGACGCGGCGTACCCGGCGCCTTGAACCGCCCGGATGCCCTGGTGGGCCGCCAGGGCATCCGGTGGTGGCTACAGAACCGCACCCCGGGGCGCGATCTCCACGGTGGCGACACCCCGCGCGAACAACACGAGAAGCCGGTCGCCATGCCTGCACCGAAGCATGCCGTCGTCGCCCGCAAGAGCCGAGACGGCGTGCTCGACGACGTCCTCGTCGTCGACCGCGGCAGACTCCTCATAGCTGACATCCAACTGGTCACCGCTCACGAGCCGAACGCGTAATACGACGTTAGCCATGCTGGCAGCCTAGGCGCACAGCCCACTTCTCGCGCGCTCAAGACATGCGTTCGTACGCCAGCAGCGTCAGGAAGTCGACGTAGTCGTCCGCGACGGCGACCTCGAGGAAGAGGTCGCGGGCGGCTCGGTAGCGATCGGGCTCGTCGAGCTTGGCGATCTCCTCTTCGACGATCCGCTGGACCAGCTCGGTCGTGACGGTCTCGCCGGTGTCCAGGACGACGTCGTTCTGCCGCCACTGCCAGATCTGGGAGCGGGAGATCTCGGCGGTGGCGGCGTCCTCCATCAGGTTGAAGATGCCGACCGCGCCGGTGCCTTCAAGCCAGGCGGCCAGGTACTGGATCGCGACGCTGACGTTGCTGCGCAGACCGGCCTCGGTCACCTCGCCGGGAGTGGACGCGACGTCGAGCAACTGGTCCGCGGTGACCTGGACATCCTCGCGGAGCTTGTCCAACTGGTTGGGCCGGTCGCCGAGCACCGAGTCGAAGACGGCCCGGCAGGTCTCGACCATGCCAGGATGCGCGACCCACGACCCGTCGAACCCGTCACCGGCCTCGCGCCGCTTGTCCGCCTCGACCTTCGCGAACGCCTGCTCGTTCACCGCCGGATCCTTGCTCGGGATGAACGCCGCCATCCCGCCGATCGCGTGCGCGCCGCGCTTGTGGCAGGTGCGGACCAGCAGGTCGGTGTACGCGCGCATGAACGGGACCGTCATGGTGACGCTGTTGCGGTCCGGCAGCTGGAAGTCGGTGCCGCGGGTCCGGTGCGTCTTGATCACACTGAACATGTAGTCCCAGCGGCCCGCGTTCAGCCCGGCCGAGTGTTCACGCAGCTCGTAGAGGATCTCCTCCATCTCGAACGCGGCCGGGTAGGTCTCGATCAGCACCGTCGCCCGGATGGTGCCGCGCGGGATGCCGAGATACTCCTGCGCGGTGACGAACACGTCGTTCCAGAGCCGGGCCTCGAGGTGCGACTCCATCTTCGGCAGGTAGAAGTACGGTCCCTGGCCGCGGTCGAGCTGCAGTTGCCCACAGGCGGCGAGATACAGCGCGAAGTCGACCAGCGAGCCGGACACCGCCGCACCGTCCACCTGGAGGTGCTTCTCCGGCAGGTGCCAGCCCCGCGGCCGGACCACGATGGTGGCCAGCTCGTCGTCCGGCTTCAGGGCGTAGCTCTTGGTCCCGGTGCTGAAGTCGATCTGCCGGGTGATCGCGTCGAGCAGGTTGAGCTGGCCGCCGATCACGTTCTCCCACAGCGGCGTGTTCGCGTCCTCCTGGTCGGCCAGCCACACCTTGGCGCCGGAGTTCAGCGCGTTGATGGTCATCTTCCGGTCGGTCGGCCCGGTGATCTCCACCCGTCGGTCGACCAGCCCGGGTGCCGCCGGGGCGACCCGCCAATCCGGGTCGTCGCGCACGTCCTTCGTCTCCGGCAGGAAGCCCAGCGAGGCCCCGCCGGCGATCTCCGCGACCCGCTCCCGGCGACGCTCGAGCAGCTCCAGCCGCCGCTCGCCGTACGCCCGGTGCAACGTCTCGATCAGCCCGAGAGCGCGCTCGGTCAGGATCTCGTCGTACCGCTCGTTCATCGGCCCGGTGACGTCGACTGGCACAGGAGGCTCCTTAGCATCGTGATCGGGAATCCGGCCTACTCCGACCGTAATCCACTAACGCACCCTGGGCAGGACTTCGCGCAGAACGGCTGCGTGATCTTCGGGACGCTCGAGGCCGAGCTTCATCGTGTTGACGGCCAGGTGCGTGGCGCCCAGCTCGCGCCAGCCTTCGACGAACCCAGACCAGTCCTTCTCCGGCAGCTCGGCCAGGGTGAGACGCGGCTCGATGCCGATGGAAGCCGGGTCGCGACCGGCCTCGGCGGCGTACGCGCGGAGCTGGTCGACGCGAGCCTTCGCCTCGGCGTCGGGCGCGGTCTGCGGCATCCACCCGTCACCGATCCGCCCAGTCCGACGCAGTACGGCGTCCGCACCGCCGCCGAACCAGATCGGAATCGTGCGCTTCGGCAGCGGATTGAGCCCGGCCTCCTCGATCTCGTGGAACTTGCCTCGGTAGGAGATCACCGGCTCCGCCCACAGCCGCCGGAGCACGTCCACCTGCTCCTCCAGCAACGCCCCACGCTGCCGGAAGGGCACACCAAGCGCCTGATACTCGACCTGATTCCACCCGATGCCCACGCCCAGCCGCAGCCGACCGCCACTCAGCACGTCAACCTCAGCCGCCTGCTTGGCCACCAGCGCCGTCTGCCGCTGCGGCAACACCAGTACGCCGGTCACCAGCTCAACCGACGTCGTGATCGCGGCGAGGTATCCGAACAACACGAAAACCTCGTGGAACAAGGATTTGTCGGTGTAGCCGGTCCATCCCGGCCGATTCGCCGGATCCGCGCCGAGCACATGATCGTAGGCGTGGATGTGGGTGTACCCAGCCTGCTCCACGGTCGTGGCCCACGCCCGCACCACAGCCGGATCCGCGCCGATCTCCAACTGCGGGAACACGGCCCCGATCTTCACTTCGTAGCCTCCGGCAACAAGTCGATCAGTCCCCGGACGGCCAGCTCGAACGGTTCGTCCGAACCCGCGGCCCTGGCCAGCACATACCCACCCTGCAGTACGGCGGCGATCGTCGCCGCCGTCCGCTCCGGATCGATGGCGTCGGGATACTCGCCAGTGCGCTTGCCCTCAGCAATGATCTCGGCCAGCCGGGCCCGCAACCACAGGAACGTCTCGGCGATCGGCGCCCGCAGCTCCGAGTCCGCCATCACGTCCGGGTCCGCGGTCAACCGCCCGATCCGGCACCCCCGCAGCACGTCGCGATCCCGCTCGAGATAGCGGCTGATCCTCTCAGTCGCCGTACCCGAACCGCTGAACTGCTCCTCAGCCGCCTCGCGCAACTCGACGCCGGACCGCTCGATCGCGGCCTTGGCCAACTGAGCCTTGCCACTGAAGTGGTGGTACATACTGCCCTGACCCGCATCAGCAGCCCGCTGAATAGCCTTCGGACTCGTGCCCACATACCCCCGCTCCCACAGCAAGTCCTGAGTACTGCGAATCAGCCGCTCCACGGTCTCCACGCACCAACCGTACCTACTTACAGGTACAGAGGCAGGGGTGTTTCTGAGGTGTGAATTTGTACCTACCTGCAGGTACGGCGGATGGCTCTGGGTTGGGGGGAACGATAGTCTCGGGCGCCATGAGCACCAGCGTCGCCATCGCGGTCATCACCTTCCGGCGACCTGCTCTGCTGCATGCTCTGCTGACCAGCCTGCAGGCCCAGGAACTCCCCGAGGATTCCGATCACGCGGTCCGGATCGTGGTGGTCGACAACGACGCGGACGGTACGGCGGCCGCGGTGATCGGCACGTTCGCTCAGGCGCGATACCCGATCGAGTCGGTGGTCGAGCCCGAGCCGGGGATCCCGTTCGCCCGGGAGAAGTCGGTCGAGCTGTGCTGGAACGACGACGCGCTGATCTTCGTGGACGACGACGAGGTGGCGCCACCGGGCTGGCTGGCGACGCTGCTGCACGCGTGGGAGACGTCCGGTGCCGACGTTGTCACCGGCCCGGTGAAGGGCAACCTCCCGCCCGGCGCACCGGCCTGGAACCACTACAGCGACGTGCACGACTCGACCGGCAGGCACACCACCGGCGAGGAACTGCGCAAGGCGTACACGAACAACACCCTGGTCAGCCGGCGGGTCTACCACTCGGTCACGCCGGCGTTCCATCCCGCGTTCCGCTACACCGGTTCGAGCGACCTGCACTTCTTCCTCCGGGTGCACCGGGCCGGGTTTCGCATCGTCTGGTGCGAGGAGGCGTGGATCGCCGAGGAGGTGCCGGCCACCCGCACGACGCTGCGCTGGCTGGTGCGGCGGGCGTTCCGGTCCGGCAGCGGTGACACGATCAGCCGGCTGCTGATCCGGCCCGGCGCGGTGAGCTATCTGCTGGTGCTGGCCTATGCTTCGGCCCGGGTGGTCTCGGCGATCGGGTTCGCCCTCGCCGGGCTGCTGCTCGGCCGGAAGACGCACCTGCTGAAGGCAGTCCGCCGGTTCTTCTCGGGCGTCGGTAGTCTCGCGGGGATAGTAGGGATCAACCATGACGAGTACCGGGAACGGCACGGGGCCGAGCACTGGTCCGACGGTGGCGAGCCTGTGCCGGGCGATCTGGCAGGTGGAGCGGGAGCTGAGTCTCCTCGACTGGCGGATCGGCGACGTTAGCCCGTGGCCGGTCATCCGGATGCGCATCTTCCATCAGCTGACTCGGCGCACCGGCATCCACGGCGCCTCCCATCCGGTACGACGTACGCCGTACGACAAAGCGCGACTCGTCAGCCGGCACGCGACCGGCCTGGTCACCAGGAACCCGTTCCTCGGCCGGTACGACGCCGTCGTCGTACCGCACCCGCGGAAACCGGGCGGTGTCGAGATCTACACCGACGAGCTCCGCAAGGCCCTCGGCCCACGTGCGCTCATCCTGGACTCGGGTATCAACGGGACCCCGCTCGCGGGCAGCCGGAATCTCGACTTCTTCACCTCGGCCGCCGGCGCCGTGCACAAGCGTCGGCTGGACGATCGCGGTGTCGGCGCGGCGCTCGAGGAACTGACCGGTGTCTCCGTGCCGGTGGGTGCCCTGCTGGCGCGTGAGGTGCCGAAACATCGGCGGCTGCGGGCGCTCTATCGCGTACTGCTGCGGCGGCACCGGATCAAGACGGTCTATGTCGTGGTCGCCTACTTCCACCAGCACATCGTCGGCGCGGCTCGCGACCTGGGCATCCGGGTGGTCGAGCTCCAGCACGGCGCCATCAGCCCGTTCCATCTGGGCTACAGCTACCCCGGTCGTCCGGCAGTGGCCGACCAGCCGGATGAGCTCTGGTGCTTCGGCTCGTACTGGACCGACGTCGCCGACCTCCCGGCTGGGATGAGTACGTCGGTGATCGGCGCGTCATACCTGCCCGGTGCGACCCAGAAGGACCCCAAGCTGG
Organism: Kribbella sp. NPDC023972; assembly: GCF_040639075.1. Taxonomy (NCBI): domain Bacteria; kingdom Bacillati; phylum Actinomycetota; class Actinomycetes; order Propionibacteriales; family Kribbellaceae; genus Kribbella; species Kribbella sp. NPDC023972. The sequence continues at coordinate 200,602 of NZ_JBEZZH010000002.1, read as the reverse complement.
CGGTCTTCCTGTCTCAGGGCACGATCGGTGCCGAGCTGCTGCACGTCGCGGAGTCGGTGGCCAAGGAGCACCCGGCGGTGGACGTCGTATTCCGGCTGCATCCGAGCGAACGCGCGTCGGATTACACGATCCCGGCCGGCGTCAGGTTGTCCACCGCCGGCAGCACGCTCGAGCTGCTGGCCTCGGCCACCTATCAGGTCGGCGTGTCCACGACCGCGCTGTTCGAAGGGATGGCGCTCGGCTGCCGTACGGCGGTGGCCAACCTGCCGGGCCACGAGTACCTGGAGCGGCCGATCGGTCGCGGCCACGCCATGCTGATGACCAACCCCACCCAGCTCACAGCAGCCCCACTCTGCCCCGACCCCGCCACCTACTACGCACCGAGCAAGCTCTCAGGGCTGACGGCCGATCACGCCCAGTAGGCGATCCTGGAGCGGGGCGTCCGGCGGCACCTCGACCTCGGGGCCGAAGACCTCCACACCTTCGCCGAAGGCGCCCGGCGTGCGGAACTTCTCCATCACGTCGGCGGGGATGGCCGTCGTACTGGCCCAGAGACGTTCGACGTCCACCGGGTCCATCGTCTCGTCCTGGCCGGTCGCACGGGCCAGGTCCCAGCCGTGCAGGACCAGGTCGTCGGAGACCACCTGGTCGATGTGCTGCTCGGTCGTCAGCCGGCCGGTCGGCGCGTCGGTCTCGGTCAGGGCGAGCACCGGGTCGTCCAGGACGTCCTCGACGGCGGCCCGGGCCTCCTGGAACGCGGTCAGCGGGTCGTCCGCCGGCTCCAGCTTGCGGGCCACCGGCATCAGCATCACACCGTGCATCATCACGACGTGCTCGACCACGTCCCTGGCCGTCCACTTCTCGCAGGGCGACTGGTTGCCCCACTGCTCCGGCCGTACCGCGGCGACCTTTCGCTCGAACGCCTCGGCCCGCCGCCGGTACCGCTCCGCGATCTCACCCATCCCGATCTCCTCCGTACCCGCATCCTGCCCCTCCGCCGGATTTCGCGGAAGATTCCACGGGTACAACGAGCCAACCGGGGTACCGGTCGGCCGAACGAGCAAAGGAGGAGGAACGAACATGAGCACCATCACAGAGTCCGTTGACGTCGACGTCCCGGTCACCCAGGCCTACAACCAGTGGACGCAGTTCGAGTCCTTCCCGCAGTTCATGGAGGGCGTGCAGGAGGTTCGGCAACTGGACGACACGCACACCCACTGGGTGACGAAGGTCGGCGGGGCGACCCGGGAGTTCGACGCCACCATCACCGAGCAGCACCCGGACGAGCGGGTCGCGTGGCGGTCCGACGCCGGTCCGCAACACGCCGGTGTGATCACGTTCCACAAACTGGACCAGAGCCACACGCGCGTCACCGCGCAGATGGACATCGATCCCGAGGGGTTCCTCGAGAAGGCCGCCGACAAGGTGGGCATGATCGAGGGCCGGGTGAAGGGCGACCTCGAGCGCTTCAAGCACTTCATCGAGGAGCGTCCGTCCGAGACGGGTGCCTGGCGCGGCGAAGTACCGCGCTGAGCTGGACCCGCGCTCGGCGAGGCGGACGATAACTCGCTGAGCCGGAGTGACGACCGCCGGCAGTTCCTCCTTCAGGTGGGAGGAACTGTCGGCGGCTGCTTCTAGTGTCGGCAGCATGCGCACTGTGGAGCTGGGGCGGACGGGTTTGCGGGTCAGCAGGCTGGGGCTCGGACTGGCCTCGATCGGGGGCATGTTCGCCACCGTGCCGGAGCCGCAGGCGGTCGCGACGATCGACCGCGCCTGGGAGCTCGGCATCCGCCTCTTCGACACCGCGCCGGTGTACGGCTACGGGCTCTCGGAGCAGCGGGCCGGAATCGCGCTCCGCGGGCGCCCGCGGGATGAGTTCGTGCTCTGCACCAAGGTCGGCCGGCTGATCGAGCCGGGTGGCCCGGACATCCAGCCGATCTGGGTTGAGCCGCCGGCCGGGATCGGGCCGCGGCTCGACTACTCGTACCGGGCGGTGATGCGGTCGTTCGAGGAGAGCCTGGCGCGGATGGGCATCGACCGGATCGACGTCCTGCACATCCACGACCCCGAGCTCGACTACGCGACGTCGTCGACCGAGGCCCTCCGGGCGCTCGCCGAGCTGCGCGGCCGCGGCACCATCGGCGCCGTCTCGCTCGGCGTGAACCACGCCGACGTCGCGGCTCGCTTCCTCCGCGAGACAGGTGCTGAAGGACCCGATTGCATCCTGCTCGCCGGTCGTTACACGTTGCTGGACCAGTCCGGCGCCGACGAGCTCCTGCCGCTCTGCGAGAAGCTCGGCGTCACGGTGCTCGCGGCCGGCGTGTTCCAGGGCGGCGTACTGGCCGAGGGCGCGCCATCCGGCCCCGAGCGTCTGCCGACTGAGCTGGTACGGCGGATTGACCGGTTACGCCAGGTGTGCCGCCGGTACGACGTGCCGTTGCTGGCCGCCGCGGTGCAGTTCCCGCTCGCGCATCCCGCCGTACCCGCTGTCGTGGTCGGGGCGCGCAGCCCGCAGGAGATCACCGAGGTCGCGGGGTGGCTGGACCACGAGATCCCGGCGGCGTTCTGGCGGGCCCTCGAGCGGCATTAAGGTCTGCTGTATGCGGTACATGCTGCTTCACAAGACCAACGACAGCCTGGAGGCGGGCAACCCGCCGGACCCGGACATGCTGGCCCGGGCGGACGCCGTCCTGGAGGAGATGCGGCAGGCCGGCGTACTGCTCGCCGCCGAGGGCCTGATGCCCAGCTCCCGCGGCGCCCGGATCACCTTCCCAACCCCCGGCGACGAGCCTCGCGTGCTCGACGGCCCGTTCGCCGAGACCAAGGAACTGATCGCCGGCGTCTCGATCATCCGCGTCGAGTCCAAGGCCGAAGCAGTCTCCTGGGCCCTCCGCTTCGCCGAAGCCGACCCCAACACCCCCATCGACATCCTCGAACTAGCCGACTGAACCGGATCAGCCGGCGAGGGTGCCTTCCTCGGCGGTGATGAGGGAGTCGATGGCGGCGAAGAAGCGGGCGATGCCGGGCCGGTTGGGGCCCTTGTCGCGAGATGCCGCGTAGTCATCCGGGGTGATCCACTCGACGATGTCGAGCCATTCGTCGTTCGGCAGCCGGACCAGGCGGGCGCTGAGGAAGCCGGCGCGGTCGGCGGCGAAGTCTTTCAGCATGCCCGGGCGTGCGGCCAGGAGCTCCTCGACCTGATCAGGCCGAACCCGGAACCGGACCAACTCAACCGTCGTCATCACGAAACCCCATCTGTAGTCGTTCTGCTGATCAGCAACGCTCACGGTCTCAGTTGCTTCCCGACAAATTGGTGGCCGCCCAGCCGGTGATGTCCTCGTGGCGGATCGCGGCGGCCATCAGGTCAGGGAACAGGTCGGGAGTGCAGGCGAAGGTGGGTACGCCGAGGTCCGCGAGGGCGGCGGCGTTTTCGGCATCGTACGACGGGGTGCCTGAGTCGGAGAGGGCGAGTAGGGCGATCAGTTGGACGCCGGACTCGACCAGGGTGCGGGCTCGGCGGAGCATCTCCTCACGGACGCCGCCTTCGTACAGGTCGGAGATCAGCACCATCACCGTCTCGGCGGGCTTGGTGACGAGTTCCTCGCAGTACGCGAGCGCCCGGTTGATGTCCGTGCCGCCGCCGAGCTGCGTGCCGAACAGTACGTCGACCGGATCCTCCAGCTGATCGGTCAGGTCGACCACCGCGGTGTCGAACACGACCAGGCTGGTCCGCAGCGTGCGGATCGATCCGAGCACCGCCCCGAACAGCGACGCGTACACCACCGACTCCGCCATCGAGCCGGACTGATCGATGGCCAGCACGATGTCGCGCTGGACGCTGTGGTTCCGCCGCGCGTACCCGACCAGCCGGTCCGGGACGATCGTGCCGAGCGCCGGTGAGTAGTGTTTGAGGTTGGCCCGGATGGTCCGGTCCCAGTCGATGTCCGAGTGCCGCGGCCGGCCCGTCCGCCCGGCCCGGTCGAGTGCTCCGGTGACCGCTGCCCGGGTCCGTTCGGCCAAGCGGGCCTCCAGCAAGGCGACGACCCGGCCGACCACATCCCGCGCGGTCTGCTTGGTCTCCTCCGGCATCACCTCGTTCAAAGCAAGCAGTGTGCTCACAAGGTGTACGTCGGGCTCGACCGCGCCCAGCAACTCGGGCTCCATCAGCATCCGGGTGATGCCGAGCCGCTCGACCGCGTCCCGCTGCATCACCTGGACCACCGTGCTCGGGAAGTACTTCCGGATGTCACCCAGCCACCGCGCCACCCGCGGCGCCGACGACCCCAGGCCGGACGCCCGCTGCGACCCCGGCTCGCCGGGTGTCGCGTCGTACAGCGCGGCCATCGCCGCGTCGACGGACCGGTCCTCGGCGGAGAGCGTCGTACCGATCTCGTCCTCGGCTTCGCCGCCCAGCACGAGTCGCCAGCGGCGCATCCGCTCGCCATCCGTTGAAGACACAGCCATCACACCCCCAGCAACTGCGCGACGACGGGAAGGACGGACGCAGCCAGCTCGGTGTCAAGGTCGTCGTCATCAGCAACAACCATCGCCGCCGGATCACCCAGCGCACGAGCTCGCGTCCCGATCGACCGCCGCTCCGGCGACGCGAAGGTCCCGAAGGTACGACGAAGCAGCGGCAGCACCTCGACGAACGCGTCGTCCGGAATCGCGCCCAGCCACGCGTCCACCAACGCCAGCAACCGCTCGTCGTGCACCAGCAGCAACCCGCCACCGGCCAGGAATCCCTCGACATAACCAGCAGCGTCGGCGGTCGGCGTGCCAGGCGACAACGCCCGCCCGAGCCGCAGCGCCACCTCGTGATCGGGCAACCGCGAGGTGTCGAGCATCAACCGCGTCAACCGCCCACGGATCAACGGCGGCACCGACGACCGATCGCTCAACCCCTCCAGCGTCGCCAGCCACTCCGCCCGTACATCCTCGGCCAGCAAGGCCGTCGCGTCCTGCACCCCGTCGATCAGGTCCTGTACGGCGGCCGCCGCGTCCGGATCGAGTCCGTGCACGGTCCGGCCGAGGCCGGCGCACACGCGGGAGACCATCCGCCCGGCGACCGCGGCCAGCCCGGCCGTGTCGGTGCCGCGGACATCGCCGTACCGCGACGATCGCGCCAGCGCGGGCAACGCCGCCATCAGGTGACCGACATCGGCATCCGCGGCCGCACGGGTGTCGACACCGCGCAGCAAGTCGGGCAACGCGTCCGCTAGATCGGCCAGCAGCGACTTCTCCAACGCGGCAGTCACGTCGGCGAGCGTGGACGACTCGTCGGCGACCCGCAGCATCACGGTCGTCGCGGCGCCGAGAACCGTCGTACCGTGCGCGCCGGCGGCGACCAGTTCGACCTCGAGGCCGGGATCCCAGGCGAGCCGCCAGATCTCCCGGAACGTGCCCTGCGCCCGTCGCTCGTCGGCAGCCGGCACACCCCAGTGCACACCGAGGAGGCGCAGCCGGTGCAGCAGGCGGGACTTCTCCAGGTCGTTCGGCTTCCGCAGGTCGAGCTCGATCACCCGCTCGGTCGCGTCCCGCCGCATCCGGAGCCGCCGCGCCTGCGCAGCCAGATCCGCCGCGACCGGAGCCTGTGGTGTCTCGCCTGGCACGGACCCCAGCAACTCCCCGACGACTGCTTCCCGCGTGACCAGATCAAGCAGTACGTCGTTTCCGCCGCAGAGCACGGCTCGCGTCGCCTCGGTGACCTCACTCAACCCGGCCAGCGGTCGTTCCCGCAGGGCAGCCAGGGTGTCCGCGAGCCGGACCGCTTCGATCACGTGCGCGCTCGAGACGGGCAGATCCTCCTCCCGCAGGACCTGGGCGACCTTCGACAACCAGCGCGTGGTGATCTGGTCCGGCGCGGTGAACAGGTGGTGATACCAACCGGGCGACGTGATCCCGGCGCCGTACCCAGAGGCCGCCGCCAGCCGGCCGTGCGTCCACGGAACCCACGTACACGCGACCTTCCGCTTCGGCAGGCCCTTCAGGATCCGCTGGTCATGTGTTGCCGGGGGCAACGGTGCCTCCAGCGCCGGGACATGCCAGGCGCCGCAGATCAGCGCGATCCGCTCGAACCCTTCGCGCAAGGCCTTCCGCAGTACGGTCCGCATGTAGGCCTCGCGCTGCGCTTCACGTCCGGTCGCGTGCTCGCCGTGCCGGAGCTCACGCATCGCGTCGGCGATCACGGTGAACGGCTCGGCGCCCTCGCGCCGGGACTCAATCACGTCGTCCCACCACCGCTCGGGATCGTCGTACCCGCCCGCGTGCGCCAACGTGGCCAGTGGATCGATCGACAACCCGCGCCGTCCGTCACCGCCGGACGACGCGAACTGATGGGCCGCGGGCAGATCGCAGAACCGCACCGGTACGCCGGCCGCCAGCGCGTACTCGATCGCCTGCCACTCGGGGCTGAACACCGCGAACGGCCAGAACGCTGCCCGGGTCGAGTCGTCCACCGCGTACGCGAGCAGCGCGACCGGCGGCACCATCTCCTCCGACGCCGCCAGCTCGACCACCTTGTCGGCCTCCGGCGGACCCTCGATCAGCACCACGTCCGGCTTGAGCTCAGCAAGCGCGGTCGCCACCGCCCGTGCCGACCCCGGCCCGTGGTGCCTGATCCCCAGCAGGTGAACGGTCATCCGGAGATCTCTCGGCAGGCTCGGTAGAAGGGCGCCCAGTCGTCGCGTTCGCGGACGACGGTCTCCAGGTACTCCGACCAGACGACGCGGTCCGCGGACGGGTCCTTGACCACGGCGCCGAGGATGCCACCGGCGACGTCGGTCGGTCGGAGTACGCCGTCACCGAAGTGTGCCGCCAGCGCGATCCCACCGGTGACAACGCTGATCGCCTCGGCGGTGGAGAGCGTGGCGGACGGCGACTTCACCGCGGTCCGGCCGTCCTCGGTCCGGCCGGACCGTAGCTCGCGGAAGATCGTCACCACCCGCCGGATCTCCTCCAGCGCGTCGTCCGGCTGGGGCAACTCGAGCGCGGAGCCGAGCTGCGCGACCCGCCGGGACACGATCTGGACCTCGTCCTCGGCCGAGTCGGGCAGCGGCAGGACGACGGTGTTGAACCGCCGCCGGAGCGCGCTGGACAGCTCGTTGACACCCTTGTCGCGATCGTTCGCGGTGGCAATGACGTTGAAACCCTTACGGGCTTGGACTTCCGTCGCCAGCTCGGAGATCGGCAGCGCCTTCTCGGACAGGATCGTGATCAGCGCGTCCTGTACGTCGGACGGCATCCGGGTCAGCTCCTCGATCCGGGCGATCTTCGCCTCGGTCATCGCCCGCTGCACCGGGCTCGGCACCAGCGCCTGCTCACTGGGGCCCTGGGCAATCAACTGCGCGTAGTTCCACCCGTACCGGATCGACTCCTCGGCCGTCCCCGCCGTACCTTGCACGAGCAGGGTCGAGTCACCGCTGATCGCGGCCGCGAGGTGCTCGCTGACCCATGTCTTCGCCGTGCCCGGCACGCCGAGGAGCAGCAGTGCACGGTCCGTCGCCAGGGTGGCGACCGCGACCTCGACCAGCCGGCGCGGGCCGACGTACTTGGGTGAGATCTCCACGTCACCGGCACGTCCGCCGAGCAGGTAGGTGACCACCGCGGCCGGCGACAGCCGCCACGCCGGCGGCCGCGGCCGGTCGTCCACAGCAGCCAGCGCGGCGAGCTCGCTGGCAAATTCATCTTCAGCGTGCGGCCTCAGTACTTCAGTGCTCATCGGATTGGTCGCGGGAAGTCCCGTGCTGCACGGTGGGAAAGAACCGCGACTGCCTCCCTTCGAGGATCGGGGACTGTCGGTCCCGGCTGATTGGGTGGACGGCATGTCCCGGTTCCGGATGTACCCAACTCCCGCGCAGCAGGCTGCGTTGCTGCAGCAGTGCAGGCATGCGAGGTACGTGTGGAACCTGGCGCTGGAGCAGTGGTCGATGTGGACGCGCGACGGAGGCCCGACGCCCGGGTACGTCGAGCAGGCGCGGCAACTGACCGAGGCGCGGGCTGCGTTCGGGTGGCTGCGGGCCGGGTCGCAGACCGTCCAACAGCAAGCGCTGCGGGACTTCGACCAGGCCGTCAGGAACTTTTACGCCGGCACTCACCGGCGGCCGACCTGGCGCAAGGCCGGGTTGCATGAGGGGTTCCGCATCGTCGGCCCGCAAGCGGGTCGTGTCGAGCAGATGAGTCGGAAGTGGGCGCGGGTGCTGGTACCCAAGGTCGGCTGGGTACGGTTCCGGCTGTCCCGCGCCGTTCCCGAGGCCAAGTCCTACCGGGTGACTCGCGACCGGGCGGGCCGCTGGAACATTGCGTTCGCGGCGATCCCGCCACCGATTTCCGCACCGTGCACGGGTGAGGTCGTCGGCGTGGACCGCGGCGTCACCGTCTCGGCGGCACTTTCCACCGGAGAACTCCTGTCCTGCCCTGGCCTCTCGGAACGTGAGCAGGAACGACTCAAGCAACTGCAACATCGCCTTGCTCGCTGCCGCCGCGGCTCCAACCGGCGCCGACGGGTGAAGGCCGCGATCGCCAAGCTGCACGCCCGGGCCGGTGACCGGCGCAAGGACTGGGTCGAGAAGACCAGCACTAGCCTCGCCCAAAGGTTCGATGTCATCCGCGTCGAGGACCTTCGGCTCGCGCAGATGACCCGCCGCCCCAAGCCCAAACCGGACCCCGAGCGACCGGGCGGCTACCTGCCGAACCGTCGCCGCGCAAAGGCCAGCCTCAACCGCGGCATCCTCGGCAACGGCTGGGGACTGCTCGTCCAGCGGCTGGAGCACAAGGCCGCCGGTCGCGTCGAGAAGATCAACCCTGCGTACACGTCGCAGACCTGCAGCGTCTGCGGGCACTGCGCACCGGAGAACCGCGAGAATCAAGCGGTGTTCCGATGCGTGGCCTGCGGACACCGGACAAATGCGGACGTGAACGCGGCAGTCAACATCGCGGCCGGACGGGCCGTCAGCGCACGCCGAGAGACGCCCGTACGGGTCTCGCCGAAGCGTGAACCTCAACACGCTACCTCCGCGTAGTAGTTGGAATCCCCGACCTTCAGAGGGGAGGACGTCAAGAAAGCTCCTCGTACATTTCTCGGCGGAAGATCAGGGTCTCCACCAGGCGGCGCCGCCAGGTGTCTTCCTCGCCGGTCGGTTCACGGGTGATCGGATGATTCAGTACGTCGGGTGGCACCGCGCGGGCCGCGATACTCGCCAGCCGGGCCCAGCCGCGGGCGGTCCCGACGGCGGCAAGCTGATCCAGGATCATCGCGCCGAGCGACGCCGGCCACGGGACCGGTAGGCCGCCCACGAGCTCAGCCAGGTCGACGGCTTCCTTCAGCGCCGTCACTGCCCGGACCCATTCCTCGGCCGGCAGGACGCGCAGCAGTTCGGCCGCACTGCGACTGCCGGTCGATGCATTTGCCTTCAGCAACTCACGGGCCCAGAGCTCCGAACGCTCTCGCACCGCCGCGTCGGCCCACGCCGCCTGCAGTACGTCGGGCGCGCAGCCCTCCACCGGTATCCCCAGCCAGGCCGGGTCCATCACAGAAAGCGGGGTGTTGGCAACGATCTGGAGGAACCACCAGGCCCGCTTGCCGATGCCCTCCGGGTTCTGCGAGTCGATGCCGTCACGTTCCATTGACGCACTGACACGCTTCGGCAGGTCGACCGCCAGGACACCCTGCGCGACGGTCAGATGCGACCAGAGTCGCTCGGTCATCCGGTCGCCGTACCGCGACCCCGGGAGCCGGGCCAGCAATCGGGCCGCACCCAGGCGAACGTCCTTGGCGCGATCGTCGAGCGCCGCCTCGAGAAACTCCTCGTCATCCAGGGACAATCCGTCGGCCAGGACACCGAGAAACTCAGCCCGGGTGGCAGCTGACTCCGTCGCCCAGACCCCGCTCAAAGCTTCGAGTGCGGCGGCGGGATCCTGCCGTCGCGTCGTCCGCAGCCAGCTCCGCCGCTGCAGCGCGTTGCCATGCGTCCAGAGCTCGACGTCATTGCTCTCAGCAACCGCTGCGTGCAGGAACTTCCACTCCGGGTTGAGCTCCGCCAGCCAGGTCGCACGCCGGCCCGCCGCGGCGATGACGAGCGGACGATACTCCGCGCGGTTGCGCGCGTAGTCGGCCAACGCCGGCAGGTGCTCCGGCGGCACACCCCAACCGCGAGCGTCGGCCGCACGCAACCACTCGCCGAGCGCCGTGGTCTGGAATCCACCGAGCATCGCGGCCAATCGGCGGATCGCGACCGGCCGGGGCAGCGGGCGATCCTCGCCAGGGGCCGCAGGCAACGGTTCGACCTCACGCAACGGCTTGCGGCCGGCCCGTTTGTAAACGGTCGCCAACGCGGCCGCATCCAGCAGCCCGCCGTCCCCCAGCCGCTCCCGAATGTGCTCAGGCAGGTCCTCGAAGTGCACCGGCCGTCGATCGGTCCCGAGCAGCGCCGAACTGACCAGCCCGTCCCAGCCCTTCACAGGATCACCGGCCTGTCGCCGTGCCAGCACGTCATCGGACGAAACCCGGCCCGATTCCACTCACCCGCGACCGTGACCGGCTCGCCTGCCGAAACAGCGAGCAGCTTCAGCGGATCCGCCCCGGGCAGGATCTCCAGCCCGTCGCCGGCCTGATCCACCAGCGCCCATCCCTCGCCGCACCGGGCCGGGCGGACATCCTGCAGGACCAGCGGCCAGCGTTCGTTCCACGGGTCCGCCGCGAGGGATTCGACGTACGACGCCAAGGCCTGTCGCGCCGTGAACCCGGTGGGCCGGGGCGCGGGCAGACGCGGAGCGGTCTGGGTGAGGAGAGCGCGCATCGGGAGCGCACCGGGGTAGTAGGACAGCGCGCCCGGTACGTACTCGCCCGGACGGGCCGGCAGCGGGTCGAGTGGACGGCCGGCGGCGGCGAAGCTGAGGATCAGCCCAAGTCGTCCAGTTGTTGCCCCGCGCAACCAGACGCGGCGAACGGTGAGCCGGTCGTCGGGCTCGACCACCCGGCCGAGCACCAGCCAGTCGTCCTCGACCTTCTCGCCCTCGGCCAGCACCCGCGCGGTCTCGACGGTCCAGCCGATCCTCGCCTGCACGGTGTCGGCCAGCGACGGCGGGAGGTCGGCCAGCCGGGCGTGCGCGGAGACGATGAGATGGATGAGCGACAACTCCTCCAGCAGTTCACCCGGCCAGCCGTGTCCACGCCCGACCACCCCCGCGGCACGCCGTACCGCTCCGGCAACACCTGGCGCCTGCGCGTCGACCATGCGCGCGGCCAGCCGGCTGAGCTCGCTGTACGCCCGCTGGTCGAACCCGCCCAACCCCTGCCGGACCTGGTCGTCGAGCCAACTGGAGAGCTCGGCCATCCCGGCGGAGACCCGGTCGGCCCGCCTCGACGCGCGCTGCTGAGCGGCCAACGGGTCGGCGACCTCACCAGGCTTCCGCTCAGGCCGCTCAGCCCGAGTGGCCCGCTGATCCAACCACGACTTCGCCCACTCCGGCTCGTCGCCCTGCCGGACCTCGCCCGTGGCCCAGAGCAGCAGCAACCCGACCGCATGCTTGCACGGGAACTTCCGGCTCGGGCAGGAGCACTTGTACGCCGGACCGCTCAGATCAACCCCGGTCTGATACGGCTGTTTGCCGCTGCCCTGACACAGCCCCCACACGGCTCGCTCGGACGCGCCGGTTTCCGGCCACTTCGTCGTACGTGCCAGAGTCTGGGCTGCCTTCGCCGACGCAGGATCCGGCGCCAACCCCAGCACCTGATCAACGTCCCACGCCCCCACAACACTCCTCGCTCGACGACGCCCTTCTCCCGAGAGCATCCCATCCGCCGCCGACATCACCCGGTCCCGGGGTCCGACGTCCGCCGAGTCGTCGATTGTGGTGCGCCGAGGCCAGCTTTTGGAGCCGAGTGTGACGACTCGACGACGGAAGCAGTGACGAACCCTCCTCCGGAGAGGGCTTACCGCGTACGATCCGGTGGCTGTTGAGAGATCAACAGCCACCCCGGCGGAGCTGTCAGGGCCCGCCGGGGTCCCTCAGCTCACCCGAAGGCCCGCTACGCCTGCCGCTGGCCTGGAAGGGTGCGGGTGTCGATCAGGCGTTGGGCCACGTCGCGGAGCTTGACGTTGTTGTCCTGGGAGTAGCGGCGAAGGACGGCGAAGGCCTGGTCGCTGTCGATGCCGAAGCGTTCCATCAGGATGCCCTGCGCCTGGCCGACCAGCTTGCGAGCGTCGATGGCCTGCCAGAGGGTCGCCTCCTGGCGGGCGCTGGCGAGGGCGACCGAGGCGTGCCGGGCGAGGATGTGGGCGACGGCGTCGTCATCCGGCTCGAAGGCGTAGGGCTCGGTGTTGAAGAGCTGAAGGACGCCGAGCGTGCTCCCGCCGGCCGCCAGCCGCACGCTGAGCACACTGCGCAACCCGAGCGCGGCCGCCTTCGGCGCCCAGGTCGGCCAGCGGGGATCGGACGCGGTGTCGGGGACCAGGACGGCGGTGTGCTCAGTCAGCACGTCGACGGACGGCCCTTCGCCCAGCTCCACCTGCATCCGGTCGGACTCCTCGACCAATGGGTCCGTGGCCGAGATCGTCTCCCACTGCCCACCGCGCGATGACAGCAGCACGCCGGCGTGCGTGCAGCTCACGGCGTGCAGGGCGAATTGCACCACCGCTTCCACCGTCTCGCCGACGCCGACCTCCTCGTGCAGCTCCAACGCGAGCCTCGCGAAGACCTCAGCGACACTAGCGCTGTCATCCTTCACACCAGCAACCTTACGCCGCGACCTTGTTCCCCACGAGACGCTGAGCATTCGCCCGAACACGCTCCCGCCAGCCGTCGGACCGGGCGTCGAGTGTCTCCAGCTGACGCCGGATCGCATCAGCCGGCGTAAAGCAGTAGTCACTCCCGTACAACACCCGGTCCCCCGCCACCGCATCCGGCGTACCGGCGACGTCGTACCAGAGGTTCTCCAGCTGCGGTGTCACGCTGGGCAGGCTGTCGGGGGCGAAGGTACGGCGGAAGTGCTCGAGCCGATCGCCGAGCAAGGGCAGTACGCCGCCATCCGCGACGACGAAGCTGATGCGTGGATGGCGGGTGAAGATCCCGGTCAACGCCAGGTCGGTGACGGCCCGGGCGCTGTCGAACAGGAACTCGATCATCGGCCGCGGCCGGTCCAGCGCGACCTGACGCCACTGCGGCGGCGAGGTCGGATGCAGCAGCACCACGGCGGACCTGTCGTTCAGCGCACGCCACAGCGGTTCCCACGACGGCTCACCCGGATACTGGCCGCCCGCATTGCTCATCAGTACGACGCCGTTCGCGTGCAGCACGTCGTACGCATAATCCAACTCGACCAGCGACCCTTCGAGGTCCGGCAACGGCAGACTGGCGAAGAACCCGAAGCGCCCGGGGTGGTCCCGGCTCAGCTCGGCCGCACTCTCGTTGACCCGCCTCGCGAGCACCTGGGCGCGGAAGTCATCGCCGAAGTGCACGCCGGGCGACGAGATGGACAGCAGTGCGGTGTCGATCTCGTTCCGGTCCAGCACCTCCAGGTGCTTGCGGACAGACCACTCCGGCCAGCGGGGCATCCCGTCTGGCCGAAGGTGTCCCGCCCGCTCCGCCGCGGCGACGTACTCCGGCAGCAGGAAGTGAGCGTGGAGGTCGATGAATGTCATCAGGCGACCGGGTGCAGCAGGTCCTCGAGGCCGATCCTGCGGAGCAGCTCCGCGCGGACCCGGTCGGCGACCGCGTTCACCACCGCGGCGCCGTCGTCGGACGGGTCGATGTGCACCCGGAACGGCCGCCGGCCCTTGTCGGTGCCGACCACAGTCACGATCGCCTTCGCAACCTCGGCGACGTCGGCCCACTCCGGCTCCAGCTCGGCGAGCTTCTGGCTGACCTGTTCCATCAGTCCGGCGTACTTCGTCTCGTACGCCGCGACCACGTCCGCGTCGGCCGGTGAACCGCTGTGCGCGAAGTGGTTGGTGCCGTGCGTGAAGGCACCCGGTACGACGATCGTGGTCTCGATCCCGAACCGCGACACCTCCAGCGCGTAGCTCTGCGCGAGCGCGTCCATCGCCGCCTTCGCCGCGAAGTACGGAGCCAGGTACGGCGGCGTGCCGCCGCGCGTGCTCGAACTACCGACCCACACCAGCAACCCGTCCTGCTGCTCGCGAAGCTTCGGCAGTGCGGCCCGGTTCAGCCGCTGCGTGCCCAGCACGTTGGTGTCGTAGAGCTCGGCGAGCTGCTCGGGCGTGAACGCCTCGGCCGGCCCGGTGACCATGTGCCCGGCATTGTGAATCAGTACGTCGAGACGCCCTTGCTCACTGATCACGGTGTCGACGGCCTGTTGGGCGGAGGCGTCGGAGCTGATGTCCAGCTCGACCGGGCGGAGGTCGACCTGGTGCTCGCTCGCGTACTCCTTGGCGTCGCCCGCCACGGTCGCGTTCCGGCCGGCGAGGTCGCGCATCCCGGCGTACACGAGGTGGCCGGCGTCGGCGAGGGCTCGGGCGGTCAGGGCACCGAAGCCACTCGAGGCGCCACTGATCAGAACTGTCTTGCTCATGGTCGTTTTCCTTTCAGCTCAGGTGGGGTTGTCAGGCGGCCGAGCCGCCGTTGGCGTAGATGACCTGGCCGTTGATCCAGCGGGCCGGTCCGGCCAGGAAGGCGATGACCTCGGCGATGTCGGACGGCTGCCCGAGGCGCTCCAGCGGCGGCTCCGCGGCGATCCGGTCGATCAGCTCCTGCGACTTGCCCTCGAAGAACAGGGCGGTCGCGGTCGGGCCGGGCGCGACGGTGTTGACGGTGACGTCGCGGCCGCGCAGCTCGCGGGCCAGGATCAGCGTGATCGCCTCGACGCCACCCTTGGTCGCGGAGTAGGCGGAGTAGTTCGGCCGGGCCAGCTTGGTCAGGGAGCTGGAGACATTCACGATCGCCCCGCCGCCGCGCACCCGCCGTACCGCCTGCTGGTCGACCACGAAGGTACCCCGCAGGTTGGTCCGTACGACGCGGTCGAACACGTCGAGGTCGAGCTCGGCCAGCGGCGCCAGCGGCATGATCCCGGCCGCGTTCACGACCACGTCGATCCCGCCGAACTCCTGCTCGGCCCGGTCGAACAGCGCCGCCACCGCCGTCTCGTCGGCCACGTCGGCCTGCACCGCGATGGCCCGGCCGCCGGCCTGCTCGACCTCCTTGACGGCCTCCTCGGCCGCGGCCTGGTTACCGGCGTACCCGATCACCACGGCGTAGCCGTCGCGGCCCAGCCGGGTCGCCGCCTCGCGGCCGATCCCGCTCGAACCACCGGTGACGATCGCTACCCGCTCGGCTGCGTTGTTCATCGCCCTTGCTCCTTCAGATCTTCGGTCTCTTGCTGACACCAAAGATCTTGCTGCGGGCGATGGATCAAGTCCAACGACTCAAGTCGATGGATGAATCAATTTCATTGATCCACCGGATCGCCCTTGGCCAGGGGTATGGCGAGGGCTGGATCACGTCTGGTGAGGTAGGTCGGCGCCGAGCTCGGTGCCGGGCGGGTGCTGAAGGTGCGTGCTCACCAGGCCGAGCAGGGCGCGGAGCGCGGCGGACGGCTTCCGCTTCCTCAGCGTGGCCAGGTAGAGCGTCCACCTGAACGATTCGTCGGAGACCGGTACGGCGCGGATCGAGTCGATCTCCGCGACGGCGTACCCGGGCAGGATCCCGAGACCCACGCCGTGGGCGACGAACTGGACCCCACCCTCGATACCGAGCGCCTCGACCACGACCTTGCGTTCGATCCCGGCCGCCTCGAACTTCTGGTCGATCAGCGTCCGGGTCCCGGACCCGGGCGGGAAGTCGACGAACGCCTCGTCGGCCAGGTCGGCCAGCGTCACCGACCGCCGCCGGGCCAGCCGGTGACCGACCGGGACCGCGAGCACCTGCGGTACCCGAAGCAGCTCCCACGTGGTCAGATCGCGTGGTGCGCTGCCGGCCGCGACACCGAGGAATCCACAGTCGATGTCGCCGTTCCGCAGGCCGGCGATCACGCCGGCCGACCCCTCGGCCTCGGCCCGCAACCGCAGCTCGACGTTCGGGTACCGCCGCCGGAACTCCCCGGCCGCGGCCGGCAGATCGACCAGCCCGAGGCCCGGCAGCAGCCCAACCCGGACGGAGCCACGCATCCCCGCGCCGAGCTCGTCGACGACATCCCGAGCACCTTGTACGGCGTCCATCACCGCGAGCGCTTCGGGCAGAAGCGCCGTACCGGCCTCAGTCAGCACCACACGCTGGGCGCTGCGCTCGAACAGCGTGACCTTGAGATCGCGTTCCAGCGCGGCGATCGCGGCACTGACCGCGCTCTGCACCACATGCAGCCGCCGCGCCGCCAGCGTGAAGCTCCGCTCATGAGCCACCGCCACGAAGTACTCCAACTGCCGCAACTCCACGAAGGCAGTCTGTCAGCCCCCGTGCCCCCACGGCCGGGACGACCCCGGGCGCTCCAAGAAGCTGTGTCAAAACCGGCAAGCTGGGTCCGACCTGTTGGTGACGGGCCCACGCACAGACGGGATGAACCATCGTGACGAACCTTCAGGACCAGATCCAGCAGCGCCTCGACGAACTGGCCGAGACCGAGCTCGGTCTACAGTGGCCGTCTATCCGTGGCCGGCCTGTTCGGCAAGGTCACCCCGGCCACCATCCTCCCCCGGGCCGCGCTGTGCAACAGCCCTCAGTACCTCACCGCCGAGACTCCCTCGGCCGGTGTCCTGACCGCACGCGGCATCGCCAAGCTGTACGCCGCTCTGATCGGTGCGGTGGACGGTGTCCGGCTGGTCCGGCCGGAGCGGGTCGCGGAGATCACCGGCCCGGTCTTCACCGGACAGGACGAACTGATGGGCAACGACGTGTCGTGGGCGATGGGCTACGGGATCGGGCGGCTCGGATCGACGGGCGCGCAGAGCCCGACGACGTTCGGGATGCCGGGCATGGGTGGCAGCGCGGCCTGGGCCGATACCCGGGCCGGCGTCGCGTTCGGGCTGACCCGGACCTTGTTCGACCCGGCGCAGTCGAACCCGGCGTCGAGATCGGCAACCTGGTTGCGAAAGCTCTTTGCTGAAATCCCCTTGTGTGTAAGGGCTTTCCAGCAGCTTTACGCGCTGCGGACGGACTGGTGGTCGACCCAGACCAGGTGACCGTGGTGGCTGACGAGAACTTCGTCAGCACCCGTCGCGCCGGTCCGGCGTCCCAGCTCCTGACCAGCGATCCAGCGGCCGCCGATGCGGACCTGGACGGCGACGGGCCGGGCCGGAGAGGGGGCTACAGGCATGGCACCTGACTTCTGGACAGGGGCGGTCACTGGATGTCGGCGTACTGCTCTGGTGTGGTGCTGAAGATCGGTCATCGTCGCCCTCGCAGGGACACGGCAGCCAACGTCGGGGGGCTGGCTACTCAACCAAAGGCCACCCTACAACCGCGACATGACACAGCGTTAGCGATAACCCGAATTGACCTTCAACGCCCTGGGTACCGGAAAGAATCTCACCTTGGAGGTGGAGCATGAGTACGAATCCGATCCCACCCATGCCGGTCGGACCTGGCGACTCCCGGAACCCCGACAACCCGGATCCGGACATGCCGGACCTGGTCGACCCGGCCATTGACGAGGAGCCGGCCGTCGGCATCCGGCCGGACGACGACTCACCACTCGAGCAACCGGCCTCGAACCCGGACGCCCCGGAGGAGGACCCGAACGACCAGCTCCCGCGCTTTGAGAGCTAGGGCAGTTGCTGCAGGGCCCAGGAGTTCCCGTCGGGGTCGCTGAAGAAGGCGAAAGTCCCCCACGGGAACTCCTGCAGGTCCGACACCTCGACGCCGCGCTCGGCCAGCTCAGCCCGGGCCGCAGCCACGTCGGGTACGACGATCTGCAGCCCGCGGACCGAGCCGGGTTCAGCCTGCTCCATCCCGCTCCCGATCGCGATCGAGCAAGCCGACCCGGGCGGCGTCAGCTGAACGAACCTCAGTTCTTCGCTGACCTGGTGGTCGTGATCGGCGTTGAACCCGACTTTCTCGGTGTAGAACGCCTTCGCCCGGTCCACATCCGACACCGGTACCGACACCAACTCGAGCTTCCAGTCCATGGGGAGAACTTAGCGCCTCGTCGGGGGCGGCCGGACGTGCCTGACCTCCCTCGACGAGGTGCTCGTGTTCAGTCCGGGGCCTCCGGAACGTCCGGCGTGGCCGGTGGGTCCGGTTGCTGCTTCTTCTCCTCCGCCGGGGCGTCCGCTGAGTGGTTCGCCGGCGGGTCCTCCGGGCGGCGGGTCTCGTCGAGGAGGTCGTCGACCAGCGGCTCGTCCGGTCCGGCAGTGCTGAAGTCGTTCGGCTCTGTCATGGTTCCTCCTTCCTGAACCCCGACGCCGTACCCGGTTTCCGGTTACGCATGCGAGGGGTCCGTGTTGCGGTCCGTGGTCGGTACTGATAGAGATGCATAACCCCGCGAAACCTGGGGTAGGAATGTCAGCAGATAGCTCTGACCGCGGTCCAGACATGTGCCGCGCCGTGACTCAAAGTCGCGAGGTCAGCAAAAATGGTCACCGTAGTTTCCAGCAGTACCGTCGAAGAGCGCAGTAGTGATCCGAAACAGCGCAGAGACAGGACGACCCGAAGCCTTCTGAGCCGACGGGCCGCCACGACGGACGAAGATCTCCGCCAGGCCCTCCTGGACGAGGCGATCGAGCTCAACCTGAGCATCGCTCACAGCATCGCCACCCGGTTCCGTGGCCGGGGTGTCGAACCCGAGGACCTGGATCAGGTCGCCTACCTGGGGCTGGTCAAGGCCGCCCGTAGCTATGACCCCAGCACTGACACACCGTTCCTGGCGTACGCCGTACCGACCATCAGGGGCGAGGTGAAACGGTACTTCCGCGACTGCTCGTGGACGGTCCGGATCCCGCGCCGCCTGCAAGAGTTGCAGGGCACGATCGCCGCGGTCCGCCCGCGGCTCGTGCAGGACCTGCACCGTGAGCCCACGCTCGCCGAGCTCGCCGCCAAGATAGGTGCCGAGGTCAACGAAGTGGAGGCGGCGATCGCCGCGGACGGCTGCTTCTCCGTCCTGTCCCTGGACCGTCCGGTCGACGGCGACTCGACCGCGAACCTGGCGGACACGATCGCGGACACCGACGACACCGCGTTCGAGCGGAGCGAGGCGGTTGCCGTCCTCGAGCCGGTGCTCAACGACCTGGCGCCGCGGGAGCGCAGGATCCTCGAGCTGCGCTTCGTCGAAGGACACACCCAGGCGGATATCGGCGCCGAGATCGGAGTGAGCCAGATGCAGGTCTCCCGGCTGCTCCGCGGCATCCTGGACCGGCTGCGCAACCGCATCGAACCACCCACGGCAGCTGCCGCTTGACGTCCAAGCCGATCTTCGTGGTGCAGCTGCATGATGCCCGGCGGCTGCACTACGACGTTCGGCTGGAGGTGGACGGTGTTCTGAAGTCCTGGGCGGTTCCCCGTGGACCGTCCCTGGACCCGACCGTCAAACGGCTCGCGGTCTTCACCACCGATCACGAGCTGGAGTACGCCTCCTACGAGGGCGTGATCGCGGACAGCCAGTACGGCAGCGGCGCCGTGATCGTGTGGGACGCCGGCCTCTACACCAACCTCACGCTCGACGAGCGTCGCCGGCCGGTGGATCCGGCGGTGGCGATCGAGCGCGGGCACCTCAAGGTGCAGTTGCATGGCGTGAAGCTCAACGGCGCGTGGGCCTTCACCAGGACCGGGGAGGACTGGTTACTGGTGAAGGTCCGCGACGCTGCCGCCGATCCGGACCTCGATCTGACCGTCACCGAGCCCCGGTCGGTGCTCAGTGGCCTGACCATCGAGGACATGGCCACTACCAACCGTTGACGTGCAGGACTTCGTCCAGCGGCTGGCGTGGGGCGGGTTTGAAGTCGGTGCCGATCGTGTACGCGGTCGGGATCAGCACTGACTGCCGCACCTGTTCGGGGAGATCGAGTACGGCGGCGACCTCTTGCTCGTAGTTCAGGTGCAGGGTCGTCCACGCCGTACCGAGTCCACGGGCGCGCGCGGCCAGCATGTAGCTCCAAGCCGCGGGCAGGATCGAGCCCCACAGCCCGGCCTGGTTGCCGGCCGGCAACGACTTCGCCTCGAGACACGGGATCACCAGCACCGGCACCTGTCCCATCCGGTCGCCCAGATAGGCCACGCTGTTCCCGATCCGTCGCTGCACCGGGCCGCGCACGGGATCATCCGCGAAGAGCTTCCCAGCCGCTCGGGACCCGGCCAGGTACTTCTCCACGGCGAGCCGGTAGTACTCACCGATCGCCGTCCGCTTCTCCGCGTCGGTGATCACCAGCCAGTGCCACGTCTGCCGATTGCTCCCCGACGGCCCCTGCAACGCGATCTCAAGACACTCGCGCACGACCTCGATCGGCACCGGCTTCCCCAAATCCAACCGCTTCCGCACGGTGCGGGTGGTAGTGAGCAGTTCGTCCGGATTGAGCTCCAAGGTGTACGTCACCACCCCAGTCTGCGCTGGGGGGATTGGACAACCGCAGAGGTCCTGGACAGCAAATGTCGTGTCCTTCCGCCCGAGAGGGTGTTCACGGTCCCGGCAGTTGTACGCGGTCAGGTCAGGAACGCAGGAGCGTGATGCTGTAGACGACGATCCAGGTCGCCCAACCGAGCCAGCCGATGAGGCCGATCGGCCCAGTTCTGTTAGCCCCTTGGGCGTTGTAGGGACTGGCGGAGGACGACAGGAACAGCAAGGCGGCACTGACGTAGCCGAGGATCGCGTGCCAGGTCGGTCAGCAGGTGTAGAGGTTGTTGGGGTGGACTTACTCGCAGAAGCGGACGTGCAGGTGGTTGTCGTGGGCGGGCCACTCGGCGGTCAGGCCTTCGTTGATCAGCACCGGGTCGTTGAAGAAGATGATGCGGACATGGCCTGGTGCGGCGGCGCGAATCGCCTGTACCAGTTGACGGGTGGCGGCCCGGTCGTACGTCGACGACTCCCAGGTGATCCGCCCCGCGGTGCATTGCGCGTTGTCCGTGCGAATCGGCCAGATGTCGATGTCCAGCCCGACCTCGTGACTGCCGTGCCCGGGGATGTCACCACCGTGCTCGAAGCCGGCGTCGCCGTACGGGACCTTGCCTTGGGACGTGCTCGCGAACGATCGTGCCGCCTGCTCCAGTTGGGCGACGGCCGCTGACGTGGCCCAGTTGGCCGCCGTACCGTTGCCGTCCGGGTCCTGGTCGCACAGGTTGGCCCCGAAGTCCGGGTAGTCGTAGTGCCAGGCGAGGTTGCGCCAGGTGATCGGCCCGACGATCCCGTCCGCGCCGATCCCGGCATGGGACTGGAACGCCACCACCGCGTCGCGAACCGCAGTACCGAATACCCCGTCGACCGGCAGGTTGAGCCGCCGCATGCCGTTGAGCTCGACCTGTAACGCCTTCACCGCCGCGTTGTTGTCGCCCGACCGGACTCCTCCAGGGCGGGTGAGGTGCACGTGGTTACTTACTAACCTTCACCAGCCACGATCAGCCATGACCTTCCCGCCCGCAAGAGTTCACTGGAAAGGTGTGGGATCCCCGGCGCCGACGCGGACGACCTCGGCGACATCGTCGGAGAAGTCGACGACCGTGGTCGGTTCGGTGCCGGTCTCGCCTTCGATGACGGCGTCGACCTGGTTGTCCAGCTCTTCCTTGATCTCCCAGGCCTGCGTCATCGGCATCTCGTGATCGGGCAGCAGCAGGGTGCTGGAGAGCAGCGGTTCACCGAGTTCCTCCACCAGAGCCCGCGCCACGACGTGGTCCGGGATTCGCACGCCGACCGTCTTCTTCTTCGGGTGCAGCAGGCGGCGCGGCACTTCCTTCGTGGCCGGCAGGATGAACGTGTAGCTCCCCGGCGTCGACGCCTTGATCGACCGGAACACCGCGTTGCTGATGTGCACGAACTGGCCGAGTTGCGCGAAGTCCTGGCACACCAGGGTGAAGTGATGCCGATCGTCGAGGTGCCGGATGGCGCGGATCCGATCGATCCCCTCCCGGTTCCCCAGTTGGCAGCCGAGCGCGAAGCAGGAGTCGGTCGGGTACGCGATCAGCCCGCCCTCGCGGACCAGGTCCACCACCTGGCCGACCGCCCGCCGCTGCGGATTCTCCGGATGTACGTCGAAATACCTCGCCATAACCGCCGAGCCTAGTGGCTCAGCGTGCTTGGCCGACGGCGGCGGCCGTGACAACCAGGTTGTCCTCGTAGCCGCCGCGGGAGGCGTCGTACGCGCCGGTGCAGGTGATGAGGACCAGCCGGTGGTCGACTTTCTGGTCGAAGGCGCCGCTGTGAGTCGCGAGCGCGTTCTTCCGGACCGAGACGATCGAGCTGACCCGGTACGTCGCGGTGCGGCCGGAGCCGTGCAGTACGACGAGCTCACCCGGCTTGATGCGAAGCAGACGGGCGAAGTAGCCGATGCCTTCGGCCTTGGTGTCGACGTGGCCGGCCAGCACCACCGATCCGAACGGGTCGCCGGCCTGAGCACCGCCGTCCCACCACCCGACGCTCTGGCCGTGCTCGGGCACCTTCAGCTCACCGCGGACCGTGCTCACCGGTAGCACCGGAGACTTCGCCCCACCCGGCAGCACTACCTGCGCGGGGACGAACCAGATCCGCTGACTCGGAGCCGGCGTACCGATCCGGGCCGGTGGTGCGGTCGTCACGCCCGCCTCGACCTGGGATGAAGTGATCTCGGGTGCGAACCCAGGGACACCACGAGTAGCCGGGGCGGACGACGGCGTTGGGGTACCGCCGTCCGCCCCGGGGCCCGGCACGGAACCGTTCACCTGCGCAGCGCACCCCTCCAGGCCGCCGCAGCACAGCACCAATGCGAGCACGAGGGGCCTCAGCGGCGTACCACCTTCCGGACCGTCACCACCGCGGCCAGCAAGCCGGCCAGGACGAGCGCGACCCAGAGGTCCGAGTTGGAACCGGCCCTGGAGCTGTGCGCCTGGTTCAGCCCCGCCACCTGTCCGCCGGTCCCGGTGTTCACCAACTCCGGCGTCCCCGAACCTGAACCGGGCAACTTGATCGTGCCCACCGCGACGTTCATCGTCCTCGCATTCGGATTACCGACCGCGAAGACCCGGGTCAGATATCCAGCCCGGGCCGGCAGGTCCAACGGACCGAGAACAACAGGTGAAGTCGCGCCAGCCGGCACGATGTCCACCTTGTAGGTGGCCGCCGGGACGACCGCCTCGAGCGATTCCCCGTTCGCGATACTCGCGAACGCGACCTTTCCGTTCACCCGGATGTCGGCCGGTCCGACGGACGCGTCGTGCGCGACCCGCAAGGCGGCCTTGTCCCGCGGGATCGCGCTCAGCTTGTTCGGGTACGACGTCAGCACCGGCGCACCGGTCGGCGAGACCGGCAGGTGGATGACGGCGTCGACGCTGGTCCCCGACCCGACCGTGACCTCACGCTGGACCACCACTTTTCCGTCCTGTCGCGCGGTCACCATCCGCTTGCCGGCGGCAACCCCGAACGGCCCGGCGACCTTCGTGATCGCCAGCCCGGTCGCCACCGTGCGGCCGTCGATGCTGATGTCGAGCGACCGTCCGGGCAGGCCCTGGACGACGTACAGGTTTGCGCTTACGACCCCCTCCGCAGGCACCGTGAGCACCGCCGGCGCCGCCGCAACGGTCACCGCCAGCGTCAGTGGAATCACCCTCCGAATTGCCGGACCATGAATTCTCGAAATTTTCTCGAATACCGCATGGAATGATCCGGACACGCTCCGTCTCGCCATTCTGCGCCCTCTCGAAGTCCCCCGCAAAATACGACAATAATTGCCGAACCCCACCAATTTCGGCGTATCCTATTCCGAAGTTGATCCGGCCGCCAGAGGAGCGGCCGAATCCGTTTGGGGGGCGGTGCGACGTGTCCGAACGCGATTCCGCGGGCATGGCATCGACTCCCGCCCAGGAGTTCCTCCCCGGCGTCGTATCGGGGGTGGAGGACCTCAGGCGGCGGGCTTCGGGGGCACGGTGGCTGGCCACGGCCGCGCTGACTCTGGGGCTCAGCGCGACCGCGGCCTGCTCATCGGATGTCCCCCGTCCGGTGGCACCCAGCCCAGGACTGGGCATCACCCCAGCCGCACCGTCCGGGCGCACTCCGCCGAGCCAGACGCCCACCACCACACCCGCCATCGGCGCGACCCGGCCGGGTATCCGGATGGTCGTCGTAGCGCGGCCGGATGGATCGTTCGACATCACCGAGGACGTGATGCTGCCGAAGGCGACGAACATTCTGCAGGTCCAACTGCCCGTGTCCGGGGAACAACTGCCCGGGATGATGACCAAGACGTCGCCGATCGCGACCAATCTGCGCATACTGGCCAACGGCTCGACCGTCCCGCTGATCAGTTCGAGCGTCACCACCACGACCGATGTACCGCTGACCACCGCCGCGGCGAACCTGCGCCTGACCTACCGCTTGTCCGGCTCGACGGTACGACGAACGGAGTCGAAACCGGAGCGGGCCACGTCGGCCATCAGACCGCTCACCGCGATCGTCGAGGGCGGCCTGCCGACCAACCTGACCGTCGCCGGTGGCGAACTGCTCAACGCGGTCTGCCCGCTGCTGACCGAGACCCGGTGCGCGGTCGGCAATCCACCGAAGCTCTCGGTCCTTCAGGGCATCCCGGCCGACAAGGCCCTCGTCGTCCTTCAATTGGATCTCCCGCTGTCGCAGTAACGCCTACTGTGTGTCCATGACGGAGCGGATCGCGTTCGGGACCAGCCGGGCGAGGTGGGTGCTGGCGGCCACGGCGCTCGGATCGGGGATGGCGTTTCTCGACGGGACGGTGGTGAATGTCGCGTTGCCGGCGATGGGCGACGAGCTCAACGCCGACGTGGCCGGCCTGCAGTGGATCATCAACGGCTACATGCTGCCGCTCGCGGCTTTGATCCTGCTCAGCGGTTCACTCGGCGACCGGCTCGGCCGGCGGCGGATGTTCGTGGTCGGGGTGATCTGGTTCGCGGTCGCGTCGGTGGTGTGCACGGTGGCGCCCAACCTCGAGGTGATGATCGCCGGCCGCGTCCTGCAGGGTATCGGCGGCGCCTTGCTCACGCCGGGCAGCCTGGCGATCCTGCAGACGACGTTCGCGCAGTCGGATCGCGGCAAGGCGGTCGGCGCCTGGTCCGGCCTGACCTCGGTCGCCGCGGCGATCGGCCCGTTCGTCGGCGGTGGCCTGGTCGACAGCGGTTCGTGGCGGCTGATCTTCCTGATCAACGTCCCACTCGCGGTGGTGACCGTGCTCATCACCCTGCGGCATGTGCCGGAGACCCGGGACGAGACCGCGGCCGGACGGCTCGACCTGACCGGCGCCGCCGTCGCGACCATCGGCCTGGCCGGCCTCACGTACGGCCTCATCAGCGCGGGCGACCGCGGGTTCGGCGACCTCCTCGTGCTGGTCTCGCTGGCGATCGGAGTGGTCGCGGTCGCGGCTTTCGTGGTGGTCGAGCGGCGCGAGTCCCACCCGATGCTGCCACCCGGCATCTTCGCCAACGTCCGCTTCACCGGCGCGAACCTGGTCACGGTCGTCGTGTACGGCGCTCTCGGTACGGCGACCTTCCTGGTCGTCGTGTACCTGCAGACAGCACTCGGGTACGACGCGATCTGGGCCGGGGCCGCCCTGCTGCCGATGACCATCTTGATGCTCGGCCTGTCCGGGTACGCCGGTGGTCTCGCGGAGAGGATCGGTGCGCGAATCCCGATGACAGTCGGGCCGATCCTGATGGGCGCGGGTTTCCTGTTGATGCTGGGGATCGAGCCGGGGGTGAGTTATGTCAGCGCGGTCCTGCCGTCGGTCGTCGTACTCGGCCTCGGACTCGTCGCGACGGTCGCGCCGCTGACCGCGACGGTGTTGTCGGCGGTCGAGGATCACCACGCCGGGATCGCGTCCGGCGTGAACAACGCGATCGCGCGCTCGGCGCAGTTGATGGCGGTCGCCGCGATCCCGATCGCGGCCGGTATCACCGGTGACAGCTACCTCGATCCCGTTGCCTTCGGCAATGGGTTTGCCCGCGCGCTGTGGATCTCTGCCGCGTTGGCCGTGGCCGGCGGCGTCATCGCCTGGTTCACCCTGGGCGACCGTGGCGCGAAGCCGGCGCCGGTCCATCACCACCCCCATTGCGCGCTGGAATCCCCGCCGTACGCGCACAGCCGCAACTCCTGAGTTCGGAGACATGTCGACAAATCCCGGATCTTTTTGACACGGCTGTACGGTACGATCGTGTCAAAACCGCGGAGGAGGCGGGCAGTGAAGGTCTGGGGGCGGGCGGCGTTCGGGCCCGCGGCGATGGGGTTGGCGCTCGGGTGCTCGATCGTGGTGTCGGAGCTCATCGGCAACAGGTACGTGCCTGCCGTGGTGTGCGCGCTGGTCGCGATCCTGCTGATCAGGCCGTTCCGGCGGCGGAAGGAACTCGGGCTCACGCAGGCCGGGCGCGGCTTCGCCCTCGGTGTTGGCGTCACAGGTGGAAGTGCGGTGCTGGTGCTCGGCGCCGGGACGCTCGCCGGATGGATCAGCTGGGGCCCGTTCGACCTGAGCACCGTGCTGGTCTTCCTGGTGACCAACACGGTCATCGCCGTTCTGCTGGAGGCGTTGCCCGAGGAGATCAGCCTGCGCGGGCACACCTGGACCGCGCTGCGCTCCCGCTACCGCGGTGTGATCGCCGCGGCCGGGACCACTGCCCTGTTCCTGCTCGTCCCGGGTATCGCGTCGATCGTCCAGCTCGTGCTCGGCGGCATCGTCGGCGTACCCACGCAGGAACTGAGTTTCACGCCACCCGGCGAGGACCCGGTGGTGTACCTGGTCCTGCTGGCGATCTTCGGCTTCACCCTGATCGCCGCACGCCAGGCCACCGGCTCGCTGTGGACCAGCATCGCGACCCACCTGACATTCCTGACCGTGAACCGGCTGACCATCGACGGCGCGAAACGCGACGCCGGCTGGTCAGCCACGCTCGACAGCCCGGACGTCCTGCTGCTGGTACCGCTGTACTTGGTGCTGGCGGCCCTGATCTATCAGCAGTTGGGCAGGTCGCGGCCGGTGTTGTCCTTCGCCTCGTCGTTGCCCCAGCGGGACAGGTAGTACGCCGACACCCACTGGTTCGCCGGGCCGACGTCGAGGTCGGGCTTCATCCACCAGTGGTTGTACGCCGACCGCCAGGTCTTTCGACCTGGGCGAAAACGTCAGCGCAGCGACAGATAGTGCTTGCGTACGTCGGGCGACAGCCGCTCGATCGCGTACCTCAGCATGGTCCGCGGCATCACCGCCGCGTGCTGGTCGAGGAACACCCGGAGCTCGTCCTCCGAGACCCGCTTGCCGGCCTCGCGCAGCATCCACCCGGACGCCTTGTGGATCAGGTCTTCCCGGTCGTCGAGCACGAGCGCGGACAACGCGTAGGTGTCGGCGCTCTGCCCGTGCCTGATGAACCGATGGGTCGCGACCAGCGCGATCCGCCGTTCCCACAACGACGACGACCGGACCAGCGTGGAGAGAACGTCCCGCGGTTTGTCGAGCAGGTACCCGCCGACGATCTCCGACGTACTGCAGTCGACCAGGTCCCAGTTGTTGATGTACGCCGTACTGCGCAAGTACAGCTCGTAGATCGCCGTGACCTCGGCCGGGTTCGCCGTCCGCGGCTTGAGGCTGCGGGCCGCGCGATCGGCGAGTAGGCAGAGGATCGCCAGCCGGTGCTCGTGGATCGGGCTCTGCAGCGCCTGCTCGAGCTCGGCGAGTGGAAGGTCCGCGCGCAGGTAGGGCTTGAGCAGACCGCGGATGGTGGAGAGCTTCACGCCGATCATCTGATCGCCGTGGCCGTAGCCACCGGGTCCCAGCTTGAAGTAGCCCACGAGAATCTTCGCCACCGCCGGGTCGGCGGCAGCGTCGATGTCGGCGAGCAGGTCCGCGGTGCTCAGATCACCAGCCCTCCGGTGGCCAGCAGGTTCTGCCCGGTGACCCAGCGGCCGTCGGGGCCGGCCAGGAACGCGACGACGTCGGCGATGTCGGAGGGCTGACCGAGGCGGCGCAGTGGGGTGATCGCGATCATTCGCTCGGCCGCGTCCGGTGGGTTGCTGCCGTGGAACATGTCGGTGTCCGTCGTTCCGGGTGACACCGTGTTGACGGTGATCCCGCGCGGACCGTACTCGCGGGCGGCGACTTTGACGAACTGCTCGAGCGCTCCCTTGCTGCCGGCGTACAGCGAGATGCCGGGACCGGGCAGCGCCGTGTTGAGGGTGGAGAGCGCGATGATCCGGCCGTCGTCCGAAAGCACCCGGGCGGTTCGCTGGATCAGGAAGTACGGGCCCTTCAGGTTCGTCGCCATCAGCCGGTCGAACTCGTCCTCGGTGACGTCGGCGATCGTCCGCACGTGCGACATCGCCGCGTTGCAGACCAGGATGTCGAGTGCCCCGGTCGGCTCGGTCGCTCGCTCGACCAGCTCGGCGTGCGCCGCGAGGTCGGCCTGGTCGGACCGCACCGCGATCGCCTGACCGCCGGCCGCCTTGACCTCGTTGACCACGTCCGCGGCCGCGGACTCGTTCGACGCGTAGGTGAAGGTGACCACGGCACCGTCGCCGGCCAGCCGCCGTACGATCGCCGCACCGATCCCACGCGAGCCACCCGTGAGGAGGGCCGCCTTGCCGTCGAGTACGCCCATCAGAGCTCCTTCCGCAGTCGCCGCACTCCTTTGTCTATCACCGTGCCGCTCTTCATGACGGCGTCTCGGTGATACCCACCGCCTCACTCTTTGTGTCAGATCGCTTCCATAACGTATCAACCACGGCTTAGGCTTGGCGCCGAAGGAAAACCGGCCGGCCTTTTGGAGGTGATGCGTTTGCTTGCGGAGTGGGCGTTTGCACGAGGCAGATGATCGCAGCGTTTGCACCGGCAGTTGCGCTGGCTGGTAGCGCTTACATCCCTGGTTAGATCACGCTCCGAGGTCATCCGGGTCAGAGCCGTTGTGACGCCTGTGTGTTGGGGCATACGGTGAGGGCAGGGCAGTTCCACCTCGCCAGGACCGACCGGCGTTCGCGGGATTACCCGGGGGAGAGACCGGCGTGACAAGCCAGCCTGAGCCGCGGGACGGCGAGATGATCAAAACCACGTTCGACGCTGTGACCGAGGAGCTGGAGCCTGGCGTACTGCTGGTCCGGCTGTCCGGTGAGATCGACATCGCGACCACCGACTTCGCCGCCGAGTCGATCCGTGCCGCGGTGGCACCGCCGGCCCGGCTGGTCCTGATCGACGTCTCCGCCGTCACGTTCTGCAGCTCGGCCGGTCTCGGCAACTTGGTCGAGGCCCGCAACCTGGCCGGCCAGCACAACATCACCCTGGCCCTGGTCGGCGTCGGCCGGCCGGTCGACCGGCCGTTGTCCATCACTGGTCTGGGCGGTCAGTTCCGGATTTTCTCCACGGTCGACGAAGCCCGCCGCGAACTCTGACACCGCTGTTTCCAAGGCACTCCCCCGGGTACCCAGGAGCGATGGAGCATGTCGTGGTGACCGGTGGAGCTGGGTTCGTGGGCAGTCATCTGTGCGAGCGGCTGATCTCTGACGGCTATCGGGTCACCTGTCTGGACAACCTGCTGACCGGCACAGCGGACAACGTCGCGCACCTGATGGAGAAGCCGGGTTTCACGTTCACGCGTTGCGATCTGACCGGCTTCGTGCACGTTCCGGGCGATGTCGACCTGGTGCTGCACTTCGCCAGTCCGGCATCGCCGATCGACTATCTGCGGTTGCCGATCCAGACTCTGAAGGTCGGCGCGATCGGGACCTGGCACGCACTCGGCCTGGCGAAGGAGAAGAACGCACGGTTCCTGCTCGCCAGTACGTCGGAGGTGTACGGCGACCCGCAGGTGCACCCACAGCCGGAGTCGTACTGGGGTCACGTGAACCCGATCGGACCGCGTGGTGTCTACGACGAGGCCAAGCGGTACGCCGAAGCACTCACCACGGCCTACCGCACCAGCGAGGGCGTCGACACCGCGATCGCCCGGATCTTCAACACCTACGGCCCGCGGATGCGTCCCGACGACGGGCGCGCGATCCCGACTTTCATCCGGCAGGCCCTGACCGGAGAACCGCTCACCGTCGCCGGTGACGGCAGCCAGACCCGGTCGGTCTGTCATGTCACGGACACCGTCGACGGCATTCTCCGGCTCGCGTTCAGCGGTCACCCCGGACCGATCAACATCGGCAACCCGGACGAGCGATCGGTCCTGCGGATCGCACAGGACGTGATCGCCGCGACCGGATCGCACTCGACCGTCCAGTTCATCGATCGCCCGGTCGACGATCCCGGCGTGCGACGTCCGGACACGACGCTGGCCGAGCAGGTCCTGGACTGGAGGCCGCGGATCGACTGGCGCGCCGGGCTCAGATCGACGGTCGACTGGTTCCGTGAAGCTGCGCCATTGCCGCAGACAACACCTCGCTGACCTCGATCCGCAGCAACGCCTCATCGGGCTGATCCGCGTGCGGGTCGCCGAGTCGGCTGCCGTGATACAGCACGGTGTGCAGATCGAGGTCGATCGCCGGCCCCCACCACGCGGGCGGGACCGGCCCGAACAAGGTCACCGACCGCGTGCCGACAGCCGTCGCCAGGTGCGCGACGCCGGTGTCGCCACTCAACACAAGCGCCGCCGAAGCCACCCGGAGCGCCAACGCGTCGAGTGACAACTTCCCGCTCAGGTCCTCGTCCGCGGTGATCCGCGCACACAGTTCGGTCTCCGATCCGGTCAGCACGACGTGGCGACCCTCCGAGCGCAGCCACTCGACAACCTCGGCCCACCGCGACACCGGCCACTGCCGCGCCCGGGTCGCCGCCCCCGGATGAACCACCACCGAACCATCGCTATCGGCATGTATGGGCAGCCGCAGGTCCTCAGGACCACAAGGACCACCGGCCCACGTCACCAGCCGGCACCACCGATCCACCTCGTGCTCGTCAAGTTGCCATGGGCAACCCCTCACATGGCCGGCGGCCACGCAGTCGAAGGCGATCAACTCGTCCGGACCACCCTCCTGCAGTACGCCATGGCTCTGTGGTCCACGGCCGTGCAGATTCACCGCGTCATGCGGCCCCAGCTCGAGCCCTGGCGGTCGCGCAGACAGCGAGGTCGTCGGAATGACGTCGTCGACCAGGCCCAGTCGCGCCAACCAGGCCGACACCGGCTGTGGTCCCGCGAGCAGCAGCGGCCGGTCGCCGTACCGGCGTCGCAACCCACGCAACGCCGGTACGGCGGTCAGCGCATCGCCCAGCCCGAGCGCACGGAGGATGACGACCGGACGCATCAGGGCCAGGAGGGTTCGACGGACGGGCAGACGACCAGTTCACGGATCTCGACGCCGGGTGGCTGGGACAGCGCGTAGACCACGGTCTCGGCCACCGCCTCGGGATCGTTCAGCATGGCGTCCTTGCCCGGCTTGTACTGCTCCGGCCGACCGTCGAAGAAGGCCGTCTTCATCCCGCCCGGCACCAGCATCGTCACCCCCACCCGTCCGGCGGTCTCCACCGCCAGCGCCCGGCTGAACCCGACGACGCCGAACTTCGACGCGCAGTACGCCGTCGCATCGCTCAACGCGCGCAGTCCGAGGGTCGATGCCACCGTCACGATCCGCCCGCCACTGCGCTCCAGCCGCGGCACCGCGGCCCGTGCGATCGCCGCCGTACCGATGAGGTTCACGCTGATCACGCGGACCCAGTCGTCCAGCGGGATGTCCTCGATCCGCCCGCACGCATCGATGCCGGCCGCGGTCACCACTCCGGTCAACGGTCCCGCGCCGACCGCCTCGGCCGCGGCCAGGGCTGGCTCGGCCGACGACGGGTCGGACAGCTCCACCTGAATCCACGGCACGTCCTCGGCGGACGGCCGCTGCCGGTCCAGGGCGATCGCCGTACCGCCATGTTTGCGGACCGCGGCGACGACCGCGGCTCCGAGTCCGCTGGCCCCTCCGGTCACGGCTACCCGATCCAAGCTCATCGAGCACTCCCTTCCTGAAGAATCGCTGTGGTGGAACGTCCCGGCAGATAAGGCACCAGCACGACGCGACCACCCCAGCTGCTCACAATCGGTGTCTCAGGCAACATTTCCGCGCTGTAGTCGCCGCCCTTCGCCCAGATGTCCGGCCGCAGCTGATCGAGCAGCACGCACGGATCGCTGCCGCCGAAGACGGCGACGGCGTCCACGCAGCGCAACGACTCCAGAACGCGCCGGCGGTCCGCCAGCGAGTTCACCGGGCGATCCGCTCCCTTCAGCCGGCGGACGCTGTCGTCGGAGTTCAGCAGCACGATCAACGCGTCGCCGAGGCGACGGGCGGCCTCCAGGCTGGCGATGTGACCGGCATGCAGGATGTCGAAGCAGCCGCCGGTCGCGACCACGGTGCCACCGGCCGCGTGGACCCGGCGGACCAGCGCGGCGGCATCCTGCTCCGGCTCGGCCGCACCCACGACCTCGGCGGCGTTCACGCCTCCGGCCGCCAGCCAACCAGCCGTGTCCATCACCGCGGCCTCGATCGCGGCCCGTGTCGTCGCACCGGAGCCGAGCTCGGCCGCCGCCGTACCGGCGAACCGATCACCTGCACCGCACGCGTCGCCTCGGTGGTTGAACGGCGCCGGAGTGAACATGGCCGGCGCGCCACCCGCAGCGGTGAAGACTCCGTTGCCGCCGTCGGTGACCGCGACAGCCCAGGCCTGCCAGCGATCGCGTAGCTCGGTGGCGAGCCGATCGAGTGGTGCTGCCGAGGTGGCGAACTGGCAGGCCTCGGCTCTGTTGGGGGTCGCGAGCGTGACACCCGGCACCGGCTCCGCCCCTCGCGGATGCGGATCCCACACCATGGCTCGCTGCGAGGCCCACCGGCGCAACACGTCCCGGACCTCCGGGTGACTGACGACTCCGCCCGCGTAATCGGCCACGAGAACGGCGTCCGCCGCCTCGAGTTGTTCCTCCAACGCGGCGACATCGCACCCGTCACCCATCTCCGCCGGCGCCTCGACGTCCAGGCGGAGCAACGACTGCCCCGCACTGCGCACCCGTGTCTTGCACCGCGTTCCGGGCGCACGCAGGATCTCGGTCACCGGCAGGCGCCCGGTCAGCAACGCCTCCAGGCGCTTGGCCGGCTCGTCGTCGGCCAGCGCGGTGGCCAGATGGACCTCGATTCCCTCGCGGGCGAGCAAGGTCGCAGCCAGGCCGGCACCACCGGCCCGCTCGTTCGTTCCTTCGACCTGTACGACCGGAACAGGTGCCTCGGGGCTGATCCGGCGTACGTCTCCTTCGATGTCGCGGTCGAGCAGCACATCGCCGACCACCAGGACCCGGACGGTCATCGGGCCACCTCCCTGTACGACAGGTAGCGCTCGACGGTCGAACAGAGTGCATGGATCGCCACCAGGTGAACCTCCTGTACGGCGGTCGGCGCGGCGGACTCGACCGCGAGCGCCTGATCGGCCCGCTCAGCCAGTGGATTCGGCCTCGGTCCGGTCAGGGCCCAGACTTTGAGCTCGCTGTGATGAGCGGCGTCGACCGCTGCCAGCAGGTTCGTGCTGCGGCCGCTCGTCGACAGCAGGACGAGTACGTCGCCCGGTCGTCCGTGGGCCCGCACCTGCCGCGCGAAGACATCGTCGGCGCCGAAATCGTTACCGATGGCGGTCACGCTGGACGTGTCGGCGTGCAGGGCGATCGCGGACAGCGGCGGGCGGTCGGCATGTTCGAACCGTCCGACCAGCTCGGCGGTCAGGTGCTGTGTCTCGGCCGCGCTGCCGCCGTTGCCTGCAGCAAGTAATCGGCCACCGGCCGCGAACAGGTCGGCCAGCTCGCGCCCCCACGCGTCCACCGTCACGGCCTGTCCGTCCAGGCTTTCCAGACCGGCCCGCAGCTGGTCGAGGTGGCCGGTGATCGTTCCGAACCGGGCCATCACCGCACTCTTCCCGTTGCCACTCGCGCCATGATCCGCCCGTAGACCTGCTCGGTGTCCTCGGCAACTCTCGCCCAGGTGTACTTCGCCTTGACCCGGAGCGCCCCGGCCACGCCGAGCCGCCGGCGGCGTGGCGGGTCGTCGAGCAGCTGCTGCAGGGCAACGGCCAACCGGTCGGGATCCCTGGGCGGCACATGGACGCCGGTGACGTCGTCGACGACCGTGTCGAGCAGTCCGCCGACCGCGGCGGCGATCACCGGGCGACCACACGACATCGCTTCCAGTGGGACGATTCCGAACGGCTCGTACCACGGCGTGCAGACGACCACGTCCGCCGACCGGATCAACGCCGGCACGTCCTTGCGAGACACCGCGCCGACCAGGTGCACCCGGTCGGCGACGCCGAGGCGATCCGCTTCGGCGCGCAGTCGCCGTACCTCCGGGTCGTCGTCGAAACCATCGGCCGGGCCGCCGGCGATCACGAGCTCGGCGCCGGGCACCCGGCTGAGAGCCTGGATGACGGTGTCGACTCCCTTGCGTTCGACCAGACGCCCGAGCGAGAGGATGCGGCCACCGTGCCGGCCGCTCCACCAATGGTCCTGTGACATCGAAGGCCCGAAGAGGTCGACTCCGCAGGGAACCACGTGCAGGGACTCAGCCGGGGCGCCGAGCTCGAGGAGTTCGCGGACCTCGTCGGTGGCGGTCGCGATCACCGCGTCGGCGACGGAGGCCAGGTTCGACTCGATGTTCAGCCGCTCGGGTGGACTCGGGTCCGCCGCGCCCTGGTGACGGCGCTTCACCACACCGAGGGCGTGGAAGGTCTGCGCGAACGGGAACTCGACGGCACGGCGCGCCTCAAGGCAGGCGACACCTGACATCCAGAAGTGTGCGTGCACTACGGCAGGCGGCTCGGGTGACCACTGCTGCCCCATCCACTGCCCGAAGGCCTTCATGTACGGCAGAAGTCTGTCTTTGGGCAGCTGTTCGGCCGGTCCGGCGGGCACGTGGATGACCTCGACGCCTGCACCCAGTGGTACTCGTTCCGGGCTGTCCGGGTCGTCGCGGCGGGTGTAGACCTCGACCTGGTGGCCGCGCTCGGCCAGAGCAAGGGAAAGTGCCGCCACGTGGACGTTCTGGCCACCTGCGTCGGCCCCACCCAGCACGGCCAGTGGGCTGGCGTGCTCGGACACCATGGCGATTCTCATCGGCAGACCTCCTTCAGCATGCGGTCCCAGTCGTCCAGGAACCTCGGCAGCCCGAAGTACTCGAGTGCGTGCGCTCTGGCCGCCATACCTTTCTCACGGGCTTCATCCGGGTCGACGAGCCAGCGCAGCGCGGTCGCCGCCAGCAGGTCGACGTTCGAGCTGACCAGGCCCGCGGTGGCCGGCACAGCCTCCGGTGCCGCTGTCGCGGACACCACGAGCACGGGCATGCCCAACGTCATGGCCTCGATCAGGGACAGACCGAGGCTTGTCCAGCGGTACGGGTGCAGGTAGGCGAAGTGCATTGCCATCCGCTTGTGCAGGCCGTCCTGGTCGGCCTCACCGACATCGGCCAGTCCGCTGTGGATGTGGGCCGTCAGTTCGTCGGCGCCCATCCCGAACACACTCACCGGAACCTGTTCGGCTATCTGCCGCACCAGGTCGATTCCGGCCACTCGCCAGCGTCGTACCGGCTCGTTGACGGACACAACGAGTGAGTCGATGTCACCGGAGTACTGGTAGCCGTAGTCAGGCACACCGTGGTCGATCACCGCTGCGGGCGCTCGGCCGTTGTCCCACATGGTCCGGTTGAACTGCGTGACGTGGACGATCGGGATGTCGGTGCGATCCGCCAGCGGGTGTTGCCAGTCGTTGACGTCACCCCTGGGCGTGTTGTGCTCGACGTACACGGCAGGGACGCCGTACCGGCCGAGGGAGCGGCCGGCCCAGCGCTGGAACAGTCCCAGCTCGTGTGGGCGTTGCAGGACCACCACGTCGAAGTCGGCCGTGCGCAGCTCCTCGGGAGTGATCTCGCGGACGGACTCCGGCCAGGGGTAGGTCTGCGCGCGGCCCATCCCGTCTGGACCTCGGTCGGGGAGGACCGGGACGTAGTACTCGTGCGGCCCCTGGACGAACGACGTCATCCAGGCGGCGTGGACGTGCCAGGCCAGGATCCTCATGTCGCGACCTCCTCGATCAGCTTGCGAACGGCGACGACGACCTCGTCCGGCGACACCTGGTCCAGGCACGGGTGACCCGGCACCGGGCAGACCCGGGCGCGCGAGTCCCGGCAGGGCGCGTACTGGTCACCGAGAACGACGGAGGGCACCCGCCACGGCGCCCATCGGGCGGCCGGGACAACGGGCGCGAAGAGTGAGACGACCGGAGTGTTGACGGCGGCCGCCAGGTGGGCCGGCCCGGTGTTGCCGACGACAACAGCCTGTGCCGTCTTGAGAATCGCGGCCAGTCGACGGTAGCTGGTGCGACCGCCGAGGTCGACGCCGTTGCTACCGGCAACTTCCGCGGTGAGTGCGCGCTCGTCGGCTGCCCCGGTGACGAGCACACGGTGACCGTCAGCGGTCAGGGCTTTGACCGTGACGGCCCAATGATCGGGTGACGCCGTACGGGCCGGGACAGACGCGCCGGGGTGAACGACGACGTACGGGCCTTCCTCGACGACCGGCAAGATGTTCTTGATGCGCAAGCTGCCGTCGTCACCGTCGGGCAGGCTGTAGCCGGCCGCCTCGACCAGGTCCAGCGCGCGCTCGACCTCGTGCCCCGGGCCGGCGTGGTGCCGGAGGTCCAGCAAGGCGCCCGGGTAGTCCTCGCAGTTGGCAGCGATATTCTTGATGCCGGCCATCCGCAGCAGGAGCGCCATCGGCAAAGGGCTCTGGTGGTACGACGTCAGCACGATGGCCGCACCGAGACGCTCCAGGGCAAGTGCGTCGACCAAGGTCTCGACGCCACGCCGGTCGACAGCCGGTGGATCGAAGCCGGTCCACGGGCACGGCCAGACATACACGTCGCTGACACCGGGCAGCAACCGCGCGGCCTGTTCACCGGACGGAGAGACGAGCAGGACGACCCGATCCATCGCGGCGACGGCCCGAATGGCCGGACCGGCCAGCAGTACGTCACCGTCGTTGTCCATCCGGGTGACCAGCGCAGTCCTCATCAGCGGTCTCCCAACAGTCGGCTGACAGCTGTCAGGAGATCTGGCCGGACGACTTCGGCGACCGGCACGCCGGCTGTTCTGAGCTTGCGGATCGCCTGGCGGGCTTGGGGAACCGCTCGTACCTGCTCGGGATCGCCGTTGTAGGGAACGTCGTGGATGAGCGTGCCGTCGCGGTCGAAAAGCACGGCGCCGACCTTCGGCTGCCCCTTGTGCCATGGCGTGCTGCCGCGATGTTGCCAGGTGCCGCGGGCGCGGTGCCAGACGGCGGCGAAGGGAATCACGACGGAGGTGACCACCATCCGCATGACTTCGTCCGGCGTACGAGGACCGGGTGCGACGCGACGCCGGACGAAGTCAGCGGTCAGGAGCGCCCAGACCGCGGCGGCCTTCTTCGAGCCGGACAGCGCAACGACAGCAGACAGAACGGTGGCCAGGTGCCACTTCAATCGACCGGACGGACATTGGGCCAGCGTGCGCCAGTGCCGGCCATGGACTGCCCGCAGCAGCGCGTCGTCCGCGTTGCCGCGCTGCACGCGCACACTGACCCAGAAGTCTTCCTCCCGGACCGGATGGACGACATGTCGTGCGCCCTTGCGTAGTTCCCAGCCATGCTGCCTGATCCGGAGCGCCAGATCGGCGTCCTCGCGATAGGCCCGCGGGAACCGCTCGTCGAACCCGCCTACCTGGTCGAGCGCCGTACGGCGGTAGGCCATGTCGGCGGTGGCCCAATCCGCCTTCTCCAGGCCGGCAGTACTGCGTCCCCAGTCGGTCGGCCGTGACCCTCTCGGCACCTTGATGCGGCCCTGGACACCAGCGACCCGGTCATCGACTGTCAAGTCGTTCTTCAACGCGCTCGACCAGTCCGCCGGCAGCCGCACGTCGTCATCCAGGAAGGCGACCCACTCGGTCTTCGCGACTCGCCAGCCGACATTGCGTGCGGCGGCCGGTCCTCGCCCTCCGGAACGCAGTACCTGGTAGTCCCCCGCCGGCAACGCGCCATGCGGCTCCGGGCGGTCGTCGACGACGTACACCGGGCCGGTCCACTGGCCGGCCAGGTCGGCGAGCAGGTCGGCCAGGCAGGCGCGACCGACTGTCGGGATCACCACACTGGTCTGCGTCAACGGAACGCCCCCTCCCGGCGTACGACGTGCGGCCCGAGGACCAGGAGATCGGCAGGGGTCGACCCGAACAGCTCCAGTACGTCGGACGGGCTGTCGACCATCGGACGACCAGCAGTGTTCAGGCTGGTGTTGATCAGCACCGGCAATCCGGTTCGTCGCTCGAACTCCTCCAGAAGCCTCGCCAGCAAGGGCTCGTCCGCATGGTCCACCGTCTGGATCCGAGCCGTGCCGTCCACGTGGACGACCGCGGGGATGCGGTCCTGCCAGGCCGCGGCCACGGTGTGGACGAACAGCATGTAGGGGCTGGGCAGCGGACCGTCGAAGATCTCCGCGGCGCGCTCGATCAACACCAGCGGGGCCACCGGCCGGAACTGTTCACGGCCCTTGATGTCGTTGAGGCGCTCCAGGTTCTCGCGACGACCAGGGTGCGCCAGCAGCGACCGGTGCCCGAGTGCGCGCGGACCGTACTCGGACCGGCCCTGGTACCAGGCCACGATGTGGTCGTCCGCCAAGGCCTGCGCAACCACACCAGCCAGGTTTGCCGGGGTATCGAACGGCAGTGCGGCTTGGTTGAGCCTGGCGGCCAGCTGGTCGTCGGACCACCCACGGCCGAGTGCAGGTGTCTGCATAGGCTCTGGCCGACCTGCCGAGGCGCTCAGTTGTAGTGCTGCGCCGAGCGACGTACCAGCGTCCCCTGCGGCCGGTTGGACCCACACGTGTTCGTAGGGCCCTCTCCGCGCGACGACCGAGTTGGCGACGCAGTTGAGTGCGGTACCGCCAGCCATCGTGAGCGCTCGGGCGCCGGTCTGTTCGTGCAGCCAGCTGGCCAGCTCGAGCATGACCTCCTCGAGTCGCCGCTGCACGCTGCAGGCCAGATCCGCGTGAGCGTCCGTGAGCTCGTCGCCAGGCTGGATCTTCGGTGCGTAGCCGGCCCAGTCCACTTTGTCGGTGCGGAAGCCGCCGGAGTCCGTCGTACGGACCAGCTCACGGAAGTCGGCCAGGTGGCGGGGCTTGCCGTAGGAGGCGAAGGCCATCACCTTGTACTCGTCGCTGGAGCGCAGGAACCCGAGGTGCTCGGTCAAGTCTTCGTACAGCAGACCTAGCGAATGCGGCAGGTCCTGGGTGGCGAGCACCTGGAGCTCCGGGCCGTCGTACACGCCGCCAAGGTGGGAAGCGCGCTCACCGCGCCCGTCCAGGACCAGACAGGCGCTCCGCTCGTACGGCGCTGCCAGACCGGCCGACGCCGCGTGTGCGACGTGATGCGGTACGAAGGTCACCTTGCCCGGGTCCAGCCCGGGCAACGCCGCGGCGAGGAAGTTCGGCGCTCGGCGGGCATAGTCGGTCCGAACGTGGTCGCCTGGGTCCGTGACGCCCAGCTCGGACAGGTCCACGCACAGCGACGGGTCGAAGGAGTAACCCACCCGATCCAGATCGGCGGGCTGCAGTCCGGCTACCTGGAGGCACCAGCGCATCGCCTGCTCGGGGAGTTCCCAGGCCGACCATGGCACCGGCCGTTTGCCGTGTTTGCGCCGGCTGAACCGCTCCTCCTCCGCCGCGGCGACGATCCGGCCGTCGACGACCAGGGCGGCCGACGGGTCGTGGAAGATCGCGTTGACCCCGAGAATCCGCACCTCGCACCTCCTCGGTCGCGGCTGTGCTGCCCGCACTCCGGGCTGGCAAGGCGCGTCGGTACCCAGCCAATGACCTCCTACACGTGGAGTAGCGCTGCTTTCTTCCGCCCGCCTGGAGCATCCCTGGAAGCGCTACGCAGAGCAGCGCTACTCGATCGGGGATGGAATCGATGCCACCCTCACTTGCCAGCTCGGGGGAAGCGTTGCTTAGGCTGCTGGGTGTGACTCTGGGGAGCCAACTGGTAAGCGCGGACCTCTATGCCATCGAGGACAGTTGCACGGTGTATCTGCTCGTTGATCCCGTGCAGCGGTCCGCCGTCGCCATCGACGCGGGCAGCGGGCGCTGGCTCGACCAGTTGTCGTCGTACGGCGTGGACACGGTCACCGACGTGCTGGTGACGCATCACCACCGGGATCAGGTGGAAGGTCTGCCGCGCCTGGCTGCGGCCGGAGCGCGGATCTGGGTGCCGGAGAACGAGCTGGGCCTCATCGCCGGGGTGGACCACCACTGGCAGGGACGGGAGGTGGCGAACAACTACGACCTGCGCACCGACCGCTTCTCCCTGCTCGATCCTGTCCAGGTCACTGGGGTCATGAAGGACTACAGCAGTCGCCGCATCGGCCATGTCGACGTACAGACTGTTCCGACACCCGGCCACACCCCTGGCAGCGTCACCTATCTCGTGGACGGTTACGCCTTCACCGGAGACCTGATCCACGGTCCCGGCAAGGTGTGGTCGGCCGCCGCCTTGCAATGGTCGTACGTCGGTCTCGAGGGCGCCGCATTGACCATGGCTTCTCTGGTGCAACTCCTGGACCACGAGCCCAGGCTCCTGCTCCCCAGCCACGGGTCACCGATGCCTGACCCGGTGACAGCGGTCTGGCGGACCTGCGAGACGCTCGGCGAGCTGATCCACGTGCGTCTCGGTATACGCACAGACATGCTGCGCAAGCTGGACGACCCCTTCGTCGAGCTCAGCCCCCACCTGCTGATGAACCACACCAGCGAGTCCCGCAGCTATGTCCTGCTGAGCGACTCCGGCACTGCGCTGCTGATCGACTACGGCTACGACCTGTCGACCGGCATACCGCAGGGTGGTGACCGCTACACCGTGCGGCCGTGGCTGCCGAGTCTGCGGGCACTGCAGCGCGACTACGGGATCGAGCGGGTGGAGGTCGCCGTACCCACGCACTATCACGACGATCACGTGGCGGCGTTCAACCTGGTGCGCGAGGTGCACGGCGCGGAGGTGTGGGCGTCCGGTCCGGTGGCACATGTGCTGGAGAACCCGACCCACTACGACTTGCCTTGTCTCTGGTACGAGCCGATTGCCTGCGAGAGGCATGTGCCGGACGGCACCAGTGTCCGGTGGCGGGAGTACGAGCTGGACATCCACGCACTGCCTGGGCACACGCTCTACGCATCAGCCATCGGGTTCGAGGTGGACGGTCGGCGCGTGCTGGCCACTGGAGACCAGCAAACGAGCAGTTGGGTGCCGGGTGAGTCCGCGGAGATCCCCAACTTCCAGTACGCGAACCTGTTCCGTCCGGACGACTTCGCCGCCTCGGCTGCTCTCTACCAACGACTCCAGCCCGAGCTGATGATCTCCGGGCACTGGCAGCCCCGGATCATCACGCAGGACTACCTGGACGAGCTGACCCGGCTGGGTGAGGAGGTCGCCAGGGTCCACCGCGAGCTGCTGGTGCCGGACGACCCGGTGTTCACGGGCGGTGTTCGCATCACGCCGTACCGGGTGGAGGCCGTTGACGGGCAGCCGTTCGAGCTGCTTGTCAGCTGTGCGGGTGCACAGCTCGTGCTGCCCGCGGGGTGGGAGTGCAAGCAGGTCGACGAGCACCTGTTCTCCGTTGTTCCGCATGTGCGCCAGCCGGTACGACGTGCGCGCATCGCCGCCGGCATCACCCGTGACGGCCGGTACCTGGGCCAGCTGGCCGAGGCACTGGTCGACGTACGCCTTCCCTGAGAGGACATCCCTTGAAGATCGGCAACTATGCCGTAGAGCTCCACCCCGCCAAGGCCTACGCCGCTGTGCACATCGAGGGACAGCGGTGGTTCGCCCTGCGGCTGCACGCGTCGGTGGACACGATCGGCGGACTCGACGAGACCTATGGCGACATCGAGATCCACCAGGCCCGGCACCACCAGGACGATCTTCTGCGGGTGGGGTGCGCAGTGCGCCATCGCTGCCCGGACCGACCAGGCGCCCCAGCCGCTGGCGACCCAGGTGAACTACGACCGGTTCCTGGAGACCCTTGCCGAGCAGGGCATCCGCCCACAGACGGTGGTGGTCGACGACAAGTGGCAGACGTCGTACGCGACCTGCCGGCCGGATCCGGCGAAGTGGCACGACCTCAAGGGCTGGATCGCCGAGCGGCACACGGCCGGACAGCGGGTGCTGCTGTGGTGGAAGGCGTGGGACGAGGAAGGAGCTCCGGCAGAGGCCTGCATCACCGATGCGGCCGGCAACCCGGTCGGCCTCGATCCGGATTCTCCTGCGTGTGTTGCGCTGATCACCGAAGCAGTTGAGTACATGCTTGGTGACCTTGACGCAGACGGTTTCAAGATCGACTTCACCGCGCGAACGCCGTCCGGCTCCTCGCTGCGGCACAGTGGCCCGCGCTGGGGCAGTGCGTTGTTGCACGAGCAACTGCGGCTCGTCTACGACACCGCCAAGCGGGTGAAGCCCGACGCTCTGGTCGTCACGCACACCCCCAACCCGGCGTTCATCGACGTGACGGACATGATCCGGCTGAACGACGTCCTGCGGGCCGACCACGGTGAACCAGGCTATGTCGCTCGTCACATGACCTACCGCGCCGGAGTGGTGAAGTCGACCTGTCCGGAGCTGGGCATCGACACCGA
The DNA here is from genome assembly GCF_040639075.1 of Kribbella sp. NPDC023972. Classification (NCBI taxonomy): domain Bacteria; kingdom Bacillati; phylum Actinomycetota; class Actinomycetes; order Propionibacteriales; family Kribbellaceae; genus Kribbella; species Kribbella sp. NPDC023972. The sequence goes on along the minus strand of NZ_JBEZZH010000002.1, from coordinate 157,894 downwards.
TGGCTGGATGATGCCCAGTCACGCGGAGTGGCGTGAGTACCTGAAGATCCAGCACGGTCTGGGCGTACCCGCGCTGTACTACGTCGACGGCACGGACACGGACCGTCATGACTTCGGCCCGGACGACTTCGCCGCCATCCAGTCCAGCTGGACCAGCTTCACCGCGACGCTGGACGTCGAACGCCCTTAGACTCCCTGCCATGAGTCCCCGGGGGCAGCAGGCGGCACGGGCGGTGCAGCAGACGGTCCAGCCGTCCGTACGTCGTCCGACGGTGCAGGATGTGGCCCGCGAGGCAGGTGTCTCGCCGTCGACCGTCTCACGCGCGCTGCACACCCGGGGCTATGCGTCTCCCGACGTACGGGCCCGTGTGCGCGCGGCGGCCGAGCGGATCGGGTACGTACTCGACCACAACGCCCGCAACCTGCGGAGTCGTACGTCGACCTCGATCGGGGTGCTCATCTCCGACCTGCGCAACCCGTTCTACGCCGATCTGGCTGCCGGGATCGAGGAGGAGCTGCGGGCGGCGGAGTACCAGATGGTGCTCGTCAACGACAACGGCGACCCGGCAGAGGAGATGCGGGCCGCCGAGACACTGCTGGCGATGCGGGTGCCCGGAGTGATCGTCACACCCGTCACGGCGAAGTGCCCGCGAGTCCTGCAGGAGAACGGCGTCCACGTGGTGTGTGCGGACCGTGAGCTCGGCAGGTCCAACGGCGACGTCGTCATGAGCGACAACAAGGCCGGTGCGCGCGAGCTGACCGATCACCTGATCGCACTCGGCCATACCCGGATCGGACTGCTGATCGACGAGACCAAGTGGTCGACCGGCGCCGGGCGCCTGGCCGGGTTCCGGGCCGCGCACCTGGACAATTTCGTCGACCTCGACGAGGACCTGATCGCGTACACCAGCTTCGACGCCGACGCCGCCCGGGAGACGACCCGCAAGCTGCTGAACGAGCACGACGTCACCGCGATCATCTCGGCGAACAACGTGCTGGCCCAGGGTGCCCTGGCCGAGCTCAAGGACCGGCGGCTGAAGGTCCCGCGGCAGCTCAGCCTGGCGGCGTACGACGACGTGCCGTGGATGTCGCTGGTGCAGCCGGCCCTCACCACGGTCGACCAGCACACAGTCGAGCTGGGGCGCAGCTGCGCCCGGCTGCTGCTGGCCCGGATCCGCGGCGAGCTCCCGGCCAAACGGCGGATCGTCCGGGTCGCACCACGGCTGATCGTCCGCGGCTCCACCGGGCCCGCACCGCGCGGCTGAGCGTTCCCAGCGCGTTTCGGCGCGCCGCGACCGGACCGTTGTCCACAACCTTCGGCGCAACATCTTGACGATGGCAGAAAGTCACACATACGGTGCGTGCATCCGAAAATGTGGCATCGATGCCACATTTGGGCGCTCTCGTCCCCTGTCGAGGTTAGGAGCAATCGCAATGAAGCACCTGCGCCTTCCCGTGGTGCTGGCTGCCGGCACCCTGGTCCTCACGGCCTGCGCCGGCGTCGGGAACAAGGAGAACTCCGGCGGCAGCGACCAGAGCTCCGCCGACTCGACCCCGTCGGGCACGCTGAACGTGATGGGTTTCAGCGGTGAGGACGAGGTGGCCCAGTCCCGGATCTCCGCCTTCAAGTCGGCGTACCCGACCGTCACGGTGAAGAACAACAAGGGCGACTTCGACGCCCAGCAGTTCCTCACCGCGGTCTCCAGCGGCAACCCGCCGGACGTGGTCTACATGGCCCGGAACCTGATCGGGACGTACGCGGCCAAGGGCGCGATCCAGCCGCTGGACGACTGCATCAAAGACAATGACATCGATACCAGTCAGTACCGCGAAGCCGCGATGAACGAGGTCAAGCTGAAGGACAAGACCTACGGCATCCCGGAGTTCTACACGGTCTCGACCAACCTGATCAGCGGCAAGGCGCTGAAGTCCGCCGGTGTCCAGACCAGCGACATCCAGACCGCCCACTGGGACAAGCTCGAGCAGACGGTGAAGAAGCTGTACGTCGCGAAGGCCGGGCGGCCGGCCCGGATCGGCTACGACCCGAAGATGCCGGACTTCTTCCCGCTCTGGGCGATGGCCAACGGCGCCGAGCTGGTCAAGCCCGGCGGCGAGCCGAACCTGAACGACCCGAAGGCGGTCGAGGCGCTGCAGTACACGATCAAGCTGATCAACCTCCAGGGCGGCTGGTCGAACTTCAAGACCTTTCGCGACACCTTCGACCTGTTCGGTGAGAAGAACCAGTTCACCAAGGACCAGCTGGCCGCGTTCCCGATCGAGAACTGGTACGTGAACGTCCTGCGCGACGCCCGCAAGCACGGGCTCGAGCTGCAGTCGACCCCGTTCACCAATCGGGAGGGCGAGCCGATCAGCACCATCGGCGGCTCGGCCTGGGTGGTGCCGAAGGGCGCGAAGAACTTCGACGCCGCCTGCAAGTGGGCCAAGACGCTGACCTCGGTCGAGACCTGGCACAAGGCGGCCGAGGCGCGGATGCAGACCGTGCAGAAGGACAAGAGCTTCTTCACCGGCCTGTTCACCGGCAACAAGTTGGCCGACGAGGAGATCAAGGCGAAGTACCTCAAGCCCACCGGTGACGCCGGGTTCGACCAGGCGATCAACAACTACTACGACGTGCTGGACAAGGCGAAGGCGCTGAACCCGTCGCCGGCCGGCGCGGAGATCGAGGCCGCCTGGAAGAACGCGGTCGGCAAGGCGCTGGGTGGGTCGGCGACCCCGCAGGCCGCCCTCGATCAGGCGCAGAGCGAGGCGAAGACCGCCTTCGACAAGGTCAGCCAGGGCTGATCGATGGCGACGACCAGCACGTCGGGATCGGCGTCGGCCCCGGCCGGCGCCGGTGCGGAGACCCAACAGGTCCCGCAGCCGGACGGCGGACCGGGCGGTCCGGGCGGAAGCGCTTCGAGCGGCCGCGCCGGTCGCCCGAAGCGCAGCCCGCTGGCGAAGCAGGAGGACCGGGCCGGCTGGCTCTTCGTGGCGCCGTGGGTGATCGGTTTCCTGATCTTCACCGCGGGCCCGATGATCGCCAGCCTGGTCCTGTCCTTCACCGACTACCAGATGATCCAGTCACCGAACGCCGTCGGGCTGGACAACTACCGTGAGCTGTTCAACGACCCGCGGGTGCTCAAGTCGCTCAGCAACACCTTCGTCTACGCGGCGATGTTCGTCCCGCTCGGCACGATCTTCGCGCTGATCCTGGCGATGATGCTGCAGCGGGTCGGCCGCGCCGGCGGCTTCTTCCGGACCGCGTTCTACCTGCCCGAGATGACACCGGCGGTCGCCGCGGCGGCGATGTTCCTGCTGCTGCTGAACGGTCAGCAGGGCCTGCTCAACAAGGTGCTCGGCTGGATCGGTATCAACGGACCGAACTGGACCACCGATCCGAACTGGCTGAAGCCGTCGCTCGCGATCGTCAGCCTGTGGACCCTCGGCGGCACCGTGGTCATCTATCTCGCCGCGCTGAACGGCGTGCCGAAGCAGCTGTACGAGGCGGCCGAGTTGGACGGCGCCGGACCGATGACGCGGTTCTTCCGGATCACCGTGCCGATGATCTCCGGGGCGCTGTTCTTCACCGTGATCACGAACACGATCGCGGCAATGCAGATGTTCGACCAGGCCTACACGATGTTCTACGGCCCGCAGCAGAAGGCGGCGGCGTCGGAGGAGTCTCTGGTCTACATGGTCTACCTGTTCCAGAACGCGTTCCAGTTCTTCAAGATGGGGTTCGCCTCGGCGATGGCGTGGCTGCTGTTCGTGATCATCCTGCTGATCACGTTCATCCAGTTCCGCGTCGGCAACCGGTACGTCTACTACCACGGGGAGCGGTGAACCATGGCGACTCCACCGACCACTCCGACTCCGTCGACAGCCCCCGCGGCCGCCGTCGCCGTCACGTCGCCGGGGCCCTCGGGTGGCCAGGCCTCGAAGAAGCCCTCCAGCTTCAGCCCGCGCCGGCTCCCCTTCCTGTTCTTCCTGACGTTGGCGACCTTCGCGTTCGTCTATCCGCTCGTCTGGCTGGTCAGCGCGTCGCTGAAGCCGCGGTCGCAGGTGTTCGACAACCGGCTGATCCCGGAGGTGTTCCAGCCGTCGAACTACGTGCGCGTGTGGGAGACCGCGCCGGTGCTGCGCTGGCTGACGAACTCGCTGACCGTCGGTTTCATGGCCGCCGCCGCGGTGACGCTGTCGAGTGCGCTGGTCGCCTTCGGGTTCGCGTACTTCCGGTTCCGCGGCCGGAACCTGCTGTTCGGGGTGCTGCTGTCGACGATGATGCTGCCGGGCGCGGTGACGATGATCCCGGTGTACCTGATCTGGAACCGGCTCGGCATGATCGACACCCAGATCCCGCTCTGGGCGCAGAACCTGTTCGGCTCGGCGTTCTACGTGTTCCTGCTGCGGCAGTTCTTCCTCGGCATCCCCCGGGAGCTGTTCGAGGCGGCCCGGGTGGACGGCTGCGGCTACTTCGCCATGTTCCGGCGGATCGCGTTCCCGCTCTGCAAGCCGGCCCTGGTGATCGTGTTCGTCTTCGAGTTCAAGGCGAGCTGGTCGGACCTGATGAAACCGCTGATCTACCTGCAGACCCCGGAGTACTTCACGATGCCGCGTGGCCTGAAGCAGATCATCGACGCCTTCGCCCTCTCGGGTCACTATGAGTGGGAGATCGCGGTGGCCGCCAGCGTGATCGCCGTAGTCCCGATGATCATCCTGTTCGCCTTCGGCCAGCGGTACATCCTCGACGGCGTGGCCACGACCGCGCAGAAAGGCTGAGCGTGAGCTCGCATCACCCCGGCCCGCCCGACCCCGGGCAGCCCGTGCTGGCCCTGGACGTCGGCGGCACCAAGCTGGCCGCCGGCGTCGTGTCGCCCGACGGCACGGTCCGCTCCTTCTGCCAGATCGAGACCGCGGTCGGGGAAGGGCCGGCCGCGGTCCTGAAACGCCTGCTGGAGCTGGGCGAACAGGCGCTCGCCGACTCCGGTTCGGCTGGGGTCGCCGCGGTCGGTGTCGGGTGTGGTGGGCCGCTGGATCCGCGGACCGGCGTCATCCTCGGTCCGCCCGGTCTGCCGGGGTGGGATGAAGTGCCCTTGGGCCGATTCGTGGCCGAGCACTTCGACGTGCCGACGTACGTGGAGAACGACGCGACGGCGGCCGCGCTCGGTGAGTACCGCTGGGGTGGCTGGGAGGTACGGAGCCTGGTCTATCTCACCGTCTCGACCGGCTTCGGTGGCGGAGTGGTTGCTGACGGCAAGTTGTTTCGCGGGGCGGCGGATCAAGGCGGTGAGCTTGGGCATGTGGTCGTCGACTGGCAGGGTCGCCAGTGCGGCTGCGGCGCCCGCGGCTGCGCGGAGGCCTACGTGTCCGGTACGGCGATCGCGCGGCGCGCCGCCGAGGCGGTCGCGGACCGGCCGGAGTCGAGCCTGGCCACGCTGACAGCCATCACCGCCAAGGATGTCGCCGAGCAGGCACTCGCCGGTGACCCGGTCGCCCGCGCGGTCTGGGACGAGACGACCGCGATGCTCGGCCGGATGGTCGCCGTACTGATCAACGTCTGTGAGCCGGAGCTCGTCGTACTCGGCGGCGGTGTGACCCGGGCGGGTGCTCAGTTGCTGGATCCGGTCCGCGAGGCGGCGCTGCGGCAGGCGATGCCACCGGCCGCGGCCGCGTGCGACGTAGTGCTCAGCAGACATGGTGATGTGGTCGGGGTGCTGGGTGCCGCCGCGATCGGCTACCAGCGCATGGGGGAACGATGACCGAGCTCTTTGTGGACGGGCTGCTGGACGGGCAGCTGGAGCGACATGCTGAGGTGACAGCGGCGATGCGGGAGCAGCTGCCCCAAGTGCAGGCCGTCGCCGATGAACTGATCCGCCGGCTTGCTGCCGGCGGCGTGCTGTACACGTACGGCAACGGCGGTTCTGCTGCCGACGCACAACACCTGGCCGGCGAGCTGATCGGCCGCTACCTCCGCGAACGTCGTCCCCTCCCCGCGGTCGCTCTGGTCGGCGACGCCGCGGTCGTGAGCTGCATCGCGAACGACTACGCGTACGACGACGTGTTCGCGCGACAGGTGACCGCGTTGGCTCGTCCACAGGACATGGTGGTGGGTTTCAGTACATCGGGCGCTTCGCCTACGGTGGTGAACGGGCTCGCAGCGGCGCGGGCCAACGGCGCCTGCTCGGTCGCCTTCACCTCGACGCGGGGCAAGGATCTCGCGGCAGCGGCCGACCTGGCGGTCGTCGTACCGGCCGAGGAGACGGCCCGGATCCAGGAGATGCACGTCCTCGCCCTGCACCTGATCAGCGAACTGGTCGACCGCTGGGCAGTAGGCACAGACACCGTGGAGAGCCCATGACTGTGCGAATTGCCGCGCTGCCGCGCGGCGGGTCATGGGGCTATGACTCCCGGCCTTCCCTCGTCGCTCCAGTCGCTTCGCTCCTTACGCTCCTCAGTCCAGGCCGGGAGGCCCCATGACCCGTGGTCCCTTGCACATGATCGGCAATGCTCACATCGACGCGGTGTGGCTCTGGCAGTGGCAGGAGGGTTACCAGGAGGTGCGGGCGACGTTCCGCTCGGCGCTCGACCGGATGGACGAGTACCCGGACTACGTCTTCACCGCCGACTCGGTCGCGTACTTCAGCTGGATCGCCGAGCACGACCCGGGGCTGTTCGAGCGGATCCGCAAGCGGGTGGCGGAAGGCCGGTTCGAGATCGTCGGCGGCTGGTGGGTCGAGCCGGACTGCAACATCCCCGGCGGTGAGGCGTTCGTCCGGCATGCGCTGTACTCCCAGCGCTGGCTCGCGGAGCACCTCGGCGTGATCGCCACCGTCGGCTGCAACGTCGACCCGTTCGGCCACAACGCCACCTTGCCGCAACTGCTCAGCAAGGCCCGGCTCGACTCGTATGCGTTCCTGCGACCGCAGAGCCACGAACGGGAGCTCCCCGGGCAGAAGTTCTGGTGGGAGTCGGCCGACGGCTCCCGCGTCCTCGCCTACCGGATCCCGCACGAGTACTGCTCACCCGGCGGTGAGATCTCCGGCCATGTCACCAAGGCGCTGCAACAGTTGCCGGTGACAACGGAGCCGCTGATGGTCTGCTACGGCGTCGGCAACCACGGCGGCGGCCCGACCATCGAGAACATCGAGTCGATCAAGCAACTCGCCCATCGGGACCTGTTCCCGGAGATGTTCCCGTCCACGATGCGCCGGTTCTTCGACGAGGCCCGCACGTTCGACGGCATCCCCGTGCACGCGACCGAGCTGCAACCGCACGCGATCGGCTGCTACGCCGCGCACTCGGGGGTGAAACGGCAGAACCGCCTGGCCGAGCAGGCCCTGCTCGCCGCGGAGAAGTGGACGACCATCGCCGCGGCGGTCAGCGGTACGCCGGATGCCACCGCCGAGCTCGGGCACGCCTGGAAACAGGTGCTGTTCAACCAGTTCCACGACATCGCGGCCGGTACGGCGATCGAGCCGGCGTACGACGACGCACGTGACCAGCTCGGCGAGGCGAAGTCGATCGCGGCCCGGCTGGCGAACCGCTCGATCCAGTCGATCGCACGGCAGATCGACATCCCGGCCGAGTCGGCGATGGTGCCGGTTGCCGTGTTCAACCCGCACGCGTGGCCGGTGACCTCCACCGTGGAGCTCGAGCTCGGGTACCCGGCGCCGCTGCGTGGTGCGATCGCGTTGTCGGAGGGCCTCGACGGCCGGCTGGTCGACGTACAGGAGGTCCGGTCGGCGGCGACAGCGAACGGGCGGCGGCGGATCGCCTTCACGGCAACGGTTCCGCCGCTCGGGTACCAGCTCTATACGTTGCGTCCGGGCGGTGCGTCGTACCACCTTGGTGCTCCCTCGGATGATCGCTTGGTACTGGACAACGGCCTTGTGCACGCGGAGGTCGATCGGAAGACGGGCTGGCTTCGGACGCTCGGACTGACCGACGGGCCGAACCTGCTGGCCTCTGGGATCGCCCACGCCCAGGTCATCGACGACGACACCGACACCTGGAGCCACGGCGTACGGTCGCTGTGGAACACGACCGGCGCTTTCGAGGTCACCCGGGTACGACGACTCGCGGACGGGCCGGTTCGTCAGCTGGTCCGGGTGGAGTCGGCGTACGGCGATTCCAAGCTGGTTGAGGAGTTCGTCCTCGATGCGGAGTCCGACGCGGTCGAGGTGCGGGTGACGATCGACTGGCGGGAGACCTTGAAGGCGCTGAAGCTGTGCTTCCCGTTCGCGGTGAAGAAGGCCGAGGCGACGCACGAGATTCCTTACGGGCACTTGGTGCGCGAGCAGAACCGCGAAGAGGTGCCATCGCACGCGTGGGTGGACATCTCGGGTGCCGGCGGTGGCGTCGCGGTGCTGAACGACGGGAAGTACTCGTTCGCGGTCGACGGATCCAAGGCGGGCAAGCCGGTGCTGGCAATGACCGTGGTGCGGTCGCCCGTCTATGCGTGGCACGATCCGCGGCGGCTGGACGACGACGGAGTTTACGAGTACCTGGATCAGGGCATCCAGCGGTTCACGTATCGGCTGCAGCCGCATGGCGGTGACTGGCGTGCGGCCGGCGTCGTACGACGTGCGGCCGAGCTCAACCAGCCGGTGACCCCGCTGATCGAATGCTTCCACGACGGGCCACTGCCGGTGTCGCAGTCCTATCTGACGGTCAGTGGTTCAGATGACGTGATCTTCTCGGTGCTGAAACGCGGTGAGGACGACAACGGCGCGGTGATCCTGCGTGGTTACGAGACCAGCGGGCGGGCGGCCGAGGTGAAGGTCCACCTGCCGTTCCTGGGCCGCTCGTTCGAGACGGCGTTCCGGCCGCATGAGGTGAAGACCCTGCAACTCCCCTCGTCCGCCGAGGCCGCACCGGCCGAGGTCGACCTGATCGAGTGGGACCCAACGACGCCACCACCTGTCGGCTGAGACCTGGGCGATCCTTGCGGATGGGGAACATCAGCCGGCGCCCCAGACCACGAACTGTTCGCGCTAGTAGGCCGCGCCGTCGCCTCTCGACCTCCAGGCCACGATGTCGAGCAACCGAACTTCTCGAGTCCGGTCACAGGTGACCGCGCAGCTTCTCGAGGGCGAGGAACAACAGATCCTTCGCGACCCGAAGTGTGCCATCGTCCGAGACGCGGCATTCGACTCCGTACTTCGCGTGGCTGACGATCTGTATGCCGGTCAGTTTGGCGGCTGGAAGGTCTTCCGCGACGAGGCGGAAGGAGATCCGGCCGTTCCAGTGCGCGTAAGCGACTGTGGGGGTCGGTTCTTCGATCTGCGTGTCATGGATGCGGAAGTAGGCGCCGATCGGTTGTTGGGGGTCTTGAGTGCCTCCCACCACTGCGATTGCCTCCTCGAGCTCGACCCATCGAGCTAGGTCGCTGAGGAGGGCAGCACGTTCACCGGAGCGCTGGCTCAGTACCTGCTGCAGATCAAGGGCGGCGGCGGACGGCTCTTCGGCCTCCGCCGGCTCCGACTTGACTGCCGGGTCGGGCGAGAGATCAGCGGCCAGCTCTGCCCAGCGGCCAAGTTGGCGGTCCCAAACGTCCACCTTGGCTTGGATGTACCGCTGCCACCCCTGTCCGGACCCGCCACTGAGACGAGCATGTTCCTCAGTCGTGACGACGCACGCGACGCCGTACGCGTCGAGTAGCTCCTCCAATTCGGCGATGGTCCAGTCGTTGCGTGAGAGCAGGCTGTCGATGATCCACCTGCGTGGCCAGACATGCTCGTGGTTGATCTTGGCGGCGTCCTCACCCAGGACGCCTCGGCTGACATAGCGAATGTTGTACTTGGGGTGCGGGCTGACTCCCGGCGCTTCGGTCCACTTCCACAGCCCGATCGTCAAGAGTTCCCGCCGGTGCTTGCTGTGGATGTCCGTCATGCTGAGGACCTGCTTGACCAGCGCCAAGGCACTCGAGCGCAGGACCTGACCGCCATCCTGTGCCACATACGGAGATCGGAAATCGATGAGGCGGTTCGTCGCGGGCAATTCACTGTCCTCTCATCTGTCCGAGCAGCTCTACGACAGCGCCGACGGCGGCAGGATCAGCGTGCATCAGGGTCGACCACATCGGTGTGACTGTGCAACAGTTGCCGGCGCGCCTAGCCCAGCTGGGTCCACGGACGGGCGTGTTGGCGGACGGTACCGGCGATCAATGCCAACCGCTCCCGGCAGGTCGTCGCCAACACGGACGCCGGGTCATCCGTCTCCAGCGCTGGTGTCCACAGGGCTCGGCCGGCGAGGGTTCCCGACGCACCACCGCGGCACGCCAGCTCGACCGCGCGCGGAAAGTCGTCGCGAGCCACCCCGTTGGAGAGCACCACCCAGGGAACCTCCAACGTGTTGGTCAGTTGTTCGCAGGTCTTGATGATCTGGTCGGGGTCGCCGAGGCCGCGGCTGGGGACCTGGGCCTTGTAGAGGTCGGGGCGGACCGGGCCGAGCACCTCCGCTGCCTCGACGATGGCGGCGTCGAGTTCGAAGTCGTCCTCGCCGGGTGCCGGCTGGACCACCGGCTCCAGGACCGACAGGAGGCCGGCGTCAGCACAGCGCCGGACAAACTCCGCAGACATCGCCAGCCGACGGTCCGCCTGGTCGTCGCGCTTCCAGATCACCAGCAGCTTGAGCGCGACCGCACCGGCCTCGCGGGCAGCGTGCGGATCGACGGACTCGTCCAGTTGAGTGTCCGTGACCGGTCCACCGCGCTCCTGCGTCAGCGCGTCGGCCGCGAGGATCAATCCGGGCCGGCGGGGAGCGTCGTACCCCTTGTCGATCAGGAAGCCGGACGCCAGCGGGGCAAGGTGTTCCGCGACGGCGGCCTTGAACGCCGTGATCGCCGCAGGCCCGTCGGGCCGTCCGTGCTCGGCGAGCATCGCGCGCAAGCTCTCGCGTTGATCCATCGCGACCATGGCGAACGTGCCGTCGGGGTACGCCAGGGCGTCGAGTGTCGGTGTCATGAACTCTCCTCAGGTAGTCCGCGACACCACTTTATGGAATCGATGCCAGAACGCGCCATCCCACGCCTCCGCAACCTGTGGACAAACCTCGATCTGCCTTGCCGGCAACGGCTTCGCCGCCGATCCCGTCACCACCTCGGCGGCCATCAGCGCAGCTCCCTCGGCTGCCGTCGCCTCACCGTCCAGTACGGCGAACTCCCGGCCACCGGACGCCTGAGCCTTCCGGCGCATCCAGCCACCAAGCCGCACCGGACCACCGAACGCCACAGTGCTCCGCCACTCGATCCCCAGCAACCGCGTCTGCTCCTCAGCCATCCACCGCGCGTGGAAGCTCAGCGCGTCCACAAGCGCCCGCATCTCCTCCGCTGGATCATCCACCGACCGCAGTACGTCGTACGTCGACGTCGGATCCGGCGCAGGCGCCTGTCGCCCTTGTGGATAAGGCGCGATGAACCGCTCACTGGGCGCGTCCACCTCGTCCAGTACGGCGTTCAGCCACGTGTAGTCGCGGTCGAGTGCAACAAGCCGCTGCTCGACCAGACCGCCCGCCGCACCGTTGCCCGAGATCGCACAGCCGTACCGGCCGTCGACGTACCAGCCAGTGCTGATGCCCTCTCGCCGCAGTACGTCGTCCAGCACCGGTGCACGACTCGGTGTGATGACGGCTTCCGCCGTACCGAGGGAGTCAGCGACCTGACCGGGTTCACGCACCCCTGCCGCCCACGCGCCGACCAGGTGGTCGTGACCACACAGCACCACTGGTATGCCGTCCGGTGTGGTCGCTGCGACGGTCATGGGCTCGACAACGGGTGGCAAGCGGTCCAGGCCGCCGTACGCGAGCAGGTCGGGGTCCCACTGCTTGGTGCGGAGATCCAGTACGCCGAGACGCTGGGCGTGCGTGAGGTGCATCGCGTAGGTGCCGGTCAGCGCGGCTAGGACGAGGTCCGGAGCACCGGCCCACAGCCTGGTGCGGGCTCGCTGGGCGCCAAGCCACCGCCAGGTGACCACTGGCAGCTTGGGACTGCGCCGGAGACCAGTCCGGGCGTAGAGCTCCTCAGCACCGATCTCAGCCCGCAGCTGCTCAGCCTCCGCCACCCCTGGCTGGTCACGCCAGGTGATGAGCTTGGTGAGCGGCTGAAGCTCCCGGTCGAGCGGTACGCCGGTCTCCGCCATGCCGGAGATGCCGATCCCCTGGACCTGCTCCCCGCCCGCGAGCTCCCCGACCAATCGCCGTACGGCGTCCTGCAGCTCCACAGCGTCATCCGGCGTACGCACCGACCGGACGACCACGCCAGGCCCTGGCGTGCCCGGAACTCGGCACACCTTCAAGTTCGTCGTACCGACATCGACACCTATCCAGGTCACCTGTAAGACCCTAGACCGGGTGATGCGATAGCGTCCGGTGGTCCCCGAAGAAGGAATGTCATGGGTGAGCTGAGCAAGATCGTGGTCGTCGTGCCGACCTACAACGAGCGGGAGAACCTGCCCGTGCTGGCCGGGCTGCTGTCCGACCTGAACCTGCCGGGCCTGCAGATGCTCGTGGTCGACGACAACTCGCCCGACGGTACCGGCGACGTGGCCGACGAGCTGGCGAAGGCGTCCCCCGAGACCGTCGGCGTACTGCACCGGACCGAGAAGAACGGTCTCGGCCGCGCGTACATCGCCGGGATCAGCCGGGCGCTGGACGAGGGCGCGGACATCGTGATCCAGATGGACGCGGACCTGTCACACCCGGCCTCGGTGATCCCGACCATGGTCGAGACCCTGCGGACGACGGACGCCGGTGTCGTGATCGGCTCGCGGTACGTCGAGGGCGGCTCCGCGGCCGCCGAGTGGGGCTGGCACCGCCGGGCACTGTCCGCGTGGGCCAACTTCTACGTGAACGCGATCCTGCGGCTGCACGTGAAGGACGCCACCGCCGGCTTCAAGGCCTGGAAGGCCGACACGCTGCGGTGGATCGACGTCACCACGATCCAGAGCAACGGGTACTCGTTCCAGGTCGAGATGAACTACCGCACGGTTCGCCGCGGGCTGCGGATCGCGGAGGTCCCGATCCGGTTCGAGGAGCGTACGGCGGGTGCCTCGAAGATGAGCTTCAGGGTCCAGATGGAGTCGGCGCTGATGCCGTGGAAGCTCCGGTTCCGTCGCTCCTGACGTTCGGATCGAGCGGGCCACCGACGCGGTCATCCGCTGCACCTCGGGCCGGACTGCGTCCAGGTCCTGGACGTAGCCGGCCCAGCCCCTGCTCCGACCCCATCAGATCGAGCGGGCGACGGACGCCAGCATGCGGGTGCCGTCGCGGAAGACCGCTGTCTGAGCGTCCTTGCGGGCGGCGACGCACAACGTCACGGTGACGTTGTGGATCGACTCGACGCCGGTCATCGTGGTGCATTTGGCAACGAGCGAGAGGACTCCGCCGTTGCTCGCGGTGTACCGGCCTGAATAGGTCAACTGGGCCTGGCTGCCGATGTTCGAGTTCGCCGGGCTGAGAGTCTTGACGGATGATTTCCGGACGCCGGTGAGGCGATCGGCCTTGATCAGATCCTGCGCCACGGCCGCGACCGCGACGCGTGCCGGGTAGCCGACGGGACTCACCATGACGAACACAGCACCAGCCTTGGTGCGGGAGCCGAGCGTGACCGAGTACTGCGTCGAGCGGTCCTTGGTCCAGCCGCTGGCCGGTTTGACGTAGACGTCGTCGTAGACCTTGATGCCCTCGTCGATGTCTTTCAGCGTCCGCGTCCGCTCAGCCGGCGTCGGGGTCGGGGTCGGCTTGGGAGTTGGCGTGGGGCTGGCTGGTGGAGTGCTCGGGATGGTCGTCGGTGGATCTGACGGGCTGGGGGTGGAAAGGCCGTCGGAGTAGGTGGCGGTCGGCTCCGCAGTGGTGGTCGAGCCCGTGCGGGTCAGGAGGACGACCGCTGCTCCGCCGATGAGGGCGACCACGACTGCGATCGCGGCTGCGATCAGCCAGGGTGCCTTGCTCCTGGGCGGCGTTTGGTGCGGGCCGAGGTGTTGCTGGTCGACGTACGGCGGGCCGTAGTACGGGTTCTGCTGTGGGCCGTAGTACGGGTCCTGCTGTGGGCCGGAGTTCGGGTTCTGGTGTGGGCCGTAGTTCGGCTGGGGCTGCGGCGGCTGGGCGTAGTGCTGCGGCTGGGCGGGCTGCGGCTGGGCCGGCGGGACGCCGTACGGGAGCGTCGGTTCGTTGTCGGGGTTCCAGGCAGGCGTCTGGGAGGTCGGGTCACTCACGCGGGGGCCTCACTCGGTTGGCGATGACGAAGAGACCGGTCCCCGACTCCGGCCGGGTGAGGTTACCTCAATCTCGTGATCCGCGTCGCATTTTTACGGCCGAATCGCACCAAGTAGCAACGCCTACCCGTAGCCGAGTTCGTGCAGGCGGGCGTCGTCGATGCCGAAGTGATGGGCGATCTCGTGCACCACGGTGATGTTCACCTCGTCTACGACGTCCTCGACTGTGTCGCAGATCGCCAGCGTCGGGTTGCGGTAGATCGTGATCCGGTCCGGCAGCACCCCGCCGTAGTAATGCCCGCGCTCGGTCAGCGGGATGCCCTCGTAGATCCCGAGCAACTGCGGATCGCTCGCCGGCGGCTCGTCCTCGACGAAGATCGCGACGTTGTCGATCAGCGCCGCCAGCTCCGACGGCACCTCGTCCAGCGCCTCGGACACCAGCACCTCGAAGTCCGCCCGGCTCATCTCGATCACGCAGCCAGGGTAGTGAGTCAGAGCCAGCCCTGCCTGGAGGCCTGTACGCCGAGCTGGAACCTGGTCTGGGCGCCGAGGGCCTCCTGGAGGCGGCCGATCCGGCGGGCGATGGTGCGTTCGCTCACGCCGAACTCCCGCGCGATCGACTCGTCCGTCAGCCCGGCACTCAGATAGGTCAGCAGCCGCTTCTCCTCCAGGCTCGGGCCGGCGGTCACGTCGTTCAGCTCGGTACCGCCGGTGATCGGCACGGCCATCCGCCACAGCGCCTCGAAGATCCTGGCCATCCCGGCCAGCAGCGGAGAGTCATGTACGACGACCGCAGCGAACGCCGGCCCACGTCGTACGTCGGACCGCGCACCGACCAGCGCCCACCGGTCGTCGAGGATGGTGATGTTGAGTGGCACGTGTGGGAAGACCCGTGCGGTCTCACCCGCGTCGATACACGCCTGCACCATGTGCAGTGCGTTGGCGTCCTGGAGGACATGGGCTCCGTAGATCACGTCGTACCGAACGCCGCGTTCCAGAGCCTGGAACATCCCGTCGACGATCCGGAGCTCCCGCGCCGCGAGGTTGCCCATCGTCATGGCGCGGACCTGCCGCTGGACGTCGGTCTGGACTGAGTTCAGCACCGCCTGCGACGCGGCGTACGTGTGTGCCCGCTCACGGCCGCTCGATGCTCGATCCGGAGGTGAACTACCGCGTCTTCACCGCCCTGTACGGCTTCGACCCGGTCGCCTCGCGGATCTCGGCCGACTTGGTCGCGCGGGAGCTGAACAGCCTGGCCCTCGGGTACGGCGACCTGCCCCTCTTCACGTTCAACGCGTACGCCGCTCCGGGTGGCGAGGTCATCCCCGGGTATGGCGTCTCGCCGAAGCGGATCGCGTTCGGTGACGGCGTACTGGAGGGCTTCGCCCGGGTCGGACTGGGTGACGTGGCGCCGCAGGCCATCCTGGCGCATGAGTTTGGTCACCACGTGCAGTACGCCGACGGCCTGATGCGCGCCGACCTGCCCGCACCCGAGGCGTCACGGTGGGCCGAACTGATGGCCGACGCGTACAGCGCGTACTTCCTGACCCATGCCCGCGGGGCGGCGATGCAGTGGAAGCGGGTCGAGCCATTCGGGCAGATGTTCTACCAGCTGGGCGACTGCGGCTTCGACGGCGACGGGCGCCACGGCACACCCAACCAGCGGATGCGGTCCGCCCTGTGGGCCCACGGCCTCGCGGACGCCGCCCGGCCGCAGGGCCACATCCTGCCGGCGCTCGGCTTCTACGACCTGTTCAAGGCGCACTACCCCCAGCTGATCGCCCCTGACGCAACCAGCTAGCCCTCCCCACCAGGGCGCCGTACGCCGTCTCCTCCCCGGCGTACGGCGCCCGTCTCGTAACTCGTTTTGGAGCCAGCGCCCAACTCCTCTATGCTTACGGCTGTCCCTGGAGCTTCGGCTCCCGCGGGTCCGAGTCCCCATCGTCTAGTGGCCTAGGACGCTGCCCTTTCAAGGCGGTAACGCGGGTTCGAATCCCGTTGGGGATACGGTCGAAAGACCGGTGTCAGAACCACCTCGAGGATGCTGTAGGATCATCGAGAAATCTGGCCCAGTGGCGCAGTTGGTTAGCGTGCCGCCCTGTCACGGCGGAGGTCGCGGGTTCGAGTCCCGTCTGGGTCGCCAGGAGAGGCGGCGGTGTCAAACACCGCCGCCGCATTTTCTCCCCGGTCAGGTAGCTCAGCTGGTAGAGCGTCCGCCTGAAAAGCGGAAGGTCGGCGGTTCGAGACCGCCCCTGACCACCTTCATTGAGCGTGAATCGGGCCATTCTGGTTCGACCGCAAGTGCCCGTGAGTCCCCCTGAAAGACCATCTGTAGTTGCACGGATGTTGCACGAGAACCCGTCCTCTTCCTGTCAAGGGATCGAGGGCGGGTTTTGTCGTTTGGTGCACCTGCACAAGGCCAACGCTTGCGTCTTCCCGTCTGCCGTTCAGCCCACGCGTAGCGCGATCAGGAGACGCCAGAGGG
This sequence comes from Kribbella sp. NPDC023972, assembly GCF_040639075.1. Lineage (NCBI taxonomy): Bacteria > Bacillati > Actinomycetota > Actinomycetes > Propionibacteriales > Kribbellaceae > Kribbella > Kribbella sp. NPDC023972. The sequence continues at coordinate 141,199 of NZ_JBEZZH010000002.1, read as the reverse complement.
GCCAAATGGAGCGCCCCGCTGGACGAACGATCTTGGCCCCTCTGGTGGCTCCTGATAGGTCCTGACTGGGCTGAGCGGCCGACGGGAAGACGCACCCCGACCCCTCCCAACTAGCCGGCCAAATCGGACCCGTCATCCCGGAGTCGTGAGGCCCCCGCCGGAGGCGTCTGCTGTTGCTCCAGGAAAGATCCCCGGAGCGCGCTGCGCGGGTGGTGAACGGCCGGAGGGCGCATGCGCACGCCCGCGCAGCGCGCCGCAGGCGCGCCTTGATCCATAAGAGCTAAATCCGGCAGAGGTCCGGCCGGATGGTCTGTCCTCCGTCGGGTGATGCGCCACATTCATCCGCCAGATGATCTGCGACAGCCGAAAGTACGCATCGCGGCATGACAGGGCGGGTTGCCCTTGCAAAACCATTGGTGAACCGACTTGCTTCGCTGATGTACTGATGTGCGACTTTGAGTCTGCCCCGTGTCGGAGGTAGTAGTTGTGACGACGAGCTATAACGCGCTTGCCGAGGTGTACGAGTGGCTCATCTCGGATGCAAAGCTGGCTCCGGCCGAGTTCGCTGCGTCGTTCGATGACGTCCTCAGTCTCCTGCCGTCGAACGCTCACGTCCTCGATTGTTCGTGCGGAACCGGACAGTTGGCGGTTGGCCTCGCCGGTCTTGGCATGCAGGTTGTCGCAACTGACGCCAGCGAAGCGATGGTTCGTCGGACTGCGGAGTTGTCTGAGGAGTTCAGGGCACCTGTCCGGACAGTGCGGGCGGACTGGCAAGAGTTGCCCGACCATTTCGATGACGACACCTTCGACATGGTGTTCTGCGTTGGCAACTCGCTGCACCATGCCGTGGGCGCGAGAGGCAGGGTTGCTGCTCTGGAGTCGATGTCACGGCTTCTGCGCCGTGGCGGGCGCTTGGTACTCACCTCCCGCACCTGGGAACTCGTGAGGGCCAGAGGTTCCCGGCTGGACATCAGTGACCGACTTGTCCGCCGGAACGGTCGCAATGCCGTCGTGGTCTACCGCTGGGAGATTGCGTCACATTGGGAGGAGGAGCACCACATCGAGATTGCGGTCGCGCAAGTTGATGCGGCTGGGTCGGTTCTTGTCCGCTCGGAACTGCTGTCGTGCTGGCCCTACCGATACGACGAACTCGCAGCCGAGTTGCACCAGGTCGGACTCCGGACGGAAAGGAGCACGTACAACCCTGAGGCCGAGAACTACATGGTGGTGGCGAGCAAGGTATAGACAACGGGCTCACAGTCCCTGGCCGGACCGCGCGGTTGCTCGCAGGAGGCTTGCGCCCTCTCATCGGCAGATCCGTGCGTTACTCCCTCACGTGGACGGCAGACTTCTAGCCCGTCGCACATCACTTGGCGGACATGTGTCGCGCACACCGAGCATCAGCGGTAGCGTCACGCAGCTGTGGCGCAGATCATGGAGGCGCATCTCCCTCAGCCCAGCAGCCGTTCCTTCGCCTGCTGCCGCTTGTGACTGCGCAGCCCTTCACTGCAAATCTCGATCAACGGCACCGTGCGGTGGGATCGCCGCGTCTTCGGGGTGACAGCCTGCTGAACCCCACCAACGCGTTGAAGCTTGGCGACATTCCGCTGTAGCACCTCCTCGCGAACGGCCGCCTGCAATGCCTTCCGAAGAACGGCGTGGACCTGCTCCACCAGCCGGTCGGACGGATGCCAGGCCACATCCCGCAAGCTAAGCGCAATCACGCCGACCGCGTGCATGCGATGCACCGGGGACCACGCTCGTCACCGGCGTGACGAGGATGGCGGCCTGCCCGACGATCGCCTGGACGCTGCGCGACGGCACCGTCAGCCGCAGGAGCACCCGACCGATCATGATCAAGCCACCCGGCCTGAGATGTATGCTGACCGGCGCTTACTGCGCGATCACGATTACTGGGGGGCAGGAATTGCCGACTCATGAGTGGACCATGGCCAACGATGGATATGGCCCGCCTCGACGGCCCTGGCGGAAGGCTCAGATGGTCATCGCCTTCGGTGTGCTGGCGTGCCTGGGTGTCGCAGCCGTGCGCTACGTGATCGGTGCGCAAGGAGGGGATGCTCCGGTCCTTGACACGAAAAGCTACAAGACCAGCGTCGATTGCCAGGTGAACACCGTCGGATCACAGGGCACGGTGACGATCAGCGGCACGATTTCAGGCGACTCGCGGAGCTACTCAGTGACCGTTGAGGTCTTGGATGGAGCTTCTCAGCAGAGGATCGGCGGTCAGACCTTCGAGGTTCGCGACACGACGACCTTCGGAGGAACCACCCCGGCAGAAGCTCCCATTGGACCGGCAGGCATCGAATGCAAGATCACCAAGGTGGCCTAGCCCAGTGACCGCAACCTGGACCGCACCAGGCAGCGCCGGCGGCCGCGAGCACCCGACGGATGGAGCAACTCGGCGACCGGCCGTGTGGTCTCCCCTGCGACTGCTGTCGAACTGAAAGCGGAAGATCGGCGGTTCGAGACCGCCCCAGACCACCCTTCTTGAGCGTGAATTCGGCCATTGGCCAGTGCCTCCGAGTACTTCTGAGTGACCCTGACTGGCCATAGCTAATCGCACGCCGATCGCACGGCGTCCCTCGGTGCCCTCTTCGTGGCGGGACGACGGCTTGTGGGCGCCCATCAGAAACTGTCCGGGCAACTTGCCGAGATCCAACAGATTCATGCCGACACGTCGCTGTCATCGGCTGAGAAGACCGCTCGCGCTAACCCGGTCCTGTCTCCTCAAGGCACCTGGGGCCACGTCCTCTACACCATCGAACGGACCCGGGAAGCGATCATGCGCAACGCGTTGGAAGACCTTCGAGGACCGGTGTTGTGGGGGGCGCTAGTGTCGCGTGCGGCGCGACTGCCAGCGTGTGGTCGCTCTGGCTCTGATCACGACCTCCGCACCCGCCTGTCGCCCAGATGGCTGCAAACCCAGGCGAGTGCGGCGCGGGTCAAGCGTGTCGGGTTTGCTCAATTCCGCCGGCACGCGGGCTGAGCGGTCGGGCTGGCACAGCGCTTCACTTGGCCATTCGGAGACACGGCTGTCTCGGCCGGCCCCACGGCTGGGTCAGCCCGGCTTGACCGCCAGCGTCGCAAAATAGTGCGACATGTATTGAGCGGATGCGTTGGATTGGTGCGGCGCTTCCGCGAAGCCGGTGAGGACGAACCCCGCGGCGAGTTGCCCGCCGATCTGGTCGGTGAGGGTGTGGCTGTATTCAAGAGCGGCATCCGCGCCGAACTTCGTGGCGCGTTCCTCGGCGGAGTATTGCGTGACATCGCTGTAGGGCAGCTTGTGCACGACGATCAGCTCGCCGCGCTCGTCGAGCGCCTCGTGGTCGAACAAGTACACATCAGGGTTGAGGAAGCCCGCGAGCAGACTTCCGCCCGGTCGCAGGACGCGGAAGCACTCACGCCACACCGGTGCCAAGTCTGGTACGAAGAGGTTGGAGACCGGATGGAATACGACGTCGAATGTTGCGTCGCCGAAGGCGCTGAGGTCGCGCATGTCGCCTAGGACGGTGCGCAGCTCGAGTCCGTCGCGCGCCGCCACCATCTGGTCCTGGCCGAGCTGGCGGGGTGAGTTGTCGAATACGGTGACCCGCGCCCCTGCGGCGGCGAGGATCGGACCCTGCTGGCCACCGCCGGAGGCCAGGCACAACACGTCCTTGCCGGTCAGGTCCGTCGGCAGCCAGGAGCGGTCGACTGGCTCACGCCCGATGAGAACAATCGACCAGTCGCCCATGCGGGCGCGCTCGACATCCTCAGCACTCACCGGCCTCGACCACTCGTTGCCCTCTTGGACATACTTGTCCCAGGCTGCCCGATTGTGGGCAACGGGGTCGACAACATTGTCCTCCACGTTTAACTCCCTGCTACAGCCGAGCGGCCACCTGCGGTACTGACAGTTCGGTGCCGCCAGCTAACACGATTGCAGGGTGCGGGCTCAACGAAATTGCCGGGCATCGAGGTGTCCACGGGCTCGACGGGTGGTCGCACAGTGGGTGCGTAAGCGCTGGTTGCCGGGGTTGCGGAAGCCGTAGGCGTCGCGGGCGATGGTCTTGATGACCCGGTTGGTACCTTCGGAGCCGGCGTTGGTGACCCCCGGTGTGCAGGAACGCAAGGACGCGGAAGGTCGGCGGTTCGAGATTGCCCCTGACCGCACTTCTTGAGTGTGGTTTTCTCTTTCTGAGAACCGCCAACCACTCCCGCTAGGACCGCAACGTCCCTACGCGGTGAGGAGAACCCCCGGTTTGTCGAGCGCCTTCCGCCGGTCCTCCGGCGACGCATGCGCATAGGTCGTCACGTGTACGTCCGCGTGCCCGACGATCGCCTGCACGATGTGCGGCGGGATCACACCAGGGGTGGCTCTCCAAGACCCTGCAGGTGGTGGGTGTCGTTCAGAGACACAACCTGGTGGCTGAAGTGGGTGTCGTTGCGGCGGAGGGTGGTGATACTGCCTGCACTCAGGGGAAAGAAGACCCGGTCTGTCGACGTCATCGGCATGCCGATCCAGGCAGCAATCAGATAGCTCGATGCGGACCCGTGAGACACCACTATCTGGTTCGCGACTGGTCGACGGAGGACGTCCTCTAGTGCCGGGTACAGGCGTTCGACCAGTGCCATTCGTGTCTCCGCACCAGCCGGTCCGTCGTGGTGGCCGAGTCGATCGCCGTACTCCGGAAGTGGGATGCGGCGCTCGGCGAGCCACGCCTGGGGATGCCCGTCAGCCTCACCGTTGGACCTCTCGCGAAGCCGCGCATCAGTCTGAACCTCGACGAAGAACCTCCGAGCAATTCGCTCTGCCGCTTGGCTGGCTCGACGCAGATCAGAGGAGTAGACCTCGACCGGCTGGAGTCCGATCCTGCTCGCCAGGACCTCGGCGATGCGTTCGGCCTGCAGTCGCCCCAGGGCTGTCAACTCTGAGTCGTGCCAGCCTCCAACGATGCCGTCAACGTGATGCTGCGCCTCGGGATGCGTGACGAGGTAGATGTGTCTCATTACCCTCCTCCCACCCACCTTTGCGGGCTCAGAGCCTCTCACGAGTCAGCAATACACGCCGGGGAGACGTTCTTGCGCAGGTCCCACCTGGGTCCGTCAGAAATGACAAGCCCAGACAATGTATCGAGCGCCGAGAAACGGCCACCTCGTAAGTGAAAACCTCTCACATGATCCGAACCTGGTGTCGGTCGCGGGCCTGCCACAGCACGCGGCCATGACGGGCGCAGGGTTCGCGCACTGGGACCGTGCCGCCAGGCGATGCTCTCTGGGCCGTGGCCTCATCCGCGTCGGTGCTCGCCTTCGGCGTCTTGGGGCTCGGCGCTCTGACGGCAGGGATGGGGTTCCTGCGCGACTTGGGCGCACCACCATGGTTCGGCTATTGGGGCGTGATCACCGGGGTGCTCGGATTCGTTGCCGCATCGTCCGGGATCTTCGCTGGCCTGAGCTTCCTGGCCGGACCATTCAACGTGAGCTTGCTAGCTTGGCTCATCGTGCTCGGCCTTCGGCCGGTGCGCAGCCGATGGCTCGGCTGGAGAACCGGGGGTTCGGTAGCGTCTGCGTATGGTCCATGTGCTAGCCGAAGTGGCTGTGGTAGGTGGGGCGCCTAGGCAGCAGGTGGCGGCTTTTGAGGTTGCGCTCGAGGGGGCCGGGCAGGCGATCGGGTTGTATGCGGAGTTGATCGCTGGTGAGGACGCGCGCGCGGAGCCGGACGTCGGGGCGATTGCGAAGTGGCGGGCCGAGCAGCGGGGTTGGGCTGCGCGGCGGCGGGGGTTGCGGCCGGAGGATGGGGCGGAGATTGATGCCATCTATTCGGAGGGCGAGGTCTTGCTGGCCGAGCCTGATGAGACCCCGCGCTGCGAGCCGGTTCTGGACGCAGCCGAGAACGAGCGGATCTTTCGGGAGCGGATCGTTCCGGACGAACTGACCGGAACGCCGCAGGAGCAGCCGATTCTCGTGATCGTCGCCGGGCAGCCTGGGGACGGCAAGGCGGTGGTGACCGCGCTGATAGAAGGCGTCCTCAGTCGCCACGGGCGGCAGCCGGTGACGATCAGCCCGGACCGGTATCAGCACTACTGGCCCTTGTTTCGTACGCCGCTCGACGAAGAGCCAACGTCCGAGGGTTACCTGAGCACGGACAGCCGCCGATGGACGACGAAGGCGACGTCGTACGCGCGTTCCCACCGCTTCGACGTGGTGATGGAGTCGCCGCTGCTCAGCCCCGGGGACGTCGAGCAAGCGGCTCAGGAATTCAAGTCGGCTGGATATCGGGTCGAAGTCGCGATCCTCGCCGTACCGGAGGCTGCCAGCCGACTCGGCGTACTCGATCGTCACATCCGCGCACTCGAGGTCTACGGCTACGGCCGGCTCGCCGATCCGGCGATGCACGACAGCAGTTACCACAGGGTGCTCGACACGGCCGAGGCGATCGACAGACCGCAGTACGTCGATGAAGTCGCCGTACTGCGTCCCGACGGGCAGATCATCCACGCCGGCAACGGCCGTTGGCAGCAGGAATCGAGTGCGGCGGAAGCGGTCGAGCGGGAGCGGAAGCGCCCATGGACGGCCGCGGAGTCACGCGAGTTCCTCGAGGCCGTCGCGGAGATACGGCGGATCGGGCGATCTGCGCCGATCGAGTGGATTCAGCGTGAGGCAGCCGACGGCGCGAAGTTGGTCACGTCACTGGCGAAGCCTCACCTTCACCCGGACGCCGTGACATTCCACGTCGCGACCGCCGGAGTGGTGCCGCCGGACGCCTAGACTAGGAACACGCCCGGCGGCGTGACCGGCGCGTCAGACGCCGTTCTCGTTGACCTGCCGCGCCGGCCGCCGGGTGCGCTGGGAGTAATCACTGGTGACCCTGCCCTGTGTGTCCGCGGACCCTGTCATCGTCTCCCAAACCGCCGCGCTTGGCGTACTTCTCCGCTTGTCTTCCCGACGCCCGTTTCCCGACATCATCTCCTGATCCGTCGGCCTCTTTCTGAATACCATGACTCCTCCTCGGGTATCACACTCGCGGTTCCCGCAGGCGGTCGCGTACGTCGACGACGCGGCGCGGGCGGGTGAGGAGGGGCGGCTGGTCCGTACGTACCTCGGCCGCACCTGCCCGCCCAGCGGTCACCCGCTCGACGCGGCGCTCCTGGAGGGCCCGCCGGCCGACATACCCACCACGGATCCCCGCCACGCCAGGGCCCGCGGCCGCTTCACCCGGAATTTCGTCGTCCAGGGCAGCACCGCCGACTGGGCCCTGCTGCTCCTCGGCGCCCTCCGCCAGTCGCTGGCGCCGCTCAAGGCCGAGCTCGTCTTCTTCCAGCACGACGAGGTCATCGTCCACTGCCCCGCCGACGAAGCCGACCAGGTCGCCACCGCCATCCAACAAGCCGGCAACCTCGCCGGCACCCTCACCTTCGGCCCCACCCCCACCAACTTCGCCTTCACCGTGGCCGCCGTAAAAAGCTACGCCGACGCCAAATAGCGCCGCTCAAATCCGACCTCTTGCCCCCATGACGCCTCTAAGCTCATGTACTCCGTCATACGACATGTGAGGACGTGAAACGTCATGACGTTTAGAAAAGACAGCAACAGCAGTAAGGGAACCGGCGGGAAGATCAAGAAGTCCGAAATCCAGCAGAAGCCCAAAGGCAAGTCCGCCGCCGCGCACGTTTCGGAGGTGGCAGAGAACGGCGGCGCGGTGACGGGCAGGACGTACGACAAGGCGACCCGCCGGACCGGAGGCGGATTGTCGAGGTAACCATTCAGGTCCGAGCCGAGACCGGTGACGCCCGCCCGCGTCGCCGGGGTTTCAGGGGAGATGGCTCGGGAGGCGGTACCGGGTGAAATTGTGCAATTTGGCCGGACTCGATGCGGAAGATGTCGAGGGCGAACAGGCGGTAGGTGGTGGCGATCGGGAGTTTGAGGTAGGCGGCGAGGGTGGGTTGGTGGTTGACGGTGGTGGGGAGGAAGCGCCAGTGGCCGCGGTAGGTCGGCGTGAGTTTGGGGGTGATCGAGCGGATCGGACGGGCGCGTTGCAGCGCCGAGTTGACGGCCGCCACCGACAGCTCGACCGCAGCGGCGGTCTCCCGAGCGGACCAGCCCAGCACGTCACGAAAGATCAGTACGGCGCGCTGACGCGCAGGCAGGTGCTGGATCGCGACCAGGAACGCCAGCTCGATCGTCTCCCGCCGGATCGCGACCGCATCCGGCTCCTCCGCCCGGTCCAGCAGTACGTGGGAAACGGCTGCAGCCACGGCACGTCCTCCCGCGCCGGCAGCGCGACCGCAGGGAACGAGGCCGGCTCCAGGTGGTACGGCAACACCCGCCGCGGACGCCGTACGTCGATGCACGCGTTCGTCGCGATCCGGTACAGCCACGCCCGCAGCGACGAGCGACCCTCGAAGTCGCCGTACGCACGCCACGCCCGCAGGAACGTCTCCTGCACCAGGTCCTCGGCCTCGTCGTACGACCCGAGCACGCGAACATGTCCCCGCTGTCCTTGATCCTAGGGACGACACGGTTCACGCGGAGCCGCAAACAGCCTTGTCCAGAAGGGTGTCCACGTACTGGTCGGAGTCGGCTCCGAAGTCGGGGGTGAGGGCAACAGTGACCTGGTGGCGGGCATCGGTCGTGGAGAAGGTCCAGGACTGGTAGGTGAGGGAGTCGCCGTCGTTGCCGTAGAGCCGGAGGCCGCAGGTGGTGTCTCGCCAGGCCAGCCCCAGGCCGTAGTTCCTGCCCGCCTCAGCCGGCGTCTTCATCTCTGCAAGCAGACGTGATGAGAGCAGCTTGCCGGCGAGCAAGGCGGTGAGGAAGTTGTTGAGGTCACGGGTGGTCGAGATCAGCTCGCCGCCGGCGCCGAACACCGACGGGTTCATCTCGGTGAAGTCGAGCAGACCGTGCCCGGACGGGACGTAGCCGTGCGGATGCGGCCCGCGGATCCGTGGTGACGTTCCGGGCATCTCAGTGCCGTGCAGACCCAGCGGCCGGATCAGCCTGCGCTCGACCGCGTCGCCGTACGACTCCCCAGTCACCGCCGTGATGATCTCGCCGAGGACGGTGTAGTTGGTGTTCGAGTAGTCGAAGGTCTGGCCCGGCGGTTCGACCGTCGGAGGATTGGCCACCGCACGCTGGATCACCTCGTCGGCGGTCCACGTCCGCCACCGGTTGGCGAGGATGTCCGGCATCGTCAACGTGTCCTTGAAGTCGTACAGCCCGCTCGTGTGGTTGAGCAGGTGCCGCACGGTGATCTGCTGACCGTTCGGAACCACCCCAGGCAGCCACTTCTCAACGGGATCCTCCAGCCGCAGCTCGCCTTCGTCGACCAGCTGCAGTACGACGGTCGCCACGAACGTCTTCGTGATACTTCCGGCCCGGAACCGTCCGTTGACCGGCACAGCCCGCGTCGTACCGACTTCCGCTACACCGCTGGCGCCGCGCCAGACCCGATGCCCGTCACGCACCTCGGCGAGCCCACCCACCGCACTCGCCGCAACCACGCTGTCCAATTGCCCCTGCAAAGGTGCACTTCCAGCAGCAGCCGGAGCCGCAACGACCGCCATAGCAGTCACCCCGGCCACCAGCGCCCCAACCAGTCGCTTCATCCCGTCCTCCTGTACAGATCAGTTCGGACCAACCATTCCGAACCAACTGCCCCACCGGATCCGGGAACGCCCTCGCATCTACCCCTAATGCCATCTAGGGGGTTGCCACAGGCAACCTCATGCCGCAGCGGTGGCTTCGGTCAGTTGTTCCGAAGTGGGTTGGAGTTGGGGGGAGGCGAGGGTGAGGAGGACGTTGGCTACGGCGAAGACGGCGGCGGCCAGGAGGCCTCGTTCGTAGCCGGCGACGAGGGCCTGTTGCTCAGTGGCGCCGCGCGTCAGCTCATGCGTTGTGTGAGTGATGGAGAGCGTGGTGACGATCGCCAGACCGAGTGCGCCGCCCACCTGGTACATCGCGTTGACCACACCGGACGCGGCGCCGGCCTCAGCCGGCTGGACTTCGGAGACAGCCGTGATCTGACCAGGAACACCGACACCGAGGATGCCGAAGCCGAAAATCACCAACCCAGGCAGCAACTCAGTGACATAGCTGCCGGTAGCGTCAGCCTGCGAGAGCAGCAGCAAGCCGGTCACACTCAACACAGCCCCAGCGAGCTGCACAGTACGAGTGCCAACGCGCTGCACGAGCTGCGACGCCAGCACCGCCCCGAGGATCGCCGCACCACCCATCGGCAGGAAGTGCACACCCGCCTCGAGCGCACTGTCCCCACGCACCTGCTGCAGGTAGATAGCAGTCAAGAAGAACATGGAGAGGAACGCAGCACCGTTCAGTGCAAGCGATCCACTCGACACACTCAACGCACGTGACCGGAACAAGCGCAGCGGCACCAGTGGAGCAGCAGACCGCTTCTCCACCACTACAAAGGTCACCAGCAGCACCACTCCGGCAGTCAGTACGCCGACAACCTCGAACGAACCCCACCCCGACGGCTCCGACCGCACCACGCCGTACACGACCGCCAGCAGCCCCGCCGTACTGAGCACAGCCCCCAGAGTGTCGAAAGTACGTCGACCAACCGCGTGCCGTACGTCGGGAACGAACACGGGGATCACAGCGACCAGTGCAATCACGATCGGCACGTTGACGAAGAAGATCCACTGCCAGCTGAGTGAGTCGACCAGTACGCCGCCCACCACCACACCGAGCGTGCCACCGAGACCCGCGAGACCACCCCACACGCCCATGGCGATGTTGCGCTCCCGCCCATGCGCGAACGTCACCGTCAGGATCGCGAGAGCCGCAGGAGACAGCAGCGCCCCGCCAAGACCCTGTACGGCGCGCGCACCGATGAGGAACTCGGGTGAGTTGGACAACCCCGCGACCAGCGACGTGACACCGAACAGCAACAGCCCGGCCACGAACACCCGGCGCGGGCCGAGCAGGTCGGCCATCCGGCCGCCGAGCAGCAGGAAGCCGCCGAAGAGCAGCGTGTAGGCGTTGATCACCCACTGCAGGGAGTCGGCGGAGAAGTTCAGGTCCGCCTGGATGTGCGGCAGCGCGACGTTCACGATCGTCACGTCGAGCACCACGATGAACTGCGCTAGGGCCAGCACCGCCAGGGTGGCCCAGGGACTGCGTCGCATGCCTACCTCACTCAGAAGAAGTCTACGCTGTATGTATACGTTGTATGCGTACGCAGTACACGCTAGGTCTACGGTGTAAACTTGTCAACGTGATCAGCAAAGAACCCGCCCGCCGGCTGGATCCGGACAAGGTCGTCGACAGCGCGCTCGCGATCGCGGACGACGAGGGCCCGGCCGCCGTCACGCTCCGCCGGCTGGCCGGTCTGCACGAGGTCACGCCGATGGCGCTGTACCGGCACTTCAAGGACAAGGACGACCTGCTCGCCGCGCTCGGCGACCGGCTGCTGGCGGATGTCGTACTGCCGGAGCCGACCGACGAGCCGTGGGACCGTCAGCTGCACCAGGTGCTGGCGGCGTTCGTCGACGCACTCAGAGGACACCCGCGGCTGGCCGATCTCACGCTGTCCCGCATCCTGGTGGCCGAGCCGGGCCTGGTGATGGCGGAGCGGACGATGGAACTGCTCACCGAGGGCGGGTTCTCGGTCGACGACGCGGCCGAGGTCGGACGGCAGTCGATCTGCTCCCTGATCACGCTGGTGACCAACGACCCGATCGCACGTGAGGTCAGCGACCCGATCGCACGCGAGGATTCGTTGCGAAGGAAGCGTGCGTCCCTGGCCGCCCTGCCGCCGCGCAAGTACCCGCTGGTCACGGCCGCCGCTGACACTCTGGTGTGCCCGACGTCAACAGACCGGTACTACGAGCTGGGTATCGAGTTGGTGGTTGCAGGCATCCGCGGCGTACTGAAAGAGGGGAAGTAGCTTGGCGCTCAGTGTTATGACCTACCTGGAGCAGCACAGCCCGGACGAGATCGTGCCGGCGCGTGAGCAGCCGGTGGAGATCAGACGGGTCGAGGAGGTCTCGCCGGAGTTCGCCCGCTACCTCTACACCGCGGTCGGCGGTCACTGGCACTGGATCGGCAAGCTCGGCTGGAACTGGGACCAGTGGGTCGAGTGGCTGAGCCGGCCCGGGTTCGAGACGTACGTGCCGTGGGTCGGTGGCGTTCCGGCCGGGTACGTCGCGATGCGCGGCGTCGGCAGCGAGGTCGAGCTCGAGAACTTCGGGCTCCTGAAAGCCTTCATCGGCCGGGGCATCGGCGGTCACCTGCTGACAGTCGGCCTCCGCAACGCGTGGACCCTGCACGAGCGCCACGACAGCGTCGAACCGATCACCCGCGTCTGGGTGAACACGAACACCCTCGACGGACCCGCCGCAATGGTGAACTACCAGGCGCGCGGCCTCAAGCCGTACAAGACGGTCGCAGAGGAACGCCCCGACGCCGACGGCCCGCCGCCCGGTCCCTGGCCCGGCTGGTCCGGCCCACCCGGCGTGGTCCGCGACGTCCCGGCAGGCTGATGCGAGGCCGGCGCACTGAACGGGATCGAGTCGATCAAGCGGAACGCGGCCGAGGGCGAACGTAGACAACCAGACGGCCTGAGAACCCAACAAAAGAAGGGGTCTCGCCACGACGGCGAGACCCCTTCTGCGTTCAGAGACCGGATTCGAACTCCACCGGCCGAACCTCGACGCCGAGGCCCTCGATCGCGGCGTCCGGGATCATCGCGGCCAACTCGTACGCACGTTCGGCCGAGGCCACGTCGATCAGGTAGTAGCCGCCGAGGAACTCCTTCGACTCCACGAACGGCCCGTCCGTCACGGCCGGTACGCCGTCGCGGACCTTGACCACCGCGGACTTGGCCGGCTCGCCCAGCGCGACCGTGCTGTGGAACTCGCCCGACTCCTTGATGGTCGCCATGAACTTCTCGTGCCCGGCGCCGATCGCCTGCTGCTCCTCCTCGGTCAGCGCGGCCAGCACGTCGGGGTTGATGTTCAGCACCAGCAGGTACTTCATGGTGTCTCCTCCATCCACGGCCCCCGGCCGGGAGCCTCTCGCCCATCAGTACGGAGCCGACCGAGCCATCTTGACATCGGTTGCGCGCGAGAGCAGATAGCGTGGCCCCATGACCGGATTGAGTCTCACAGACGTCCGGTCCGCCGCCGACCGCATCGCCGGGGTCGCCCACCGTACGCCGGTCCTGACCTCGCGGACCCTGGACGAGCGGGTCGGGGCGCAGGTGTTCCTCAAGGCGGAGAACTTGCAGCGGATCGGCGCGTTCAAGTTCCGCGGCGCGTACAACGCGGTCAGCCGACTCTCGGCCGACCAGCTCCGGTACGGCGTCGCGGCGTACTCGTCGGGGAATCACGCGCAGGCCGTCGCGCTGGCGGCGCGGATCGCGGGGACCACGGCGGTCATCCTGATGCCGGCCGACGCGCCGCCGACGAAGCTCGCCGCGACCCGTGGGTACGGCGCCGAGGTCGTCACGTACGACCGTTACGCCCAGGACCGGGCCGCACTGGCCAAGGAGCTGGCGACCGAACGAGGGCTCACTCTCATTCCGCCGTACGACCACTATGACGTGATGGCCGGGCAGGGGACGGTCGCGCTGGAGCTGATCGAGGAGACCGGGCCGCTGGACGCGCTCCTCGTCCCGGTCGGGGGCGGTGGGTTGATGGCCGGTTGCGCGACGGCCGCGACGGCGCTGTCGCCGGGAATCCGGATGATCGGGGTCGAGCCGGCCGCCGGTGACGACCACGCCCGGTCGCTGGCGGCGGGCGAGCGGGTGGAGATCGCCGTACCGCGGACGATCGCGGACGGGCAGGCGATCTCGACTCCGGGCGAGTTGACCTTCGCGGTGAACCGGGGGCTGGTGGACAGCTTCGCGCTGGTCGCGGACGACGAGATCGTGGCCGCGATGGCGTTCGCGTTCGAGCGGTTGAAGATCGTCCTCGAGCCGAGCGGTGCCAGCGCACTGGCGGCCTTGCTGGCCGGGCGGATCCAGCCGCTGCCCGAGCGCGTCGGAGTGGTGCTGTCGGGCGGGAATATCGGCCTGGACCGGTTCGTCGAACTGCTCGGAAATTAGCTGAATTCACAAGCACCTGAGGGTGCCCTGCGTACGCACTGTGCCCGTTGTCACAGAAAGCAATTATTGAGTGTGAGCCAGATCACATCGAGCTGCTCATTTGCCCCCTGAACCCCGGTCAGACGCGCTCAGGACACCTGGTGTTCACCACCGGTCACTGATCCGTCAGAGAGCCATTCAGGGTCTTCCACGACACACCCTGAGGATCTGAGGGTTTGCGTCGTGATCATTTTGTTATACAGTCGGCGACGGTTCGGTAAACCACACGAACCGCAGCTGTGTCAACGCCGAGCCCTGCCAGACACAGCTGACCCCCTCGAAATACATGGCAGGGGTGGGGGACCCAGGAGGTTGGGTCTCGACCGTGAGTGGTCGGGACCCTGGGGTGAAGTCCGCGGGAGCGGACCGGGCTATGAATCCCAGCCCGAACCCGACAGCTAACTCCGCAGGCGTCGGGAGACCACCATGCCCGTCACTGTCCGACGGACGTCGCTGTCGCGCGCCGTCAGCCAGACCAGCGAGCTCAGTACCAGGCCCACCGGCCGGACCCTCGCGAAGCACCGCAAGCCCACCAAGCCCACGACCCCTCGGGCCGCGGCCGCCGTCCTCACGGTAGGCCTCGCAGTCGGCGGTGGATCCGCTCTCACCGTCATCACCCCTCCGGCCTCCGCCTCGGCGGCGACGACCTCCGCCACCGCAACCACTACGCCGCGTGGATATTGGAGCGTCCCGAGCCGGCCGCTGCTCCGGTTCCGTGACTCCGGTCCGACCGTCAAGTACGTCCAGCGGGCCCTGCACCTCGGCCCTGACGGCTACTACGGCGCCAGCACCATCCGGGTCCTGAAGAAGTACCAGGCATCCTGGGGTCTCAAGGTCACCGGTACGACGACCCGGGAGACCTGGAGCCGGCTGACCTGGACCGCCAAGCGCGGGCTGCTGTACGGCAGCAAGGGCACCTCGAGCACCACCACGACCTTCCGCGCCAAGGTGCTGCGCGAGGCCGCCAAGCTGAAGGGCACGCCGTACCGCTACGGCGGCACGACTCCGCGTGGCTTCGACTGCTCGGGCTACACCGGCTACGTCTACAAGAAGGCCGGCAAGAAGCTGCCCCGTACGTCGCGTGCGCAGTACAGCGCGACCAAGCACATCAGCCGCACGGCCGCCAAGCCGGGTGACCTCGTGTTCTTCAAGAGCGGTGGCGGCGGCGTGTACCACGTCGGCATCTTTGCCGGTGGCAACATGCTGTGGCACTCCTCGAAGCCGGGTGTGCCGGTCCGGAAGGCGAAGATCTGGACCAAGAGCGTGGCCTTCGGCCGCGTCTGAGTCCGACCTGTCAGCATCCTCTCCCCCAGGATCGCTGACCTGAAACCGGTCGCGGGCCGTCGTCCCCCTCCCCTCCGACGGCCCCGACCGGTTCCGCCTTGTCCGTCCAAGCCCGGCTGTTCGTCCAAGCCCGGCCTCTCGTCCGAGCCCGGTGTTCGTCCGAGCTCGGCGTCTCGTCCGAGGCCCGGCGTCTCAGTCGTCCAGCAGCCCGGCGTCGTGGGCGAGGATCGCGACCTGGACGCGGTTGGTGGCGTCCAGCTTCACCAGCACGCGGGAGACGTGGGCCTTCACCGTCGCCTCGCTCATGAAGAGCTGCTTGCCGATGTCGGCGTTCGACAACCCACGCCCGACCGCGCCCAGCACCTCGCGCTCCCGATCGGTGAGTACGCCGATCCGCTGCCGCGCCTGCCGCTGCCGGTCCGAGCGCGAGTCCGCCGCGAAGTGCCCGATCAGCCGACGCGTCACCGCCGGCGACAGCATCGCGTCCCCGGCCGCGACCACCTTCACCGCCTGCACCAGCTCGCGCGGCGGCGTGTCCTTCAGCAGGAAGCCGCTGGCCCCGGCCTGCAGCGCCCGGAACACGTAGTCATCCAGGTCGAACGTCGTCAGTACGACGACCTTCGGCGGGTCCGGCAGGGCCTGCACCTCACGCGTGGCCGCCAGCCCGTCCAGCCGAGGCATCCGGATGTCCATCAGGACGACGTCCGGCCGGTGCTTGACCACCATCTCCGCGGCGTCGGCGCCGTCCCCGGCCTCGGCGACCACCTCGAGGTCGTCGTCCGACTCGAGGATCATTTTCAGCCCGGCCCGGACCAGCGCCTCGTCGTCCACGATCAGCAGCCGCGTCATCGTTCCCCTTCATCCACGTCGTCCCGGCCGTCCGGCCAGGGCAGCCAGGCTTCCACCTGCCAGCCGCCTTCCTGCGTCGGTCCGGTCGACAGCCGGCCGCCTGCCAACTGGACCCGCTCCCGCAGGCCGACCAGGCCGGCGCCGGAGCCTGGGAGCAGTGAACCAGCAGCCACCGGCCGCACGTTCGTCACCCTGACTGTGACGCCATCTCCCCGGCCGCCGTGGACGACCACCTCGGTCGAGGCTCCCCGGGCATGCTTGTGCACGTTGGTCAGCGACTCCTGCACCACGCGGTAGATCGTGCGCCCGAGCGAAACCGGTACGTCGTCCGCCAGCGAGAACTCGCCGGTCACACTCACCCCGGCGTCCCGGGACGCCTCGACCAGGCGATCCAGGTCCGACGCCCGTGGCACCGGGGTCAGGTCGGCCCCGGCGACGCTCAGGTCGGACCGCAGTACGCCGAGAACCTCGCGCAGATCCTCCATCGCCTGCCGGGCGGTCTCGCGGATCAGCCGGGCCGAGTCCTCCACCTTCTCCGGGCCGACCGCCGGGTTCACCTCGAGTCCACCGGCGTGCAGGGCGATCAGCGACACCTTGTGCGCGAGGACGTCGTGCATCTCCTGGGCGATCCGCGCCCGCTCCCCCAGCCGGGCCTGCTCGCCGCGCAACTCACGCTCCGCCTCGGCCCTCTCGGCACGGTCCCGCAGCGACACCATCAGGTCGCGGCGCGCGCCGATGTAGGCACCGGCCGCGATCCAGGTGCCGATCAGGAACGGCGCGGTGAACAACGAGACCACGAGGTTGCTGTCGCCGGACCACGACGAGTTCACCACATAGGCGACGTACGCCGCGATGCCCAGGACGGCGAGGACCAGGTCGCGGCGGCGGATCGCCAAGGTCAGCAGGGCGAGGCCCATCGGGACGAAGATCGCCGCGGTCAGCATCGCCAGCACGGTGATCGCGGTGACGATCGCCGGGAACCGCCGGCGCCAGAACAGCGCGACCGACGCCACCACGCCGGCGCCCAGGACGTACCAGTCCTTGATTCCCGAGCCGCCCCCGCCGGAGGCGGCCTGGAGAACGACGGTGAGCAGGCTGAAGCCGACGAACAGGATGTCGCGCAGGCGCGGGGCATGCCTGACCCACCAGGCGTACCACCGGCGCAACCGTCGCATTGTGTCAGCGTAGTTGCGCGGTCATGGTGATCTCGTCACCCGTAAGGGTGGGTTCAGGGGTCGTCCCGGACGACTTTCGTAGGGGGTGATCGCAGCCGCTCGTCCGATGTGCGACCGGGGTGCCGGACGGTTGACTCGACGTCATGATCACCGTCGAGAACCTGACCAAGCGGTACGGCAGCACCACGGCTGTCCACGATGTCTCCTTCACCGTCCAGCCGGGCAGCATCACCGGCTTCCTCGGCCCGAACGGCGCCGGGCAAGTCCACCACGCTGCGGATGCTCACCGGGCTCACCCCGCCGACGTCGGGCACCGCCACCATCACCGGCAAGCGGTACGTCGACCTGCCGAACCCGGGCCGTGTCGTCGGGGTCATGCTCGACGCGGCCGCCCAGCACCCTGGCCGGACCGGGCGGGAGACGCTGCTGCTCAACGCGAGCCTGCTCGGTGTCCCCAAGACCCGGGTGGACGACCTGCTCGAGGCCGTCGGTCTCAGCCACGCCGCGAAGCGCCGGGTCGGGCAGTACTCGCTGGGGATGCGGCAGCGGCTCGGTATCGCGAGCGCGCTGCTCGGCGATCCCGCCGTACTGATCCTGGACGAGCCGGCCAACGGGATGGACCCGGAGGGCATCCGATGGATGCGCGGCCTGCTGCAGGACTTCGCCGCCCGCGGCGGCACGGTGATCCTGTCCAGCCACCTGCTGGGCGAGGTCCAGGCGACCGTCGACCGGCTGGTCGTCATCGGCGGCGGCCGGATCGTCGCCAACGGCTCGCTGGAGGAGCTGCTGGCCGGTAGCGGCACGCTCGTCCGCGGTCTCGATCCGATCGGCCTGAACCAGGCCCTGACCGCCGCCGGTCTGCACCTCGAGCCGATGCTGGACGGCTCGCTTCGCGTCGACGCCACCGCCGAGCAGGTGGGCCGGGCAGCCGCGGCGGCCGGCCAGATCCTGCTCGAACTCCGCGAGAGCGACGGCGCCGGCCTGGAGGACCTGTTCTTCCAGTTGACCAGCCCGGCCGCCGAAGCCGCCTGACCTCACCTACTTCTGGAGCTCATAGCCATGACCACAATCACTGACGTCGCCCCCTCGGCCCCGGCCAAGCACCGGCCGAGGTAGCGACCTCGCTGCCGCCCGCGCGCGGCCAGTCCTTCCTCAAACTCGTCACCATCGAACTGCGCAAGTCCGTGAACACCCGCAGCGGCCGGGTCCTGATCGCGGCCGTCCTGTTGCTCGCCGTGATCGCCATCGGCTGGCAGCTCACCCACCTGCCGGAGGGACCGGCCGCCTTCGACGGTTTCCTCGGCGCCGCGTCCAGCAGTGTGATGCTGATCCTGCCCGTCGTCGGAGTGATGGCGATGACGAGCGAATGGACCCAGCGGACCGCGCTGACCACGTTCACGCTGTCGCCTCGCCGAGTCCGGGTCCAGCTGGCCAAGTTCGTCTCCGCCATCGTGCTCAGCGTCGTGGTGATGACCCTCGTCGTCGGATTCGCAGTGGCCGGCACTGCTCTGGCCGGTGCCGTCACCGATCACGCCGCGTCGTACGCCGAAATGGGCGGACTGGTGGCCGGGGGCTACCTGACCGTCGCGCTCAACGTGGTGATGGCCGCCGCCTTCGGTGCGGTGATCGCCCAGACGGCGGTCGCGATCCTGGTCTTCTTCATCGCCCCGACCGCCTGGTCGCTGGCCGGTCCGGCGCTGTTCAAGGACAACGCCAACTGGCTCGACGTGTTCGGCGCCTTCGGCCGGATCATCGAGCGGAACCTGAACGGGATGCTGCCCGAGACGCTCACCGCGATCGGGGTCTGGATCGTCCTGCCGACCATCGTGGGACTGTGGGCAAGCTCACGTCGCGAGGTCAAGTAACGGGGATCGACGCGGTGGGGTGGGCCGGTTTGAGGGAACCGGACCGCCCCATCCGACCGTGTGATCGGACCTCTCGGGGTCCAGCCAGGGGGCCGGTGCGTGTGTCGATCCCGTGCTCCGGGTATCCTAGAAACACGATTACTGACGACTGATCCGTGGGCGCCACGCTGCGTACCCGGTTGACTTGTGCGAGGGGGTCGACGCTATGGGGCGCGGCCGTGCAAAGGCCAAGCAGACGAAGGTCGCTCGCGACCTGAAGTACCGCACCTGGGACACCGATTTGGACCAGCTCAAGCGCGAGCTGTCCGGTGAGCAGGGTGCGAACCGTTCTGCGAACGGCGACGACGACGGCGACGACTACGACGCCGACGACTACCACCCCCGTCGGTAAGCAACACCAGCCCGGCTGATCTGCTCAGCACCCTTAGGGGTGCTTGAGCAGTTCGTCGTGCGCCCGACGAGTACCACCACACCAGCACCACCGCGACGGTGCCGCCTGCCCAACTCCAGGACCAGGCGGCCCAAAGCCACAGCCAGCCTGCCGCCCGGGCTCCTGATCCAAGGCGGCCAAGCTGGTGGCCTGAGGCATGCCAGCATGCTGTTCGCCGATCTCAGGCACGACGGCCAGGGCGCGGCCTGCCTCGGACCAGTTGGGCCAGCAGGCTGTCAGCGGGCCTGTGTCACAGCGGCTGACGGCTGATGCTTCTTGCCCGGACAGTGGCGCGTCAGGCAGGACGCCACCCGCACGAGGGCAAGAAGCCAGACGGCAGCTACCCGCGCCAAACTGCGGCGGCTGCGGCGGCTATTTCGCGTAAACACCTTCGAGCGTGACAGTCCCGCCAGGAGTCTGGCTGACCTCACCGCAGACCCACGCCGGGATGTCGCGGGCAGCCAGCGCGGCCACGGCCCGGTCGGCCGCGGACGGGTCCAGTACGGCGACCATGCCCGCGCCCATGTTCAGCGTCTTCTCCAGCTCAGCCAGCGGCACGTCACCCAGCAGCCCGACCAGCCCGAAGATCGGCGCCGGCGTCCACGTGGAGCGGTCGATCCGGACCGACAGTTCGTCCGGGATCACCCGGGCCAGGTTGGCCGCGAAGCCACCGCCGGTGACGTGCGACATCGCGTGCAGCGGTTTCGCGTCACCCTCGAACTCGCCGTTCAGCTCCTGGATCAGTTCCAGGCAGTGCTTCGCGTAGACCCGGGTCGGCGTCAGCAGCACCTCACCCAGCGTGGCGCCGAGCTCCGGCACCTCGCGGTCCAGCGTCCACTTCGCCCGGTCGAAGAACACGTGCCGGACCAGGGAGTACCCGTTCGAGTGCAGGCCCGAAGAGCCCAACGCCACGACCACGTCGCCCGCGCGAACCCGCTCCGCGCCGAGCACCTCGTCGGCCTCGACCACGCCGGTCGCTGCGCCGGCGACGTCGTACTCGTCCGGCTCCAGCAGGCCCGGGTGCTCGGCCGTCTCGCCGCCGACGAGCGCCGTACCGGCCTCCACACAGGCTTCGGCGATGCCCTTCACGATCTGCGCGATCGTCTCCGGGACCACCTTGCCGGTGCAGATGTAGTCGGTCATGAACAGCGGCTCGGCACCGCACACGACCAGGTCGTCGACAACCATCCCGACCAGGTCGAACCCGATCGTGTCGTGCTTGTCCAGCTTCTGCGCGATCGCGACCTTGGTTCCGATGCCGTCGGTCGAGGTCGCCAGCAGCGGCCGCCGGTACGACGTCAGCGCGGTCGCGTCGAACAGCCCGGCGAACCCGCCGAGCCCGCCGACCACCTCGGGACGGGTCGCCTTGGCCACCCACTCCTTCATCAGCTCGACGGCCCGGTCACCGGCCTCGATGTCCACTCCGGCGGCGGCGTAGCTCGCGCCCTGGCTCACGTTCTTCTCCTCGGTACGGCGTACGCCGGTAGGGACGGCGCGATCACGGACGGCTCGGTCGCCAACGGCCCGGTCACGGACGGCTCAGGGCGTCGGCCGCACCGGCACCGCCGGAGACCGTCGCCAGGCCGTCGATGTCGGTGGCCACCGGCAGCTCCAGCAGGTGCTTGCCCAGGTGCTCGGGGTCCGGCAGCTCGACCGGGTAGACGCCGTCGAAGCAGGCGCGGCAGAGTCGTTCCTTCGGCACCGTGGTGGACTCGACCAGCGCGTCCAGGCTGATGTACCCGAGCGAGTCGGCGCCGAGCGAGCGGCATATCTCCTCGGTGTTGAGGCCGTTCGCGATCAGCTCGGCGCGGCTGGCGAAGTCGATCCCGTAGAAGCACGGCCACTTCACCGGCGGCGCGGTGATCCGCACGTGGATCTCCTTGGCACCGGCCTCGCGCAGCATCCGGATCACCGCGCGCTGGGTGTTGCCGCGCACGATGGTGTCGTCGACCACGACCAGCCGCTTGCCCTCGATCACCTCGCGCAGCGGGTTCAGCTTGAGCCGGATGCCGAGCTGGCGGATGGTCTGGCTGGGCTGGATGAAGGTGCGGCCGACGTACGCGTTCTTGACCAGGCCGGAGCCGTACGGGATGCCCGACTCCTCGGCGTACCCGATCGCACCCGGTACGCCGGACTCCGGGGTGGCGATGACGAGATCCGCGTCGGCCGGGTGCTCGCGAGCCAGCCGGCGGCCGATCTCGACCCGAGTGGAGTGGATGCGCTGACCGGAGATCTGGGTGTCCGGGCGGGCCAGGTAGACGAACTCGAACAGGCAGCCCTTCGGGTCCGCCGCGGCGAACCGGGTCGAGCGCAGCCCGTCGGCGTCGATCGCGACGATCTCACCGGGCTCGATCTCCCGGATGAAGGAGGCGCCGACGATGTCGAGGGCGGCGGTCTCGCTGGCGACCACCCAGCCACGCTCCAGCCGGCCCAGCACCAGTGGGCGGATGCCTTGCGGGTCGCGAGCGGCGTACAGGGTGTTCTCGTCCATGAAGATCAGGCTGTACGCGCCCTTGACCTTCGGCAGGATCTTCGCCGCCGCCTGCTCGATGGTGAGATCCGGGTACCCGGCCAGCATCGAGGTGAGGATGTCGGTGTCGGACGACGCGCTGTGCTTGGCGTTCGCCTTCGCGTGCTCGACCTCGGCATCCAGCTCGAGGCCGAGGTCGCCGCTGCCGTTCAGGCTGGCGGCCAGCTCACCGGTGTTGGTCAGGTTGCCGTTGTGACCGAGCGCGATCGACCCGGTCGCGGTGGACCGGAACGTCGGCTGTGCGTTCGCCCACACGCTCGACCCGGTGGTCGAGTACCGGCAGTGACCGATCGCGATGTGGCCCCGCAGGGACGCGAGGGTCGCCTCGTCGAACGCCTGGCTGACCAGCCCCATGTCCTTGTAGACGAGGATCTGACTGCCGTTGCTGACCGCTATGCCAGCCGACTCCTGCCCCCGGTGCTGCAGAGCGTAGAGCCCGAAATAGGTGAGTTTGGCGACCTCTTCCCCCGGCGCCCAAACCCCGAAGACGCCACAAGCGTCCTGCGGTCCCAGGTCCTGCGGGTCAAGATCATGAGTGAGCCGACCATCGCCACGAGCCACGCCAGCAGTCTACGGGACGCCTGCTCGACCTCAGGCATCCGCATGGCCGCTCCTACCAGCAGGTCGCCGGGATGCACCTCGGCGCAGCACCCGCCGCCTCCGCCGGTGCCGCGGCAACTGTTGCGAGCAGGAGGGCGCTACCCATCACAATCAGCAACTTCTTGATCACAAAACGTCCCTTCGAAATAATCCGAACCGAACACTTGAATGCGAACTATGGACGCGCTCTGTATATGGTCGGTTCCGACAAGCGTTGAAGGAGGGATACGTGTTCGAGCCGCTGGGTGTGGACGAAGCCACCTACGCGGTCTATCACGCCCTGCTCAAGCATCCAGACAGTACGCCGGAACAAGTTGCCGCGCTAGTGAACCGGCCGGTGACGGAAGTTCACGAGCGGATGGAAAAGCTGCGCGAGCTGGAACTCCTGGTGCCCACCTGGACCAACCCCGATGGCGAGCATGCGGTCCATCCGCGGGTCGGCCTGACGAGCCTGGCTGAACGCCGCCGAAGCGAGCTGACCAAACTCCTCGCCGAGCTCCGGGAGGCAGAGGCCTCGGCCGAGATCGTCGGCGAGCAGTACAACGAACTCCTCACCGCCCGTAGCAGCGGCGATGTCGAGATCCTGAAGGGCCGGGCGAACGCGTCCCGCCGGGTCGAGGAACTCGCGCAAAAGGCCCGAGAGACGTTCTGGGGCCTGGTCCCTGCGCACATCGACGACACGATCCACCCGGTCGACCGGTCACCGGATGTGCCGTTGCTGGAGCGCGGCCTCAAGATGCGAACCATCTACCTGCAGAGCATGACCGCTTCGAAGGCAGCGCTCGAGTACGCCGAGGCCATGCATCGCCTCGGCGGAGAGGTGCGGGCCACACCGACACTGCCGATGCGTTTGCTGATCTTCGACCAGGAAATCGCGGTCATGCCGATGGACCCGGAGAACCCGACGGCCGGCGCGGTCATCCATCGCAGCCCGGCCGTGGTCTCCCTGGCACTGGCCCTGTTCGACGCGTACTGGTCCCGCGCGAGCGAACTCTTCGACCCCGAGGACCGCGACGAGAACACGCCGCTCACCCCGCACGAGGCAGAGGTACTGCGCCTGCTCGCCGGTGGCGCCAAGGACGAACAGGTCGCCCGCCTCCTCGGCATCTCGCTGCGCACCGCCCGCCGCATCACCGCCAACCTCTCCGAACGCCTCGACGCCGCCAGCCGCTTCGAACTCGGCGTAGCCGCCGCCAAACGCGGCTGGGTCTGAGAGCACCACCTGGTGGAATGGCCGTAGTTCGACTCACTCGGCCTCACGGATCGAACGCTCGCCATTTACCGCGAGCACTTGCGGTTACTACGACTGCTCAATTACCTCGCGGATTTGGGAATGACGGCGGCGTCGGGTCAGACCGCCTTCAGGGCGGCCAGGAGTTTGGTGAGGGACTCTCGGGCGTCGCCGAAGAGGAGGGTGGTCCGGGGGTCGTAGAGGAGTTCGTTCTCGATACCGGCGAAACCGGGGCGCATCGAGCGTTTGAGGAAGATGACTCGCTGGGCCTCGTCGGCGTTCAGGATCGGCATGCCGTAGATCGGGGCGCTCGGGGTGTTGCGGGCGGCCGGGTTGACCACGTCGTTGGCGCCGACGACGAGGACGACATCGGTGGACTTGAAGTCGCCGTTGATCTCGTCCATCTCACGGAGTTGCTCGTACGGCACCTGCGCCTCGGCCAGCAGCACGTTCATGTGGCCTGGCATCCGGCCGGCGACGGGGTGGATCGCGTAGTCGACCTTCACGCCGCGAGCCTGCAACTCCTCGACCAGGTCGCGCAGCGTGTGCTGTGCCTGGGCCACGGCGAGGCCGTACCCGGGCACGACGATGACCCGGTTCGCGTACCCGAGCAGGATGGCGACGTCCTCCGCGCCGCCGGAGATGACCGGCCGGTCGGACGCCGTACCGCCGCCGAGGGTCGAGCCGCCGCGGACCGCGCCGAAGAGGATGTTGAAGACCGAGCGGCCCATCGCGTCGGCCATCAGCTTGGTCAGCAACGTACCGGCGGCGCCGACCAGCGTGCCGGCCACCAGCAGCAGCGTGTTGCCGAGCACGTACCCGCCGGCCGCGACGGTCAGACCGGTGAAGGCGTTCAGCAGCGAGATCACGATCGGTACGTCGGCGCCGCCGACCGGCAGCACCAGCATCACGCCGACCGCGAGACCGATCAGGCAGAGCAGTACGCCGACCCACACCCGCGGGTCCGAGACCAGCCAGACGGACAACGCGATACCGCCGAGCATCGAGGCGATGAAGAGCACCGGCAGACCGGGGAACGTCACCGGCCGGGTCGTCATCAGCTCCTGCAGCTTGGCGAATGTCACGATGGAGCCGGAGAAGCTGATCGCGCCGACCAGAATGGTGAACGCGGTCGCGATCGCGGCGACCGTCTGGCCGTCGTGCACCTCCCCGAGCTCCACCAGGGCGACGAGCGCGGCCGCGCCACCGCCGACACCGTTGAACAGGGCAACGAGCTGCGGCATGTGGGTCATCTGCACCCGGCGCGACCCGACCACGCCGCCGACGGTGCCGACGCCCAGCGCGATCAGGATCGGCGCCAAGTGGTCCGGCTTGTAGGCGACGAACGTGATGACGACCGCGAGCACCGCGCCGGCGGCGCCGAGCAGGTTGCCGCCTCGGGCGGTCCGAGGTGACGAGAGCGCCTTCAGCGCGACGATGAAACAGACCGCTGCGATCAGATAGCCGATCTGGGCCCAGGTGGGGATCACTTCTGCAGCTCCTTCTTGCGCGCCCCCGGGCCTCGGAACATCTCCAGCATGCGGTCGGTGACCACGAACCCGCCGACCATGTTGACGGTCGCCAGTACGACGGCCAGCAGCCCGACGACCACCACGATCGCGGACTCGGCCTGCCCGGTGACGATGATGGCGCCGACCAGGATGACGCCGTGGATCGCGTTCGCCCCGGACATCAGCGGCGTGTGCAGGGTCGAGGAGACCTTGCTGATCACCTCGACACCGACGAACGCCGCCAGCACGAAGATCGTCAGCAACGCGATTGACTCGGTCATGCCAGCGGTCCTTCCAGGAGCTCGCGGGTTGGCTCGTGCAGGACGCTGCCGTCGTGGGTGACGCAGCAGCCGCGGACGATCTCGTCGTCGAAGTCCGGATCGAATGCCGCGTTGCGGGTCATCAGCCGGATCAGGTTGGTGATGTTCTGACCGTAGAGCCTGCTGGCCGGTCCGGCCATCTGGCTCGGTACGTTCGCACCGCCCCAGACCAGCGCGCCACCGATGGTCAGCTCGGTCCCGGCGACCGAGCCCTCGACGTTGCCGCCCTGTTCCGAGGCCAGGTCGACGACGACCGAACCGGGCTTCATCTGCTCGACCATCGATCGCGACACCAGCATCGGCGCGGTTCTCCCGGGTACGGCGGCCGTCGTGATCAGCGCGTCCGCGGCGGCGACGTACGGCGTGAGCAGCTCACGCTGGAGCTGCGCGCGTTCCGCCGTCATCTCCCGGGCGTACCCGCCCGGACCGTCCAACGTCCCCAGCTCCAGCTCGATCGGCACGGCACCCATCGATGCGATCTCCTCGGCCGCCGCCGTCCGCACGTCGTACGCCTTGACCACCGCACCGAGGCGCTTGCAGGTCGCGATCGCCTGCAGGCCGGCCACACCGGCGCCGAGGACGACGACCTGGGCCGGCGGGACCGTGCCGGCCGCGGTCATGTTCAGCGGGAAGAAGCGCGGCAGCCGTTCGGCCGCGACGATCGCCGCGCGGTACCCGGCGACCAGGGCCTGTGAGGACAGCGCGTCCATCGACTGGGCCCGGGAGATCCGCGGGATCAGCTCCATCGCGAACGCGGTCAGCTTGGCCCGGGTGGCGGACCGGACCACGTCCGGCGGATTCGTCGGCAGGAACGACATCAGCGCCGTACCGGCGTGCAGCCGTTGCAGGCGCTCGCGCTCCAACGGCTGCACCGACGCCACGATGGTGGCGGCGTGGTCGGCACCCCAGGCGACCTCGGCCCCGGCGTCGCGGTACTGATCGTCGGAGTACAGCGCCCGTTCGCCGGCGGCCGGCTCGACCGCCACCTCATAGCCGAGCTCGATGAGTTTCGCGACTTGTTCCGGCACCAGCGCGACCCGGCGCTCGGCCGGTCTGGTCTCCCGCACGACTGCGATCTTCACTCGCCGAAACCTATGCCAAACACTGGGTCGCCGGAAAGCCCGGTCAGCCGTCCTTGCCGAGGTTCTCCAGCAGGAGGGCCTCGGCGAGGCAGACCTTGGTGAACTCGGCGAGGTGCAGACCCTCGTCGATACCGTGCGCGCGGGTGTCCGGATCCTCCACGCCGGTGACCAGGATCGAGGCCTTCGGGAAGGTCTGCTGGAACTCGGCGATGAACGGAATGGACCCGCCCATCCCCATGTCGATCGGCTCGACACCCCAGGCGGTCTTGAAGGCCGAGCGGGCCGCTTCGTACCCGGCGCCGCGGGCGTTCACGCTGCACGGCTGGCCGATCTGGCCTTCGGTCACGGTCACCTGCGCACCCCACGGCGCGTTGCGCTCGAGATGCTCCTTCAACGCCGCGCTCGCCTTGGTCGCGTCGTCGCCCGGCGCGACCCGCAGGCTCACCTTGGCCCGCGCGACCGGGACCAGCGTATTGCTCGCCTCCGCGACCGACGGCGCGTCGATCCCCAGTACGGCGACCGACGGGCGAGTCCACAGCCGGTCGACGAGCGATCCCGTACCGGTCAGCCGGACCGAGTCCAGCACGCTCGACTCGGCGCGCAGCCGGTCCTCGGGGTACACCACATCCGCCGCCCGCGAGGCGTGCAGGCCGTCCACCGCGACATCGCCCTTGTCGTCGTGCAAGGTGGCGAGCAGCCGGCACAACGCGGACAGCGCATCCGGGACCGGGCCGCCGAACAGACCCGAATGAACGGCGTGGTCGAGCGTGCGCACCTCGACGTACGCCTCGACCAGACCGCGCAGCGACACGGTCAGTGCCGGCACACCGACGTCCCAGTTGCCGGAGTCGGCGATCACGATCGCGTCGGCGGCCAGCTCGGCGGAGTACTCGTCCAGCAGTTGCAGCAGGGTCGGCGAGCCGATCTCCTCCTCGCCCTCGACGAACACCGTCACACCCACCGGCAGATCGTTGCCGAAGGCCCGTACGGCGGCCAGGTGGGCGGCGATCCCGGCCTTGTCGTCCGCCGCGCCCCGGCCGTACAGCCGGTCGCCGCGCTCGGTCGGCTCGAACGGGTCGGACGTCCACTGCTCGACCGGACCGGTCGGCTGGACGTCGTGATGTGCGTACAGCAGGACCGTCGGCTTCCCGGGCGGCGCGGCCTTCTTCGCGATCACCGCCGGCGCACCGGCACCGGCCCGGACGATCTTCACCGTGAATCCCTCGGCCTCGAACAGCGCCGCGGTCGCCTCGGCGGAGCGCTGGACGTCGGCCGCGCGGGCCGGTTCGTAACTGACCGACGGGATCCGGATGAGGTCCTCGAGGTCGGCACGGACACTGGGCAGAACGCGGTCGATCGCCGCGGACAGATCGGTCATGCGCCTACGGTACGGCGTCCGTTCGCGCAGCCCACGCCCACTTCACGCTCGCGCGTCACTCATTGGCGATTTACTCTGAAATTCTCGTAGGTCGCTGACGTCGCTGGTTCCTCAGGGTGCGTACGACGCCGAGTCCAGGACGGACTGCCGGTGCTCGGGATTGTCATCGCGCACTTGGACCTGCAGCAGCTTGCCGTCGCGTAGCTGGATGAACCGCTCGAACACGGTGTGCCCACTCGGGCACGGGTAACGGAAGAGGACCGCCTGCCGATCGTCAATTGTCTGCGTCTCCCCTTGGACTGCACTGCAGCCCGGTGGAGGCGTTGTAGTGCTCGGCAGACTGGATCCGCTGGTGACGCCCAGGTACACACCATCGACGTCCGTGGACTTGTCCCAGTCCGCGGTGCTGGTGCTGACCAGCAAGGCTGGTCCATCAGCCCGCTCGGCTTTCTGCGACCAGTCCCTCGGCACCTCGACGGCGAGCTTGTTGTACTCGACCTGCACCGGGCGGGTCAGGACGAGTTGGTAGCCGCCATAGCCGCCGGCGGCGGCCAGCAAAACCGCGAGCAGCGCGGCGAGAACCCGGCCGCGGGCGGATCGCTTGGGTGGTGCCGCGACTGTCGACTGGTTGGCGCTGGCGAGTGCGGTGGCCTGGTCGACGTCGGCGGATGGCGTGGCCGGGGTGGGCATTTCCGCGGCCGGCACCAGGCCGGGTGGGATCTCGCCGGTCGTGTGCGCATCGCGCAGTGCGTTGAGGAAGCTGTCCAGGTCCAGCCAGCGCTTGTCCCGATCCGGCTCGAGGGCACGCCGTACGACGACGTCGATCGCGTCCGAGATCTCTTCGCGCAGGGTCGCCATCGACGGCGGTGGGGTCTCGATCTGCATCACCGCGCTCAGGCTCGCCACGCCGTACGGCGGCTGTCCGGTGAAGGCGGCGTACGCGACCGCGCCCAGCGAGTAGAGGTCCGCCCGGTGGTCCAGGCGCTCACCGCGAACCTGCTCGGGTGCGACGTACGCCGGAGTGCCGCCGGGCATGGTGATCCGCGAGACCTCGGCCAGCGACTTGCCGAGCCCGAGGTCCGACAGCATCGCCCGGTCGCCGGCCGGGTCGGTGTGGAACAGCACGTTGGCCGGCTTCACGTCGCGGTGCAGGACGCCGCGGGCGTGCAGGTGCTTCAGTCCCCGGCCGACCTGGGTGATGATGCGGACCACCTCGGCGATCTCCAGCGGGCCGGCCTTGATCCGGTCCGCGAGCGTGCCGCCGTCGGCGTAGGTGAGGACCATGAAGGGGCGGCCGTCGTCGGCCTCACCGATGTCGTGCACGCCGACGACGTACAGCGAGTCGACCTTGCGCAGGAAGCGTCCCTCGGCCAGGAACCGGCGCCGGACGTCGTCGTCCTCGATCCAGTTGTCGGAGAGGATCTTGACCGCGACCTCGGCGTCGAGCTGCTCGTCGCGTGCCAGCCAGACGGTCGCGAAACCACCGGCACCCACCCGGCGGACCAGGGAGTACCGGCCGATCCGCGGTGGCTGGTCCATGGCGCAATTATGCTCGATCCCACCTGCGACTGGTTCGCCGGAGCTTTCGGTACGGCTTTTCGGAGCGAACAAACCGGGTCTTCAGGGCGTCTCAAACGGGGATGGACGAGGCGCGGGTCCCCCCGAGCCGTTGCTGCTCGGATCGTGAGTTAGGAGCCCGCTGGTGCGGAACAACAACAGGCGCCTGGTCATCCTGGTCGCATCAGTAGCAGTAGCCGCGGTGGCCGTCGGCGCCGCCTTCGCCTACCGCCAGGGCCCCCAGCGAGCCCAGGCCGACGCCGGCCCCTTGACCGGCTCCCCATCTCCCACCGCCACCCCGACGCCAACCCCGTCGAAAACCCCGCCAGCCACCAAATCAACCCCCACCACGACCCCGTCCAGTACCCCGACGAAGACCGGTCCGGTGAAGACGGCGGTCAACCTGGCCAAGCTCACCCAGGGCCGTGCCCCGCAGGTCACCTATCTGTCCGGCCGCACGATCCGCGGCAGCGGCCTCGAGATCAAGGTCCCCGGCACCCTGGACATCGCGGACGTCGCCCGGATCAACGACGACGCGCTGGCCGTGGTGACCGACGGCAACAGCAGCGAACTGCTACGCATCGACAGCACCGGCGAGATCCGTCGTACCCCTGACGTCACCCAGATCGTCAGCTCCGACGACGACGTGTCCGTGGCCTACATCGCCATCAAGTCGTCCGAGAGCGGAGAGATGCAACCGGGTGCCGTCGTCTACGCCGAGAACAGCGGCCAGGTCCAGAAGGTGACGGTTCCCGACATCTTCGACGCGGTGCCGCTCGCCTACATCCAGGACACGGTCTACTTCCAGGCCCAGGCGAGCAAGACGGCCAACGTCTGGAACCTGTACGAGTGGCGGCCGGGGGCGGCCAAACCGACCGTGGTCAAAACCGTTCCGCGACCGACCGGCCTGTCCCGCGACGGGAAGACCGCCGCGTCGATCGGCACCCGGACCGACTACGGCAGTTGCACCCACGTCGTCGAGGTTGCCACCGGCAAGCGTCTGTGGCGCACCTGCGAGTACGGCATCAGCGGCTTCACCCCCGACGGCCGCACGGCGATCGGCCAGCCGTTCTACCTCGACGGGTACGGCAACGGTCTCGCCGCCGCGCTCGACATGACGAAGGGGACGCTGATCCACGAGTGGACCGGGACGTTCCGGCAGACGGTCGCCGAGGACGACCAGCACCTGCTGATCCTGGCCGACGACGGCGAGGACAGTCCGGAGTCGATCATCCGGTGCACCATCACCACCGGCGCCTGTGAACTCGCCACGCCGCTCACCAAGGCCAACCAGCTCATCGCCGACTGATGTCTGCCCGCAGCTAAGAAGCCCGGAGACCGGTGCCGCCGAGGGCAGACTGACCTCATGGACCGGGTTGCCGTGCTTGCGGATGTTCATGGGGTGCTGCCTGCGCTCGAGGCTGTTCTGGCCGAGGATGACGTGCGGGCGGCGGATGTGGTGGTGCTGGCGGGGGACATTGCCAGTGGGCCGATGCCGGTGGAGACGTTGGATCTGCTCAGCTCGCTCGGGGAGCGGGTGGTGTGGGTTCGGGGGAATGCGGATCGGGAGCTGGTCGAGATGGCTCGGCACGAGTTCGAGGGAGAGCCGCCGGATGCGGTGAGTCCGTGGGCGGCCGAGCAGCTCCGGGCTGATCAGGTCGAGTTGCTGGCGGGCCTGCCTACGACCTCCACGATCGACGACATGCTCTTCTGCCATGCGACGCCGAGGGATGACGAGGAGATGGTGCTGGTGGACAGTCCGATCTCACGGTGGGCTCAGGTGTTCAGCGGGCTGCCGGAGGAGATCAGGACCGTCGTCTGCGGGCATACGCACATGCCGTTCGCGCGGCAGGTCGATCGGCGGCTGGTGGTGAACGCGGGCAGCGTGGGCATGCCGTACGGCGCTCCCGGGCCGAGCTGGGCGTTGCTGACCCTGGACGGCGTCCAGCTGCGACGGTCGGCGCTGGACAGCACAGAGGCCGCCGAGCGGATCGTCGCGGAGTCGACGTACCCAGGCAGAGAGGCCTGGGTGGCCGAGTATCTGCTCTCCACCTACTCCGACACAGAGGCGCTGGAGGCGTTCAGACCCCGCGCGGAGGGTTGAGCGGTTACCGTCAACACGTGTTCGCGCGACGGCGGAAGCATTTCGGGACTCAGGCTGACAAGGCGACGTATGCGACTCTGCATACCGCCTCGCTGGCAACACCGCACCTGCGTGAGGGCCTGACCCCCGCCGCGGCGGGTAAGGCGAGCCGCCACCTCCGGGACCTCCTGGGCACGGCGGCCATCGCCATCTGCGACTCCTCCGGCGTACTGGCGTGGGACGGGGTCGGTGGACCCTACGAGAGCAACCACCGGGGCGATGCGAAGGCTCTCGCGGCTCTAACCCTCCGCACCGGGCGTACGGCGGTGCTCGGAGCGCACGACGTGGCCTGTAGCGATCCGCAGTGTCCGATCCGTACGGCGGTCGTCGCCCCGATCGTGACCGAGGAGCGCGTGGTCGCCGTACTGGTCGCGTACAGCATCCGCACGTCGGCCGCACTGGTCCGGGCCACCGAGGAGGTCGCCCGCTGGGTGTCCGGCCAGGTCGAGCTGGCGGAGCTGAACAAAGAGCGCACCCGCGCGATGGAGGCCGAGCTGAGGGCGCTGCGGGCACAGATCAGCCCGCACTTCATCTACAACGCGCTGGCCGCGATCGCGTCGTTCGTGCGGACCGACCCGGAGCGGGCGCGTGAGCTGCTGCTGGAGTTCGCCGACTTCTCCCGCTACGCGCTCCGGCGTGGCGGCGAGTTCACCACACTGGCCGACGAGCTGCGCAACGTCGAGCGGTACCTGGTGCTCGAGCAGGCCCGGTTCGGTGACCGGCTGAAGGTGTCGCTGCAGATCGCGCCCGAGGTGCTGCCGGTGGTGATCCCGTTCCTGGTCGTGCAGCCGCTGGTGGAGAACGCCGTCCGCCACGGTCTGGAAGGAACCACCGGGATCGGCCGGATCACCATCCGGGCCCGGGACCAGATCAACGAGGCCGAGATCAGCGTCGAGGACGACGGCGCCGGCAGCGACCCCGAGGTGATCCGGGCCGCGCTGTCCGGTGGGTCGGGCAGCGACTCGGTGGGCCTCGGCAACGTGGACGCCCGGCTCCGGCAGGTGTACGGCGACGCGTACGGCCTGGTCGTGGAGACCGCCGTCGACGCCGGGACCAAGGTGACCTTCCGGGTGCCGAAGTACTCCTCAGGAGTACACGCGTCGCCCTAGGCGTGGGACCGTCAGACCCGGCCTGGCGTGTCGACCTCCGCGTCATCGAAAGCTCGCTCATCGGGCCACTCCCCGCAAAGACAGTAGCTCCATTCCGGATTCGCTGGCATTACTGTGTGGGCATGGCCGACACTCCCCTGCGCGCGCTGGTCGCGGACGACGAGGAGCCCGCCCTGGCCGAGCTCGTGTACCTGCTGTCGCAGGACGACCGGATCGGCGAGATCCGGACCGCCTCGAACGGGCCGGAGGCGCTGAAGATCCTGCAGGCCGCCGACCTCGACGTGGTGTTCTGCGACATCAAGATGCCCGGCCTGGACGGGATCGACCTGGCCCGGGTGCTGTCCAAGTTCGCCAGCCGCCCGCAGATCGTCTTCGTCACCGCGTACGACGAGCACGCGGTGGCGGCGTTCGACCTCGATGCGACCGACTACGTGATGAAGCCGGTCCGCGCCGAGCGACTGGCCGAGGCGGTCCGCCGGGTCGTCACCGTGGGCGCGCCGGCCGCGCTGCAGAGTGCCGAGGAGTCCGATGACGAGGTGATCCCGGTCGAGTTGGCCGGCGTCACCCGGTTCGTGCAGCGCTCGACGGTTCGCTACGTGGAGGCACAGGGCGACTACGCCCGTCTGCACACCGGGCAGAACTCGCACCTGGTCCGGATTCCGCTGAGCACGCTGGAGGAACGCTGGCGCGACGCCGGGTTCACCCGGATCCACCGCAGTACGCTCGTCGCCCTCGCGCACGTGGACGAGATGCGCGTCGACGGCGGCCGGTGCGCGGTCCGCGTCGGCGGCGACTGGCTTCCGGTCAGCCGTCGGCACACCCGTGAACTCCGCGACCTGCTGGTCCGGTCGACCTCACTGCGCGGTTGAGGGCGGATGAGATGAGTACGCCGCAGGGCCCCGAGGAGTCCCGCGTTCGTCGACGAGTGCGGGTGACCAGCCCGCGGACCAGCGCGGCCCGCCGCCCGATCACCCGGACCGGCACCCGCGAGATCGACGAGCAGACCCGGCTCGGCCAGGTCTACATGCAATCGCTGATCCAGTCCCAGCTCCGCCTCGCCCTGGCCGTCATCGCCGGATCCGCCGTCGTCCTCGGCGGCATCCCGCTGCTGTTCGCGCTCGTCCCGGCCACCCGCACCTTCGCGGTTCTCGGCCTGCCACTCCCCTGGGTGATCCTGGGCATCGTGGTCTACCCGGTCGTGTACGTCGCCGCGCGCATCTACGTCCGCAACGCCGAGCGGATCGAGTCCGAGTTCACCGAGTTCGTCGGACGGGAATAGATGTCCCCGGCAACTAGTCTGACCGCGATCGCGCTGGTCATCGTGGCGACGATCGGCATCGGCCTGTTCGGCTTGCGGATCTCGCGCACGACCAGTGACTTCTACGTCGCCAGCCGGGTTGTCACGCCGCGCTGGAACGCGTCCGCGATCAGCGGTGAGTACTTGTCGGCGGCATCGTTCCTCGGCGTCGCCGGGCTGGTGCTGGTGAACGGCGCCGACATGCTCTGGTTCTCCGTCGGCTACACGGTCGGCTACCTGATGCTGCTCGTGCTCGTCGCCGCACCCCTGCGCCGATCGGGTGCGTACACCCTGCCCGACTTCGCCGAGACCCGTTTCGAGTCGGCCGTCGTACGGCGGATCTGCTCCGGGCTGGTCGTCGGCATCGGCACGCTGTACCTGCTGCCCCAGCTCCACGGCGCCGGCCTCACCCTGCAGACGGTCACGGGCGCGCCGCCCGATGTCGGTGCCGCGGTCGTCGCGGTGATCGTGGTGATCAACGTCGCCGCGGGTGGTATGCGCTCGATCACCTTCGTCCAGGCGTTCCAGTACTGGCTGAAGCTCACCGCTCTGGCTGCGCCGATCTTCGTCATCCTGATCGCGTGGCGTTCGCTGGAGCACCCGGTCGGCGTGCTGGAGTCGCTGCAGGGCGCCGGTGCGGAGTGGGCCGAGCCGTTGTCGACCGCGGGTGGCCGCGATCATCCGCTGTACGCCACCTATTCGCTGCTCTTGGCCCTTTGTTTCGGCACGATGGGCCTGCCGCACGTGCTCGTCCGCTTCTACACGAACCCGGACGGACGGGCGGCCCGCCGTACGACAGTCGTCGTACTGGCGCTGCTGGGGACGTTCTACCTGTTCCCACCGATGTACGCCGTCCTCGGAAGAACGTTCGCGCCGGACCTGGTCGGGAGTGGTGCGGACACCGTCGTACTGGAGCTGCCGGGGCGCATCTTCCCTGGTACAGCAGGGGATCTGCTCGGCGCACTGGTCGCGGCCGGAGCGTTCGCGGCGTTCCTGTCGACGTCGTCGGGGCTGACCGTCGCGATCGCGGGCGTGATCGACCAGGACCTGTTGCGGAGCAGGTTGCACCGGTGGACGGGCGGTGACTACG
The DNA here is from genome assembly GCF_040639075.1 of Kribbella sp. NPDC023972. Lineage (NCBI taxonomy): Bacteria > Bacillati > Actinomycetota > Actinomycetes > Propionibacteriales > Kribbellaceae > Kribbella > Kribbella sp. NPDC023972. The sequence goes on along the minus strand of NZ_JBEZZH010000002.1, from coordinate 105,644 downwards.
TCGCGGTGAACAGCTTCCGGATCGCGGCGCTGCTGTCGATGTGCGTGCCGTACGTTGCGTTCCAGCTGACCGGGTCGCTGAGTCTCGCCGACACGGTCGGGCTCGCGTTCGCGGTGGCCGCGTCGACGTTCTGTCCCCTGCTGGTGCTGGGGATCTGGTGGCGGCGGATGTCCACGACCGGTGCGGCCGCCGGGCTCGTGGTCGGCGGGGTCGCGGCCAGTGCCGCGGCGCTGGTCAACGTGATCGGCGGCCCGGACAGCGGCTGGCCACAGGCACTCGTCGGGCAACCGGCCGCGTGGACGATGCCGCTCGCGTTCCTCACCGTGATCGTGGTGTCGAAGCTGACCCCGGACAAGATCCCGGCCGGCACCGCCCGCAGCATGGTCCGCCTGCACACCCCCGAGGCCGTCGACGTCGACCGCGGCCTGCCGCTACCGCCGTACCGCTCGTCGTGAGGATCCGACCGCTCGTCGCAACGCGGTGATCCACCGGTCGACTGGTGTCATCCGCTGAGCGCTCGATGCCGCGTGGATGCTGTCGGCGCGGCGTGACGCCGACCACAGTACGGACCAGCACCCCCTGCCGGTCACCGCCCGGCCTGATTCCGTCTGGAGGTCCCGCGATGAGCGAAACGACGCGATCCGCGGGCGATCCGGAGTTGACGACGTACCGAGATGTCCAGGTGTCACCGGACTTCTCCGAGCTGCGTCGCCGGTTCCGGCGCTTCGTGTTCCCGATGACCGGCCTGTTCCTGGTCTGGTACTTCCTCTACGTCCTGCTCGCGGCCTACGCGCCCGGTTTCATGTCGGCCCGGATCGGCGGCAACATCAACGTCGCGCTGCTGTTCGGTCTCGGCCAGTTCGTCTCGACGTTCGCCATCACGATGGTCTACGTTCGCTGGGCCGACAAGCAGGTCGACCCCGACGCCGAGAAGCTTCGCCACCAGATCGAGGGAGTTGACCAGTGAGCGCGCCTCTTCTGTTGCCACTGGCAACCGATATCGGCAACCCGACCGTCAACATCGCGATCTTCGCGCTGTTCGTGGTCGCGACGCTGGCGATCGTGATCAAGGCGTCCCGGAACAACCGGACCGCGGCCGACTTCTACGCCGGCGGCCGGTCCTTCACCGGCCCGCAGAACGGTATCGCGATCGCCGGTGACTACCTGTCCGCCGCGTCCTTCCTCGGCATCGCCGGTGCGATCGCCCTGAACGGGTACGACGGCTTCCTCTACTCGATCGGCTTCCTGGTGGCATGGCTGGTGGCCCTGCTGCTGGTCGCCGAACTACTCCGGAACACCGGCCGCTTCACGATGGCCGACGTACTGTCGTTCCGGCTCAAGCAGCGGCCGGTCCGGATGGCGGCCGCGATCTCGACCCTCGGCGTCTGCTTCTTCTACCTGCTGGCGCAGATGGCAGGCGCCGGGGGTCTCGTCGCACTCCTGCTGGGCATCGACGACCGGGCCGGGCAGAGCCTGGTGATCGCGGTGGTCGGCCTCATCATGATCACCTACGTGCTGGTCGGCGGGATGAAGGGCACCACCTGGGTGCAGATCATCAAGGCCGTTCTGCTGGTGCTCGGCGCCGGCCTGATGACGCTGTGGGTGCTGGCGAAGTACACCTTCAACCTGTCCGGTCTGCTCGGCGCGGCGGTCGACCGCAGCCCGGCCGCCGGCGAGAAGCTGCTCAACCCGGGTCTGCAGTACGGCGCGACCGGCATCAGCAAGCTGGACTTCATCTCGCTGGCACTGGCCCTGGTCCTCGGTACTGCCGGTCTGCCGCACGTCCTGATGCGCTTCTACACGGTGCCGAACTCCAAGGAAGCCCGCCGCAGCGTCAGCTGGGCGATCTGGATCATCGGCATCTTCTACCTGTTCACCCTCGTCCTCGGGTACGGCGCCGCCGCGCTCGTCGGACCGGACGCGATCCGGGCCGCTCCGGGCAAGGCGAACTCGGCCGCACCACTGCTGGCGTTCGAGCTCGGCGGCGAGCTGCTGCTCGGTGTCATCTCCGCGGTCGCCTTCGCCACCATCCTGGCCGTGGTGGCCGGCCTGACCATCACCGCGAGTACGTCGTTCGCCCACGACGTCTACGGCCAGGTGATCAAGAAGGGCGAGGTCAACGCGGACGGCGAGGTCCGGGTCGCCCGGATCACCGCGCTGGTGATCGGTGCGGTCGCGATCGTCGGCGGCATCTTCGCCAACGGGCAGAACATCGCGTTCCTGGTGGCGCTGGCGTTCGCGGTCGCGGCCAGCGCGAACCTGCCGACGATCCTGTACTCGCTGTTCTGGCGGCGGTTCAACACCCGCGGCGCGCTGTGGAGCATCTACGGCGGCCTGGGCTCGGCGATCATCCTGATCGCGTTCAGCCCGGTCGTCTCCGGCAAGGTGGACAAGAAGACCGGCCAGAGCCTGTCGATGATCACCGACACCGGGATCGACTTCCACTGGTTCCCGCTGGACAACCCCGGCATCGTCTCGATCCCGCTGGCCTTCGTGCTCGGCTGGCTCGGCACGGTCACCAGCAAGGAGCAGACCGACGTCGACAAGTTCGCCGAGATGGAGGTCCGCTCGCTGACCGGCGCCGGCGCCGAGAAGGCGGTCCAGCACTGAGACCTGTCAGGCAGGCCCTGCTGAACACAAGCGAACCTGCCTGACAGCCCCACCTCCGCCCCTGGAGACGGACCCGGTACCCCCTGGCCGGGTCCGTCTTCTGCGTTCAGCCGAACTCGAGGGTGGGCCAGAGTTGGTAGAAGGCGTCGCGGGAGCGGGTGCCGCGGTGTTCCTCGGCGGCGTGGAGGCGGCCGAAGGTGAAGGCGTTGCCGCCGTCGAGCTGGACCTGGACGGCCAGTTGGCGGAGGAGGTCGCGGGAGACGACGGAGTCCTGGTGTTCGCCGAGGACTTCCTGGACTTCCTCGGCGCGGGCGGCCAGGTCGGCGGCTTCGTCACCGAGGACCGGTACGGCGGACTCCGCGGCGTACCGGAGTCGCTTGGCGGCCTTGCGGACCTCGTGGAGCTCATGGTCCTGCTCCGCTGTGGTCTCGGCCGCCTTTGACCGGCGGACCGCCTTGCGCATCCGTTTCCAGTCGTGGTCGAGGAGGTCCTGGATCTGCTTGGCCGCCTTGCGGTCGTCTCCGACGAGCGGCGGATTGGCGATCAGTTCGTCGAGAGTGTCCAGCAGCCGGAAGTACCGCTCGCTCTCCAAAGCGGCCAGGGCACCCGCGCGGCCCTCTTGGTAAACACCCCGCAGGTGGTCGTCGATCCGGCCCGCGACGCGACCCATCACCAGTTCGGCCGGCTGCTCCGCGACCTCGGCGGCGAAATGCTCGCGCTGGACCTCGGCGTCCCGCGCGACTCCGAGCTCACCGGCCAGCCACTTCAGCTCGGCCCGGATCTGATCGCCCGCCTCGCGGTCCACCACCGGCCGGTACGTCGCCAGCGCGGACCGCAGCCGCCGCGTCGCCACCCGGAACTTGTGGATCGAGTCCGGGACATCCCGCCGTACCTCCGGATCCCGCTCGTGGATCGCCTGCACCTGGGCGGCGGCGTACGCACGGAACAGGTCGGACGTGCGCGGCTTCGACGGCAGCTCCCACTCATCGCGCGCCGGCACACGGTCGCCCAGTGCGCGAGCGAGTTTGCTCGGACCCGCGGCCGGCTCAGCGCCCGCGGATCGCAGCACCTCGTCGGCGGCCTCCAGCAGCGAGCGCTCACCGCCGACGAGCTCGACCTCCCACTCGCGCCAGCTTTCCGGCTCGGCGCCGTTGACGGCCGCGGTGACCCGGTCGTCGGCGAGCTCCGCAAGCACTGCACCGTCGGAGTCGAGCAGCCGGTGCACGACCCGCCTCGTGTTCAGGGTCACCACCGGGACGAGCTCATGGTCGCGGACATGCACCCGCACGGTTCGCGCCACCTCGCCCGGCACCTTCTGCGTCGATCGACCCAGCGGGTGGCGGACCTCCAGCCGTTCACCCGACGACACCGGGAGTTTCACGTGCCAACCGTCGTCCTCGCCACCGGTCCGGCGGCGCAAGGTCACTTTGTTGGCGGCGAGACTCAAGGCCTCGGTGTCGTAGTACACCGCCTCGAGTTCCTGCTCGACCGGTTGCGCCACTCTTGCTACCCCGGGCAGCTCGTGCAGCGCCGGGACGCTCGCAGTTTCGTCGACGTCGTACTTGGTCTCGATCTCGAGCTGCTCGTTGGGCGCCATCCCCCTTGTTTACCAGGTGTTCATGAACTGGTCAGCGGAGCACCCGCAGGTCGGCGGCGAGGCGTTCCAGATCACGATCGGGTACGCCGTTACGCGTGATGCCTGGCGTGGACGGCCAGGCCTGCCGGCCGTGGTTGAGTTGTAGAGCCAAGGCGATCAGGACGAGGAACAGCAGCAGGATCAGCATTGTCGGCCTACCGATTTGAAGAAGGTGTAGTGGAAGGTGCCGCCGGACTCCGCGGCCTTGGACAAGTCGCGGATGCCGCGCTCCCATTCGGCAGGGGTTCGCATCCCGGCGGCGATCGCGCGGTGCCGGACGGACTCGACCATCGCGATGAAGGTCTTCCGGGTGAACCCGTCGACCAAGTGCGGCAGCGTCTCGTCGGCGTACACGGTGCACGGCCAGGCCCGCACGTCGTCGTACCCGGCGTCCTTGAGCAACGGCTGCAACCTCCGGCCGATCAGCGCGTCCCCGCCCGCCTCCGCCTGCAGGTCGACGAGGCAGTCGATCACCGCGTGCGCCGCCGCACTCCTCGGGTGGAAGAACGCTGACTCGTGATCGCCTTCGATCACGGTGATCGTGCCGCCGGGCTTCAGCAACCGCCGCAGCCGGACCAGGGCGTCGTGCGGATCGGGCAGGTGCTCGAGCACGAAGCAGAGGAAGACGTGGTCGAACTCCTCGGTGATCTCGTGGAGGTCGGCGAGCCGCCAGTCGACCCGGGCGTCCGGGGCTGCGGCGCTGACGCGGGCTTTGGCCTGGGCGAGTGATTCCTCGGAGATGTCGACCGAGACCAGGTCGATGCCGGGGCTGCGGGTCACCAGCTGGAGCGTTTGCGCGCCGACCCCGCAGCCGGCTTCGAGTACGCGGCTCCCGGCCGGATAGCTCGTCCCGGCGTGCAGGAGATCGGCGAGAGTCTGCGCCTGCTCGGTCAGGCGACGGGTCTCGGCCGGGGTGTAGCCGTGCACGTAGTCAGTTCCCATACCTCCACGCTGCCGTCACAATGGTCCAGTGAACAGGTCCAATCAGGGCGAAATTGGCCAGTCCAAAACAGGAGCCGACTTCCTTCAGCTGGACCCGGCGGACGCACCGGCCGGCGGATTGTCGGACTGGCTGACCGAGCGGCTCCGGGCCGCGATCTCGGACGGCCGGCTCCCGATCGGCAGCCGGCTGCCCGCCACCCGCGTCCTCGCGGCCGAGCTGCAGGTCTCCCGTGGCGTCGTCACCGAGGCCTACCAGCGCCTGACCGAAGACGGTCACGTCGCCGGCCAGGGTCGCGCCGGCACGGTCGTGGTCGCCGCGCCCGTTGGAACCCCAGCCCAGCCGAGCGCTCCGCCTCGCGCCCGGCGGCAGCCTGCCGCGGTCGAGCCGCCGGTGGTGAGCGCGCCGGGCCTGGACGTCTTCGACACCCTGCGAGCGGCTCCGGCCCGAATCGACCTCACCCCCGGCGTACCCGACCTCGCCGCCTTCCCGCGGACCGCCTGGCTGCGCGCCGAGCGAGCGGTACTGAACGACCTCGAGTCCGCGCAGTTCGGGTACGGCGACCCGTCCGGTACGCCGGCGCTGCGTCGGGCGGTCGCCGACTGGCTCGCCCGCAATCGCGGTGTGACGGCGCACCCCGACGACCTCATCATCGTGGCCGGCGTCTCCCAGGCGATCGGCCTGGTCGCCCAGGTCCTCAAGACTCGCGGCATCACCGCGATGGCCGTCGAGGATCCCGGGTCACTCGGATCCCGCCAGCACCTGCAGAACTGGGGTCTCGACACGCCCCCGATACCGGTCGACGAAGGCGGGCTCCGGGTCGATCTGCTGCGCGAATCCGGGGCCCGCGTGGTGATGGCGACTCCGGCTCACCATTTTCCGACTGGCGTCGTACTGGATGGGGAACGGCGGCGGGAGCTGATCCAGTGGGCGGCCGAGGGCGGGCTGATCATGGAGGACGACTACGACGCCGAGCACCGGTACGACCGTCCGCCGGTTCCCGCCCTGCGGGCGATGCTGGCCGACCAGGTGATCTACGCGGGCAGTGTGTCGAAGCTGCTCGCGCCGTCGCTCCGGATCGGGTGGATGCTGCCGCCGCCGGAGTACAAACAGGACCTGATCGACATGAAGCGCCTGGCCGACCTCGGCAACGCGGCACTCCCGCAACTCACCCTGGCCCACCTGATGGAGTCGGGCGAGCTCGAGCGTCAGCTCCGCTTCCTCCGCCGCCGGCACCGCACCCGCCGCGACGCCATGGTCCGGGCCGTCACCAACTATTTGCCTACAGCAACAGTCCACGGAGCCGCCGCCGGCCTCCACCTCACCATCACCTTCGACTTCTCGGTGAACGACGTCGAGCTGGCCGCGGCCGCCCTGCAGAAGGGCGTGAAAACCCACCCCCTCTCCTGGCACTGCCAACTCCCGCACGCCCCGGGCCTGGTCCTCGGGTACGCCGCCCGCACCCCGAGCGAGCTGACCGAAGCCATCGCCACCATCGCCGAAGTCATGTGACCGGACTCCACCAGTTCGCCCGACCAGCCAGTTTCATGAACGCGGGCAGCAACACGCCCCGGATCGCGGTCGCATCCACCAGGACCGCCACCGCCATCCCGATGCCGATCATCTTCAGATAGACGACACCACCCGTCGCATAGACCGCGAACGACAACGCCATTACGGCGGCTGCCGTCGTCGCCAACGGCGCGGACTGCTGCAGTCCGGTCGCCACCGCCCCCACCGTGTCACCCGTTCGCAGGTACTCCTCCCGGATCCGCGACACGATGAACACCTCGTAGTCCATCGACAGCCCGTAGACGATGCAGAACATCAGCATCGGCATACTCGCCTCCAGCACGCCGGTCGCGGTGAACCCGAGCGGCCCGGACAGGTTGCCCCGCTGGAAGATCCACACCATCACGCCGAACATCACCGCAAGGCTGAGCAGATTCAGCACGGTCGCCTTCAACGGCAACAGCACACTGCGGGTCGCGACCCAGAGCACCGCGAAACTCAGGAGCAGAATCAGCCCGAGTACCAATGGAATCCGCTCGGTCAACGCCGACCGCCAGTCCACCATCTCGGCCGGCGTCCCGCCGATGACTGCGTCGTACGGCGTCTCGACCGCCCGCACCCGCTCCACCCAACCGGGGACATCACCGTCCAGCACGTCCTGGGTCGGCGTGACCGTCAGGTAGGCGCCTCCGTTCCGGGTGTACGTGTCCACCTGGGCAACACCGTCCAGCTTCGACAGCGTCTCGGCGTACGGCGCGAGCGCGGCGACCTGATCCGTTGCCGGCATCACGACGTACAGGGCATCGGATTCCTCCTGGCCGAAGTTGGCGCGGACCTGGTCGGCCATGATCCGGCTACTCGCGTCGGCCGGCAGGATGCGTGCGTCGGGCAGACCGAGCCGCAGCCCCAAAGCCGGCGCCGAAAGCAACAGGATCAGCGCGAGCATCGCGCCACCGGTCAGCACCGGGCGCCGCATCACGCAGTGGGCCAGCCGGAACCATCTCCCCTCGTTGCGCTCGGCAACCGTTCCGGCGGCACGCCGGCCGAGCAGGGCGAGCGCGGCCGGGAGAATCACGAGGGCACCGAAGAGGGCCGAAGCCACGACCAGCACACCGGCATACCCGAACGAACGCAGGAACGGCAGTGGGAACAAGAGCAGCGCGAGCAGCGACATGGCGACCGTCAGGCCGCTGAAGAACACCGTCCGGCCGGCCGTGGCGACCGCGGCCACCACAGCGTCTCCGACCTCCGCACCACCGGCCAACTCCTCGCGGAAGCGCGCGATGACGAACAGGCAGTAGTCGACGCCGAGGGCGAGACCCATGACCAGCGAGAGGTTCGCCGCGAAGGTGGAGACCTCGGTCACCGCGGCGATCACCCGCAGCCCGGCGAGCGCACCGCCGACCGCGAAGATCCCGACGCCCAGCGTCACCAGGGCCAGTGAGACTTTGCGGTAGATCAGCACCAGAAGCAGCAGAACCATCGGCAGGACGATCAACTCCGCGCGCAGGAAGTCCTCCCGCGCCTGCGCACCGATCTCCCGGAACACCTCGTCCTGACCGCCGGACTGGACCGAGATCCCGTTGCCCTGACCGGCGAACTCTTTCGCGAGCTCACCGACCCGGGCCCGGGCCTCGTTCACATCTCCCGGCACGCGGACCAGCACCAACGCCTGACGAGAGTCTTTGCTGCGCAAGGCGGGACTGTCACCCCGCGACCAGTACGACGCCGCCTCGGCGACACCGGTACGGTCGGCGATCTCCTCGGTCAGCTTGACGCCGGACGCCCGTACGGCGGGATCGTCAACGGTGCCGGAGTCCGCGGTGACCAGGAAGGCGAGGTTCGGCGGGCCGGTCTCGAACTGAGCCTCGAGGACGCGCCTGGCCCGATCCGATTCCGACGCGGGGTCTGCGATCCGGGACAGGGACAAGGCATTCAGAGCCCCGGAGGCAACCGCCAGAACCAGCACGGTCAGCACCGCGGAGAGCACGACGACCACCCGGCGACGCCGAACCACGAGGCACCCGAGCCGATCGAGGAGGGTTCGGCCAGTGGTGGTCCGGCCTGGCTCCGCCGGGCGTTCGAGGGTGGGTGCGGACACGGCGGACCTCCCAGATGGCGCCGCCGGCCGGCGGCGCTAGGATGACGAAACACGAGCAGTTGCTCGCATACGGAGAAAATACGAGCATTTACTCGTGTTTGTCAACGAAGGGATGGCGGATGCCCGAGGAACCGCGGCGGCAGGCGCGTGGGCAGCGGCGGATGGAGCAGTTGACTGACGCGGCGGCGGTCGTGTTCGCCGAGGTCGGGTACGCGAAGGCGACTACCAACGCGATCGCCAAACAGGCCGGCGTCTCGCCGGGCACGCTGTACCAGTTCTTCGCCAACAAGGAGGCGCTCGCGGAGGCGCTGGCGGAGCGCTATCGGGTCGAGTTGAAGGCCGCGCACGAGGAGGCGTTCGACCTCAGCATGGCCAAGCTGCCGCTGCCCGAGATGGTCGACCGGATGATCCGGCCTATGGTCGCGGTCAACCTCGCCAACCCTGGCTTCAAGGCCCTGTTCAGCAGCGGCGACCTGCCGGACCGCCTGACCGCACCCACACGAGCACTCCAGCAGGCCGTCACCGGTCGGGTCGCTGAGGTCATCGCGGCACGCCTGCCCGACCTGCCCGCCGAGCAACGCGACACCGCCGCGGCGGTCGCCACCCAGATCTTCGCCGCCCTGCTCGGCACGATCGTGTCCGTACCGGCCCCCGACCGCGAACGGTGGATCGCCGAGCTCAACCGCGCCCTGGTCGGCTACCTCAGTCCACTGGAGAGCTCAGCGGGTGTAGAGGGGTGACATCGCGAGGGCGAAGGCGGTCATGGTGTCCGGGTCGATCGCGCGGGCTGGGAGGGGGACCAGGTCGACCAGTTTGTCGGCGCCGACGCGGATCGTGGTCCGGCCGGTGGCGGTGTCGACGTACGCCTCGTCCCCGAGCGGGATCGACTGCGACGTCGCGGCCTTGCGGATCGGCGCCATCAACGCCTCCGCGTTCGGCGTACGGCGTACTGAGGTGGACAGCACGCTGGTCGGGTTGACCCAGCCGCAGACCAGGTCGCCGAGCGCGGTCTGCCCGTCGCGGCGGACCATGGCCGGCGCGCCCATCACTTTCGCCGCCGCGGACGACCCGCGTTCGCAGTCCGGCCGGGCGATCAGCGGCTGCGGCTCCGGCAACCCGGGCGCCTGCCGGACGACTTCCTGCCCGAGTACGACGTACTTCGCCGGCGTCGCCGCCGGGCCACTGACCTTGTAGAGCCGTCCCTTCAGCAGGAACACCACGAACGTGCTGGTCCCGAAGCCGCCCTCACCCACCGCCGCGGGCTTGGCCGGCTCGCCCTTCGTCGCCGCGTAGGCCTTCTGCGCGCCGGTCAGCGTCGCCTTCGTTGCCGGCAGCACCGAAACCTCGACTCGCAGCAGCGGACCGTTCGGGCTGGTGCTGAGCCCGAACTGGCAGACGTCGTACGTCGGCAGACCGAAGTCGGCCGGCACCGGCTTGGTCTGGAGTGTCACCACGGGCACGCCGAGCGTCGACTGCACCAGCTGTTGGTCCATCCGCACGCACAGCGTCTCCGCCATCTTCGCGGTCGGCGGCGTGCTCGGAGTCTCCGAAGGTGTCTGCGAGGGTGTCTGGGTGGGCGGGGTGCTCACCGAGACCAGCGGCGGCACGTTCGGCGCGGTCTCGTTGCCGGGCCCGCCGCACCCGGCCAGCGCCAGCACCACCACGAGCACTACAGGACGGATACGCATGATGACCCGACTGTAGTTGACCGGACCGACAGACTCACCCCGCTTCCGCGGCAGCCCGGAGCTCCCTTTCCCGTACGGCGTGCTCGTCGGTGCGGGCGTCGTACCGCCAGAAGTCGCGCAACCAGGCCGCGGTCACCACCACGCCGGCGACGCACAGCACACCGCCGCTGACGATGGACGTCCGCACGCTGGTCAGATCCGCGACCAGGCCGGACCGCGACTGGCCGCCGAGCGGGCCGAGCGAGTAGGACAGCATCTCGATCCCCGCCAGCCGGCCGCGCATCTCGTCCGGGATGGTCTGGTTCCAGATCACCGCGCGGAACAGCCCCGAGATCATGTCCGCGCCGCCGGCGACAGCGAAGAACGCGATCGCGAACCAGATGTTCGGCGCCAGCCCGGCGACCCCGACCGAGGCGCCCCAGGTGATGGTCGCCAGCACGACGGCCCGGCCGTGGTGATGCACCCGGCGAGCCCAGCCGCTGGTCAGGGTCGCGAGCATCGCCCCGATCGCCTCCGCGCTGTAGAGGAGACCGAGCAGTTTCGGCTCCTTCAGCACCTCGGTGGCGAACGCCGGGAACAGCACGATCGGCATCGCCAGGAACATCCCGACCATGTCGACGGCGTACGTCCCGAGCAGGTCGCGGCGCCGGAACGCGTAGGTGATGCCTTCGCCGATCGCGCGCAGGCTCGGCGGCGTACTGTGCTCGCTCGTCTTGTACGGCCGCAGCCGCAGGTACAGCAGCGTCGCGACGGCGAGACCGGCCAACTCGACCGTGAACGCCCAGGCGACGCCCGCCGTCGCGACCAGGACGCCGCCGAGCGCGGGACCGGCCAGTTGACCGACCTGGAGGATGAGCGCGTTCAGCGTGACCGCGGCCGGCATCTCCTCGTGTTTCACCACCCGCGGGAAAAGGGCGTCCCGGCTCGGCCGTTGCAAAGACGATGCGATCGCGTTGAGACCGCCGCAGACATAAATGAGCCACACCTGTGGATTGGTGAGCAGGGTGTTGGCGAGGAGCAAAGCACAAATGACGACCTGGGCAATACCGGTGCCGATCAGCATTTTCCGCCGGTCGACGTGGTCCGCGAGCGCTCCGCCGTACAAACCGAACACGACGAGTGGCGCGATCGTCACCAGACCCATCGCGCCGACGGCGAAGTTCGAATGCGTCAATTGGTACAGCTGATACGGCAATGCGACATACCCGACCATGCCGCCCAGAAAGAAGACGGAACCCGAGATCACCAGGATGCGAAAGTCCCGGGAACCATGCCACGGAGTCAGATCGACACGGAGCCGGGAAAGGCGTGCACGGACACTTGATGCCACCGGCACATAGTGACATGGGAAGTCACCCCGGGAAGAACCCTTTTCGTTCTACCCCCGGGACCGATTGGTTGCCCATGGCGTCAACCTTCCGGACGGGAACAGCCCGGCCGGCTGTCAACCCTCAGACGAGTGGGAGCAGCGGACTCAGGTCGGTGCGCTCGCCGCTGGCGCGGAGTCTGCCGCTGGCGCGGGCGTCGGTCCAGGTGGCACGGCCCAGGGCCAGGTCGATCCACAGCTCCGGCGGCAGCTCGACGACCGCTCCCGGGGTGCCACGGGTGTGCCGGGGTCCTTCGATGCACTGCACCGCGCCGTACGGCGGGACGCGGACCTCGACCGCGTGTCCAGGGGCCTTCGCGACCAGGAGTTTCAGCAGGTGCTTGGTGAGCAGCTTCAGGTCGGCGCGTTCCGCCGTACCGGCGTCGTACCGCTGGAGTGCCTGGTCCAAAACGGGATCCACGACGTGCCAGCGTACGCGGAAATTGTGGGGTCGCCCCCTTCGTGGTCGATAATCAGCAGGGACAGATCGGGAAGCGAGGTCGGGATGCTCACGCCCAGGCACCAGGCGCTGCTGATGACGCTGGCGGGAATGACCGTCGGCGTAGCTGTATTCGGCACCGTGCTGGCGATCAACGGGGACCTGACCGGGAACGACACACCCGTCGGGATCGTGAACAGCCAACCCGCACCGAGCACGCCGTCGTGTGCCGACTGCCTGCAGGCCGGCTCGCTGCAGTACACGCTGCAGACCTTCGGCACCAAGAGCGACCAGGTGTCCGCCGAGGTCCCGACCGGGTGGACCAGCGAGCAGGACGGCACCCGTCCACGGTTCGTGGACCCGACCGGCGTCTGGCAGATCCGGTTCGACACGCGCGGCAGCAAGCAGTCCCCGGCCGAGCTGGCGGACAGCCGCGCCGGCAGCATCGACGAGCCGGATCTGAAGGTGCTCGGCCGCGACAACGGCACCCTGATCTACACGTACGTCGACCAGACCCGCGGACCGCGGATGGGCCTGTCCCGCTGGATCTCCACCGACGGCGGCGAGAGCACCGCCGTCGAAGTCACCGTCGGCGGCCGCCCGAAGGACGAAGCGGCCCTCCGCGCCGTCCTCGAGCACGCCACCACGACGCTGCAGCTGCCGCCGTCAGACAACGACACCCGGCCGAACTGAGCACTGAGCTAGCACTTGATGTCGGCGGTCGGCGCCGTACCTTGCAGCAGGTAGCTCTCCACCGCGTTGTCGACACAGGCGTTGCCGGCCTTGTAGCCGGTGTGACCGTCGCCGTCACGGGTGATCAGGACCCCGCTCTCCAGCTGGCCGGCCAGGCCGACGGCCCACTCGTACGGCGTCGCCGGGTCGCGCGTGGTGCCGATGACCACGATCGGCTTCGCCCCGGACGCCTTGATCGCGTGCGGCTTGTCCTCGGCCTTCACCGGCCAGTTCGCGCACGCCAGCGATCCCCAGAGCAGGAACGACCCGAATCGCGGTGACGCGGCCTTGTACTCCGGCTCCTCCGCCTTCGCCTGCGCGATCGAGCTGATGTCCGGGCGATCCAGGCAGTTGACCGCGTAGATCGCCTCGTTGCTGTTGCTCGTGTAGCCGCTCGGCTCCCGGTCGGTGTACTCGTCGGCGAGCGCCAGCAGCCGGGCGCCGTTACCGGCCAGCCCGTCCAGCACCGCGTCCTCGAGTCGCGGCCAGAAGTCCTTCACGTACAGCGGGAAGATGACACCCAGCACCACCAGGGCCTGCGTGACCTGGCGTTTCCCGTCACCCGGCAGCGGGGTCGCGTCGCTGTCGTCGATCAGCTTGTCGACCTTGGCGAGCACCTCCTGCTTGGTGCTGCCGAGGCGGCACGACCGCTGCGCACAGTCCTCCGCGAACGCGTCCAGCGCGGTGTCAAAGCCCTTCGCCTGCGCCATGTTGTTCTGCTTCGAGGTCTTGGACGGGTCCACGGCGCCGTCCAGCACGAGCCGGCCGACGTTCTTCGGGAACAGCTCGGCGTACGTCGCGCCGAGGTAGGTGCCGTACGACATGCCGAGGTAGTACAGCTCCGAGTCGCCGACGATCCCCCGCAGTACGTCGATGTCGCGAGCGGCGTCCTTGGTCGACACGTGCGGCAGCAGCTCACCGGAGCGCTGCTCACAGGCGTTCGCGAAGGTCTTCGACACACTGTTCAGCTCGTTGATCTCGGCCTCGTTGTCCGGGCTGCCGTCGGTCGCGATGAACTTGTCCAGCTGCGCGGTGTCCAGGCAGCGCACCGGAGTCGACTGCCCGACGCCGCGCGGGTCCCAGCCGATCACGTCGAACTTCCGCAGCAGCTGCGCGCCCAGCACGAACCCGGCCGAGGCGGCGAAATCCAGCCCCGACCCGCCCGGACCGCCCGGGTTGATGAACAGTGTGCCGACCTTGCCGGCCCGGTCCCGGGCCAGCACCTTGCGCGCCCGCAGCTCGATCGTCTCGCCGGTCGGCTTGGAGTAGTCCAGCGGCACGGTGATGGTCGCGCACTGCTGGTTGGAGCCGCAGCGCTCCCAGTCCGGCTGCTGCTCGTAGAACTTCTCCAGCCCGGCGGGGACGGGACCTGCCGGCCCCTTGGTCGGGTTGCTGCCGGTCGTCCCGCTCGTGCTGCGGTCGCCCGCGTCCTGGGCCCGGCTCGCGACCCCACAGCCACTCGCCAGCACCGCCAGCACCGCGAACAGAGCAACCCCGCGGTTGGGCAGGACCTTGGGCAGGACCGCAACGCCTCGCGTCGTTCGAGGGGCTGCGGTCGTCCTGCGGAATCTCACTGCGAGTTGTCTCCCTCGTCGTCATGGTGCAAGCGCCTGCGCCGCCGCGGCTTCCGTCGGCGCCGCTCCTCCGGCGACTCCGTTTCCGCCGGTTCGACCTCCACCGCCGGTACGACGTCCTCCGCCGACTCGGCCGCCACCGACTCGGCCTCCGGTGGTGCGGCCTCCGCTGGTACGGCGGCCGCTGGTACGACGTCAGCCGCTGATTCGACCGGCGGTGCGTCCGGTGTCGTCGTACTGGAGGCTTCGTACTGCTGGCGTGGCGAGCAGACGTCCGCCCGGCTGCACGCGCAGCGCCGGCCCGACGCCGCCAGCCGCACCACCACGGTGTCGCTCGGCACGTTGTGTCCGACCACCACTCCATCACCCGCGGGGGTCTCCACCCGGGTGCCGGCCGGCGGCGCCTTCGCGTTGAACTCCTGGTACAGCGGGTGCTCGTACTTCAGGCAGCACATCAGCCGCCCGCAGGCGCCGGAGATCTTCAGCGGGTTGAGCGGGAGATCCTGGTCCTTCGCCATCCGCACACTGACCGGCTCGAAGTCCTTCAGGAAGGTGGCGCAGCACAGGTCGCGGCCGCACGGCCCGATCCCGCCCTGCAGCCGGGCCTCGTCGCGGGCACCGACCTGGCGCAGCTCGATCCGGGCCCGCAGCCCGCGGGCCAGGTCGCGGACGAGCTCGCGGAAGTCGACCCGGTGCGGCGCGGAGAAGTACACGATGACCAACTGGTCCACGTCCGGCCGGCGGTCGACGAAGTCGATCCCGACCACCTTCATCGGCAGCCCGTGCTGGCGGATCAGCCGTTTCGCGATCACCCGCGCGTCGGCGCGCCGCTGCCGGTTCTGCTCGTCCCGGTCCAGGTCCGCCGCGGTCGCGATGCCCTCACACAGCGGCAAGCCGCCGATGTCCTCCGTGACGTACTGCGGCGCCCACACGCACTCCGCCACCTCCGGACCGTCATCGGTCGGCACCAGCACCTTGTCCCCGACACGCGGACGATGCGGGCCGGGGTCCAGGTAGTACAGCCGCCCATACCGCTCGAACGACACCGCCATCACCATGCCCACGCCGCCAGCGTACTTCCACCGGCTACAGGAACAGCCCACGCGTGGGCTGTAGCCCCGTACGCCTAGCGGCGGGTGCCCTTGACGCTTCCGGTGAGTTGGTCGAAGTCGGGGCCGTAGGCGGCGCAGACGACCAGGCGGTCGTTGGCGTTCCAGAGCTGTCTGGTCGGGGTCCAGTAGTCCCATTCGAGCTTGGTGGTCTTCACCGTCGACCCGACGTACTCGGCGAACTCCGTGGCGCAGCCCTGCTCACCGGCCTTGTCGATCTCCCGGTCACCCGGGTACGGGCCGGCCGGGAGCGTCACGCCGGCGATGATCTCGCCGTCGTGCGGAACCGAACAGGACTGGCGGACCACCTCGTCCTCCTCGTCACCCTCGTCGAAGCACTCACCGACGGCGAGGTCGTCGACGTACGTGTCCGGCGTCGAGTACGACGTGGGCTCCGGCGCGCCGTAGTAGTCGTCGTCGCTGCTGGCGCCGAACCAGCCGAGGGCGACGATCAGCACGAGGTAGAACGCCCAGCCCAGCGTGCCCAGGCCGCCGAGCACCAGGCCGGCGATCGCCATGCCCTTGCCGTCGTCCTGGCGCTTCTTGATCTGCACCAACGCGGCGATGCCGAGGCCGACCGCCACCGGCGAGGCGATGCCGATGCAGAAACCGCCGATCCCGGTCGCCAGCGAGGCGATCGCGAGCCCGTTGTTGCCGCGACCGGCCGTACCTGGATAGCCATACCCGTACGGCGCCGGCCACGTCCCCGCCGACGGATACCCGTACTGCGGCTGCCCGTACGGCGCACCACCCTGCTGCCCGTACGGCGCCTGACCACCCGGCGGACCGTACGGCGACTGACCACCCGGCGGACCGTACGGCGATTGCCCGTACGGCGACTGTCCGGCCGGCTGAGGCTGCTGCGGCTGCCCCGGCGCCGCCCACTGCGTCGATCCACCCGCCGGCCCGTACGACGGCTGACGACCCGGCTGCCCTTGCGGCGGCTGGCCGCCGGACTGCTGGGTGTGGTGCTGGTCAGGACGGCCGTAGGTCGGGAAAGACCTGGGCACGTCCTGGGGCCGTTCCGGCTCCGGTCGGTACGGTGGCTGACTCACATTTCCCCCAGTGCTTTCCCCCGCTGGTGTTACCGCTGCGCCCCGCGCATGGTACCGGTCAACCGGGTCCCCGGCATGCCGACCAGGCAAAGCACATTGCCGTCAGCAAGAGGACGATCCGCCAGCACCACGTAGTACATGTCCAGCTCCGACTGCTCGTACGGCTTGCCCACGAAGGCGCCGAACGCGACCGCACACTGCTGGGTGGCGACCGTCCCCTTGTCCTCGGCCGACAACCGGGCCAGGTTGGCCTGGACCTTCGCGTACGCCTCGCCGGTGTGCGCGACCGCACAGTCGGCGATCCGCACCACCCGCAGCGTGTCCGCCTCCAGGTCCGCGTCGAAGCACTGCTGGACGGCGACCTCCGAGATGGCGACGGTACGGCCGATGCCCGCCCGTCGTTCGCCGTACAGGCCGAGCGCGACCGCGACTCCGATCGCAATCACCCAGCACGCGCTGATCGCCAGCGCGCCGTACGCGAGTCGTTTGCCGCGGCTGCCGGACCGCTTGAGCCGGCGCAGCGCGATCCCGGCCAGCACTACCGCGATCGGCACCAGCCCAGGCAGGCTCGTCACCAGCGCCGCCACGGCGTAGCGGTCCTGGCGTTGCTGCGCGGGTGTCGGAACGCCCGCGAGCCAGGACTCGGCCGGCGGCAACGAAGGCCGGGCAGGCTGGATCGGAGGCGGCTGCGTCATTCAGGTCCGTTCGGGCAAGGAGGCCCGAACGGTCTGCCCGGACACCCAAACATCGGACCCGCCGGTCTCGGTGTTACAGCCGCTGCCCGCTGAACGGACGGCGGTCTCACCCTTCGAACAGGCCGATCGTCATCGCCTCGAGGGCCAGCAGCGGTGCGACGTTGGTCTCGATCGCCTCTCGGCAGGCGGCGAGCGCGTCGATCCTTCGAATCGTCTGCTCAGGGGTGGTCCGGCCCGCGAGTTGCTCGATGTTCGGGCGGAGCTCGGCGTTGATCAGCTCGGCACCGGAGCGGGTCTGAACCATCAGCACGTCGCGGTAGAGCGCGATCAGGTCGACCAGCGACCGGTCGAGCACATCGCGCTCCCAGCGCTTGGCCCGGGCCTTCTGCTGCTCGTCGAGCTCCTTCAGCGCGGCGTTCGCCTCCCGCGGCTTGGCGCCCTTGGTGCCGACGCCGAGCGCTTGCTCGAGCTCGGCCCGTTCCTTCTCGTCGACCTTCGCGGCGCTGGCCTTCGCCTCTTCCCTGGCCGCCTCGAGCAGTTGCTGCGCGGCCTTCAGGCAGGCGCCGAGGTCGCGGAGCGCGAACGGGACCTCGAGCACCTTCGTCCGCCGGTCCCGCACCTCATGGTCGCGGGCCAGCGCCCGGGCCCGGCCGATGTGGCCCTGGGCCGCCCGGGCCGCGAACCCAGCCAGCTCCGGATCCACACCGAGCTTCCCGGTCAGCATGGTCGCCACCGCGTCCACCGGCGGCGTCCGCAGCACGAGCAACCGGCAGCGCGACCGGATCGTCGGTACGACGTCCTCGACCGTCGGAGCGCACAACACCCAGACGGTCCGCGGCGACGGCTCCTCGATGCTCTTCAGCAACGCGTCGGCGGCCTGCTCGGTCAGCCGGTCCGCGTCCTCGACGACCATCACCTGCCAGCGTCCCTGGGTCGGGCTCATCGCGGCCCGGCGAATCAGTTCGCGGATCTCGCTGACCCGGATCGACAGCAGCTCGGTGCGGATCAGCGACACGTCCGGGTGCGCGCCGCTGAGCGCCGTACGGCACTCGTTGCACTCACCGCACCCCTGGTTCGCACACTGCAACGCGGCCGCGAACGCCCGGCCCGCATTCGACCGGCCGGACCCGGGCGGCCCGGTGATCAGCCAGGCATGCGTCATCCCGGCCACCGCCGCCCCGCGCTCACCCCGCATCCCGGCTGCCGCGGCCACCACAGCCTTCTCGAGCACGGCAACCGCCGGCCCCTGCCCGACCAAGTCGTCCCAAACCCTCATAGATCCACCTTCGGCAGCATCGGTTGGAGGCGGGCGCGGATCTGGGCGGCGATCTCTTCGCGGTCCTGGGTGGCGTCGAGGACGAGGTAGTGCTGCGGCTCGGCCGCGGCGAGCTCGAGGAAGGCGTTCCGCACCCGCAGGTGGAAGTCGTGCGACTGGGCCTCGATCCGGTCCCGCTCGGTGAACCGGTCGAGTCCGCTCTTCGGCGGCAGGTCGAGCAGGATGGTCAGGTTCGGCCGCAGGTCGTCGGTCGCCCAGCGGTTGACCCGTTCCACGTCGGACAGGTCCAGGTCCCGCCCGGATCCCTGGTAGGCCAGGGCGGAGTCGACGTAACGATCGGTGATGACGACCGCGCCCGCCTTGAGTCCGGGCTTGATCACCGAGTCGACGTGCTCGGCCTTGTCGGCGGCGTACAGCAGGGCCTCGGCGCGATGCGAGATGTCACCGGTCGCCGGGTCGAGCACGATCTGCCGCAGCGTCTTGCCGAGGTCGGTCGCACCTGGCTCGCGGGTGAGCAGGACCTGCTGGCCCTGCTCCTTGAGCCACTCGACCAGCATGGCGGACTGGGTCGACTTGCCGGCGCCCTCGCCACCTTCCATCGCGATGAACAGGCCGGTGGTCGGGTAGACGCCAGGAGTCTTGCCGAAGCTCCGCCGTACGTCGCGCCAGAACGGGACCCCCGGACGGTCGTCCATCTGCCGCCAGGCGACGACGCCGATCACGCCCGCCAGCACGGCGGCGATCAGCATCGTCAGCGCGGCGCCGTTGTAGGTGAACGACCTGCCGCCGATGGTCCACGTGTTCCGGCCGAGCGCACCGGCGGCGAACGGAGCGATCGCCAGCGTGACCGCGAGAACGGTCCGTACGGCGGACTGGACGAAGGCGAAGGTCCGGCCGCGCACCGCGTCCGGGACCTCGAGGCCGAGCAGGGTGTAGCCGGAGACCCAGGACGCGCCGGCGCAGAAGCCGAGCAGCACCGCGATCATGGTGGCGATCTCGAGCTGCTGGATCAGCGCCAGCCCGGCCAGGCAGACCCCGGAGCCGACCAGTCCGGCCGCGAACAACCGCCGCCGGGACAGACCGGAGAACAGCCGCGGCGCGAACCCCATGCCGAGGGCGAGACCGCCGAACACGGCACCGAACAGCACGCCGTACCCGGGATCGCCGGCTTTGAGGTCCTCGACGTACGTGCGACCGAGGCCGATCACGACCGCGCCGGCCGCGAACGCACCGGAGATACCGACCACGAGCCCGCGGACGACCGGCGTACCGGTGACGTAGGACCACCCTTCGACCACGGTCCGCCACAGCGTCGGATGCTGCTCGTGCTCGTGCACGGCCCGGCCGATCTCGGCCACCGACACGATCGCCAGCGCCGACACGACGAAGGTGGCCGCGTTGACGTACACGGCCAGGTCGATGGAAAGCTCGCCCAGCCCGCGGGTCACCAGGGTGATCGCGGTGAAGATGACGGCGGCCGGCAAGGCTGAGCCGTAGGTGGTGATCAGGCTGAGCTGGTTGGCCGCTTCCAGCCGGTGCCGGGGCACCAGGTTCGGCACGCTGGCGTCCTTGGCCGGGCCCCAGACCAGGCTGACGATCTCGATCAGCACGGTCGCGATCAGCAGCCAGGTGAGCGTGCCGACGATCGGGATGGTGACGAAGAAGGCGGCCCGGATCAGGTCGCCGACGATCATCGTCCAGCGCCGGTCCAGCCGGTCCGCGACCCAGCCGGCCACCGGTCCCATCACCAACGCGGGCAGCACCCGGAGGAACAGCACACCGCCGATGGCGAAGTTCGCCGCCTGGTAGTCGTCCCCGGCGAAGGACTTCGCCATCGCGGTCAGTGCCAGCAGGCCGATCCAGTCACCCAGGCTGGACAGCCCAAAGGCCACCCAGAGTCGCCGGAACGCCCGGATCCGCAACACCGCGCGCACATCATGCGCCGGTGCAGGATCAGTCAGCGGGTCATAAACCTCCGGCACACCCAAAGACTAGTCGGCGGCGTGGACAGCCTGACGCAGCGCCGTCGCCAGGGCATCGAGGGCTGCCTTCAGCTCGACCGGCGGCAGGAATCCGAACCCGAGCCGGAAGACCCGCGGCTCGTCGCCGAACCAGTCGCCGTCGGCCACGCGCACGCTCAGCTCCGCGGCCGCCTGACGGAACCGGTCGACCGCGACCGCAGGCTTCAGCCGGACGCAGCACAAGGCGCCGGCGTCGGGGCGGATCCACTCGACCAGGGTGTCGTTCGCGCGCACCCACTCCTCGGTCGTGACCAACGCGTCGGCCAGCCAACGGCGTCGCACGCCGAGGATCTCGTCCTCCTGCTCGAAGACACGGACGGCGAGCGCCTCGGTCAGCGGCGCCGCGCTCACGACGGTGTTGAACTTGGCGGTCACCATCCGGTCGACGAGCTCGGGGTCAGTGCTGACCAGCCAGCCGATCCGCAATCCCGCGGCCCCATGGCACTTCGACAGCGACGCGACCGACACCACCTTCGGGCCAAGGTGTACGGCGGTCTCCGCGATCGGATCATCGCCGTACGCCGCGGTCCGGTAGGTCTCGTCCACCATCAGGTACGCGTCGGGGCAGATGGCTGCCATCGCGTCGACGATCTCCTTCACAACGGCGCGATCGACCGCTACCCCAGAGGGGTTCTGCGGTGTCGCAAGGCTGACCAGCCTGGTGTCCGGCGTGAGGCGAGAACGGACGTGGTCGACGGTCAGTTGGTAGCCGTCATCGAAGGACAGCGGGATGACACGTACGTCGGCGCCCACGGACTCGTAGCAGTTGCGGGCCAGTGGGAACAGCGGCGCGGTCGTGACGACCTGGCCGCCGCGGTCCGCGACCAGATAGGCGAGCAGGAAGATCGCATGCATCCCGCCGACGGTGATGACGACCTGGTCGGGCCGAACGCCGTGGCGCTCGGCGATCGCGGTCCGCAGCCGCAGATCGCCGTACGCGGTGCCGTAGCCGAGCTCGAGCTCGCCGAACTCCGGGGTCAGTAGATCCGCCAGCCGCAGGTCCGGTCCGTAGCTGTCGCCCAACTCGTGGGTGGGCTGTATGTCGGTCAGGGACACGATGTCGTTGCGAGGAAAGGTGGCCATACCGCCATCGTCCGAGCCCGGGTCTGGTCACCCCAGAGCCAATCCGGCACAATTGGTTCGCGAATGAGACCAATCGAGGTGTGCGACCGTCTGGGCCGCTGGTCATCGGGCCGCGGCCCGCTGTACGTGCTGCTCGCGGCCCGGATGCGCCGGCTGATCGACGACGGTGAGCTACCGCCGGGCGCGCTGCTGCCGCCGGACCGGGCGCTGGCGGCGGCTCTGGCGGTCGGCCGGACGACTGTGGTCGCCGCCTACGAGCTGCTGCGCTCGGAAGGCCGGATCACTCGGCGACAGGGCAGCGGGACGCGCGTGGTGGGGAGCCGGCCGTCGGGGACCGTCGAGGATGCGCCGGTCGACCCGATCTTCCTGGACTCGCTGGAGTCTCGGGATGACGACGTACTGCTGGCGATCTGCGCCGCTCCCGGCGACCCACCGCCGCAGCTGGCCGAGGCCTACGAGCGGATTCTGCCGTCGCTGCGGGAGATCAGCGGTGACATCGGGTACTACCCGTACGGCCACCCGATCCTGCGGCAGGCCATTTCGCAGCGGTACGCCGATCGCGGCGTACCGACTGCACCGGACCAGATCCTGGTGACGAACGGCGGGCAGCAGGCGCTGTCCCTGTTGGCGCATGCGCTGCTCTCACCCGGCGACCAGGTGCTGGTCGAGGCGCCGACGTACCCGGGCGCGCTGGAGGCGTTCCGCGAGGAGGCCGCCGTACTGCGTGGGCTGCCGGTTGGTCTGGAGGGCTTCGAGGCCGCGGTGCGGGAACGGCGTCCAGGGCTGGCTTACGTGATTCCGACGTACCAGAACCCGACGGGTTTCGTGCTGTCCCCGCTCGTCCGGGAGCGGCTGGCACGAGCTGCCGCGGCGGCCGACGTACCGCTGATCGAGGACGAGGTGCCGGCGGATCTCGGCTTCCCAGGTACGTCGCAACCGGTGCCGATGGCGGCCTACAGCGATGCGGTGATCTCGATCGGCTCACTCAGCAAGAGCGTCTGGGGCGGTCTCCGAATCGGCTGGATCCGCTCACCCGCACCCCTGACCAACCGCCTCGCCCGCCTCCGCGCCGTCCACGACCTCGGCGGAAACGTCCCCGCCCAACTAGCCGCCGCCCACCTCGTCGACGAGCTGGACGAACTAGACCTGGCCACCGAGCTACAAACTCGCCACGACCACCTGCGCGGGTTACTCACCAGGCACCTACCGACCTGGCGCGTCCCATCCATCCAAGGGGGCCAGACTCTCTGGGTACGCCTCCCCCACGGCGACGGCAACTCCTTCGCCCAAACCGCCCTACGCCACGGCCTGGCCATCCTCCCCGGCTCCGGCCTCGACGTCACCGGCAACAGCGACCCCTACGTCCGCCTCCACTTCCGAGCCCGCCCCGAAGAACTCACCGAAGCAGTAACCCGCCTATCCAGCGCCTGGCACACCTACAACCCCCCGGCCGACCGGGTATCCCCCCGCCCAGCCATCGCGATCTGATCGCCTGACGTCACGTTCCCACCCTGACGGCGTGGTTCGGGGAGGGTTTCTGTACCGGATCGGGAGGAAACCCTCCCCGGCCCGTGGTCTAGCTGGTGAAGCGGAGCGACAGCCGCGCCGGGGCGGTTTTCAGTTTGTCGCGGTCGGGGAGGGCGGGGCCGCAGGCGGCTGTGCCTACGCCGGTTTGGGCGATGTCGAGGGTGACGTAGGTGGTGTCGCCTGGGGTCAGGTCGGCGGTGTGCTTGGCGGTCTCCAGGTCGTGGGTGGTCCAGTCGCGGACCGTGAGGCCGAAGAGGGTGCCGACGGCGTCGATCCGGACACTGCCGGTGGGCGTGGTGAGAGCGGCCCAGCGGGTGTCGATGCGGTGACCGTTCTCCTGCGGGCGGACGTACGGCGTCTGCAGCTCGGCGACGGTGGCCGAGTACTTGCCGACCGCCGCGGCCTCACGCGTGTCGACGTACGCCTCGTTCGGACCGGTGCCGAACCACTCGACCCGCTCGACCTTCGGCAGCTCGAAGGTGATCCCGAGCCGCGGGAGCACCTCGGGGAACAGGCCCTCCGGTACGACGTTCAGGTCCAGGACGACCGCACCGTCGACAGCGGTCCAGCGCCAGGTGCTGACCAGACCCCACTGCAGTTGCGGGGGTGCGGTCCGGGTGACGACCTCCCAGGCACCGTCGCGCTCACCCTGCGACACGATCCGGTGCTGCACCCGGTGCAGACCTTCCTCCCGCCAGGCGTTCGCCACCCCGGGGTTGGCGTCGTTGTCGATCGGCGCGCGCCACACATCCAGCCGAGCGTTCCGCACATCCCCGAAGCTGATCCCGCCAACGCCGGCCACCACATTCGTAGCCGGTGCACCGCTCACCTCGGTTGAATCAGCCGGCGCATCGAGCCGGACCTGGCCCCAGGCAATGCGATGTCCCGCCTCGGCCCACGACGTGGCGTTCGCCAGCGCCGCGGTCACCGTGACCCACGTCTCCGGGTTCGATGCATCCACCGCCGGCAACGACACAGTCGCCGTCTCGCCCGGCGCGATCGCCGGCACCGTCAGCTCGCCGGCGTCGACCTGCTCACCCTCGACCTCCACGACGTACGAGAAGGTCAAGTGGCTGGTGGCGAGGACCTCGTAGCGGTTGGTGATCGACACACCACCGTTGCCATCAGCAACGATGCGCAGCGGCTCGATCACCTTGATGTACTCGAGCATGCCCGGTGACGGCGTCCGGTCCGGGAACAGCAATCCGTCGCAGACGAAGTTCCCGTCGTGGATCGTCTCGCCGAAGTCACCGCCGTACGCGTAGACCTCGCGGCCGTTGATGGTCGTCCGGAGGCCGTGGTCGATCCACTCCCAGATGAAACCGCCCTGCAGCCGGGGGTACTTCTCGAACAGCTCGCGGTAGTCGAGCAGCCCGCCCGGCCCGTTGCCCATCGCGTGGCCGTACTCGCACAGGATGAACGGCAGGTTCTTGTACAGCGACGGGTCCGCGCCGATCTCGGCGAGCCGCTCCGGCGCGGTGTACATCTGCGAGGCGATGTCCACGAACTCGACCTCGGTGTCGCGCTCGTAGTGCACCGGCCGGGACGGGTCGATCTCCTTCGCCAGGTCGTACATGGCCTTGAGGCTCTCGCCCATCCCGCACTCGTTGCCGAGCGACCAGATGATGATCGAGGGGTGGTTCTTGTCCCGGTGGACGGTACGGCGCATCCGCTCGACCAGGTCGTCGCGGAACCGCGGGTCCATCACCGGGTTCGGCAGCTTCGGCGGCTCCGGCTCGTAGCCGAACCCGTGGGTCTCCAGGTCGCACTCGTCGATCACGTACAGGCCGTACTCGTCACACAGCGACAGGAAATGCGGGTGCGGGGGGTAGTGACTGGTCCGGACCGCGTTGATCCCGGCCTGCTTCATCAGCAGTACGTCGTCCAGCATGTCCTGCTCGGTCAGCGCCCGGCCCCGGTCAGGGTGGAACTCGTGCCGGTTGACCCCGTTGAACAGCACGCGGTTCCCGTTCACGGTCAGCACACCGTCGACGATCGCAACGGTCCGGAACCCGATCCGGAGCCGCACCTCACCACCCTCGGTCCGCAGCACACCGTCGTAGAGGCGAGGCACCTCGGCGCTCCACGGCTGCACACCCTCGATCCGGGTGTGCTCGCCGGTCGGGAGCTCCAGCCCGAGCTCGGGAACACTCACCGTGCCGGGAACGTCGGACTCCACGACCAGCGTGCCGGCGCCGTCGACGTGGTCGTACGCCGCCTTGACGAAGACGTCGGTGGGGGCGTCAGGACGCAGCGCGACCAGGTTGACCTCGCGGAAGATCCCGGACAGCCACCACATGTCCTGGTCCTCGACATAACTGCCGGCCGACCACTGGTGCACCCGGACCGCAATCCGGGCCTCGTTGCCGGGAGCAACCAAGTCGGTGAGGTCGAACTCGGACGGCAGCCGGGATCCGGACGACCAGCCGACCAGCTCGCCGTTCACGTGCACCGCGAACCGGGAGTCGACACCCTCGAACCGCAGCACCACCCGGGCGCCGGCCCAGTCCGCCGGGATCGTCACGGTCCGGACGTAGTCACCGGTCGGGTTGTCCGTCGGCACGAACGGCGGTTCGAGCGGGAACGGGTAGACGACGTTGGTGTAGGCCGGAGCGCCGTACCCGCTGAGCTGCCAGTGACCCGGGACCGCGATGGTGTCCCAGCCGGAGGTGTCCGGGTCCTTCAGGTCGTCGGGGGCGTCGGCAACGCTCGGCGACAGCCGGAAACTCCAGTCGCCGGTCAGCGGGAGCTTGGCCGAGTCGTCATCCAGCCAGGCACGCGGGGGAAGCACGTTGGCGCCGGGAGCAAAGTCCTCGACGTAGCTGTGGTCATGGGTCACAGACATCGACCCTAAGCCTAATTTGTTCATGAATCCACACCGATCAACAGATATGGACAGCCACCTCCTGGCCAGAATCGGTCGGTGGCGGCTTGTGCGACGACTGGCGCGTTACAACCCGCCAGTGGTGACACAAGCCGTCAGCGGCTGCAGTCGGCGCACACCCCGACCAGGGCGACCTGCTCGGGGGCGAGCTGGAAGCCGAGGTCGCGCTGGACCTTCTTCCGGGCGGCCTCGAGGATGTCGCCGGGAGCGTCGTACACGGTGCCGCACTCCGAGCAGCGCAGGTGCAGGTGGCGCGGGGCCAGATCACCGGCCAAGTGGTACGTCGTCCCGGCCCGGCCGAGGTGGACGTGGGTGACCAGGCCGAACTCGCCAAGCGCGTCCAGGGCCCGGTAGACGGTGGCGCGGTGGATGCCGGGGCGCAACTGCTCTGCCCGCTCGCCGATCTGCTCGGCGCTCAGGTGCTCCTCGGTGCCGGCGAGCACCTCGACCACCGCGAGGCGTGCCGGCGTGACCCGTTCGCCGCGGTCCCGCAGCCGCTGCGCGGTGACCTCGACCGCACTGGTCATGGGGCCCCCTCAGGACTTCTTCGCGGCCGTCTTCTTGGCAGTCGCCTTCTTGGCGGTTGTCTTCTTGGCCGCGGCCTTCTTGGTCGTGGTCTTCTTCGCCGCTGTCTTCTTGGCCGCTGTCTTCTTCGTGGCCGTCTTCTTCGCCGCGGACTTCTTGGCCGACTTCTTCACCGGCCCGCGGGCCCGCTTGTCC
Source organism: Kribbella sp. NPDC023972 (assembly GCF_040639075.1). Lineage (NCBI taxonomy): Bacteria > Bacillati > Actinomycetota > Actinomycetes > Propionibacteriales > Kribbellaceae > Kribbella > Kribbella sp. NPDC023972. The sequence continues at coordinate 78,676 of NZ_JBEZZH010000002.1, read as the reverse complement.
GCCAGCAGCTCGGCCGCCCGCAGCAGTGAGATGGTCTCGACCGAGTCGTCCTTGCGCAGGGTCGCGTTCGTCTCGCCGTCGGTGACGTACGGACCGAACCGGCCCTCCTTCACCACCACCGGCTTGCCCGACTCCGGGTCCTCGCCCAGCTCCTTCAGCGGCGGCGCCGCGGCGCGGCGGCCACGCTGCTTCGGCTCGGCGTAGATCTTCAGCGCTTCCTCGAGGGTGATGTCGAACATCTGCTCCTCGGACGCCAGCGACCGCGAGTCGGAGCCCTTCTTCAGGTACGGCCCGTAGCGACCGTTCTGTGCGGTGATCTCGTCACCGGTCTCCGGGTCCTTGCCGACCACCCGGGGCAGCGACAGCAGCTTCATCGCGTCCTCGAGCGAGACGCTGTCCAGCGTCATCGACTTGAGCAGCGACCCGGTCCGCGGCTTGGCGCTCTTCGGCGCGTCCTCCGGCAGCACCTCGGTCACGTACGGACCGAACCGGCCGGCCTTCGCGACCACCTTCAGGCCGGTGTCGGGCGCCGTACCGAGCTCGTGCTCGACACCCGCCGGCTGGCTGAGCAGCTCCTGGGCCTTGTCGACCGTCAGCTCGTCCGGCGGCAGGTCCTCCGGTACGTTCGCGCGCCGCTCGTCCTTGTCCTCGACGTACGGCCCGTAGCGGCCGACCCGGACCACGATGCCGGTGTCGTCGCCGCCGACCGGGAAGGTGGACATCTCCCGGGCGTCGATGTCGCCCAGGTCGTTCACCATCGAGTGCAGGCCCTCGAGCTCAGCGTCACCGAAGTAGAACCGGGACAGCACGCCCTCGCGCTGCAGGTCCCCGGCCGCCACCTCGTCGAGGACGTCCTCCATGGTCGCGGTGAACGCGTAGTCGACCAGCCGGGTGAAGTGCTCCTCCAGCAGCCGGACCACCGCGAACGCCAGCCAGGCCGGCACCAGCGCGGTGCCCTTCTTGTAGACGTACCCGCGGGCCTGGATGGTGCCGAGAATCGACGCGTACGTCGACGGACGGCCGATCTCGCGCTCTTCCAGCTCGCGGATCAGCGTTGCCTCGGTGTAGCGGGCCGGCGGCTTGGTCTCGTGCCCGGACGCCAGCACCTCGAGCGCGGCCAGCACGTCGCCCTCGGCCACGTCGGGCAGCCGGGTCTCCTGGTCGTCGGTCCCGGCGGACGGGTCGTCCGCGCCCTCGACGTACGCCTTGAGGAAGCCGTGGAAGGTGATCACCCGGCCGGACGAGGTGAACTCGCACAGCTCACCGGTCGCGGCGGGCGCGTCGATCTTGATCGAGACGCTGCGGCCTTCGGCGTCCTTCATCTGGGACGCGATCGTGCGCATCCAGATCAGCTCGTAGAGCCGGTACTCGGCACCGCTCAGCCCGGTCTGCGCCGGGGTCTGGAAGACCTCGCCGGCCGGCCGGATCGCCTCGTGCGCCTCCTGCGCGTTCTTCACCTTGGAGGTGTAGACCCGCGGCTTGTCCGGCAGGTACGACGCGCCGTACAGCTCCCGGACCTGGGCCCGGGCGGCGGTGATCGCGGTGTCGGACAGCGTCACACTGTCCGTACGCATATAGGTGATGTTGCCGTTCTCGTACAGCCGCTGGGCGATCTGCATCGTCTGCGAGGCGGACATGCCGAGCTTGCGGCCGGCCTCCTGCTGCAGCGTGGTGGTCCGGAACGGCGCGTACGGCTTACGGGTGTACGGCTTGGACTCGATCGACCGGACGGTGAACTGCGAGTCGCGCAAAGCGGTCGCCAGCGCGGTCGCGGTCTCCTCGTTCAGGTGGACCGTGTTCGGGCTCTTCAGCTCACCGGTGGCGTTGAAGTCGCGTCCCTGCGCCACCCGCCGGCTGTCCACCGAGACGAGCCGGGACGGGAACTGCCGGGGCGACCGGCCCTCACCGGCGTCGAGGGTGGCGTCCAGGTCCCAGTAGGACGCGCTGCGGAACGCGATCCGCTCACGCTCCCGGTCGACCACCATCCGGATCGCGACCGACTGGACCCGGCCCGCCGACAGCTTCGGCATGACCTTCTTCCACAGCACCGGCGAGACCTCGTAGCCGTACAGCCGGTCCAGGATCCGGCGCGCCTCCTGGGCGTCGACCAGGGACTCGTTGATGTCGCGGGCGCTGCCGACCGCGTCCTGGATCGCCTTCGGCGTGATCTCGTGGAAGACCATCCGCTTGACCGGGATCTTCGGCTTCAGCTCGTCCAGCAGGTGCCAGGCGATCGCCTCGCCCTCGCGGTCCTCATCGGTGGCCAGGTAGAGCTCGTCGGCGGACTTGAGCAGGTCCTTCAGCTTGCGGATCTGGGCCTTCTTGTCGGCCGGTACGACGTACAGCGGGTCGAAGTGGTCCTCGATGTTGACGCCGAGCCGGGCCCAGGGCAGTCCCTTGTACTTCGCCGGGATCTCGTCCGCACCCTTCGGCAGGTCCCGGATGTGGCCGAAACTGGACTCCACCACGTACCCGGACCCCAGGAAGCCGGCGATCATCCGCGCCTTCTTCGGCGACTCGACGATCACCAGGCGCCGTCCACCCGAAGATGATGAGCCGGCCGCCGCCGATGTCTTCGTCCCTGCTGCCCCTGCCACCGCGCTCCTTGCCTTAGCACTCTCGTCCTGCCGACAACGTCCGTGACCGGACGCCTGTTCCCCCGAGCACAGACCGACCCCGTCCGAGGACAGGGTACGGCCGACGGCAACGCATTTCTGAACGCACGGTAACCGGTACCGCCGTTCGTACACCTTTCAGGGCTTCAGAAAGTGTCCGGCAAGCCCGTTCACGGCGCGTCGCGGCGTGACCACCGAGCGCTCTGGGCCCCGTCCCATCCGCCCCCCATGTCGTGACGAGGGTACGCCGTTCAGCCACGTACAGGGGTGGCAAGCATCACAACCTGGACTCAACGGGCGACGTGGACCTCTGGGATTTGTGATGGCGGGTCTCAACTTCATGACGGCCGAGCTGATGACAAGGCGTCGTGCGTACGCTTCAATAACCGCATTCTTGTTCATAGATGCGTGAAATGAGGCACTCGTGAGCATCTTTGTCCGCATGAAACGTTCAGCAACCATCGCCGGCTCGATGCTGGCCCTGGTCGCCGGTGCCTTGCTCAGCGTGAGCGGTCCGGCCTCGGCCGAGCCCGCCGCCGGTGACACCGCGTTAGGCGACGTGAGTGGGTTCGCGGCCGACGAAGCGACGTACACACTGACCGCCGGTCAGGCGAAGGTGCGGGTCGTGTTCCTGAAGGACGACGTGTTCCGGCTCTGGCTGGCACCGGACGGGAACTTCACCGACCCGGCCAGTACGCCGCCGACCGACCCGGCCGAGCCGTCGTCGACCATCGTCACCAAGACGGACTACGGAACTCCGAGTACGTCGTGGCGGGATCGCGGCAGCTACTACTCGCTGTCCACCGGCAAGATCGAGGTCCGGGCGCAGAAGTCACCGCTGCGGTTCTCGCTCCACCGGGCGAACGGTCAGCTGGTCTGGGCCGAGACGGCGCCGCTGTCGTGGAACGACACCGCCACCACCCAGTCGCTGGGCCGCGGGCCGAATGAGCAGTTCTTCGGCGGCGGCATGCAGAACGGCCGGTTCTCGCACCGCGGCCAGACCATCAAGATCTCCCGCGACTTCAACTGGGAGGACGGCGGCAACCCGAACGCCTCTCCCTACTACATGAGCACCGCGGGGTACGGCGTACTGCGGAACACGTTCAGCCCCGGGAGCTACAGCTTCACCGACCCCGTCGTCACCAAGCACGACGAGAAGCGGTTCGACGCGTACTACTTCGTCGGCGACCTGAAGACCTCGCTCGACCGCTACACCGAGCTCACCGGTCGCCCGTTCATGCCACCGATCTACGGGCTCGAGTACGGCGACTCGGACTGCTACAACCGCGGTCACTACGCGAAGGACCCGGACTCCAGCAACGACTGGAAGGTGCACCCGGACAAGGTGACCACGCTGGACGCGGTGAAGATCGCGCAGCGGTTCAAGGACGAGGACATGCCGGGCGGCTGGATGCTGGTCAACGACGACTACGGCTGCGGCTACTCCGACGACACCGACTTCGAGCAGGTCGAGGGCACCTGGTGGGGCAAGCGGGAGATCCCGGCGCTCAAGCAGACCGGTGACGAGCTCCGGCAGCGCAACATCCAGATGGGTCTGTGGACGCAGTCCTCACTGGACCGCCAGCCGGCCGAGGTCGGCGAGGCCGGCGTTCGGGTCCGCAAGCTGGACGTGGCCTGGGTCGGTCCGGGCTACCGGCACGCGCTCAGCGCCTGCGACACCGCGCACGACGGTATCGAGCAGTACAGCAACGCCCGCGGCTTCGCCTGGATGGTGGAGGGCTGGGCCGGTGCCCAGCGGTGCGCGGTGCAGTGGACCGGCGATCACAGCGGCTCGCTGGATGCGATCAAGTGGCAGATCCCGGCAATCCACGGCTCCGGCAACTCCGGTATCGCGTACAGCGCCGGTGACGTCGACGGCATTTTCGGCGGTTCGCCCACGAGCTACGTGCGGGACATGCAGTGGAAGGTGTTCAATCCGGCCTTCATGACGATGTCCGGCTGGGCCACCCCGGCCTTCAAGCAGCCGTGGGCGTACGGCGACCCGTACACCTCGATCAACCGCAAGTACCTCCGACTGCGTGAGCGCCTGCTCCCGTACTTCTACTCGTACGCGGCCGAGGCCCACCGGACCGGTGCACCGCTGAACCGCTCGCTGGTGCTGGAGTACCCGACCGACCCGAAGACGTGGGACGACACCACGAAGTACGAGTTCCTGGCCGGCAAGGAGTTCCTGGTGGCGCCGATATGGGGTGCCGACGAGGTGAAGAACGGGATCTACCTGCCCAAGGGCAACTGGGTCGACTACTGGACCGGCCGGGTCTACCAGGGCCCGACCACGGTGAACGGCTACCACGCGCCGCTGGACACCCTGCCGCTGTTCGTGAAGGCCGGCGCCGTCGTACCGATGTGGAAGACGGGGATCAACACCGCGGCCGAGCAAGGCTTCGGCGACCGGCTCACCCTCGACATCTACCCGCAGGGCAAGTCGTCGTTCAGCTTGTACGAGGATGACCGAGTCACCCGGGCGCAGAAGTCGGCTCAGCAGGTCTTCACCGTCGAGGCACCGACACAGTCCCGCGGCGATATCACCGTGCAGATCGGCGCCAGCGTCGGCAGCTACACCGGTAAGCCAGCATCGCGTCCGTACGAGCTCACCGTCCACACCGGTACGGCGCCGCGCGAGGTCATCGTGGACGGGCGGAGTCTTCCCAACGGCCCGAGCGGTTGGGAGTACGAGAACGGTGTGGTCCGGGTGAACACCGCACGGATTTCCACCGCACGTGCCGCTGTCGTCCAACTGCTCGGCACCTCCTCGGTCGGCGGCCCGGATGTCGCGAACACCTTCGGCACGCCGGAGCTGGCCACGCCCTCGCTCTGGAACGCTCCCGGCCAGGCCACCGAGGTGACCGCGACCTTCCGCAACGACAGCCACACGACCATGAGCGGTGTGCGCCTCGACATCCAGGCCCCCAGCGGCTGGACCGTTACCGGAGCCAACACCTTCTCCAGCGTCGCACCCGGCAAGACGGTGACGACGAAACTGCAGGTGACCCCGGGCGCCGACGTGAAGCCGGCCGGCTTCACGCTGCAGCTGTCGGCCAGCTATGTTGCCCAGGGCAAGAGCTACACCAACTCCGCGACGGCGACCGCGCAACTGCCGTACGCGTCGTTGTCGCAGGCAGCCAACGTGGTCGGCATCAGCGACGCGTCGACGTACGCGCGGGGCAACTTCGACGGATCCGGTAACAGCTACAACGGCGAGGCGCTGGCCGCCGCCGGCTACACGCCGGGCGCCAAGGTCACCGTCCAGGACGCCGAGTTCACCTGGCCGGCCGGCGGACCGGGAACGCCCAACCTGGTGAAGAACCAGTCGGCGCCGATCCTGGTCTCCGGCACCGGCTCGCACCTCGCACTCCTGGGCGCCGGCGCCAGTCTCAACGCTCGTGGAGCGGTGACGATCATCTACACCGACGGATCGCAGTCACAGGGCACGTTCCAGTTGCCGAACTGGTGTTGCCAAGACCCGGCCACCGGCGGCGCCAAGCTCGCCGTATCGGTGAAGGGTCGCTACACCCAGGCGGGGCTGAGCAACACCACGACCGACTACCGGGTCTTCTACACCGCCGTACCACTGGATCCCGGGAAGACGGTCAAGGCGATCAAGCTGCCCGGCGGCGGACTCGGATTCTTCGCCGCCACGGTCGCGGACAAGCCGTTGCCACCGGCACCTACTGGTGAGAAGTGGGTGAGCGATCTGGAGTTCCTCGACTCGACGAACGGCTGGGGGCCGGTCGAGCGCGATCGAAGCAACGGCGAGGACGGCGCGGCCGACGGCCACCCGATCACCCTCGACGGGATGCAGTACGCGAAAGGCCTGGGTACGCACGCACCGTCGACGGTCAGCGTCCGGATCGGCGGGAACTGCAGCACCTTCACCGCGAAGGTCGGCGTGGACGACGAAGTGGAGGACCGCGGCAAGGTCAGCTTCAAAGTCCTGGTCGACGGCGTCGCGAAGTACACCTCCGACCTGCTCACCGGAACCTCACCGACGGCTCCCGTCTCGGTCGACGTCACCGGCGGCCAGACCCTCACCCTCCAAGTCACCGACGGCGGCGACGGCATCACCAGCGACCACGCGGACTGGGCGGAGGCGAAGGTGACCTGCAACCCATAATGGCTGCATGAAAGAGCTGACGGGGACCGATGTGGACGCACTGCGGCAGGCGTTCACGGCAGCCGGCTACACCGTCGAAGGGGTGGCCGGCCGGCTGGGCCCTCAGGCCAACGGTGCGCTGGCCCGCAACGAGACGACTCTTGCGGGCCGGCGCACCGGGTCCGGTGACGCGCTGGACACGATGATCCGGTTGTTCCTGCTGCAGCGCGCCGTACCGGAATCCCTTGTTTTGAAGGCCTTTCCCGGTGTCGACCTGGTTGCTCTGGGCCTCGTCGAGACGTCCGGCGGTCAGGCGCGGGCGCGTCTCGACGTCCGGCCCTACGCCGAGGACGACCGGGAGTGGTGGGTGGTCGCGGACCTCACGCCCGGACTGGACGGACGGCGCGAGCCGATGCGGTCCGACTACGTGCTGGGGATCGCCCCGGCCAGCCTGAGCCTGATCCACCTGACCGTGCCGATCAAGGCCGAGCGTGCCCTCGACATCGGCACCGGCTGCGGGATTCAGTCGCTGCACCTGGCCGACCGGGTCAACCAGGTCGTCGCCACCGACGTGAACCCGCGCGCTCTCCAGCTGGCCCGGTGGACGGCCGCGCTGAACCGGGTCGAGCTCGACGTCCGCGAAGGCAGTCTGTTCGAGCCGGTACGCGGCGAGCGATTCGACGTGATCGTCAGCAATCCGCCGTACGTGATCTCGCCGGGGGACGGCCGGTTGACGTACCGCGAGACCGGGTTCGCCGGTGACTCCGTGGTCGAGCAGCTGGTGCGACAGGCGCCGTACCACTTGACCGAGGGTGGCTGGTGTCAGCTGCTTGCGAACTGGACCTGCGTCCGCGGTCAGGACTGGCGCGACCGGATCGCCGACTGGACCGGCGATCGGTCGGCATGGGCGGTGCAGCGCGAGCAGCTCGACCCGTCCGAGTACGTCGAGCTCTGGCTGCGGGACGCGGGTCTGCACGGGTCCCCCGAGTACACGGCTCGGTACGACGCCTGGCTGCGCTGGCTGGACGAACAGGGTGTCGAGGCGATCGGCATGGGCTGGATCACCATGCACAACGTGCAAGGGACGCTCGAGGCCGAGGAGTGGCCGTATGAGATCGAGCGGCCGATCGGTCCGCACGTACTGCGGCGGTTCGAACGCTCGGAGGGGATGCCGGACGACCTGACCGGGCTGCACCTGATGGTGGCTGACGACGTGATCCAGGAGACGAGCGGGCAGCCGGGTGCCGAAGATCCGGCGTCGATCGTGCTGCGGCGGCAGCGTGGGATGCGGCGAGCCGAGCAGGCGGACACTGTGCTGGCCGGCTTCGTCGGGGCTTGTGACGGGGACTTGAGCGTCGGGCAGATCCTGGCCGCTCTGGCCGACCTCCTTGACCGGCCGCTGACGGACGTACTGCGGGACTACCTTCCGCAAGTCAGACGCCTTGTTGTCGAAGGGTTCCTGGACTACTGAGTCCGCTCTTGAGCCCGGCGCCGGCGCTTGTCGGCGTACATGCGCCGGTCGGCCTCGGCCAGCAGCTCGCTGACCGCCGTACCGTCGGTGCTGCTCGCCTGCCCAATGCTCAGCCGAAGCAAGGCGAACCACGGCTCCTGCGCCGTCACCGCGACCCGGTCCGCCGCTGTCCTGATCCGCTCGACCAGCTCACGCGAACCACGCTCGTCCGGCTTGTCCAGGATGACGACGAACTCGTCACCACCGGCTCGCGCCACCAGGTCCTCGGCCCGGCACTGCTCGGTCAACAGTTGCCCGACTCGTCGCAGTACCTCGTCACCGCAGGCATGCCCGTAGCTGTCGTTGATCACCTTGAGGTTGTCCACGTCGATGGCGATCACCGCCACCGACCGGCTGGTGTCGTGCGCGACAGACATGCGCTCGTCGAGGGCGCGGCGGTTGCCCACACCGGTCAGCGGGTCCTCGCGTGCGGCCCGCCACTCCGCGTCGTGCCTGATCGAGAGCTCATGGTTGGCCAGTGCGGACCGTACGGCGTACAGACCGCGCAACCGCTCGGCCCACCAGCCTCTGGTGATCGCCCGCGCGTACTGCAGCCCAGTGACCGCGCCGGCGTCACCTGACTCCGCGACGATCTGCACTGCCGTGTGCCGGACCAGGGCCTCGACCGGCGGATCGGATGTCGGCGGCAGGTCACTCCCGGCCCGATGCGCGGCTTCTGCGGCGTCCTCGAGCCGGCCCAGAGTGGCGTACGCCTTCGCCAGGTAGGCACCCGCGATCGCGGCCAGCTCCAGGTCGCCCAGCTTGACCAACTGGTCCCGGCAGTCCTTCAGGATCACCACGGCCTCGGCCGCGTCGCTGTCGTCGTTGCTGGCGGCCAACCACATCCGCCCGGCGATCGGCCAGTACCCGAGCAGGTCGTCGCGGACGATCACCTGAACCGCTTCCCCAGCCCACCGGTGCGCTTCCCGCCGGCGCTCGCGGACCTCCTCGTCGTGCGACGGATCACCGAGCCGCTCGAGCTCGTGCGCCCAGCGCAGGTTCGACTCGGCCAGGTTGAGCCGGTTGATCGCCGGCGCCTCGGGCAACTCGAGCGGATCGTGATCGCCCTCGGCCGCGAGCTCGAAGTGCGGGATGCACAACTCGTACAGCCGGAGCAGGTCGTAGGCGTAGCCGAGGCCGGTGTGCGCCCAGCCGGCCAGGCCGAGGTCGCGGGTGCGGGACAGCGCGTTCTCGGCGGCGACCAGGTCGGCGACCGAGTCACCGCCCTCGCCGGTACGGATCAAGGTGACGATCCGGATCGCGATCGCGTTCGCCTCCCAGCCGGGCTCGTCGATCGCGCGGGCGACCCGGATACAGGCGTCGACCGCGTCCAGCGCCTCGACCGCGTCAGTGGCGTGATGGGCCGCGACGGCACGCACGTACTCGGCGGCGGCCCGCTCCGGACTCGGCTCGGAGCCGAGCTCGGCCAGCAGCCGGTTGAGCTCGAGGGCGGCCTCGGCCGGATTGCCGGACTGGGCGCGCGTCATCGCCGCCGCGATCCGCGCAGTCACCCCCGACGTGTCGCGCACCTCACAACCCCCTGTCGCCCCACCGCCTGCGGCGCTTGTCCTCGTACAGCCGACGGTCCGCCGTGGCGATCAGCTGATCCACCCCGACGCCTTCGGCCGTCGCGGCGTACCCGATGCTCAACCCCAGCCGCCCGAGCCACGGTTTCGTGGCCGCCGTCGCAATGGCCGCGGCCGCGGTCCGGATCCGTAGCGCCAGTCGGGCACCGCCCTTGGCGTCCGGCTGGTCGAGCACCACGATGAACTCGTCGCCTCCTGATCGAATCACGGCATCGGTGGCTCGCGCCTGTTCTACCAGCAGATTTGCCACAACCTGCAGCAATTCGTCCCCGGAGGCGTGCCCGTAGGTGTCGTTGACCACCTTCAGATCATCGACATCGATGGCCAGCACCGTCACCGCGCGCCCCGAGTCGCGGGCCGCGGTCAGCCGCTCGTCCAGCGCCCGGCGGTTGCCGATCCCGGTCAGCGGATCCTGCCGGGCCGCGTGCCACTCCGCGTCGTGCCGGGCGGAGAGATCATGGCTGGCGAGCGCATGCCGCACGGCGTTCAGCGCCCGCTGCCGCTCCTTCCACCAGCCGCGCGCGACCGAACGCGCGTACTCCAATCCGGTCAGGGCTCCCTGCTCACCGGCGGCCGCCGCGATCTCCGAGCGGGTCTGCAACACCAGCACGTGCGTGGCCGGATCCGCCAACGGAATCAGGTCAGCCGCGGCCCGATCGGCCGCCGCCCTGGCCTCGTCGTACTTGCCCGCGGCCTGGAGAGCTCTGGCCAGATAGACGCCCGCGATCGCCAGCCGCTCCGTCTCACCGAGCTTCGAGATCTCGTCGCGGCACTCGGTCAACTCGGCGACCGCGGCTGCCGGGTCCTCGATGGTTGCCGCGGCCGCTATCCACAGCCGGGCGCTCAACCTCCAGAACTCCTGGCTCTCGTCGTCGACGATCACCCGCTCCGCCGCGCGCGCCCAGTACGCCGCCGACGCGAGCCGCTCCTGGATCTCCTGCCGGTACGACGGATCACCGATCCGCTCGAGCTCGTGAGCCCAGCGCAGATAGGTCTCGGCCAGGTTCAGCCGATCGATCGCCCTTGACTCGGCCAGCTCGAACACGTCCGCGTCCAACTGGGTGGCGTGCTCGTAATGCGGAATGCACAGTTCGTAGAGTCGTAGGACGTCGTACGCGTAACCGAGGCCGGTGTGTGCCCAGGCGCTCAGGCCGGCATCCTTGGTCCGGTTCAACGCGTGCTCGGCGGTGACCAGATCCTTGACCGTGTCCCCGCCCCGGCCGCTGCGGGCCAGGTTGATGATCCGGATCGGCAGCGCGTTCGCTTCCCACCCCGGCTCGTCGATCGCCTTCGCGACCGCGACACACGCATCGACGGCCTTCAACGCCTCATCCGCGTCACTCGCATGGTGGGCCGTGACACCACGCACGTACTCCGCCGCCGCCAGCTGATAGCTCGGCACACCACCGAGCTCCGCCCGAATCGCCTCGATCTCGGCGGCCGCGGTCGCATGCCCACCCGACTGGGCCGATGTCATCGCGGCGGCGATCCGGGTCGTCAACGCGTCACCCATCGCCATCTCGCCACTACCCATAGCCCGCCGGCGGCCTTCCTTCTCCACACCCGCACCTCGGGCCGGACCGCCCATTGTGACCACCCACCCCAATCCCTGTCACGACCCGAACCCGCCCCAACCACCCAGCGCCACCCAGAAACTACCCACAAGCACGACAAATACCCCCGCACCGCGACGCCTGCCCGCTGCCGTTGTGCTGGCGGCGCGATCGGCGTACGGCTGGAGCCCTAAGATGCTTGGGATGTCGGCTCGGAGCGTGAACCTCGGCGGGACCGGAGTCAGCAGGTTGGATCCTGGGATCCGCGAGTACGTCGGTCTGCGCGAGCTGTACCTGCACGAGAACCAGCTGACCAGCCTGCCTGACTGGGTTGGTGACCTAACTGAGCTGCGGATTCTTGATCTCAGTCATCAGCCGTTGAAGGTGCTGCCCGATTCGCTGGGGCGGCTGCAGCAGCTCGAGTTCTTGTACGTGAGCGACCTCGCGATCGGCGAGCTGCCCTCGTCGCTCGGAAACCTGTCAGCACTCCTCTACTTGGGGGCCACCGACAACGGCCTCACCTCAGTGCCCGAGTCGCTCGGTCGCCTCGGGAACCTGCTCGAGCTCCGCCTCTACGGCAACCGCCTCACCGAGCTCCCCGACGCGTACGGCGACCTGCACGCGCTGCGAGAGCTTCACCTCGACCGGAACGCGATCGAGCGCCTGCCCGCGACCTTCGACCAGCTCACCAACCTTCGCGTGGTCAGCCTCCGGGCCAACGCCCTGATGGAGTTCCCGGTCCAGCTGAGCCGCCTCCCGCTCCTTAGGCACCTGGATCTGCGAGCAAACCACCTCACCGGCCTGCCTGACCTGCCCCCAACCGCGTTCCCGGCGTTGGAGAAGCTCGACCTCCGCTGGCTGGACCTCCCCGTCGTCCCCGAATGGGTCCACGCCCTCACCACCCGAGGCTGCGCCGTCTACCGCACCGCAGCCTGACGTTCAGCCGACGCGTACGCCGTACTAACAGAACACCGTCGCACCCTCGTCCACCGCCTCGAGCGCGAGGGCGACGTACTCGTCGCGCGGCTGCACGTCAGCCGGCGACCTGTTCGGCGGGGTTGGCGTGGAGTTGGACGGGGAGGGTTTCGACGCCGTAGACGATGGAGAAGTCGCGGAAGCGCAGCTGCTCCTCCGGGACGGCCAGGGCCAGGTCGGGGAAGCGGTGTGCGAGGGCCGTGAAGGCGGCGCGCAGCTCCATCCGGGCGAGTTCGGCGCCGACGCAGCGGTGCATGCCGTGGCCGAAGGCGAGGTGGGCGGCGGGTGCCCGCCGCGGGTAGAAGTCCTCGGCGTCGAGGCCGAACACCTGCTTGTCCCGGTCGGCGCCGGACAGCGACACCGCGACCAGGTCGCCCTTTTTCACCTGCTGGCCGAACAACTCCTGGTCGTGCCGCGCGAACCGCGGGAACGCGACCTGTACGACGGTCAGGTACCGCAGCAGCTCCTCGACGATCGCGTCGACCGCGCCGGGCTCGTTCCGGATCCGCTCGAAGTTCGCTGGGTCGCGCAGCAGCACCAGCGTGCCGAGCGCGAGCATGCTCGCCGATGTCTCGTACCCGCCGAGGAACACCCCGTCGGCGAGGCCGCCCAGCTCGATGTCGTCGATGGTGTCGCCGTGCTCGCGGATGATCGACCCGATCAGCCCGTCACCGGGCTCCTTGCGCTGTTTGCGGACGATCTCGAACAGGAAGTCCCGCGACTCGCTCGCTGACCCGAACACCCCGATCCCGCCGCCGGACAGGTCGAACCGGGCCGGTCCGAGGGCGCGGAACCGGTCGCGGTCGGACTCCTCGACGCCGAGCAGGTCGGCGATCAGCAGGAACGGCACGTTGAAGGCGAAGTCCGAGACGATGTCGACGACCGGGCCCTTGGCCTCCATCAGGTCCAGCTGGTCGTTGACGATCTTCTCGATCGCCGGCTCCAGCCTGGCCAGCCGGCGCTTGGTGAACTCCGGCGTCAGCAGCTTGCGCAGCCGGGTGTGGTCCGGCGGATCGGTGAACCCCAGGCCGCCGATCCCCTCCGACGGCTTGTTCGGGTCCGAGCCGACCAGCGGCCGGATGTCGTTGCTGAAGTTCGCGGTGTCGGAGAGCACGGCCTTCGCCTCGGCGTGGCCGCTCACCACCCACACGTTCAACCCGAACAGATGGGCCAGTCTGTGCACCGGCTCGGTCTCGCGCACCCGTCCCAGCGCCGGGACCGGGTCGACGCCGACGCGACGCAGCGGCATCGAGACCTGACGGGGGACTATCCGCATCTTCGACAAGTCAAGACCACCCTTGCGGGTGGTCCTGTTCAAGATCCGGCTGCCGACCCATTTCTTCAGGTATGTCACAACCATGACTTCCACGCGCCCTCTCTGGACTGCTGCCCCCGACGGCTTTTCATCAGCTAGAAAACTAACGTCGCCACGGACCAGATCCGATGGTGTTGGCACTACTGCGGTAGTGGCGTTGGCACCACCATGGGAGGGGGCCACGGCATTGCCAGCACAGACGATCCCACGGACAAGGGTTCCGCTTCCACCGGAAACCACCTGTACCGTTCCCTGGACCGCGGCACGTCGCATCTCGGGGACAGTTCAGGGAAGCCCTATCCGAAAGTCGCAGGTGCCATCCACCCCAGGTCTGACGCTCGGCCGGTCCCGAGTTTCCGGAAGATAGTTTGCGCTGGGTGGCAGTAATCCTCCGGAAAGCGTCAGAGGTAGTACGGCGTGACGATGCGGATGACGTCGGCCAGCTTTGTCTTGACCTGATCGCGGTGCGGGATCCGGGTGAGCGTGGCGCTGCCGGAGAGCCGGAAGCCGTGGTCGATCAGGAAGTACGTCGCGCGCAGCGTGCGGATGGTGTTGGTCACCTCGGGTGTGATGCCTTCGACCGGTGGAACCGACAGCACGCGGAGGGCGGGGTCGAGCCAGTCGGTGACGTCGGTCTCGGTGAGGTCCGCACGGGTGAGTGTGGCCGCGAGAGCGTAGCCGAGGCGGTCGTCCTCCAGATCGCGCAGCACGTGCGGCGTGGGCGTCAGGAGGCGGCCGATGCCGAGGCGGAGCATCTGCACCGGCTCGACCGCCGGATGCAGGCCGAGTGTCCCGAGCAGGTCGGCGCCGTGGGCAACCGCGTGCAGCCAGCCGAGTTTGGCGTCGTACCCGCGCAGATCCTCCTCGGCGACGTACCAGCGCTCGAACCGCGGCACCCAGCTCGGCTCGAACACGCCGGCCGACACGATCGAGTCGAGGATCAGCGGCGCGAACGTCCGCGCCTGCGGCTCCGGATCGGCGAACCGGGTGACCATCTCGTCGCCGAGCCCGCGGAGCTGGTCGGTCGACAGGACACCACGGCCGATCCAGGTCGCGAGTACGGCGTACGCCTGGGTGTCGCGGATCACCGGATCGGGTGAGCGCAGCAGGCCGGACAGCTCGGCGACGAGATCGGTGAGCGGACGATCGGTCGGGACGGCGTAGCCGTCGGCGCGCACCCGCGCCCAGTCGGTCATGCGCGGCAGGCTAAACGTTTCCCACCCGGCCCGCCACCCCGGCCCCGGCTTCCGGAACGGGGAACGGCCCGTGGTCCATCCGGTCTCCCGGATGTGCCACGGGCCGTAGCGGCCAGGACCCCTCAGCCCGACCGTGCCACGCGCCCCCGGCCAGGGCCCCTCAACCACGACCGGGGTCGTTCTTGTCAGGCGTCGCGCTTGCTCGCGCTCACCAGGGCGATGATCAGCAGGCCGAACGCCCAGGCGGCGAAGTACACCAGTGCCCACCACGGCGACAGCGCGGTGGAGGCGCCCGCCGCGTCCGCGCCGGCCAGGCCCATGTCCTGCCCGCCGTTGAGGAACTGGTTCGCGTTCGTGAACGGCGTCCACTTCTGCAGGTCGTCGCCGATCTTCGGGATCAGCGGCAGCAGGCTCTCCACCAGCAGCGGCCAGAGGATCAGGATCGCGATCGCGCCGGCGCTCTGCCGGATCAGGATGCCGACCGCGATCGCGAACACCGAGGAGAGCGCGTAGACGAACGCCTGCCCGAACATCAGCCGCCACTCGGCCGAGGTGTTGATCGCCATGTCCGCGCTGGGTGCCAACAGGTTGCCGATCGCCCACGAACCCCAGGAGGCGGCCAGGCCGACGACAGCGGCCAGGGTGCCGACCACGAGGGTCTTGTTCAGAAGCAGGGCGGCACGCTGCGGGACCGCCTGGAAGCTGGTCCGGATGGTGCCGAAGCGGTACTCGGTGGTGACCGCGAGCGCAGCCATCACCATGATGACCATCTGCCCGAGCCCGACGCCGAACTGCGTCATCGCCGGTGTCACCTGGGCCTCGTCCGGCCCGGTCGCGAACCCGGTCGCCAGCGCGGCCAGGCCGATGGCCAGGACGGCCGCGATGATCATGCACCACCACGGCGACCGGGTGGAGAAGAGCTTGATCCGCTCGACGGTGATCAGCGACATGTCAGTTGTCCTCCTTCGGACCCGAGGCCACCTCGACGCCGGTCGGCGGCGCGAGGTTCACGTCGCCGACGTGGGCGAGCTCGTCGTGGGCGTGGTACTGGACCGAGTCACCGGTCATCTGCATGAACGCCTGCTCCAGCGAACCGCGCTGCAGCGACAGCTCGTGCAGCACGATGCCGTGCGCCGCGGCCGCCTCGCCGACCTCGTCGGTGGTCAGGTCGCCCTCGACGAACAGCACCTTGCCCTCGTTGTCGACCTCTTCGATCCGGGTGACCAGCTGCTGCTGGTGCAGTACGCCGGCCAACTGGTCCAGCTGCGGGGTCCGCACCTTGACCGTGGTGCCGCTGGCGCGGTCGACGAACTCCCGGGTGGAGCTCTGCGCGATCAGCTTGCCGCGGCCGATGACGATCAGTTCCTCGGCGGTCAGCGCCATCTCGGACAGCAGGTGGCTGGAGACCAGCACGGTCCGGCCCTCGTCGGCCAGCCGGTGCATGAAGGTGCGGATCCAGACGATGCCCTCCGGGTCGAGGCCGTTGACCGGCTCGTCGAAGAGCAGCACCTCCGGGTCGCCGAGCAGCGCGCCCGCGATACCGAGTCGCTGCGACATACCCAGCGAGTAGGCACCGGCCCGCTTGTTCGCGACCGAGGTCAGGCCGACCATCTCCAGCGCCTTGTCGACACTCGACTTCGGCAGTTTGTTGGAGGCGGCCATCCAGGACAGGTGGGCCCGCGCGGAGCGGTTCGGGTGCACCCACTTCGCGTCCAGCAGCGCACCGATCTTGGTCAGCGGCTGGTGCAGGTCGCGGTACCGCTGGCCGTCGATCCGGACGTCGCCGGAGGTCGGGGTGTCCAGTCCGAGGATCATCCGCATGGTGGTGGACTTGCCGGCCCCGTTCGGGCCGAGGAAGCCGGTCACCTTGCCGGGTTTCACCTCGAACGACAGGTTGTCTACGGCAACGGTTGCGCCGTATCGCTTGGTGAGGCCCTTTGCCTCGATCATCGCCGTACTCCTCGTTCGGTGGCGCGCCATCTGGTCGTCTGAGCGGGCTGTGTCGCATTCAGTATCGAGGGCTGACCCGTCCTGAGCATCGGACCCGGGGCGGATCCGGTGTGTCCACCCGTGGGTTGATTCTGCCGTCCGGCCGGCTCGCACTGCCATCGGTTAAAGCCCTGACCACGACCCCGACGATCCCCTATCCGGGCGCGGTCCACATCAGCCGAAAGTCGAAGTACGCCGGTACTTCGGGATACGGGCCGTTGAAGATGGAAGTCACCACCGAATGGCGGCGACGTGTGATTTCAACACGAAACGGCTTCAATCCAACGGAACGCCGTACAGCACCAGGTTATGGGTATAGCGGCGGGCCGAGTGGTCGTACGAGCCGATGCAGGTGACCAGCGCCAACCGCGGCTTCGCAGCACCGCGGAACAGGTCGGAGGGCAAGGCTTCCTGCGGATAAGTGCGGCGAGCCACGATGCGGTACCAGTGCACGTCTCCGTCCCCGGATGTCACCGCGACTCTGGCGCCGATCCGCACTTCGGACAGCGCGGCGAACACCCCGCGCCCGCGGCCCGAGTCCACATGGCCCGCAAGCAGCACGGTGCCACCGGCCGAGCCCGGCGCCGCACCTGCTGCCCACCAGCCCACGTCGGCACGCGACTTCGGCACCTGCAACTGGCCGTCGCGCGCGGTCGCTACCGGCATCACCGGCGCGTCGAGGTAGCCGGGCAGCGCCAGCCGGACCGGCGGAATGGCTGCTTCCCGGTCCGCAATCGAAGGGCCGGCTTCCGGGACCTCTCCGGTATCACCGGGCTGCCCGCCGAACACCATCGCGAGCGCTACGCCCACCGCCGCGATTCCCAGCAGGCGTCGCCGCGGCCGGATGTGCTTGCCGGCCAGGAGAAGCATTCCGATCCCGAACAGCACCAACCCTGTCCGCGAGCGTATCCGCTGGGCTTCCGCCACCTGGCCGCCGTCACCAGTGGGCACTGTCGGGGAGCCGGTTTCGGCGCGACAGGTGCCTGCCACCATGCGCAGATGCATCTGGACCACGGGTTTGGCGCCGTTGGCCACTGACTCGACGGCAGGCGAGGCGGCTTTTGGCAGGTCGCCCCCGATCAGCGACAGGTACCGCCGGTGCTCCTGCCGCTGCAACGCCAGCCAGGCGGCGTCGTACCCAGAGGTCCCGGCTTTGGCGGCGAGAGCAGTGAGCTGCTGACGCTGGGCCGACGAAGGTATGGTCACCAGCCCGATGCCGAGACGACGGGCGACCTCGACCTCCTGCGCGGCCAGTCTGCGATGGTCACGTTCCATCAGGGCGCCGACGCGCCGCACGCACGAACTCCGGCCATGGGTCTTGGCGGCCTCGCCGGCCTGGATGATCGTCAGGTTGATCTGGTGGGCTGCGTTGAGGTAGTTGACATCCGGTTGCGTCGGCGCCGCGTGCCCCGGCTGGGCCGCAGCCAGCACTCCCGCCACGACAAGAAGCAGAAACGCCGACAGACGGGCAGTCGCCATGTGCCGGGAAGGAGCAGAGCCGTTGTCCTGTCGTCGAGGCACCCTACCTCCCTGCACCGGCCGAGACCTCTGGCGTCATTCGTCGTACCGACGACACTAAGGCGGTGGACTGTCCGGGTCCATGCGAAACGGCCCGCCGGATCAACCGGCGGGCCGTTCTGCTTGCCTGGATCAGGCGGCGGCGTTCACCTCGGCCGGAGTGTCGGCGATGACCGACTCACGACGCTTGGAGACGATGACGGCCGCGACCAGGATGACGACCGCGACGACGGCGATGCCGATCCGCAGCGGGGTGTTGGTGTCCTCGCCGATCGCCGACATACCGACGACGGCCGGGGCGATCAGCACCGAGACCAGGTTCATCACCTTGATCAGCGGGTTGATGGCCGGGCCGGCGGTGTCCTTGAACGGGTCACCGACGGTGTCACCGATGACGGTGGCCTCGTGCGCGGGCGAACCCTTGCCGCCGTGGTGGCCGTCCTCGACCAGCTTCTTCGCGTTGTCCCAGGCGCCACCGGAGTTGGCCAGGAAGACCGCCATCAGGGTGCCGGACGCGATCGCACCGGCCAGGTAGCCGGCCAGTGCCGAGGCGCCGAGGCCGAAGCCGACGGCGATCGGGGCCAGGATCGCGAGCAGACCCGGGGTGGCCAGCTCACGCAGCGAGTCGCGGGTGCAGATGTCCACGACCTTGCCGTACTCCGGCTTGCCGGTGCCCTCCATGATCCCGGGGATGTCGCGGAACTGGCGACGTACCTCGTAGACGACCGCACCGGCGGCGCGGCCGACGGCGTTGATCGCGAGACCGGAGAACATGAACACGACGGCGGCGCCGATGATGATGCCGACCAGGGTGGACGGGTCGAAGACCAGCGCGTCCGCGTTGAACGCCGCGTCGCCCGCGTCGTTGAGCACCGCGTAGATCGAGTCGGTGTAGGAACCGAACAGCGCGGTCGCGGCCAGCACCGCGGTCGCGATCGCGATGCCCTTGGTGATCGCCTTGGTGGTGTTGCCGACGGCGTCCAGCTCGGTCAGGATCTGGGCCGCCTCGCCGTCCACGTCACCGGACATCTCGGCGATGCCCTGGGCGTTGTCGGAGACCGGGCCGAAGGTGTCCATCGCGACGATGACGCCGACGGTGGTGAGCAGACCACAACCGGCCAGCGCGATCGCGAACAGTGCGACGACACCCGAGCCGCCGACCAGGAACGCGCCGTACACGGCGGCCGCGATCACCAGCGCGGTGTACACGGCGGACTCGAAGCCGACCGAGATACCGGACAGGATGACGGTCGCGGCGCCGGTCAGCGAGGTCTTGCCGACGTCCTTGACCGGCTTGTCCTCAGTGCCGGTGAAGTAGCCGGTCAGGGCCAGGATGACCGCGGCCAGCACGATGCCGATGAGCACCGACACGGTCGCGATCAGTCGCGGGTCGCCGTCGTGGGCGGCGATCGCCTCGGTCGCCCCGGTCAGGTCGCCGAAGCTGCTCGGCAGGTAGACGAAGGCGGCCACCGTACACAGCACCGCCGAGATGACCGCGGAGATGTAGAAGGCCCGGTTGATCGTGCGCAGGCCGTTCTCGCCGGTGCGCGGGCGGGTCAGGAAGACGCCGATGACCGCGGTGACGGCACCGATGGCCGGCACGATCAGCGGGAAGATCAGGCCCTGCTCGCCGAAGGCGGCCTTGCCCAGGATCAGCGAGGCCACCAGCATCACGGCGTACGACTCGAACAGGTCGGCCGCCATACCGGCGCAGTCACCCACGTTGTCACCGACGTTGTCGGCGATGGTGGCCGCGTTGCGCGGGTCGTCCTCGGGGATGTTCTGCTCGACCTTGCCGACCAGGTCGGCGCCGACGTCGGCGGCCTTGGTGAAGATACCGCCGCCGACACGCATGAACATGGCGAGCATCGCGGCGCCGAAACCGAAGCCCTCGAGCACGGTCGGGGCGTCACCCTTGAACAGCAGGACGACGACCGCGGCGCCGAGCAGGCCGAAACCGACCGTCGCCATACCGACGGTGCCGCCGGTCCGGAACGCGACCCGCATCGCCGGGTCGCGGCCCTCGTGCCGGGCCGCCGCGGCCACCCGCACGTTGGCGCGCGTCGCGAGCCACATGCCCAGGTAGCCGATCAGGGCGGAGAAGCCCGCACCGACCAGGAAGAAGACGGACCGGAAGATCTTCAGCGTGGTCTCGTTGCCGCTGTCGCTGTGCGCGGGCAGCAGGAACAGCAGCAGAAATGCGATCACGGCGAAGATCGACAGGGTGCGGAACTGCCGGTTCAGGTACGCCGAGGCGCCTTCCTGAACCGCCGCGGCGATCGTCTTCATGTTCTCGGTGCCATCGTTCGCGGCAAGCACCTGGCCCCGGAAGACCATCGCAATGGCGACCGCGAGGATCGCGATCACTCCGACGACGATCACCAGTGTGGTGTTGCTCGACGAAAGATCCACCGCTTGTGCAAGCAGCGCGGACATCCGTCCTCCTTGTAGGCAACCCATCCGTGCTTGACGGCCCCCGTCTGCCGCAACCGAAGGGTTGGGGAAATACGACACAGCGCCAATGACTGGCGCGGTGGGTCACTCTAACGGGTATTCGACCAGACCTGACGACAGGGTGGTCTACGCCATACCCGGTGGATCAGGCAAGAGCATCACTCTTCGTAGCTGTGCGGATACCTTTTCGCTTGGCTCAGATCGCGGACTCGACATCCGGATGGATGTCGAAGACCTTGGTCAGGCCGGTGATCCGGAAGATCTTCAGCAGCCGTTCCTGGGTGCAGACCAGGGACAGGGATCCGTCGTGGGTACGCACCCGTTTCAGTCCGCCGACGAGAACGCCGAGACCGGTGGAGTCCAGGAACTCCACGCGTTCCAGGTCGATCACCAGGTGATGGACACCTTCGTCGACGAGCGCGGCGATCTTCTCGCGGAGCTTCGGTGCGGTGTAGACGTCGATCTCCCCCGCCACCTCGATGACGGTCCGCCCGCCCTCGGCGCGCGCGTTGAGCGACAGATCCACTTCGGCCTCCGATCCCGTGAACTGCTGCATTCAACCATGTACGGACCGTGAGTAGGGCCGTCTCCGAAAACTCTTTCATCTCGTTACACCCGAAGTCGATCTTCGTGCCGAAAAAGCTGCGTGCATCCGCACTTGCACGGGAAGGACTGGACCGGAACACCACTGTCCGAGGGCATAACTAAGCTCAGGGTTATGCGTGCAGGTGGTGAGGCGGCGGTCGTGCTGAAGCGCCTTGCCGTGGGTAGGGACGACCGGCTCACCCACGTCGAGTCCGTGCCGGCCCGCGCCGGGCAGACATGTGCCTGGCCCCGGTGGGTCCCGGCCGAGGTTCTCAGCCAACTCGCGGACGCCGGCATCACCGCACCATGGACTCACCAGGTCGCCACGGCGGAAGCGGCGTACGCCGGGAAGCATGTCGTGGTCGCGACCGGGACAGCGTCGGGCAAGTCGCTCGGTTACCTGCTGCCCGCCTTTGCCACCTTGAGCATCGCGCAGGCCGCCTCACCGCATCGACGGACGGCGTCTGTTCTGTACTTGTCTCCCACGAAGGCTCTGGCGCATGACCAGCTCCGCGCGGTCTCGTCGTACACGGTGCCCGGGCTGCGGGCGACGACGCTGGACGGTGACTCGGAACGCACCGAACGCGACTGGGCCCGCGACCACGCGACGTACGTGCTGAGCAACCCGGACATGCTGCACCGTTCGGTCCTGCCGAATCACCAGCGCTGGGCTCGCTTCCTCGGCTGCTTGCAGTACGTCGTGGTCGACGAGTGCCACCACTACCGCGGTGTGTTCGGCGCGCACGTGGCCGGCGTGCTGCGGCGGCTGCGTCGGGTCTGCGCCCAGTACGGCGCCCACCCGATCTTCGTCTGCGCATCGGCCACAGTCGCTGAGCCGGCAGTGTCCGGTGAGCGGCTGACCGGCCTGCCGATGGTGGAGGTGATCGAGGACGGCTCTCCGCGGGGCGGCATCGCCTTCGGCTTGTGGGAGCCGCCCATGACCTCACTGCGCGGTGAGAACGGCGCTCCGGTACGACGCTCTGCCACAGCCGAGGTGGCCGACCTGCTGACCGACCTGGTCGTTACTGGTGTCAGGACAGTGGCCTTCGTCCGGTCGAGGCGTGGCGCCGAGACAGTCGCCATGACAGCCCGGGAGAACCTGGCCGAGGTAGACCCTGCGCTGGCCGAGCAGGTGTCGGCGTACCGGGCGGGCTATCTGCCAGAGGAGCGCCGACGGCTTGAAGGCATGCTGCAGAGCGGTGAGCTGACCGGAGTCGCCGCGACGAATGCGCTGGAGCTTGGCATCGACATCGCCGGCCTGGACGCCGTACTGCTGTCTGGCTGGCCTGGCACCCGGGCATCGCTGTGGCAGCAGGCCGGGCGTGCTGGACGCGCAGGTGGCGACGCACTGGCTTTGCTGGTCGCGCGCGACGACCCGCTCGACACCTATCTGGTCCGACATCCGGCCGCGATCTTCGGACGTCCTGTCGAGGCGACGGTGTTCAACCCGGAGAACCCGTATGTCCTCGGCCCCCAGCTTTGCGCCGCCGCCCAGGAGCTCCCACTGACCGCAGCGGACTACCAGATCTTCGGCAGTACGACGCCGACAGTCATCGCGCAGCTCGTCCGTCAGGGCCTGCTGCGGGAGCGGCCGCACGGCTGGTTCTGGACGCGGCGGGAGCGGGCAGTGGACGCCATCGACATCCGCTCGGCTGGTGGCAAGACAGTGCAGATCGTGGAGGACCAGACCGGCCGGCTGCTCGGCACAGTCGACGGCGGCTCGGCGCACTCGTCGGTCCACGAGGGCGCGGTCTACGTGCATGCCGGCGAGTCCTACCTGGTGAAGACCCTCGACCTCGAGGGGTACGCCGCCGTCGTGGAGCCGGCCGCCCCCGACTACACCACTTTCGCCCGGGACGTGACCGAGATCAGCATCCTGGCGACCGAGGAGACGTGCTCCTGGGGTACGGCGGAGCTGTCGCGCGGCTGGGTCCAGGTGACGAGCCAGGTGGTTTCGTTCCAGCGCAAGCTGATCGCGACTGGCGACGTACTGGATGAGCAGCCGCTCGACCTGCCCGTGCGGACGCTGCGGACCAAAGCGGTCTGGTGGACGATGCCCGACACCACCGTGGCCGCGCTCGGGCTGTACGACGTACCAGGCGCGGCGCACGCGGCCGAGCACGCCTCGATCGGCCTTTTGCCGCTGTTCGCCACCTGCGACCGCTGGGACATCGGCGGCGTCTCCACCGCCCGGCACGCCGACACCGGCCGCCTCACCGTCTTCGTGTACGACGGCCACCCGGGCGGCGCCGGCTTCGCCGAGCACGGGTACGCCGCGGCGCGTGAGTGGTTGACTGCGACACGTGAGGCGATTGCACACTGTGAATGCGTGGATGGATGCCCGTCGTGCGTACAGTCGCCCAAATGTGGGAACCAGAACAACCCACTGGACAAGAGCGGCGCGGTGGCGCTGCTCACCGCACTACTCAGCAGTGAGGCCTGAACAGCCAGCCACCCGGCTGGCAGAGAGCAGCTCACCATGGCCGTCCTCGGAATCGTCCTGATCGTCCTCGCCGTCCTGTTCGGCCTCGGGGTCTCGGTGTCGTCGTCCGCGTCCACCACGATGGAAGTCTTCGGCGTCGACTTCGGGATGTCGTTGGCAACCGTCTTCTTCCTCGGCGCGCTGGCCGGAGCCACACTGCTCCTCGGGCTCTGGCTGACCAAGAAGGGGCTCGGCCGCGGCTATCGCCGCCACAAGGAGATGCGCGAACTCCGCGCGCACGCCACGCCCGAGGTTACTCAGAGTGACGCCGGCTCGGGGCAAACCGCAGACCGCGACGAGGCGCCCGCCGCCGACCATCCGGCGACCGAACGCCACCCGGTCGACAACACCACTGACACGAAACAAACCCACTGAACACACTGTTGCTCAGGGCATCAACTAGCTCAGAGCTGTGTCCGCGTATCCAGAGATTGCCGCAACCTCTCGATCACCGCACAGCCTCCGCAGGGTCGGGCACGACGATCCCGCAGCACGATTTCGATGCCCTGAGCAACGACTTGGCGCATGGGGAAGGCCAAGCAGGCACAGCCGACCGGAGCATGGCCGCGTCCGGCTCACTGATCCGAAGGAGGATCCTCAGCCACACAGAGGCCAGCCGGCCCCGACATCGTCGGGGCCGGCTGGCCTTCTCATCCTTCGGTGATCGACACTCCTTCAGTTGTGGGTCTGGTGAGGTCTTCGGTCCGGAACCGGTGCTCGGGTCCGATCGCCGCGGATCCCCGCTGCTTGCGCGTCAGCGGGAGCCTCGCGTCGGGGTCACCGTCCGGACGTCTCGTCCGCGGCCGTCACCAGGCGGCCAGGGCTGTCATCACCAGAAGTGATGGTGGCAGTGCCAGAGCAGGTCGTCGAGAAGGCAAGCCAGTCCGTGCAACAGCATGTCTTTCACCTCCGATCCACTGAACCGATCGGCAGGGACGTTACCGGCTGTTGTCACGTTATGTATCTAGTCAGATACCGGTTGCTACAGAACCTTGAGCTCACTTTAACCCTTTCGCAACGCCCCCGCCCGAACCTGATTTGACGCCGCGGCCGGATCACCGATAACCGTCCGCGGCTTGAGAGTGGGCCCCTGGAAGGGTTTTTCGCGTACGACGTTGCCTGCAGCCCCCAACCGGTTGCCGGCGGCACGGGGGACAGGCTGACAACGTTTTCCGGGCGGTTGGGTAAAAGTCTTCACATAGTCGCCAAGGAGTGCCAATCTTTGACGGGCACTCGCTGCACCGACCCGCAAGGAGACCCCTGATGCGATCACTGAGGCTGTACTCATCCGCAGCCCTGGGCGCCGCGGCTCTCGCGCTGCTCACCGGCTGTCTCGGCTCGTCCGACACCGGCGGCGACCAGGACGCGAACCGCAACGCCGAGGCCAAGCAGGTGGAGCTGACCATCGGCTCGAACGCGGTCAAGGGCGGCAAGAGCAGCGCCGGCGCCACCTTCATCGAGGACGTCCTGATCCCGAAGTTCGTCGCCGAGCAGAAGGGCAAGGGCGTCGACGTCACGGTCAAGTTCCAGGGCGACGGCTCCGACGACGAGGTCTACAAGCAGAAACTGTCGCTGGACCTGTCGAACAAGTCCGGCCCGGACCTGATCCAGATCGACGGTATCTGGGTCGGCGAGTTCGCCCAGGCCGGCTACATCAAACCGCTCACCGACACCGTCGGCGACACCGGCAAGGTGGACGACTGGGACGGCTGGAAGCAGATCCCGGAGGCGGTCCAGCAGCTCGGCAGCTTCGACGGCAAGCGGTACGGCGTCCCCGGCGGGACCGACGGCCGGGTGCTGTTCTTCAACAAGAAGCTGTTCCAGCAGGCGGGACTGCCGGCCGACTGGCAGCCGAAGTCGTGGGACGACATCATCTCCGCCGGCCAGGCGCTGAAGAAGGTGCCCGGCGTCACCCCGATCCAGATCAACGCCGGTACGGCGATGGGCGAGGCGACCACGATGCAGGGTGTGCTGCCGCTGCTGGTGGGAACCGGCGCGACCGTCTACTCCGACAGCAAGTGGCTCGGCGACACCCCGCAGCTGCGCCAGGTGCTCGACTTCTACCGCCAGATCTACTCGACCGGCCTCGGCGACCCGGTGCTGCAGCGCGAGGCCAAGGGCCGGGACAAGTCGTTCGCCCAGTTCGCCGCCAACAAGATCGGCATCCTGCTGGAGAGCGACTACTTCTGGCGCAGCGTGGTGGAGCCGAAGGAGGGCGTCGCCAAGATGGCCGACCGGGACACCGCCGTCGGTTACGCGCTGATCCCGGCCAGCAAGCCGGGCGGTGGCGTGAAGGGCCAGGACTTCGTCTCGATGTCCGGTGGCGGCGCGACCGTGATCAACCCGAACACGAAGTTCCCGCAGCAGGCCTGGGAACTGCTGCAGTTCATGAACTCCGCCGAGATGGTGAAGGAGTCCCTGAACGGCGCGGCCAAGATCACCCAGCGCACCGACGTCAACACCGAGGTGCTGGCCAGTGACCCGATGCTGAACTTCGTCGCCACCAAGGTGCTGCCGATCACGCAGTACCGTCCGGGCCTGGCGGAGTACCCGAAGGTCTCGGCCAACCTGCAGCAGGCGACCGCGGACGTGGTCGGCGGGAAGACCACCGACGCCGCGGCGGCGGCGTACCAGAAGGCTGTCGAGGCCGCGGCCGGCAGCAAGGACAAGGTCGCCAGCAACTGATGACGTCTGCTTCCGCACCTGTGTCAGTCAACCCGGCCCAGGAACGTGCTCCGGCCGGGCAGGGCGGCCCGGCCGGGCGTGGTCCGGCGAGTGAGCGTGGTCCGGCGGGTCGGCGTGGTCCGGCAGTCGACGTCGCAGGGCTCGGTGTCGGCCGGGCGCTGGCTTTCGTCGCGCCGGCGCTGCTGCTGATCGGGGCGTTCCTGGTCTTCCCGGCGGTCTGGACCATCTACATCGGCGTCACCAACTACCGGCTCACCGGTGTCGAGGCGGTGTCGCCGTCGATCGTCGGCCTGTCCAACTACACCAAGGCACTGAACGACGCGCTCTTCCACAACGCCCTGTGGCTGACGCTGCTGTTCGTCCTCGGCTCCGCGATCATCGGCCAGAACATCCTCGGCTTCGCCCTGGCCTGGGTGATGCGCCGTACGCGTCCCGTCGTACGCCGTACCGTCGAAGGCCTGGTCCTGCTGGCCTGGATCCTGCCCTCCACGGTGGTCGCGTACCTGTGGGTCGCTTTCTTCGACCGCGACGGCGGCACCCTCAACGGCATCTTGGGTACGCCGGGGACCGCCTGGCTGATCGACTACCCGATGGCATGCCTGGTGGTGTTCAACACCTGGCGCGGCACGGCGTTCTCGATGATGCTCTACTCCTCCGCGCTGCAGGCCGTCCCGCCATCGCAACTGGAGTCGGCGCGGATGGTCGGCGCATCCGGATGGCAGACGTTGCGGGACGTGGTGTTCCCGCACATCCGGGGTCACGTGCTCACCAACACGCTGCTGATCTCGCTGTGGACAGCGAACGACTTCTCGCCGTTCCTGCTCACCAAGGGCGGGCCGAACCACGAGTCCGAGACGGTGCCCGTCTACATCTACAACGTGGCGTTGCAGGGCGGCGAGCTCGGCTACTCCTCGGCCATCTCGTTCCTGCTGCTGATCGCGAACCTGCTGGTCTCGCTGATCTACCTCCGACTGCTGAGGAGGCGCTCGTGAGGACTGTGCTTTTGGCCGGGCCTTCGGCGCCGGCGGGGTCATGGGGCCTCGCTCCGCTCCTCAGTCCAGGCGGGGAGACCCCATGACCGCGGCCTTCGTCGTACGGCGGATCGGTTTCTACGTGTTGATCTGCGCGATCATGCTGTTCTTCGCGGTCCCGATGCTGTGGATCGCGTCGGCGCCGTTCGACAAGAACCCGGGCCTCGGCGTCCACCGGCCGGACTGGACGCTGGAGAACCTGCGCAAGACCCTCGACCATCCGTACGCGATGCACTCGATGGTCAACTCACTCGTCATCTGCGTGACCGTCGCGGTGGCGGTGACCGCGTTCGCCGCGCTGGCCAGCTACGCGTTGTCGCGGGTCCGGATTCCCGGGCGGGACGCGTTGCTGTACGGGCTGTTGCTGCTGTCCTCGGTCGTCACCGGGACGGCCGCGATGGTGCCGATCTTCGTGATGATCTTCCAGCTCGGCCTGATCGACTCCCGGTTCGGGGTCGCACTGGTGATGACGAGCGGGCTGTTGCCGGCGGCAATCTTCATTCTGAAGGACTTCGTCGACGCGGTGCCGAAGTCGTACGAGGAGTCGGCCCGGGTCTTCGGCGCGTCCACCGGCCAGATCCTGCGCGACGTCGTACTGCCGGTGGCGCGGCCCGGCCTGGCCACCATCATGGTCTGGGCGTTCGTGAACTCCTGGGGCAACTTCCTGGTGCCCTTCCTGCTCATCCGGTCGATCGAGTTGCAGCCCGGTGCGGTGCTGATGCAGACCCTCACCGACGAAGGCGGCAGCGTGAACCTGCAGGTGCTGCCGGTCTTCTCGCTGCTGTTCTCGATCCCGGTCGTCGTGCTGTACCTGCTGGTGAACTCGCGGTACGGGTTCCGTTTCCATGGAGGGATCAAGAGCTGATGGCGGGTATCGACATCGAGGGCCTCGCGACCGTCTACCCGAACGGCGTCCGCGCCGTCGACGGGCTGGACCTGCACGTGGAGGACGGTGAGTTCTTCGCCCTGCTCGGCCCGTCCGGCTGCGGCAAGACCACCCTGTTGCGAACGATCGCGGGCCTCGAGCAAGCAACCGAGGGCACGGTCCGGATCGACGCCGTGGACGTGACGCGCACCGAGCCGGGCAAGCGCGGGGTGGCGATGGTCTTCCAGGACTACGCCCTGTTCCCGCACATGAACGTGTCCGAGAACATCACCTACCCGTTGAAGGTACGCCGGGTTTCCGCGGCGACCCGTACGGCGACAGCGGAACGGACCGCTGGTGAGCTGTCATTGCAGGGGCTGCTCGAACGCAAGCCCGGCCAACTGTCGGGTGGCCAGCAGCAACGGGTCGCTCTGGCCCGCGCGATCGCGTCCCAGGGCAAGGTGCTGCTGCTCGACGAGCCGCTCTCCAACCTGGACGCCCGGTTGCGGCTGGAAGCCCGGACGTTCCTGAAGAAGCTGCAGCGGGACCTGGGCATCACCACCGTCTTCGTCACCCACGACCAGGCCGAGGCGTTGGCCCTGGCGGACCGCATCGCGGTGATGGAGGCCGGCAAACTCCGCCAACTAGGCAGCCCCCGCGAAGTCTTCGCCCGCCCCACCAACACCTTCGTCGCCAACTTCATCGGCTCTACCCCCATGAACCTCCTCCCCGGCACAGTCACCTCCGCCGCCGGCTCACCCTCCGGTGCGAATGGTTCGCGGCCCGGCTCAGACCCCGTCGGCACCGTCTCGGTCGCGGGAGGCTTGTTGCCTGCAGCAACCGGGTCGGCGCCGGTCGGTGCTGAGGTGACGGTTGGCGCGCGGCCCGAGTACCTCACGCTCACCACCGGCGACGTCACCGGACCGTCGCTGCGCGGCCAGGTCGTGGTGGCGGAGAACCTCGGCACCCAGTCCCTTGTGAGCGTGGACTGCGACGGCACGTTGATCGGCGTCACCGTGCCGGAGGAGGACGAGCCGGAGCCTGGTACCACGGTCGTGCTCACGGCACCGGCGTCGCGCGTTCTCCTGTACGACCGCGAGTCGGGCGACCTCCTCGCCCGTCAACCGGCCACAGTAGGCTGATGGCAAACACGTCGTACCGCCGCCACTGGACCCTCGACGACCGCGCCGAATCGGTCTGGCACTCGCTGCCGGTCGACATCCCGGTCGGCTGCCCCGGTCTGCTCGTCACGCTGACCATCCCACCGGTCGACGGCGCCGTCATCGACATCGGCTGCGAAGGTGCCGGCGGTTGGCGCGGGTGGTCCGGCGGCGCACGCCGTACGTTCGCCATCACTCCGACCGCGGCGACACCTGGCTACCTGCCCGGTGACCTCGAGCCAGGCACCTGGTGGGTCGTGATCGGCCTGCACCGCCTCCCTGTCGAAGGCGTCGAGCTCATCGTCGAAGCAGTCACCGGTCCGGTCGACGTAGTCCCAGGTCTGAACGAGTACGCCGACGCCACCGCGGCTATCGCCGTACCGCCTCGTCCTCCACGCCGTACGCTCCCCGCAGCCCCTGGCTTGAAGTGGGTGGCCGGCGACTTCCACGCGCACTCGCTGCACTCCGACGGGTCCACGCCGATCGCCAACCTCGCCGCACTCGGTGTGGTGGCCGGGCTCGACGTACTGGCGATCACCGACCACAACACGGTCGCCCATCATCCCGAGCTGCCTGGGCTCAGCAAGAAGTTCGGCATCGGTTTGATCCCCGGCCAAGAGGTGACCACCGAGTCCGGCCACGCGAACGCGTTCGGCGACATCGGCGTCGTCGACTTCCGCCGTCCGGCTGCCACCTGGGTCACGGAGGTCGCCGCCCGCGGCGGACTGCTCTCCATCAACCACCCACTCGGCGGCGACTGCTCCTGGCGTCACCCCCTGCCGGAACACCCACCACTCGCCGAGATCTGGCACTCCAACTGGCTCGACCACACCTGGGGCGGCCCCATCGCCTGGTGGCAAGCCTGGGGCCTGACCAGTACGACGCCCATCGGCGGGAGCGACTGGCACAACCCGTCCTCCATCACCCCACCCGGCACCCCCACCACCTGGATCGCCGTCGACGCCTCCGCCGAAGGCCCCGACGAGCTCCCCAGAGCCGTCCTGGAAGCCCTCACCGCCGGCCGCACCGCCATCTCCACCTCCTACACCGCTCCCGTCCTCCTCCGCACCGAAGACTCATTCGTAGTCCTGGACGCCCCCAACACCCTCCTCATCTCCCCCGACGGCACCCGCCGCCCCATCCGCACCCCCCACGAAGTCGTCCCGGCCACCGCCGGCCCCCACTACCTCATCACCCACAACGGGCGCCTCCTCTCCCTCTGCGCGTAAGGACCGTCCTCTCGCTCTGCGCCTATGACCGTTCTCCACTCGCGCGCAGACCGGCTGGCATCATCGACGCGTGACGAGTGGAGACCGCCGCACGAGGTACGTCCTCTTCGACGTCGATGGCACGCTGATCGACGCCCTGAGCAACCAGCGCCAGGTCTGGGAATCCTGGGCAACGCACTACGGTCTGAACGCAGCCGAGGTCTACGAGGTAGCACTACGCACGCGCCCGATGGAGACGTTCGCCCAGGTCGCTGCCACCCGTGATCCCCACGAATGCCTAGCCCTCCTACACGCCCTGGAGGACGAAGACGTCCGATCCGGCACCTACACCGCCTTCCCCGGCGCCTCGGAACTCCTCCACAGCCTCCCGCCGGACACCTGGGCCTTGGTCACCTCAAACTACGACCAC
This sequence comes from Kribbella sp. NPDC023972, assembly GCF_040639075.1. Classification (NCBI taxonomy): domain Bacteria; kingdom Bacillati; phylum Actinomycetota; class Actinomycetes; order Propionibacteriales; family Kribbellaceae; genus Kribbella; species Kribbella sp. NPDC023972. The sequence continues at coordinate 47,405 of NZ_JBEZZH010000002.1, read as the reverse complement.
CGCGTACGCGGCCGCTTCCAACGCACGGGCCTACCACTCCCGAACGTGATCATCGACGCAGCCGCCGTCGAAGAAGGCAAACCCTCCCCCATCCCCTATCTACAAGCCGCCGAACAACTAGGCGCCGCCCCGACCGACTGCCTGGTCATCGAAGACACCCCCTCCGGCGTCCAATCCGCCCTCCACGCCGGCATGACCGTCTGGACCGTAAACACCCCCACCCCACCGACCGGCACCCACCGCCACTTCCCCACCCTCCACAAAGCATCCCCCCACATCCTGACCTTCACCTCCCCCTAACCCCGGCAGCCCCACAACAACACTCAACACCCCACGCCCGACGTTCAAACCGACTCCCGGCCGGCCCAACCGGGACAAACTGCAGCCCCACGCCTCCAACAGATCAAGCGGCCCGGCCAACTGGCCCAGCCCGCCAACCGCAGCACCACTCGTCTAACACACCCGCCCGCTGAGGGCTCGACCGACGGACAGGCGGCGCAGTACGACAACTGCACCACCACTGCTTGAACACACCCGCCCGGCCCATGCCCCCACCGACCACTCAACCGGCCCAGCCAGACAACCGCAGCACCACTCCTCAAACACACCTGCCGCGGCTGATGGCTCGACCAACCAGACCGACAGCGCAGCACGACACCCGCGGCATACCTTCGACACTTCGGCGGCTAGTGGCCGAGCTGATCGAGGAGCCAACGGGGACCTACCGCTGTGGCACCTGTTGGTTCGATGCGTTCGCGCAGGCCGCGGTCGGCAGTGACTACGGTGACCTCGGGGTTGGTGTCAGCGGCAACTGTCTCAGCGGTGACAGCGGCGATGGTGTCGTCACCAGAGCCGTCGGCGAGTACTACCCGGAGGCCGCCCACTTCCGGAGCCTCAGGACCCGAGACCGCACCCCGCGCAGCACCCTCAAGCACCACCACGACGTCGGTCGTCTCCCCCAATCTCTCCTGCAGCGCAGCGAGCTTCACCAACAACTTCCGCGCAGCCCCCGCCCGATCACGCCACCACCCGTCCGGACGCGACCCAACAACATTGGCAGCATCCACCACAATCACCCGCCCACGCACCATGCGCCCAGTCTCTCCCCCATTGACACCGGGACGCGCCAACGGCACGTGGGTAGCGTGGCGACGCTAGGCGTCGGACGAAGGCAGGGCGGATGGCGGCGACGACGGCAAGCGGGGGTGCGACGACTGCGGTCCAGCGACGACGACAGGCGGAGGCGACGACAGGCGGAGCCGACGAACGACGTACCGAACAGCAGCGCGAGCGCGGTGTGACGACCGCGGGCATGCAACGCTGGCACGCAGACAGGCACGCCAACCGCACCCACGCAACAACGGCGGGCGGGTTGGATGTGACGACCGTGAGCGTACGACGGCGCCCGGGTGGACTTGTGTGTGACGACGTTGGGATGTGTGACGAAGGCAGGTGCTGGTGTGGACCGCAGACACGCAATGACAGCACCCAGTCGGGCACGACAACCGCAAGCAGCGCATCAACGGCGGGCCGGTGAATGCTATGACCGTCGGCGGGTGAGGACCACAGGTGGCCGGTGTGATGACGGCAGGTGGCCGGTGTGATGACGGCAGGTGGCCGGTGTGATGACGGCGGGTGTGTGAGGTTTGCGCGGTGGACTTTGACATCACGCCTGAGCAGGCGATTCGTGGTGAGGTTGTGCGAGATGCGATCTGCCGATGCTTGCGGCGCACTGGCTGACGGCGGGCTTTGAGGCACGCTCTTGCGTGAACTCGCGGGGCTGTCCCGCCGCCAGGCGACCGAGGCTCGGCAAATGTTCGATGCGGTGCTCGCGGAGCTCGGGTATCCGGTGGTCGTGGTGGACGTCCCGTACGAGCAGCTTCCGTGGTGCGGTTACTGGGACACATCCGGTGGGCGATCGACCAGATGGACAAGACACAAATCCCTTACGCATCCGCACAAACGCGTCCTCGAGGCCTAGGCGACGTACCCGACCTCTGGCAGCCAGCCCGTGGCGACCAACTGCTCGCGCTATTACGCCAATGGGACGAACACCCCGCCCACCGCATCCGATCCGCCGACCAGATCAGACAACATCTGCACTCCCTCGACGAATCCGACGTCCCACCCTTGCGCTGACCACCGGCGTCCGCCGAACTACCTTCTTTGTCCGGCAGATCTGAGCCACCCGCCGATATGACCATCGACCACACAGCGTGGTCGTCGGTGCGGGCGGGCGGTCGGCTGGCTAGTCGAGGAGCCAGCCGTTGCGTTCGGCTATTTGGATGGCGTCGGAACGGGTGCGCGCGCCGGTCTTGCCGATGGCGGACCAGAGGCGGGTGCGGACGACGCGTTCGGAGACTTCGAGTTTGCGCGCCATCAGCGCGACCGATCCGCCGTCGCGGGCCGCGCGGAGGGTGTCGGTCTCGTCGTCGTCCAGCGGCGTGTCGGAGTACCTGAGGTTCTCGGCGGCCAGGTTGGCGTCGACCACGCGAAGCCCGAGGTGCACCCGTCGTACGGCGTCTGCCAACTGCGGCGCCGGGCTGCCCTTGAGCGCGAATCCCTTGGCGCCGGCCTCGAGACCGCGGCGGAGGTGGATCGGGCGCCCGTACGTCGTGAGCATGACGACGCGGCACTCCGGTATCGACGTGCGCAGCTTGGTGGTGACCTTGATGCTGTCGTTCCCCGGTCCGGCGGTGTCGAGCAGGGCGACGTTCGCCCGGAGCCGCTTCGCGGCGCCGACCACGTCGTCCGAACGGTTGAGCTCGGCAACGATCTCCAGGTCGCGTTCGCGCTCCAGGCCGTTTCTGAGTACGCCTCGACTGAGGATCTGGTCGTCGACCAGCAACAGCCGGATGCGGTCGGGCAAACGAGCCTCCTGGGTGACCGTCCGGGCGCCGGGGAAGTGCGTCCGGGAGGATGGGCAGGACTTCGGTTCCAGATCATGGAGGCCTCGCCTGCGCCTCGTCCAGATCAACGCGGCATCTCTACCAGATTGCGACCAGATCGCGACCGCTTCAGTACCACCCGCTTTCCTCTCATCTCCACCTCTGTTCTGTGCGGTCGCACGATTCCGCGCACGTCGGCGAAGGGCTGGGCCACCAATCACGCAACTGGCGCCTAGGCGGGGCCTGCTCGGGCCTGGGCGGAGAGCGTCGGGCTCGCGAGAGCGGCGAGATTTAGTTGCTTCGTCACCCGAATCGAGATGGTGTCGGCGGTTACTCGGCAGTCGGCTAGCGCAACCTGGTGGGTGGTGGCAACTCGGCGGGCGGTCACGCAGGGGTCGGGGGCACCGGATGCGAGGGATTGGGCGGCGCTCAGCGCTGTTAGGTCGGCGGCGGCCGCGAGGTTATGGCGCTCTGTCGAGATGGCTGCCCAGAGGGTTGCCATGGCTACGGCTGTGGCAACCACCACGCAGGCGAAGAGCGTCAGGAGGCTGCCGCTCCCGCGCTCGGACCGCACCCGCCGACGCCGGTGACGCACTGCACCACCGACCGGCCGGACACACATCACCCTGGCGTTCGACTCGCGCCGGACTGCGCCGCCAGTTTGCAGGCGGCCTACTCCGTTGCCAGTCGGCAGGAGCAGGTCGCGAGTCGGTAGGTGGCGTGCTGCGTCGCCGGTTAGTGAAGGACGTACCGGGTGTCGGCTCGGTGGGTGTACTACGTCGGGAGCTGGAAACTCCAGTGCTGTGCCGGTGTCTGGTGGACGGCGTGCATCCTCGCGGGTTGGTGGGCGGCGTACTTCGTCCCTGGTTGGCGGGCGGCGTACGCCGTCGCGGGTTGGTGGGTGGCGTGGTGTGTACGGCGGTGGCGGGTGAGGGGTTGCAGCGGAGGGAGCGGGTGGGAGGTGGGTCGGGGTTGAGGGCGAGGTTTGGGGTGGGGTCATGGGGACGGGGCCTGGGTCGTGGGCTCGGATTGGAGGGTGGCTTGGGCGCGGATGGGTGGGGGTGGCAGGGCGGAGAGGAGCGGGATCTTGTGGTGGGGGGTGGCGGTGACTGTGACTTGGATGTCGGGGCCGATGCGGGTGATGGAGATGGTTGCGTTGGTGGGGGCCGTGCGGCGGCCTAGTTCTTGGGCTGTTTCGGGGGATTCGCCTCGGGCTACCGCGCGGGCCACGTCTCGGGCGGCGTCGATGCATTGGATGTTGGTGATGACTACGCCGATCAGCCAGGTCCCCAGGAAGAGCAAGGTGAGCAGGACTGGAAGGGTGACAGCGATCTCGGCGGTGATCGCGCCACGCTGAGCTCGCCGGCGGCGGCTGGCAATCAGCGCGGGGGCCCAGATATGGGCGCACCGGACTCTTGCTCTACTACAACGGTCGCTCGCCGTGCCACGCCAGTTCCTAGCTCTGCTGCGCCGGACTCTAGGTGTGGGGCGCCTGGCTTTTGCTGGGCGGCGCGGGTTGGTTGCGGTGTTGCGCGGGTCTGCCGCGGTGGCGCAGCTTGTCGTCGTGGGTGCCATTTTGGGCTCCTTGCTGGGTGGGTCGGTCGCGGGTGAGGGGGCCCGCGACCGACCCGGGGTTAGAGCTGGACGCCTTCTACGCCAGCGAGTTGCAGGGCGTAGTTGATGAGGGCCTTGAGTGCGTTCAGCATCGCGTCGGACTTCAGCAGGGCGACGAGGATGCCGCCGAGGCCGCAGACCGCGACGACACTCACCGCGTACTCGGCGGTGGCGGCTCCGCGCTCGGAGCGGTTGCGAAGACGGTGACGGACCGCCACCAGCGCGTTGGACATCTGATACCTCCCGATCTGTGGTCCGGCTCGTCCGGACCACTCACTGACAAGGTGCCGTCGTTGGAGCCCTTTTTTTGAAGGAGTTTCGGACCTGGGGACAACTCTTCGACCATCCAGCGCTCGTTGCCTGCGGCCCCTTTATCGAGATAGATAAGGGATCAAGGCGTCGGCGATGGTGGGGACGATGGAGAGCAGGACGAAGGCGGGCAGGAAGCAGAGGCCGAGCGGTAAGGCGGTGCGGGATTCGATGGCGCGGGCGCGTTGATCAGCGGCGTGGTGGTGTGCCTGGCGGGTGTCGTCGGCCAGGTGTTCGAGAGTCTTTGACAGCGGTGCGCCTGAACGGAGTGAGCGGTCGATGGCTCTGGCGAAGGGGGCGCAGGCTGGTTCGGAGCGGAGATGTGACCAGGCGTCAGCGGGGTCTGCGCCGAGGGTGAGGTGGTGGGCGACCTCGGCCAAGAGTTCGGCGAGTGGACCGTGGATGGCGGCGGCCACGGTCGCGAGAGCTTGTTGTGGTGGGCGTCCGGCTCGGAGGCAGGCGGCGAGTAGGTCTACTGCCAGCGGGAGGTCGTGGGTGATCTGGGCAGTGCGTTGCCTTGTGGCTGCTGGTTCCAGGCGGGATAGGGCTCTGGGGATGGTGAAGACGGCTGCGGCTGCGAGCGGGACGCCCCATGGAATTCCGAGGGCGAGGAGGAGGCCGAGGGCGGCTGCGGTCGTGGCCAGCTTGTGTAGGCGAGGTGTTTGCGGCCGGGCGCGGCGGGGTTGTGGGGAGAGGCGGCGGAGGTCTGGGTGAGGTGGTATCAGGAGGTACGACGAGATGGCCGCCGCGATTGCAGCCGACGTAGCGGTCATGGATGAAGCTCCGTGTAGAGAGTGGTCCAGGCCGAGGTGGGCTCAGCGAGTGGTCGCGAGGTGGGTCCGCCTCGTGGGTGGTCAAAGATGGGGCCTGGCTAGGTGGGTGGTCCAGTGGAGGCCGAGGGTGGTTAGGGATAGGCCGGCGGCTAGGCAGAGCCAGCCGGTGGGGGTGGCGGTGAGGAAGGTCAGGGGGTTGGCCCCTAGGGAGTAGCCGAGGGCTATGCCGAAGATGGGCAATGCGGCGAGGATGCGGGCAGTTGAGTAGGCGCCGGCCAGGCTGGCTGCGGTTTGGCGGTGGACGGCTTCGTCGGCGCGAAGCGATTCGGCCAAGCGTTCGGTGAGGGCGGCGAAGGCGGCTCCTGATTCGTCGGCGACGCGCCAGGCTGCCGCTAGGGCTCGGAGGCCGGAGGCGCCGGGGGACTCTGCGGCTAGCTCGAGGGCGCCGGGGACGTCACCGCCGAGTTTTGCGGCGGCGTGGGCGACCTGGAACTCGGGGCAAATGGTGGCGGCGCCTTCCAAGGCGTCGATGGGTGGGCGGCCTGCTGTGAGGTCGGCGGCGAGGATGTCGAGTGCTTCGATGATGTGGGCGCGGCGGGTTGCGGCGGAGGTGCCGCGGCGGTGTTGGGTTCGCTGGACGAGGACCAACGCGGTGATTACGGCGAGGGCCGAGACCGAGACCAGGAATTGCATGCCGAGCACAACTCCGGTGAGGGCAGCGATCGGAGCGAGTAGCCAGCGTTGGGGTAGGCGTGCGGCGAGAGGGGAGCCGCCTCGTCGGACGGACGGCTGTGTCGGGCGTGCGGCGAGACGATGCAGGCCCCGGGCCGGGGTGGGCAGGATCAGAAGGACGGTGACCAGGACGAGAAGACTGGTGACGAGGGCGAGGGTCATGCGGCGGCTGGTAGAGGGTTGGTGAAGCGGCGGGCTGCGGGGTGGTGGGTCACGTTGCCGTTGGGGAGGAATTCAATGGCTGGACGGGTGATTACCTGGCCGGTTGGTTGACGGTCGAGGACGTGGATCTCGGAGATGCGGCGGGGGCCGTTGGGGGTTCGGGTCAGGTGGATGACGGCGTGGAGGGCTGAGGCGAGTTGGCTGTGGATGGCTTCGCGGCTGAGGCCGGCCAGGGCACCTAGGGCTTCGAGGCGGGCGGGGACGTCTGTCGCGGAGTTTGCGTGGATCGTGCCGCAGCCGCCCTCGTGGCCGGTGTTCAAAGCACCGAGGAGATCGACAACTTCGGCGCCGCGGACCTCTCCGACGACCAGGCGGTCGGGGCGCATTCGCAATGCCTGGCGGACTAGGTCGCACAGGCTGATCTCGCCGCTGCCCTCGACGTTTGGTGGTCGCGCCTCGAGGCGTACTACGTGCGGATGGTCCGGGCGAAGCTCGCTGGCGTCCTCAACGAGCACCAGTCGCTCGGACGGATCCACCAACGACAGCAAGGAATTGAGCAGGGTTGTCTTGCCGGTTCCGGTGCCGCCGCTGATCAGAAAGGCCAGGCGTGCGTCGACCAGGTCGCGCAGGATCGTCGTACCGGCTGGTGGTAGGGCGCCTGCGGCCACCAGGTCGTCGAGGGTGAAGACCTTGCGGGAGGGGATTCGCAGGGACAGGCACGTGCCAGGTGCGGCGACGGGGGCGAGGACGGCGTGGAAGCGGGTGCCGTCGGAGAGACGTACGTCGACGTACGGGGTGGCGTCGTCGAGGCGGCGGCCGGCGGCTGCGGCCAGGCGGGTGGCGAGGCGACGGATCGCGGGCTCGTCGCCGGTACGGATCGACACCCGTTCAAGGCCGCAGCCTCGGTCGACGTAGACCTCGTCGGGGCCGTTCACCAGGATGTCGGTGATCCCTGGCTCGGTGAGCAGGGTGTCGAGTGGGCCGGCTCCCAGCGCCTCCCGGCGGAGAGCCGCGACAACGGCGAGCACGATGGCGTCGCCGTAGACGCCGCCGTCCGCGCGCAGAGCGGCGGCGACCCGGGCCGGCGTCGGCTCGGCACCGGTGAGCGCCAAGGTCCCGCGGACCCGGTCGATGAGGGCAGTGGAGACGTTCATGCCGCTGCCGATGCGTAGAGGCCGAAGAGATCCAGCAGCTCGGAGGCGGCGCGGCCGAGCGGTCCACGCGGACGCGGATCGAACCGCCCCTGATCCATCGCGGCGGGCAGGTCTCGCTCGTAGCCAACTTTCGTTGCCAGCGGCAATGACAAGTGGGTGGCGACGTCGGCTGCGGACAGTCCGTTCACGCGGGGATCACGGGCCACCACGCGAAGGTCACCGGCGACATCGCGGAGCGGACCGACCAGCCGGTTGGCAGCGGCGACGGATCTGACATCACACGGTACGACGAGTAGCGTCGCGCCGGCGCGGACGAAACCTTCCTCAACGGCGGGATCAGCACGCCGAGGCAGATCGACCACGACCAGATCACTACTGCGTTGAGCCGCGCTCAGCACCGAACTCATCGTCTCCGGCGGCAGGACGGTCACATCGGACCGATCCCAGGACAGCACCGCCAGACCATCCACCGAGGGCAAGGCGGACCGCAACGCCGCGGCACTCACCCGCCCGGAAGCGTTGAGCAGCTTCGGCCAGCGATCACCGACATCGTGCTCGATCCCGAGCGCCAGCTCGATACCACCCCCGAGGGGGTCGCCGTCGATCAGCATCGTCCGGAAGCCGCGCCGGTTCCCGAACACCGCGACAGCCGACGCCAGCGTGGTCGCCCCCGCTCCCCCGCAGCCGCCGACGAACGCGAGCGTCAAGGCCGTCCGGACCCCGCCGTCCAAGGCATCGGCCAGCTTGTCGCCCAGGGCCGATTCGTCCGTGGGTAACCGGAACACCGCCTCCGCGCCGATGTCGAACGCACAGCGATACACGTCATCCCCGTCCGCGAACCCGGCCACAACGACGCCTGAGCGCCGTACCGGTTGAGTGCGGGCGAGTGGCTCGGTGAGGTCGTGGCCGACGACGACCAGTGAGGCGGCATGCCAGTTGCGGCGGAGGCCGAGCAGGTCGTGTTCGACCAGGGGTGTGATCGACGCCGCCGCGGCTAGCCGGAGCAGGTCGTCGAGTAGCACGTCATCAGTAGTTGCCAAGAGCACCGAAGTGGAAGAAGTGTCCATGCCTAGAAGATGCACTCGCGGGACCGTCACTGGACGAACAACTGGAAACCCTGTGGACAAAGGCGTTGTCGGGTTTCCGTCAGCAGCGGGAATCCGCCAGCACGAGGTGGGGACCAACGGCGCCGGGAACCGTTACGGTTCCTTTCGAAGCGTCTTTAACTAAATTTCACCGGACCGCTTCCGCCCCAGCTCCGGAGGACCCATGAGTCGATTACGCCTGTTCGCCGCGACGGCCACCGTCGCCGTCACCGCTCTGCTGACCGCCGCCGGCGTGTCGGCCGCGACGCCCAGCGCACCCCAAGCCCCGGCCGCCACCAGCGGCGGCGTGAAAACGGCGTACTTCGCCCAGTGGGGTATCTACGCCAATGCGTTCTACCCCAAGAACATGATCACCACCGGGATCGCCGGCAAGCTGGACTTCCTCAACTACGCGTTCGCCAACATCCACCCGACCGACCACACCTGCTTCATGGCGAACAAGGCCGCCTCGCAGGACGAGAACAACCCGAACGCGGGTGACGGCGCCGGTGACGCGTTCGCCGACTACGGCAAGTCGTACGGCGCGGACATCAGCGTCGACGGAGTCGGCGACGTCTGGAACCAGCCGATCCAGGGCAACTTCAACCAGCTGAAGAAGCTCAAGGCCCGCTACCCGAATGTCAAGATCCTGATCTCGATCGGTGGCTGGACCTACTCGAAGTACTTCTCCGACGCCGCCTCGACCGATGCCAAGCGCAAGACCTTCGTCAGTTCCTGCGTGAACATGTTCCTCAAGGGCGATCTGCCGGTGATCGACGGCTTCGGCGGCCCCGGTACGGCGGCCGGCATCTTCGACGGGATCGACCTCGACTGGGAGTACCCGGGCTCACCGAACGGTCACGTCGGCAACCACTGGAGCCCGGCCGACAAGCAGAACTTCACGCTGCTGCTGGCCGAGTTCCGCGCCCAGCTCAATGCCTACGGCAACCAGGCTGGCAAGCGTTACTACCTGACCGCCGCCACGCCGGCCGGGCAGGACAAGATCGCCACGATCGAGACCGACAAGATCGGTCAGTACCTCGACTACAACAACGTGATGACGTACGACATGCACGGCGGCTGGGACGCCACCGGGCCGACCAACTTCCAGGACCCGCTCTACCAGGCTCCGGACGACCCGAGTACGCCGATCCCGCCCGGCTCGGCGAAGTACTCGATCGACGGAGCCGTGAAGGCTTGGACCACTGGTGACCCGGCATATGGCATCCCCGGTGGGTTTCCGGCGAACAAGCTGACCATCGGATATCCCTTCTACTACAGGGGTTGGAAGGGTGTCCCCAGTACGGCGAACGGCAAGTACCAGCCGGCCACTGGACCAGCTGACGGTCATGCGATGAGTGGCAACGTGCCAGGGGTCTCCTTCTACAAAGAGCTCGTCGGATTCGTCGACGACCGATCAGCGACGTACTTCGACGACACGACCAAGGCATCGTGGTTCTATCGCAACGGGACGTTCTGGACCGGTGACAACGCCCAGTCGATCAAGGCGAAAGCGGACTACCAGCACTGCAAGGGTCTGGCCGGCGCGATGATGTACTCCCTCGAGGCACTCGACCCGAACGTCACCCTGTTCAACCACGTGGTCAACGCGGTCAACGCCGAGACACCGGGCTGCAGCGGGCCGACCCCCAGCCCCACGCCCACACCGACTCCCACGCCCACACCAACTCCTACGCCCACACCCACCCCTACGCCGACACCCACTCCCACGCCGACGCCCCCCACGGCCACCCCGTGGGCGCCCAACACGGCGTACACGACCGGTGCGCTGGTGAGCTACAGCGGCCTCACCTACAAGTGCATCCAGGGTCACACCTCCCTGACCGGTTGGGAGCCACCGAACGTCCCCGCACTCTGGGGCCGGGTCTGATCACGTACCGCCCACTGATCGGAGCAACATGAAGCGCATCTCGATGGCCCTGGCGGCCGTCACCGCAGTAGTTCTCGCTCTACTGACAGCACCCACTGCCAATGCGGCTGGAGTCACCGCAGCCTTCACCAAGGTGTCCGACTGGGGCAGTGGCTTCGAGGGCAAGGTGACCGTCACGAACGGCACCACGAGCTCGCTGAGCACCTGGTCGGTCGCACTCGACTTCCCATCCGGCTACACGATCAGCAGCTCGTGGGACGCGACCAGGAGCAGCAGTGGTCAGACACATACGTTCACCCCGCCGAGCTGGGCCGGACCGCTCGCTCCCGGTGCCACCGTCACGTTCGGCTTCAACGGCAGCCCTGGCAACTTCCCCGGGCTCGCGGCCTGCCGACTGAACGGCGGCTCCTGCACCGGCGGTGGTGGCGGCACCCCACCCGGCGCACCAACAGGTCTCTCCGGTACGGCGACCTCGTCGTCGGTGAGCCTCACCTGGTCCGCATCAAGCGGTGCAACGAGCTACAACGTGTACCGCAACGGCACGAAGGTCGGCAGCCCGACTGGTACGTCGTACACGGACTCCGGTCTTGCCGCGAACACGACGTACAACTACCAAGTCAGTGCGTCCAACAGCGCAGGCGAGGGTCCGAAGAGCGGCACCATCTCCGTGAAGACCACCACTGGTGGCGGTGAGCCCAGCACCCGACGGGCGGCGCCGTACCTCTACATGGGCTGGGGTGACCCGCCAAGTCCTGCGACCGTCATGAACGCCACTGGCATCAAGTGGTTCACCATGGCATTCATCTTGTCGTCCGGAGGCTGCAACCCGGCCTGGGACGGCAGCAGGCCGCTGCAGGGCAGTGCCGATGCGAATGCGATCGCTCAGATCCGGGCGGCCGGCGGCGACATCGTGCCGTCGATCGGCGGCTGGAGCGGGAACAAGCTCGGCCCGAACTGCAGTACGCCGGAGGCGCTGGCCGGGGCGTACCAGCAGGTGATCAACGCCTACAACCTGAAGGCGATCGACGTCGACATCGAGAACAGCGACGAGTTCGAGAACGAGGTGGTCCAGGACCGCATCCTCACCGCGCTCAAGATCGTCAAGCAGAACAACCCGGGGATCCAGACGATCCTGACGTTCGGTACGTCGACCAGCGGCCCGAACTACTGGGGCAACCGGCTGATCGAGCGGTCCGCGGCACTCGGCGCGAAGATCGACATCTACACGCTGATGCCGTTCGACTTCGGCAGCTCGAACATCTACCAGGACACGGTCAACGCTTCCGTGGGGCTGAACAACAAGCTGAAGGCGACCTTCGGCTGGACGACCGCGCAGGCCTACGCCCACCAGGGCATCTCGGGGATGAACGGGCTGTCGGACCAGCAGGAACTGACCACCACGGCGACCTGGCAGAACATCACCAACTGGGCCAGGTCCAACGGTCTGGGCCGGCTGGCGTTCTGGTCGGTGAACCGTGACCGCGGGTGCGCCGGTGGCGGAGTGGTCTCCCACTGCTCCGGCATCGCACAACCCGACTGGGAGTTCACCCGCATCACCGCGGGCTTCTAGACAATCCGGTACGGCGACGTGCGGCCAACCACCCGCACGTCGCCGCGCCGGCGAACGTCAGCCGGATTTCAGGGCGGCGAGGATGAGGGCGTTGCGGGCGTTCTGGCCCAGGGGGATGGAGGGGTGGAGGCCGTCGCGGAGGTACTTGGCCAGGCGGTTGGGTTTGGCGGCCAGGTGTTCGGCCCAGTGGATGATGCGAAGGTTGTCGTGGCGGCGCTGGGCCTCGGCGAGTTGGAGGTTGATCCAGGCGCTGTTGCGCTGGTCGGAGACCTGGACGGCGGGACCGTGGGCGGTCCGGGCCGCCTGGATGTTGACCCAGAAGACCGTTCGCTCGGTGCCGACGATCTGCATGGTCCGCTCGACCTGGGCGGCCACTGCCGGCGGGGTGAAGATGTCGTTGGAGCCGACCGACATCAGGATGCGGTGCGGCAGGCCGTAGTCCTGGGCCCAGGTGTCGAGCGCGTCGACGGCCGGCGTGACGGGTCGGCCGGCCCAGTTGTGCACAGCCATGTAGATGCCGTGCTGGGCGAGCTGCTTGGCGAGTGACGGACCGTCCTGGACGCCGATGCTGTCGCCGAACATGTAGACGCCGTCGTTCTCCCGGGTCTTGCGGATCTGCGACTCGCTCGAGATCGCGCGTGCCTGCCGCTCCCAGGCACCCAGTACGCCGGAACCGTAGGCACCGGTCGAAGCGAGCTCACCCGCGGACGCCGTGGCAGCCGACGCAACCGTCGACGCCGCGGCAGCCGTACCCGCTGTGAACAGCAGGCGCCGGCTCGCGCGGATCGAACTGAGACGCTTCCTCACGGAGGAAACTGTGCGTGGGAAAGCCCTCTCACTGCAAGTCGACACCGTGGAAATTGGACCAACGCCACGGAAGTCGCTGGTGCCGCGCGGGGGCGTGGACCTAGGTCGACCGCACCGGCTGGGCCCGGACGAAGGTGTGGAACCGCTCGGCCGCCGGGGCGAGCTGGGCCCCCAGGCGCCACGCCATGCCGATCTCGCGGCGAGCCCGGACCCCGGCGAGTGGGATCGAGACCGCTCCACTCTCGTTGCCACGAACCGCACCCGACGGCAACACGGCCACTCCGAGGCCGGCACCGACCAGACTGTCGATGGTGGCGAGGTCGGTCGCTTCGAAGGCCAGCTGCGGGGTGAAGCCGGCTGCACGACACAGCTCCTCGCTGATCCGCCGGAAGTCGAACCCAGGCCGCAGCCCGATGAACGGCTCGTCCGCAGCGGCCGCCAGCTCCACTCGGCGCCGCGACGCCAGCGGGTGCCCCGGCGGGACGTGCAGGCACAGCCGCTGTTGTTCGAGCAGGTGCCAGCCGAACCGCTCCGGATCCGGCCGCGGCGCGAGGATGCCGATCTCGGCCTCACCGCTCTCCAGGTCCTGGACGATGTCGTGAGCCGGCTCCTGCCGCAGTGCGAACCGCACCGCTGGGGCCACCTCACGGAACGCCTTCAGCAGGTCTGGCACCAGACTGGTCGCGACCGAGTGCAGGAACCCGAGCCGGACCGTCCCCGACTCCGGGTCGAGCAACGCGTCGATCCGCTGCCGCGCCGAGTCGACTGCCGCCGTACCGGCTCGGGCAGCCTCCAGGACGACCCGGCCGTACGGGTTCAGCCGCAGGCCACGATGCTCGCGCTCGAAGAGCTGGACACCGAACGCGCTCTCGACCCGGCGCAGCGACCGGGACAAATTCGGCTGACTGGTGCCCAGCGCCGCGGCTGCCTCGGTCAGGTGCTCGGTCTCCGCGAGTACGGCGAACCACCGCAGGTCCTCGAAATTCATACCAGAATCGTATCGATTACCCCCGAGATCGACATTTTACGTATCGACAACCGCGTGGCACGGTCGAAGGCATGCACGCCTCCGTCGCCGTCCACCCCGGCTACCGCCCCGGCGAACCCGGCTACCGCCGGCTGTCCGTCGCGCTGTTCGCGGCGGGTCTGGCGACGTTCGCACTGCTCTACAGCACCCAGCCACTCCTCCCCGAGCTCGTCGAGGCGTTCGACGTCTCCCCCAGCCAGAGCGCGTTCACCGTGTCATTGGCCACACTCGGGCTCGGTATCGCGCTCCTGATCGCGGGTCCGGCCTCAGAAGTGATCGGGCGCACTGCTCTGATGCGTTGGTCGGTCGCAGCGACCTCCGGCATCGCACTGCTCTGTGCAGTGGCTCCGACGTGGCACACACTGCTCGCCCTCCGCGGCCTGCAGGGCGTCGCCATGGCTGGACTGCCCGCTGTCGCCATGGCGTACCTGCGCGAGGAGGTGCACCAGGACAGTCACGCACGCGCCAGCGGCCTCTACATCGCGGGTACGGCGGTGGGCGGCATGGCTGGTCGCCTGATCGCAGGTGGGCTCGCGGACCTCGGCGGCTGGAGGCTCGCGGCCGGCGGCATCGCGCTCGTCGGCGTGATGTGTGCCGCAGTGGTCTGGCTGTTACTACCTGCCTCCCAGAACTTCCACCCGTCCCCAGCGAGCCGACGGCAGCTACTGGCACAGACAGGGCGGGTACTGCGCGATCCGGCCCTGCTCGCCCTCTACGGAATCGCTGCGACCGCGGTTGGCGCCTTCGTCGCTGTCTACAACGGCGCCGTCTTCCGGCTCTCCGGGCCGCCGTACAACCTGAGTGCCGGGGCGGCCGGGCTGGTGTTCACCGTGTACTTGCTCGGGTCGGCTGGTTCGGCGACGGCAGGGTGGCTCGCTGACCGGTACGGACGTCGTACGGTCGTCCCGGTCGGCTGCCTGGTCACACTCGGCGGACTGGCCATCACACTGGCCGCGCCGCTTCCACTGATCGTCATCGGGCTCGCGGTGATGACGGCGGGCTTCTTCGCCGTACACGGTGTGGCCGGTGGCTGGGTGGCCGTCAGGGCGCATGCGGGCGGTGGTGGGACCGGACAGGCGGCGAGCCTCTACCTGTTCTCCTTCTACCTGGGATCGTCGGTCTTCGGCGGTCTGGCGGGAGCGGCGTGGAGTCATGGCGGCTGGGGCGGCGTGGCGCTCGAGGCGGGTGCGCTGTTCCTCATCACGCTCGTTCTGGCCGTTCTCCTGAGGACCGTTCCCAGCAAGGTGCGAAACTAGCCGGGTGACCAAAGCGATCGATGCAGCCGACCAGCTGGGTCTGAGCTACGAGGTGACCAGGCACGGGCGGGTCAACTCCCTGGAGGAGGCCGCGGCCGCGCGGGGTATCGAGCCGGCGAGTCTGATCAAGACGATCGTGGTCCGGCTGTCCGATGACGACTACCGCTTCGTGCTGGTGCCGGGCGACCGCGAGATCGCCTGGCCGAAGCTGCGCGCACTGCTCGGCGTCAACCGGATCTCGATGCCGGACAAGGACACTGCCTTCGCCGTGACCGGCTATGTCCGCGGCACGATCACACCGCTCGGCAGCACGCATGCCTGGCCGGTCGTCGCCGACGAACGCATCACCGGCACGATCTCCATCGGTGGCGGCGACCACGGCGTCGGCATCACCGTGAACGCCGACGACCTGGTGAAAGCCCTCACCGCAACGGTCGCCGACGTCACCGACTAGGCCCAACCAGGAGATCACCGGCTAGGCGAGCAATCCGCGTTGGCCGGCGCGCAAACCGGCCTGGAAGCGGGTCGTCGCGTCCAGTGCCTTCAGGATCCGCTGCATCCGCCGCTCGATCGTCCGCTGCGCCACCCCGAGCCGTCGAGCGATCGCCTGGTCTGTCAGCCCCGCCGCGGCCAGCGCCAGCAACTGCTGGTCCTCACCACTCAAGGGCCCGTCCGAAGCAGAAGGAGCCAGCGGACTCGCCTGCTGCCACAACAGCTCGAACAGCCGCAGCAACGCGTCCAGCAAGCTCGAAGGCCCCAGCTCCACGATCACGTCTGGACCAGTCGGCAGCAGTCCGGTACGACGATCCACCGCAACCAGCTTGAGTGGTACGTCGCGCAGGATCCGGCAACCGGCAGACCGAGCAGCCTCCAGATCAGCCGGGTCGGACAGCGACGCCAGGTCGTAGATCGCCCGGTAGGACACACGCCGCGGCTCGATCTGCAGTACGACGTACGGCGACCGGTCGAGGACCAGCACTTCACTTTGTGCGCTCTGCTGAGCCTGAGAGAACCGCTGTGCGACCGCCTCGGTCCCGCGGATCACCGTGAACGAGTCCTGCCGCCGGAACTCCGTGGTCAGCACAGACGCACCGAGCCTGGCCTCAACGATCGCTGCCTGCTTGCGTAGCGCCAGGAGTTCGACAGCGGCCTCCGGCACGGCCGGCACGTACCTGGCCGGGCGGCCCGTCGTACGCGACACGAGGCCAACCGACAGCAGCGACCGAAGGTGTCTACCTACGCGGGTAGCCGGCCAGCCGGTGTCGCGGGTCAGGTCGGTAGTCGTGGACTCCGGCCGGGCCAGAAGCGCCCGGTAGAGCTGCTCGTCCTCCGAGCGGACACCGAGCGCTCCCAGCACCGGAGCCGGTCGGTAGCTGTGCATACTCACGTGACCAGGTTGATGGCGGCGGCACGCGTTCTCATGACTTACAAACTGTGACTGCTTAACTACATTGTCAAGAGCCTGCATAAAGTGAAAGCGCTCCCACAGTCAGAAAACTGAGGACCCTTCTACATCAGCGCGAGGAGAAACCGCCCCGAGAAAGGCGACGGCCCCCGGCGGGGGGGTGACCGGGGGCCGTCTTCGGCCACGGGCTCGGGGGGAGGAGCCGGGGGCCGATCAGGAGGCGACAGTCTGCCACTGTCAGGGGAAATCTACCCCCTGAGACCGGAGTCCACACATCTCAGTTCGGTTGCAACCGAGACCGCTTCCTCCAGGCGCTGAAGCCGCCGATCAGACGTTTCCAGCCAGTGCCACTGCCACACTGCCAAACAGTCTAACGGGAGACCGGCCCACACAAAAGCCCGGGTCCCTCGGCGTTTCTCCCCGATGCCTATGCTCAACCCCATGGCGCACCCCAGGACGGCCCGAACGGCCGCCTTTTTCGATCTGGACAAGACCATAATCGCCCGATCCAGCACCCTGGCGTTCTCCCGGCCGTTCTACGCCGGCGGGCTGATCAACCGCCGTACTGTCCTGCGCAGCGCCTATGCCCAGTTCGTGTATCTGCTCGGCGGCGCGGACCACGACCAGATGGAACGGATGCGTGAGTACCTGTCCGCGATGTGCACCGGCTGGGACGTGGAGACGGTCAAGGCGATCGTCGCCGACACGTTGCACCACATCGTCACCCCGATGATCCACGAGGAAGCGGTCGAGCTGATCGACCAGCACCACGCGGCCGGCCGGGACGTGGTGATCGTGTCGTCGTCCGGGGCGGAGGTGGTCGAGCCGATCGGGGCGATGCTCGGCGCCGACAAGGTGATCGCCACCCGGATGGTAGTTGCCGACGGCAAGTACACCGGCGAGATCGAGGAATACGCCTACGGCCCGCACAAGGCGACCGCGATGCGGGCCCTGGCCGAGGCCGAGGGATACGACCTGGACAACTCGTACGCCTACTCGGATTCCGTCACCGACGAGCCGATGCTGGCTGCGGTCGGTCACCCCTTCGCGGTCAATCCGGACAAAGCGTTACGGCGGATCGCGGTCGCCCGGAACTGGCCGGTACTCGACTTCAACGAGCCGGTCGGGCTGACCGAGCGCGGCCGTTTTCGTGAGGTACGGCGACCCGCCGCGGCCACCGTGGCCGTCGCCGGAGTCGCCGCCTGGGCACTGTTCCTGGCCGCCCGATGGCGCGCCCGCCGGACCGACAGCTGAACCGGAACGACGCCGAAAAACCACCGGCGGCAGCCCTCGGCGGCACCGGGAAGCTGAAGGTCGCTTCAATGTTCTCAAGTCCATGAAGGTCACGTAAGCCCTTCACAGAAAGGGTTTTCAGGAGTACAAAGGAAGCACAAAGGACCTTCGGGTCCGGTAGAGATTGCACGGCATCCAGGCACCCACGCGGCGACCAGCCCATCCCAACCGGGCAGCGCGACCCAGGCAAGTCCTGTGGCGGCAGACAGGTGCACGCATGGTAACCGGGATGACGTGCCAGCGACGGCGTTCTCATCAGAGAACGCCGTTCGCATGTGCGCAACCCTCAGCCGAGGCGCGCCAGCGGCGAGCGTTCGGCACCGAGTGCCACGACCTCACAGGTCCGCAGCAACCAGTCACGGACCCCGGTCAGTCCTCGCGCTGCGTAGTCGCCGAGCCCGGACGGATAGGTGCCTGCCAACTCATAGTGACCGACCTCCGGCACGGTGACCGCGACCGGATCGATGCCTCGGGCAACTAAGAGGCTGCGCTCGGCGGCTCGCGCGACCAATCCGTTGGCGGTCGGGAAGGGCCGCAGGATGGCAAGCTCGGCATGCACGATCGCCGCGACCACCAGACCCGGCGCCTTGGTCGGGCGGGTGAGGTTCTGCGCCAGCGCGCTGAGCCGCTCCCACATCTCGTCGGCACCCGGCGCCGGTGGCAGCCCCGGGATGTCGTCCGGCACCGGCTCGCGACTGGTCCGCAGATGGCCCAACTGGTCTTCCGGGCCCAGATCGGCAGCGGCCAACTGGTGCAGTCTGGTCCAGACCTGCACCGGCGCGGTGTCCACCTGGGGAGCGAGTCGCATCAGCTCGCCGGTGATCCGGACCGCGCCCATGGCCAGTCCGTCGCCGGCGCCGCGCCGTACCTCGTCCAGTGTTGCCGGGCTGCCGGCCAGGGCGGCTGAGGCGTGGGCGCCGCGCAGCAGCGCCTCGGCGGTCATGTCCGAGCCGACCTTGCGCAGGCCGCGATCCCGGAGCAGGACGTCCACCGCATCCCGGGCCGCCCGGGCCGCCGAACCGACCCCTTCCAGACCAGCTAGCGGCTCGAACACATCTGTACTCATGACTGCAGCCTAGGATGACGTGGCATGGTGCTCGGTATCGTCCCCAAGTTCAGCATCGTGGTTCCCTGCCATGGCTCGCGGGCGTGGTTGCGGCCGTGCCTGGACTCGGTGCTCGGTCAGTCGTTCACCGATTTCGAGATCATCGGGGTGGATGATGCCGACGCCGATGGCTCCGGCCGGATCCTGGACGAGTACGCCGCCGCCGACCCGCGGGTGCGGGTGCTGCACCTGGACGAGAACGTCGGTTTGGGCCCGGCCCGGAACGCCGGCCTGAAGGAGTGCCGCGGGGACTACGTGCTGTTCCTGGACGCCGACGACCTGTACCTGCCCGGCTCGCTGGAGGCGATCGCGGCCCGGATCGACGCGACGGACCAGCCGGACATCCTGATGTTCGACTACGAGCGGGTCTTCTGGGACGGCCGGGTGGTCGGCAACCAGCGGCACGACGCCTTCGCCGGGCACGGCGCCGGCGTGTTCACCGCGGCGGAGCGGCCGATCTTCCTGACCTTCCTCGAAGTGGTCTGGAACAAAGCCTGCCGGCGGGACTTCCTGACCCGGCACGGCTTCGCGTTCACCGCCGGTTTCTACGAGGACGCGCCCTGGACGTACTCGACCATGCTGACCGCCGAGCGGATCGCCACGCTGGACCGGGTGGTCGTGCACTACCGGCAGCACCGGACCGGCGGCAACATCCACGCCACCCGCGGCCGCAAGCAGTGGGACATCTTCGACCAGTACGACCGGGTGCACGCGTTCATCCAGTCCGATCCGGAGCTGGCCGGCTGGCGGCGGTTCGCGTTCGACCGGTCACTGGACCACATCCTCGCCGTACTGGCGAAGCCGGAGCGGATCGCTCCGGAGGACCGGGCCGAGTTCTTCCACGCGGCCCATGCGTTCGCGAAGCGCTGGAAGCCGGAGGGTTACAGCACCGAGCGCACCCGCCGCGGGTTCAAGCGCTGGCTGCTCATCCACGACGACTACGCGACGTACTCCACGCTCAAGCTGAGTGCCAAGGTGCTGCAGGTCCCGAGCGCGCGCAGGAGCGTCGGCAAGCTGCTGCACCGCGGCAAGCTCGACCCGAACCTGGCCGCCTACTGCTCCTACTGGTTCAAGCAGTACGCGTGCAACCCGCGCGCGATCTACGAGAAGGCCCTCGAGCTGGCTCCGCACCTGCGTGGCGTCTGGGTCGTGGATGCCGACCACGTCGACGTGATCCCAGAGGGCGTCGAGTACGTCGTCGCGGGCTCCCCGGCGTACCAGAAGCTGCTGGAACGGGCGACGTACTTCATCAGCAACATGAACTGGCCGAAGGAGCTGGAGAAGCGGGAGGGCCAGATCCACCTGCAGACCCAGCACGGTACGCCGCTCAAGACGATGGGGACCGACCTGCGGCACTTCCCGCTGGCCGGCAGGGACCTGGATCTCGACGAGCTGATGCGGCAGACCGACCGGTGGGACTTCAACATCTCCTCGAACCGGTACTCCTCGGAGATCTGGGAGCGGACCTACCCGGCGTACTTCGAGGAGCTCGAGTACGGCTTTCCGCGCAACGACCGGCTGATCAACGCGGCCATCGACGACGTCCGCGCGATCCGGGCCGGGTTCGGCTTCGACGACTCGCACCTCGTGGTGATGTACGCGCCGACGTTCCGGGACGGAGTCGACTCCGTGCGGCTCCCGACCGGCCTGGTCGACCTCGGTGGAACCGGTATCCACCTCGATCTCGACCGGCTGGCCTCGTCGGTCGGTGAGCACGGCCGGGTGCTGGTGCGGACGCACTACTCGCTGTCGGCGGAGCCGGAGGTTCACTCGGGCAAGGTGATCGACGTCTCCCGGTATCCGCGGGTCGAGGATCTGATGCTGGCGGCCGACGTACTGATCTCGGACTACTCCTCGATCACCTTCGACTACGCGAACCTCGACCGGCCGATCCTGCTGCTGGTCGAGGACAAGAGCTTCTACGACGGCCGACGCGGCACGTACTTCGACATCACCGAGTTCCCGCCCGGTCTGGTCGCGCGGTCACCCGAGGAGTTGCTGACCGTCTTGCAGACCGGCGCTTTCGCGTCCGCGGAGGCGGCCAAGCACCGCCAGCTGTACCGGGAGAAGTTCTGCGAGTACGACGACGGACGCGCGGCCGAACGAGTGGTCCGGCGAGTGTTCCTGGGCGAGACCGACATACCGCCGATCGTGCCACTGGCCCAGCGGAAACCGGCACCCTCGGCGTACTTCATGCATAATGGCTGACATGTCGATCAGCCTGGAGTCCGTGAGCGCGCTGCGCCGGCGGTCCAGCCTGCGACGACGACGCACTGTCTGAACACCTCGTCGTTCCAGTGCGCCATCCTCCATTGGCACAGTTCCGAAGGACCTGTCATGCCCGCTGTTCTGCCTGTCCTGGCCACCAGACTGTCCACCGCCGCCGCGACCGCCTTCGGTTCGGCGTACGGCGAGCTCGACCCTGAGCTGCGGTCGGCGACGAAGCCCGAGTTCGGCCACTACCAGAGCAATCTCGCGCTCCGGCTCGGCAATGCCCTCCGCCGACCGCCGCGGGAAATCGCCGCCGGCCTGGTCGAGGCTCTCGACGTCACCGATCTCTGCCAGCCGGTCGAGATAGCAGGGCCAGGTTTCCTCAACTTGACCCTGCTCCCGTCGATCCTGGCGGCCGCGGTCAACGAGCCGGTCACCTTCACCAGCAGGCAGCAACGGGTCGTCGTCGACTACTCCCAGCCGAACGTAGCCAAGCAGATGCACGTCGGCCACCTCCGGTCGACCGTGATCGGCGACGCGCTCTGCAACGTCTTGGCGTTCGTCGGGTACGACGTGATCCGGCAGAACCACGTCGGCGACTGGGGCACGCAGTACGGGATGATGATCGAGCAACTGCTCGAAGAGGATCTCGACCCGGAAACCCTTGATCTGCGGGGTTTGCAGCTGCTCTACGAGCGGAGCCGCAAGCACTTCGATGCCGACGGCACCTTTGCCGACAAGTCCCGGGCCAGGGTGGTCCTGCTGCAGGCCGGCGATCCGGAGACCCGGGCGAGCTGGCGGCGGATGGTCGACGTCTCGCTGGACGACTTCGACCAGGTCTATGCTCTGCTCGGTTCCCAGCTCACACGGGACGACGTCGTCGGCGAGAGCGCCTACAACGACGACCTGCCGCGGATCGTCGACGAGCTCACCCAGGCCGGCCTGCTGACCGAGTCCGACGGTGCGTTGTGCGCGTTCCTGCCCGGCTTCACCGGCCGGGACGGTCAGCCGCTGCCGGTGATCGTGCGGAAGTCCGACGGCGGATTCGGCTACAGCGCGACCGATCTGGCCGCCGTCCGGCACCGGGTCGCCACCCTCCACGCCGACCGAATCGTGTACGTCGTCGACCACCGGCAGGCGCTGCACTTCGACCAGATCTTCACGCTCGCCCGGGCCGCGGGCTGGTTGCCACCGACAACGGCTGCTGAGCATGTCGGCTTCGGCACCGTCCTCGGACCAGACGGGAAGCCGTTCAAAACAAGGGCCGGCGGCACGGTGAAGCTGACCACCCTGCTCGATGAGGCGGTCGCCCGGGCGGATGCACTCCTCGAGGGCCGGGAGGGCATCGATCGGCAGGCCACGGCGAAGGCGGTCGGGATCGGAGCGGTCAAGTACGCCGACCTGTCCAGCGATCGGGTCAACGACTACGTCTTCGACTTCGACCGGATGGTCGCGATGACCGGCAACACCGGGCCGTACCTGCAGTACGCCCACGCCCGGCTGACCCGGCTGCTCTCCAAGGCGAATGAGCAAGGCGGCGAGATCAAGGAGCTCAAGGAGCCGACCGAAGAACGGCTGGCCCTCTTGCTGACCGGTTTCCCGGACGTCGTCCTCCAAGTGGCCGAGACACTGCAGCCGCATCGGCTGTGCACCTATCTGTACGACGTGGCGACCGCACTGTCGGCGTTCTACGAGCACTGCCCGGTGCTCACGAGCGAAGGGGAGACCAGAGCCAGCCGGATCGCCCTGTGCACGGCGACCCGCAAGGTGTTGCACGATGGACTGGGCCTGCTCGGTATGGCGGCCCCGGACGCCATGTGACTCTCCCGGAGGTTGCCCATGTTGCCGTGGTCCGCGGAACTCGCCGGCCGGTTCGAGCAGACGACGTACGAGAGCCAGTTGCGCGCCTGCGGTCCGCTGGCTGGCGGAGCAGTTGCGGTAATTCAGGTGCCTGACGCACGGGCGACCCGTACCTTCGAGCCATGGGGACTGTGAGCTGGCCGGGTGGGGTTGAGGCCCGGCCAATCGACAAGAGTGACACGGCGGCGTGGGCCGAGCTGCTGGCCGCCAAGGAGAAGGTCGATCAGGAAGGCGAGAACTACGACGCCGACGACCTCCTCGAGGAGTTGTCCGATCCGAAGCTGAACGCCGCCCGGGACACGATCGGGCTGTGGTCCGATGGCCAGATGGTCGGGTACGGCACCGTTAACACGCCGAGCGACGTCGTCGACGTCCATCGGATCCGCACCGAAGCGGTCACCCGGCCCGACTGGCGAGGCCGTGGACTGGGATCGGCACTACTGACCTGGGTCATCCGGCGGGCCGGGGAGCTGCACGCCGAGCTCCGGCCGGACGTCGCGGGCGAGATCAACACCAGCGCGATCAGTACGAACACCGGCGCGGACGCCCTGCTGAAGTCCTTCGGCTTCGAGGAGTGCCGCTACTTCTTCCACATGCACCGGCCGCTCGACACCCCGGTGCCCGAGGTGCCGGTGCCGGACGGACTGCGACTGGTGCCGTTCGACGCGTCGATGAACGAGACGCTCCGGGTCATTCACAACGAGGTGTTCCTGGACCACTGGGGTTCGGTACCGAAGGACCCGGACAGCTGGCGGGTCTGGTTCACCGGATCGCGTGCCTTCCGCGGCGGATCGTCGTACCTGCTGCTCGACGGGGACCAGATTGTCGCCTACGTCCTGGGCTACGAGTACGTCGCGGACACCGAGGCAACCGGTGTCCGGGAGCTGTACGTCGGCCAGGTGGGGACCCGGCGGTCGCATCGGGGACGCGGTCTGGCGCGGATCGTGCTGGCGCGGGTGATGGCCGAAGCCGCGAAGGCGGGCTACCAGCGGGTGTCGCTCGGAGTGGATGCGGACAATCCGACTGGCGCGCTGGGACTGTACGAGCGGCTCGGGTTCGCGGTCGTCACCAAGACGATCACCTACCGCTTGCCACTCTGAGATCCAGCGGTACGCCGGTCGCCCGGCGTACCGCTGGATCCGTCATCAGATGTGCGAGTCGACCACCACTGGTTCGGGCGTCGGCTCGACCAGCGCAGGACGACGCCGGAACCAGGTCCACGGGCGGACGCTCAGGATGATCATCGTCAGGCTCAGCACCGCGTAGACCAGGGCGCCGACGAAGGCCGCGTGCACGCCGTCGGTCAGGATCTCCCGCGGGGCGACCTCGGTGGTGTTGCGGCTCGCCGTACCGAAGATGGTGACCAGGATGCCGAGGCCGAGTGCACCGCCGACCTGCTGGACCACGTTCAGCATGCCGGATGCGGCACCCGAGTCCTCCGGCGCGACCCCTGAGATGGCCCGGCCGACCAGTGGGATGAAGATCATCCCGGCGCCCAGACCGAACAGCAGCATCGGGCCGACCACGTCGGCCAGGTAGGTGCTGCGGGCGTCGAGCTGGGTCAGCCACACCGTGCCCGCGGTGACCAGGACGGACCCGGTCAGCATCAGCTTGCCGCCGTCGATCCGGGCGACCAGCTTCGGCACGATCCGCGACGCGGCGAACAGCAGACCGGTCAGCGGCAGGAAGGCGAGACCGGCCGCCAGCGGGCTGAGCTCGAGCACACCCTGCAGGTACTGGGTGAGGAAGAAGAACATCCCGAACATCGTGCCGACCACCAACAGCATGGTCAGGTACGACGCCGAGCGGTCAGCCGACCGGAACAGGCGCAGCGGCACGATCGGGTGGCTGACCCGGCGCTCGATCAGGACGAACGAGACCAGCAGCACCACGCCGGCGGCGAACGCGGCCAGCACCTCGGCCGACGTCCAGCCGACCTCGGCGACCCGGATGAAGCCGTAGACGAGCGAGGTGATGCCGAGCGTCGAGGTGAGCGCACCGGCCACGTCGAACCGGCCGGTCTCCGGCTCGGTCTCGGTCAGCACCTGCCGGGCCGCGATGACGAGGCCGATACCGATCGGCACGTTGATGAACAGGCCCCAGCGCCAGGACACCCAGTCCGTCAGCATGCCCCCGAGCACCAGGCCGACGCTGCCGCCACCGGACGACACCAGGCTGTAGTAGCCGAGTGCCTTCATCCGCTCCGGGCCTTCGCGGTACGTGAGCATGAGCAGGGTCAGGGCAGCCGGCGCCGCGATGGCACCACCGATGCCCTGCAGGACGCGGGCGGCGAGCAGGAGCTCCGCGTTCGGCGCAAGACCACCGAGCAGCGAGGCGAGGGTGAAGACGGCGACGCCGGTGACGAACACGCGGCGGCGACCGAGCAGGTCACCGGCGCGAGCGCCGAGCAGAAGCAGACCGCCGAAGGCGAGCGCGTAGGCGTTCTGCACCCAGGACAGGCTGGACGGGCTGAAGTCGAGGGCGTGCTGGATCTTCGGCATCGCGATGTTCACCACGGTGCCGTCGAGGATGACCATCAGCTGGGTGATCAGGATGACTGCGAGGACGACCCCCGGCCGCCGCGCGGGCGTGCCGGTGGCGGCCGCGGCCGGACCTGAGGTTGGTGCGGACATATTGCTCCTTACCCCGGAGGGGTTACAGTTGAAGAAAGAAAGCGGAGTGCCCCTCCGGATACGATACGGAGGCCCCCTCCGCTTTTGCAAGCGATATTCTCGGGCAACTTTTCGCGGTACGCCCGCTACGGACAGTGAGGAGGCCGGGATGGCGCCGACACCGTTGCCGTCAACACGGCCGACCCGCGCCGACGCGGCGCGGAACTACGACTTGCTCGTCACTGCCGCCCGGGAGGCGTTCGCGGAGCACGGCACCGACACCTCGCTGGAGGAGATCGCGCGCCGGGCGGGCGTCGGCATCGGCACGCTGTACCGCCGGTTCCCGAACCGGACCGCGCTGCTCGAGGCGGTGTACGTCGACGAGATCCAGTCCGTCTGCGACCGGGCCTACGGGTTCGCCGAGAAGCTCGAGCCGTTCGAGGCGCTCGCCGCCTGGCTGCGCAGCTTCGTCGGGTACGGCGTCTCGAAGAAGAGCCTGGCCGGTGAGCTGACCGCTGCCCTGGGCAAGGACTCGCCGTTCTTCCAGTCCTGCAAGGTGAATGTGCAGGAGGCCGGCGAACTCCTGCTGAGGAAGGCGAAGGCCGCCGGGACCGTCCGCCAGGACCTGGAGCTGATGGACATCATGCGTCTGGTCGGCGGCATCACGATGGCTCGCGACATGGAGCCGGAAGAGGCGAACCGGCTGCTCGACATCGTCCTGTGCGGTCTCAGGCCCGCGTCCTCCTGACGCTGTCCAGCGACGGGTTCGCGGCATCGCGCTCGGTGCAGTTGAGCCTCTCGCGCGGGAACGGCCAGTCGATCGCGAGCTCGGGGTCGAACAGGTCGACGGTGACTCGCTCGGGTGACCAGTACTCGTTCACCAGGAAGTTGTAGACGGTGTGCGGCTCCAAGGTGCAGAAGGAGTTGCCGCACCCGCGCGGCACGTAGAGCGCCTGGCCGGCGTCGAGCTCGAACGTCTCCACCCGCCCGAAGGTCTCACCGTCGCGCAGGTCGACGATCGCCGCGAACACCCGGCCGGCCGACGGCGACAGGTACTTGTCCCAGGGCTCGGCGTGAATCCCCCGCGTCGTCCCCGGCTCGTCGAGATAGAGCACATTGTGCTGACGCACCTCGAAGCGCGGCACTCCGGCGGCTGCCAGCTTGGCGGCGTGGAAGTTCTCCTTGAACCAGCCGTCGTCGTGGGGCTGAACCTCCAGCTCGATCCGCAGCAGGCCAGGGATAGTGGTCGTCATCGGCGGACCTGCCGGCGGGCGTCGAGCTGGGCCTGGTCGGCCGCGGTGAGTCCCGCGTCCCAGCCGGCGCCGTTGGTGATCCTGGTCCGCCGGGTCGTGGTGCTCGGGAACAGCCTGGTGAACAGCGCGTCCACGTGTTCCTCCCGTTTCGTCAGCACCGGCAGCAGCCGGCCCGCATCCGCTTCCGGTACGGCGGCCTGCGTGGCCGCGGCGGTCGCCTGCAGCCGCTCCCCGATCCGCTGGGCGTACGCCATCAGGAAGGACTGCCGGAACGACCGGGTCCGGGACTCGCCGCGCCGGCCAATATGTTTGCCTGCGGCAAGCATCGCCCGATTCGCCTGCACCAGCAGGGAAGTGCTGAGGATCTCGGTCAGCTGCAGGTCCAGCTCGGCGCCGACGATGGTGACCACGGCCAGCTGGTCGATCACAACCGTACGGCACCGGTTCGCCGACGCGACCGCACCGACCAGCTGCGCCTTGGCCGAGACGTATGGCGTGTCGACCCACAGCCGGCGGGCGGCCGAGTCGTCAGGAATCTCCACCGCCGGGTCGGCCTCGACCAGGGCACGGTCGAGGGAGAACTTCGCCATCAGCTCCTGCGCCTTGCCGGACAGCGCCTCCGCCTCGTCGGGGAACTCGGTCGCCTCCGCCTTCGCGAGCAGTCCCCGGATCCGGGCCAGCATCTTCCCGTTCACAGGTACGACGGGGGCTTGGTGCCGGACCGGCGTACCCGGCAGGGGGTAGAGGCGGGCGAGGATCGGCAGGGACTGGAGAAACCCCGCAAGAGCGAGACAGTGGTGGAGAGTGAGGTAGCGGCCGACGCGAGCCGCGGCCGCCCACGCGGTCAGGCTGAGCTCGGTGAAGGGTGGCGAGACGCCCAGATCCGTCAGTTGATCGAGCCAGCGTGGGTCGATGGTGGTGGGTGGATAGCCGTTGTGTTCCGCCGAGATCGCGGCCAGCAGCAACGGCTCGACTCCTGGATCCAACTGCCGTCGCGCATGCTGGACGACATCGGCGGGCGACCAGCCGCGCTCCCAGGCCGCGCGGACCAGAGCGGTCAGAAACCCTTGGACGCAACGATCCACCTGCGCCCGGTCGCGCTCGTCGTACGCACCCAGGCGGGCGAGCTGGGCGTCGGCCCGATCGTCGCGCACGGCAACGATCGTGGCCGCGATCGGCAACAGCTGAAGGATTTCTTCGTCACTCACGCGGTCGAGTCTGACACTCCACGAAGTTGTCACCCAAACGCGATGACCAGCCCTTGTGGAAAACCAGGCGTTTCTGAAGCCTGTCTGAAGACAGCGCGCGAAGATCTGCACCAACAGGACGCTGTTTGCAGGGGGACCAGGCATCTGGCCTGGCTGCACTCACATCGGGGAGGGGAAGTCATGACTCAGCTTGCGGAAGCCGGCTTCGACGAACTGCGCACGGCCTTGACGGGGACCGTGCTCGGACCGGGCGAGGACGGGTACGACGACGCCCGGCGGCTGTGGAACGCGCAGCACGACCGGCGACCGGCGGTGATCGCCCAGGTGCGGACCGCCGAAGACGTCTCGGCCGCCGTCCGCTTCGGCGTCGCGCACGGACTGGAGATCGCTGTCCGCGGCGGCTCCCACAGCATGTCCGGCGCGTCGTCCGTCGACGACGGCCTGATGATCGACCTGAGCCTGATGAACCAGGTCACGGTCGACCCGGAGGCTCGCCGGGCCCGCGTCGGCGGCGGGGCGCTGCTGGGTGATGTCGACGCCGCGACCCAGCCGTACGGTCTCGCCGTACCGGCCGGGATGATCAGCCACACCGGCGTGGGCGGACTGACGCTCGGCGGCGGGATGGGCTGGCTGACCCGGAAGCACGGCCTCAGCATCGACAATGTCGAGTCGGTCCAGATCGTCACCGCGGACGGCAGCATCCTGCGCGCCGCCGAGGACGAGAACGCCGACCTGTTCTGGGCGGTCCGCGGAGGTGGCGGCAACTTCGGTGTGGTGACCGAGTTCGAGTTCCGGCTGCACGAGGCCGGGCCGCTGGTGCAGTACGCCATGCTCTTCTGGGGTCTGGACCAGGGGGCCGAGATGCTGCGGATGGCGCGCGAGCTGATCCCGAGCATGCCGCGGGATATCAACATCGTGACCGCCTGCCTGAACGCGCCGCCGGCGCCGTTCGTGCCGGAGGAGCACCACTTCAAGCCCGGCTACGCGCTCGTGATCGTCGGCTTCGGGTCGCCCGAGCAGCACGCGGAGGCATTGGACAAGATCCGCCGCCTGCTGCCGCCGCTGGTCGAGTTCGCCACTCCGATGCCGTACGTCGCCGTACAGCAACTGCTGGACGAGGCGAACGCCTGGGGGCGCCACAACTACGACAAGGGCTGCTACCTCGAGGACCTGAGCGACGGTGCGATCGAGGTGATCACCGAGTACCTCCCGCGCAAGACGTCACCGTTGTCCGTAGTGCTGCTCTACCACCTGGACGGCGCGTACCTCGAGGTCGACGACGACGCCACCGCGTTCAGCGGTGGACGCACCGAGCGCTACATGGTCTTCCCGATCGCGGTGTGCCCGGCGCCGGAGATGCTCGAAGCGGAGCGGGCCTGGGTCCGGTCGTTCTGGGACGCGTTGCAACCGCACGCGCTCGGCCGCGGCGCCTACGTGAACGGGCTGGCCGATGTCGACGAGGACCGGCTGCGGGCGTCGTACGGGGACAAGTACGACCGGCTGGTCGAGCTCAAGCGGAAGTACGACCCGGACAACGTGTTCCACCGGAACCAGAACATCAAGCCGTGAGATCGTCGACGGCGCCGGCTCAGATCGAGGCGGCGCCGTCGACGACCAGGACCTGGCCGTTGATGTTGGTGTGGTCGAGCAGCAGCATCCGGACCACCGGTACGACCTCGTCCGGCTCGGTCAGGTGGCCGGTCGGCGTACGGCGGACGATCTGGTCGAGCTGGGTCTGGCCGAGCACCGCGGACATCTCCGAGGCGAAGAAGCCGGGCGCGACCGCGTTGGCCAGCACGCGGCCGCCGAGCTCGCGTGCCAGGGAACGCGTCGCCGCGTCCATCCCGCCCTTGGTGGCGGAGTACGCGACCAGGCCGGGATAACCGCGCTGGGCGCAGATCGAGGTGACGTTGACGATCCGGCCCTTCAGGCCCTTGGCGAGCATCCGGCGCAGAACGAAGCGGGTCAGGATCAGCGGTGACGTCAGGTTGGTCTGGATGATCTGAGCGAGCTGGTCGGCCGACGTGTGGACGTGCAGTGAGTCCTGGCCGATGGCGGCGTTGTTGACCAGGCCGTCGATCGGGCCGAGGGTCGTTTCGACCGTGCGTACGAACGCCTGTCCGGCCTCGGCATCGTTCACGTCGACGGAGCCGTAGTACAGGTGGTCCGGATACTTCTCGCCGAGGGCGGTCAGCTCCGGGGTCACGGTCCGGGCGAAGGCTGCGACCTTCAGCCCGGCCGCGAGCAGGTCGGTGACGATGGCCAGGCCGAGGCCGCGGGATCCACCCGACACCAGGACGACCGACGCGGGCGGGACCACACTGGCTTCAGACTTCACTCTTCAGCGTCTCTTTCTGCGGGATCTCGTCCAGGAAGCGGATCCGCCGCGGTACGCCGTAGTCCGGCAGCCGGCTGGAGCACCACTGGACCAGGTCGGCGTCGGTGATCGGGCCGAGCGCCGGGTTCGGCACGACCTCGGCCGCGACCATCCGGCCGACCAGCGGCGCCTTGCGCGCGAACACCCGCGCCCAGGAGACGCCCGGGTGACCCATCAGCACGTTGCGGACGATGCCGGCCGACACCTTCGAACCGCCGACGTTGATCTCGTCGGTGTCGAGCCGGCCGATGATGAGCACCCGGTCGCCGGCGAACTCGACCCGGTCACCGGTGTGCACCGCGCCGACCAGCCCGGCACCGTGGTGCGGCGAACGGATCACCAGCTCATCGCCGTCCACCGACAGCATCGGACGATCCGGATCGGGCTTGCGGTCCAGCCATTCCCGCGGGAATCCGGCCAGCCCGTCGTGCACGACGATCGACGCCCCGACCTCGGACGACGCGTAGATCCAGGAGATCCGGGCTTTCGGGAAGAGCTCACGCAGCTGATCAAGGATCGCCTGGTCCACCGGCTCACCGCCGAGCGTGATCTGCTCCAGCGGTACCGCGGCCAGCGCGTCGGCATCGCGGTAGATCGCCTGGCGCCAGAACGTCGGCGTACCGGAGGCGGCGGTGACACCGTGCTCGGCGGCGATGACCGGCCAGTCCTCCAGTTCGTCGGGCTCGATCACGACCAGGCCCTGGTCGGCGTGGGTCAGTGAGAGCGTGACGACCTGCCACCAGGCGTACGTGCCCGGGGAGTACGGGAGCAGCCAGGTGCGCGGCGGCTGTTCGCCGGTGACGGTGGTGAGGCTTTCGAGGGTGTGGCCGATGCGCTTGGGGCGGCCGGTCGAACCCGAGGTGAGCAACCAGGCGCGGCCGGACTCCTCGATCCGCTTGAGCTTCGCCGGGGTGACGTCGCCGTCGGGCAGCACGATGGCGAAACCGGACTCCCCCAGTTCCTCGCGCATCCGCTCGTCGACGCGGGATCTGGTCGAGACCAGCAGCTCGGTGCCGTGGACCGCGTGATGGCGGAGCGCGGCCAGCGCGTCCGCACCGTTGTCGACCAGGACGGCGGCGGGTGAGGGCAGTTGCGGAAGCTTGTGCAGGGTCCGCCAGGTCAGCCTCTTCCCGGCCACGACCACTGTGTTGTCGTCACCGATGAGAGCGGTGGTCCGGCGCCGCCTGGTCACGACGCTGTCACGCCGACTGGAGTTGCTCGATGAAGTCCAGCACGTCGCCGACAGTGGCGATCCGGCGCAGCCCGGGGGCATCGAAGTTCAGCTCGTCACCCAGCTCGTCCTCCACCCGGAGGGCCAGCTCGGAGAAGTCCAGCGACCGGAACCCGATCTCGCGCAGATCGGCGGTGTCGTCGCCCGGCAACGTCCTTCCCTGCGCCGTCATCACCTCACCCATCAACTCCCTGACCCTGCCACGTGCTACCGAACTCATGAGGCCAAAGCCTAGCTTGTGCGTAAACGACTCACCGCCCGTGAGCGCGACTCCGCCGGCTCATAGACTCTCCGGGTGATCAGACCAGGCCGGCGGAACAAGCGCGTGCCCGCCGTCCGGGGAAGGCGGGTTGGTCCCGGCCGGGGAACGCGGCTCGCCGCGATGGTGAGTCTTCCGGTGCTGCCGCTGGCGTGGTTCGTGGCGTTGCAGGAGCATCCGCCGTGGATGCCGGGCGCGTATCTCGGCTACCTGCTCGTCGTCATCGTCGTACCGGGCACGATGTTCTGGCGGCGGCTCACCGGGGGCACTGGGTGGTTCACCACCGACGTCGTCCTCGGTACGGCGTTCGGACTGGCCGTCGAGGCACTGCTCTACCCGCTCGGGATGGTGTTCAGCATGCCGTTCGCGGCGCTGTTGATGCCGGCGCTGGCCTTCGGGATGTTTCGCGCGTTGCCGCGCCGGAAGCTGCCTGAGCGGCCGACGCCGTGGTGGGCGACCGCGGGCGCGATGGTGGCGGTCGGCGTCGCGGCCGCGTGGTTCGTGCGGGTCGGGTCGCAGCTCATCCCCCTGACCGGGCCGAGCGCATTGCGGCCGAACTCGGATGCGCCGCACAACCTCGCACTGGCAGCAGAGCTCACGCATCACTTCCCGGCGAAGGTCCCGTACGCCGATGGCAAGTGGGTGACCAGCCACTGGGCCGCGTACGACCACATCGCTTCGTCACACTGGATCACGAGCATTCCGCTCGACGTACTGACGCACCGCATGGTGCCGTTCGCTTGGCTCTTGCTGACTGTGCTGGGCGCCGCCGCGGTCGGCATTCTGCTCACTGGACGGGCTGTCGCCGGGCCGATCGCTGCCGGGCTCACTGTGGTCGCGGGCGATCTGGCTGCGTGGCCGTGGACGGTGTCGGACCGGCTGTTCACCGACAGCCCGTTCTCACTTGGTCAACTGACCAATCCACCGCAGGCGTTCTCCACTGTGCTGTTGCTGCCGCTCATCGCGGTCACTGCGCTGCTTCTGCGACGTAAACCGGGTCAGACACGTGCACAGCTCTTTGGACTGTTCGTCGCCGCCGGAGTGCTCATTGCTGTGCTTGCCCTGACGAAGGCGACCACACTGCCGGTGTACGCCGCTGGGCTCGCTGCAGCGTGGGTCTACCTAACTGTCCGGGCCGGTCGGCTCAACCTGCGTGCGCTGGTCCTTGGTGTGGGCGTTGCGGCTGCTTATGCGCTGACCTTCTTCCTGGTACTGCGCGGCGCCGAATCCAGCGTGTTGTTCGACCCGGGAGCGACATTCGAGCGCATGGCGGACCGCATGGGCGGTGACGGGTCTGCAGTCGCTGTGATCGCCGCGGTCGTGGTGATCGGCTGGTTGATGCCTGCTGCCGGTGCACTGCTGATCCGGCGACGGCTGCCGCGCGATCCGATGCCGGTGTTCCTCGTCGTCGGCTTCCTGGCTGCTCTGAGCGCCGCATCGTTGCTGTATGACGACGGCCAGTCCCAGCTGTTCTTCGTCCGCACCGGCTTCATCTACGGCGTCCTGCTCGCGACTTGGGGTCTCGGGTCGCTGGAGCGTCGTCAGTACTGGGTAGCCGCGATCGCACTGCTCATCGGCGTTGCCGCCATCTACTGGGGTCGCTACCGGTCGCCTTCCTCGTGCACGACCGAGAACTGCTTCGGACAGGGGCTGGCGGTTGCTCTCGTCATCGCAGTACTCGGCATCGGCGTCTTCGGACTCCTCCTGCGCGGCTCACGGCGTACCTGGGCTGTCATCGCGGTAGCGGTTCTCCTGGGTACGACGGTCTCCCCCACAGTGGTGTCGTTGCGCGAGTTCGCCACGCCGCCGTTGACGGAGTACGAGTCGATCGCGCCGGGTGGGATCGAGGCAGCGCGGTTCATCCGACGGAACTCGGGGTCGGGCGACCTGATCGCGACCAACCTGCACTGTCACCGCGCCCGCGCGTCACACTGCCTCACTGGTTCGTACTGGATCGCCGGGTATGCCGAACGCCGTGTACTCGTTCAGGGGTGGGCGTACCAGGCCAGAGTGGACGACACGTATCCGGACGGCGTGCAGAGCAGCTACTGGGA
Organism: Kribbella sp. NPDC023972; assembly: GCF_040639075.1. Lineage (NCBI taxonomy): Bacteria > Bacillati > Actinomycetota > Actinomycetes > Propionibacteriales > Kribbellaceae > Kribbella > Kribbella sp. NPDC023972. The sequence goes on along the minus strand of NZ_JBEZZH010000002.1, from coordinate 13,269 downwards.
CGAGGAGAAGCTGCGCCTGAACGACGAAGCATTCACCGAGCCGACGCGCGACGCACTCGAGAGGCTGCGGACTCAGTACGGCGTCCAGTGGCTGCTGCTCGACGAACGCGTCAGCGCACCTCCGAAGAACCTCGAGCGCCTGACCGAGCTGCGCTTCCACTACGGCACGGTCCGCGTCTACCAGCTCTATCCGCCACCACCGGCGAACCCGTTCCCCACACCATCGGGCACCCCGTCCCAGAGCCCAACCTTCCCGACCGGGTCACCACCCACCCAGACACCCTCTCCGGGTCAGACCCTTCCGACACCGAGCATCGGCACGCCCTGAGCGGTCAGCGCAAGACCACCGTCGGGATCGGGACGCTCTGGTTGGCGAGGCGGTCCAGGGCCGTGACTGTGTAGATGTAGGCCTTGCCCGGGGTGGCGGTCGTGTCCAGGTAGGTCGTGTCGCGGGTGGTACCGATCAGGTTGCGGGCGTCGTTGTCGGGGCAGTGGTCGCCGCCGGCGAGTTCGCGACGGTAGACGGCGTACGACGTGCTGTCGGCAGACGTACGGCGCCACGTGAGCTGGACACCGTCAGTGGTCTGGGTGGAGCGGACGGCATGGACCGGGAGCGGTGCGCGCGAGTCCAGCGACGGCATGGTCGGGATGAGCGCGGGCCGGGTGTACCAGGTGTTGTTGAGCAGCGTGGTCGCACCGAGGCGGTCTGCGCGGACGTCCTTGGCGGAGAAGTAGATGTTGCCCTTCACCTCGGGGATCGTGCTGTCGAACGCCAGGTGGTCACTCAGCTCGGCCGGGTCCGACCAGTCCGGCGACTGGGTCGACGTACCGACCTTGTACGTCGCCTCACCGATGTAGAGGTGTACGTCGGTGCCACGCACCTGCTCGGCCCACCACGGCACGATCTTGTTGTAGTCGGCCGGAGCGAACCCACCGGCCCAGTAGACCTGCGGGACGATGTAGTCGATCCACTCCTCGCGCACCCAGCGCCGGGTGTCCGCGGCCAGGTCGTCGTACGTCTGAACACCGGCGGTGGTGTCGGAGCCCTCCGGATCGGTGGCCTTGTTGCGCCAGACCGCGAACGGGGAGATACCGAACTTCACCCACGGCTTGGCGGCCTTGATCCGGTCCTGCATCTCCTGGATCAGCAGGTTGATGTTGTTCCGCCGCCACTCGGCCAGGGTCGGAAAGCCGGCGCCGTACTGCGCGTACGTCGCCGCGTCGTCGAAGACCTGACCGGCCACCGGGTAGGGGTAGAAGTAGTCGTCGAAGTGGACGCCGTCGATGTCATAGCGCGTCACCGCGTCCATGATCGCGTCCTCGACCAGCTTGCGGGCCGCCGGGATACCGGGGTTGTAGTACAGCTTGCCGCCGTACGTGACGACCCAGTCCGGGTGCTGTCGGGCGGGGTGCGTCGGGACGAGCGCGTTGAGGTTCGTGCCCATCGAGAGCCGGTACGGGTTGAACCAGGCGTGCAACTCGAGGTTGCGCTTGTGCGCCTCGGCGACGGCGAAGGCGAGCGGGTCGTAACCGGGGTCGCCGCCCTGCCGGCCGGTCAGGTACTGCGACCAGGGCTCGATCGTGGACGGCCAGAAGGCATCGGCGGTCGGGCGGACCTGGAGGATCACCGCGTTGTGACGCTGGCGGACCGCGTCGTCCAGCCAGCCGATCAGCTCGGCCTGCTGCTGGGCCGCGGTCAGACCGGTCTTTGACGGCCAGTCGATGTTGACCACTGATGCGACCCAGGAGGCGCGGAACTGCCGGAGCGGAGTGGTCGGGCTGGGGACGCACCGATCATCGGGTGTTGGCGCGGCGGACGCCGTACTGGTGAGGCCGCTCAGCACCAGACCTGCCGTCATCCCGAGGACGCCCATGACTCGCCAGACTCTCATGTCACTCTCCGACCATCTTCGCCGATGAACTCGAAAGATGTTTACACATCAAGGCCCTCGGAGAGAAGACGCTAGGTTAGGCGCATGCTGCGCAACGCCACTGAAGATGATGCCGGCACGATCCGGCGGCTGCGTAACCAGCGGGCCAATCGCGAGGTCAGCATCACGTCTCACGAGATCAGCGCGGACGAGCACGCCGCCTGGTGGGCGAAGACTTCGATCGATCCCACCCGCCGGGTGCTGATCTACGAGCGCGACGGCACGACGGCCGGGGTGGTGAACTTCTTCGACATCGAAGGACCTACCGCCGCCTGGGGGTTCTTCCTCGACGCGGACGGCCTGGCCGGACGCGGCGAGACCTTGCCCGCATGGATCGAGGTGATGCGCGAGGCGACGGCGTACGCGTTCGACGTCCTCGGACTCGAGCTGCTCACCGGCGAGGTGCTGGCGCACAACACCGTCGTCCGGCAGATGAACCGGCGGTTCCGCTTCACCGAGGGGACGCCCGAGGTCCGGTACGCCGACGGCCGGGAGCTCACCGTGATTCCGATCAGCCTGCGCAAGCAGGACCGACGACCTCAGAGGACAGCATGACCATGGAGATCGGCGGCGTGCCGGTCGGGCCGGACCACCAGCCGTTCGTGATCGCGGAGATGTCGGGGAACCACAACGGCGATCTGGAGCGGGCGAAGGACATCGTCCGGGCGGTGGCGGAGTCCGGTGCGCAGGCGCTGAAACTGCAGACGTACACCGCGGACACGATGACGCTCGACGTCGACCTGCCGGCCTTCCGGCTACCGGCGGAGCACGAGCTGTGGAGTGACGCGCGCCTGTACGACCTCTACGCCGAGGCGCATACGCCCTGGGAGTGGCACGAGCCGCTGTTCGAGCTGGCTTCGTCCCTCGGGCTGGTGGCGTTCTCGTCGGCGTTCGACCGGACCGCGATCGACTTCCTGGAGAAGCTGAACGTGCCGGCGTACAAGGTCGCGTCGAACGAGATCGGTGACCTGCCGCTGGTCCGCGGGATGGCGGAGACCGGCAAGCCGATCATCATCTCCACCGGCTCGGCGACGCTGACCGACATCGACGCCGCGGTCCGCGCGGCCCGCTCGACCGGCAACGAGCAGATCATCGTTCTCTCGTGTACGGCGAGTTACCCGGCCCCGCCCGAGCAGTCGAACCTGCGCGCCATCCCGGTCCTCCGCGACGCCCTCGGCGTACAGGTCGGGCTGTCCGACCACACCATGGGCATCGGCGCCGCCATCGCGGCCGTGGCGCTGGGCGCGACCGTCATCGAGAAGCACGTCACCCTCAAGCGTGTCGACGGTGGCGTCGACTCCGCCTTCTCCCTGGAGCCAGGCGAACTGGCGTCCCTGGTCGAGAACACCCGCATCGCCCAACTCGCCCTCGGCCAACCGATCATCGGCCCCAAACAAGCCGAACAGAACGTCCTGCGCTTCCGCCGCTCCCTCTACGTCACCCAGGACGTCAGAGCCGGCGACCTCATCACCCCCGAAAACGTCCGCTCCATCCGCCCCGCCGGCGGCCTGCCCCCCGACCTCTACCCCCAAGTCGAAGGCCGCCCGTTCCGAGTCAACGCCCAAGCCGGCACTCCCCTGACCTGGGACCTGCTCTGACATGACCGAGTACTTGTTGTTTCCGGGGCGGCATCATGTGTTGACCCGGTTTCAGGGGGAGTTCTTGCGGGAGTACGCCGACCGGACCGTGGTGTGGGCGGTTACTTCGGCCAATCATCGGACGACGAAGCGGAATCCGGTGGGGTTTGATCGGCGGGAGGCGGCGATCGAGCGGCTCAGTGTGGTGGAGGGGATCCGGTCGATCGTCGTCGGGGTCGTGGACACGCCGCCGACGGACGAGTTCGCCGAGGTGACGGTCAAGGCGATCGAGGCCGGGACCGATGACCTCGTCCGGCTGACCCCGGCCAACACGCTGGTGGCTTGCTCTACGCCCGCGGTGAGCAAGCTGTACGAGCAGCTCGGGTACGACGTGATCGGCGTCGAGCCGGCCGGCACCCAGCGGCCGTGGGACGTGCTGCTGATGATTGCTGAGGGCAATGATCAGTGGAAGGAGCTGGCGCACCCGGCGACCGTGGACGTGTTCGAGCGGTACGGCCTGGACGCGCACATCACCCGGTGCGTGAACGATCCGGTCGTCGGCGACGACGGCGGGCTGACCACGACGCGGGACTACAAGACGTACGCCGACGCCTTCGAGACCGCGGCCGACCGGAAATGGCAGCAGATCAAGGACTTCGTGCGTCCGGGACGGATTCTCGACGTCGGCTGTGCGACCGGCGCGACCTTGCAACTGATCGACGCGGATCCGCGCTTCCACGAGTCCGACCTGATCGGGGTCGAGGTCGCCCGGCACCTGTACGCCGAATGCGTGCACAAGAAGGAACAAGGCCGCTTTCAGAACCCGAACGTCTACTTCTACCAGCGCAACATGCTCGGCTCGGCCGTCTTCCCACCGCGCTCGATCGACACCACGCTGACACTCGCGCTGACCCACGAGATCTGGTCGTACGCCGACGGGTCGCGACCGGAAACGGTCCAGCGGTTCGCCGACGCGCTCTTCGCGCACACCGCACCCGGCGGCGTCTGGGTCAACTCCGACGTCTGCGGACCCGCCGAGCCGGACCGTCCCGTCGTCCTGCGACTCGATGACAGCGACGGCACGAATCCGGACGGCATCACCGAGCTCGACTCGCTCGCCGACCCGGCGTCCTCCGTGCGCCAGCTCTCCACCCGGGCCAGGTTCTTCCAGTTCGCCCACGACTTCCGGCGCAACGCCGGCGTCCCGTTCGAGTACGACGTACGCCACGACGGGCTCGTACTCCGGCTGGCCGACGCGATGGACTTCCTCACCCGGAAGGACTACGTCGACAACTGGCTGAGTGAGACGCACGAACAATTCTGCGGACTGAACTTCGCCGGCTGGTCCGCGGTCGCCGAGCGGGCCGGGTTCACCATCGACCCGGCCTCGAAGCCGTGGCGCAACGACTGGGTCGTCGACAACCGCATCGCACCCGTCGCGTCCCTCACTTCACCCGGCGGCGACCCGATCGACTGGCCGGACACCCACCAGCTCCTCGTCGCCCGCCGCTGACCTCACCTCGACGTGCAGCGTCCCCGCCTGCGGCCGGACGGCGAGCGTGTGCAAACCCGCGGAGATCGTCAACGGCAGTCGACTGGACAGGAAGGGCTCGCACTGCACGGCATGTGACGAACCGTCCGGCTTCGTCGCGAACAGGATCCAGTCCGCCGGCTCCAACGCGTCCATGCCCACCACGGCCGCCCAGCCGTCGTCCGAGACGGTACGGCGACACGGCACGTCCACGGGGTCGTCCGAGCCGGCCAGGTACCGCCGCCAGCTGAAGCAGACCTCACCCCAGTCAGGTCCACGCACCACCAACATGTTGCCCGCGACAACAGCAGCGGTGGCGGTCGTCCGGATCGGTGACTCATGCAGATTCACGTACCCACCGGTGGAGCGGGTGAGCATCACCACCCGGCCGCCCTCGGCGTGCGAGACCAGCCGGTCGCCGGCCGTCCACAGCAGCACCTGCTCCTCGCCCTCGGCACCGCGCAGCCGGAACGCCCGCGTGGTCCGCTGGGTGAACGGGTCGTCCGGGTTCGTCTCCTCGAGGATCGGCCGGATCGGCAACCTGGCCGTGAAGTCACGGCCGTCGACCTCCAGCGGGACCTCCTGCTCGCCACCCGCCACCGGCCGGGTCACGAACAGCGACGGACGATCGAACCGCGACCGGCCGTGCAACACGAGCGCGTCCGGGGTCTGCTCCACCGAGGTCAACCGGCACGGATCCGTCAGCCGCCGGATCGCGAAACAGTCGTCCTTGCCGGGCCCGGGCTGAATCCAGCTGGTCTCGTCGATCCACGCCCCAGGCGGCCATCCCGGGCTACCTGCCCGCTGCCCGCGCAGCACGTCCCGCCGCCGTACCCGCCCGGACGTCATCCGTACGTCGAAGTGGGCCGGACCGGCCGTGCATTTCGCCAGCAGCTCACGATCCAGCAGTACCTCGAACCCGACGAGTGACTCGTCGCCGCGCAGGTCCGTGGTCGCGAATCGCCGTACCTGCAACGGATAGGGACGCCGGCCGATGACCAGCGCGATCCGGAGGCTCGAGGAGCCTTTGGTCTCCAGGTGCCGGATCTCCGCTGTGCCCTTGACCGACAGCTTGCCGTCGACCCAGGCCACCTCGCACACGTTGGTCGCCAAGGTCAGGTCGTCGTCCGAAGCCTGGTACAGCTCCTCTGGTACGGCGCCCTCGCGGAGGCCCGGGTAGTCGAGCAGCCACCGTCCCCACGGCCGGGGCACTGCACGCACACCAACCCCGCCGTCGTTGCGGAACAGGGCAAGCTGTCGCAACAGCTCGACGTCACCGGCCCGGAGTGCCGCATACTGCAACCGGTCGAGCCGCGGCGCTTCGTCGAGCACCGACTCGTCGAGCACCGACTCGTCGAGCCGATCGATCAGCTCGTGGGCGACCTCGGCGAGCTGCTGCACTTCATCCGCGGGAACGGTGGCGAAGGCCGCCAGTACGGCCGGCAGGTCGATCTGGGTGAAGTGCGCCTGCACGAGGCGGCGAACCGCCGGCAACGCGTCCGAGACCAGGTCCATCACCAGACCGGCCGAGAGGACGCGGTCGCGGAGATTGCCGAGCTGGAACCTCTGCTGGGTGATCGAGTCACCCGACTCCCGCTCGCGCCAGAAGTACACCGGGGCAGCGAGAGTGTCCACGGTGACCGCGTCGAGGTGGGCCTTGAGCGTGACCGGGTAGTCCTCGTACCGGATGGCCGGGAAGCGGTACCCGAACTCGTCCCAGAACGATCGCCGGTAGACCTTGTTCCAGACCATCCGGTCCAGCACGAGCTCGGGCGTCTCCGACACGTGAGTGGCGAGCCGGTCGCGGGTGAAACACTGCCGATGCAGGTACGACGGCCGGACTCCGTAGCTGTTGCTGAACCGCCGCGCGTTGCCGCCGGCGAAGTCCGAACCGGTCCGGTCCAGCGTCCGGACCAGCATGCCGAACCCGTGCCGGGTGACCAGGTCGTCGCTGTCGACGAAGGCGACGTACTCCCCGACGGCGTGATCGGCGCCGGTGTTGCGGGCGGGACCGAGTCCGGCGTTGTCCTGCTGGATCATCCGGAACCGGGAGTCACGTGCGCAGAATTCCTTCGCGATCACCGCGCTGTCGTCCAGTGAGCCGTCGTCGACCAGGATCGCCTCGAAATCGGTCCAGGTCTGCCGCTCGATCGAGTCCAGACAGTCCCCGAGATAGGCGCCGACGTTGTAGAACGGCACCACCACACTCAGCCGCGGCGTCATCATCGCTTCCGCAGGCGACGGGACAGCTTGCGGGCCACCACGTGCGGCCTGCGGACCTGGGCGGCGTGGAAGATCACCCGGGACAGGGCGTACGTACGTGATCCGCGGATCCGGTCGTGGTCCACGGTCAGCTTCTGCAACTGCGTGCGAAGCTCCCGGATGCGGTTCTCCCGCGTCTTCATCGCCTTGTTGCGGAACCCCAGCGTGCGCTCGAGACCGTAGACATGCCCCTTCAGCTCGAACAACTCGCGCCGCGCTTGCTCGGCGTCGGCCAGCGCGGTACGGACGTCGACCGCCGAGCCGTCACGCGTTGGGAGTACGGCGGTCAGCGCGGCGGCCAACTCCTTGCCGCGAGCAACTTGTCCGGCGGACGCCGGTGGGGTGTCGGGCGAGGTCGCCGGGACGGGCTCGGGCGGCTCGACGCCGGACATTCCCAGCCAGGTGGAGACGAGGTCGTCGCCGAGCATCCACGGTGGCCAGGGGTGGCGGCGGTGCTGACCGATCAGCCGCTCGTGGAACCGGTACCACGCGGCCGCCAGCAGGTCCGCCTTCTCCGTCGGCTCCTCGGTCACCCACGGCGACACCCCGTGGGCGAACGTGTCTGCGTCGACCACGACGTCGTCCCAGCGCAGGGCGACCCGGGAGTCCGTGGCCCATTCCCCGAGCCGAGCGGCCAGCTTGCGGAACGCGGGCACGTCCTCGGCCGCAGCCAGACGAACGAGGACGGACTCAACGGTCACCCCATCGGGAACCTGAGGCGGTACGACGCCCGCGTCAAACACCAGCGGGCTCGCGGAAGAGGCGTCGGCCGCACTCGCGGACGTCGAGGCCGACACCGTGGTTTGCCAACCGGCCGGCGAGCGGTCGGCGGTGAGGACGGCTGGGCCGGTCTCGGCGTACAGGTCGTGCGGAGCTCGGGCGCCGGAGATGGCCAGCCAGCCGGTGGGGATGGACGCGAGCAGCCCGGCCCGTGCGGCTGAGTCGACGCCTTCGGCGATGGGCGAGAGCAGCGGCACATCGGCCGCCTCCAGCGCATCCACGGCAAGACGAGTCGGCAGCTCCCCCGGGCGGGCCCCCGCGGCGACCTCCGCGGTCACGAAGGTTCGCGAGCCGAAGTCGGCGTACACCTGCGCGGTCCACGGCAGAGCCGACGCGAGCTGATCGACCGACACCGGGCGGGTCGGGTCGTCATGCAACGGACGCCACTCGTCGTCACCGTGGCGCTCGTCGGCCGGGCGGCTGTCCAGCAGGTTCAGCAGCGAGAACTCGTTCTCGAGACCGAGTACGACGACCGCGTCAGGAGCGGCGAGCGAAGCCAGGGCGTTCAGCCGCTCGGTCCAGCTCAGATCACCGCTGTCGTAGCCGAGGACACGATCGAGGCCGTCCGCGGCCACAATCACCTCGAACGGATGCGACGAGGTCAAGCCGTCCAGAGCACCGGCGACCACGTGCAGACAGGGCCCGAACTCCTCGGCCAACTGCTGCGCGTCGGAGATCGAGCGGACCAGGATCGTCACGTCCGCGGAGTGGGCCAGGACCGACTCGATCAGAAGTGGGGCGTGCGGCCCGACGATCAGCGTGCGACGGTTGGCGGGAACGACATCGGTCAGCAGCTCCGCCAGGGCTGGCTGATGCGCCGTGTGATCGGTCCACGGTTGCATCTCGCCACGAACCACCTGCACCTCAGACACGCTCTCTCCAATCGAACAGCATCCGCAGCTCCGCGGGCGGCATCATCCAGGGTTTGCCGAGCTCCAGGTCGGTCGTCGCCCGCGCGGCCTCCGGGTCGATCGACTTGCCGAGCATCTCCGGCCACAGCCGTTCGATCCGGCTCTGCCCACCGAACAAGGGATTCTCGCCTTCCATCTCCATCGGGTCGCCGTACACCGCCGGTTCGCAGCCGGCCGCGACGCCGTAGAAGATTGCCGTCGACAACCGGTTGGCCGCGACCCGCCGGTGCCGCCGCAGCTCGTCCAGCTGTTTGAACAGGAAGCGCCGATCGGTTCCCTCGTAGGAGAAGCCGCGCCGCCCGAACGACACCACGCGGAAGCCCGCGTCCTCGTAGTACCGGCGTACTTCGGGACGCTCGTACTCGGTGTAGTAGAGGCTGAAGGTGACCGGGCCGGGTTCGGTCTCGCGGATCTCGTCGATCAGTCGCTGGTGGTCGCCGTGGATCTTGCCGCCCTCCCAGCCGTGGAAGAGGAACCACAGCGTGCCCTCGCGCTCGACCGGCTCGGCGTCCTTCTCCAACTCCAGCAGGTACAGGAAGGGGGCGCCGATGCTGTGGTAGTTCCGCCGCCCGAGCGCATGCCCGCGCCGCCGAGGTGCATCACTCCAGGTGAACCGCCAGGCGCCGTCGTAGAACTCGTGCACCGGGTTCCACCCGCAGCCGATGTTCCAGCCGTGCTGCAGATAGCCACGCAACCGTGGCGGGTGATTGAAGTCCAGCCCGGCATAGCGCGACAGGATGTGCGCCTGACCGTAGTAGTGGTTGTGATGATGCATCAGCGGACCTCCACGTGCAGGGTGCCGGCATGCGGCCGTACGGCGAGGGCGTGTCTGTCGCGCGAGATCGTCAACGGCAACCGGCTGCACAGGAACGGCTCGCACTGCACGGCATGGGACGAACCGTCCGACTTCGTCGCGAACAGGATCCAGTCCGCCAGCGATGCCAGCGGGTCGGCCGAGACGCGCACCGCCGCAGCCGGGATCAACGCGTCCACGTCGACAGCTGCCGACCAGCCGTCCTCAGTCACGGTACGCCGACAGGCCACGTCCAGGTGATCATCGGAATCGGCCAGGTAGCGCCGCCAGCCGAAGTCGACGTCACCGCCCTCGGACCCGCGCACGACCAACATGTTGCCATCGGCAACCGCAGCCGTCGCCGTCGTCCGGATCGGCGACTCGTGCAGGTTCACGTACCCACCGGTCGACCGGGTCAGCGTGACCACTCGGCCGCCGCCGACGTGTGAGACCGCGGACTCCCCTGCCGTCCACAGCAACACCCGGTGCTGTCCTTCGGGACCGCGGAGCCGGAACGATCGCGTCGTACGCTGACCGAAGGGGTCGTCCGGATTCGTCTGCGCCAGGATGTCCCGGATCGGCAGCCGGGCGGTGAAGTCACGGCCCTCGACTTCCAGCGGGACCTTCTCCTCGCCACCCTTCACCGGCCGGGTGACGAGCAACGACGGACCGTCGAACGACGACCGGCCGCGCACCACCAGCGCATCCGGTGTCCGCTCGACCGACGTCAGCCGGCAAGGATCCGTCAGCCTCCGGAGCGCGAACCATCCATGCTTCCCCGACCCGGGCTGAATCCAGTTCGCCTCGTCGATCCAGGCGCCGGGCGGCCAGCCGGGACTTCCCGGCCCCTGCCCGCGGAGCATCCCCCGCCGCTGCCGTCGCCCAGACTTCATTCGCACGTCGAAATGCGCCGGATCAGCCGTGCACTGCGCGAGGAGCTCGCGGTCCAGCAGTACCTCGAACCCGACCGGCGTGATGTCACCGTGCAGGTCCAGCGTGGGATACCGGCGTACCTGGAGCGGATGCGCGGTGTCCCCGACGACAAGGGAGATCTCCAGGTCCGATGAGCGCTCTGTCTCCAGGTGGCGGATCTCAGCCGTGCCCTTGACCGACAAGGCGCCGTCGATCCAAGCCACCTCGCGCACACTCGTCGCCAGCGTGAGGTCCTGCTCCGAGACGCGGTGAAGCTCCTGCGGTACGGCGGCCTCGCGCAGGCCCGGGTAGTTGTAGTCGAGATGCCACCGCCGCCGCGAGCGAGGCACCGCCCGGGCACCGCCGCGTAGTCCACCGTCGTTGCGGAAGACCGCGAGCCTCCGGAGCAGGTCGACGTCGCCGACCCGGAGCGCCGCGTGCTGGATCCGGTCGTAGCGGTGGGTGGCCGCCAGCACCGAGCCGTCGAGCCGATCGAGAAGTTCGCGGGACAGCTCGATGAGGTGCTGCTCCTCCTCGACCGGCACCGAACCGAACGCGGACATCAGCGTGAGCAGGTCGATCTGGGCCAGGTGTGCGTGCACGCGCCGGCGGACCACCGGCAGGCTGTCCTCGACCAGGTCCATCACCAGACCGGCCGAGACGACCCGGTCACGGATGTTGCCGAGCTGGTACCTCTGCTGGGTGATCGACTCACCGGACTCCCGCTCGCGCCAGTAGTAGACCGCCTGCGGGATCGTGTCCACGGTCACCGCGTCCAGGTGCGCCTTCAGCGCGACTGGGTAATCCTCGTAGCGGATGGCCGGGAAGCTGTAGCCGTACTCGGTCCAGAAGGACCGACGGTAGACCTTGTTCCAGAGCATCCGGTCCAGCACGAGGTCGGGGAACTCGGACACGTGGGTGGCGTGCCGGGTACGGGCGAAGGGCTGCCGGTGCAGCCAGGACGGACGGACCCCGAAGCTGTTGTTGAACCGCCGCGCGTTGCCGCCGGCGAAGTCCGAGCCGGTCCGGTCCAGCGTCCGGATCAGCGCCGCGAACCCGTGCCGGGAGACCAGGTCGTCGCCGTCGACGAATGCCAGGTACTCGCCCGACGCCTCCCGGATCCCGGTGTCCCGGGCCGGCCCCGGCCCGGCGTTGTCCTGCTGGACGATCCGGAACCGGGGGTCCTGGGCGCAGACCGCCTTCGCGATCACCGCGCTGTCGTCCGGCGAGCCGTCGTCGACCAGGATCGCCTCGAAATCGCTCCACGTCTGCCGCTGGATCGATTCCAGGCAGGCTCCGATGTACTCACCGACGTTGTAGAAGGGCACCACCACGCTCAGCCGCGGCGTCACTCCGGCAAAACTCCCTCACTGCTGGACCACGTGGTGCCCCCCCAAGGCACTCTCTACGCAGCGGCAACGAGGTGAACGGTCAGAAGGTTATGCACCGGTTCGAATCCGTAGCGGGACCAGACGCGCTGGATGCCGGTGTGGTGTGACTGAGTCGACACGACCAGCCGCCTGGTCGTGCACGCGTCCTCGATCGCGGCGAGCAGGTGACCGTAGCGGCCGCGGCCTTGTTCGGCCGGTACGACGCCCGCCAGCTGGATCTCTGTCCACGAACGCTGCTCATCGATCGACCCCAGCGCGAGCACCCGCCGGTCGGGGCCGCGCAGGACCACCGCCCCCGCGTCGGCGATCCGCCGCCGGGCCCACTCCTGCCGGCCGGCCAGCGCGAGACCCCGGTCGAACACCGGGTTGGCGCAGTAGTGGTTCCCCGAGTCGCCGAAGACGTCCGCGACCAGGTCGTCCACCAGTTCGTCGTCGGCCGCCGGCTCCACTTGCGCGGTGAACCCGGCCAGCGGCGCGGGCCGCCGCCCCTTGCCGACCGGGAGAGACCAGTACACAACGGTGTCGGCCAGCAGCGCGCGCCGCGGTCCACTCGCCAGCGCGGCAAACCACGTGGTCTCGCGAGCCGGGTAACGGAGCACGATCACGTCAGCGGTCGACTTCTCGACAGCGGACAGCACCTCGGCGAGCGGCGTACCTGCCGAGGCGGACACGGACATCCGGTCGATCGAGACCCCGAACCGCTTCGCCGCATCCACCGACGGCCGCACGGTCAGCTCACCGGCCTCGAGTGCGTCGTACCAACTCATAGGGCACGGAGCTTAGTCGTTGTCCTCGGAGTATGTGTGGTGCCCCAAGTCTTCGAGGCTGTCGTACCCGACGAGGAACTGTGGCCGGCGCTGACTCGACTGGAACAACCGGGCGACGTACTCACCGAGCAGGCCCAGACACAACAACTGGATCGCCCCGATCACACTCACCGCCAACACCGTCGACGTCCACCCCGGAACACCCCGACCGGTCAACTTGATGACCAACGCACCCACCACGAACAACCCCGACATCACCCCACCCAGCAGACCCAACCAGGTCGCCAACCGCAACGGCGCCGCCGAGAACGCAGTCACGCTGTCAAACGCCAACCGCAACATCTTCGACACGCTGTACTTCGTCGACCCCGCCGCCCGCTCCGCCCGGACATACCTGACCTCCGTACTCGGAAA